>NZ_CBDQZP010000002.1:0-689075 GCF_965341865.1 Nocardia sp. bgisy134
GTAAGACTCGCCCTAGGGGTGGTTGGGAGGGTGGGGATGGTGCGTTCGGTTGTTTGGAGGTTCCGGGTGGGCGGGTCTTGCGGCTGCGGGGCGGGTGGTGAGTGAGTGGATCCTTGTGGCTGTGGCGGGGGTGATCGGAGGCGAGACGGGACGGGGCACGAACGGGCTCCTAAGACTCGCCCCCGGGTGGTTGCAGGTGGGGACGGTGCGTTTGCGCTGGGGTTTGCCGTGCCCGGGGGCAAACGCGCTCGGAGTCAGCGGCTGGGGGCTTCCGATTCCGGGTAGACATCTTCGTCGGTGAGCAGGGCGCTGCCCGCGACTTGGTCTTGGGCCAGAGCTTCCAGGAAGGCGCGGGCCCAGCGGTCCACGTCGTGGGCGAGGACCTGGCGGCGCAGGGAGCGCATGCGGCGGCGTTTGGTGTCGCGGTTGTCTTCCAGGGCGGAGACGATAGCGTCCTTCACGCTGTCCAGGTCGTGCGGGTTGCACAGGTATGCCTGGCGGAGCTCGGCGGCGGCGCCGGTGAACTCGCTGAGCACCAGGGCTCCGTTGAGGCCGCTGTGACAGGCGACGTACTCCTTGGCCACCAGGTTCATGCCGTCGCGCAGCGGGGTCACCAGCATGACGTCGGCGGCGACGAAGAAGGCGATCAGCTCGTCGCGCGGGATGGGGCGGTGCAGGTAGTGCACCACCGGGTGGCCGACCTGGGCGAACTCGCCGTTGATCCGGCCGACCTGGCGCTCGATGTCGCCGCGCATCTGGATGTAGCTCTCGACGCGCTCGCGGCTCGGGGTGGCCAGCTGCACCATGACGGTCTCGGAAGGGTCGACGCGGCCGTCGATCAGCAGCTCCTCCAGCGCGTTGAGCCGGATGTCGATGCCCTTGGTGTAGTCGAGCCGGTCGACGCCGAGCAGGATGTTCTTCGGGTTGCCCAGCTCGGCGCGGATCTTGGCCGCCCGCTCCCGGATCGAGCGACGCCGCGAGTGCTCGTCCAGCTCGGCCGAGGCGATCGAGATCGGGAACGCGCCGGCCCGCACGGTGCGGAAACCCACCTGCACCACGCCGAGCTTGGAACGCACGCCCACGGTGCCGCGCGAGGTCGGCTGTCCGGCCAGTCGCCGCGCCAGGTACAGGAAGTTCTGCGCGCCGCCGGGCAGGTGGAAACCGATCAGATCGGCGCCGAGCAAGCCCTCGATGATCTCGGTCCGCCACGGCATCTGCATGAACAGCTCGACCGGCGGGAACGGGATGTGCAGGAAGAAGCCGATGGTCAGATCCGGCCGCAGCATGCGCAGCATCTTGGGCACCAGCTGCAGCTGATAGTCCTGCACCCACACCGTCGCGCCCTCGGCGGCCACCTTCGCGGTCTCCTCGGCGAACCGGCGGTTCACGTTGACGTAGGCGGACCACCACCTGCGGTCGTAGATCGGCCGGACGATCACGTCGTGATACAGCGGCCACAGCGTGCCGTTGGAGAAGCCCTCGTAGTAATCGATGACCTCCTGCGCCGACAACGGGACCGGATGCAGCTCGAGGCCGTCCTCGATGATCGGATCGACGTCGACGTCGGGCACGCCCGCCCAGCCGACCCACGCGCCCTTGTTGCTGCGCAACACCGGCTCCAAAGCGGTCACCAGGCCGCCGGGGCTGCGCTTCCAGCGGGTGCTGCCGTCGGGGAGTTTCTCCAGGTCGACAGGCAGTCGGTTGGCCACAACGACGAAACCCGAACCCGCGCCTTCCGGAGCGATCGATCCGGCGCGCAAGGCGCCGGGCTCCGGTGGATCGGATTCGGGTAGTTCGGACCGGGCGTGCTGGGAGTCCTCGGACGGCTGTTCGGTCATCTGGTCCACTCACGCATCCTTATTTGGTTGGCGGCGCTCGCGGTGTCCTTCGCGGTCACGCGGGGTTGCTGTCGCCTGGCCCGTCGCTCGCCTCGGTCACGCGTCGCTGATTCGGCGTTGGAGTTTGTCTGTCGAGTCGACGGCGCCGTTGTCGTCGAGCGAGTGGTCGGGTGTTACTCGCCGCGGTTGTTCGGGCCGATGCCGAGCATCGACAGCAGCATCCGGCACTCGTCGGCGTCCTCGGCGTAGGCCGCGACGACCCGCTGCGCCTGACGCGCGGTCTCGTCGGCAAGTGGTTCCAGTTCGTCGTCCGCGATATCGTTCGCGCTGCCCTTCGCGGCCATCTTCTCGTCCTCCCGGCTCATACGCTCGTGCGTGTGAATAGTCAATGTTAAGCGACGCCCTTGCCCCCAAGGCCTCGGAGCCAGTTCACGGTATCGAATCGGCGCCGCCGCACCAGTATCCCGCGAATCCAGAGTGCCTGGTGCACCCGCACTCCGGTGCCTATACCGTGGTGGCGCAGCATCAACTCCACGAAAGGGTCGACAATGCCGCTGGCGACGGTGAACGGAATCTCCCTCAATTACCAGGTCAAGGGCGACCGGTCGAAGGGCACCGACGTCAAGGGCGGCGGGCCGCTCGTCGTGATGATCATGGGCACCGGGAGCCCCGGCCGGGTATGGGAGCTGCACCAGGTGCCTGCGCTGCTCGCCGCCGGATACCGGGTCTGCACCTTCGACAACCGCGGCATCGCGCCCTCCTTCGAGGCGCCCTCCGGCATGACCATCGATGACCTGGTCGCCGACACCGCCGGGCTCATCGAACTGCTCGACGAGGGACCCGCGCTGGTGGTCGGCACCTCGATGGGCGCGCGTGTGGCCCAGGAGCTAGCGCTGGCCAGGCCCGACCTGGTGCGCAAGGCCGTGTTCATGGCCGGGCACGGCCGGCTCGACCAGTTCCAGAAGACGCTTTCGCTCGGCGAGCACGAACTGGACGCGAGCGGGGTCAAGCTACCGCCGAAGTACGAGGCCGCGGTGACCGCGGTGATGAACCTGTCGCCCGCCACCATGGCCGAAACCAACGCCGCGCGCGACTGGCTCGACCTGTTCGAATTCACCGGCGGTCCGGTCACCCCCGGCATCCGCGCGCAGCGCAAGATGGACCACGATTTCGACCGTGTTCAGGCCTACCGTGCGATCTCGGTGCCCTGCCTCGCCGTCGGATTCGCCGATGACCGGATGATCCCCCCGCACCTCACCAGGGAGGTGGCCGAGGCCATCCCCGGCGCCGGCTACCAGGAGATCCCCGACGCCGGACATTTCGGCTACCTGGAGCGCCCGGAGGCGGTCAACAAGTTCCTCCTGGATTTCTTCGCCGCCTGAGGTAACCGCCTACGCGTAACGTCTCCCTTGCTAGGGTCGACACAACGCTCGGGAGTCTTCCGGCGGACGGCCCGTGATTCGCACGGGCGCCGCGCCGGACAGACCCTGCAGCCGATCCCGTACATAGCGCCAGTATCCAGTGAGGTGAAATTGAGCACCAACCCCTTCGATGACGAAGACGGCCGCTTCTTCGTCCTGGTCAACGACGAGGAACAGCATTCCCTGTGGCCCGCCTTCGCCGAGGTTCCGGCCGGTTGGCGCGTCGTCTTCGGTGAGGACAGCCGCGCTGCCTGCGTCGAGTACGTCGAGAAGAACTGGACCGACATGCGTCCGAAGAGTCTGCGTGACGCGATGGCCGCCGACGACGCGGCCCGACAGGGCGCCCAGTCCTGAACCGCGGTATTCGATACTGCGCCGGGGACTCTCGCTGAGCCGCCACCGCGTGGCACCGTAAAGCCGGTGTCACGCGGCGGGCAGGCCCGGCTATGATTGGTCCGCTTCTCGCCTCCTTAGCTCAGTGGTAGAGCACTCGCCTTGTAAGCGAAAGGTCGTCAGTTCAATCCTGACAGGGGGCTCGTTCGTGAGAGGGCGCTCGGTTCTTGGAGCCGGGCGCCCTTTTGCAGCCGCTTCGCGGCTGAGCTCAGTGGTAGAGGCTCTGCCGTTTTTGTAAGCGAAAGGTCGTCAGTTCAATCCTGACAGGGGGCTCGTTCGCTCTGCCACTCAGTCGCGGTCCGCGATGGGCGTATCGGGACCATCGTTGTGGAGCAGCGCGAGCGTGCTCCTGCGCCCGGGCCAGTAGATGGTCCCGTGCTCGAAGCGTTGATACGCGCCGCCGTCGAATTCCTGCTCGTCGGCGACGGGCCAGCCGAGATCGCCGTTCTCGAAACCGGATCGATTCCACCGATCGCGGATCGCGCCGTGCACCCACACCGGCGGACGGCCCGCTCCGTAGCGCAGGTACAGCGCGCCGCCCTGGAAACCCTGCACCTCGCCGAGACGCACGCCGTCCGCGGCGGTCAGCACGGTCCGGTCGGTGATCGGCCAGCCGAGCGGGCCTCCCTCCCAGCCGAGTTCGGCGAACTTGACGTACAGCTCCGTGGAAATGGCGTGCGCGCCGGTGTCCGGATGCCAGTACACCTGACCGTTCTCGAACTCTGCCCGGCGGCCGACGCCGTCCGGAGTCGCGATCTCGCCCACGGTGATCCTGCGGCCGAGCCACGGCGCGGCCGCGGCGGCGTCGTCGATGGCGTTGCCCTGCCCGGGCGGCGGCCCGCCGCCCGCGTACTCGTTGACGAACGTCTCCAGCCGATCCCAGATGAAGTTGTAGCCGACATCGGTGTGCGTGCCGATCCCCAGCTCCTCGGTGACGTACTTGTGGTCCGAGATGCCCTCCCCGCGCCAGTACGGCGGCGGGATGACGACCGGCTCGAAGCCGTACTTGCGCGCGTCCTGGACCGCGAGCCAGGCCGCGATCCGGACATCGTCCTCGCGCTCCAGCCACTGCGCGCGGCTCCATCCGGCGCGGGACCCGGCGAAGCACAGATTGATGGTGAAGGGGTTGGCGTCGAGGACGCTCCAGCTGGCGTAGTCGGTATCGACCACGTCGCAGATGATCCCGTCGCGCAGCGTGTAGTGGTAGGAGACGCTGTTCGCGGGATTGTTCAGATAGTTCGCCAGCGACTCGGCGGTGCCGTTGCCCTCCTGCGTGTGCAGCAGGAAGTTGGTGACGCGCGCGCCGTGGCGGCTGCTGCGTGAATTGCCCATGCGGTCGAGCTCGATGTACTCGGGTTGGGTCACGGGCCGCGGCGCGCGGTCGAGCGACCACTGCCCGTAGTCCGCGGCGTAGACGTCGTTCACGTCGACGGACGAGCCGTCGATGATCGGGCCGGGGTTCGTCGGGGTGTCGACGATGCGCTGATACAGCGAAATGCCTTCGGCGATATCGCCTTCCGACCACGCCTTGGTCTGCCAGGCCCAGTGCCGGCCCGGCGTGGTCGACCGGCCGACGACGCCGTCGCGGATGGCCCACAGGCACACCTCGTCGTGGCCGTAGACGCCGGTCCACTCCTGGCCGATCGCGTTGTTCACGCCGCGGAAGAAATGCACGGCCTTGGTGTTCCAGGTGTCCTCGTCGATGTCCTCGTCGACGGCGAAGTAGATCGGGCAGTAGCCGGGCCCGCCCGCCGCGAAATGGCGTTGCTTCGCCTCCTGTCCCATCCGGGCGCCGCCCTCGTAGCCGAGGGTGTAATCCGAAGGAGCGCTCGCGTTGCCGGTTTTGCCGTACTGCCAGATCGAGACGATGTCCAGACCGGCGGCGCGAATGCGGTCGGCGTATTCGCGCGTGAGCGGCTTGGCCCCGAAGTTCGAGCCAGGCCGCGACGTCGAGACGTAGGCGAGCACCGCGATGTGCCCGGCGTCCCGGATGGCTCGCGGATCGATCTGCCGCCCCGCGTAATCCACTGCTGTGACCATCGTTGCCCCTTCGTTTTCGTTGGTGCCGATTCCCCCGGCCGTTACTCACGGCCGAGCTCGGGCCGACGACGCCGAAGAGCCTGAGGGTCGGCCACATCGAGATATCGCGGCCGAAATTCCGCAGGAAGGTGACGGCGTCGCCGTCGAGAACTTCGAACGGCGCGGTATGCCTGAGTGCCACCGGCGTTCACGTCGATCCGGTCGACATGCGGTCCGCCGGGCCGAGCACCGTCAGGCAGTGCGCGCTTCGCCGACGGCGGGTAGTCGGTCGGCGGCGAGGCAATCCGGATGATCGGGGAGCAGAGGTCTCCGCAGCGGCGCTGGGTCCTTCGGCAACGGCGCTGAGTCCTTCGACGACGGCGCTCGGTTCTTCGATACTGTTGCCGGAGAAGGGAACTGAACGTGGCTATCAACCATGACACCACTCGTTTCGTGCGGAGCTGCAACGTCTGAAAGCCGTCTTCGTGCAACGGCACCGCTAACTGATAAAAGTGTAGAGCAGCGCGCGCGCTGGACAAGAGCGTTCATCGAACAGTCATGAAAGCCGGTGCGATCCAGGTCGGGTCGGCCGAACGGAAAAGGGCGCTCGGTTCGCCACCGAGCGCCCTTCGGCTTTGGGGAACGCGTCGCGCGACTCGCTCAGTCCGGCACGTTGGCGCCGTGGCCGAGATCCCGCAGCGCCTGCTTGATCTTGGCCTGCGCCTCGTCCAGCGACTCGGGCGAGGGGTTCGGGTCGGCGCCGGAGATGTCGAAGTTTCCGAGGCTGTAGGCAGGGAAGACGTGCACGTGCAGGTGCGGCACCTCGAGCCCGGCGATGAGCAGACCGGCGCGCGGCGCGTCGAACGCGGCCCGCACGGCCCTGCCGATCTGCTGCGCGACGCCGTTGAGGCGCGCGAAGGTGTCGGCATCGATGTCCTGCCACTGGTCGATTTCCTTGCGCGGCACCACGAGCGTGTGCCCCTGGGTGACCGGCGCGATGGTCAGGAAGGCGACGAATTCGTCGTCCTCCCAGACGAATCGACCAGGGATCTGACCGGCGATGATCGCACTGAAGACGGAAGCCATATCCGCAGCGTAGTCCGCGGACGGCCGCGCGCTACACCGCCACGAAGTGCGAGAGCAGGCCCTGTACCTCGTAGATGTCGACCTGCCGGTTGAACCGCTTCTGCAGCGGCTCGTGCGTGCCCGCGATCCAGATGACGAGCTCGGCGTCCAGATCGAAGGTGCCCGCCGTCTCCACCGCGAAATGCGTGATCGAGCGGTAGGGGATGCTGTGATAACTCACCTTCCTGCCGGACAGGCCCTGCTTGTCCACCAGGATCAGGCGGCGGTTGGTGAAGAGGATGGCGTCGCGCACCAGGAGGTAGGCGGAATAGATCTGCTCGCCGTTGCCGAGCAGCTTCGCGTACTCCTGCTGCGCCTGGCCGGGATCGATGCGCCCGGCGTTGCCCATCAGTCCGTCGATCAGACCCATGATCTGCACGTCCTTCGCGGTGGCGGGAGACGGTCCGGCGGATCGTCCGAACCCTCCCCACCATGATCCACGGGCCGCGGCCGCGACGGATGAAAGGCGGCAATCGAATTCGCGATCGGTCGGCTATCGGTGGTCGAACGGTGGGCGAACGGCCGCCGAACGCGGGACGTCCAGAAGGCCGATGCCCGGCGAGGCCGATAGTCGCTTCACCTAAGCTGTTGCCCGTGCGCGTACTCGTCATCGGTTCCGGAGCCCGTGAACATGCCCTCGTCCTCAGCCTGCGCCGCGACCCCGCGGTGACCGCGCTCTACGCCGCGCCGGGCAACGCGGGCATCGCGCAGCACGCGCAGGTGCGTCCGGTGGACCCGTCCTCGGCCGAGGCCGTCGTCGCGCTGGCCACCGAACTGTCCGCTGACCTGGTGATCATCGGGCCCGAGGTGCCGCTGGTGCTCGGCGTCGCCGACGCGGTGCGCGCCGCGGGTATCGCCTGTTTCGGCCCGTCGGGCGCGGCCGCCAGGATCGAGGGCTCGAAGGCTTTCGCCAAGGACGTGATGGCGGCGGCCGGGGTGCGCACCGCGCACAGCGAGGTCGTCGACAACCCCGCCGAGCTGGACGCCGCGCTCGATCGTTTCGGCCCCACCTGGGTCGTGAAGGACGACGGCCTCGCCGCGGGCAAGGGCGTCGTGGTCACTGCCGACCGCCTCGCGGCCCGCGATCACGGGGCCGAACTGCTCGAGCAGGGCCACCCGGTGCTGCTGGAGTCGTTCCTCGACGGCCCGGAGGTCTCGCTGTTCTGCCTGGTCGACGGCGAGACGGTGGTGCCGCTGCTGCCCGCGCAGGATCACAAGCGCGTCGGCGACGGCGACACCGGCCCCAACACCGGCGGCATGGGCGCGTACACGCCGCTGCCGTGGCTGCCGGAGGAAACTCTCACCGCGATCGTCGAGGACGTGGTGAAGCCGGTCGCCGCCGAGATGGTGCGCCGCGGCTGCCCGTTCTCCGGCCTCCTCTACGCCGGGCTCGCGATCGGCGCCGCCGGGCCCGCGGTGGTCGAATTCAATTGCCGCTTCGGCGATCCCGAGACCCAGGCGGTGCTCGCCCTGCTGGAGAGCCCGCTCGGCGAACTGCTGAACGCCACCGCGACCGGCACTCTCGCCGAGGTCGCGGCGCCGCGCTGGCGAGACGGCTCGGCCGTCACCGTCGTGATCGCCGCCGAGAACTACCCGGGCCGTCCGCGTCTCGGCGACGTGATCACCGGCACCGGCGAGGCCGCGCAGGACGACGCCGCCGTGCTGCACGCGGGCACCGCGCTGCGTGAAGACGGCGCGCTGGTCTCCGCGGGCGGCCGGGTGCTGAGCGTCGTCGGCGTCGGCGGCGACCTCTCCGAGGCCCGCACCAAGGCCTACGACCGCATCGCCTCGATCAAACTCCCCGGCAGCCACTACCGCACCGACATCGGCCTCGCCGCCGTCGAGAACCGCATCGCCCTCCCCACCCGGTAGCCCCCTTTCCGCACAAAGACCGTGACGCTGTGCGGCGACATGGTCTGTGGGGTCAGAAGCTGAGCCCGTGCAGGGCCAGCCAGGCGCGCGGGTCGACGTGCTGTCCGCCGACGATCACCTCGAAGTGCAGGTGCGGGCCGGTGGAATCGCCGCGGTTGCCCATGCGGGCGATCTGCATGCCCGCGGGCACGCGCTCGCCGACGGAGACGAAGAAGTCGTACATGTGCCCGTAGACGGTGATGGATCCGTCGTCGTGGCGGATGCGCACCCACAGGCCGAAGCCCTGGGCGGGGCCCGCGTCGATCACGGTGCCGTTGGCGACCGCGTAGATCGGGGTGCCGATGGGGGCCGCGATATCGATGCCGTTGTGGAAAGTGCCCCAGCGAGAACCGAATCCGGAGGTGAACGTGCCCCGGGTCGGCAGCACGAAGCCGCCGATTCCGGGCAGGATCGAGCCGGGCGGCAGCGGCGCGGTGCCGCCCATCCACGGCTGCCATTCGCCCGCGGCGGCCGCGGCGGCCTCGGCCTTCGCGCGTTCCAGTGTCGCCCGCGCCGCCGCCGCGACCACGGCCTGCTCGCGGCGGCGCTCACCGTTGGCGATGGCGTTGAGGTAGCGGCGCACCGAGGGCGGGGTCGACTGCATCTCCTGCGGGTGGGCGAAGAAGACGCGCATCGCCTCGTTCGGGCCGGGGGTGCGTTCACTGACGCCCCAGTCGAAAGGCGTGTCGGCGCCCGCAAGGAGCAGGGTCGCGATCAGCCCGGCGATCAGCACCCGGTGCTTGCGCAACAGGGCTCGATAGTCCTGCCGTTTCTGCTCGGTCCAGAGTTCGCGCAGATCGGGGCGGGGACGGCGGCGTAGTCCGTCGAACTCGGTGCGGGCACGCCGCAGCAGCTCACGTGGGCCGGACCGCTCCCGCTTTTCGGCACGCCAATCGGGCGGAATGACGCCGATGCCACCCACTCCGCGTACCCGATCGAGCCCCGCGCGGCGAGCCTTTTCAAGCATTACGCCGACCTTAGTGGTGCGCGCGGAACGAACGGGCGGATGCGGGTAGATGTCGGCCGGGAAAGCTCTCCGGCGAAAGCCGAGCGTTGCCGACATGGCGTCGTGTGCGAGGGTCTACCGTCTGTCGGGTGTCTGGAGAATCTCGCCGGTCGACCATTCCACCTTTCTACGTGATGGATGTCTGGAAAGCCGCCGCGGAGCGCGCCCGAACCCACGGCGACGTGCTGGTGCTCGCGGCCGGCCAGCCGTCGACGCCCGCCCCTGCTCCGGTGCTGCGCGCGACCAAAGCCGCGATCGACGCCGAATTGCTCGGCTACACAGAGACTTTCGGCATCCTTCAGCTGCGCGAGGCGATCGCCGAGCACCACAGGGACACCTACGGCTACCACGTCGACCCCGACGAGGTAGTGGTGACGACCGGCTCGTCCGGCGCGTTCACCCTCATCTTCCTGGCCGCCTTCGACGCGGGGGACACCGTGGTGGTGGCGCGGCCCGGCTATCCGGCCTACCGCAACACCCTCACCGCGCTCGGCTGCCGGGTGGTCGAACTGGACTGCGGCCCCGAAACTCGGTTCCAGCCGACCGTGGCCATGCTCGACGCGTTGCCCGAACCGCCCGCGGGACTCGTGGTCGCCAGCCCGGCCAATCCGACCGGAACCATGATCGCCCCGGCCGAACTCGCCGCGCTGGCCCGGTGGTGCGACGCGCACGGGACACTGCTGATCTCCGACGAGATCTACCACGGCATCACCTACGAGAGCACAGGCTCGGACGCACAGACCTCCTCCGCGTGGGAGACCTCCCGCGAATCCGTGGTTATCGGCTCGGTTTCCAAGTACTTCTCCATGACCGGCTGGCGGCTCGGCTGGATGCTCGCGCCGAGCAGGCTGCGACCCGCGCTGCAACGGCTGGCCTCCAATATGACGGTGTGCCCGCCCGCGGTCTCCCAGTACGCGGCGCTGCACGCCTTCGGGGCCGAGGCCAAGACGGAGCTCGACGGACACGTCCGGCGTTACGCGGTCAACCGGCGGCTGCTGCTCGACGGGCTGCCGAAACTCGGGATCACCGATCTCGCGCCCGCGGACGGCGCCTTCTACGCTTACGCCGACATCGGCCATCTCACCGACGATTCGCGCGTGTGGTGTGCCGAGGTGCTCGAGCACACCGGGGTCGCGCTGGCGCCCGGCATCGACTTCGATACCGTGGCCGGGCGCCGCACCGTTCGCTTCTCGTTCGCGGGTGCTACCGCGGACATCGAGGCGGCGCTGCTCCGGCTCGGGTACTATCTGCGCGCCTGATCCTTATGTCCGACAACAAGTTTCCACAGTTCGGCACCGGAAACGCCCAGATGAGGTAAAACAACGTTGGCTGGGTTTCGACAATCGATTTCGCACGGATGAACTGATGACGACTGGCACGATGGCACGGTGATAACCGCGACGACCCCGAAAGGCGAACGGCGTCGCCAGGCCCTGGTAGCGGCCGCCGCCGAGTTGTTACTCGAAGGCGGATTCGATGCAGTGCGGCATCGCTCGGTTGCCACGCGCGCGGACCTACCGCTCGCGTCGACCACGTACTACTTCGAATCCCTGGAGGACCTGATCGCCCGCGCGGTCGAGTTCAGCGGGAACGCGGAGCTGGACGCGATGCGCCGCAGGGTCGGCGAGGTGAGTCACCGCCGCCGCGGAGCCGAGGCGACCGTCGACTTGGTGCTCGACCTACTGGTCGGCGCCGACGGGCAGGACGAGGGAGCGCGCGGCCAGCTGATCGCCCGCTACGAGCGTTCGGTGGCCTCGGCGCGGCATCCCGAGCTACGTGAGGTCCAGCTACGGCTACGGGCCCAGCTCGACGAGCTGCTCTCCGACGTACTGCGGCGTTCGGACCGGTTGGTGCGGCACGAACAGCTGCGCAGGCTGATCGCGGTGGTCGACGGCGCGGTGGTCGCGGCACTCAGCGAAAGCAACCCGGAACCCCGGCGAATGGCGCGCGGCGCGCTGCTCGAGGTGATCGATATCGTCGCCCCGGCGACGCCGCAGCAAGTGGACAGGTTCCGAGCACTAGACTGACCAGACGTGAGTCTCGTCCCGAATGTCCTCGCCACCCGTTACGCCAGCCCCGAACTGGTGCACCTGTGGTCGCCCGAGCACAAGATCGTGCTGGAACGGCGGCTGTGGCTGGAGGTGCTGCGGGCACAGTCGGAGCTCGGCATCGACATCCCGGCCGGCGTGATCGCCGACTACGAGCGAGTGATCGACCGCGTCGACCTCGCGTCTATCGCCGAGCGCGAGCGGGTCACCCGGCACGACGTGAAGGCGCGTATCGAGGAGTTCAACGCGCTGGCCGGGCACGAACACGTGCACAAGGGCATGACCAGCCGCGACCTCACCGAAAACGTCGAGCAGCTGCAGATCCGGCTCTCGCTCGAGCACGTGCACGCGCACGGCGTGGCGATCGCGGCGCGGCTGGCCGAGCGCGCGGCCGAGTACCAAACCGTGGTCATGGCGGGCCGCTCGCACAACGTGGCGGCGCAGGCCACCACCCTCGGCAAGCGCTTCGCCTCGGCCGCCGACGAACTGCTGATCGCGCTGACCCGGCTGCGCGAGCTCATCGACCGTTATCCGCTGCGCGGTATCAAGGGCCCGATGGGCACCGCGCAGGACATGCTCGACCTGCTCGACGGCGACCCGGCCAAGCTGGCCACGCTGGAGCAGCAGGTGGCGAGGCACCTCGGATTCGCGACCGTGTTCACCAGCGTGGGCCAGGTCTACCCGCGCTCGCTCGACCACGACGTGCTCTCCGCGCTGGTGCAGGTGGGTGCGGGCCCGTCGTCGTTCGCGCACACCATCCGGCTGATGGCGGGCCACGAGCTGGTCACCGAGGGCTTCCAGCCCGGGCAGGTGGGCAGCTCGGCCATGCCGCACAAGATGAACACGCGCTCGTGCGAGCGGGTCAACGGCCTGCAGGTGGTGCTGCGCGGCTATGCCTCGATGGCCGCCGAACTCGCGGGCGCGCAGTGGAACGAGGGCGACGTGTTCTGTTCCGTGGTGCGCCGCGTCGCGCTGCCGGACGCGTTCTTCGCCATCGACGGCATGATGGAGACCTTCCTCACCGTGCTCGCCGAGTTCGGCGCCTACCCGGCCGTGATCGCCCGCGAGCTCGACCGCTACCTGCCGTTCCTCGCCACCACCCGCATCCTGATGGCCGCGGTCCGCGCGGGCGTCGGACGGGAGACCGCGCACGAGGTCATCAAGGAGCACGCCGTCGCCGTCGCCCTCGCCATGCGCGAACAGGGCCGCGAGCCCGACCTGCTGGACCGCCTCGCCGCCGACCACCGCCTCCCCCTCGACCGCCCGGCCCTCGACGCCGCCCTCGCCGACAAGTCCGCCTTCATCGGCGCCGCAGGCGCCCAGGCCGCCGACGTGGTCGCCCAGGTCCAAAAACTGGTCGACGCCTACCCCGAAGCCGCCCGCTACACCCCATCCCCGATCCTCTAGCCGCACACGCGAAACCCGGCTGCCACCGTCCCTTCGCTTCGGCTGTGGCGGTTAGGGTGCGGTGTGGATCCGTACACGATTTTCGCTGACATCATTGCCGGGCGGGCGCCTGCTTCCAAGGTGTACGAGGACGACGACGTGGTCGCGTTCATGGATATTCGGCCGATGACGCCGGGGCATTTGTTGGTGGTGCCGCGGGTGGCGGCGCGGAGTCTCGCGGAGTTGGATCCGGTGGTCGGCGGGAAGCTGTTTCAGGTGGGGCAGCGGCTGGCGGGGGCTTTGCGGGAGAGTGAAGTGGGGTGTGACGGGGTCAACTTCTTTCTCGCGGACGGCGTGACGGCGGGGCAGGAGGTGTTCCACGTGCACCTGCACGTCATCCCGCGCATCCCGGGCGACGGCTTCGGATTGCGCGGGCGGCCGACCAGTCCGCACCGCGCTGACCTGGACTATCTGGCCGGATCCATTCGCGGGGCGCTGGCGCGGACGGAGCCCGCAGGGGGCCGGTGAACGCTCGAGCGGGACGTGAAAGCCCTTACGTACTGGGCAGTTTGCTGCGATAGCGCCAAGATCTCGAATCCCTCCCGCAACTCCATGGAGTGGGTTACGTTGGATGCCATTGTCGTGCAGTGTTGGAGGGCGGGACATGCGGCGTACCAAAGTTGCTGTTGCAGTGCTCTCCTGCGCGATCGCGATGCTCGGGCCATGGGCGGTCGAACCCGCGTCCGCCTCGGCCGCTCGGATCGTGCGAATCTCCGAGCTGGGCCCGACCCGCTCCTCGGTGTTCATCGATTCCCCCGCGATGGGCCGAACGGTCCAGGTCGACGTGCTGCACCCGGCGGACGGCGGCTCCAGGCCCGCCTACTACCTGCTGGACGGCCTCGACCCCGGCGTCGGCCAGAGCACCTGGACCAACGCGACCGACGCCGAGGCGTTCTTCCGCGGCAAGAACGTCAACGTGGTGCTGCCCGTCGGCGGCCAGGCCAGCTACTACACGGACTGGCAGCGGGACGACCCGCGCTTCGGCCGCTACAAGTGGGAGACCTTCCTCACCCAGGAACTGCCGCCGTTGATCGAGGAGACCTTCGACGGCAACGGCGTGAACGCGATCGGCGGCCTCTCGATGGGCGGCAGCGCGGCCTTCATCCTGGCCGCCCGCCACCCGCACCTGTATCGCGCGATCGCGGGCTACAGCGCCTGCCCCGACACCGGACTCGCCACCGGCGGAGTGATGTTCTCCATCGCCAACCGCGGCGGCAACCCGGTCAACATGTGGGGCGCGCCGGGCAGCCCGGCCTGGGCCGAGCACGATCCCTCGCTGATGGCGGATCGCTTGCGCGGCAAGACGATCTACCTGTCCACGGGCACCGGCGTGCCTGGCCCGCACGAGGCCGAGTTCAAGCCGCAGCTGGCCGAGAACATCTTCCTCGGCGGTCCGGTCGAGGTCGGCATCAACACCTGCGTGATCACCTTCGAGCGGCGGCTGCGCGGCATGGCCATTCCGGCGCGCATCGACTACAGCCCGGTCGGCACCCACTCCTGGTCCTACTGGCAGGACACGCTGCACGCCTCCTGGCCCACCCTGGCCTCGGCCATCGGCGCCTGATCCGGCAACCGCCCGGCGCGAATCCGATCGCGCCGGGCGTCGCGCGATCACAGCCGGGACAGTTCGCTCTCCGACCACGCGGGATAGTCGGTGTAGCCCTTCGCATCTCGCCCGTACAACCCTTCCTCGCGAACCGAAGCCAGCGGCAGGCCGCGCGTGATCCGTTCCACCAGATCGGGATTGGCGATGAAAGCCCGCCCGAAGGAGACGAGATCGGCGACGCCGTCCCGCAGCACCGCTTCCGCGCCTTCGGCGGCGGTCGGCTCGCGGTTCTCGCCGATGTTCGCGATCAGCGTGCCACGCCAGCGCGGTCGCAGATCGGCGAGCGCGGGATAGTCGTCGTTGTCGATGAGATGCAGGTAGGCCAGCTCGCGAGAATCCAACTCGTCCACCAGCTTTCGGTACAGGGACGCCGGATCGTCTTCGCGCATGTCGAATTGCGGGTTGCCGGGCGAGAGCCGGATCGCGGTGCGGCGCGATCCGATCGCCTCGGCCACCGCGTCCACGATGGCCAGCGGCGCCCGCATCCGGTTGACGTTCGAACCGCCGTATTCGTCCGTGCGCAGGTTGGTGTTGTCGGCGAGGAACTGGTGCACCAGATAGCTGTTGGCGCCGTGGATTTCGACGCCGTCGAAGCCCGCGGCCACGGCATTGCGGGCGGACGCGGCGTACTGGCCGATGATCGCGGTGATGTCGTCCCGGCTCAAGACACCCGGCGTGATCGGATCGGCCTTGCCGCCCTCGATCAGGTGCACGCGATCCGGATCGATCACCGCGGAGGGGCCCGCGGGCCATGATCCGTCGATGCGGCCGCGCGGATGGTTCTTGCGGCCGCCGTGCATCAGCTGGGCGAAGATCCGTCCGCCGTTGGCGTGCACGGCGGCGGTGACCCGGCGCCAGGCGTCGACGTGGGCTTCGGTCTCCAAGCCGGGCGCCCACGCCTCGCTCTGGCCGGTCGAATGCGGCCAGATTCCCTCGGTGACGATCAATCCGGCGGCGGCGCGCTGCGCGTAGTAGTCGACGACATCGGAGGTGGGGGAGCCGTCCGGCAGCGAGCGCAACCGGGTCATCGGTGACATGACGATCCGGTTCGGCAGGGCCAGTTCGTGGTTGCGGTAGGGCGTCAGAAGCTGCATGACGCGTACGCTAGGACCTGACATCAATGTCAGGTCAAGAGCAGTTGGTGCGAGGAGTCGAGGATGCGCATCGGGGAACTGGCCGAGCGGACCGGCGTCAGCGTCCGGTCGCTGCGGTACTACGAGGACAAGGGCATGCTCGCCGCGGCGCGCAGCTCCGGCGGGCAGCGCGAATACCCGGAGGCCGCCGTGGACCGGGTCAACCGGATTCAGGAGATGTTCGCGGCCGGGCTGACCAGCGACACCATCGCCGAACTGCTCCCGTGCATCCACGACACGGACGGCACGCCGAGCGCCGCGGCCACCCCGTTCCTGGTGCAGAAGCTGACCGAGGAGCGAGCCAGGATCGACCGGGCGCTGCGGGACCTGCACAGCACCTGCGAGGTGCTCGACGGCGTCCTCCGGGCCGCGGGTGGTGAGGCGCCGCCGCCGGAGTTCCATCGCGCCGAGGATTCGACGACCCGCAAGTAGGGTGGATCCCATGTCTGTCGAAAGTGTGGTGGCGGCGCCGATCGCCAAGACGGTGCCTGCCGAGCGGGTGCATCACGGCGACGTCTTCGTCGACGAGTACGAGTGGCTGCGGGACAAGGAGGATCCCGAGGTCATCTCCCACCTCCAGGCGGAGAACGCCTACACCGAGGCGCAGACCGCCCACCTGCAGGGCCTGCGCGAGAAGATCTTCGAGGAGATCAAATCGCGCACCCAGGAGACCGACCTCTCGGTGCCGACCAGGATGGGCGAGTTCTGGTACTACTCGCGCAGCTACGAGGGCAAACAGTACGGCGTACACTGCCGCTGCCCGATCGACGAGCAGGCCGAGGGCATCGACGCCTGGACCCCGCCGCGGCTCGAGGCCGACAGCGAGATCCCCGGCGAACAGGTGCTGCTGGACAGCAACGAGCTGGCCGCGGGCCACGCCTACTTCGCCCTCGGCGCGTTCTCGGTGAGCCACGACGGTCACCTGCTCGCCTATTCGGTCGACACTGTCGGCGACGAGCGCTACACCCTGCGATTCCAGGACCTGCGCAGCGGTGAGTCGCTGGCCGACGAGATCGTGGGCACCGCGCCGGGCGCGACCTGGTCGCTGGACGGCAGCCACGTCTTCTATCAGACGGTGGACGAGTCCTGGCGGCCCGACACCGTGTGGCGGCACCGGCTCGGCGCGGCGACCGATACCGACGTGAAGGTCTTCCACGAGCCCGACGAGCGCTACTGGGTGAGCATCGGCTCGACCCGCTCGGAGAAGTACCTGATGATCTGGGTCGGCTCCAAGATCACCACCGAGGGTTGGGTGCTCGAATCCGACAACCCCGAGGGCGAATTCCGGATCGTCATGCCGCGGCGCGAGGGCGTCGAGTACTCGGCCGAGCACGTCGTGATCGGCGGCGAGGACCGCTTCCTGATCCTGCACAACGACGTCGTGGACGGCGTCAAGGCGGAGAACTTCGTGCTCGCCGAGGCGCCGGTCGACGACCCGTCGAACCTGACGCTGCTCATCGGCCACCGCGACGACGTGCGGCTCGAGGACGTCGACGCTTTCGCCGATCACCTGGTGCTGAGCTACCGGCGCGAGGCCCTGACCAGGGTGGCGGTATGGCCGCTCACCGCGTCCGGCTACGGCGAGCGGCGCGAACTCGAATTCGATCTGGAGCTCTTCGCGGTCGGCGCGGGCGCCAACCCGGAATGGGCCCAGCCGACCCTGCGCATCGGTCTGACCTCGTTCATCACCCCGATGCAGGTGTTCGACTACGTGCCTGCCACCGGCGCGTTGCTGCTGCGCAAGGAGCAGCCGGTGCTCGGCGGCTACGACGCGAACGACTACGAGCAGCGCCGGGATTGGGCGGTCGCCGCGGACGGCACCCGGGTCCCGATCTCGCTGGTGTGGAAGAAGGGCGCGGTGGCCGAGGGCGAGCCGAAGCCGCTGCTGCTCTACGGCTACGGGTCCTACGAGGCGAGCATGGATCCGTCCTTCTCGGTGGCGCGGTTGTCGCTGCTCGACCGCGGCATGGTGTTCGCGGTCGCGCACGTGCGCGGCGGCGGCGAGATGGGCAGGCTCTGGTACGAGAACGGCAAGACGCTCACCAAGAAGAACACCTTCACCGACTTCGTGGCCTGCGCTCGGCAGCTGATCGACACCGGGGTGACCACCGCCGATCGGATGGTCGCCGACGGTGGCAGCGCGGGTGGGCTGCTGGTAGGCGCCGTGGCGAACCTGGCGCCGGAGCTGTTCCGTGGTGTTCTCGCGAACGTGCCCTTCGTCGACCCGCTGACCTCGATCCTCGATCCCTCGCTGCCGCTCACCGTCATCGAGTGGGACGAGTGGGGTAATCCGTTGGCGGACAAGGACGTCTACGAGTACATGAAGTCCTACTCGCCGTACGAGAACGTCGAGGCCAAGGACTACCCGGCGATCCTGGCCGTCACGAGCCTGAACGACACCAGGGTGCTCTATGTCGAGCCCGCCAAGTGGGTGGCCAAGCTGCGCGCGACCAAGACCGGTGACGCGCCGCTGCTGCTCAAGACCGAGATGAGCGCAGGCCACGGCGGCGTCAGCGGCCGCTACGAGAAGTGGAAGGAAGTGGCCTTCGAGCACGCCTGGGTGCTCGACACGGTCGGGCTGGCATAGGACCGTTCCGGCGGCCTCCCGATCTCGGCTGGCCGCCGGCCGCGAATGCGGTGAGTGTTCGTTCTGCGGTCACGCTCGCTGCACGTCGATGACACTTGCGTCCGGCATCGTAGGTTCATGAACGCTGAGCTGATCGTGTCCGTGTCGGGGATTCGGGACACCACTCGAGACGCCGCGATCGAATTCGCCGCCGAGATGGATCATCGCGACGTGCGGTTGTCACTGCTGGTGGCGCCGCGGTTGAAGGGCAAGTACCGGCTGGTCGACGACCCGGCCACGCAGGCGTGGCTGCGCGGCAGGCGGGCCCGTGGCGACGCCATCGTGCTGCACGGCTACGACCAGGCGGCGACCAAGCGGCGCAGGGCCGAGTTCGCCACGTTGCCCAAGCACGAGGCGAAGCTGCGGCTCACCGCGGCGGATCGGGTGCTGGAGCAGGTGGAGCTGCGCACCAGGCTCTTCGCCGCGCCGCGCTGGGACGCCTCGGCCGGCGCCATCGCCGCGCTGCCGGAGACGGGTTTCCGGGTGGCGCTGGGTCTGACCTCGATCCTCGACCTGGAGCGCAACGCAGCGCAGAAGGCGCGCGTCTATGGCATCGGCGAGGGTTTCCGTGCCGAGCCGTGGTGGTGCCGGGCCCTGGTCATGGGCGCTGCGCGTACCGCGCGGCGTGGCGGCGTGCTGCGCTTGGCCGTTTCCGCGGCGCAGTTGCAGCGCTCGGGTCCGCGCCAGGCGATGCTGGACGCGGTGGATCTGGCGCTGTTCCACGGCGCGGTCAGCGAGGTGTACCGCTGGGAGCCGGTCGACCTGGTGCGCGCGGCCTGACGGCCGCGGGCCTCGGTACGCCCGCCGCCGGGTCTGGCGATCGAAGGCGGCGGGCGTACCTTCGCTCGGATGCCTAACCGGTGGGTTCCGTATGCGGGGTTGTCGCGGCGGGCGTCGTGCCGGGCACCTTGGCTTTCGCGTTGTGCGTGAAGCCGCCCGCCTCGGCCCTGGTCAGCGAGACCTTCAGCGGATGGCTGGCCAGCTGTCGCACGCAGCGGTCGACGTCGGCGAGCAGCAGATCGACCATGTCGTGGGTGAAGCCGTGCCGGATGACAGCGCGCATGACCGTCTCCGAACCGCGGTCGGGCGGCAGCGGATACGCGGCGATCAGCCAGCCGCGGGTGCGCAGCCGGTCGGACAGGTCGTAGAGATTGAAGCCCGGCGTGCCGGTGAGCCGCCAGCACACCGCGGCGATGCCGCGATTCGGGTCGCCGTCGTGGATCAGCTCGAATCCGTCGAACGCGGTCAGGCCGTCCGCCAGATGCCGGGCGACCCGGTAGATCGCCTCCTGCAATCGGGTGTAGCCCAGTCTGCCGAGCCGGATGAAGTCGTAGTACTGCGTGATCACCTGGCCGCCCGGCCGGGAGAAGTTCAGATTGAAGGTGGCCATGCTGCCGCCGAGATAGTCGACGTCGAAGATCAGCTCCTGGGGTAGATCGTCGGCCGTGCGCCAGATCGCCCAGCCCGCGCCCAGCGGGGCGAGCCCGGTCTTGTGGCCGGAGGAGTTGATCGATTTCACCCGTTCCAGGCGGAAATCCCACACCAGGTCGGGTGCGGTGAACGGGGCGAGGAAGCCGCCGCTCGCCGCGTCGACGTGCAGCGGAATGTCCAGGCCGCTCGTGGCTTGCAGGTCGTCGAGCGCTTGCGCGATGCCCGCGACGTCCTCGAACAATCCCGTGTAGGTCTGTCCGAAGTTGGCGACCACCATGATGGTGTTCGCGTCGCAGTGCGCGGCCACGTCGTCGGGGTGCATGGTGAGCCGGTCGCCGCGCAGCGGCACCTGACGGATCTCGACGTCGAAGTAGCGGGCGAACTTCTCCCAGCAGACCTGCACGGGACCGCAGACGAAGTTCGGCGTGCCCGAGCCACCGCGCTTGCGCCAGCGGAACTTGGCGGCGAGCCCGCCCAGCATCGCGGCCTCGCTGGACCCGGTGGTGGAGGTGCCGAGCGTGGTCGCGGGATCGGGGGCGTGCCAGAGGTCGGCGAGCATGCACGCGCAGCGGCGCTCCAGCTCCGCGGTCTGCGGGTACTCATCCTTGTCGACGATGTTCTTGTCCAGCGACTCGTTCATCAGCCTGCGCGCCTGGTCGTCGACCCAGGTGGTGCAGAAGGTGGCGAGGTTCATCCGCGAGACGCCGTCGAGCAGCAGCTCGTCGTGCACGATCTGGTAGGCGGCGTCCGGAATCGTCTCCTTCGCCGGGAATCGCTCCTTGGGTGCGGGGTGGTCGATAGCAGGCAGCGCGAACAGATCGTCGAAGTCCGGTTCAGCGGGCATCAGGGGCCTCCCAGCAAGGCTGCTCATCGATTGCCACGGATCGGTTGATGACCTCATTCTGCAATGAATGGCCTGTACAAGTGGCCAATTCGAGCTGACGCGGCGAATGCTGAGCGGCTGCTGGCGTGCGACACTCCGGTGCTGTGTATGTCTGTCGCGCGGTCCGGCGTTCCGTCGATGGCGGTATGCCCACCGCGTTCGCACGTATCCTGACCTCGCAGGGGACGGAATCTCGAGCTGATCTGCCACTGTCTTTTCAGCAGTCGAATCGCTGCGGTCGAGTGGGGGTCTCCCTACTGCGACCATAGCAGCGGGTGGGCGCGAACGGTGCTTCGGCTGCGGCGGATCTGAGCCGACGCGGCGGTGGTTGGGCGCGAACGCGCCGTTCTCGCGGCCGGATCGGATGGCATCGCGAACGGCACGCCCGGCCCCGGCAACCGGTCGGTGCGGGGCGGGCGCGATACGGTGATCGCCGTCGAATCGGCCAGCGCCGTGCGGACCGGCTCGGCACCCACCTCCACGAGGTGTGCATCCGAGCTGGACGACACGACGAAGTGAGCTGCCCATGACTTCCGACGATCCGCATACCGCCGACCTGCGCTCGCGCGTCGCGGGACTGATGGCGCAGGCCGAACGCGATCTGGCCCAACTGGTTTCGTTCAAGTCGGTGGCCGACCCTCGGCAGTTCCCGGCGGAGGAGTGCGAGCGTGCCGCGCAGTGGGTGGCCGACGCGTTCGCCGCGGTCGGGCTGACCAGGGTGGGGTTGCACGAGACGGCGGACGGCAGCAAGGCCGTCATCGCCTCGCGTCCCGCGCCGCCCGGTGCGCCGACGGTGCTGCTCTACTGCCACTATGACGTGCAGCCGCCGCTGGACGAGGCGGCGTGGCGCACGCCGGTCTGGGAGCTCACCGAGAAGGAAGGCCGCTGGTACGGGCGCGGCGCGGCGGACTGCAAGGGCAACATCGTCATGCACCTGACGGCCTTGCGCGCCATCGGATCCGAGCTACCCGTCGGGGTCACGCTGGTCGCCGAAGGCTCCGAGGAGCAGGGCACCGGCGGACTGGAGAAATTCGTCGTCGACAACCCGGATCTGCTGCGCGCCGACGCCATCGTGATCGGCGACTGCGGCAACTTCGCGGTCGGCGTGCCGACCTTCACCGAGACGTTGCGCGGCAACGTGAACGTGGTGGTCACCGTGGAAACCCTTGCCGGACCGCTGCATTCGGGCATGTTCGGCGGAGCGGCGCCGGACGCGCTCGCCACGCTGATCCACGTGCTCGCCACGCTGCGCGACGCAGAGGGCAACACCACCGTGGCCGGGCTGGACAACCGGCAGCCCTGGGACGGCGTGCAGTACGATCCCGACCGCTTCCGCATCGACGCCGGTGTGCTCGGCGGCGTGGATCTGGCGGGCGATGGCACGGTCGCCGAAATGCTCTGGGCCCGGCCGACTCTCACCGTGCTCGGCATCGACGCGCCGCGGGTGGTCGGCTCCTCCGCGGCGATCCAGCCCACGGCCCGCGCCCGGCTGAACCTGCGCATTCCGCCGGGCATCGTGCCGGAGGACGCGCACCGGGCGCTGGTCGCTCACTTGGCGGCCAACACTCCGCTGCACGCCAAGCTGACCATCGAGCTGGAGAGCGTGGGAGCGCCGTTTCGCTCCGCCAGCGGCGGCCCCGCCCGCGCCGCCATGGACGCGGCCCTCGCCGCCTCCTACGGCAAGCCGACCACCACCCAGGGGCAGGGCGGTTCTATCCCGCTGTGCAACGTCTTCGCCGACACCTATCCCGACGCGGAGATCATGCTCATCGGCGTCGAGGAGCCGAAGTGCCTGATCCACGCCCCCAACGAGAGCGTGGACCCCTCCGAAATCGAGCACATGGCTTTGGCGGAAGCGCTCTTCCTCACCACCTACGGCCGCTGACCGGAACCGAAGGGTCAGAATTCGCGCTGGTTCTCCGGTTCGAGCACGGTGAATTCCGTTCCCTTCGGGCCCATTTCGGCGAGCCTGCCGAAGTAGATGCCACGCGCCTCGGGCTGGATGATGCCGAAGTGGATGGGCAGGGCGGTGCGCGGGGCGACCGCGCGGAGGTAGTCGACCGCCTCGCTGATCCGCATCCACGGCGCCGCGGCCGGGATGGCCAGCACGCCGACCTGCACCGGCGGGACCCAGAGCGAGTCGCCGGGGTGCACGAGCTGGGCGGGGTCCTCGGCGGTGCCGAGCTGGAAGACGGTGTTGTCGATGACCGGGATGTCCGGATGGATGACCGCGTGCCTGCCGCCACCGCCGGTGATCTGCAGATCACCGAGTCGCAGCACGTTGCCCGCGTGCACGGCTTCCCAGCGGTCGCCGCGCTGGGCCGCGGTCTGCGGATCCGACAGCAGGCGGGCGTTCGGGTTGGCCTCGATCAAGGCGTCGATGCGGTTCGGGTCGATGTGGTCGGGGTGCTGGTGGGTGATCGCGATGGCGTCCAGGCCGGTGATGCCCTCGAAACCGTGCGAAAAGGTGCCCGGATCGAAGAGCACCTTCGTGCCGTGCAGTTCGACGAGGATGCAGGAGTGGCCGAAATGGGCTATGCGCATGCCGCCATGCTATTGGCATGGTGTCGATTTTCACCCGACCCCGCAGGTAACTCGCGCGACCTGAGCAACTACGCTGCTCAGGTAACCCCCGCATACCCATCTGAGGAGCAACGCGTGGCACGAGTCGTGGTCGAGGTGATGCCGAAGGCCGAAATCCTGGATCCGCAGGGGCAGGCCATTGTCGGCGCGCTCCCGCGCCTGGGATTCGCCGGGATCGCTGATGTGCGGCAGGGCAAGCGATTCGAGCTCGACGTGGACGACAGCGTCAGCGACGCCGAGCTCGAGCAGATCGCCGAAGGCCTGCTCGCCAACACCGTGATCGAGGAGTGGAAGGTGGTTCGCCTCCCATGACGGCGCGCATCGGGGTCATCACGTTTCCCGGCACGCTCGACGACGTCGACGCGGCGCGCGCGGTGCGTCTCGCCGGCGCCGAGGCGGTCAGCCTGTGGCACGCCGACGCCGACCTGAAGGAGGTCGACGCGGTGGTCGTGCCCGGCGGCTTCTCCTACGGCGACTACCTGCGTGCGGGCGCCATCGCCCGGTTCGCGCCGGTGATGGGCAAGGTCGTGCAGGCCGCGGGCAAGGGCATGCCGGTGCTCGGCATCTGCAACGGCTTCCAGGTGCTGTGCGAGGCCGGGCTGCTGCCGGGCGCGCTGACCCGCAACGAGGGTCTGCACTTCGTCTGCCGCGACGAATGGCTCACCGTCGAGTCGGTGTCCACCGCGTGGACCTCCCGCTACGAGCCAGGCGCGCAGATCCTGGTCCCGCTCAAGTCCGGTGAGGGCCGCTACCAGGCCTCGGCCGCCGTGCTCGACGAGCTGGAGGGCGAGGGCCGGGTGGTCTTCCGCTACTCGGGCGACAACCCGAACGGCTCGCAGCGCGGCATCGCGGGCATCGCCTCGGCCAACGGCCGGGTGGTCGGCCTGATGCCGCACCCCGAGCACGCCACCGAGCCGCTGACCGGTCCGAGCGACGACGGTCTCGGACTGTTCCTCTCGGTGCTCGACACCCTGGTCTCGGCCTGACGTAATACTTCGGCCCGAGCCGACCCGAAGCGGGTCGGCTCGGGCCGTTTCGCATTCTGTTCACCAGATGCGGTCGATGAGCTCGAATTCGACGCCTTCGGCCCGCGCCAGATAGCCGGGCTGGATCGCCTGGTTGCCGAGGAAACCGCGTGGGCCGCCAGGGGTTTGAAAGTGCACGCCGTCGGCCAGCGCGCCCTGCAAGCTCGGCACGTCCAGCGAGCCGACGGACTCGGCCAGCCCGCGCAGGGCGTGGATGGCCTCGTAGGTGGCGTTGCTGAAGGTGGTGAGCGCGGGCGCGAAACTGCCGTGCATTCGCCGGTAGCGGGTCTTGCGGTCCAAGCCGTCGGCGAGCTTGTCGTTCAGGAAGAAGCTGGACGGCACATAGAGATTGTGGTTCGCCTTGGCGCCGCCCGTGAGCAGCACGTTCTCGTCGGCGGCCGGGCTGACTCGCACCTGATCGGCGGCCCGGCCCGTGGCGTAGAACTGACGGTTGAAGCGCGAGACGTCCGCGCCGACCATCAGGATGATGACGCCATCGGCCCGGTCCAGATCGGGATGGGTGAGGAAGTCGAGGAAACTGGGTGTGCCGAGCGGGACGTACCGCTCCAGCACGACGGCGCCGGGATCGATCAGGCTGCGCCGCACCGCTTTCGCCGTCTCGCGCGGCCAGATGTAGTCGTTGCCGATGATGGCCCAGCGGCGCACGCCGAGTTCCCTGCCGAGCCACCGCACCGCGGCCACGGTGTGGCCCGCCGGATGCTCGCCGACCAGCAGCACACCGGGCAACTCGTCGGACAGGCCCTCGTGGCTGACCGCGAACAGATAGGGGACGCGCCCGTCGTTCGTCTTGGCCACAGCCCGCCGCACCGCCGAGGTGTGCCAGCCGGTGATGGCGTGCACCATACCGGTGGCCAGCAGCGCGGACACCTCGGTGGCGACCTCGTCCGGCGGTCGGCCGCCATCGATATTCGTGGTACGAATTTCGCGTCCCAGAATTCCGGCGCCACGGTTGATTTCGGATACGGCGAGCGAAATGGCAGCGTCGCAGGACGGCGCGAAGATCCCGCCAGGTCCTTGCATGGGAACGATGTTCAGTATCTCTATTGTGCCGTCTGGGCTCTCGCCGACCGCTGACATTCGGTACTCTTCTTCTGGTTCGAGCGAAATTCAAAAGCAGGCGGGGAAATCAATGTCGACCATTCTAAACGGATATGCCACGCTGCATGGGGCGCTGCGTGCCGCCGAACGCCGTTGGCTACGGCATCTCGACGCGGCGCTGTGCGCCAGGCAGCTTTCGCCGGATCAGTGGTCGATGCTGTGCAACCTGTCGAGCGAAACCGGTATCACCATGAGCGAATTGGCCAACCGTTCGCAGTTGGCGCCGTCGTCGGCCACCCGGCACGCCGACGGTCTCGCCGAGCGCGGCCTCATCTTCCGTGTCGCCGCGGAGGAGGATCGGCGGCGCATCCTGATCGGGCTGAGCAGGCTGGGAACCGAGCTGGTCGCGTCGGTGCGCGCCGAGGAGGAACTCGCCGAGCGGCAGCTCCAGGCGAAGATCGGCGCGCGGCGCTACGCCGAGCTGAAGCGGCTGCTGGAGCTGGTGGCCGAGGCCTAGGTCACGGTGAGCGTCTCGAAGTCGACGCCCGCCGCGCGCGCCACGAAGGTCGGTCGCACGACCTGATCGCCGCGAAAGGTGAACGCGCCCGAGGGACCTTCGAGCACCGCGCGGTCCGCGAGCGCGCCGTGGATGCGCGCCGTCTCGAACGAGCCCGCGGCGTCGACCACGGTGCGCAGTGCGTGCAGGGAGCGGTAGGCGCCGTTGGCGAATCGGCTGAAGGTGGGGGCGAATCCGTGGTGCAGCCGCAGGTATCGGTCGAGCAGATCGCGATCGTCGGCGCTGCGCCGGTCGGGAATCACGCCCGAGGGCACGTAGATATTGCGGTTCGCGTCGAGTCCGCCTGCCAGCAGCACGTTTTCGTCGATCGTCGGGCCGGTACGGAACTGCCGGTCGGCGCGTCCCGCCGCGGTGAATGCCCGGTTGAATCGGGCGGCGTCGGCGCCGACCAGCAGCAGGATCACTCCGTCGGCCGCGTCGAGCCGGGGATCGTCGAGCACCGCGCCGAAATCCTCGGCGCCCAACGGCACGAAGTGCTCGGCGACCACCGTGTGCCGCGGCGCGAGGATCTCGCGCAGCGTCGGCGCGATACGGCGGGACCAGAGGTAGTCGCTGGCCACCACCGCCCAGCGCCGGGCGCCGAACTCCCGATAGAGCCAATCCACCGCGACCATGGTCTGGATGCCGGGGTGCTCGCCGATCATGAAGACGCCCGGCTCTTCGGCGGCGAGCCCGTCGTGGCCGACGCCGAACAGGCAGGGCGCCCGACCGGCCGCGGCGCGCATGATCGCGCAGCGATTCTCCGGCATCGGAATTCCGGTGACGGCGTGCACCATGCCGGTCGCCAGCAGAGCCGACACCTCGTCGTGCACGCGCTGCGGCGGGCCGCCGCCGTCGATCGTGGTGACGCAGACCTCCCGGCCGAGAATGCCAGTCCCGCTGTTGATTTCGGCCATGGCCAGGTTCGCGGCCGCGACACAGGACGGTCCGATGAGGGCGCCCGCGCCGCGCAGGGGTGCGATGTTGACGATCTCGACGACATCGTGGTGCCGCCCGCTCGACAATGTCATGCGAACCCCCGTTCTGCGCGCGAGATTTGCTGGATGTTCTCGTTCGCCGCGTCGCGAGCCAGTCTAGCGGCGTTTTCGCGCTTTTTCGTTTCGGCGCGGCGGCGGGATTACCGCAGGGCTACCGCGGTATTACCGTTGCCGTTAATTGCCCGATACGTCCGATATCGGAACAAGTTGCCGCGGGGCTCGCCCCGGTGCGAGAAATCGCGGCATCACGACCGGCGCGGCGGCGGCTCTCTAGGATCGGTCCATGCCCGTTTCCACCACCGCCGCCACGGCCGAAGGTCTGTGCGCGTTCATCGATGACTCGCCCTCGCCGTTCCACGTGGTCCGCACGGTCGCGCAGGAGCTGGACGCACACGGCTTCACCCGCCTCGCGGAAACGGCGGCATGGCCCGCCGAGTCGACCGGCCGCCGCTATGTGGTGCGCGGCGGTTCGCTGGTCGCCTGGGCCGGGACCGGCGACGCCGCGGCCCCGTTTCGCGTCGTCGGCGCGCACACCGACAGCCCGAACCTGCGGGTGAAGCAGCACCCGGATCTGGCGTCCGCGGGGTGGCAGCTGGTCGGGCTCGAACCGTACGGCGGCGCGTGGCTGAACTCGTGGCTGGACCGCGAGCTCGGCATTTCCGGCAGGCTGACGGTGCGCGACGGAAACGCGTTGCGCGAGGAGCTCATTCGCATCGAGGAGCCGATCCTGCGGGTGCCGCAGCTGGCCATCCACCTCTCCGAGGACCGGCGCGGCGTCACGCTGGACCCGCAGCGGCACGTGAACGCGGTGTGGGGCGTCGGTGACCTGCCGCGCTCGTTCCTCGCCTTCGTCGCCGAAAGCATCGAGGTGGATCCGGCCGCGGTGCTCGGCTGGGAGCTGATGACGCACGTGCTGGCCCCGAGCGGCCTGGTGGGCCGGGACAACGACCTGGTCAGCGCGCCCCGGCTGGACAACCAGGGCACCTGCTACGCCGGGTTGCGCGCGTTCCTGGCCGCCGTCGAGGATCCGGGTGCGGCGGTGCCGGTGCTGGCCATGTTCGATCACGAGGAGGTCGGCAGCCAGTCCGACCGTGGCGCCCAGTCCGATCTGCTGCCCGCCGTGCTGGAGCGGATCGTGCTGGCGCGCGGCGGTGGTCGCGCCGAATACCTGGCGGCGCTGGCCGGTTCGATCTGCGCGTCCGGCGACATGGCGCACGCGACCCACCCGAACTACCCGGAGCGGCACGAGCCCGCGCACCGCATCGAGATCAACGGCGGGCCGGTGCTCAAGGTCAACCAGAACCTGCGCTACGCCACCGACGCCACCGGCGCGGGCGCGTTCGCCCTGGCGTGCGACCAAGCGGCCGTCCCGTTGCAGCGCTACGTGCATCGCGCCGACCTGCCCTGCGGCTCGACCATCGGCCCGATGACGGCGGCCCGCACCGGCATGCCCACGGTCGACGTCGGCGCACCCCAGCTGGCGATGCACTCGGCCCGAGAGTTGATGGGGGCGAACGACGTTCCGGCTTATGCGGCGGCGCTCGCGGCGTTTCTCACGCCCGCCGAGTAGGGCACTGTCGGATTCGTTCGTGAGCGTGCCGAGCATACCGAGTGCGCGATACCTTGCACTGGTGTGAGAGTGCCCGCCCCGATGTCAGTGTGCTGAGCTGCGGGTTTCCCATCGGAGGGTCATGCTGTCGACCTTTCCTCGAACACCCGGACGCGGTTCGCGGCAACCTGGATCACTGCGCGTATCGACACTTCGGTGCCATGCCTGAGGGCATGTACTCCTGCACTTGGGCTCGGGTCACGTATCGGGCGGCGAGTTCACATGCCTCGTCCACGTCCCAGGGGCTGTCCCACAGCCGCACAGTGCCGTCCCGTCCAGCGGAGGCCAGTCGGCTGCCGTCCGGGCTGAATGCCACCGCAATCACCATTTGAGTGTGGCCGGTGAGTGGTTCGCCGACCTGCTCACCGGTGGCGGGATCCCACAGCCGCAGGGTGTCATCGCCGCCGCCGGTGGCCAGTCGGGTGCCGTCCGGGCTGAACGCCACCGCGGCCACCGGGCCGGTGTGACCGGTGAGTGGTTCGCCGACCTGTTTGCCGGTGGCGGGGTCCCACAGTCGCACAGCGTGATCGGCGCCGGCGGTGGCGAGTCGGGTGCCGTCCGGGCTGAACTTCACCGCAAACACCATTTCGGTGTGGCCGGTAAGTGGTTCGCCGACCTGCTTTCCGGTGGCGGGGTCCCACAGGCGCACTGTCCCGTCCATGCCGGTGGAGGCCAGTCGGGTGCCATTCGGGCTGAACGTCGCCGCGTACCACTCGTCGGTGTGGCCGGTGAGTGGTTCGCCGACCTGTTTGCCGGTGGCGCGGTCCCACAGTCGCACGGCGTGATCGGCGCCGGCGGTGGCCAGTAGGGTGCCGTCCGGGCTGAATGCCACCGCGGCCACCGGGCCGGTGTGGCCGGTGAGTGGTTCGCCGACCTGTTTGCCGGTGGCGGGGTCCCACAGGCGCACAGTGTGATCGGCGCCGGCGGTGGCCAGTAGGGTGCCGTCCGGACTGAATGCCACCGCGTACACCTCGTCGGTGTGGCCGGTGAGCGTCGCGCCTATCGGTCGGCCGGGGGTCAGATCCCACAGCCGCACCGTTTTGTCTGCGCTGGCGGTGGCCAGCTGAGTGCCGGCCCGGTTGAACGCCACCGCGTTCACCTCGCTGGTGTGGCCGGTGAGCAGGGAAGCGATCTGTCGGCTTCTGGCCGGGTCCCACAACCGCAGGGTGTGGTCGATGCCGGAAGAAGCCAGCCGGGTACCGTCCGGGCTGAACGCCACCGCGGTCACCGCACCGATATGGCCGGTGAGTGGTTCGCCGACCTGCCGCCTGGTGGCGGGGTCCCACAGCCGCACGGTGCGATCGGCGCCAGCTGAGGCGAGCCGGGTGCCGTCCGGGCTGAACGCCACCCCGGTCACCCAGTAGGTGTGGCCGGTGAGCGGTTCGCCGACCTGCTCACCGGTGGCGGGGTCCCACAGCCGCAGGGTGTGGTCTTTGCCGCCGGAAGCCAGTCGGGTGCCGTCCGGGCTGAACTTCACCGCCAGCACTGCGCCGTCGTGGCCGCGGAGCGGTTCGCCGACCCTCCGTCCCGTGGTGGGGTCCCACAGCCGCAGGGTGCCGTCTCCGCCTGCGGAGGCCAGCCGGGTGCCGTCGGGGCTGAACGCCACGTCGTTCACTATGTCGGTGTGGTCGGTGAGCGGTTCGCCGACCTGCTTGCCGGTGGCGGGGTCCCACAGCCGCACGGTGCGATCGGCGCCGGCCGAGGCGAGCCGGGTGCCGTCCGGGCTGAACGCCACCGCGGTCACCGGGCCGGTGTGGCCGGTGAGTGGTTCGCCGACCTGCTTGCCGGTGGCGGGGTCCCACAGCCGCAGGGTGCCGTCTTTGCCTGCGGAAGCCAGTCGGGTGCCATCGGGGCTGAACGCCACGTCGTTCACTATGTCGGTGTGACCTGCGAGCGGGTCGCGAACCTGCTGAGCGACGCGCTGACCGAAGCCGACGCGGGCGTTGACCACTGCATTGGTGGCCTGCCGCAGCGGGGTCGGTGTCGTCCGGCTGCTCTCGGCGGCGAGGGCGAGAGCCAGAGCGGAATTGCTGGTGGCGGTGTCGCGGGAGGTTGCAGCCAGGGCGAGAGCCACCGCCTCACGCCGTTGGATGGCTTCCTGTTGCCATTTGACGGCCGCGATCGCGGCACAGGCCACCGCGAGAACGGTCAGCAGGACCAGGGCCGTGATCGCGGCGCGTCGTAGCCGTCGGAAGCGACGTTGCTCGTGCAAGTCCTCGCTGGCCAGTTCGTATTTGGGTTTGCCGTGGATCGGTGCAGCCAGGTCGGTGACCTTCTCCCGGAACATCGGTGCGCGAGGATCCCATGGTGCATCCGCGCTGACGTCGACATGGAACGGCTCGGTGGGGAGGACTCCCGGCTCGGTGAGTACCGGCAAAGCCACATCCGACCGCTCAGGATCGAACCGCCCGGTGTCTTCGTCCCAGGTCAGGGACCCACCGGCCACAACGAAGAGCAACCGGTCCGGGCCGCGGCGCCGCAGCCAGTGGGCGACTTCTTTGTTGACCCATTTCGAGGCGACCGCGTCGGGGGACAGCACCACGATGAAAAAGCGGGCGTGGTTGATCGCGTCGGTGACCTTGCCCCACAGATCGGGGCTCGCGGTGAGGTCGGTGGCGTCACGGAACACTCGCACGGCATGTAAGTGGCCCATGCGTCGGCCGATGCGGTGCAAGGCCTTCTGGATCCCCGCGGCGACCTGCCGATCATCGTGGGTATAGGAGATGAACGCGTCGTAATCGAGCGACTCGTCGTTCCCGAGAGTCGGCTGCTCTAGGTTCCCCGGAGCCTGAGCACACATGGACTATCACCACGCCTCCAGATCGAGACATGAACTAGACCGTTTGAGCGTGACCCGGGCGGCACCGGATATCGCGGGTAGTCCACTACCTGTCTTCGCGGCACGGTTGCCGGCACGCCTGCGATCGAGCCCTCCATTGACCGACTGACCGGCTGATGTCATCAGCGCTTGTGGTGGACGTTGCCGGCGGAGACACCGATGAACGACAGGAAAACTGCTGAAGTGACAGTTATGGTGCTTCGCCCAACGGCCGGGAGTCGTGTCGGTGGTCCGTGTGGTCACGCCGGGCAGTACCCGCGGCTGCCGAACGAACGTCTCTATCTGGAACCGTGAGAAGGGGCGTTGCGCAAGCGTTCGGACCGGTCGGGAATCGACTGGCGGCGGGCTGTTGCACCTCGGCCGACTCCGCGCCGCGTGAGGTGGGTCAGGCTGTGACCGGAGCGGGTTCGGGCGAGGGTTTCGTGACGGGGCGGTAGGTGGCGACCGCGACGACGAACACCGCGAACGTCGCGAGGACGTAGCTGCTTCCGATGATCTGCTGCCACCAGTCCCAGTCGAGTTCCCGGTCCTTCGAATGCGGCAGCAGCCAGTGCGGGCCGATCAGGAACAGCACGGTGAAGCCGACGACCGTCGCGACGAACAACCGTCCGCGCGGAGTTCGCGCGCGGCCCTCGCGAACTCGCACGATGGCGTCGGCGGCCACGACGAGCGCGGGCGCCACCCAGACCCAGTGGTGCGACCACGAGACCGGTGAGACCAGCAGCACCGCAGCAGCATTCACCAGCAGCGCCGCCACGGTGGCCCCCGCCTCGATGAGCCGGTGCATCCAGATCGCGGCCAGCGCGATCGTCACCAGCGAGAGCGTGATCCAGATCAGCGTGGCCGCCGAATCGGAGACGCCGAGCCGGAAGGCCATGCCCTTGAGCGACTGGTTGCCCGCGAAGTAGGGCGGGCCGATGCGGCCGGTGTCGGCCAGCGTGTTGAACCAGTACTCCACGGAATCGCGCGGGAACAGCAGGAATCCGAGGCCGACCGCGCCGATCGCCGACACCACCAGCGTGCCCGCCGCTTTCCAATCCTTGCGCAGCAGGAAGTACAACAGATAGCCCGCGGGAATCAGCTTGACCGACACCGCGATTCCGATGAGCATGCCGCGCGGCCAGAATGGCTTGCGCACCAGGCAGTCCAGCGCGATGGCGGCCATCAGCACCAGATTGATCTGGCCGAAGCCGTAGGTCTGACGCACCGGCTCGAGGAAGCCCACCGCCGCGACGGCGGCGATCACCAAGGGCAGCACGGCCAACCGGTCGAGTTCCGGCCGGATCCTGGCCAGTACCAGCCACAGCGTGATGCCGAGGGCGGCGATCGAGGTGGCGAGCACCAGCACCTCGGCCAGCACCAACGGCATCAGCGCCAGCGGCGCGAAGAACAGCGCGGCCAGCGGGGGATAGGTGAACGGAAGGCCGATGCCGAACACCGGCGGCATCGGGCCGTACAGCTCGCCACCGTCCAGCCACACCCGCGCGCCGTTGCGATAGACCTGGAGATCGATGTACCCGTTCCACCAGTGGACGAGCAGCGAGACCACCGCCGAGATCAGGAACAGTCCGAACGCGGCGGCCAGCCAGCGCATCTGCGTGGACGACATCGGCGACCGCGGCGACGACTCGGTCGCGACATTCGCGACGCCGGGGCGCACATCCTCCGTGGCAGCCTGCTGCTCGGCCGAATTCGCGACCCCCGATCGTTCACTCACTCCGACAGAGTATCCGGGGGGTGGGGCGGTCTCCGGGTCGCCCCGGACGCCGCAACCCGCGAGGACCGCCCGCCGATCTCGCCCGCTGACAGGGGAATCGGCGGCTCGGATCGAGACGCGACGGTCTCGGGCAACGACCCAGCGACCATGATCGAGACCACACTCGGATCGGAGCGCTGCACGGCGTCACCGTCGGCAATCCGCGCCGTCACCGCGGCCGCGCCCCTCACCTGCGTGACCGCGCCACCCGCCCTCTAGACTGAGTGCCAGGCATCTCGCCGCAACCAGTGACAACGCTCGTCGCTGCCGACGCCCGTGCTCACCCACCCCGCCGGCTCCGCCGGCTCGCCGACCCCCAAGGCCCGGCCGAAAGGACCCTGGTACTCCGTGACTCCGCAGGTCGACACCGTCAGTGCAGCCGCAGCAACCCCCGATGTGGCGCAACCGTACAAAGAGCTTGGTCTCAAGGACGACGAGTACGCCCGCATCAAGGAGATCCTCGGCCGTCGGCCCACCGACGCCGAGCTGGCGATGTACTCGGTGATGTGGAGCGAGCACTGCTCCTACAAATCGTCCAAGGTGCACCTGCGCTACTTCGGCCAGACCACCACCGACCAGATGCGCGAGTCCATGCTCGCGGGCATCGGCGAGAACGCGGGCGTCGTCGACGTGGGCGACGGCTGGGCGGTCACCTTCAAGGTGGAGAGCCACAACCACCCCTCCTACGTCGAGCCGTACCAGGGCGCGGCCACCGGCGTCGGCGGCATCGTGCGCGACATCATGGCGATGGGCGCGCGCCCGATCGCGGTGATGGACCAGCTGCGGTTCGGCGCGGCGGACGCGGCGGACACCCGGCGCGTGGTGGACGGCGTGGTGCGCGGCGTCGGCGGCTACGGCAACTCGCTCGGTCTGCCCAATGTCGGCGGCGAGACCGTCTTCGACGCCTCCTACCAGGGCAACCCACTGGTCAACGCGCTGTGCGCCGGCGTGATGCGGGTCGAGGACCTGCACCTGGCCTTCGCCTCCGGCACCGGCAACAAGATCATCCTCTTCGGCGCGCGCACCGGCCTGGACGGCATCGGCGGCGTGTCCGTGCTGGCCTCCGACACCTTCTCCGGTGACGAGTCCGGCGCGGGTCGCAAGAAGCTGCCCAGCGTGCAGGTGGGCGACCCGTTCACCGAGAAGGTGCTCATCGAGTGCTGTCTCGAGCTGTACGCGGCCAAGCTGGTCGTCGGCATCCAGGACCTCGGCGGCGCCGGGCTGTCCTGCGCCACCTCCGAACTCGCGGCCGCGGGCGACGGCGGCATGCACATCGACCTGACCAAGGTGCCGCTGCGTGCGGCCAACATGACGCCTGCGGAGATCCTCTCCAGCGAATCCCAGGAGCGCATGTGCGCCGTGGTCACCCCCGAGAACGTGGAAGCGTTCATGGCGGTGTGCCACAAGTGGGACGTGCTCGCCACCGTCATCGGTGAGGTCACCGACGGCGACCGCCTCGTGGTCACCTGGCACGGCGAGACCGTGGTCGACGTGCCGCCGCGCACGGTCGCGCACGAGGGCCCGGTGTACGAGCGCCCGGTGCAGCGCCCGGACTACCAGGACGCGCTGATCGCCGACACCCCGGACAAGCTGTCGCGTCCCAAGACCGCGGAGGAATTGCGCGCGACCCTGCTGCAGATGATCTCCAGCCCGCAGCTGTGCAGCCGCAAGTGGATCACCGAGCAGTACGACCGCTACGTACGCGGTAACACCGTGCTCGCCGAGCACGCCGACGCGGGCGTCATCCGGATCGACGAGGAGACCGGCCGCGGCATCGCGCTGGCCACCGATGCCTCCGGCCGCTACACCAAGCTGGACCCGTACACCGGCGCGCAGCTCGCGCTGGCCGAGGCCTTCCGCAACGTCGCCACCACCGGCGCGACCCCGAAGGCCGTCACCAACTGCCTCAACTTCGGCTCGCCGGAGGACCCTGGCGTGATGTGGCAGTTCCAGCAGGCCGTGCGCGGTCTCGCGGACGGCTGTGTGGCGCTTGGCATTCCGGTCACCGGCGGCAACGTCAGCTTCTACAACCAGACCGGCCAGGACGCCATCCTGCCGACGCCGGTGGTCGGCGTGCTCGGCGTCATCGACGACGTGCACCGGCGCATTCCGACCGGCCTCGGCCTCGAGCCGGGCGAGACGCTGATCCTGCTCGGCGAGACCCGCGACGAGTTCGGCGGTTCCATCTGGTCGCAGGTCGCCCACGATCACCTCGGCGGCGAGCCGCCCAAGGTCGACTTCGCCCGCGAGCAGCTGCTCGCCGAGGTGCTGACCTCCGGCTCGCGCGATGGCATGATCAGCGCCGCGCACGACCTGTCCGAGGGCGGTCTCGCGCAGGCCGTGGTGGAGGCCGCGCTGGCGGGCGAAACCGGTTGCCGCATCCTGCTTCCCGAGGGCGCGGACCCGTTCGTCACGCTGTTCTCCGAATCGGCGGGCCGGGTGCTCGTCGCGGTGCCGCGCTCCGAGGAGACCCGGTTCACCAAGATGTGCGACGCGCGCGAGCTGCCGTGGGTGCGCATCGGTGTCGTGGACCAGGGCTCGGATTCCGTCGAGGTTCAGGGCCAATTCTCGGTTACCATGGCGGAACTGCGCGAAGCCTACGAGGGCACGCTGCCGAAACTGTTCGGAGCCAGCGCGATCTGACCCCACCGGAGGCTCGGATAGTTACCTCTGAGCTACACGACGGGGCCGGCCGAGTGGTCGGCCTCGGGCTGGTATCCGATCGTCACGTTCTGGCAGGTCGCCGCCGACCTGCCGAACGGGCAGCGGGTCAGCGACGGTCATGGGCATCGCTACGGCACGCTGGTGCTCGACGCCTGGGTCGCCATCGCCCAACCGCCGGACTGGACGGCGGAACTCTCCGACCGGATCCGCCGGTACCTGGAGGAATCCGCCGACCGCGAGCGCGAGCTGAAGTAGACCGACGAACGCCCACCCGGGCGAGCCCGGACCCCTCGTTGCCGGGCTCGCCCAGGTGGGCGTCTGTCGTCGGTCAGATGGCCTTGAACGGATCGTGTTCGGCCATCAGCTTTTCCATCCGCGCCGCGTCGATGCGGTTGGTGGTGGAGTTGGCCTCGTGCTGGTCGCGGACCACCTTGGCCAGGGTGAAGGTGCTGGTCACCAGGAACAGCACGGTCATTCCGAGGAAGCCGCGCTGCCAGATGTCCAGCGGAAGGTAGAAGATGCCGACGCCCGCCCCGAACAAACTGATGCCGAACGCGATCGCGGCCTGCGCGACGTAGGCCGAACTGGCTTTCGGCGCTGCGTTTGGTGTGCTCATGGATATCGAGTCTGCTCGGAGGACGGCCGGCGCGACCGCGTACAACTACTCGAGCGCGGTGGGTAATTGTCGCGCGGTGACCTGGGCAACGCGCACCGCCGTCGGTGCCGACAGCCATACTGTTCGAGTGCTCGAGAAGGCCGACACCCTGACGAAGCTGCGTGCCCGCGGCGTCGTCGTGGTGCAGCGCGCCGAGGACATCATCGACCTCAACTACGTCGGCCTGATCGTCGCCACCGTCTTCTTCGCACTGTCGGTGACGCCCTCGCTGGTACCGAGGGACTGGCTGTTCCAGGGCCTGATCTCGGGCGTCAACGCGGCGCTCGGCTACGGCCTCGGCTGCCTGCTCGAGTGGCTGTTCCGGCTCTGGGTGCGGCCGCGGCTGAAGATTCCGGGGCCGCCCATCTGGGTGCGCTACGCGCTGAAGACCGCGGTGCTGTTCTCCTCCGCGGTGGCGGCCGCCCTGATGCTGGTGCAGTCGGCCCGCTGGCAGCGCGAGATCACCGCGCTGATGGGCATGGAGGGCACCACGACCCCGGCCTACCTGCGCACCGGACTGCTGAGCGTGGCGGTGGGCGTCGCGGTGGTCGCCGTCTATCGGACCGTGCGCGAGATCATCCTGTTCCTGGCCAGGCAGCTCAACCGGTGGGTCCGGGTGCCGCGCGAACTGGCACCGGCCGCGGGGGCGCTGGTGCTCGTGGTGCTCGTGGTGACGCTGTTCAACGGTGTCGCCACCGAGGCATTCTTCGCGGTCGCCAACTCGGCCTTCAGCGTGCGCAACGACCACACCTCGGCCAATGCGGTGCAGCCGCAGCAATCCGAGCGCTCGGGAAGTCCGGCATCGCTGGCGAAATGGGAGACGCTCGGCTTCGAGGGACGCTGGTTCGTCTCGCACGGGCCGACGCAGAGCCGCATCGCGGCCGTTACCGGGCAGCCCGCCCGCGAGCCGATCCGGGTCTACGTCGGGCTGGAGTCGACCGACGGCGAGGCGGACCAGGACGCGCTCGCGGTGCAGGAACTGGAGCGCACCGGGGCCTTCGACCGGAAGGCGCTCGTGGTGGTCACCACCACGGGCACCGGCTGGGTCAATTCGATGGCGGTGGGGGCGATCGAGTACATGTACGGCGGCGACACCGCCATTGTCGCGACCCAGTACTCGTATCTGCCCAGCCCGCTGTCGTTCCTCGCGGACCGCGGCAAGGCGGCCGCGGCGGGCAAGGGGCTCTTCGACGCGGTGTACGAGCACTGGTCGGCGCGTCCGCCGCAGTCGCGGCCCAAGCTGCTCGTGTACGGCGAGAGCCTCGGTTCACAGGGGTCGGAGGCCGCGTTCGACGGACTCGCCGATCTGCGCGCCAAGGTGGACGGCGCGCTGTGGGTCGGTCCGCCGAATTCGAACCGCCTGTGGCAGCAGCTCGTGCAGCGGCGCGACCCGGGGTCGAGGGAGGTGGAGCCAGTGTACGCCGACGGGCTGGTGGTCCGATTCGCCGACGACGCCGCCGATCTGGGGCGTCCAGACACCGAATGGCGGGCGCCGCGCATCGCCTACCTCATGCACCCCTCGGACCCCATCGTCTGGTGGTCGCCGGATCTGATCTTCTCCCAACCGGATTGGCTCTCCGAGCCGCGCGGCGCCGACGTGTCCTCGCAGATGCGCTGGGCGCCGTTCGTCACCTTCTGGCAGGTCGCCGCGGATCTCACCAACGCCCAAGGCGTTTCGGACGGGCACGGGCATCGCTACGGCAGTCTGGTGCTGGACGGCTGGGCCGCCGTCGCGGCACCGCCGGGTTGGAATGATCAGCTGGCAGAACGGATTCGGTTCCAGCTGGAGGCGGCGGAGGAATTCGAGCGGGAGACCAAGTGAGTCTCGGACCGGTGTCGAAGGCGATTGTCGGCACCGGATTTGCGCTGTTGTGGAGTAATCGGGTGCTGCCAGGGCTCGGGCTCGATCAGCGCGGGCGCACCGCGGCCAACGCGTGCTTCGCGACCGGGTACGGGCTCGCGTTCGGCGGGCGATCCCACTGGTGGTCGGGCCGGGGGCTGGCGGTCGGCGCGTCCGCCGGAGCACTGGTTCTCGCCGGTTACGGTGCGGCCGTGGCGATTCCGGCGCTGCGCGAGGTGCTGCGCGACGTCGCTCCGGTAGGGCAGGAGGTGTCGGACCTCGAGTGGGTCGCCGTGCACATCCCGGTCGGCACGGTCTACAGCGAGGAGCTGATCTTCCGTTCCACTCTGGAACCGCTGCTGGACAACACTTTCGGTGCGCGCCTCGGCCACGTGCTCGGCGCCGCCGCCTTCGGCCTGTGGCACATCCACCCGGCCCGCGCGGGCGGGCAGCCCATCGCCCCCACGGTTTTGGCCACCGCCGGGGGCGGCGCGATTCTCGGCCTGCTGCGCCGAAAGACCGGCAGCACCACGGCCCCGGCACTGCTGCACTGGGCGATGAACGCGGGCGGGGTGCTCGCGACCCGCCTAGCGCTCCCCGAGCCTATTCCGTAAGTCCCCGAATCGGCCGCGCGTCCACACGGCGAAAACGGGAATGAACGAGGCGAATTGGTGTTGGATCGACACGTGAAACTCGATGACGCCGCGCGCGCACTGATCGGATCCGGTGCCGACGCCACGCTGGTCACGCTCAATCCCGACGGCAGCCCGCAGGTCAGCCTGGTCTGGGTCGCCCTGCAATCGACTCCCGAGGGCGACGAGCTCGTCACCGCACACCTCGGCGAGTACAAGAAAGTCCGCAACGTGCGTCGTGACGGCCGTGTCGCGCTCACCATCGTCTCCAGGGAACGCGGCGAAGTCATGACGCCGTACCTGACCGTCACCGGCACGGCTCGCATCGTCGAGGGCGGTGCGCCGGAACTGCTGAAGGAACTCGCGCAGACGATGGCGCCCGGAGTCCCCTTCCCGCCCGAGGGCGCACCGGACGGGGTCCTCACCCGCATCCGCATCGAGAAGGTCGGCGGCATCGGACCTTGGGCCTGATCCGAACCGGTCGCGGCGCGCGGCAGCCCGGGACTCGCGGTCGGACGCGGATCAGTGACTCATGGTCTGTCTGTCCTCGACGAGGGTTCCTGAAGCGCGAGCCTGTCGGCGCCGATCGGTAATCTCGGCGCTGTGGGACGACGAACGGCGGTGGACCCGGCGGAGACTCGGTCGGCGGTGGCCGCGGTGAGCGCTTGGCTGCGCGACGAGACGGCCGCCGCGCCCGCGCGCCCCGAGCTGGCGGCGGCCGTGCGGACCACGGTGCGCACGCTGGCCGCCAACGCGCCGGGCCATTCCGTCGAGGTGCGGGTCCCGCCGTTCGTCGCGGTGCAGTGCATCGAGGGCCCCCGCCACACCCGCGGCACTCCGCCCAATGTCGTGGAGGCCGACCCGCGCACCTGGCTGCTGCTCGCCACCGGCCTGCTCGACTTCGAGACCGCGCGGCATTCCGGCGCACTCACGGCCTCCGGGAGCAGAGCGCCCGAGGTGGCGCACTGGCTGCCCATCCTGCGACCAGACGAGTGAGAACAGTCGTTCAGGCGGCCGGGCGCGCCTTCGACCGGACGATTGCCGCCGGACCGATTGATCACCTGCCGGACCGATTACTGGGCGACCGCCGCTGAACTGCCGCGATGTAGGCCCTTGTAGTCGTAGTAGCGGGTGATGACCGCCCCGAGAACGAGCCCGACTATCAGGCCGATCAGCGTCATCCAGACGCCACGCCCCAGCCCTGTCGCCCAGTTGGCGTCGAAGTACAGGATCGATCGGACGGCGAGGAACACCTGGTGCATCGGCTCGAAATGGGCCAGCCAGCCGAAGTACTTGGGCGTCGCCTCGATCGGGACCGTGCCGCCCGAGGACGGCAGGCCGAGCACGATGAACAGGATCAGGTTCACCAGCAGTCCCGCCGAGCCGATGGCCGCGAGGATCGACAGGCCGGTGATGCCTACCGCAATGATTGCGAACGCGCCGTAGAGGAACAGCGGTAGCGGATCGTCGATCGGCATGCCGAGCCCCTTGGCCACCAGCAGATAGATCAGCGAGACGACGTTCGCCATGAGGACCATCACGCCCCACTTGATCAGCAGGGTCTTGAATCGCGAGATCGGGGTGGGCGGGAAGTGGACGTACCACGGGCCGTACTCGGTGGGCACGAAACCGAGGGCGGCGTCGACCATGGTGTGGATGGTCATGGAACCGATCACGCCCGCGAGCAGCAGCAACAGCGCGTAGAAGAACGCGGTCAGTCCCTGTCCGGTGTTGCCGGGTAGCGGGTGGTACTGCTCGCTGATCAGCTGGAGCGGACTGGCCAGCGCGATGCGGGTCGCTCCGCTGAGCGCCGGCGCCTGCCCGCCCTCCGGCGGCGTGAGCTGGGACTGCACCTGCCGGGTCAGCTGCTCGCCGACCTGCTTGTTCACCTGCGGGAACGCCTGGTCGCCGACGCGGACGACGATCGAGGAGGCGTACGCGCCCATGCGCGGGTTGGTCTGCAACGTGATGATGGGTTGTTCGATGTCGCCGGGCACCACGCTGCCGACGCCGAGAATGCCGAGTCGCTTGCTGAAGTCGCTCGGAATGATGATCGCGCCGTAGACCTTGCCGGACTGCATCTGCCGCTCGGCCTCGGTGATCCCGAGGACCCGCAGATCGATCTGGTCTGCGGGCACGGACTCGCGCAGCCCGTCGGCCACCTGCTCGCCGAAATTCACCTGTCGTTGCTGCCCCGGTGTGCCCATCGTCTCGCCGACGTCCTGGTTGACCAGCGCGATGGGGAAGTCGTGCAGGTTGTCCACGGGATCGATGACGTAGTCCAGGTACATGATCCCGAGCAGGGTGGTCAGCAGAGTGAGTACCACCACAGGCGAGGCAACCATGCGCAGTACTGAACGACGGTCGAGCCGCCGAGCGTTCGGATCCGTCCCGCTGGTGCTGTCCGTGGTCGCCACGAATGGACGGTACCGCCGTCACCCTGGGATTTCGGGTGATCGACACGGGAATTGCTGCCGGGGTGCGGTGGCCGTGATCGCCCTCCAACTTTCACCCGTAGAATGACTGGTGCCCCCAGCCCGCCCGAACAGGGAGCAAACGGTGACCAACGCCGAAGTATCGGTCGACAACCTCGCAGCCACCCCCGATGAGGACGAGAACGAGCCGCGCGAGGAGTGTGGTGTCTTCGGTGTCTGGGCGCCGAGCGAGGACGTGGCGAAGCTCACGTATTACGGACTTTATGCCCTGCAACACCGTGGCCAGGAGGCGGCGGGCATCGCGGTCTCGGACGGTCAGCAGATCTTGGTCTTCAAGGACCTCGGGCTGGTGTCGCAGGTGTTCGACGAGCAGACGCTGGCCGCCATGCCGGGCCACATCGCCGTCGGCCACTGTCGCTACTCCACCACCGGCGGTGTGACCTGGGAGAACGCGCAGCCGATCTTCCGCACCACCGCGGTCGGTTCCGGACTCGCGCTGGGACACAACGGCAATCTGGTCAACACCGCCGAACTGGCAAGCCGCGCACGGGAACTCGGGCTGATCGGCAACCCGGTCTCCGGTGGCCGCCCGCAGCCGGTCGGCGCGACCTCCGACTCCGACGTGATGACCGCGCTGCTGGCGCACGCCGCCGCGGACTCCAGCATCGAGCAGGCGGCCATGAAGCTGCTGCCCACGCTGAAGGGCGCCTTCTGCCTGACCTTCATGGACGAGCACACCCTCTACGCCGCCCGCGACCCGCACGGCGTGCGTCCGCTCTGCCTCGGCAGGCTCGAGCGTGGCTGGGTCGTTGCCAGCGAGACGGCGGCGCTGGACATCGTCGGCGCGGCCTTCGTCCGTGAGATCGAACCGGGCGAACTGCTGGCGATCGACGCCGACGGCGTGCGTTCGATGCGCTTCGCCAACCCCGAGCCCAAGGGCTGCGTTTTCGAGTACGTGTACCTGGCCAGGCCCGACTCCACCATCGCGGGCCGTTCGGTGCACGCGACCCGTGTCGAGATCGGCCGCAGGCTGGCCAAGGAGCATCCGGTCGAGGCCGACCTGGTGATCCCGGTGCCGGAATCGGGCACCCCGGCCGCTGTCGGTTACGCACAGGGTTCGGGCGTGCCTTACGGGCAGGGTCTGATGAAGAACGCCTACGTGGGCCGTACCTTCATCCAGCCGAGCCAGACCATTCGTCAGCTCGGCATCCGGCTCAAGCTGAACCCGCTGCGTGAGGTGATCCGCGGCAAGCGGCTGATCGTGGTGGACGACTCGATCGTGCGCGGCAACACCCAGCGCGCCCTGGTGCGGATGCTGCGCGAGGCGGGCGCGGTGGAGATCCACGTGCGGATCGCCTCGCCGCCGGTGAAGTGGCCCTGCTTCTACGGCATCGACTTCGCCTCGCGCGCGGAGCTGATCGCCAACGGCGCGGGCTCCGACGACAGCTACGACGACATGGTCGAGAACGTGCGCCGCTCGATCGGCGCCGACAGCCTCGGCTACATCTCCACCGAGGGCATGATCGCCGCGACCGAGCAGCCGCGCACCCGTCTGTGCAGCGCGTGCTTCGACGGCAACTACCCGATCCCGCTGCCGCAGGAGGCCTCGATCGGCAAGAACCTGCTCGAGGGCATGCTGACCGGTCAGCCGGAGTCGGTGCTGCTCGGCGAGAACGCGAACGCGAGCGCGCTGAGCAGGCCCTGAGGCCGGTTCAGCGCGGGAGGTGGTCGGCGAGCCACCGCGCGAAGGCGGCGTCCAGCTCCGTGCCGGTGGGGACGGCGGTGAAGACCGGTGCGCGGTCCACCGTCGGGATGTCCATCCGTGCCAGGTGGTCGTAGACGTAGCGAACGAACTGCCAGGCGCCGTTCTTGCGCACCTTCAGCACGGCGGGCATCGAGCTCACGAGCGGCAGCTCGACCAGCCAGTACCGATCGAGGAGGGTGCCCTCGGCGGCGATCCGGAGTTCCGCGACGGCTGCGATGAAGTCCGGGATGCGAGCGTCGATCAGCGCGGTGACGGCGGCGAGGTTCTCCGCGAGCCCGCGCTGCCTGCCCGCCGCCCGCTCGGCCTCGGCGCGACGTAGTTCCCGTGCGTCGTCCGCCATCCCCATGCCGGGGAGCATAGCGGCGGACGTCCGATGCGCCCGCCGGTTTGGCGAACATCCGAAATGGGTAGCGGCACAATGCTGTCCGTGCTCGTGTCGTGGCCTCCTCGAGACGCTGTGACCTCGGTTTCCCCGCTTTTCTGGACATTTGACCGGTCGTTACCGGTGTCGCCGTGCACGACTCGCAACGCGCGATGGCAGCCCGGTGATTTTTCTTTGAAAACGCAATGTGCCGGAAATGGTTCGTGGGTACGGTCGCCAGCTATATCGGAAGTTCACCGCGTCCGGACCGGGCCTGTGATCCAGGTATCGCGGTGCGGCGCGCTCGAAGAAGTGGGGCCGGATGATGAGGGTTTCGAGGACGCCGGGCGGGCGGAGACGAGCGAAAGGCGTTGCGGCGGTCGGGCTCGCGGCGCTGGTGGCGTCGCTGCTGGCGGGCTGCGGGTCCGGACGGACGGGAGAGGGAGGCGACGGCGCCGGGCTGATCGTCGGCACCACGGACAAGATCTTCTCGCTCGATCCGGCCGCCGCCTACGACAACGGATCGCTGGTCGCGGAGACGCAGATCTACCAGTACCTGCTGAATTTCGCGCCGGGCGATCCCACCCCGAGACCGGACGCGGCCGAGAAGTGCGAGTTCACCACGCCGACGGTGTACACCTGCACGTTGCAGGCCGGGCTGAAGTTCGCCAGCGGAAACCCGTTGACCGCCAAGAGCGTCAAGTTCTCCTTCGACCGCATGCTCGGCATCAACGACCCGAACGGCCCCGCCTCGTTGCTGGGCAACCTGGAGAAGACGGACGTGGTCGACGACCGCACCGTCGCTTTCACGCTGAAGGTCCCCAACGACCAGACCTTCCCGGCCATTCTGCCCACCCAGGCGGGGCCGATCGTGGACGAGCAGGTCTTCCCGGCCGACAAGGTGATGGCCGACGAGGACGTGGTGCGCGCCAAGGGCTACTCCGGCCCGTTCACGATCACCAGCTACGACAAGAACAAACTGGTGGAATACCAGGCGAATCCGGATTACCGCGGCATCCTCGGCACCCCGAAGACCCCGCGCATCTCGGCGAAGTACTACGCCACCACCGACAACCTGAAGCTGGACCTGCAGAGCGGCGCGATCGACGCGGGGTACCGCTCGCTGACGCCCACCGACATCGAGGGCTTGCGTGCCTCGGACAAGGTCAAGGTGCTGGACGGTCCCGGCGGCGAGTTGCGCTACATCGTCTTCAACATGAACACCATGCCCGGCGGTACGCCGGAGCAGAAGCTGGCGGTGCGTAAGGCCGTCGCGTCGTCGGTCGACCGGGCCGCGCTGGCGCGCGACGTCTACAAGGACACCTATCTCCCGGCGTATTCGTCCGTACCGCAGGGCATTCCGGGCGCGGCCGAACCGTTCAAGGAGATCTACGGCGCGGGCCCGAACAAGGACGCGGCCGCGAAGTTGCTCGCCGACGCGGGCGTGGCGACACCGGTGGAGCTCAACCTCCAGTACAACCCCGACCACTACGGCTCCAGCAGCACCGAGGAATACAAAGCGATCAAGGCGCAACTGGAGGGCACCGGCCTGTTCCGGGTGAACCTCCAGTCCACGGAATGGGTCAGCTACCAACGGGAACGGGCGCGCGACGCGTATCCGCTGTTCCAGTTCGGCTGGTTCCCCGACTTCCCGGACCCGGACAACTACCTCTCGCCGTTCTTCGGGCCCAACAACTTCCTGCAATCGCATTTCGAGAATCCCGGCATCACCGCGCAACTGGTCGGTGAGGCGACCCAGCCGGACCGGGATCGCAGGCTCCAGCAGATTCAGCAGGTGCAGCGCGATCTGGCGCAGAACTTCTTGCCGATCGTTCCGCTGTTGTCCGGCAAGCAGATCGGCGTGGCGGCCAGCGGCGTGCAGGGGATGGAGCAGACGCTGGATCTGTCGTTCAAGTTCCGCTACACGGTGCTCAGCAAGTGACTTCGGAGGGGACCGGGCCCGCGGCGATCGCGCCGCGGGCCCGGCGGTTCGCGCTGCCGCGCCGGGCGGCGGGCGGGGATTCCCGCGGGCTCGCCCTGGCCAGGTACCTGGGAGTGCGGTTGCTGCTGATCCCGGTGACGGCCTGGATCCTGGTGACCGCGGTGTTCTTCCTGATGCGGGTGATCGGCGATCCCATCGAGGCATCGCTGGGCGGGCGGCTCCCGCCGGACCAGATCGAGCAGCGGCGGGCGGCGGCGGGCCTGAACCGGCCGATCCTGGTGCAGTACTGGGAGTATCTGTCCGGCCTGGCTCGCGGTGATTTCGGGCAGACCCAGGACCACCGGATGGTCGCCGACATCATCGCCACCCGCGGCGCGGCGACACTCGAGCTGGTCTGCTGGGCGCTGCTCGTCGCCTTCGCGATCGGCGTCCCGCTCGGTAGATACGCCGCGACACACCGGGATTCGGCGCGCGACGCCACCCTGCGGCTGTTCGCGATCCTGGCCTACGCGGCGCCGGTGTTCTTCGTCGGGCTGCTGCTCAAGCTGTTGTTCGCGGTACGGCTCGGCTGGCTGCCGGTCTCCGGACGGGCCAGCGCCGACGTGGAATTGCGGCTGCAGCACGTCTCGCCGAAGACCAACATCATGGTGGTCGACGCGATCCTCTACGGCGACAACGCCTATCTGATCGACGTGCTGAAACACGCCGTGCTGCCCGCCATCGCGCTCGGCTTGCTGACCGCGGGCGTGTTCCTGCGGCTGGTGCGGATCAACTTGATCCAGACCCTGCGCAGCGACTACGTGGACGCGGCACGGGCCCGCGGCCTGTCCGCCCGGGTGGTCACCGGCCGGCATGCCGTGCGCAACGCCATGATCCCGATCGTCACGGTGATGGGCATGTACATCGCCATGATGCTCGGCGGCGCGGTGCTCACCGAGATGACCTTCGAATGGAAGGGACTCGGCTTCGAGCTCGCCGAGTACCTCAAGGCTCGCGACTTCATGGCGGTGCAGGGCATCGTCGCGTTCATCGCGCTGGTCGTCGCCGTGATGAGCTTCGTGGTGGATGCCCTTGTCGCGCTGATCGATCCGAGGGTGAGGTTCTGATGACCGCTCCGGAACTGGTGACCGAACCGGTCGCCGCGCTCCCGCCGGGGCGGCGGGGTCTGCCCGGCCTTCGATTGTTCTCGATGACCGCGGGCATGCAGCGCGTCACGCTGATCATGGGCCTGGTGTCGATCGCGGGATTCCTCTTCGTCGCGGTCTTCGCGCCGCTGCTCGCGCCATACGGGTTGGCGCAGACCGCCCAGGACGGCGTGAGTTTCGGCCAGTACCAGCCGCCTTCGGCGCAGCACTGGTTCGGTACCACCGTCGCGCAGGAGGACGTGTACTCCAGGGTGCTCTACGGCGCGCGGACGGCGCTGTGGGTGATCGTGGTGTCGCTCGTGCTCTCGCTGTTCGTCGGTGTGCCGCTGGGCCTGGTGTCCGGGTACGTGGGGCGCTGGGTGGACCGGGTGCTGGTGACCGTCATGGACGCGCTGTACGCGTTCCCGACGCTGCTGCTGGCGATCGTGGTGTCCATCGTGGTGTCGGGCGGGGAGTCCAGCGGGTTCGGCGGCGTGCTCTCCGCGGCCGTGGCGATCACGACCATCTTCGTGCCGCAGTACTTCCGGGTGGTGCGCAACGCGACCGTGGCGGTGAAGCAGGAGCCTTATGTGGACGCCGCGCGGGTCACCGGCGCGTCGACGGCGCGGATTCTGTTCCGGCACATCCTCGCCAACGTCACCCAGTCGCTGCCGGTGATCGTCACCCTCAACGGGGCCGAGGCCATCCTGACGCTGGCCGGGCTCGGCTTCCTCGGCTTCGGCATCGAGTCCACCCAGGCCGCGGAGTGGGGATTCGACCTGAACAAGTCGCTGGCCGCGGTGTCCAACGGGATCTGGTGGACGGCGGTGTTTCCCGGCACCGCCATCGTGCTGGTCGTGCTCGGGATGACGCTCGTCGGCGAGAGCCTCAACGAGGTGCTCAACCCACTGTTGCGCACCCGGCGTACCGCCGTGCCGGTGGCGGTGGGCAGCGACGTGGTGATCGGCGCGACCGGAGAACCGGAGATGCCGGTCGAGGAGGACGGCGCCGGTGCCGAGCGGTCGACCGGTGCAGGCGGTCGGACGAAGCCGGACGGTGGAGGCGAACCCGCGGCGGACGATGACGGTCCGGCTGCGGCGATCTCGGACGGCGGCGCGGAATCCGTTGCTGTGATAGATGATTCGAACAGACGGGAGGGCGGCCATGCCTGACGTGACCGAGGAGCGGCGACCCGCGCTGTCCATCGAGGCGCTGTCGGTCACCTTCGCCACCGACGCGGGTCCGGTGCACGCGGTGACCGACGTGTCCTACGAAGTGTTCCCCGGCGAGGTGCTCGCCATCGTGGGGGAGTCGGGGTCGGGCAAGTCGGTGAGCTCGCGCACCGCCATGGGACTGCTGCCGTCGACCGCGCACGTGCGCGGACTGGTGACCCTCGGCGCGCAGCAGGTCACCGCGATGTCCGAACGCCAGCTCACCGCGCTGCGCGGCGGGGCGATCGCCATGGTGTTCCAGGAGCCGGGGTTGGCGCTGGACCCGCTGTTCACGGTGGGCTTCCAGATCGCCGAGGCGCTGCGGGCGCACACCGAGCTGTCGCGGAAGGCGGCCAAGGCGCGGGCCGTGGAGTTGCTGCGGCTGGTCGGTCTGCCCGATCCCGAGCACCGCGTCGACTACTACCCGCACCAACTCTCCGGCGGGCAGAAGCAGCGCGTGGTGATCGCCATCGCCATCGCCTGCGAGCCCAAGGTGATCATCGCCGACGAGCCGACCACGGCGCTCGACGTCACCGTGCAGGCCGAGATCCTGAACCTGCTGCGCGATCTGCGCGACCGCATCGGCAGCGCGATCGTCCTCATCACGCACAACATGGGCGTGGTGGCGGATCTCGCGGACCGGGTGGTGGTGATGCGCGAGGGACGGGTCGTGGAACAGGCTTCGGTGCACGAACTGTTCGCCGAGCCGAAGGCGGACTACACCCGCGCGTTGCTCGCGGCGGTGCCGCATTTGGGCGCGCGGCGGGTGAAAAGTACCGATACGCAGGTCGGTACGGAACGGCATTCGTCGGAAGCGGTCGCGGACGCAGGGCACGGCGCGGGTGCCGGGGCCGGGGCAACCAGCGCCGGTGCAAACCTGCCGGTGCTCGAGGTCTCCGATCTGGTGGTGGAGTTCCCAGGCCCCTTCGGTCGTCCGCGATTCCGGGCGGTGGACGGGGTGAATCTGTCCATCGCCGCCGGGGAGACGTTGGGCCTGGTGGGGGAGTCGGGTTCCGGTAAGTCCACCATCGGCCGGTGCGTCGCGGCATTGCAGCGGCCCACGTCGGGAGTGGTGCGGGTGCGGGGCCAGGACATCGCCGGCCTCTCGCAGCGGCGGCTGCGCCCGATTCGGCGGCGGTTCGGTTTCGTGTTCCAGGATCCGGCCAGTTCGCTGAATCCCCGGATGACCGTGGGCGATTGCGTCGCCGAACCGATGATCGTGCACAAGATCGGCACCTCGGCGGTGATCCGCGCCAGAGTGCGCACGCTGCTCGACGACGTGCGCCTGCCCGCGGGCGTGGAACGGCGCTACCCGCACGAACTGTCCGGCGGCCAGCGTCAGCGGGCCAGCCTGGCGCGTGCGCTGGCGCTCGACCCCGACCTGCTCGTCGCCGACGAACCGACGAGCGCGCTGGACGTCTCGGTGCAGGCCGCGGTGCTGGAGCTCTTCGCCCAGCTCCAGCGCGAGTGCGGGTGGGCATGCCTGTTCATCAGTCACGATCTGGCCGTGGTCGACCAGCTCGCCGACCGCATCGTGGTGCTGCGCGACGGTGCGGTGGTCGAACAGGGCGACCGGGACGCGATCCTGCGATCCCCGCGGCAGGAGTACACCCGGCGGTTGGTCGCCGCCGTTCCGGTGCCCGATCCGGTCGAGCAACGCCGACGCAGGGCCGAGACCGCCGCGCTGTTCGCCCAGGGGCCGCCGGACTGAACCGCGCCACCCCGATGGCGCGCCCGTCGGACTCTCAGGACGCGCCCCCGACAGGCTGCTCGCCCCGACCCGATGGGACGGACTGCCCGTCATCGGACCTATCTCGGACGCACGGTTCGCCGCGGGCCCTGTCGAGTCGGCCACCTGACGCCGATCCGTGCCCAACACACCCCCCTTTTTCCCGAAGACCGGGCACAATGATCAGCGGTGAACAGCAACGAAAACGCGACAACTGATCTCGCAAGGATCCGGGTAACTCCTCGGGCACGCCCAGAACTCGGCCACTCGACCAACCGTCGGCCCGGCGTCACAGTCTCGCGGCACTTACGACCGGCAAGAAACGCGGAGAGGCGGATGAGCTAGCGTGAGCAGGCATCTATCCGCCGATTCGGTTTGGAGCTTTCCCCGAAAATGACTGAACAGACCCCCACTGGTGGTGCCTCGTACGCCGCGGCAGGCGTGGACATCGAGGCCGGTGACCGCGCAGTCGAGTTGTTCGGGCCATTGGCGAAGAAGGCCACCCGACCCGAGGTCCAGGGTGGGCTCGGCGGCTTCGCCGGGTTGTTCGCGCTCAAGGGCGGCTACCGCGAGCCCCTGCTCGCTGCCTCCACCGACGGCGTCGGCACCAAGATCGCGGTCGCGCAGGCGTTGGACAAGCACGACACCGTCGGCCTCGACCTGGTCGCGATGGTCGTCGACGACCTCGTCGTCTGCGGCGCGGAGCCGCTGTTCCTCCAGGACTACATCGCCATCGGCAAGGTCGTCCCGGAGAAGGTCGCCGAGCTGGTGTCCGGCATCGCCGAGGGCTGCGTGCGGGCGGGCTGCGCGCTGCTCGGCGGCGAGACCGCGGAACACCCCGGCCTGATGGATCCCGACGACTACGACCTGTCCGCGACCGGTGTCGGCGTGGTCGAGGCCGACGCGGTGCTCGGCCCCGACCGGGTGCGTCCCGGCGACGTGGTGATCGCGATGGGTTCCTCGGGTCTGCACTCCAACGGCTACAGCCTGGCGCGCAAGGTGCTGCTCGACATCGACCGGATGTCGCTGACCGGGCACGTCGAGGAGTTCGGCCGGACCCTCGGCGAGGAACTGCTCGAGCCGACCCGCATCTACGCCAAGGATTGCCTCGCGCTGATCGCCGAGACCGATGTGCGCACCTTCTCGCACGTCACCGGCGGCGGACTGGCGGCCAACCTGGCCCGCGTCATCCCGGCGGGCATGGTGGCCGAGCTGGACCGAGGCACCTGGAATCCGGCGCCGGTGTTCAAGATGATCGCCCAGCGCGGCCGGGTGGAGCGGGCCGAGATGGAGAAGACGTTCAACATGGGCGTCGGCATGGTCGCCGTGGTCGCTCCGGAAGACGTCGATCGCGCCCTCGCGGTGCTCACCGCCCGGCACATCGAATGCTGGACCCTCGGCACCGTGAAGAAGGCCAAGGAGTCCGACGCCGCCCGCGCCGTGCTGCTCGGCGAGCACCCGCGCTTCTGACTGTAGCCGCCGGCTGTCGCGAGAACGCGCGTCTCTCCGTGGCTTCGGCAGCCGGCTCGGGTCGCTGGCGCCGTCCTCGGGTCGGCGGTCGGTAGTACCCGCTCACACGACATCAGCGTCCCGCATCATCGGATGCGGGACGCTGATCTCGTTGTATGGCAAGCCTCTAAGGCGATGTCCCTGCCCCGGTGTCAACGTTCGAAGGGGGAGGCCCGGATGGCCTCCCCCTTCGTCATGTTTTATCCGAGTCAGCGGCGCCAGTCGTCGTAGTCGTCGTCCTCGTCCCAGCGGGATGAGGACGCGTCCGCGTCATGCTCATCGGACAGCACACCGCCACTGCGTTGTTGGGTGGTGGGGCTTCCCGAGAGCTCGCGCTGAAGGCTCGCGAAGTCGGTCGGCGCTGAGCTGTACTTCAGCTCGCGTGCGACCTTGGTCTGCTTTGCCTTAGCCCGGCCACGGCCCATGGCTGACCCCCTCGCGTCACTGCGGGGCGGCCTGGGGTTTGTTGGCGGCCCCGTTCGAATTAATACTCTTCCTGACAGACACTTTAGCGTGTGTCCGGCGGTCGCGCTTCCAGGAGTGGGGGAAGAACTCCCGAACGGAGCCCGTTTGCCCGGTTGTCGCCGTGTGTCCTGGCTCTTAGAGTACGCCGGGAATTGTCCGGATCACCCCGACTCGGGTGCCGCCGCCGAGCACCGGCTGGGCCGCGAGGTCGGTATGCGCCTCGGTCCACTCGACGCCCATCCGTTGCAGAATCGCCAGCGTCAGGGGCATCCGCGCGCGGTCGTGCCCGTCGTCGATCTTGTACGCGAAAGCCCTCCCGTCGGGCAACGCACCCGCGTGCACACCGTCGGCGCCGATCTTGCACACCAGGCCGGGAGCCGCGGCCATGGCCAGCAAATCGGGTGCGTTCGTGCCCGAAATCACTCGCGGGTTCGCGCGAATCGCGTCGGCGACCCGGCGCGGCGGGGTACCGGGCTCGCCGGTGGCCATGGTCGCGAAGGCGCGGGCCAGGTTCATCAGCGAGACAGGAACAATGGGCAGGCCGCAGCCGTCGATGCCCAGGTCGGTCTCCGGTTCGCCGGTGAACTCGGTGACGTTCGTGACCACCGCCCGCTGCAAAGGGTGCGCCTCGTCGAGGTAGCCCTCGGTCGGCCAGCCGTTGATCGCGCAGGTCGCCAGCATGGCGGCGTGCTTGCCGGAGCAATTCATGTAGATCCGGCGCGGTTCGTCACCGGTCAGCGCGGCGGCGCGAGCCCGCTCCTCGAAGGGCAGATCGGGCGGGCACTCCAGCGCCTTTTCGGGGAAACCGAACCGCGCGAGCAGCCGCTCGACCAGAGCGACGTGGTCGGGTTCGCCGAAGTGCGAGGCGGTTGCGATGGCCAGCTCGGCGTCGTCGACCGGCTCGAAACCGTTGCGCAACAGCGTGATCGCCTGCAGGGGTTTGTTGGTCGAACGCGGGAAGATCGGCACGTGTACTTCGCCGAGCTGATGTGTCGGCTCGCCGTCGGCGCCGAGGATCACCAGGGAACCGCGGTGCACGCATTCGCGGAATCCGGAGCGGACGACCTCGACCAGTTCGACACTCATGCCCGCGCCTCGCTGACGCTCGGCTCCGGCATGCGCGATGCACGCTGGCACATGATTCGCTCGCTCCGCTCACTCATGCCTGCACCTCGCTGACGCTCGGCTCCGGCATGCGCGATGCACGCTGGCACATGATTCGCTCGCTCCGCTCACTCATCGCGCGGCTCCCGCCGGGAGATCCCCGCGGCGTTCGGCTGCGCGGGCGGCGTTGGCGGACCGGCGGGCGTGCCGGTCGATCTGCATCCGGATGTCGTCGGAGATGGTCGACTCGTGCTCGAGCAGGGTGGCCAGGCGATCCGCGTCGGCGCCGGTGAACACATCGCGCACGGTGACGCCGTGGTCAGGGACGTGCACCACCTCGACGGCATCGCCGGCGCCGATCGTTCCCTCGGTGAGGACGCGCAGGTAGGCGCCGGTATTGCTGCGCAGTGTGAAGCGCTTGACCCACTGCGCCTCGCCGGACCAGTGCTGGAAGGTCACGCACGGCACCCGCGGCGCGCTCACCTCGAGCAGGGTGTCGCCGATCGCCCAGCGGGCGCCGACCACGGCGTCGCTCACCTCGAGGCCGCTGATGCGCAGGTTCTCGCCGAACCAGCCCGCGGGCAGCTCCCTGCCGAGTTCGTCGGCCCAGTGCTGCGCGTCGTGCTCGGCGTAGGCGTAGACCGCTTGGTGCACGCCGCCGTGGTGCTTGGTGTCGCAGACGTGGTCGCCGTCGAGTCCGAGGGCGCGCACGCCGACTCGACCCGCGACAGGTCGCTTGTCGATGGCGGTGCGGCCGACCCTGGTCGGCACTTCCAGATCGGCGTGCACCACGCAGACCGCAAGCACGCGGGCGGTGTCATCGCTGCGCATCGGCGCCGCTCCCTTCGTCGAGTGGGTGGGAATCGCGAGACTCGGCGTCGAGCGAGGTCGGGTGGATCACCGTCCGCGCAGCCGGTCGACGGCGAGACGGCCTGCTTGCGGCTCGTCGTCGGCGGGGACCGAGTCGGGATCGATGGCGGCGGCGCACGGTCCGGCGACGAGCGCGGTGTCGGCCGGAATCGTGCGCTTGATCAGGGCAAGCGCGATCGGGCCGAGCTCGTAGTGGTCGATGACGGTGCCGAGCCTGCCCACGGTGCGACCGCCCGCGGTGACGTCCTCGCCCGGTGTGGGGCGCTCGTCGGCGGAACCGTCCAAGTGCAGGAGGACCAGGTGGCGCGGTGGCTTGCCCAGGTTGTGCACCCTGGCCACGGTCTCCTGGCCGCGATAGCAGCCCTTGTCCAGGTGCACGGCGCCGTGTTCGTCGACGCCGCCGATCCAGCGGGCCTCGTGCGGGATGGTGCGTTCGTCGGTGTCGAGGCCGATGCGCGGGCGCAGCGCGGCCACCCGCAGCGCCTCGAAAGCCCACATGCCCGCGGGTTCGGCGCCCGCTTCGGTGATCTTGGACCACCACTCGGACAGCCGCTCGCGGGGTATCACCAGGTCGAAGGAGTCGGCGGTCGGCCATGGCATGCGGCGCAGGAAGCCGCCGCCGGGCAGCGGCACGGCCGCGTAGATGTCGGGCAGATCGGCCACGCCGAGCACGGCGGTCAGTTCGCGCACCCGAGGTCCGAGCAGGCTCAGCACCGCGTGGTCGGTGGCCTCACGTGGTTGGGCGTCGGCCCAGAACACCATCTTGCGCAGGAAATCGAGCAGGGCCGGACCATGGTCGGCCTCGGTGTCGGCCCAGACCGTGCCGTCCAGGTCGGTGAGCACGAAGTGGTGCTGCACGCGGCCGTTGAGATCGAGATCCAGATTCTCCGCGGACCGCCCGTCGGCGAGGTCGGCCACGTGCTGGCTGGAGATGGTGTGCAGCCAGCTCAGCCGCTCGGCTCCGGTGATGCTCAGGACGAAGCGGTGCGAGCGATCGATGACCGCGACGCGTTCCGCCGCGGCGCGTTGCTCGCCGAAGGGATTGCCGTAATGCCACGCCACGGTGGCGTCCGGAGCGCCGGGCGGACCCGCGACGGCGCCCGGAACGGAAAGCAGGGGGCTGGGTGCATCGACCACGGACACGTCTTCCACTGTAGTGGCAGTGCCGGACACGGTCCGCCGAGAGCCCGCTCGCGGCCGCCGCGGCGACGCCGGAACGACGCGGCGCGCGGGCAAGCCGCCGATGACTCGCGGACGCGTGCGGGGCGGCGTGGCAAACATAGGCAAGGGCAGTGCATACCGCCTACGCTCGACGCATGGTAGATCGGGTTCTTGTCACACTCGACGGCGTCGTCCAGGATGCGGACGCGCCGTTGTTGTTCGCCGACGACATCGGGGTGCTGCGCGGCGACGGCGTCTTCGAAACGGTGCTGGTGCGCGGTGGGACCGCGGCCGCCCTCGAATTCCACCTCGGCAGGCTACGGCGCTCGGCGCAGGCGCTCGAACTACCGGAGCCCGAGCTGGGCCGCTGGCGCGAGGCCGTCGAGACCGCCGCGAAGGAGTGGGGCAGCGAGCGCGAGGGCATGATGCGCCTGGTGCTGACCCGCGGCCGGGACTCCGAACTATCCGGCGCGCGATCCAGTGTCACCTCGGGCGATCTGGCCGCGGCGGTGCCGGTGCCGACCTGCTACGTGCTGGTGGTGCCGGTGCCCGATCGGGTGGCCAAGGCGCGCACCGAGGGCATCTCGGTGGTGACGCTGCCGCGCGGCATCTCGATCGATCTGGCCCAGGCCGCGCCGTGGCAGCTGCTCGGCGCCAAGACGCTCTCCTACGCGACGAACATGGCCGCACTGCGTTTCGCGCACCGGATGGGCGCCGACGACGTGATCTTCACCAGCACCGAGAACCGGGTGCTGGAGGGTCCGCGCTCCACGGTGGTGATCGCGCGCGACAAGAAGCTGATCACGCCGCCCGCGAAGAACGGTGTGCTGCCCGGCGTCACCCAGCGCGCGCTGTTCAGCGAGGCGCAGAAGGCCGGGTGGACGTGCAGCTACGAACTGCTCTTCACCGCGGATTTGCTGACGTGCGACAGCATCTGGCTGGTCTCCAGCATCAGCCTTGCCGCGCGGGTGAATTCGCTGGACGGTTTGCGTATGTCCGCGCCGGACAACGCGCAGGAGATCATCGAACTGGTAGACCGCGGTATCGATCGGGCAGGCGCCATCGGCGATTGGTGAGGTGACGTCCGCCTCTTCGGGGCGGACACCCGCCGGTTCCCCATGCGTGTCGTGTCCTAACGCACGTTGATTGCCAGACCTTGCCGCGTAGCATTTACTACGACACGTCGTAGTAAGGCTGGAGGGTCGGATGAGTGTTCTGGACATCTCACGTTGGCAGTTCGGCATCACGACCGTCTACCACTTCGTATTCGTCCCGCTCACCATCGGTCTCGCCCCGCTCGTAGCGGGGATGCAGACCGCGTGGGTGATCACCGGCAAGGACCATTGGTACCGGCTGACGAAGTTCTTCGGCAAATTGTTCCTGATCAATTTCGCCCTCGGCGTCGCCACCGGCATCGTGCAGGAATTCCAGTTCGGCATGAACTGGAGCGAGTACTCCCGCTTCGTCGGCGACGTGTTCGGCGCGCCGCTGGCGCTGGAGGCGCTGGTCGCCTTCTTCCTCGAGTCGACCTTCATCGGCCTGTGGATCTTCGGCTGGACGCGATTGCCGAAACTGCTTCACCTGGGCGCGATCTGGATGGTCGCGATCGGCGTGAACGCCTCCGCCTACTTCATCGTCGCCGCCAATTCGTTCATGCAGCACCCGGTCGGTGCGAGGTACAACCCGGAGCGCGGGCGCGCCGAGCTCACCAGCATCTGGGAGGTGCTGACCAACAACACGACGCTGGCGGCGTTCCCCCACGTGGTCGCGGGCGCGTTCCTCACCGCGGGCACCTTCGTGGCGGGCATCGCGGGCTGGTGGATGGTGCGCAACGCGCGCAGCGGGGATCCGGCCAAGGTCGCCGAGGCGCGCACCATGTGGCGCTCCGGCGGACGCGCGGGCATGTGGGTGATCGTGGTCTCCGGCATCGCGCTGGTGCTCACCGGCGACGTCCAGGGCAAGCTGATGTTCGAGCAGCAGCCGATGAAGATGGCCTCGGCCGAATCGCTCTGCCACACCGCGACCGATCCGCATTTCTCGGTGCTCACCGTCGGCACGCACAACAACTGCGACAGCGTCACCCATGTGATCGAGGTGCCGTACGTGCTGCCGTACCTGGCCGAGGGCGAGTTCACCGACGTCACCCTCGACGGCGTGCAAGATCTGCAGAAGGCCTACATCGAGAAGTTCGGCCCCGGCGACTACCGGCCCAACCTCTTCGTCACCTACTGGTCGTTCCGCGCCATGATCGGTCTCGCCGCGGGCTCGATGCTGCTGGTGCTCGCCGGACTGTGGCTCACCAGGCGCGGCAGAGTGCCCGATCAGCGCTGGTACTCGTGGCTGAGCCTGCTGGCCATTCCGACGCCGTTCCTCGCCAACAGCGCGGGCTGGGTGTTCACCGAAATGGGCCGCCAGCCCTGGGTCGTGGTGCCGAACCCGACCGGTGACCCCGCCCTGCGAATGACGGTGCAGCAGGGCGTCTCCGACCACGCGGCGGGCACCGTGATCGCCTCGCTGGTGGTGTTCACCCTGCTCTACGGCGTGCTCGCGGTGGTGTGGTTCTACCTGATGCGGCGGTACGTGATCGCCGGGCCGGAGCAGCCGCCGGTGCGCAAGCCGTCGGGCCCCGGCGAAACGGGCGGTCCCGGTGAGCACGCCGAAGAACCTGCCGTCGAACAGCTTTCGTTCGCGTACTGAGGAGCCCGACGATGAGTCTGCAAGAGTTCTGGTTCGTTCTGATCGGCGTCCTGTTCACCGGCTACTTCGTGCTGGAGGGTTTCGACTTCGGCGTCGGCATGCTGATGCCGGTCCTCGGCAAGGGCAGCGACACCAGGCGGCGCGTGGTGCTCAACACCATCGGCCCGGTGTGGGACGGCAACGAGGTGTGGCTGATCACCGCGGCGGGCGCGATGTTCGCGGCGTTCCCCGAGTGGTACGCCAGCCTGTTCTCCGGGTTCTACTTCGTGCTGCTGCTGATCCTCGTCGCGCTGATCCTGCGCATCTGCGCCATCGAATACCGCGCCAAGATCGACGATCCCGCCTGGCGGGCCCGCTGCGACATCGGCATCGGCATCGGGTCCTGGGTGCCCGCGCTCGCGTGGGGCTGGGTGTTCGCCAACATCGTGCGCGGGGTGCCGCTGGACGCGGACAAGCAGATCACCGGCTCGGCGGCGGATCTGTTCAGCCCGTACGCCCTGCTCGGCGCGCTGACCACCGGCCTGCTGTTCCTGCTGCACGGCGCGATCTTCGTCGGCCTCAAGACCGGTGGCGAGGTGCGGGCCGACGCGGTGCGCCTCGCGCGGCTGCTGCTCGCCCCGACCGCGCTCGTCGTCGCCGGGTTCGGCGTCTGGACGCAGCTGGCCTACGGCGCCGGGTGGACCTGGATTCCGTTGGGGGTCGCGGTGCTCGGATTGGCTGCCGCGGCCGTCGCCGTGTTCGCCGAACGCGACGGGTGGGCGTTCACCGGAACGACCTTCGCCATCGGTGCCGCGACGGTGCTGCTGTTCGGCTCGCTGTTCCCGAATGTGCTGCCCTCCACCATCGGTGACGCGTTCCACCTCACCATCGACAACGCCTCCTCGACGCCGTACACGCTGAAGGTGATGAGCTGGGCGGCGGTGATCGTCACGCCGGTGGTGCTCGGCTACCAGGGGTGGACCTACTGGGTGTTCCGCAAACGCCTGACGGTGGAGCAGATTCCGGCGCACACCGGACTGCCGCTGGGGCCAGTGAAGGACTGATCGGCCATGGCACGTCCACCCGTCGACCCGCGCCTGTGGCGGTATGCCCGCTCGGCCCGCAGGTATCTGGTGCTGAGCGTCGGGTTGTCCGTGGTGATCACGGTGTCGATCGTGGTCACCGCGGTGACGCTGGCCAGGGTGCTGGCAGGCGTCGTCACCGACCCCGGTGCGCGCGGATTCGGTTCGTGGACGGTGGAAATCGCGGTGCTGGCCGGCTCGATCGGCGCGCGGGTGCTGGCCACCTGGGTGCAGGCCAGGGTGGCGCACCGAGCCGGGGCGGACGTGGTCGCCGAGCTCGAGACCGAAGTGCTGGCAGCGGGCGCCCGGCTGACTCCGCGCGAAGTGGAGAGCCGGAGAACCGAACTCGCGGTGGTGGTCGGCACGGGTCTGTCCGGGTTGCGCGGGTATCTGAGCGGTTACCTGCCCGCGCTGCTGCTCGCGGTGCTGGTGCCGCCGATCGTGTTGCTGGTCATCGCGATGCACGACCCGGTGTCCGGTGGGATCGCGCTGGTCACGTTGCCGCTGATTCCGATCTTCATGGTGCTGATCGGGTTGCTCACGCAGGGGCGCGCGGCGGCGACGCTGGAGGCGACGACGCGGTTGTCGGATCAGCTGCTCGATCTGTTCGCCGGGATGCCGACGCTGCGCGCGCTGGGGCGGGAGGCGGGTACGGACACCGCTGCCGCACGGTTCGATTCCGCAGCCGAACGTGGGGTGGCGGCGCAGGCCCGCACCATGGAACACCGTGTGCGCGAACTCGGCGACGCCCTGCGTTCGCGCACGATGCGCGCTTTGCGGATCGCGTTCCTGTCCTCGATGGTGCTGGAGTTGCTCGCGACGCTGAGCGTGGCGTTGATCGCGGTATCCATCGGCCTGCGCCTGGTCTACGGCGGGATGAGCCTCTACGCCGGACTGGTCGCGCTCATTCTCGCGCCCGAGGTGTACCTGCCGTTGCGGATGGTGGGCGAGCGTTTCCACGCGGCCCAGGACGGGATGGCGGCGGCCGACAAGGCGTTCGCGATTCTGGAGCCGGGTAAAGCAATTGCCGACCGTCCGGCGGCGGCGAGCGGCGCGCGTGACCGACGGGGGGAATCGGTCCCCGGGTCGGCGGTCGAACGTCCGGCGGACGATGCTGCCGAGGGTTGGGCGGCTACCGGCGGCGCTGCGAGCCCGGACCCGCGGAGTGCGGGCGGGGAATGCGAGCCGGAATCGCGCACCGGCGCGGCAGGCGATCGTAAGCCGCTCGGTCGCATCGAGATTCGTGAACTGAGCGTCGCGGCTCGGGACGGCTTGGCTCCGGAGGGGCTGTCCGCGGTGTTGCGTCCTGGCGCGGTGACCGTGTTGACCGGGCCCAATGGCAGCGGGAAGTCGACGGCGCTGCTCGCGCTGCTCGGGCTCGTGGCACCGGAGCGCGGGCGCGTGCTCGTCGACGGAACCGATGTGCGTGAGCTGGACGCCGAGTCGTGGTGGGCGCGGGTGGCTTGGCTGCCGCAGCGGCCGGTGCTGGTGCCGGGCACGTTGCGGGAGAACCTGGAACTGCTCGGCGCGCGGGCCGCCGCCGACGCGGATCGCGGGGCGGGCCTCGAAGCCGCCTGCGCAGCCACCGGATTCGACGCCGTCCTGGACGAGCTGCCGCAGCGCTGGGACACCGTCGTCGGCGCGGGCGGCACCGGTCTGTCGCTGGGGCAACGCCAGCGCCTCGCACTGACCAGGGTGCTCGCCGCCGACCGTCCGGTGCTTCTGCTGGACGAGCCGACCGCGCATCTCGACGCGGCGAGCGAGTCCGCGGTACTCGCCGCACTCCAGGCCAAGGCCCGCGCCGGAGCCACGGTCGTCGTCGTCGGTCACCGCCCTGCTGTCCTGGCCGCAGGCGATTACGTTGTGCCCGTGCGCGCCTCGACCCTCGATGTGGCGGTGAGCGGGTCATGAGGACCGCGCGCGCCTTGGTCGTCGTCATCGGTCATCGCCCCACGGTCCTGGCCGCCGCCGATTGCGCTGTGCCCCTGTGTGCCACGACATGCGACGAGGCGGTGAGCCGGTCATGAGTACGCAGAGCGTGCGTGACGATTTCCGCAAGATGTGGGATCTGCTGGCGCTGTCGCCCTGGCGGGTGGCGGTGGCGGTCGGCTGGGGCGTGCTGGCGCTGGGGAGCGGACTCGGGTTGGCGGCCTTGGCCGCGTGGCTGATCGCACGGGCGTGGCAGATGCCGCCGGTGCTCGACCTCAGCGTCGCGGTGGTTTCGGTGCGGGCGCTCGGCATCTCGCGTGGCCTGTGCCGGTACCTGGAAAGGCTTGCGACGCACGATGTCGCGCTGCGGTCGATGACGACCGCGCGCACGAGCGTCTACCGCACGCTGGCGGGCTCGGATGTGTGGTTGCGCCGGGCGCGGACCGCATCGGGGGACACGGGGCCGGAGAGCGCGGCACGGTTGCGGCGCGGCGATCTGCTCGTCCGCATCGGCAGCGATATCGATGATCTCGGCGCGGTGGTCGTGCGCGCGCTGGTGCCGATCGCCGTCGCGATCGTCCTGGCTTTCGCCGCGATCGGGTTGCTGGCCACGATTTCCGTTGCGGCCGCCGTGATTCTGGCCGCGGCGCTCTGGGTTTCCGGCATCCTCGCGCCCTGGCTCTCGGCGCGGGCCGCGCGCGAGGCGGAGACCGCGGTGCGCGCCGACCGTGCCGAATTCACCGCGCAGGCGCTCACCGTGCTGGACCACGCGGCCGAGCTGCGCGTCGCCGGGCGGCTGGACGCGGCGCTGACGGCCGCGAAGGAGGCGGGCAAGCGCGCGGTCGCCGCCGAGGACAAGGCCGCGTCCCACACCGCGTCGGCGGCCGCGGCGACCCCGCTCGCCATCGGCGCGAGCGTGCTGGGCGCCCTGCTCATCGGCATCGTGGCCTACGGACCGAACGGCGGTGCGCCCGGCGCCATGACGCCGATGGCGCTCACCATCCTGGTGCTGCTGCCGCTCTCCGCCTTCGAAGCGGTCGGTCCGCTGCCCGCCGCCGCGCAGGCCATCACCACCGCGCGAGCCGCACTGCGCAGGCTCTCCGCCGCCGAGGCCGCCGACCCGTACCGGGAAGCCGGTCTGCCGCGCGAGTTGCCCGAGCTGCCCGCGGGACGCCGCATCGCCGTCGTCGGGCCGAGCGGGGCAGGCAAGACCACGCTGCTCATGTCCTGGGCCGGTCTCTTCGACACCCCGCGGCCCGACACCACGTTCTTCGCCGAGGACGCCCACCTCTTCGGCACCAGCGTGCTGGAGAACCTGCGCGTGGCGCGCGGCGACATCACCGAAGCGGAAGCGGAGCAGGCGCTGCGCGCGGTCGGTCTGGGCGACTGGCTGGATTCGCTCGCCGGCGGGTTGCACACCGAACTGGTCGGCGGCGCGGCCGCGGTCTCCGGGGGACAGCGCCGCCGCATCCTGCTCGCCCGGGCACTGCTCGCGCCTGCCAAGGTGCTGTTGCTCGACGAACCGACCGAACACCTCGAGGCAGAGGCCGGCGCGGATCTCCTGCGCGCGTTGCTCGACCCCGTTGGCGGACCGGTCGATCCGGATCGGACGGTGGTGGTCGTCACCCATCAGCTGCCCGCCGGGCATCGGGCCGACGCGATCGTGCACGTCGACGCATCGGCCCAGGTCACGATCGAATATCCGGCCCGCAACGGCGCCGTTTCCGCCCCGCGCGAAATTCCGTTGCCGACCTGCTGATCCTTCGATAGTTTCGTCAGTACACAGGAAGGAGGTGGTTCGAAGAATGAGTAATTCCAGGACACGTGAGGTGGCTGTCCGCTAGCGCCGCCGCTGCAGGTGGTATCCGCCCGCGCGACCGCTGAGCGAATACCAGGCAGCCACCCGACCCCCGAGCCCCCGGTCCTGTCCGACCGGGACCCGTGCAGGTTACCGAACCCGCACCGGTACGGCTCGGGGGTCGTTCCTTTTCCAGGGGCGGACTTTCCGACCGGATCGCCCCGGACGAATCGCTAGGCTGCGACGATGGCCGTCGAACCGCTCCCGGACTGGGCGATTCCGCCCGCAGGTGGTTTCACCATCGAGAAGTTTCTGAGTCTGCGGGGGCTCCCGAAGCACACCGAGCTGATCGACGGAAGTCTCGTTTTCGCGAGCCCGCAGCGGAAGTGGCACCGGCAGGCAATCGACTTCCTTCAGCGAGAACTCGACCTCCAAGCACCGCCGCAGCTACGAGCCGACCGTGAGATGGCAGTCAAGCTCGGAAAGCGACAGATGCCGGAGCCGGACGTCATCGTGGTGACACTCGCGAGGCGATGGACCGTGCGGACCCGGACACCTACTACTTCGCAGACGATCTGGCCTTGGCCGTAGAAGTGGTCTCTCCGGACTCCGAAGAGCGTGACCGCGAAACGAAGCCGTTCAAGTACGCCAAGGCGGGGATTCCGCACTACTGGAGGGTCGAGCAAGGAGACGGCACCGTCGTGGTGTATGTCTACGAGCTCGATCCAGCCACGAGTCGCTATGTCCCCACAGGGATCTTCCATGACCGGCTGAAGGTCAGCGTGCCGTTCCCTATCGATATCGATTTGACCGCGATCGGAGAGCGGGGCTGAAAGATGCGCTCGCTGCGATGACGGACGAGTGACCGCGTCTCCGGTCGAAGGCGGCGACCGGAGACGCGAGAGGTCGGTCTACCCGATGTAGCGCTGGAGGCGGGCGGAGAGGCGGGGTTCGAGGGGGCCGTCGGCTACCACGCGTTCTTCGACGTAGGCGAGGTCGCCGGCTTCGATGATGCCGTAGAGGCGCTTGGCGCCGCCGACGACGATGCCGGACTGACTGCGGATGACCACGTCGGTGGCCAACTCCCAGGAGGACTGGGTGAGCGCGGTGCCGTAGAAGAGTTCGACGATGCCGGAGCTGTGCGTCAGCAGCAGTTCGATGACCTCGTCGTTGCCGTCGATGCCGACCCGCCAGAAGCCGGTCTCGCGCAGATCGGGCCCGCCGTAGCTGCCGTCTGTCTCGATGATCCAGGAACGGGCGTCCCAGGAGAGGTAGTCGCCGCCGTCGTGCGAGACGACGATCTGCTGGCCGAAGCGGTAGTCCCCGCGCTCGGGGTCGTTGCCCTCGCCTTCGCCGCGCCAGACGCCGACCATGGGCAGCAGCGCGAGCATGGACGCGCTGAGGTCCGGCCCGAGTCGCAGGTTCGCGGTGTCCTCGGGCAGCGGCAGATCCGGCAGTACCGGAATGTTGCGGGCGCCGGTCGATTTCGCGCGCTCGGCGGCCTCGGCCACGGCCTGGTCGCCGCTGCGCCGGGCGCCCGCGTCGTCACCACGCTTCGGCCCGTTGGCGGGAGCGCTGCCGTTCATCTGTTCACTCGCTCGCTCGGCCGAATCGGAACCTTCGCTCGCGAGGTCGCTCATGACTCGGTGAACAGCCGGTAGAAGACGTACAGACCGAACCAGCCGATCAGCACGGACACCAGGACCAGCAGAATTTCGAAGAAGAGGACCACGTCTCGGAGTCTAACGAGCGCCGCTCCGGGCAACGCAACGGCCCCGGAGCTTCCGCGGGGGAAGCGCCGGGGCCGTTGGGGTTCGAGCGCCTTACTTGGCGACCGCGACGTCCACTGCGTGGATGCCCGCGCCCTCGGGGCTGACCTCGGCCGAGCCGTTGCCCGCGGAGGACAGCGCACGGACGGTCCACGAGCCCGGAGCCGCGAAGAACCGGAAGTCACCGGTGCCGGAGGCGACGACCTCGGCGGTGAAGTCACCGTTGCCGTCGAGCAGCCGCACGAACGCGCCGCCGACCGGCTGACCGTCGGTGCTCAGGACGCGGCCGGTGATGACCGTCTCCTTCTCCACGTCGACGCCTGCGGGGATGGCCTGACCCTGGGTAGGTGCTGCACACATGTTGATTACGCTCCCAACTCGATCGGTGCACCGACGAGGGAGCCGTACTCGGTCCAGCTCCCGTCGTAGTTCTTGACGTTCTGGTGGCCGAGCAGCTCCTGCAGCACGAACCAGGTGTGCGAGGAACGCTCGCCGATGCGGCAGTAGGCGATGGTGTCCTTCTCGCCGTCCAGACCGGCTTCCTTGTAGATCTCGGTGAGCTCGGCGTCGGACTTGAAGGTGCCGTCCTCGTTGGCCGCCTTGCTCCACGGCACGTTGATCGCGCCGGGGATGTGGCCGGGACGCTGGCTCTGCTCCTGCGGCAGGTGCGCGGGAGCGAGGATCTTGCCGGAGAACTCGTCAGGCGAACGCACGTCGACCAGGTTCTTGGCGCCGATGGCCGCGATGACCTCGTCGCGGAACGCGCGGATCGTCAGGTCGGGCGCCGCCGCCTTGTACTGGGTGGCGGGACGGTTCACGGCCTCGATGGACAGCGGACGGCCGTCCAGCTCCCACTTCTTGCGGCCGCCGTCGAGCAGCTTGACGTTGTTGTGGCCGTACAGCTTGAAGTACCAGTACGCGTACGCGGCGAACCAGTTGTTGTTGCCGCCGTAGAGGACGACCTCGTCGTCGTTCGCGATGCCCCGCGCCGAGAGCAGATCGGAGAACTGCTCCTGGTTCACGAAGTCACGACGAACCTGATCCTGCAGGTCCTTCTTCCAATCGAGCCGGACGGCGCCCTCGATGTGGCCGCCATCGTAGGCGGAGGTGTCCTCATCGACCTCGACGAAGACGACGCCGGGGGCGTTGAGGTTCTCTTCGGCCCAGTCCACGGAGACCAGGACATCGGAGCGAGCCATTGTTTTCCTTTCAGAGATGACTTGCAGGGTCAGTTCGATGCCGGGGCCCCGGCGGGAGCGTTGGGCCCGGAGGCGGAAGCGCGCGTAACCACGGAGGGCTCGCGGACGCCGCCATGGACTCTGTTCCGGCGGAGGCGGGCGACCAGCGGGTAGATCTGGCAACCCAGGCAGATCCCGAACGCCGCGTTCAGGAACGCCGCGAACAGGGCAAAGCCGGCGAACACCACGCCGACGACTGTGGAGCCGAGCGCGAAGCCCAGCAGGCTGACGGCCGCGAACACGAAGCCGAGCAGCTGCGCGAATCGCAGCGGCGGCGTCGGTTCGGTCTCGCTGGTGGGGGCGAGGCGCGGCGCGAGGAAGGTGGCGAAGATGCGGCCGTACGGGTGCTTGCGCGGACCGGCGGCCGCGCCGATCGCGAAGACGACCGCCTGCAGCGCGATCAGGACCGCGGCGACGGTGGGCGAAACGGTCGCGACGAGCAGGACCAGGACGAGGACAGCGGTGGTGACCCAGGCCGCGAAGCGCGGACCGCGCACGTCGACGCGGTCGATTGCGGCGGGAATGACTGATTCTTCGGAAGTGTTCCGGGTTTCGGTGGACATTGTGCGTACTCCTGCGCTGAAAGCGTTGATTGGCTGGAAATTCGCCAGCTCGCCGGGGGATTGACCAATCACTCGCGCGGCGGGCAGCGGTCGGCGTCAGGAAGATCCGGGGACAGCCGACCGATCAGCGGCACAGGCAGCAACAACCACCGAGCCGACACAGATCCACTGTGCGGCGTCGGGTGAGCATCAGCTCGTGGTCGGATTGCACGAAAGGCAGTTTACCCAATTGGGCCGGAGAATTGGACCCGGGGTGCGTCACAGTCGCGGTCCAGCGGCTTTACGACTGGTTTTGCCCCGTCAAGGGGGCCAACGCGGTACGCAGATCGCCGGGCTTGGGCACACCCGAGATGCGGAAGCGCTCGCGGCCCTCGATGTCGAAGACGAACGTGGTCGGCAGCGAAAGCACGTTCAGTTCCTTGGCCAGCGCGGGTTCGGCATCGATGTCGACTTCGATGTCCTGCGGCGGGCGCGGCGTCTCCGCCAGGTCCGTCGCGACTCCGGCAACCACCCGGCGAACCGCGACGCACGGCCCGCACCAGTCGGCGGAGAAGTGCAGCACCGCGGGACCGGACCCGGTCACACCTACCGCGGCGAGCAGGTCGGCGCGCGCGGAGCCGGTCTCGGCGGCGGGCGCGGCGGCGCGCAGCTTGCCTTGGCGGCCGCGCAGCACCAGTCCGACGGCGAGTGCGGTGAGCAGAACGAGAGCGAGAAGTGTGAGTTCGGTCATGGTCTCTGCAGCTGGTCCAGGTCGATCGTCACGTTCTCTCCTTTGCCCTCGACCAAGATCTGCCCGCCCAGCGCGAACACCTTCGTCGGGCGCACGCCGAAGGGCAGGTCCTTCGTATCGATAGTGCGCGTGAAGCGCGCGAGCACCGCGGGCCGGTCGGCCTCGGACACGACGGCGGTGGTGGTCAGGTCGGTATCGCTGCTCCGGTAGAAGCCGGTGGCGACGATCTTGACCTGGTCGCCGTCCAGCGTCAGCTCGGCCTGCACCGCGACCTTGTCACCGCTCTGCGCGCCCGACTTGCCCGGCTGCGCGGTGCTGCCCGGCAGCGTGCCGGTGAGCACGAGCGCGCCCTCGGTGGTCATGCCGGTGCCGCCGGAGCCGCCCGTTCCGTCGGATTTGTCCGCCGGCCGCGAATGCACTTGCAGGTCGGGGATATTGAACAGACGGCCGAGCTCGACCGGCTCGATGCGCATCGCCGCCTGGACCTTCTCCACCGGCACCTTGCGCACAGTGCCGTCGGCCAGGTCGCTCAGGCTCACCCGGACGCCGGTGAGCGTCGCGTCCACCGAGATCTCGCCGGGGATGTCGGGACGGACCGCGGCCGCGCGGATCACCATGCTCTGATAACGCCCGTCGAGCGCCTGGGCGAGAAACGGGAAACCGTGGATGGTCACCTCGGGATCGGCGCTGAGATCGGCCCCCTCACGCAGGGTGCGCGAGACGCGGTACTCCGAGTAGGCGGCGGCACCGAAATCGATGACGACCGCCAAACCCGCGAGACACAGCAGTCCGATGATCAGCTTGCGCATGCCATGAACAGTAATGCGACGGCGCGTTCCGAGTCGCGACGGTCTCGTCGGCGGCACTTCGCTCACCCGGATGGCGAGGTCATCGGGGTTGACGCGCTAATCTTGCACTCGATTACCTGTGTATTAGCGATGCGGCTTCGGCGATGCTGCCGTAGCTTCGGCGCTACGAGATGGGAGGAGGGCTTGTGGAGCTGCTCCTGCTGACCTCCGACCCCAACCCCGAGTCGGTGTTGCCCTCGCTCGCGCTACTCGCGCACAACGTGCGGCCTGCTCCGACCGAGGTGGCGTCGTTGTTGGAGGCGGGCACCGCCGACGTCGCGCTGGTCGATGCCCGCACCGATCTGGCCGCCGCCCGCGGACTGTGCCGCCTGCTCGGCAGCACCGGTTCGTCGGTGCCGGTCGTCGCCGTGCTCACCGAGGGCGGGCTGGTCGCGGTCAACGCGGACTGGGGGCTGGACGACATCCTGCTGCCCGGCACCGGTCCCGCCGAACTGGACGCGCGGCTGCGGTTGCTCGTCGGTCGCAACGGCGGCGTCGCGAGCCCCGAGAACACCGGCAAGATCACCCTGGGCGAGCTCGTCATCGACGAGGGCACCTACACCGCCCGGCTGCGCGGCCGTCCGCTCGACCTCACCTACAAGGAGTTCGAGCTCCTCAAATACCTCGCCCAGCACGCGGGCCGGGTCTTCACCCGCGCCCAGTTGCTGCAGGAGGTGTGGGGCTACGACTTCTTCGGCGGCACGCGCACCGTCGACGTGCACGTCCGTCGTCTGCGCGCCAAGCTCGGCAGTGAGTACGAATCGCTCATCGGCACGGTGCGCAACGTCGGCTACAAGGCGGTCCGCCCGTCGCGCACCGCCACGAAGGGCGAGCCCGTCACGTTCCCCGACGACGACACCGAGGGCGACGACTCCACCCTGACGCCGCTCAACGGCTCGGTGCAGTAGCAAGCACGCGCGGGCCGCCGGAATGCCGGAGCGGCTGTCGGCGCTGACACACTGCGGACGAGAGCGGCGCCGAGCGGGTGCCGCGGGCGATGGCGTACGGAGCGACGCCGGGATGAAAAGGGGCAGGGCATGGTCGACGTGCGATGGGCCGACGAGTTGGATGCCGACACCGCGCGGTCAGTGCGCGAGTTGCTCGGGCGAGCGACCTCCGCCGACGGCGTGGCCCCCGTCTCCGAACAGGCCGTCCTCTCGCTGAACGAGAAGGGCTCGGCGAGGCACCTGCTCGCCGAGCGGGCGGGCGCGATCGTCGGGTACGCCAATCTCGTTCCGGCACACGGGGATCACCCCGCGATGACGGAAGCCGCCGTCGATCCCGGCGCCCGTGGCAGCGGTGTCGGAACCGAACTCGTGCGCGCCGCACTGGCGGAAGGCGGGGCGGGTGCGCGGGTATGGGCGCACGGCGACCGACCCGCGACCAAGGCGGTCGCGGCCCGGCTCGGCCTCGTGACCGCGCGCGAGCTGTGGCAGATGCGACGCCCGTTGGCTACACCCGAGCTACCGGAGCTGACGGTCCAGGACGGGCTCGTCCTGCGCACCTACTCCGGCCCCGCCGACGACGCGGAGCTGCTTCGCGTGAACAACGCCGCGTTCCATTGGCATCCGGAGCAGGGCGGCTGGACCGAACGCGATATCGAGGTACGCCGCGCCGAGCCGTGGTTCGACCCGAAAGGCCTGTTCATCGCCACCGCCTCCGACGACCCCGCCCGCATCCTCGGCTTCCACTGGACCAAGGTGCACCACGAGGAGCGGCCCGCGGTCGGCGAGGTCTACATCGTCGGCATCGATCCCGCCGCCCAGGGCCGCGGCCTCGGCCGCCTGCTCACCCTCGCGGGTCTGCACTACCTGCGCGACTGCGGGCTTCCGGAGGTACTGCTCTATACGGAAGCCGACAACACCGCCGCCGTCCACACCTACACCCGCCTCGGCTTCACCACCGCACACGTCGACGTCGCCTACGCCGCGCAGGAGACCGATCGGAACTGACTCGAACGAAGCGGTTCGCCGCCCGTGGGGGAAGCGAGGCCCAGCGTCGAGGATCTGACGCAATTCGGCCGAAACCCCAACGGCGCATGGCGCGAAAGTGACGACCCGGGGCCGCTCAGTAAAGCTGCGGCAAATGTCACACAAAACAGACCCAATCGCGCCGGGGTGTTCACCTTGCGTTCACTCAGCTTGGTCCAACTGTCAACCGGGCGACTTTACGTTACTTAAGGGCAGTGCAGCCGCTGCCTGGTGCGCAAGTTCCCCGCGAACGGCACCACAACACCCGCCCGGGCCGGTGAGGGACCGGGCGTGTCGGACGCGATTCCCGGAGGAATAGTGAATCTCAAGCGCAGCAGCGCCCTGGTTGGTGTGCTGGCCGTTGTCGCCATGCCCCTTGCCGCCTGTGGCAGCGACGACAACACCACCGGCGACCCGAGCAACGCCGCCAACACCAGCGTCGCCTGCGGCGGCAAGAAGTCGCTGAAGGCCAGTGGCGCTTCCTCCCAGAAGAACGCCATGGAGCGCTTCATCGCCGCCTACGAGGCGAACTGCGACGGCTACACCCTGAACTACACCTCCAGCGGCTCCGGTGCGGGCGTGAACGAGTTCCTCGGCAGCCAGACCGATTTCGGTGGCTCCGACTCGCCGCTGAGCTCGAAGAAGGAAGAGCCCGCCAAGGCTCAGGAGCGCTGCGGCGCGCCGGCGTGGAACCTGCCGACCGTCTTCGGCCCGATCGCGATCACCTACAACATCGACGGCGTCACCGACCTGGTGCTCGACGGCCCGACCGCCGCCAAGGTGTTCAACGGCACCGTCGCCACCTGGGACGCGCCCGAGATCAAGGCGCTCAACCCGAACGCCAAGCTCCCCTCGGAGAAGATCGCCGTGATCTTCCGCTCCGACGAGTCGGGCACCACCGACAACTTCCAGCTCTACCTGGACGCCGCCTCCGACGGCGCGTGGGGCAAGGGCGCGGGCAAGACCTTCAACGGCGGCGTCGGTGAAGGCGCCAAGGGCAACGAGGGCACCTCGGCCGCGATCAAGAGCACCAAGAACTCGATCACCTACAACGAGTGGTCCTTCGCGAAGTCGCAGAACCTCTCCGTCTCGCAGATCGTCACCTCGGCGGGCAAGGACCCGGTGAAGCTGTCGGTCGAGACCGCGGGCAAGGCCATCGACGGCGTGAAGATCAAGGGCGAGGGCAACGACCTCATCCTCGACACCAGCTCGTTCTACAAGCCGACCGCCACGGGCTCCTACCCGATCATGATGGCGACCTACGAGATCGTGTGCTCGAAGTACAGCGACGCCGAGACCGGCAAGGCCGTCAAGGCGTTCCTGACCTCCGCCGTGACCAACGGCCAGAAGGGCCTCGACGAGGGCGGGTACATCCCGATCCCCGAGCAGTTCAAGACCCGCCTGACCACCGCGATCAACGCCATCTCCTGATCGCATAACCATGACCGTGCACCCTGAGGTGACCGCACCGGGCTCGTCGGACTCGACGGGCCCGTCGGCGGCTGGAGATACTGCGCAAATGCCGAGTGATACGAACACCGAGCCGGCCCGGGTGAAGAGCCGTCCGCCCCACAGCCAGCGCGCCGAGGCGATCTTCCACTCGCTCGCGACGGCAGCGGGCGCGATCATCGTCGCGTCCATCGCGTTGATCGCGCTGTTCCTCTTGATTCGCGCAGTGCCTTCGCTCAGGGCCGACCAGGTGAACTTCTTCACCAGCACGGAGTTCAGCACCACCAACGCGGACAACCTGCGGTTCGGCATCCGTGACCTGCTCATGGTCACGGTGCTGAGCTCGATCTTCGCGCTGGCGATCGCGGTGCCGATCGGCGTCGGCATCGCGCTGTTCTTGACCCACTACGCGCCGAAGGCTTTGGCGCGCCCGTTCGCGATGCTGGTCGACCTGCTCGCCGCGGTGCCGTCCATCGTCTTCGGTCTGTGGGGTTTCCTGGTGCTCGCCCCGGAGCTGGAACCGGTGCAGCGCTTCCTGAACGAGAACCTCGGCTGGTTCTTCCTGTTCTCCGACGGCAACGTCTCGATCGCAGGCGGCGGCACGATCTTCACCGCGGGCGTGGTGCTCGCGGTGATGATCCTGCCGATCATCACCTCGGTCTCGCGTGAGGTCTTCAACCTCACCCCGGTCTCGCACATCGAGGCCGCCCAGGCGCTCGGCGCGACCAAGTGGGAGGTCGTGCGGATGACCGTGCTGCCCTACGGGCGCAGCGGTGTGATCGCGGGCTCGATGCTCGGCCTCGGCCGCGCGCTCGGCGAGACCATCGCGGTACTGGTCGTGCTGCGCACCTCGGCACAGGCGGGTGGCTGGTCGCTGTTCGACGGCGGCTACACCTTCGCCTCCAAGATCGCTTCGGCGGCATCGGAATTCAGTTCGCCGCTGCCGACCGGCGCCTACATCGCCGCGGGCTTCGTGCTGTTCGCGCTGACATTCGTGGTCAACGCGCTGGCCCGGCTCGCGGCAGGCGGAAAGGTGAACGGCTGATGGCAACGCTGACGAAGTTCGACCAGCCGGTCAAGGCCCCGACCTTCCGGCACGTGAGCCCCGCCAGGCGGGTGAAGAACCACCTCGCCACCGGCCTGGTCACCGCCTGCTTCGCCATCGCGCTCGTGCCGCTCGGCTGGGTGCTGTGGATGGTGATCAGCAAGGGCATCAGCGCGATCGCCTCCCTCGACTGGTGGCAGAAGTCGCAGAAGGGCATCCTGCCCGATCAGTTCGGTGGCGGCGTCTACCACGCGATCTACGGCACCGTCGTCCAGTCGGCGGTCGCGGCGATCATCGCTGTACCGCTCGGCATCATGGCCGCGGTCTACCTGGTGGAGTACGGCCGTGGCAGGCTCGCCAAGGTCACCACGTTCATGGTCGACATCCTGGCCGGCGTGCCCTCGATCGTCGCGGCGCTCTTCATCTTCGCGCTGTGGATCGCCACGTTCGGCGCCCCGCAGAGCGCCTTCGCGGTGTCGCTGGCGCTGGTGCTGCTGATGCTGCCCGTGGTGGTGCGCAGCACCGAGGAAATGCTGAAGCTGGTGCCCGACGAGTTGCGCGAGGCCTCCTACGCGCTCGGTATTCCCAAGTGGAAGACCATCGTGCGGATCGTCATCCCGACCGCCGCGCCCGGCATGATCAGCGGCACCCTGCTCGCGCTCGCCCGCGTGATGGGTGAGACCGCCCCGGTGCTGGTGCTCGTCGGCTACGCGAAGTCGATCAACACCAACCTCTTCGACGGCAACATGGCCTCGCTGCCGCTGCTGATCTACCAAGAGCTGGCCAACCCCGAGGCCGCGGGCCGCGAACGAGTCTGGGGTGCGGCGCTCACGCTGATCCTGCTCATCGCGCTGCTGTACGCGGCGGCGGCGGTCGTCAACAAGCTGCTCACGCGGAACCGATAGAAGCGAACGGATATTCGGATGGCCAAGCGTATCGACGTCAAAGACCTGAACATCTACTACGGCAAGTTCCACGCGGTTGCCGATGTCTCGCTCACCGTGTTGCCGCGCAGCGTGACCGCCTTCATCGGCCCGTCCGGCTGCGGTAAGTCCACCGTGCTGCGCTCGCTCAACCGCATGCACGAGGTGACCCCGAGCGCGCGCGTCGAGGGCGCGGTGCTGCTGGACGGCGAGGACATCTACGGCGCCACCGTCGACCCGGTCGGCGTGCGCCGCACCATCGGCATGGTGTTCCAGCGGCCGAACCCGTTCCCCACCATGTCGATTCGCGACAACGTGGTGGCCGGGCTGAAGCTGCAGGGCGTGCGCAACAAGAAGGAACTCGACGAGGTCGCCGAGCGCTCGCTGCGCGGCGCCAACCTGTGGAACGAGGTCAAGGACCGCCTCGACAAGCCGGGTGGCGGTCTGTCCGGCGGTCAGCAGCAGCGTCTGTGCATCGCCCGCGCCATCGCGGTCTCGCCCGATGTGCTGCTGATGGACGAGCCGTGTTCGGCGCTCGACCCGATCTCCACGCTCGCGATCGAGGACCTGATCACCGAGCTGAAGAAGGAATTCACGATCGTCATCGTGACGCACAACATGCAGCAGGCCGCGCGTGTGAGCGACCAGACCGGCTTCTTCAACCTGGAGGCCCAGGGCAAGCCGGGCAAGCTGATCGAGATCGACGACACCGAGAAGATCTTCTCCAACCCGGGCCAGAAGGCGACGGAGGACTACATCTCCGGTCGCTTCGGCTAGAAGGCGCAAACGAGAACGGCCCGCGCGAAACTCGCGCGGGCCGTTCTGTCTGTCCTGGTTGGCATGCCCGGCGCCGACCGCTGGCGGCAGGCGTCCTCGCGCGGGGTTCACACGCTTCGCAGACGCCGCAACGTCTGCGAAGCGTGGGAAGAGTGTGCGAGGAACTGATCGAGCTGTATGCAGCTCGGCCCCGGCGTGTTCCGCCGGGGCCCGAGAAGTGCTTGCGATCCGCGGGTGCCCTCTGCTGTTGCCCGGCAGCAGTGCGCGTCGGGCGGCGCGTTTCAGGCTTCGGTGTCGGGGTCTGCGGGGAGCACGCCGGTGACGAGGAAGATTACGCGGCGGCCGATCTCCACCGCGTGGTCGGCGAAACGCTCGTAGTAGCGGCCGAGCAGGGTGACGTCCACCGCCGCGGCGACGCCGTACTTCCAGTCCCGGTCCATCAGCAGGGTGAACAGGTGGCGATGCAGATCGTCCATCGCCTCGTCGTCCTGGTTGAGCTGGGCGGCGCGCTCGGGGTCGCGGGTCTCGAGGACCTCCTTCGCGCCCGCGCCCATGTTCACCGCGATGCGGCCCATCTCGGCGAAGTAGCCGTTCACCGATTCGGGCAGCGCGTGATTCGGATGGCGCCTGCGGGTGACCTTGGCGACGTGCAGGGCAAGCGCACCCATCCGGTTCACGTCCTGCACGATCTGGATGGCGCTGACCACCTGGCGTAGATCGCCCGCGACCGGCGCCTGGAGCGCGAGCAGCGCGAACGCCTTCTCCTCGGCGTCGGTGATCATTTCGGCGATCCGGTCGGACTCGGTGATCACCTGCTCCGCAAGCGAAAGATCGGCCTGCAGCAGCGACTGGGTGGCCCGGTCCATGGCCGTACCCGCGAGACCGGCCATCTCGCCCAGCAGGTGGGCGAGGTCGGCCATTTGCTCGTTGTAGATGACACGCATAAAACCAGACACTAGTTCCCGGCCCTGTCCAAGTCACCAACGGAGGGTGAATGACGGGTGCTACCGGGTCCTCGCAGCTGAGCCCGGACTCGCTCGCGGACGTCGTCGGCGGCGTTCACGTGCGCCAGGTCCGAAGGAAGCGTGACACGTGTCATAGCGTGCGCGTGCACGGGAGTCCGGCGATGAATCGAGCTCGATTACCAGCTGGGGTGCATATTCGATTCGAACCTGGCTCTCAGGGGTGCCGTCGGGTATCGGCGGTGCGCCTACTTGCAGACCTCTTCGCCCGCGTTGACGTGTTCCAGGTCCGAGGGCAGTTCGACCGGCTTCGAGTCCGTCGAGGTGCTCGTCACGACGTTGGTGATCGCGTCACCGACCGGCGTCGGCGCCTTCACGACGACGCCGTTCGCCGAGTCGACTCCGACGACCACCTCGACGATCCCGCCGAGATCGTCGGCGGCCTCGATCGTCGCGCCCGGGATCGAGGTGGCCACGGTGGCCGCCTCGGCTTCCAGGCCTGCGCCGTAGCGGACCTTGGTGGTCGGGGAGGTGCCGTTGGCGTAGTTGGCGGTGTTGTAGATCGTGAAGCCCTGGTTGCCGAGCTTGGTGGCGGCCGTGCGCGCCAGGCCGTCGTATCCTGAGCCATTCGAGACCAGCAGCGAAACAGTGGAGGGATCCACCGCCGTGTACTTCGTCGGGGTCGGTGCGGCCGGAGCGGGGGCGGGTGCGTCATCGTGGGCGGTCGGCTTCTCGCCGGGCAGCGGCTGGTCGTCGCGGATCGCCTTGAAGATCGCCTTGATGTCGGATTCGCGGGGGATCTCGTTGCCGTAAGTGGTGGTGCCCGCGGTCGGGACGGTGAGGAAGGTGACCGTGCCTGCGTCGAGATTCTGCAGCGAGCGGCCCAGCATCAGCAGATCCTCGGGCCTGGTCTTTTCGTCGACCAAAGTGTGATTGGTGAACTCTTTGATGAAACCGTTCAGTTTGCCCAGATCGAAGAGCATCTTGCTCGCCAGTGCGCCGCGCAGCAGTGAGGCCAGGAAGCGTTGCTGTCGGTTGATGCGGTCGTAGTCGCTGCGTTCCTCGCCGTAGACGTGCCTGGCCCGCACGTAGTTCAACGCGGTCTCACCGTTGATGCGCTGTTTGCCCGGCTGCTCCAGGATGGTGCCGAGTACGCCGTCGACGAGCGGTTTGGTCGCGCAGACCTCGACGCCATCGATCTGGTCGACCATTGTCTCGAAGCCGGCGAAGTCGATGGCGATGAAGTGATTGATCGAGGCGCCGGTCAGGCGCTGGATCGTGGAGACGAGGCACATCGGGCCGCCGAGGTTGTAGACGGCATTGAGCTTGTCGCCGATGGCGGACGGGAACTTCTCCTTGGTGTAGGACTTGTTGCCGTCCCATCCGTTGCACTGCGGTCTGGTCACGTCCAAGTCGCGGGGGAAGGACATGATGACGACCCGACTCCGGTCTTTGGGGAGGTGCACGAGCATGGTGGTGTCCGCGCGGGAGCCTTCGGCGTCGTCCAGGGTGCCCGCGCCGAGTTGCCCATTGGCGCCTGCGCGGGTGTCGGTACCGACGAGCAGGTAGTTCTCGTCGCCGAGCTGGGCATTGGAATCGATGACATCTTCTGAGTTCTCATCGAGGGCGGAGACCTGGGTGAAATTGTTGGTGGTCGACCGCATGTAGCTCCAGCCACCGCCCGTGAGTACCAGCACCAGCACCGCGACCAGCGCGGCGGACACCCGGCCCGCGGTCTTCAGCCGCCGCTCGCGCCGCTGCTTCGAGGCGGCCAGCCGGGACAGCGGCGGGCCGCCGACGGACTTGGACGGGGCCGCGATCTTGGACGTGGCGGACTTGGCTGCCGGTTTGGGTGTCGCGGCGGACTCGGTCGTCGGCCACTTCTCGGTCGCGGAGCCCTCCGGCTCATCGAGCGGGGGCAGTACGTCGGTGACCTCTTCGGCGGGCTCCGCAGGTTCGGCGGCCCGGCGCGGCGGGGCGGCAGGCGACGAGCCGGTGATGTCGTCCACGACGACGGACGGAGCCCGGCGGCCCTGCCGGCCGGGCGCGGCCTGCGCTGCGGCTCGACGCTTCGCCGCGGCTTCCTCGGGTCGAGCGCCCGGGGCGGGTTTCGCGGGGGTGGATTCCGGGGCCCGGCGCGGGGGCGCTTGTGCCGCATTGCGCAGGGGAGCGTTCGGCGCGCCGCGCTGGCCTTCGGGCGAACGGCGCTGGGCGCTGTCCGGAGGGCGGCGCTGAGTGGTCTCAGGGCCGCCGCGCTGGGTGGCTTCGGGTGCGCCGCGTTGGGCGCCCTCGGGCGCACTGCGCCGGGCGGTATCGGGCGCGCCGCGCTGGGCGGTATCGGGCGCATCGCGCCGAGCGCCCTGAGGCCCGCGTTGGACGTTTTCCGGCGCACCGCGCTGTGGACTCTGCGGGGCCCCGCGCTGGGGGCCTTCGGGCGCGCGGCGTTGCTGCGGAGCCGGTCCCTCGGGCGCGCGACGCGACGCGGCGGGGTCGGCGGGGTGTGCGGGTGCGGTGGAGCCCGGTGCGGTCTCCGCGCGGCGATCGGGGCGGCCACCGGCGTCGGCGCGGCGCCTGCGGCCGATGCGCTCGCTGTCGACCTTCTCGACCAGATCCTGGACAGTCAGCGGCGCGGAGCCCGCGTCGGTCGCGCCATCGGTGTGCCGAGAGCGGCGGGACGTCCGCGCGCCGTCTCGTTCGGGGTTGTCCGCCGTGGGATAGCGCTCCCACGGGGCGCGACCTCCGGGCCCTGGCGCACGCCCGTGCCGATCGTCACCCACCAACGAACCTCGCTTTTCGTCTTTGCTGCCGCCGGCGCCGAGCTCGAACCAGCATGACCGATTTCGCCAATGATAACGATTCCGCCACGGCGGGCCAGTCCGGAGCGAGATCGAATACGCCGCAAAGCCGTTTGCAATTCGCTGTTGTTCGGTAACCGGATGGTAGCGAAATCAGTGCCGAAACAGCCGATACCAGGGCAGTTCCGGCGTGTGTCGGTTTGCCCGTGGCAGCGGCGTCGGATCGCCGTCGGTCAGCCTCCGCTGTGCATCACGTCGGCCGCGGTCGGTACCGCGGGATCGTCCGGATCGTCGAGCCAGCCGTGTGGCAGCGCCACCTTGCCGGGCGAACCCTGCCGCCCGCGCGGTCCCTCGGCGTCCTTCGGAAACGGCGCGGCCGGATCGAGCTTGCCGATCAGGTCGCCCAGTTCGGTGAGACTGGACACGGTGGCGAAGGCGCGGCGCAGATCGGCGCCGACCGGGAAGCCCATCAGATACCAGGCCATGTGCTTGCGCAGATCGCGCATGGCCTTCTCCTCGCCCAGATGGTCGGACAGCAGCGCGCCGTGCCGGTGCAGCACCTCGCCGACCCGTCCCAGGTTCGGCGCCTCGGGCAGTTCCTGGCCGCGCAGCGCCGCTTGCAGCTCGCCGAACAGCCACGGCCTGCCGAGGCAGCCGCGACCGACGACCACGCCGTCGCATCCGGTCTCCGCCATCATGCGGACCGCGTCGTCGGCGGAGAAGATGTCGCCGTTGCCGAGCACCGGGATGGTGGTCACCGCCTCCTTCAGCCGGGCGATGGCCGACCAGTCCGCCTGGCCGGAGTAGCGCTGGGCGGCGGTGCGCGCGTGCAGCGCGACGGCCTGCGCGCCCTCGGCCTCGGCGATGCGGCCCGCGTCCAGGTAGGTCAAGTGCTCGTCGTCGATGCCGATGCGGAACTTGACCGTCACCGGGACGCCCGCGGGCTCGGCAGCGCCGACCATGGCGCGCACGATCCGGCTGAACAGCGCTCGCTTGTAGGGCAGGGCCGCGCCGCCGCCGAGGCGGGTCACCTTCGGCACCGGGCAGCCGAGGTTGAGATCGATGTGATCGGCCCAGCCTTCGCCGACGATGATGCGCACCGCCTCGCCCAGCGTGGCCGGGTCGACGCCGTAGAGCTGCATCGAACGCGGGTGTTCGTCCTCGTCGAAGGACATCATGTGCAGCGTCTTCTCGTTGCGCTCCACCACCGCGCGGGCGGTGATCATCTCGCACACGTAGATGGAGGTGGAGCTGCCGAACTCGCGGCACAGCTTGCGGAAGGCCAGGTTGGTGATGCCCGCCATCGGCGCGAGCACCACCGGCGGATCGACCGGATACGGCCCGATCCGCAGCGTGGTCGGCGCCTCGGTAGTCATCGTCACGCGTTCCAGTGTCTCATCAGGGCCCGCTCGACCCAGCGGCGCCGTGGCGTGACGTGCGCTGATTCACTTGCGGCGGTGGGCGCACCTTCCCGCATGCGGAAGGTGCTCGACGGCTTAGTCTGGGACAGTCAGCTGTATCCACACGACATCGGAGTACCCATTGCCAGCCGAGGACATCGAATCGGGCACGCCCGACGACGACAAGGCCACCGCCGCGGAACAGCGTGAGAACCCGTCGGACGTGCGCCTCGACAAGAAGGACGATCCAGCCCCCGCCCCGAAGTCCGGCGCCACTGTCTCGATTCCGGTGTCGTCGGTGCTGTGGGGCGCGGCTGTCGGCGTGCTCGGCGTGCTGACCGTGCTGTTCGCCGTCCTGTGGTGGTCGGCCAAGAGCGATCTCGACGAACGAGATCAGCGCGCCGCCGACGACCGCCGCGCCGAACAGGTCGCCACCGATTACGCGGTCGGCGCCGCGACCGTCAATTATCAGGACATCAATGCGTGGGTCGGCAAACTGAAGGCCAACACCACCCCGCAGCTGGCGAACAAATTCGACGCGACGGCGCCCAAGCTGGAGCAGATTCTGGTTCCGCTGAAGTGGACGTCGACCGCCTCGCCCATTTCCGCCAAGGTCGTTTCCGAGGACAACGGCGTCTACAAGGTGAATGTCTTCGTGAACGTCAGTTCCACGAATGCGCAGAGCCCCGAAGGCGCGCAAACCACGGTCACTTACAACGTCACGTTGGACGAGAACTCCGGCTGGAAGATCACCGATGTCGGCGGAACCGACGGCGCATTGCCGTTGAACTGAATAGGGTCTCGATAAAAGGACGCCGCCGCCGGAATGATTCCGGCGGCGGCGCTTGCTTTTCGGTCTGCGATCAGATCGCGGCGGAGCCCGCGAGTTCGCGCTTCTTGGCTTCGCGGGCGAGCATACGGTCGCGCTGCTCTTCGAACTTGTCGACGTCCTTGCTCAGCTTCTCCAGGAAGTTGCCGAGCCGCTCGCGCACTTCCTCGCCGCGCGCGGTGAAATCGTCGCGCTCGAAGATGCTCCACTTCTTCAGCACCGGCTGCACGACCTCTTCGAGGTGCTGGCGCAGGTCGTAGATGCCGTGCTTGGCCATCAGCACGCCGTTGCGGCGGAAGTTGGGCATGCCTGCGCCGGGCATCTGGAAGTTCTCCAGGATCAGCGTGATGGCCTCGATGGCCTGGTCGGGGGCCAGGTCCAAGGCCGCACCGCACATGTTGCGGTAGAAGATCATGTGCAGGTTCTCGTCGGCGGCGACGCGCTGCAGCATGCGGTCGGCGATCGGGTCGTCGCAGACCTTGCCGGTGTTGCGGTGCGACACACGCGTGGCGAGTTCCTGGAACGTCACGTAGGCCACCGAGTGCAGGAAGCCCGCGTCGGCCTCGGTGGGGGAGGCGAAGCCGTTGGTCATGTGGACCATGCGCGCCTCTTCGAGGGCGACCGGATCCACGCCGCGGGTGACCACCAGGTAGTCACGCATCACGATGCCGTGCCGGTTCTCCTCGGCGGTCCAGCGGCCCACCCAGGTACCCCACGCGCCGTCCTGTGAGAAGTTCTCGGCGATCTCGCGGTGGTAGGAGGGGAGGTTGTCCTCGGTGAGCAGGTTCGTGATCATGGCCGCCTTGGCGACCTCGTTCAACCGGGACTGCTCCGGGTCCCAGTCGACACCGCCGAGTGCCGCGAAGTTGCGGCCCTCATCCCACGGGACGTAGTCGTGCGGATGCCATTCCTTTGCCAGGGAGAGGTGCCGGTTGACGTTTTGTTCGGCAACCGGCTCCAACTCCGTGAGCAGCTCGAGTTGAGTCAGATCCCTTGCCATGTAATAGCCCTTCATTGAGTGCGTGCACGCTTGCAGGTCGTCCCCGGGTGGACCGTGCTGATGCGGCCATACCTTACGGCACCGTAGGTGTGATGCGAAACGCATACAGCTGACAATCGATGCCTGGTGATGCACTTCATACGTCAACGTCGACGCTCGGCGCACCATCCGAGTGTAAGCCGCGTCGAGCTTGGCGTCCGGTGACGGGAGGCACGTCCGCTCGCAGCGACTTGTCTATCGCCGCGGGACCGCAGGCGTTAGCTCGCGGTGGCCGCGATCTTGGTACGCCGCTCTGCGGTTGCCCGTCGAGCGGGCCTGCCGAGCCGATCGGCGATGTGTCGCCTACGTTCCCGACCAGCGGGTCGTCCATGTTTCCGACCGGTGCGTCACCTGTGTCTCGGGCCACCTGATTGCCCGTGTGCAGGCTGGTCGCCCGTGTCCATTGGCCAGCTGGTCGCCCGCGTCTCCGGCCAGCGGGTCGCGAACATTCTCGACAAGCGCCTCTCCGATCACGCGGCTGCCGCCGGAACGGATCGCCCGGGGTGCCGTCGATCGCGCTGCCGCCCGACCACCAACCTCGCGCTTCCGACACGAGCGCGCCTGTGCCGCCACGCATCTGCTCAGCCGAGGACGTCGACACGGCTGGGCGAGACGCCCAGACGAACGGGGCGAGAATGGGCAGCCGCTGCTTTGGATCGGGTCCGCAATCGTGCCAACCGATCGTGCCGACCGGGGTTCTCGCTCGCTCCGGATCTGCCATTTCGCCGCAGAACGCCGCACAGGCCCGAACGGACCGCGATCGCCTCGTCGCCGCCGAACCTCGCGATGATCCGGGGGCAATCCGGAACATTGGCGCGCAATTAGGCGAAGGAAGCCGTCCGCTCCGCACGTACCCCGGAAACGCCGCAGGCGCCCGGAACACGTCCGGGCGCCTGCGGCGATGTGCCCCCAGTAGGGCTCGAACCTACGACCTGCGGATTAAAAGTCCGTAGCTCTACCAACTGAGCTATAGGGGCGCGAAGGGCAAGTGTAGTGCGCGGTGTCCGTTTCCCCCAAGCCGGGCGGCGCGGTGTCGGGAGTGGCGGGGTTCGGCGGGTGGCGGGCGCGCGCGCGGCATGGTTCGACGCGCGCCCCCGGGTGCGGTAACAAGGGAAGCGCGCGATGCGATGGTGCCGGTAAACATTTGGCACCCAGCTTTGTTCATTCCTCCCGGAACTGGATATCATCCAATCATGTTGGCTTCCAGGGACTTTGGATTTGCAGAGGGTGGGAGACCGAAGCTCGGGGGAGCACGCGGGCGGCGTGGGCGATGGTCGCGTGGCGGGCGGGCCGCCGTCGAGCCTGCCGGTCGGCTCGGGTGAACGGCGCTGGCACGCTGGCGAATTCGGAAATCCGGCAAGCGCCCGATTCTGATTGCGAGATGTTTGCTGTAACAGATATCCGAACTCGGCGGCTACCTGACTCTTCGGTTTGCCGCGTGTCGGAACGCGATTCCGGGTACGGTGACGCCTTGGTGAATTCCGGAAGAATCGCCGCCACACCCGGCGAACTGGAATTCGGCTTATCGTTGTTGTGCTCGAACGTGTCGCGACCGGTACGGCCGATCGTGGCGAACAAGGAGTCGATGCCGCAGGAGGCTGATCCAAGACGATGTTTGCCCGGGTGCGCACCCCCTGCGGCGCACCCAGGCAGGCAAACTATACCAGCTGGTGTGTTTCAGGTTTTTCGCAAGTTTTCGTACCGAAAGTTTGAAACTGGGCGAAAACCCGGTTTGAAGTATTGATAAAACTCATAACTTCGCGCCAAGGGTTCGTTCCTATGGGGGGCACCGATTGGCGGCGAGTAGGCTTCGGAGGCGTTTCGAGCATGGCACGGCAGCAAGAGCGGGCCCGCCGGACACGTGCGGCGATTATCAGGTCCGCCGCCGTTGAGTTCGGGAAGAGCGGCTATGCCGCTGCATCGCTCAACCGCATATTGGAAGGTTCGCGCGCGACCAAGGGGGCGATGTACTTCCATTTCGATTCAAAGGAAGATCTGGCCCGCGCGGTACTGGAAACGGCGGTGGAGCGGTATCGGTCCTCGGCCGAGCGCTGGCTCGCCCGAACGGATCTCGGTCCGCTGGACACCCTGCACGGGATGATCGACGAGATGGCGCTGCGGCTGGAGCACGACATCATCGTGCAGGCGGAGTACCGCTTGATCATCGAGCCGGACTTCTACCGCGACGTGAAATCCGGCGGCGGTCGCATCCTCGGCCGCGCGACAAGGGTGCTTGCCGTGCGCGCCATCGAGCACGGGCAGCTGCGCCCCGACGCCGACCCGGACCGGTTCACCAGGACACTGGCCGCCGGCCTGGCGGGGCAGCGCTACATGCTCGACCTCCTCGGCGGCGCGACCGATCTGCGCTCGCGCTTCCAGGAGGTGCTCGAGGTGGTGGTCGAGTCGATGTCCACCCCGGAGTGGGGCGCCGCGTTCCGTGTCGACGGCTGGCGTGCGTCGGCACGGCTGGAAGAGCTCGGTCTGGGCCTCTGACCAGCTGATTTGGGAATCGCGGCGATACTGTCATAAGCTATGCGAGCTCCCAACGGACACCCGTTGAAAGCCGGTCCGGAGGAATCCGGGACGAGCCCCCTTCGTCTAGCGGCCTAGGACGCCGCCCTTTCAAGGCGGTAGCGCGGGTTCGAATCCCGTAGGGGGTACGGTCTTCGGACCGTTGGAAGCAGAGCAAGGCCCTGTGGCGCAGTTGGTTAGCGCGCCGCCCTGTCACGGCGGAGGTCGCGGGTTCGAGTCCCGTCAGGGTCGCAAGTCAGCGCCGGAGCAATCCGGCGCTTCGCATCGGCATTCGGAACGGGTGCCTGCGGCCAGGTAGCTCAGTTGGTACGAGCGTCCGCCTGAAAAGCGGAAGGTCGCCGGTTCGATCCCGGCCCTGGCCACCACAATCCCCTCGCCGGTCCCGGTGGGGGGATTTTTCGTTTGGCGCATACGGGTACTGGCCGGAGTGTGACAGAGGTCTCCTCGCGGACCATCGCCGTCCGTAATGTCTGGTTCGTGTGGAGTATCGCCGTCTTGGCCGTTGTCAGCTGTGTCGTCATCGCCTACGGCTTCGCCGTTGGCCTACCGAAGGATTGAGCCCCGACCGGCGGGACGGTCGCGTCCCGCAATCTGTTCGGCCAGCGCGGTGAATGGACCGTTCCTGTACCTGCCCGGGGCGCGGTATGGCTCGGGAAGTCGGGTGGCCGACTACTCGTTCGCGCGGACTGCCGCCTGCCTACCTTGAGGATCACATCGAAGCCCCGCCGTCGACCGAACCGGTCGGCGGCGGGTCGGAACTGATCCCGGAGGTGTGGATATGGCCCACGACAGGGGAGCCGGACGCGTCGCGCGGAAGTCGGAACTAGCGGCATCGCGGCGTCGCCTCGGACTGGATGTGCCCGCGCCGATCGACCTGAATCGGGCGACCGTCCGTGAACTCGGTGATCAACCGGCGATCGGAAAGGCGTTGGCAGGCAGGATCGCTCGGTGGCGTGTGGAACGGACGGTGCAGACGCCTGCCGATCTGTTCCACGCGGGGCTGATCTCGGCGCAGCGTCTGCGGGAGCTCGAGCAGGTGGCATACGGGGTCACCCTGATCCGCCCGATGATCGTCGGCATCGAAGGCCCGGCGCACGGGTACGTCGACGAGGGATTCACCGTGGATGTCCGGTTCCGCGTCGGCGTCGTGGCGCCCGCGATCCTCTCGATCGACTTCTTGTTCCCCTCCGGGGCGATGCGACGCGCGCACTTCCGGCTCACGGCGGAGGACATCGAACGCGGAGCCATCACGGTCGGCGACATCGTCTCGGGGGAGTCGGGCGAGTTGCACGTCTACGCGAAGCTGAGGGATGCCGACGGCGGCGTGCACGAGTACGTGACGACCTTCGACGTGTTCACCAGGAACCCCGTCCAGATCTTCGTCACGCCAACCCACTTCACCCAATCCGGGGCCGCGGGCGCGCCGAAGTTCGACTTCGGTCAGCGCCGCTGGTACTGCTACGCCGACGTCCGCTGGGTGAACGGCGAGGACCGCGCGGTCGACCTCGGCCGAGCCGTCACCGTCCGGATGACCGACGCGGGGACCGAGATCGGCACGTTCACCTTCAACCTGTCCGGCAACATCGTGATACCGGCGCGCTCGACGGTGTACGGCAGCTGGCACACCTATCACGAGGAAGGCAGCGCCGCGTTCGGCGTCTTCCACGCGAAGGGCGATCTGACCTACACCTACAGCATGAGCGGATCCGGCTTCACGCCCACCCGCTCGCAGGTGTGGCGGACGATGCGCACCCTCGGCTACAACATCATCAGGGTCGGCGATTTCACGGCGAACGAGCGCAACGAATACCGGCGGGCGGCCGGCGAGGTAGCGTCGGGAATCTTCCGGTCCCGCGATATGACCGTGCACGGCGTCGAGCTCTACCGGATCGAGGGCACGCCGGAGATGGAAGCCGACAAGGCGCGTTTCCGCTTCATCGACAATCAAGACGAGATCAACCAGCTGCGCAGCAAGTACACCGTGGACAACTGGTACCTGGACGTGTTCTTCGTCGAGGGTCGCTGGGACGGCGCGTTCGGGAGTTCGCCCGTGGACGGTCCCGTCGACAAGGAAGGCGACGGCAGCGGGCTGGTCTTGCGCAGGGACGGCGACACCGTGAATCTCGGCCAGACTTTCGCCCACGAGTCCGGGCATTACCTGGGCCTCGAGCACGCCGACGAGGAAGACGGGTGTGCCGATACCGATCCCGCCTCGCCGGATATCGACGACAACTTCATCTTCTCGTCGTCGCATGCCGACAGTCACGTGATCACCGGCTGTCAGATCAACCGGATGCGCAAGCACGGCCTGGTGCGCTCGGTAACCCCGTAGGGAGACTCATCATGGACAAGCGTGATTTTCCATCGAATCGCCCGGTGCCCTCGGAACCGGACGACGGATCGGCGGAAGGCGTCTACGACGAGCCGATGCCGCCCCGAGCCGCGGACGTGGCCCCCGAGGGGAATTGGACAGCGGGCGAAACGGATTCGCCTGCCGACCTCCGGTTGCGCGTCGAGCACTTGCTGTTGCGGCGGGAACCACCGGACGCCGACGCCTGGGCGGTCCTCGGTCCCGAGACGGCCGGGCTGCTGGTCAGGATGATCGATGACCCGGCGATCGGACGGCGCCCCGCACTGCGCGACCGAGTGATCGCGACACTCGGACAGCTGGGCGTGATCAGCGCGATTCCCCGGCTCGGCGAGATCATGGTCGATCGCGCGGAGGTCGCGGCGACGCGCGCGCTCGCGGCGAACGCGACGGGCCGGATCGGAGCGCGGGAGGCGACCGCCACTCTCGCCCGGGCGGCGGGGGACAAGGACGAGATGGTGCGCAGGCAGGTCGCTCTGGCGTTGGGGCGCATCGGTGACGTCGAGGCCGTCACCCATCTGCTCGCGCTCAGCGCCGACTCGTCGGCAATCGTGGTCGAGGCGGCGCAAGACGGGTTGCGCCGTTCCGCCGTGGACGTCGATGTTCTCGATCGCGCGGAAGCGGTCGAACGGCCCGAGCCTCGGTCGCCCGCCCCCGAGAAGCGGCGCTGAATTCCGGCGCCTGCTCGCTACGGGCGGTGCCGGCCAGGTCCGCAGAATGACGCCGACCTCCGATCCCCCGTCCCGCTCGGCGAAATGCGGACCGGGTGGTCGGCGAAATGGGATGCTGGGGGCATGGCTGAACGGTGGTACTACTGCTTGAAGCACCAGCGTGCCGAGAAGGGGCGCCAGTGCTGGTTCCGGGACCGGATGGGCCCATACCCGGACCAGGCCACGGCCGAACGCGCGCTGGAAATCGTGCGCGCGCGCAACGAACGCGAGGACGCGCGCGACCGATCCTGGCGCGACGGCGACTGACACCCCTCCTGCGCGAGAACCGATTTCGTTCGCGAAGGCGGGCGGGTCCGCTCGCGTCCACGCCGTCGCCGCAGGTCCGTGACTTGATCTTGGTCCGGGCCGCGGCGCACGCTGCCCTGCTCTCCGCAAGCAGCCGCTCAGGTGTCCATCAGGTCTATCAAGTACGGTTTCTCAGAATCTTCAGATCTAACGAGTGCTCGGGTCCAGCGTGGGCTGCGGGCTGGACCAGGTGAGCAGGGAGGGCGACCCTTGAGGGTTACCGTTGTTGTGCCGACCTACAACGAGCGGGAGAATCTGCCGGTTGCGGTGGAGCGGCTGACGGCACTGCCGGTGCCCGACCTGCACGTCCTCGTCGTCGACGACAATTCGCCGGACGGCACCGGGGAGGTCGCCGACAAGCTGGCTGCCGAGCTGCCCAACGTGGTCGGCGTGCTGCACCGCACCGAGAAGGACGGCCTCGGTCGCGCCTACGTGGCGGGCATCACCCGGGCGCTGGACGAGGGCGCCGACGTGGTGATCCAGATGGACGCCGACCTCTCGCACCCGGCCGAGGTGATTCCGGCGATGCTGGAGAAGCTGCGCGACACCGACGCGGGCGTCGTGCTCGGCTCCCGGTACGTGCCGGGTGGTTCCACCGCCGAGGAGTGGAAGTGGTACCGCAAGGCCCTCTCGGCCTGGGCGAACTTCTACGTGAACCTGATCCTGCGCCTCGGCGTGAAGGACGCCACCGCGGGCTTCAAGGCGTGGCAGGCCGACACGCTGCGCGCCATCGATGTGGCCTCGATCCGCAGCAACGGCTACTCGTTCCAGGTCGAGATGAACTACCGCACGGTCAAGCAGGGCGTCGCGATCGCCGAGGTGCCGATCCGGTTCGAGGAGCGCACCCTGGGCGCCTCGAAGATGAGCCTGAAGGTGCAGCTGGAATCGGCGCTGATGCCGTGGAAGCTGCTGTTCGGCCGCTCGGTCTGACCGCACGGCCCCAGCATCGCGGACGACCCCAGCACCGCGGACGACCTCGGGCCACCGCAGACAACAGAGCCCCGCATCCGTGAGACGGAAGCGGGGCTCTGGTGCGTTCGGGGATCGGTTCGGGCGTGCTCACCGCTCGGTCAGGTGCTTGCGCAGACCCTCCATGCTCACCACGATGACCGGCACCAGCATCACGTGCATGATCGCCAGTGCCACGGTGGACGCGGTGTCGAAGGCGGCGGCTACGGTGCCCGCGATGGTGGCGAGCGTCAGCACCGAGCCGACCGCCGCAGCCACCCGCAGCACGCCGACCCAGCGGTAGGACAGCAGCGCGGCGGCAGTCAGTCCGATCAGCAGTGGCACGGCCGACATGACGACGACGCCGCCGGGCGCCACGTCCTGGGTCTTCGTGCCGTCGACCAGGATGAAGGAGCCGCCCGCTGCGGCGCCGATCAGCCAGACGACGAGATTGACCAGCACGGCCGCGGCCGCCGCGCCCAGGACGGCGACGGGGCGGTTCAGTGCGGGGATCTGGACGGCGGTGCGTGCGGGAGTGGCGTGCGCGACGGACATGACGGTCTCCTGAGGTGAAGCTGTGATTTCGCTGTGAGACCCATCTTGAAACCTCGAGAAACGTTGAGGTCAATCGGTGTGGCGCGCAGTGTGTTCCACCTCACTCACCGCGTCGTCCGGCCAGTTCAGCAGCGTCTCGAGATAGAGCTCGCGAACCCCCTCGACCTGCTCGCTCATCGCGGCGGGGTCCCAGTCGCGCACGTCGATGGGAGCGAGGATCGCGACGTCCACCGTGCCGCGGCGCGCGATCATCGAATTGCGCCAGGAGATTTCGCCCGCGTTGCGAATCACCACCGGGATCACCGGCACGCCCGCCTGGTGGGCGATGTGGAAGGCGCCCTTCTTGAAAGGGCCGACTTCCGGTGTGTACGAACGGGTTCCCTCCGGCGAGACCGCGATCGACAGCCCGCCGCGTAGCGTCTCGACGACGGGTGCCAAGGTCGCCTTGGCGCGGTGGGTGTCCGAGCGGTCGATGAAGGTCACGCCGACGAACCGCATCAGCGGGCCGAAGAGCGGGTTGCGGGTCAGCTCCTTCTTGCCGATGCCGGTGACCGCGCCGCCGAGCACGTTCGGCACGATGATCACGTCGAACTGACTCTGGTGGTTGAAGAGGAAGACGGCGGGGCGGGGCGAGCGTGCGTGCTCGGCGCCGGTGACCCGGATGCGCACGCCGAGCGCCCGCAGCGTCGCACCGGTGCCGTAGGCCATGAGTGCGTCGGCCATCTTCCTGCGCTGTCCGGTGTACGCCTTGGCGAGCACGCCGAACACCGCGCCGCCGACCAGTGCGGCGAAACCCGCAATCGTGCGCAGGTAGTCCCGCGGCCGCGGCGCCCGGCGCGGCCGGAATGCCACGGACGGCCAGGCGTTGCCGGTCGCCATCGCGGCGAGTTTGCGTTCCGGGTTCACCGCGACGGGATGGCCGACCAGCGCGAGCAACGGCACGTCGGCGACCCCGTCGGAGTAGGCGTAACTGCGGCTCAGATCGATGCCGTTGGCCGCGGCGAACGAGCGCACCGCGTCGGCTTTGCCGTGCCGCCACAGGGTCTTGCCCTCGGCGTAGCCGCTGAGCACGCCGTCGCTGGTGGCCATCGCCGTGCACAGGACGTGCGCGACCCCGAGCGCCGCGGCGGCGGGCGCCACCTGGAACCGCGTCAGCGAACTGGTCAGCACCACGGTGTGCCCGGCCGCCTCGTGCGTCCGGATCAGTTGCCACGCCTCGGGAAACAGGTGGCCGTAGATGGCGCGGCGGAACAGCCGCTCGCCGAGTTCGTCGAGTTCGTCCTCGGTCCGTCCGGCCAGCGCGTACGAGGCCTGCTGGAGGAAGCGGCTGTACTCGCCGTCGGTGAGCCCGTTGCGGATGCCGCCGAGCAGCGTCGCGGAAAGACTTCCGGAGCCGCGGCCACGCAGTGCTCTGCGATACAGCGGCGGGCGGGCGAAACCGTCGACGACGGCGCCGCCGAAGTCGAAGACCGCGGCGATCTCCGGACCCTGCGGCCCGGATCGGATGGCAGACAGCAGCGTCCGTAGGTCGGCGGGTGAATCCGTCTGGGCGCTTTCGGCGGTCGGGCGCGGTGTGGCGGCCTGGCTCATCGCGCCGCCCCCGGAATATTGGACGGGTCGAGCGCCGCCGCCTGAGCGATCCGCGCCCCGATATCGCGCAGGCGCTCGGCGAATTCGGTGCGACGCGCGGTCGCTTCCGCGCGGTCCTTGGCCGAGGTGCCTGCCACCGGCGCGAGCAGCCCGTGGTTGTCGGCCAGTTTCAACGCGCTGCCGAACAACTCGGTGGACACCGATTCCGGGCTGTGCAGCCGCTGCTGGAGCAGCATCTGCTTACCCACCGACACGCATTCGTCGAGGAATTCCTTGCGGTCGATGGCGAGACCGGGGTCCCGTGCGGCAAGCCGCTCGGCGACCACCAGTTGCGCGTCGAAGAACGAGCGAAGCACGCGGTGGGCCATCATGAATCCGGACGCGGTGAGCTTGCCCAGAATGTCGGTGCCGAGGGTGTCCTTGCGGCTGCGCGCGTGCCAATCCGGGTCGACGAGTAGCACTTCGGCGGTGATCTGGGTGGTGAACTCCGCGCGGTCCGGGAAGAAGAACTCGAATTTCAGCAGATCGCGCAGCCGGAAGGCTTCGTCCCAGCCGGTGCTGAGCTGATCGGGCGCATCCGAATCCACCGCGGCCAGGATCGACAGTTCCAGGATCGCCCGGTTCACGAACCAGTGCACGGCGCTGTTGCGGTAAAAAGCCGCCTCCAGGTGCGCGCCGCTCTCGATCGAATACACCGGCTCCAAGCCGCCGCGATAGACGGTGACCACCTTGGCGAGCGAAAGCTGTTCCAGCACAACGGCCAGACTCTGCTCGTCGCGCAACGCGTCGAGTTCGCCGCTGGGCAGCCCGCGCTTCTCGATATAGCCGAGCACCGGCGCGAGCAGGGTGCGCACCTCGCCGAGGGTGAGCGCGCGCTCGTCGACGCCGAGCAGGGCCAGCGTGGCCAACGCGTTGACGGTGATCGGGGTGACCGTGTTGATCCCGACGGCGATCTCGAAGGCTAGGCGCTGCACCGCCTTTCGCTCGCGCTCGGTGGTCTCCGGATCGGCGTCGGTGATCGGCTCGGCGGCGGAATCGGTGTGGTGCAGGGGAATCGAGATGCGCGGCGGGGTGAGCGGGTCGCCGTGCGCGGCCAGCCGGTCGCGCGCCGAGAGCGGCGCGCCGAAGCGCACGTAGACGCGGCCCGCCGAGTGCTGCTGGCTGCGGATGTAGCGCGCCATCCAGGTCAGCCCCTCGGGCTTCTTCGTCCCGCCCGACTGTTCGGTGGCGATGGCGCCGAGCTCGTTGAGCCGCTCGTAGGTGATCGAGACCGGCACCAGCATCACGTCGTCGACGCGGTCGGCGCGCACCGCCGCGGCGAGGTAGTTGAGCAGACCGTAGCGCGGCGGACGCAGCTTGCCGGTGCGGGTGCGACCGCCCTCGAAGTACCACTCCAGGTTGAAGCGCTTGGCCACCAGGTAGGCGAAGTACTCCTCGACGACCGCCTTGTAGACCTCGTCGTCGCCGAAGCTGCGCCGGATGAACACGGTGCCGGTGCGCCGCGCGATCGGACCGAGCGGCCAGAACCGCAGATTGGCGCCGCCGATCACGTGATTGGGCGGAAAGTCGTTGCGGGCCAGCACGTCGCCGAGCACGAACGCGTCCACATAGGAGCGGTGCGAGGGCAGGAACACCAGCGGGTACCGGCGATTGAGCGCGCGCAGCGCGGTCAGCCCGGACTCCTCGGTGTCGACCTTCCACGTCGAGGCGTGCACCGGGCGCATGGCCTGGGTGAACAGATCCGAGACCAGCCTGCTCTGCGCGGCGACCAGTTCGTTGAGCGCCTTCTCCGCGCGGCGGTACACCTCCTGGGGGTCGGCGCCGATCTGGTCGGCGATCAGCTCGAGCCTGCGCAGGAAATCCGGTGAATCCAGGATCTCTTCGGCCACCAGCCTCGGCACCTTGTAGCGGTCGCCGATGATCGAGCGCTCCGCGCGCTCCAGCGCGACGACCGCGGCGCGCAGAATGGCGCGCGCGAACGGTTCGGCCGTTCCCGCCGCGTGCAGTGCCGAGGCCTCGGGGTTGTTGGCGCGCAGCTCGCTCAGCAGGGCGGGCTGCCCGGTCAGGATGACGTAGCGGTCGGGCGACTGGTGCACCAGTTTGCGCTGGGCGAGGCGGTGCGGTTTGCGGGGATTGGTCAGCATCGCCACATCGGCGAAGGTCATCCGGCGCACGCCGTCGCGCTCCGGCGGCAGCCACAGCACCCGGATCGGGACGACCAGCGGATCGTCGCGGCGCCCGATCAGCCTGCCCGCGATCGCGCCCGCGTCCAGGTCGAGCTGGGTGATCGGCGCGTCGGTGCCGATCTCCTTGGCGATGCCGCCGTCGCCGAGCCAGGCGCCGACCAGTTTGCGCTCCACCCCGGAGGTGGCGTCCACCAGTGCCACCACCGACCGGGGCGCGGTAGCTGACTTCGTCGGCGAGCCGCCGCGGTGCTCGATCATCGATGTTCTTCCCTCCGCAGGTGACGCTTCCTTCATTCAAGCCTTTCGCATCGCTGTGCGCAGGAACTCCGCGCGGCGAGTTCGATTCGGTATGCGCGAGGGCTGGAACTTCGGCGGCGCGGAGGGAGCTCTGCGCGCGGTGCAGGCGGGACAACCGGTGTCGCTCTTGGCGTTTGCCGGGGCGCGTGCTGTGTGGCCGCGGGCACACCTGCGCGGCGGCCAGGTAATGCTAACCTTACCTCTCGAAGTTAGGTCAGGGTAACCTTTGGAGGATCGTTGTCGACCACGGACGAGCGCTTGCGCGTTGAGTATGTGACCGATCCGGCGGCAGCGATGTCCCGGCTGGCGGCGGCGGATCAGTTCGGCGAGTACGTGATGTACGAGCGTCCGGGAGAGTGGGTGTTCGCGGCCGACCCGATCGGCAGCATCGAACTCGACGCACGGGAATTGCGCGTCACTTGGGCGGGGAAGACCACCATCAGCGGCTGGGAAGGCTCGCCTGCGCGGGCGCTGGACGAGGCGCTCGGACTGCTGCCGCTGGACGGCAGGCGCGCCTACGGCTGGATCGGCTTCGAGTTCTGCGCGTGGGCGCTGGACGCGACGGCGCACTTGGACGAGCGGGCCTCCCTGGCGCACCTGATGATTCCGCGCATCGAGGTCCGCGTCGACGAGTCCGGTGTGCGCGTCTCGGGCGCGACGCCCACCGAGACCGGTGACATCCACGATCTCATCGCCGACGCTCAGGGCAGCGAACTCCCGCAGCCGCACCCCACCGACATCCGGGTGGACCCGACCGGCTACCGCGACCGGGTCGCCGAGGCGGTCGACGAAATCCGTTCCGGCCGTTACCAGAAGGTCATCCTGTCCAGGAAGGTCGACCTGCCGTTCGCGGTCGACGTGCCCGCCACCTACCGGCTCGGCCGCGCGAACAACACCCCGGCGCGCTCCTTCCTGCTGCGGCTCGGCGGTCTCGAGGCCGCGGGCTTCAGCCCGGAGCTGGTCGCCTCCGTCGACGACGATCGCGTGGTCACCACTGAGCCGCTCGCGGGCACCCGCGCCTTCGGCCTCGGCGCGGAGGTCGACATGGCGGCCCGCGCCGACCTGATCAGCGATCCGAAAGAGATCGTGGAGCACGCGATCTCGGTGCAGACCTCGTTCGCCGAGATCAGCGCGGTCGCCGATCCGGGAACCCCGGCGGTCTCCGATTTCATGGCGGTGCGCGAGCGCGGCAGCGTGCAGCACCTGGCCTCCACCGTGCGCGGCAGGCTGGCCGCCGACCGCTCCAGCTGGGACGCGCTCGAGGTGCTCTTCCCGTCCGTTACCGCGTCCGGCATTCCCAAGCGCGAAGGCGTCGACTCGGTCTTCCGTCTCGACGGCGCACCGCGCGGTCTGTATTCCGGTGCGGTGGTGACCATCTCGCCGACCGGTGCGATGGAGGCCACCCTGGTGTTGCGCGCGGTCTACCAGACCACCGAGGGCGCCTGGCTGCGCGCGGGCGCGGGCATCGTCGGACAGTCGCGCCCCGAGCGGGAATTCGAGGAGACCTGCGAAAAGCTCGGCAGCGTCGCGCCGTACGTCGTCAAGGCCTAGGCCCGAGCCGAACGGCACACGGGCCGCCCACCGATCGGTAGGCGGCCCTTCGGCGTATCTGTCGGTGCCGGAACGCGTTACGAGCGACATGTCGAATACCCCGCGACGCGTTGGAATGCGCCGCAGCGGTTCGTTTCTATTGGACGCGCAGAGCCTTCTTGTCGATCTTGCCGACCGCGGTGATCGGCAGCGCGTCGGCCTGCCGCAGCACGTCGGGCAGCTTGTAGGTGGCAAGGCCGCGGCCGGTGAGGAAGGTCTTGATCTCGGTGAGCGTCGGCATCGCGCCGTCCACGACAAGTACCGCGCCGACCTTTTCGCCGAGCGCCGCGTCCGGCAGTCCGACGGCGGCGGCGTGCCGGACGGCGGGATGGGCGAGCAGGTGCTCCTCGAGCTCGTCGCACGAGATGTTCTCGCCGCCGCGGTTGATCACGTCCTTGATCCGGCCGGAGACCACCAGGTGACCGGAGGGCAGGCGGCGGACCAGGTCGCCGCTGCGGTAGTAGCCGTCCGGGGTGAAGGCGCGGGCATTGTGCTCGGGCGCGCGGTAGTAGCCGCGAATCGTGTACGGGCCCTTGGTGAGCAGCTCGCCCTCCTCGCCCGGCGCGACGTCGTCGCCCTCGCCGTCCACCACGCGCACCTCGTCGGCGGGGGAGAGCGGCCTGCCCTGCGTGGTGTGCAGCAGCTCGGCAGGATCGTCGAGCCGGGTGTAGTTGAGCAGACCCTCGGCCATGCCGAAGACCTGCTGGAGGGTGGCGCCGAGCGCGGGGGTGACCTCGACGGCGTTCACCTCGGCCAGGCGCGCGCCGCCCACCTGAAGCAGGCGCAGCGAGCCGAGATCGGCGTCCTCCCATTCGGTTGCCGCGCACCACAGCTGGGCCAGCGGCGGCACCACGGCGGTGACCGTGACCCGGTGCTTCTCGATGGCGGCGAAGGCGTTCTCGGGGCTGGGATCGGTGACGAACGCGACCGCGCCGCCGACGCCGACGGTGCCCAGGATGCCCGGGCAGGCCAGCGGGAAGTTGTGCGCGGCTGGCAGAGTCGCGAGATAGACGTCGTCGGGAGTGAGCTCGCAGACCGCGGCGCTGGCGGTCGCGTTGTAGACGTAATCGTCGTGCGTGCGCGCGATGAGCTTCGGCAGACCGGTGGTGCCGCCCGACACCAGCATGAGCGCGATGTCGCTCGGGTCGATCTCCGGCAGTGTGCCGCCCTCGCGCGGAACAGTATTCAGGTCGGTGAACACGCCCGGCTCGCCGAGCACCAAGACGTGGCGCAGGCTGGGCACGGACTCGCGCACGGTGGCGGCGAGTTCTCGGTAGTCGAAATCGCCCTGCCGGTCGATGACGACGTAGGCCACCGCCTCGGAAAGCGCCGTGAGGTGCTCGATTTCGGCCCTGCGGTGCGCGGGCAGCGTCAGCACCGGGATGATGCCCGCTCGCAGCAGGCCGAACAGCACCGTCAGGAACTCGGGCATGTTGGGCAGCTGCACGACGACCCGATCGCCCGGCGCGATGCCGAGCGCGAGCAGACCGTGTGCCATCCGGTCGGCGTCGGCGTCCACCTGCGCGTAGCTGCGAGCGCCGTCGCCGGTGAGCAGCGCGGCCCGCTCCGGCGCGCGGCGCGCGGTCTCGCGCAGCAGGTCGCCGAGCGCGCGGCCGGTCCAGTAACCGGCGGCCCGGTAGTTCTCGGCCGCGTCGGCGGGGAAGGGGACGTAGCCCTCGCGGTGGGTGCTGGATGTGGTGGTCACGGTCTGCCTCACAAGGTCCGGACGGGTGGGGTTGTCGGATCGAGTAATTAGGGTCTCTTTATGTAGGTTAGGCAACCCTATCTCAGTGCGATACGCTAGCGCCGAGCAGTCTCGATCCGCCGGATTCGGCGGCGACCAAGGAGTGACAGCGGCACATGGAGCCAGCACAGCGACAGGGGGACGGGGCGGGAAGCACCGCGAACGCGGTGATCGGCCGGGACGAGATCCGCGCCGCGATCGCCGGGCAACTCGGCATCGAGATCGACGCGATCGCCGACGAGGACGATCTGATCCAGTTGGGCCTGGATTCGATTCGGACCATGAAGCTGGCGGGCGGTTGGCGCAAGCGCGGCGCCGACGTCAACTTCGCCCAGTTGGCCGCCACGCCGACCGTCGCGGAATGGTCCAGGCTGCTCGGCGCCGAGGCCGCGCCCACGGAGGCCGCGCCCACGGAGGCCGCGCCCGCCGACATCGCGCCCGCCGCGGCCGACGAGTCCGAGCCCTTCCCGCTGGCGACCATGCAGCACGCGTACTGGATCGGCCGTTCCGACGAGCAGGATCTGGGCGGCGTCGCCGCGCACCTGTACGTCGAATTCGAGGGAGCCGCAGTCGATCCCGAGCGGCTGGAGCGCGCCGTCGCCGCGCTGGTGGCCGCGCACCCGATGCTGCGCACCCGAGTGCTGCCCGACGGCACGCAGCAGACCATGCCCGCGCCGGACCGGCCGGTGTTCTCCGTCGTCGACCTGCGCGCGGAATCCGCCGACGCCGCCGACGCCGAACTGGAACGCCTGCGCGACGCCAAGACCCACCAGCGGCTCGCCATCGAGGACGGGCAGGTCCTCGACATCACCCTCAGCCTGCTCGCCGACGGCCGCAGCCGCCTGCACCTCGACGTCGACATGCTCGCGGGTGACGCCATGAGCTACCGCGTGCTCGTGTCCGACCTCGCCGAGCTCTACCACGGCGGCACGCTGCCCGCCGAGACCTACAGCTACCGCCGCTATCGCACCGAACGTCGGATCGACGAAGCGGCTCGGGAGCGCGACAAGCAGTGGTGGCAGGAACGACTCCCGGAACTCCCGGGTTCGCCCGAGCTGCCGACCATTCCGGTCAGCGAGCGGGTCGACCCGCACCGGACGGTCCGCTACAACCACTGGTTGGAGCCCGCGGCCAAGCAGCGGCTGCTGGACGCCGCGCACGCGCGGGGCATCACCCCGGCCATGGCGCTGGCGGCGGTGTTCGCCGAGACCATCGGCGGCTGGTCCGCGCAGAGCCGCTTCCTGCTGAACGTGCCGCTGTTCCACCGTGAGCCGGTGCACCCCGACATCGACCGCGTGGTCGGCGATTTCACCTCCTCGATCATGCTCGAGGTGGACGTCAGCGCGGACATGACCGTCGCCGACCGGGCCAGGGCGCTCCAGCGGTCGATGCACGAAAGCGGCGCGCACACCGCCTATTCCGGCCTCGAGGTGCTACGCGATCTCGGTCGTCACCGTGGCGAGCCTGTCCTCGCGCCGATCGTCTACACCAGCGCGCTCAACCTCGGCGAACTGTTCGCCGACGCGGTGACCGAGACCTTCGGCGAACCGATCTGGATCATCTCGCAGGGCCCGCAGGTGCTGCTGGACGCGCAAGTAACCGAGGTGCGCGGCGGCCTGCTGCTGAACTGGGACGTGCGCGAATCCGCCTTCCCGGCGGGCGTGATCGATGCGATGTTCGCCGGCTACACCGACGCCATCGCGCGGCTCGGCGCGGGCGAGGCCGGGTGGAGCGCCGAAGCGGCAGTCCGGCTTCCGCTCGCGCAGGCCACGGTGCGGGCCCAGGTGAACGCGACCGACGGCCCGGTCTCCGGCCGCGCCCTGCACGAGGGCTTCTTCCAGCACGCCGCGGCGACGCCCGACGCGCCCGCGGTGCTGTGGCGCACCGACGGCGTCGACGGCGGGTGGAGCTACGGCGAACTGGCCGCGCAGGCGCTGGCCGTCGCCGGTGCGCTGCGGGATCAGGGTGTGCGGCAAGGCGATACGGTCGCCGTCCAGCTGCCCAAGGGCCCGGATCAGATCCTCGCGGTGCTCGGCGTGCTCGCGGCGGGCGCGACGTACGTACCGATCGGCTTCGATCAGCCCGTCGGCAGGCGAGCCGAGATCCTGCGCACCGGCGAGGTGGTGGCCGCGCTGACCGTCGACGGGGCGGACATGGGCCGTCCCGAAATCGTCTGCGTGCCCGTCTCCGAGGCCAAGCTGCACCCGAATCCGCTTGCCGCGCCCGTGATTCCGGATACCTCCGCGATCGCCTACGTGCTGTTCACCTCGGGATCGACCGGCCTGCCCAAAGGCGTCGACCTGCCGCACAGCGGCCCGATGAACACCATCGACGCCGTGAACGAATGGTTCCAGGTCGGACCCGGCGACCGAGTGCTCGGCCTGTCGGCGCTCGAGTTCGACGCCTCGGTCTACGACATCTTCGGCATGTTCTCGGTGGGCGGCTCGGTTGTCGCGCTGAACCCGCGCCAGCGCGAGGAGGCGACCACCTGGGTGGAGCTGCTGCGGCACTTCGGGGTGACCATCCTCAACTGCGTGCCGAGCATGCTCGACATGATCCTCGAGATCGGCGGCGACGGGCTGGGCGACTCGCTGCGCGCGGTGACCCTCGGCGGCGACTGGGTGGGCGCCGATCTCGCCCGCAGGCTCGCCGCGCAGGTGCCCGGCTGCCGCTTCTCCGGCCTGGGCGGCGCCACCGAGACGTCCATCCACAACACCATCTGCGAGGTGAGCGACCCGCCCGCGCACTGGACCACGGTGCCGTTCGGCGTGCCGCTGCGTAATGTGCGCTGCCGCGTGGTGAATTCGGCCGGTCGCGACTGCCCGGACTGGGTGCCCGGCGAATTCTGGGTCGGCGGAGCGAACGTCGCCGCGGGCTATCGCAACGACCCCGAGCGCACCGCCGAGCGGTTCGTGACGCACGACGACATCCGCTGGTACCGCACCGGCGACATGGCTCGCTACTGGCCCGACGGCACCATCGAATTCCTCGGCCGCGCCGACCATCAGGTGCAGATCCGCGGTTATCGCGTGGAACTCGGCGAGGTGGAGAGCGCGCTGCGCACCGCGCCCGGCGTCCGGCACGCGGTCGCGGCCGTGGTCGGAACGGGCGCGCCGAAACTGGTCGCCGCGGTGGCCGGGTATCCGGGCAGCACCGTGGATCTGGTCGGCGCGATCTCGGATCTGTTGCCCAGCTATATGATTCCGACCCGCATCGAGCTGCTCGACGACATGCCGCTCACCGACAACGGCAAGCTCGACCGCCGCGCGGTGATTGCGCTGCTGGAGCCCTCGGCGCAGGACATCGCGGATCTCGCGCCGCGCACGCCGCTGGAGGAGGCGCTCGCGGCGATCGTCGCGGAGGTGCTCGGCGTGTCGCGGCTCGGCGTGCACGACGACTTCTTCGGGCTCGGCGGCGACTCGGTGCTCGCGACCACCGCGATCGCCCGGGTCCGCGAATGGCTCGACGTGGATCACGCGCTGGTCGCCGACATCCTCGTCGGCCGTTCGGTGGCGGGTCTGGCCGAACGGCTGCTCGCCAAGGAGACCGAGGCGGGCACGCCGGATCGGCTCGACGAGGTCGCCCGGCTGTACCTGGAGGTCGCGGCCATGACCGACGAGGAGATCCTCGCGCAGGCCTGAGCCCGGTTCCGTCGCCCCGATTCCGATCGGGGCGACGGGAACAGGCGCCGGGACTAGACTCGGCCGCATGACCCGTTGGGACACCTCGAGCATTCCCGACCAGAGCGGCCGGACGTTCATCGTCACCGGCGCGAACAGCGGACTCGGCGCGGTCGCCGCGCGTGCGCTGGCAGGAGCGGGCGCCGATGTGGTGCTGGCCTGTCGCAATGTGAGCAAGGGCGAGCGGGTGGCCGCGGAGATCGGCGACCGCGCCACGGTGCGCGAGCTCGATCTGGCCGACCTCTCCTCGGTGCGCGCGTTCGCCGAATCGGTGGACCGCGTCGACGTGCTGATCAACAACGCGGGCGTGATGGCGGTGCCGCAGGGCCGCACCGCCGACGGCTTCGAAATGCAGGTCGGCACCAATCATCTCGGCCACTTCGCGCTGACCGGCCTACTGCTGGACAAGATCTCGGACCGCGTGGTCACTGTGTCCAGCGGCGCGCACGCCATCGGCAAGATCGACCTCGACGATCTAAACTGGGAGCGCAGGAAATACCAGCGCTGGGCCGCCTACGGGCAGGCCAAGCTGGCCAACCTGATGTTCGCCTACGAACTGCAGCGCAGGCTCACCGCCGCCGGTTCCGCCAAGGTCTCGGTCGCCGCGCACCCTGGCTACGCCGCGACCGAATTGCAGTCGCACACCGAGTCGTTGCTCGACCCGCTCATGTCGATCGGCAACCGGGTGTTCGCACAGAGCGCCGAAATGGGCGCGCTGCCAGAGCTTTACGCCGCCACCGTCACCCCGATCGAGCCGGGCGCGTTCTACGGGCCCACCGGGCTGGGGGGCATGCGCGGCTACCCGGGCACCTCGCGTTCCACCAAGCAGTCCCGCGACGAGGCCGTCGCGAGCGGTCTGTGGGAGCTGTCGGAGAAGCTCACCGGCGTCACCTACTCGTTCTCCTGACGCGTCCCTCGGACGTCGAGCGCCCGCGGCCCTGCCCGGTGCGTCCGGCGCTGTGACCGGGCTCACAACGGGCGATGTCACACCTCGCGGAGGTGGGTCGTCATATCGGTGTAAGACGCTCCGGCCCCGCCGGAGCGACTATCCGACAACCCGAGGAGCACATCATGGAAGCGCGTTTCGACTACTACGGCACCGAGATCGGCGCGAAGTTCACCAAGCGCATCGGCAACTCCGGGCTGGTCGTCGATCAGTCCACCCTCCCGCGCGCGACCCAGGAGCTGGTCAAGCTGCGGGCCAGTCAGATCAACGGCTGCGGCTTCTGCACCGACATGCACAGCAAGGACGCGCTGCACGCGGGCGAGGACCAGGTGCGACTGAACCTGGTGGCCGCGTGGCGCGACGCCACCGTGTTCACCGACGCGGAGCGGGCCGCGCTGGCGCTCACCGAGGAAGGCACCCGGCTGGCCGACGCGCACACCGGCGTCAGCGACGAGACCTGGGCCCAGGTCCAGAAGCACTACGACACGGACCAGATCGCCGCGCTCATCTCGCTCGTCGCGCTGATCAACACCTACAACCGGATGAACGTCATCGCGGGCACGCCCGCGGGCAGTTACCAGCCGGGGCAGTGGGGCTGATCGTTTCCCGGCGCCACGGGCGGTAGCCGACGGGCATCGATGTGACGGCCGACGCCGCCACGATCTTGGAAGTTGGCCCTTGCGTCACCCGGCTGCCAGCGCCTGGTACAGTGACCGACGTGCAGCGCGTGTATTTCTGGTTTAGCAAGCCGGCCCTGGGTGGGTCGGTCTGCGGCAACCACGTGCGCTGACTTTCTTCCACCCCGAGCCGGATGATGGACCGGCTCGACGGTATTCACGTCCGTGGGTCGGCCTCGAGAAAAGGAACCCACAGAGATGACAACCGCAGCCGACGTCGACGCGCGGCACGCCCACCCGTCACCCGACCGCCGCCCCTCGTCGAATCGCTCCGCGATGCTGTTCGATCTCGATGACCAGCGCACCCTGTCCGTGAGCCCGCTGCGCTCACCGGCCGAGGTGCGCATGGTGCACCCGATCACCGATCCGCTGGCCGACACCGTCCGCGCGGGCCGCGAGGCCACGGTGAACGTGCTCGACGGCGCCGACGACCGCCTCATGGTGATCGTCGGCCCGTGCTCCGTGCACGATCCCGCGGCGGCGCTGGACTACGCGCGGCGGCTCGCCGAGAAGGCCGCCGAGCTCGACGACCGGCTGCACGTGGTGATGCGGGTCTACTTCGAGAAGCCGCGCACCAGCCTCGGCTGGAAGGGCCTCATCAACGATCCGCACCTGGACGGCTCGTTCGACGTCAACACCGGTCTCGGCATCGGACGCAAGGTACTCGTCGACATCACCGCCCTCGGTCTTCCGGTGGCCTGCGAGTTCCTCGACCCGATCACCCCGCAGTACATCGCGGATCTGGTCTCCTACGGCGCGATCGGCGCGCGCACCGCGGCGAGCCAGGTGCACCGCCAGCTGAGCAGCGCGCTGTCCATGCCGGTCGGCATCAAGAACGGCACCGACGGCGACGTGCAGGTGGCCGTGGACGGCGTGCGGGCCGCGGCGGCCAGCCACGTCTTCCCCGGCACCGACCTGGACGGGCGCTCCGCGCTCATCCGCACCACCGGCAACCCCGACTGCCACGTGATCCTGCGCGGCGGCAGCAACGGCCCGAACTACGACGTGGCCTCGGTCTCCGAAGCGTGCCTGCGCCTGGAGAAGGCCGGGCTGCCGCAGCGCATCGTGGTGGACGCCAGCCACGGCAACAGCAACAAGGACCACAACAAGCAGGTCGACGTGGTCACCGACATCGCGGAACGCGTCGCCGCGGGCGAGCGCAGCGTGGTCGGCGTCATGCTGGAGAGCTTCCTGGTCGCGGGCCGTCAGGACCTCACCCTCGGCCGCGCCGCCGATCTGACCTACGGCCAGTCCATCACCGACGCCTGCATCGACTGGTCCACCACCGCGGCCCAGCTGGACCGCCTGGCCGACGCCGTCGCCGAGCGCCGCGCCCGATGACACATACTCTTTCGACGCCTCACGGGCCCATTCGGTCTGTGAGGCGTGGGAAGGGTGTGTGGGAGAACTAGTCGCGGGCGGCGTGCACGCACAGCAGGTCGCCGGAGGCGCGCGTGCGAACAGTGAAGCCTGCCTCTGTCAGGTACTCGTCCAGGCGCCCCGGCGGCGGCTTCGGTGAGGTCGACGCCCCATCCGGACCGCCGTAGCCGTAGCACAGGTACAGCCCGCCGCCGGAGACCAGCAGTTTCTCGATGACGGCGAGCTCCGCGGTCGGCCGTTTCGTCCAGAACACGTTGACGTTGACCGCCAGGATCTTGTCGAAGCCATCGACCCCGAACGTGTCGAGCAACTGTTCCGGGCGCAGCCGGGCCAGGTCGGCGTGGAAGAGACCGATGCGGTCCGAATTCACTTGCGCCGCAGGCGCACATGGCTCGTCCACGCTCGGCGCGGCGTGGTCCGTCGGCGCACGGCCTCCGGCTTCGGCAGGGTTGTCCGCGCTCGGCTCGGCGTGATCTGTCGACGCGCCGCGTCCGGCTCCCAGCCGTTGCGCCGCGCGGGCGATCGCCGTCGCGGAGCGGTCGACGCCGACGACGCGCCCATGGGTCACCCGCTCGGCCAGCAGTGCCAGCGACGGGCTCGAACCGGGGCCGATCTCCAGTACCCGGTCCGTGCCGCGCAGCTCCATGACGTCGGCGAACCAGCGAAACCGGGCGTCACCCACGGCGGGCCGTGCTCCCGCTCGCGAGGAACTCGGCGGGCCAGGCGTCGTCGGCCGGTCCCGGCGGGTCGCTGTGCAGGCGGGCCGCCCGCCATTCGTCGCGCCGGACGCCGCGGTGCAGCACACCGAGCCTGGCCAGTCCCTCGTAGCGGAAGCCGTTGCGGCGTACCGCGGCGGCCGAGGCGTAGTTGCCGACGAACGCGCGCCAGCTGATGCGGGCCAGCGCCATGCCGTCGGCGGCGAAGCCGAACTCGCAGACCAGCGCCACCGCGCGCGCCATGTGGCCGTGGCCGCGGTGCTCGGGGGCCAGCCAGAAACCGATCTCGCAGGCCGACGCGTCCTGTTCGGCCAGGCCGATCATGCCGATGACGGGCCCGTCGGGCGCGGGGCGCAGCGCCCAGGTCGGGCTGCGTCCCGCCCAGCCGGGACCGACCAGGTCGGCGAGGAAGTGCTCCGCGTCGGACCGGCCGTAGGGCACCGGGATCGTCGTCCACTGGCCGATGGACGGGTGCTGGCAGTGCGCGACGATGACATCCGTATCGGCCGCGGTGGGCGGTGACAGCCAGACCGCGCCGTCGGACAGCGTGCGGATCTCCATCGGGTCATCGTGACACGGACCGGTCGGGGCGAGCATCCGGTTATCGGATGACCGGATGGATACCGCGGTGATCGCCCGGCCGGGCGGACCGTAGAATCGGCCCGATGGTTTCCGCTCTTATCGCCGACCTGTTCGAATCACATCGGGCGCATTTGCTTTCCGTCGCCTACCGGCTGACGGGCAGCGTCGGCGACGCCGAGGACGCGGTGCAGGAGAGCTGGCTGCGTCTGGCGGGGACACACCAGTCCGAGATCGACGATCTGCGCGTCTGGCTGACGACCACGGTGAGCCGAATCTGCTTGGACCACTTGCGCACCGCCGCGACGCGCCGGGAAACCTATGTGGGGCAATGGCTGCCGGAGCCCATCGTCACCGGCGTCGCCCCGTCGAGCAGGCCGGATTCGCTGGAATCGGTGGTGCGCGGCGAGGAATATCGCATGGCGGTGATGGTCGCGCTCGAGACCCTGACTCCGCCGCAGCGGGTGGCGCTCGTGCTGCACGACGGGGCGGCCGTGCCGTTCGAGGAGATCGCCGATGTCCTCGGCGTCTCCGCGGATGACGCGAGCCAGCTGGCGGTCCAGGCGCGCGAGGCCGTCGCGGGCGTGCCGACAGCGGTGTCCGACGTCGAGCACGAGGCCGCGGTGCGGCGTCTGCTCGTGGCGCTGGCCACGGACGAGGTCGACGCGGTCGCGACGGCGTTGCACCCGGACGCGGTGCTGATCGGCGACGCCAACGGCACCACCTCCACGGTGGTGAAGATCGTCGGCGGCGCGGAGCGGATCGCCCGCTTCATGCTGGAGCTGGTGCGCAAGCACGGCATCGGCTATTCCGAGCAGGCCGCCACGCGCTACGAATTCGCCACGGTGAACGGGCAATTGGGCCTGGTGATGAATCTGGATTCGGAGACCGAGGAACAGGATTGGCATCCGGCGCGGGTCGTCGGGTTCACGGTGCGCGACGGATTGATCTGGGGCACTTACGATCACGCGAATCCGGCCAAGCTGACCGGCGTGCGGTTGTCCTGAGCCGCCGGGCCGGACCCTCATCGTCCGACCCGGCGGGGGCCGGACGGGTCAGGGAGTCGTCGAACCGGTGAACCAGTCGCCCGTCGACGATCCGGTGCCGCCGTTGCCGGTGGTGGACCCGGTGAACCAGTCGCCGGTCGACGATCCGGTGAACCAGTCGCCGGTGCCCGCGATCAGATTGTGCGCTACTTCGCGAATCAGACCGAGTACGGATCCGGCGACCTCCGACGCGGCCGGCTGCAGTACGAGGTCGAGATACGAGGCCATGAGCGCCCCTTTCGAGATGCCGCCGGTAGTGCGGCGGCTTGTGAGATAAAACACGGCGAGGCTAGCTCTCTGTGGGAGAACGCACAACCATGCAGGTAGATGCACCAAAAAGAATGTGAAACATAGCTGTTCGCTATCTAATGGCAACAATGGCGATCGCTCCGCTACTCTCCGGTGTATGCCTGCACGCCCCGCGACCGTCGCTCGCCTCCGTCCCTTTGCCGCCACGATTTTCGCCGAGATGACCGAACTCGCCGTCCGGCACGAGGCGGTGAATCTCGGCCAGGGCTTCCCCGACACCGACGGACCCGCGGGCATGCTCGAGGTGGCCAGGCAGGCCATCGCCGACGGCGTCAACCAGTACCCGCCCGGTCGCGGCATGACGGTGCTGCGCCGCGCCATCGCCGACGACCGCGCCCGCCGCTACGGCACCGAATACGACCCGGAGCGGGAGGTGCTGGTGACCGTCGGGGCGACCGAGGCGATCAGCGCGGCCATGCTCGGACTCGTCGAGCCCGGCGACGAGGTGGTGCTGATCGAGCCCTACTACGACTCCTACGCGGCGGCGGTCGCGCTGGCGGGCGCGCACCGGCGCACGGCGCGGCTGGTGGCCGACGGGGATCGTTTCGTGCTCGATCTGGACAGCCTGCGCGCCGCGATCACCCCGCGCACCAGGATGCTGGTGGTCAATTCGCCGCACAATCCCACCGGGACCGTGCTCGGCATGGCCGATCTCGCCGCGATCGCCGAGATCGCCTGTGCGCACGACCTGTTGGTGCTCACCGACGAGGTCTACGAACATCTCGTCTACGACGGCAACGAACACATCAGCCTGGCGACGCTGCCGGGCATGGCCGAGCGGACCGTCGTGGTGTCCAGCGCCGCAAAGACTTTCAGCGTCACCGGCTGGAAGATCGGCTGGGCGTGCGGCCCCGCCTACCTGATCGACGGCGTGCTCGCCGCCAAGCAGTTCCTGTCCTTCGTCGGCGGCGGCCCGTTCCAGCCCGCCATCGCGCACGCGCTGACCAACGAGCTCGACTGGGTCGCCCGGCTGCGAGATTCGCTCTCGGACAAGCGCCTTCGGCTATCGGCGGCGCTGGCCGACGCGGGCTTCGGCGTGAAGGCCAGTGGCGGAGGGTATTTCGTGTGCGCCGATCTCACGCCTACCGGCCACGCCGACGGTCTCGAGTTCTGCCGCGAGATCCCCGGGCGGATCGGCGTGGCCGCGGTGCCCGTGAGCGTCTTCGCCGACGACAAGCCGGCGTGGAACCACCTGGTGCGGTTCACCTTCTGCAAGCGCGACGAGACGCTGGACGAGGGCGTGCGGCGGCTGCGCGCGGGCGTCGCGGCGAGCGGTAAACGCTGACCGAAGGTGCGCCGCTGCTGCCTCGCCGATCGGATGTGGTTGGTCGACGTCGAACGGATGGGGCAGTTCGCGCAACTCACCTACCGGCTGAGCTGATCCGGCCGCGGCGGGATCAGCTCGCGCCGTGGTACAGGAACCCGCCGAGGCCGATGGTGAAGGCGAGGCAGCCGTACAGTGCGTGCTCGACCGAGACCACGAGCAGCGAACCCGTCCGCCGGTACCGGTAGCCGAAGAGGACGCCGCCGACCAGGGTCAGCGCCACGGCGATCCAGTTGCCGAAGATGATGTGCGCGAATCCGAACGCGGCGGCGTTCGCGGCGATCAGCGCCCACCCGTCGCCGAAAGCCGGTGCGTACCGCTGGAACAGGAACTTGCGGAAGATCAGCTCCTGCGGGTACACCGAGAACAGCGGATAGAACACCATCACCACCGCCCACAGCAGCGGTTCGGTGCGCGGCAGCGACAGCAGCCGTTCGGGGCTGAACACCGCGAGCGTCAGCCCGATGGCGATCGCCGCGGCGATCCAGAGGGCCAGCATCGACGGCAAGACGGCGCGCAGCGTGCGGAGTTGCTCCCGAAGGCTGTCCGGCTGTACCCGGCGTCGCAGCCAGAGGTGTGCGGCGACGGCCAGCACGACCAGCAGCGGGATCGGGCTGCCCGGACTGCCGATCGCGGCGTACCCACCGACCAGTCCGAAGTACAGCGCCACGAATTCGATGGCGAGCCAGGTCGACCGGCGGCCGCGTTCGGATCGAAGGTCCCGTCGCAGCTCGGTCGCCGTCACGTTCTCGAGATTACGGGCGGGCGGCGAGCGATGCCATGTCTCCTTCGGCCCCTGGACATCCGCGGTCCAGGTCGGCGCGGGCGCGGTTGTCCGTCAGTCCGCCGTGCGATCGAGACGGCCGGTGTTGCGGCGGGCCTGCGGCGCCCGCCAGTCGTAGCGGCGGGCGAGCATACGGAAGCCGATGGCGAGGCAGGCCGCGAGCAGACCGGTCCACGTCCAGTAGGCGTCGAAGTGCAGCAGCGTCGCGGTGGCGGCGGCGCCGAACAGCGCTGGCACGGCGTACAGCTCCTGGTCCGGGCGCAGCACCCGCGGCACCTCGCCGCCGAGCACGTCGCGGATGACGCCGCCGCCGATCGCGGTGACCATGCCGAGCAGCGCGGCCGTCGGCGCGCCCACCCCGCTGGCATACGCGACCGCCGTGCCGGTCACGCAGAACAATCCGAGCCCGATGGCGTCGAAGACCTCGAGCGGGCCGCGGGTGAGCCGGTGCGAAGGGTGCTTGAAGAAGATCACCAGCGCGGTGAGCAGCGATGCGCACAGGTAGGTGAGGTCGGTGAAGGCCGCGGGCGGGGTGCGGCCGATGAGCAGGTCGCGGATGACGCCGCCGCCGAGCGCGGTGCTACAGGCCAGCACCGCCATGCCGAAGACGTCGAGATTCCGGCGCATCGCCAGCAGCGCGCCCGACGCCGCGAACGAGATCACCCCGAGCAGCTCACCGATGCGCTGGGCGGCGTTCACGGCGGAATCGAGCTGCGTGGCCATGACGTCCAACCCGGCGATCATGAAACCGCTCCTTTCCTCTTTCTCCGCCCAGCAGGTTTGCACGCCGATTGCGGGCACGCGACGGGCGGGTCCTCCGCCGACGCCGCGTTCGCCCCGGTGACCAGCTGTCACTGGGGCGAACGCGGGGGAGATCGCCAGGGTGTTGCGGCGGCGACGCCGTCAGGCCGGGGCCGGGCGGGCGCGGTCGGTGGCGAGCAGCACCGCGATCGACCCGAGCATGGTGCCCATCACGTACCGCTGGGCGCGCAGCCACAGTGGCCGCCCGGTGAGGAAGCCGGAGATCATGCCCGCGGCGAGCACGATGAGGCCGTTCACGGTCAGCGCGACGGCGATCTGCACCGCGCCGAGGCACAGGCTCTGCAGCCAGATCAGCCCGCGCTCGGGCACGACGAACTGCGGGATCAGCGCGAGGTACATGATCGCGATCTTCGGGTTGAGCAGGTTGGTGACCAGGCCCATGGCGAACAGCCTGCGCGCTCGGTCGGTGGGCAGCTCCGAGGGCGTGAACACCGAGACGCCGCCCGGCCGCAGCGCGTGCCACGCCAGCCACAGCAGATAGGCCGCGCCCGCCAGCTTCACCGCGACGTACAGTCCCGGCACCACCGCGAACACCGCGGTGATGCCCGCGGCGGCGGCGGTGAGATAGACGCCGAAACCGGCCGCCACCCCGGTCAACGAGATCAGCCCGGCCCGTCGCCCCTGCGATACCGTGCGGGAGACCAGGTACATCATGTTGGGTCCCGGGGTGAGCACCATGCCGAGCGCGGCCGCCGCCACGCCGAGTATCGCCGCTGTTTCGATCATGTCCACGATCGTCGCCGACCGGACCGCGCCGCGTCTCGGTCCACTTCGGGGCCGGTGGACCCCGACCGTGACCAGCGCAACGGAACAAAACGCACGCGGCCTACGCTGGTATCTCCGGAGCCGGACCCCGCTGCGCACACCCACCGCAGCCTGCGGGTTGTCGGTGGGCCAGGGGAGAATGAGCGCCGAAACCGGCGCGCACGGGCGAACGACGTCCGCACCGCCCGATACGAGGAGAGACTGTGACCGACGGTCCGCTGATCGTTCAGAGTGACAAGACGCTGCTGCTGGAGGTCGACCACGAGTTGGCCGACGCGGCGCGCCAGTCCATCGCGCCCTTCGCCGAACTGGAACGGGCGCCCGAGCACGTGCACACCTACCGGGTGACGCCGCTGGCGCTCTGGAACGCGCGCGCGGCCGGGCACGACGCCGAGCAGGTGGTCGACGCTCTGGTCAGCTTCTCCCGGTACGCGGTCCCGCAGCCGTTGCTGGTCGATGTCGTCGACACGATGGCCCGGTACGGCAGGCTGCAACTGGTGAAGCATCCGGCGCACGGCCTGACGCTGGTCAGCCTGGATCGCGCGGTGCTCGAAGAGGTACTGCGGCACAAGAAGATCGCCCCCATGCTCGGCGCGCGCATCGATGACGACACCGTGGTGGTGCACCCGTCCGAACGTGGCCGGATCAAGCAGATGCTGCTCAAGATCGGCTGGCCCGCCGAGGACCTGGCCGGGTACGTCGACGGCGAGGCGCATGCCATCGAGCTCGATTACACCGGCGGCCACTGGCATCTGCGCGACTACCAGCAGATGGCCGCGGACTCGTTCTGGGCGGGCGGCTCCGGCGTGGTCGTGCTGCCGTGCGGTGCGGGCAAGACGATGGTCGGCGCGGCGGCGATGGCCAAGGCCAAGGCCACCACGCTGATCCTGGTGACCAACACCGTCGCGGGCAGGCAGTGGCGGCGCGAGCTGCTGGCCCGCACCTCGCTGACCGAGGACGAGATCGGCGAATACTCCGGCGAGCGCAAGGAGATCCGGCCGGTCACCATCGCGACCTACCAGGTGATCACCCGCCGCACCAAGGGCGAGTACAAGCACCTCGAACTGTTCGACAGCCGCGACTGGGGCCTGGTCATCTACGACGAGGTGCACCTGCTGCCCGCGCCGGTCTTCCGGATGACCGCGGACCTCCAGTCGCGCCGCAGGCTCGGCCTCACCGCCACGCTGGTGCGCGAGGACGGTCGCGAGGGCGACGTGTTCTCGCTGATCGGCCCGAAGCGCTACGACGCGCCGTGGAAGGACATCGAGGCGCAGGGCTGGATCGCCCCGGCCGACTGCATCGAGGTGCGGGTGACGCTCACCGACGCCGAGCGCATGGCCTACGCGACCGCGGAGCCGGAGGAGCGCTACAAGCTGTGTTCGACCGCGCGCACCAAAATCGCTGTGGTGGAATCGATTCTGGCCAAGCACAAGGATGCGCCGAGTCTGGTGATCGGCGCCTACCTCGACCAGCTCGACGAATTGGGCGCCGATCTGAACGCGCCGGTAATCCAGGGCTCCACGAAAACCAAAGAGCGCGAAGAACTTTTCGACGCGTTCCGGCGCGGCGAGATTCCGGTGCTCGTGGTGAGCAAGGTCGCCAACTTCTCCATCGATCTGCCGGAAGCCTCCGTGGCGGTGCAGGTTTCGGGTACCTTCGGTTCGCGTCAGGAGGAGGCGCAGCGGCTGGGCAGGTTGTTGCGGCCGAAGCAGGACGGCGGGCAGGCGCACTTCTATTCGGTGGTCGCTCGCGACACCCTCGACGCCGAATACGCGGCGCACCGCCAGCGTTTTCTCGCCGAACAGGGCTACGCCTACCGCATCACGGACGCCGACGACCTGCTCGGGCCTGCCATCGGATAAGCGGAGGCAAATCCTCCGCAACGTGTGCTAGGAAAGTAACGTGCGACGCTTCGAATTCGCGGTGGACCGCAGGCATGCCCATGCGGTGAACGAAGTGTTCGCCGATCTGCGCCGGTTGCGCGTCGTCGCGATCGCCGCGGCCGTCGTATCCGCCGCCGTGACGGCCTATCTGATCTGGCTGGGCCATCCGTGGTCCTACCTGCTCGCGGTCGCCTCCACGCTCGGCACGGTGACGTCGCTGTGGGTGGCGCTGTGGGCGCCGCACCGGTCCAGCATCGATCGCCTCTACGCCGACGGTGAACTCGTGCCCGCCGTGGTCTCGGAGACCTATCCGACCGGGGTCGTGCTGCTCGCGCTCGTCGACGTGTCGACACCGGAAGCGACCGATCCGCGCTACGCACTGGTGACCCGCAAGGTGCGGGATCTGCCCGGCCACCAGAAGCGGGCGGGCGAGCGGGTGCCCTCGGTCGCGATCCGCACCGACCGCGCACCGCGCCAGGTGGGGGAGCGCTGGCAGTCGGTGAGCGCCATGCCGATCGCCTGGGGGACCAGGGACGGCCGGGTCATCGAGCGGGCGCGCGCCGCCATCAGCGAGGTCGAATGGCGGCTGCTCACCGACAATCTCGCGCTCGCCGCGCAGGTGCGCCGCACCTCGGCCAAGCGCCTGCTGCTCGATCCGCAGCAGCTGCCGGACGATCTCGGCAACTGACCCGGCGGGTCTCGCGCGACACGCCGCGTCGGCGGCGCCGCGAATTAGACTGCCCCGATGGTTCCCATGACCAACCTGGTGGCGTTCATGGCCGCAGCCACTCTCATCGTCGTCATACCCGGTCCCGGCGTGTTGTTCACCGTCGGACGGGCGCTGGCCCTCGGCAGGCGGGCCGCGCTGATCTCGGCCGTCGGCCACTGCGTCGGCGTGCTGGTCTGCCTGATCTTCGTCGCGATCGGGCTCGGCACGCTGCTCGCGGCGTCATCGTTGGCTCTCACCGTGGTGAAGTTCGCGGGCGCGCTGTACCTCGTCTATCTGGGCGTGCAGGCGATTCGGGAACGCAAGGCGCTGCGCGACGCGCTCGGCGCTAGCGCGGACACCGTCGCCGACGGACGCGTCTTCCGGCAGAGCGTGATCGTCGGGGTGACCAACCCGAAGGGCATCGTGTTCTTCTCCGCCGTGCTGCCGCATTTCGTCGATCCGGCCTCCGGTTCGCTGCCGTGGCAGTTCGTCGTCCTCGGGTCGGTGTTCCTCGCCATCGCGCTGGTCTCCGACAGCGCGTGGGCGTTGCTGGCGGCCTCGGCCCGCAGCTGGTTCGCCAAGTCGCCGCGTAGGCTCGAAGCCGTCGGCGGCGCGGGCGGCGCGATGATCGTCGGACTCGGCGCGTCGGTGGCGCTCAGCGGCACGGCGGACTGAACCGGCTACCATCCACGTGCGCGGTACGTCGGTACCGGAGTTCGGGGTGTGGTGGAAAGGGGCGGTGGTCGAATGAGGTTGTCCGGCTTGGTGTGTGGCACGGTCGCCGTCCTGCTGCTCACGGCAGCCGGGCCCGCGAACGCCGATCCGTTCGTCGGCGCCCCCGGCTTGGACGATCCCTACTACCCCATGGACGGCAACGGCGGCTACGACGCGCGCCACTACGACGTCACCATCGATTACGACCCGCCGACCTATCAGCTCACCGGCACCGCCCGCATCGACGCCGTCGCGACGCAGGCTTTGCGCGCGTTCAACCTCGACTTCGCCGGGCCGGAGGTGCGGATGGTCTCGGTCAACCATCAGCCCGCCTCCTTCGACCGCAACGGCGAGCACGAACTCACCGTCACCCCGCTGCTGCCGATCCTGCCCGGACTGCCCTTCACGGTGACCGTCGACTACGCGGGCGAGATGACGAGCACCGTGGGCGAAGGCTGGACCTTCGCGCCGAGCGGCGGCGCGTTCGTCGCCGGTGAGCCGCACTCCGCGACCACCTGGTACCCGCTCAACGACACCCCTTTGGACAAGGCCACCTTCGCGCTGCACGCCACGGTGCCCGCCGAGTGGGAGGTCATGTCCAACGGGCTGCGCACGCAGAACACGGTGCTCGCCGACAAGCGCACCGTCAGTTGGGAATCGCGCAGGCCGGTCCTCGGTTACCTGACCACCGTCGCCATCGATCACTTCAGCTTCCTCGAGCAGTGGCGCGCCAACGGCACCCCGCTGCTGAGTGCCTTCGCTCCCGATGCGGAGCACAGCAGGGAGAACGAGGAGCGCTTGCCCGAGATTCTCGATTTCGCCGAGCAGCTCTACGGGCCGTACCCGTTCGACGCGGGAGGTGGCATCTACGTCGACGCCGACATCCAATTCTCCCTGGAGACCCAGACCCGTCCGATCTACTCGCCGCGCAGCGATCTGCACACCGTGGTGCACGAGATCGCGCACCAGTGGTGGGGCGACGCGGTGTCGGTGCGGCAGTGGTCCGACATCTGCCTGAACGAATGCTTCGCCAGTTACACCGCCGAGTACCTGTGGCCGGAGCGGATGGAAGGCGAGGACATCGACGCGCAGTATCGCGAGACCATCGCGAAATGGTATGACAAGCAGCGCTTCTGGGACATCCCGCTGGAAAATCCCGGCGCCGGTTTCGAATTCACCTCGGTCTACTATCGCGGCCCGCTGTTCCTGCACGCGCTGCGCAAGCAGCTCGGCGACGACGTGTTCTTCGGCGCGATCAGGGAATTCCTCGGCAGGCACGCCTACGGGAACGCCTCGATGCCCGAGTTCCGCACCTTCGTGCAGTCGAAGACCCGGACGGATCTGACGGGATTCTTCGACGCGTGGCTGAACCAGACCTCCCCGCCCGCCGACGAATATCTGTACCCCGGCGACCTGCGGCTCTGACCTCGGGTCAGTCCCGCACCCGATCCTGCGCCCGCCGCACCCACCGCTGGGCCCGGTCGAGCTGACGCTGCGCCGCGCGCAGCTGCTCCTGCGCGCCGCGTTCGGCGGTGCGGGCGAACTGCTTCTCGTGCTCGGCGTGCTCGAGTTCGGCGCGTAGTTCGCTGATCCTGTCCTCGATCCCGGTGCGCCGCGCCGTCGTCTCATCGGCCTGCTGCTGCGCCGAATCCAGTGCGGCCCGGGCGGATTCGAGGGTGGCGCGCGCGTCCTCGAGTTCCCGCTCGGCCTCCGCGTCGGGCTGCTTCTTCGGCGTTTCGCGCGCCTTCTTCTTCGACGGCGCCGAGCCTTTGCCGTCGACCGCGACCAGCGCGGGACCCGCGGGGCCGAATCCCTCGTAGCTCGCGGCGGTGGCCAGCGTTCCGGTGCGCACCTGCTCGGCGACCTCTGGGTCGGCGAGGGCCGCGGTCAGCGTCTGGCCCACCTCGCGCAGCGCGCTTTCGCTCAGCGGCTTGCTCACCTCGGCGGCCAGCGCCCCCGCCCGCCGGGCCAGTGCGTTGACCACCTGCTGCCGCTGCGTGGTGAGGGTGCGCAATTGCTCGCCGGACAGCTTGCGCTGCGCTGTGCGCAGGGCGTCGCCGAGCCGCAGCAGGCCGTCCACCTCGTCCGGGACCGAGCGCGCGAGCAGATTCACGGCCCACGCGGTCACCGTCGGCTTGCGCAGCTTGCCGATGGCGGACGCGAGCTCCTTGTCGCCTGCCTCTTTGGCCTCGGCGACCCGCGCGGCGCGCGCCGCGACGAACTCGGCGGGCTGCACCGCGTACAGCTCGCCCGCGACGTCCTCGAGCGTCATACCTGCCAAGAGTAACGACGCGCCGCTCGAGGACGACACAGTCGACGTATTGGACGAACGTCCACCAAGTGGACGATCTGCGGAAGGCATTGCTAGTGAACTACTTTGGTCTGCAACTGCTCGGTCAACTGCTCCCGCGAGTGCTCGGCTTCGCGATCTTGGGAATGTACGGCGCCGGCTTCTGAGCCACCGCCCGCCGTTCGACGAGGCTGATGCGGTCACCGCGATCGTGAAGGTATCCTCACCGCGTTCACGCCCGTGAACGAATTCGGTGAGAGAGGTTTTCCCGTGAAGTTCCCAGGAACGAGGCTGCTGGCACGTGTTGTGCTCGCCCTCCTGGCGGTGGCCGCGCTCGCGGTCGCGGTGACCGGCTGTTCGGCGATCGACAACGCAACCAAGTCCGACGTGGCCAAGACGAAGGTCGGTGACTGCATCAACATCACCGACAACTCGCCGACCGCCACCGAGGGCGAGCCGATCGATTGCTCCTCGCCCAAGGCTGTGTACAAGGTGCACCAGAGCTTCGACCAGCAGACCGAATGCGCGTCGAAGGAGTACACCAGCTACACCGAGCAGCTGGCCAGCGGCGGCACCGCGTTCCTGTGCCTAGCGCCCAACTTCGCCCAGGGCAGCTGCTACAACGACGTCGGCACCTCGCCGTACAAGTGGGTCGACTGCTCCTCGACCGAGGCCACGTTCAAGGTCCTGCAGCGCGTGGACGGTCAGACCGACGAACTGCTCTGCGAAAGCGCCGAGGAGTTCATCACCGTCTCGGACCCCAAGACCCTGTTCTGCGTGGGCAAGCCCAACAGCTGATCATTCCAGCAGCGCGACCGACGCGATCCGGTGCAACGTGAAGTGCCGGACCGCGCCTGTCACCGGGTCCAACGCGTCGAGCTGCCCGTTGCCGACCTTCAACGGCTCGACGACGCGCTGAGACGCGACGCCAGAGGCGTCGACATAGCCGATATTCACCGGCCGCCGCACTCGCGCCGCCAGTTGCAGCAGCGCGAGAGTGGCGGCCGTGCTGGTTCTGGTGCCGTCCGTGCGCACCGATTGGCCCGCGCGGGCGCTTGCCGCGCGCTCGCCCGCCCTGAGCTCGGCGACGAGCAGTTCGAGCTGTTCGGTGCTCGGCGGCGTCGGCCGGTAGGCCTGGCGCGCGTTCGGGCGCACCGAGATGCGGGCGCCGCGCGTGCGCAGATCGACGATCGCGCCCGCCGAATCCTCGCCCGCGGGCGCGAAACCGGCCGCGCGCAGCTGTTCGAGCACCTCGCCCAGCGGCGCCTGGGAGATCGCGACCGTGGGGGCCACCGCGCGCAGCGCCAGCGCGGAAGCGACCGGCGCGGCGAGCACCTGGGCGAGCAGCGTGGGGTCGTCGCTGCGCACGAACGCCTGCGCCATGCCCGCCCGCAGCCTGCCGTGCCTGCGGGCCACGTCATCGATGAGATAGGTCAGCGCCTGCGGGATCGGCGTGCGCGAGTGCGTGGTGAAGAGCGTGTGCAGCTCGGCGGCCGTGAGCCCGGCGTCGAGCGCGCGTCGCACCGAGTTCTCGCCGATTCGGTAAACCGTTGCCGCACCCGCCGATTCGACGTCGGCGACGAGCGCGACCCGCTGCTGTAGCTCGGCCGTCAGCGGACCGGGCGCGATCACGGTCAGGTCGGCCTGCACCAGCACATGGTCGACCGGGGCGGGCAGCGCCGCCTCCATGGCGGCCTCGGCATCGGCCGCACTGGTCACCCCGCCGTGCAGCAGCGCCCTGGCAGGCGACCCGAGCGCACCGCGTCCGACGAGACCGACCTCGGCCGCCTCGCGCACGGTGTTCTCGACCGCCTCGCGCCGGAAGTGCCTGCGCCTGCGCGGCTGCCGCCAGGCCAGGATGCGGCCGACGTCGGCGGGGGCTACGGCGGCGCCGGACGGATACTCGGCCAGCAGTTCGAGGACGGCGCGCCGGTCGCGCGGCGCGGTCGGGGTGCGCAGTTCCAGGGAGAGCGCGGCCAGCGGCTTGTCGTTGGCGTCGCGCATGCCGATCATCCACGGCATCCGGTCCAGGTCGAGCCACACCATGGCGAGCACCGTCCAGCGGCGGGCCGCCGGACCCTCCAGCCATCCGTCGGCGGCGGGAGTCGGCGCCCAGAAGTCGTCCACGGAGTCGAAATCCGGCGGTGGATCCGGTTGCCCCTTCTCGATGAGCTTCGCGGCCGCCAGCAGCTCGACGAGCAGGCCCGCCCGCATCTCGTCGATGCCGGTCTGCTTGGCGATGCGGCGCAGCTCGCGCACGCCGAGCCCGCCTGCGCGCAGGGCGGGCGCAGGCGCTTGTCCGAGCGCTTCCAGGATGTCGGTGCAATGGCGCAACAGCTCGCCCACCTCACCCGCGGCGACGGCGTTGACCTCGGCGGGGGCCTGCTTGGTCAGCTCCGGCTTCGGGGGCATGAGGGCATGCGGATGGCTCACCGGCTCGCGGCGCAGCACTTGGCCGACGGTGATCGGCAGCTCGACGGTCTCGTCATCGATGCGGTGCAACAGCCGGCGGGCGAGCAGCTGCTGGACCGGGCGGTCGGCGGGGGTGCCGGGTGCGGCGTCCCTGGTGCGGCCGCGCGGACCGGTGCCTGCCAGCTTCTCGAGCAGGGCGTGTTCGGCGGGGGAGATCTCGGCCAGCGCCGCGGTGGTCTCGGCTTCGGTGAGCGCGTCGGGCAGCTCGGTGCTGCTGCCCATCGGCCAGGGCAGCGCCTCGGCCGCGGTGGCGACCAGGTGCAGATCGTCACGGTCGAGCCAGACCAGTGCGCGGGCGGTCAGCCGATCGAGCGACTCCTCGATCGCGGCCTTGGTCGCGCGTCCTTTCAGTTGCGCGTGCAACGCCTTGCGGGTCAGCGGCGTGCTGTCGCCCGGCGCTCGCGTCGCACCGTGCACCGCAAGCGTTTCCACGAGGGCGAAGTCGAGGGTGTTCAAATCGTCGGTGGCGCGCAGCACCGAGGCGCGCTGTTCGGCCCTGGCCGCGAGCACCGCCATCGAGGATGGCAGCGGCACGGCGAGATCGGGCCGCAATTGCAGCAGGTGCACCAGTTGGTCATCGCTGCGCGCGCCGAGCCACGCGGCAAGGGCACTGGTCACGGTCATCCAATCCAGCCTAATCTGTCCCGCCTCTCCGCGTTCAAGGCCAGGCTCAGGTGCGGGGCTGGGTTGCGTTGGCGGCCGGCGGCAAGGAGATGGCTGAGTTGGCTCGTCCCCGGTGAGTTACCCGGGCCGTGCGAAATCTGTCGTCGCGTAAGGCATATCAGCGCTGCCGGCGGAGCGGGAGGTTCTCCGGTGGCGCGACCCGGCTCGAGCAGGTCAGAGGGGAAGGAGGCTCGAACGCGGGGGTTTGCACCTCCCGCTAGCATGAGGGCGTGGTGAACAAATCGAAGAAACCCTATGTCGACAACGGTTGGCCCCAGGTGGCCGATGGTGATCACGCGGTCACTGAGCTCTCGTCGACCCGTTCCGGTGGCCTGTCGCCCTACGGCGAGGACACCGAGTTCCCGGTCCCGGCCGAGCAACTGGCCTACGTGCACCCTCAGACGGTGATCAACCGCTGATCTCGCCGATCACGGCCGTAGGTACGAACAAGGCCCCCGCATCCTCGTTGATGCGGGGGCCTTGTTCGTGAACGGCGAAACTCAGGAGGGCAGCAGGCCCTTGTTCGCCTCGTAGAAGTTCACGACCGTGGGGTCCAGCGTGACCCCGTTCGCCTTGGCGGCGTTGAAGAAATCGAGTGCGGGCTGCGGGATCTGCACGCCCTGCTGCTGCACCGCGGCGATCGCGCGGTCGACGGCCTGGAAGATCTCCTGGTTGGCGTCGGCGGCCTGCGCCTGCTGCGGGGCGGATGCCTCGGGGGCCCACCGCGGGGTGTCGACGGTGGCCGGAGCGCTGCGCTGGCTCGGTGAGCTCTTGAGCCCCAGCTTGGACGAGCACGAGGGCCAAGCGCCCCAGCCCTGCGAGGCCAGGACCTTTTCGGCGACGACGATCTGCTCTTCGCGGCTGGCCTGGTTGGCGGTGGCCGCGTACTCCTGGCCGCCGTGGGAGTTCCAGGTGCTCGGGGAGAACTGCAGGCCGCCCTGGAAACCGTTGCCGGTGTTGATGCCCCAGTTGCCGCCCGCTTCACACTGCGCGAGGCGATCCCAGTCGGAGTCGGGAGCCGCGCTGGCGTTTCCCGCGAGGGCAACACCTGCGGTGCCGAAGATCGCGCCGGTGACGGCGACCTTGGCTACGGTGCGCCCGGTGGAGGTCGGCTTGCGATGGCGTCCACTCATATCGGGTTCTTCCTCTCGTCCGCACCTGCGAGGTTTCGCTCGGGTTCGGACTGAGAGGTCGTCCGTCCCGCCCCCGCCCCTGTTTCCGTCGGGGTCCGGTACCCGCGGGGCGAGGTTCGGTGCGGCGGGCCGGTGGTGCCGGGTGTCCCGGCTGGGATAGACCGTACGTCGATCGCCGCGAAAAATCACTATTTGATAACCGGCGTGTACCCGTCGGTCTCGATGTGGTCTCGGCCGCTGCGAAATCGCTTCCGCGCAGCTAGAAGCCGCGGCGCACGGATGGCTCCGGTCCGTTGCCGGTCCGTGACCCGTGCTTGATGTGACGAGGATCACACCGCAGGGTGGGTAACGAAAGGCTCGGGTACCCAGTTGCCGGTCATCTGGACCGGCGGCCGGACCAGAGCGCGAACACGAGCGCGCAGAGGAAACCGACGGGCGTCAGCATCGCGAGCAGATACAGCCACAGTCCCGGCTGCCCGTCGGTGAGGATCGGCGTCAGGAAGATCGCGATGATGGCCAGCAATCCGACCGCGAACAGGCCGAGCGCGAGCTTCAACAACCAATCTCCTGACCGGCGCGGCGAGCTGCTCGGCGGCGGCGGTACGGAAGGGTTCGTCACCTCTCGACGGTAAAACTGATGTGCTTCGGTTATCGCCACCGGGGTAGACTCGATGACAATCGCGTCCTACAGGCTTGTGGGGCGCGTTCTTTACGCAAACTGACAGGAACTGCTCCCGGCGGGAATTCGTCGCGCAGTTTCGAGCAGACAGGTGTGCTCGGACCGACCGGGTCCGGGTGTCGAATGATGAACGGGTGAGCGCAGTGCCGACCGGCAGGGTGAAGTGGTACGACGTCGAAAAGGGCTTCGGCTTCCTTTCCCAGGACGAGGGTGAGGACGTCTACGTCCGCTCGTCCGCGCTGCCCGACGGTGTCGAAGGCCTGAAGCCCGGGCAGCGTGTCGAATTCGGCATGGCCGCGGGCCGTCGCGGTCCGCAGGCGCTCAGCCTCAAGCTGCTCGAGGCGCCGCCGTCGGTGCGGCAGGGCCAGGAGCGCGACCGCAGTGCCCGCAAGGAGCCCACCGGCCCGCGCCGCACGCCCGACGAGCTGCACGGGATGGTCGAGGACATGATCACCCTGCTGGAGACCAAGGTGCAGCCGGACCTCCGCAAGGGCCGGTACCCGGATCGCAAGTCCGCGCGCACCATTTCCGAGGTCGTCCGCGCCGTCGCGCGCGAGCTCGACCACTGACGAGCCGCGAGCGCTCGCTCGGTCGAGCGCCGATGATCCGGTCCCTGTCGTGACCGATCCGCCGGGATGCCGTGTGCGCCCGGCGGATCGAGCGATCAGGCCGTGCGGATCGACCAAGCGGCGTGCGGAACGGTTGTCTCCCTGCCGTTCTCGTCGATCGCGGGCACCGGCAGCTGCAATTCCACGCCGATGAGCCTGAGTTCGGGCAGCGGCCGCGAATCGATGGTCAGCGCGAGCGCGCCCTCGGGGTAGTCGTTGTGGCTCACCACGCGGTCCACGACGTCGCCGTTCGGCAGCGCGTAGACCAGCTGCGCCAGCCACGGCGCGTCGGCGATCGAACGGGGCAGCGACAGTTGCAGCGGATAACCCGCGGGAACCTCGAGATCGATGGATTCGCCACCGCGGCAGTTGGACAGGTCGAGCTGGTCCTCGCCGACGATCCTGATGTCGCAGTACTGGTACGGCGGCACGGTGACCGACCTGCCGTGCGCGTAGGCGGTGATCTCGGGGTCGTGGTCGGGCGCGTTGCGCACCGTCACGGTCACCACGACGGCGACCGTGGCGGCGACCAGCAACAGCGCGACCGCGGACAGCGCGGCGATGGTGCGGCCAGTGAGCTTGTTCACCAGATCGGATCTCCCGTTTCTCGTTGGATGCTGTCGCCGTGCGGTTTACGCGCCGCGGGCACTTCCTGTTCCGCGTGCTGCGGCCGGTTCCCGCCGAAGCCGGGCAACAGCGAGTGGCCGCGATAGCTGACGAAGGTCTGGATCAGTCCGAGCACGAGTATTCCGGAGACGACCGCGAAACCCTTCCAGTAGTCGGTCGGCAGCAGCACGCCCGCCGCGCCGCCGACCACCCAGCTCAGCTGGAGCACGGTCTCCGAGCGGCCGAATCCGGAGGCGATCGACTCCGGCGGCAGGTCGTCCTGGATCGACGCGTCCAGCGACACCTTCGCCAGCGCGCTCGCGCCCGCCGCGACCAGGGTGGCCACCGCCGCGCCGAGCAGGTTGTCGGCGAACACCGCGAAGATCGCGACCCCGGTGCACGCGGCGGTGCAGCCGAGCACGATGAGCGATGGCCTGCCGAGGGCGAGGCGGGCGCCGGTGGCGTTGCCCGTGAAGTTGCCGATCGCGGCGGCCGCGCCGACCGCGCCGAGCATCGCCGCCTGCTGCACCGGCCGATGCTCGGTCGCCTTGGCCACGAACGCCACGTAGAAGGTGAGGAAACCGGTCAGCACGCGGATGGCGCCGTTGCCCCACAGTCCGGTCACCACGGCGCGGCCGAGCGGCTGCCTGCGTTTGCGTGCGGGCACCGCGGACTGCGCGCCCTGGCGCAGCACCTCGGTGTGCGCGTCGTCGCCGTGATAGCTCAGTGTCGCGGGCACCTCGCCCTCGGTCACCTCGACCCAGCTCGGGATGCGCAGGCTCAGATAGGTGCCCGCGCCCGCGATCAGGACGGCGAGCACGAGCGCCCCCGTGGAGCCCGCGATGGTCGCGATCAGCGCGGCGACGGTTCCGGCGCCGATGGTGCCGCCGACCAGACCGAAGACGGTGAGCCGGGAATTGGTGCGCACCAGGTCGATATCCGGTGGCAGCACGCGCGGTGTCACCGCGCTCTTGAGCACCGAGAACGACTTGCTGCCGATCATCATGCACAGCGCGAGCGGATAGAGCGCCCAGGTGTCGAACTGCATGATCAGCACCACCGCGAGCACGGCGCGCGCCCCGAACGAGGTCGCCAGCGCCAGCCTGCGGCCGCGCTGCAGACGGTCGAGCAGCGGGCCGATCAGCGGCGCGATCACCGCGAACGGCGCGATGGTGATCAAGAGATACAGCGCGACATTGGACTTGCTCTCCGCGGTTGCGCTGGCGAAGAACAGCGTGTTGGCCAGTGCCACCGCGATCGCGGCGTCCAGCGCGAAGTTCGCCATGGTGGCGTAGGTCAGCGCGGTGAGGCCGGACTTGTCCGCGCCGTCCGCCTTGGCGGCGCGCTGGAAGGTGGCGATGCCCTTCTCGGTGAGTTCCTTGCCGCGCAGTGCGGCGACCCTGGTGACGGTCAGTTTGCGCGGAGCGCGCTGCTCGCTCGGCGGTGCGGCGGGTTCCTGCCGTTCGGGTTCGGGGGGCCGGTCCTGCGCCTCGAAGCGCTTGGTGTCGGCGGGCCGTTGCGCGGGCGTGTGCGGGAAGACGCGGCGCGGGGTCTTGCGGGTCGGCTCGTCGGGCGGACCGGAGCGGGCGGGCGGCCTGTCCGTCCGTCCGGGCGGATCGAGTTCGGGCGGCGTCTTGCGCAACGGACCGAGTGGGTCGCGCTGCGGCGCGTGGCGGCGGGGATCCAGCGGCGGCAGCGGTCTGCGCCCGGACGGCGCGCTGGGCGGGGGATACCGGTCGTAGCCGGGATGCCGTTCGATCGGCGCTTCCTCGCCATCCCATGGACCACGCTCGGGACCGAAGGGATCGCGCGGAGTAGTCACCCCTCAATTCTGTCGTACTGCGCCGACAGGAACTCACCGGCGCTCCACGGTGCGGGCCAGAAGTGACGTTCCTCGCGTCCCGTGACGGCTCAGGCGGGCACGAAACGGACCTCGAACATGGCCGGCCAGTATTTCCCGGTGATCAGGAAGCGATCGGTGCCGGGCAGCTGGGCGATCCCGTTGAGCACCTCGGCGTCGGCGCGCTGCTCGCGGGTGAGCAGCGCGGAGGCGTCGGCGACGCCGAGCACGACGCCGGAATCGGGGTCGATGCGCAGGATCCGGTTCGTCGGGTAGTCGTTGGCGTAGACCGAACCGTCCGCGGCGCAGTCGAGTTCGTTCAGGTGCGCACCCCTCTGGCCACGGAGGGTGACCGAACCGGTCGGCGTGAAGGTGACCGGATCGCGGAAGGTCAGCGTGTTCGTCCCGTCGCTCATGACCAGCTGGCCGTCGCGGGCGCACAGTCCCCAGCCCTCACCCTGATAGGCGGCCTCTGTCCGGGTGTGGAGGGTGACCGGATCGCGGGCGAAGGCAACGCCGTCCTGCCAGGTCAGCTGCCACAGGGTGTCGCCCGCTCTGGCGATGCCTTCACCGAAATACGGCTCCGGCAACTCGACGCGGGTCAGCTCGGCGCCCGTCCGCAGATCGGTGGCGCGCACGGTGGAGCGGCCGCGCAGCCCGGTGCCTTCGTACAGGGTGTCGCCGTCCACCTCGAGCCCCTGTGTGAAGGCCCCTGGATCGTGTGGACGGACGCCGACGACCTCGATCCGCAGCCCCGGCGGCTCCGGCTCGGCGTCGCCGCAACCGCCCGTCAGGAGCGAACCGACCAGCACACCGATGGCCAACGCACGCGGATTCAGCTCCATACGGCAAAATGTAGGCCGTGAGCGCAGTTTCTGTTTCGGAGCCCGACGTCCGGCCGGTACTCGCCGAAGCCGTGGACCTGGCCCGCCGTGCGCTCCTGGAGTTGGAGCCCTCCGCCGTCGGCGCGCACCTAGGTGTCAGCGCCGAGGACGAGAGCGCGGCGACCCATCGGTTCGAGGCCACGCTGCCCGGCTATCGCGGCTGGCAGTGGGCCGTGGTCGTGGCGGCGCCGCCGGACGCGGACCGTGCGACGGTCAGCGAGTCCGCGTTGCTGCCCGGCCCCGACGCGCTCGTCGCGCCCGACTTCGTGCCGTGGGAGCAGCGCATCCGCCCGGGCGACCTGTCGCCGGGCGACCTGCTCGCCCCGGCGCAGGACGACCCGCGCCTTGCGCCCGGCTACGTGGCCAGCAGCGATCCCGAGATCGACGAGGTCGCGCTGGAGATCGGCCTCGGCCGCACCAAGGTGCTCAGCGAAGAGGGCCGCGTCGAGGCGGCCGAACGCTGGTACTCCGAATACGGCCCCGACACCGACATGGCCAAGGCCGCCCCCGCCACCTGCGGCACGTGCGGCTTCTACCTGCCGCTGGCGGGCGCGCTGCGCGCCGCCTTCGGCGTCTGCGGCAACGCGATGGGCGCCGACGGCCGCGTGGTGCACGCCGAATACGGCTGCGGAGCCCACTCCGACGTGGTCGCGCCGACCGGCAGCGGCTCCCCGCTCTACGAGGCCTACGACGACGCGGCCTTCGACGTGATTCCGTCCGAGGAGCTGGGCAAGCCCGCGAGCCGGTCCGACGTGGTCGCCGGTGACGGGGCGCAGTCCGCTCCCGAAGCCGTGAGTGCCGAAACTGCCGCGGACGAAGGTGTTTCCGCGGCCGCCGAGACCGAGGCACAGGTCGTCGACGGGGAGAGCGTTGCCGCCGCTGTCGATTCGATCGGCGAGCAGACCGCGACCATCGACACGTCGGCCGGTACCGAGGTCGGAGGCGATTCGGCCGAGGGCGTAGCCGCTGCCGAGGATCTCGGGGTCGAGCAGGCAAAGCCGGTCGCCGAAACCGCGGCCGTCGCCGAACCCGTTGCGCATCCGGAAGCGATTGCCGACGCCACCACCGCCGAATCGGCTGTGGCCGCCGCGGTGGATGCCGAAAAGGATTCGGAGCTCGGCGGTTCGGTCGCCGATGAGACCGTGACCCCCGAGCAGAGCGGCGTGCGCGAAGCGGCAGCCGAGGAGCGGGCCGCTGCCGATGCGCCGGTGTTCGACGAATCGGCGAACGCGGAGACGAACGCAGCTGAACCGGTGACCGGTGAAGTGCCGTCGTTGGATGCCGGCCCGGCGGCCGAATCGGTTGCTGACGTAGCGCCTGCGGCCGAGTCGGTTGCGGCTGAATCGGTGATCGGTGAAGCGGCATCGTTGGAGACGAGCCCAGCAGCCGAATCCGTGGCTGACACAGCGCCTGCCGCCGAGGCGAAGACGGCCGAAGCGGTGACCGGTGAAGCGTCGATGGTGGAGAGCAGCCCAGCGGCCGAGTCGGTGACCGACGCAGCCCTCGCCGTCGAGCCGGGCGCGGAAGCAGGCGAGGGGCCGACGGCCTCGGAGTCGAGCACTGCCGAGCCGGGTGTGGCTGAATCGGTGACTGGCGAAGCGTCGACGGTCGACAGCAGCCCGGCGGCCGACGCAACGCCCGCCCCCGAGTCGGGCGCGGTGAGCGTGGACGCAGGCGACGTGCAGCCGTCGACCTCGGATGACGCCTCGGCACCCTCGGAGTCGAATGCCGCCGAGCCGGTGACAGCTGAGGTGCCGTCGCTGGAGGCGACCCCGGCCGAATCCCCGACCGATGCAACACCTGTCGCCGAGTCGAGCGCGGTGAGCGTGGAAGCGGAGGATGTGCCACCAACGGTTTCGGATGATGCCTCGGCCCCCTCGGAGTCGGACGCTGACGAGCCGGTGACGGGTGAAGTGCCGCCGCTGGAGACGAGCCCGGCCGAATCCCTGGCTGATGCAACACCTGCCGCCGAGTCGACCGCGGTCAACGCGGAAGCCGACGATGTGCAGCCGTCGCTTTCGGAGGACGCCGCCACAGCCGCGGGCACCGAAGCGCCCGCGAGCGACGTTGCCGCCGAGCCGGGTTCGACGCCCGCCGCGCAGGCGGGTGCGGATGACGAGGCGGAATCGCGGCCGGAGTCCGGGTCATAGCCGCGGAACTGGTCGGCTCGGCCGACCCGTTCGGCACCGAAGGGCTGCGCGCCGCCGTTCTCGCCTCGTGGCGTGATTCGCCGACCCGGCTTCGGGAGGACGCCGCCACCGAGGCGGATCTGGTCCGCGCCGGTTACCGTGACCGGCTGCTGACCGAGATGGCGCAGAACGCCGCCGACGCCGCGGCCAAGGCGGGCGTCCCCGGCCGGGTTCGCGTCCAGCTGGACGGTCGTACGTTGTCCATCGCGAACACCGGTGCGCCATTGGACGTTTCCGGCGTGCACGCCCTCACGGCTCTGCGGGCTTCCGGAAAGGCCGAGGCAGCCACGGTCGGTCGTTTCGGCGTCGGGTTCACCGCCGTGCTCGCGGTGAGCGACGACATCGAGTTCCGCTCCACCACCGGATCGCTGCACCTCTCCCGCGACAGAACGCGAGAGGCGCTGAGCGAGGGCGGAATAGCCACGCCGAACGCGGTGCGTCCTGATCGGCCTGCCGATGCGGACCCTGCCGCGCCGACCTTCCAACCCCCTGCGCTTCGCTTGGCCTGGCCCGTCGAGGCCCGCCCCGCACCGGGCTTCGATACCGAGGTCGTGGTGCGCCTGCGCGCCGACGTGGACGCCGAGGCCCTACTCACCGCCATGCACGACGAGGCCGCGGATCTGCTCCTGGAACTGCCCGCCCTGCAAGTCCTTCGGATCGATGACGCCGAGTTCACCTCCGTGGTGCGCGAACTCGGCGACGGTCTGGCGGAACTGGGGGTGACCGGTCCGGACGATCGCCGCCGCACCTGGTGGCAGTTCCGTACGCCGCGCGCGCGATGGCTGCTGCCGCTGCGCGACGGCAAGCCCCACGCCGCGCCGCACGACGTCCTGCGGGCACCCACTCGTTCCGACGAGGAACTGTCCCTGCCCGCCCTGCTGATCGCCGATATCCCGATGCAGCCGGACCGGCGCCGCCTGCTGCCCGGCGCCCGCGTCGCCGAACTGGCCTCGGGCTATGCCGATTTCGCACGGGCGCTGCCCCCGGGCGAGCGTCTCGTCCTGGTCCCCGCACCGGGTTTCGCCCGCAGCGAGGCCGACGGCCTGCTCCGCGAGGCCCTCGTCCGCGAACTGCAAACCCACTCGTGGTTGCCCGTGGTCGACACGAGCGCGGGGCGCACCGAATCCGGTCCGGCGGACGCCGGCACCCTGGAAACGGTCGATCGCAGCGGTGAACTCGGCCAGGGCATCGACCTGGATCGAGGCGCGGCACCCACGGCGGTGCCTACTCGCGCGAGCGTCTTCCCCTACCTCACACCGGAATTGGCCCGCCTCCTGGACGACGTGGTCGGCTCCCTCGTCATCCCCGAACTGTCGGACCGCGCCCACACCGAAGCACTCGCGGTGCTCGACGTGCATCGCCTCGGCCTGGCGAGGCTCGCGGAGCTGTCCGGCGGTGTGGATCGCCCGCCCGCCTGGTGGCGGGAGTGGTACGCGGCGCTGGAACCGTTCGTCGTGGACCCGCTGACCGCCGAGGAACTCGGGGCGCTGGCTGTTCCGCTGGCCGACGGCCGCTTGGTGACCGGTCCGCGCACCGTCGTCCTGGACGACCTGCTCGAGGTCGCCATCCCGTTGCACTGGGCGCGCCTCGTGCATCCGGAGGCCGCGCACCCGCTGCTGTCGCGCCTCGGCGCTCGCTCGGCCACCGCCGAGGACCTGCTCGCCGATCCGGCGCTGCACGCGGACCTGGCGGACCACCCGGACGATCCCGACCTGGTCGACGCAGTGCTGCGCTTGGCCGCGCACGCCGATCCGGACGCGCTGCCGCCCTGGCTCGGCATGATCGAATTGCCGGACGCCACAGGCGAATTGCTGCCCGCCGACGAACTGCTGCTGCCCGAGGCGCCGCTGTACGCGTTGCTGGTCGAGGACGCGCCGCTCGGGACCCTCTCCGAGGAGGTCGTGGCCGAGTACGGCACGCAGGCGCTGCGAGCCGTCGGTGTCGGCTGGGATTTCGGCATCGTCGCCGAGTCCGATCCGACCGGACCCGATCACCATCTGGACGACGAAGAGGCCTGGTGGGCAGGCCTGCCCGAGGAACCGTCCGAATTCGTCGCCGTCCGCGATCTGGACCTGGTCGACGACATCGCCTGGCCGGACGCCCTGCACCAGCTGCTTTCCGAACCGCGGACCAGGCGTCTGCTGGCCGACCCGGACGGCTACACCGCCTGGTGGCTGCGCAGGCACGCGCGTTTGGACGGCATCCCGCTCGGCCACTACCGCCATCCCCGCGACGCCGAATTCACCGGCCTCCTCCCGGAATTCGCGGTGCCTGGCCTGAGCCACGCCGATCTGGAGGTGCTGCGCACCGTCCTCGCGAATCCGGAGCGGATCACCCCGGACCTGGCCGACGCCCTGCTGGCCGCGCTGGCCGATCCGGCGAACAGCCCTGAGCCGGAAGTCGTTTCGCGGGCGCACCGCCACCTTGCTGCCGTGGCGGACCGCCTGGACCTCACCGAGCTGGTGCTGCCGGAACGGGTGCGCGCGCTGTCCGGCGCGACGGTGGCCGCCTCGGACGCGATGGTGCTCGACCTGCCGTGGTTCGGCCTCGCGCTGCCGCCCGATCGCCTCGTCTTCGGCGATCAGGAGACCGCATCCGGCCTGGCGACCCTGCTCGACCTGCCGCTGGTGTCGGAGTCGGTTACCGCCGAGGTGCTCGGCGCGGGCCTGCGCACCTCCTGGTCTGCGGCGCCGCTGGGAGTTGTGCTGCGCCAACTGTTCTCGCTCGCGCCGCAGGAGGGCGAGCTGGTGTTGCACGAGGACCTGCGGGTACGTCTTTCGGGGGCGGCGACCGGCACGGTGTCCGTGCCATGGTGGCGTACGGGAACCGAGACGCATGTCCGCATGCCCGCTGCGGTCGACGGAACGTCGCCCGCAGCTTCCTGAGCGGCTGTTACGCCGCGTACCCCGCGATCATCTCGCTCAGCAGATCGAGCTGGGTGCGCACCGCCTCGCTGTCGTTGTCGACGAGCCAGCGCAGCACGACGCCGTCGATGACGTTGAGGGTGAAGCGGCTCAGGGTCTGCACCGGCACCGACCACTCGGTGGCCGTGGCGTCGCGCGCGTGGTCGAGGATGTCGGTGAGCGTCGAGTCGTTGAAGGCGTACTGCTCGCGCGCGATGGCGAGTTTTTTCGGGGTCTGTTCCCCTTCGCGCAACGCATAAGTCGTTGTTTCGTAGGTGAGCAGTTGTCGTTCCGGTGTGGCCTCGATGTTGAGCCACATCAGTTCGAGCCCGGCGCGCACCAATTTTTGAAGCGCTTCTTTTCCACTTTCGACGTCTTGCCAAACTGTTTCATTGGCGTCGACGGAATCGCGTAATTCCATCGACAACGCTTTGACCAGCTCGGTCATCAGCGCGTCCTTATTTTCGAAACAGTAATGCACCACACCGAGCGAGACACCGGCTGCTTGAGCCACATCGCGCGTGGTCACGCCTGCCACGCCCTTTTTTTCGGCAAGGCCGATCGCGGCCTCGATAAGGTGGGCCCGTCGTTCTTCGACGCTCAATCGGGAGGACACCTCAGCGAGTTAAGCGCCCGCAGCGCGCGCAGTCAATTCGCGCCGCAGAAAAATCTGGACTGGACGAATGTCCAGTTGTGTGGTTCGCTGCCAAACGGAAGAAGGGAGGCTCGGATGCCGGTGCCACGCAGAACGGTTCTCGCCCGAACCGCGGTAGGTTCGGCCGCGCTCGCCGCCACGAGCGTCGTGCCGGGGCTGACCGCCACACTCGGGGCGAGCGCCGCCGCCGCACCGGACGCGGGCTACCAGGCCGGCGTCGGCCTCTCCGACCTCACCGGGCCGGCCGCCGAATGCGGGATGATGGGCTACTCCCAGCTCGAGCAGACCACCGCGGGCATCCATCTGCGTCCGCGCGCCCGTGCGTACGTGATCGCCGCGGGCGGGCGGCGCATCGTCTTCGTCGTCGCCGAGAACGGCATGATCTTCCAGTCGGTGCACCGCGGCGTGCTGCTCGAGCTGGCCCGCCGCTTCGGCGATCTCTACACCGAGCAGAACGTGCTGCTCACCTCGACCCATTCGCACGCGACCTGCGGCGGCTCCAGCCACGACTATGCCTACAACCTGTCCATCCTCGGCTTCCAGCAGCAGGTGTACGACGCCGAGGTGAACGGGATCGTCGAGGCCATCGCGGCCGCGCACGCCGATCTCGCGCCCGCCGCCCTAGCGCTCGGCCGCGCGGAATTGCACGACGCCAGCGTCAACCGCTCGCGCGTCGCCTTCGATCGCAACCCCGCGGCCGACCGCGATCACTTCCCCGAGGCCATCGACCCGGCCGTGACCACGCTCTCGATTGCCAAGGGCGGCAAGCGGGTCGGCGCCATCACCTGGTTCGCGACCCACAACACCTCGATGACCAACGCGAACCGGTTGATCAGCGCCGACAACAAGGGCTACGCCTCCTTCACCCATGAGCACACCGAACACGGCGTCCGATACCTCGACGGCGCACCGGACTTCGTGTCCGCCTTCGCCCAGACCAATGCGGGCGACATGTCGCCGAACCTGAACCTGCGCCCCGGCTCCGGGCCGACCGAGGACGAGTTCGAGAACACCCGCCTGATCGGTGAGCGGCAGTACCGCGCCGCCAAGAACGCGCTGACCGCAGCGCGCGCGCTGAGCGGACCGATCGATTCCCTCCTCTGCTACATCGACCTGGCCGATATCGCGGTCGACGGACGCTTCACCCCGGACGGTCAGCCGCGGCACACGGCCTCGGCCGCCGCGGGCGTCTCGTTGATCGCGGGCAGCGTCGAGGACGGGCCCGGCCTGCCGGGCGGGCCGATTCCCGAGGGCGTGCGCAATCCGTTCCTCGGCGCGCTCGGCGATCCGAACCAGCCTGCGCCCGCTTGGCTCGCGGATGCCCAGGCGCCCAAGGCGATCGCCGCGCCGCTCGGTCTGCTGCCGCCGGTGCCGTGGGTGCCGAGCGTGGTGCCGATCCAGCTGGTGCGGATCGGCGAGCTGTATCTGGCGGCCGCGGGCGGTGAGTTCACCATCGTGTCCGGGTTGCGCGTGCGCCGCGCCGTGACGGAGGCGCTCGGCGTCGGTCTGGACCAGGTGCTGCTCCAGGGCTATGCCAACGCCTACCACGAATACGTCACCACGCCGGAGGAATACGACGCCCAGCAGTACGAGGGCGCGTCGACGCTGTACGGGCGCTACACCTTGCCCGCCTACCAGCAGGAATTCCACCGCCTGGCAACGGCTTTCGCGGCCCGCACCGCGGTTCCGCGCGGCCCGGCCCCGCGAGACGTGTCGAACCTCCAGCCGAACTTCGTGCCCGCGCCGGGGCCGGACGCCACTCCGCCGGGGCGTGGCTTCGGCGACGTGCTGATCCAGCCCGCCTCCTGCGCTCGCGGGGAAAGGGTTGTCGCCGAATTCGTTTCGGCGCATCCGAAGCACAACCCGCGCCGCAACGGCACCTTCCTCGAGGTGCAGCGCCGAACCGGAAGCGGCTGGGTGCGCGTCGCCAACGAGGGGGAGTGGGCGGTGAGATACCACTGGAGCACACGCGGCTCGGCCGAATCGGTGGCCGGGTTCAGCTGGGACGTGCCCGCCGACGCGGAGCCGGGCGACTATCGGTTCGTGCACTTCGCCGACAGCCTCGGCGCCGACGGCGTGCTGCGGCCGTTCACCGGGGTGAGCGCGGAATTCCAGGTGAGCTGATCACCGCAGACCGGTCTGCGCGCCCTTGTCGCCGCGCCGGGCGCCGCGGCGCTGGATCAGGAAGATGGTCAAGCCGATCAGGCCGACCACCAGGCCCATCAGGCAGACGGGCCGGGCCGACTCCCAGCGCTCGCCGCTCGCCCACACGACGATGGTGGCGATCACCCACAGGGCGCTGCCGACGGCGAGCACCGGCCGCGGATCGGTCAGCCGCGGCGGGATCTCCGGCACTTTCTGGGTCACGGCCTCAGCGTAGCGGCGGGAACAGGCGTCCCGCAGTCGGCCGGTCCCGTATCGTTTGCCACTGTGACAACGCCATCGGATGTTCGAGCCCTCGCCGGTGAACTCTCGCTGGCGGTGGTTCGGCTGACGCGACACCTGCGGGGGCGTCGCGCCGACTCACAGATCTCGCTCACCCAGCTCTCCGCCCTGGCCACGCTGGCGCGCGAGGGTGCGATGACACCGGGCGCGCTGGCCGCCAAGGAGCGGGTGCAGCCGCCGTCGATGACCAGGGTGATCGCTTCGCTGTCCGACCTGAACCTGGTGGAGCGCAAGCCGCATCCGACCGACGGACGCCAGATCATCGTCTCGCTCTCCGAATCCGGCCGTGCGTTGATCGCCGACGAGGCCAGCGCACGCGAAGCCTGGATGACCGAGCAACTCTCGTCCCTCACCGACGACCAGCTTGCGGTCCTCACCCAGGCCGTCACCATCATGAAGCACATCGTCTCCGAATCGGAGTAGCCCTCGTCGCACGCGTCCCCCACGCCTCGCAGCGATTGCGAGCGCTGCGAAGCGTGCGCACGGTCCCCGAACTCAGCCGGCGCCGAAGGGGCGGTCGGAGTCGACGATCTCGCGGCCGAGGGGGAAGAGCGAGAGGGGGATGAACTTGAGGTTGGCCCAGCCGAAGGGGATGCCGATGATCGAGAGGAACAGCGGGATGCTGGTGAGCAGGTGGCCGAGGGCAAGCCACCAGCCGGCCACGATGAACCAGATGATGTTGCCGATCAGCGAGCCCGCGCCCGCGCCCGGTTTCTCCACCGTGGTGCGGCCGAACGGCCACAGAACATAGGCCGCGATGCGGAACGAGGCGATGCCGAACGGGATCGTGATGATCAGGATGAAGCAGATGATCCCGGCGACGACGTAGCCGAGCGCCATCCAGAACCCGGCGAAGATGAGCCAGAGGATGTTGAGAACCAGCTGAAGCGGCTTCATGTTCTCCAGGATGCCAGCCTGTCGCCGACCCGTGGGGACATTCCGGGTCGGGCGCGGAACCCGCACCCGGTCCGAGGAAGCCGCGGTCAGAAGAACCAGCCGAGCACCGCGTCCCGGTCGGCGCCGAACGCCTCCTCGAGCGCGCGCAGCGTGCCGTAATCCTTGACCTGGAGCCGATTCGCCGCCGCGAACGCGCGCGCCGAGTAAGCGCCGAGGTACATGCTGCCCAGGACGTCGATGCCGAGCTCGATGTCTGCCGCCCGGTCGGTGGGCGCGCACTCGGCCTGTCCGTTGCGCACGGTGAGCGCGAACGTGCCACCCGCCGCGCGGAACGGGTCGGTGACGCCGAGGACGACGTCGAGATCGGTCCCGTAGTCGCGGGCCGTCAGCGCGCCGGGGACGTTCATCAGCCGCAGCCAGAGGTTGTCGTAGCGCGCGGTGGTGCGGACCAGCCGGGGATTCCGCAGCAGGTACGGGAGCGGGTCGTTGTCGCTGAGCTCGGCCTTGACCTGCGTGACCAGGTCCAGACCGAACAGTGCGCGCCAGAGCGCGGCGTGCGCGTCGGTGGTGACCGTGCGCATCTCGACGACGTCGACGATCATCTCCCTGCCCTCGCGGTAGTAGCGATAGAGCGCGTAGCCGTCCGGGTGCAGCAGCGTGAACAGATCCGAGCCGCCGCCGCGGAACCGCTCCGGATCGGCGAACAGATGGCCCCACGACGCGTCGGGCCGCACTTGCGCGCCCGGGGTCGGCCTGCGCCAGCGGTCGTAGATCTCGCGCACCCGGTCGGCGACGTCAGCGAGCATCACGAGCTCGACGCCGCCGGGATCCGGTGTGCTGGGCAGGAATTCGACGAACCTGCGATCGATCTCGACCGCGTTCAGCCGCACCGTCGGCCCGTACCCGAACCGCCCGTAGATGCCGCCCTCGCTCGCCGTGAAGATGGTCAGCGGCAGGCCCTGCGCCTCGGTGCGCCGATGCTGTTCGGTGTACATGGCGCGCAGAATGCCGCGCCTGCGGTGCGTGGGCGCGACGCCGACTCCGGCGATGCCGCACGCCGAGACGGTCCGCTCCCCGGGCACGGTCAGGATCATCTCCCGCGACCGGACGTGCCCGACGACGCGGTCGCCGTCCACCGCCACGATGACGTCACGCGGCGGGAACAGTTGCGCCGACCGCTCCAGCCACGCCTCGTCCGACCTCGTGCCGAACGAGGTCTCCACGAGTAGCCGCACCCCCGCCGCGTCCTCCTCGGTGGCCGATCGGACGGTGATGCCGGGTACGAGCGTCATGCGCCGATCGTCACACGACTCCCGCCCCGGCGCACCCGGTTTTCCGGCCGAGACCCGGTCGGGAAAGCCCGATCGCCGTGTCCGCACCGGCCGGTCGTTGTCCGGTCCGTACACCGGATCCAGCGGGTGGACCTGGGCCGTTGCCGAGCAAGTGCGGGTCGAGGTCGAACGCGGCGATCCGCCGGTATCCGGTCAGCAGTTGGGCCGTGAAACGCGTCGCCTCATCGACGGTCGCCCCGGTGACGGCGGTCACCGTGGCGGTATCGGACGTGTCGGTTCTAGCGTCGACCTCCTTGGCCAGTCGCAGTGCCGACTCGGCGACCCGTGCTGCTCGATCGAGATCGGCAGCAGCACAGGGAGTTTCGGTCGTGCGCAGGGCGCGCGTCCGAGCGTTCGGTGTAGGTGTGCCATCTTCTCCCCCGCACTCGCGCGCGATGAGGTCGGACCAGTCGCGCGTCAGCTGCTCGTGCAGGGTGCTGATCGTGCAGGGTCTCGGAATCGCCTGCGGCCGAGCAGATCATCCGATCGGGATCCGACCACGCCGGGCCGGTGGTGACGGCACGGCCCGTCGGTCCGGCGATGGCGAAAGCGAACAGAATCGCATGCATCTCGCGGTCACCCTGCCTCGTGCGCTTCCGCTGATTCGGCGGCTCGACTCGCCGAATCAGCGGCGTCCCGCGCGGTGGACGGGTGCGGTTTCGAGCGCCCGGCCGGGGCGGGCAGGATATGGCGGTGGCCGAAGTGATCGATATCGATGATCCCAGCGATCCCCGGGTCGACGATTTTCGCGACCTGGCGTCGGCGGATCGGCGGCCGGACCTGCCCGGTCGCAAGGGACTGGTGATCGCCGAGGGCGTAGTGGTCGTGCAGCGGATGCTGGACTCTCGGTTCCGGCCGAGCGCACTGCTCGGAGTGGCGCGCCGGTACGAGCAGTTGACCGAGGATCTGGCGACGGTCGACCTGCCGTATTACCGGGCCAGCGCCGAGGTGATGGCGGAGATCGTGGGCTTCCACCTCAATCGCGGGGTGCTCGCGGTGGCGCGGCGCCCGCCCGAGTTGACCCTGGACGAGGTGACCGAGGGCGCGCGCACCGTCGCGGTGCTCGAGGGGATCAACGACCACGAGAATCTCGGGTCCATGTTCCGCAACGCGGCCGGACTCGGGGCCGAGGCGGTCCTGTTCGGCGATCGCTGCGCCGATCCGCTGTACCGGCGTGCCGTGCGGGTGTCGATGGGCCACGTCCTCCGGGTGCCGTTCGCTCCGGTGCCGGACTGGCCGAACGGCCTGGAGGTGCTACGGAGCAAAGGATTTCAGATCATCGCGCTCACGCCGAATCCCGCGGCGCCGAATCTGGCCACCGCCATGACGGGCGAACGGGTCGCGTTGCTGCTCGGCGCGGAGGGGCCCGGCCTCACCGAGGACGCGATGCGCGCGACCGATGTCCGCGCGCGCATTCCGATGTCTCCGGGCACCGATTCGCTGAATGTGGCCACGGCCGCGGCGATGGCGTTCTATGAACGGGTGAGAACGTCGTGAGGGACAAGGACATGGTGGATCACCCGACGAACGGTGCGTACCGTCCCTATCCGCCCGCGCAGGATCCGACGCCGTGGGCCGCGGGTATCACCGTGACGGTGATGGTCGCGCTGCTGGCGGCCGTGGCCGTCTACGCGTTCGGCATCGCCCTGGCCCAGGTGCATCCGCTGCTGGCCGTGGTGGTGAACCTGGTGGCGGCGGGTGGCGCCGCGCCTACCGCCTGGCGTGCGCGGTTCACGCCGGTGACCAGGTGGGTGTTGCTCGGCTGCGGAGTGGGCGTGGTGCTCGGCTGGCTGGCGCTCGTCGTCGAGGGTCTGTCGGCGCTGTGAGAAGACCGGCTGTGCAAAGGAAACGGGGCACTTGACGCTCCGCGGATCCGACGCGGGGGTTGGTCCAACGTCGCTTTGGTTCGATGCCGGGCCGGTCCGATTCAGCCGACCCGGTCGCCTCCGCGCAGCCAACCGAACAGCCCACGCCTCGGCTTGATCTCGGTCCGGAGCCTTTCGGAATCGACCAAGGTCGAGTGGTCGGGCGCCGCGCCTTTCGCGTACAACGTGAACCCGCACACCGCGATGTCACCGGGCACCAGCGCGCCTTGGGCCGACGGGGCGCGGTAGTGGAAGCCGAGCCACTCGTTGTTGGCGGCATCGGCGAAGTCGGGCGGGTCGAAGGGCAGCGTCTGCGGGTCGGGCAACTCCCCGGCATGCCAGCGAACGGGATGCTCGCCCGCCCAGAAAGGTCGCTCCCACACCAGCGGAAGGCCCTCGTCCTCCAGGATGTTCACCCTGGTCGAGCTGAACGCGCGGCGGAATTCCCCGCGCTCCCAATGCGCGAACGCGCCCCAGTTGATGGCGGTGTCGAAGGAGAGCAGGTAGGTGTGGTCGGAGGCGAGCGGGCGCACCAGAAGCTCCGGCAGTTTCGTCGGCCGCGGCAGTGCGGCCTGCGCCGAACACACCACGGTGACACCGGGATAGCAGCCGATGTACACCTCGTCCAGGTCAGGGCCCGCGCAGCCGCCGAGGGTGCCGACCATGATCGGCACCACGTCGCGGTCGGCGTAGAGCTGCTTGGCCAGTGCCAGCGCGGCGTCGGGGTCCGGGTCGTGGTCAGCGCGCAGTACCGCCAACGGGTCGGGGGCGTCGACATACCAGAGGGACGAGGCTTTGGACAGCATTTTCCGGCACCTCCCGATGGTCGCACGAAACTACTCCGCGAACTTCCCGCTACCTTTCGTGTCCGGTGACGGTGCGCGTCATCCGGCACGTATCGAAAAATCTACTCGCCTCGGACGACCCGCGACGCAGCTTCCGTGACGGAACACGCCAGCGCGCCGAAAATTTCGGGTCCAGCAATCTGGGCGAGTCACCCAGCAAACTCTGCGGGGAGATGGTACGAGCCGGAGCGCGTCGATTCGACTCAGTGACCCGAGCTGCGCACGCCGAGCAGCACGTCCTCCCAGGACGGCATGGGCGCCTTCCCGCGCTTGGTGCGGTTCGGCTTGGCGGGAGCGGACTTGCCGTTCGCGTTGCCGGACTTGGTGTTCTCCTCGGCGGGCGCGGGGTTCGCTGCCGGTGCCGAGGTGTTCGCGGACTGCGCGCCGTTGGTGGGAGCGCTCGCCGCAGGGGCGGCGTTCGTGCTCGCCGCCTGCGTCGTGGTGCTGTTGCTCGCGGCCGGTATCGCTGCGGAACTGCCGCCTGCGGCCGGTATCGCTGCGGAACTGCCGCCCGCGGCCGGTATCGCTGCGGAACTGCCACTCGCGGCCGGAATTGCCGCGGCGCTGCCGCCGGTGGCCGGGATCGCCGCGGCGCTGCCGCCTGCGGCGACCGCGCGCTGCTCGAAGTACTCGTCCAGCGTCGGCTGCTGCTGCCGGGCCGTCGCGGGACGCGCGCCGGTGGCGGCGGGCGTTTCCTTGCGCGGCTCGACGACGGGCTCGGCGGGCTCGGGCGCCTCCAGCTCGGCCTGCGGCGGAAGCACTGTCGCCAGACCGCGCAGCGCGCGACCGAAATCGGGATCGATCAGATCCGCGGCGGGATCATCGAGCGGCGAGACCGAACCGCCGTGCGCGTCGGGCTGGTAACGCCAGTGCGCGGCGATCTCGGAACGTCCGTTCTGCCACTGCAACTGGGCCACCCAGTAGCCCTTTTCGTCCTTCCACGCATCCCACTCGGCATTCTCGAGCGTGTGCCCACGCTCGGTGAACGCGGCGGTGACGATATCGATCAGAGTTTCCACGGCGGGGCCGTCGGGACGCACCGGGTGCGCTTTCTGCGCGAGCTCGGCGGCCCGGGCGCGCTCCAGCAACACCGGATACGCGAAACGCTCGACCCGGCTCGCGGGCATGCCGGATTCTTCGGTGACCTGTTCGACGGAGGCCCCGGCACGGATACGGGCCTGGATATCGCGGGGACGCATAGACGCTTCCATTTCGATCTCGATCTGGCCGAATCGGGCAAGGTCTCCGCGCGCGGCGGCTCGTAGCTTGTCGTCTGCGGGCAGCCGGAACTTCTGGCCGGACTCGGTGTCGATGCACACGATGTGCGTGGAGTCGGGCGTCACCCCGATCACTCGAAGTTCACGCACCGTTACCTCCTTATCGCGTCGGCTCGCGACACCGCCCACTTTCCGAAACAGTAGTGCACAGTCGATGATCTCGAGGCAAGACACGCGGCACCAAAATCTGCCGCGCTTTAGAGGAAACGGCTAGTGTTTGCTCTTTGGTTCGGTGCGCGAGGGGTTCACTGGGTTGCTGGCGCACATGCCCAGGGCGGGTATGCGGGCTGTGTTTTTGGCGCGCTGGCGCGCGCGTGTTCGCGGCCCTTATGTCTCGCTTCCGAGCGGTCGGGACTCGCGACTTCGTCGCATGCGCTTCGACCGCTCGGAAGCGAGACGGCCGCGAACGGGCTCGTAAGACTCGCCCTGGACGGGGCTGGGAGGCGGGGAATTTCGGTTGTTCAGTGGGGTTTACCGCTTTTCGGCGGGGTGCCCACGTAATCGTGGTTCGAGCGCGGCGCCCGCGGTCTGGGGTCAGACCACGGGCACCGGGAAATTCGCTCAGGAAAGCTTTTCGACGACCCAGTCGATGCTGCGGGTGAGCTGGCTCACGTCCTCCGGGTCGATGGCCGGGAACATGCCGACGCGCAGCTGGTTGCGGCCCAGCTTGCGGTAGGGCTCGGTGTCCACGATTCCGTTGGCCCGCAGCACCTTCGCGACCTGCGCCGCGTCCACCGAGTCGGCGAAGTCGATGGTGCCGACGACCTGCGAGCGGTGCGCCGGGTCGGTGACGTAGGGGGTCGCGTATTCGCTCGACTCGGCCCACGAGTACAGCCGCGAAGAGGAATCCAGCGTCCGCTTGACCGCCCAGTCCAGACCGCCGTTGGCGTTCAGCCACTCGATCTGGTTGGCGAACAGCAGCAGGGTGCCCAGCGCCGGGGTGTTGTAGGTCTGGTCCTTGGTGCTGTTGTCGATCGCGACCGGGAGCGAGAGGAACTCGGGGGTCCAGCGGCCGCTGTCCTTGATCTCCTCGACCCTGGCCAGCGCCGCGGGGCTCATCAGCGCGACCCACAGGCCGCCGTCGGAGGCGAAGCACTTCTGCGGCGCGAAGTAGTAGACGTCGGCGTCGGCGATGTTCACCGGCAGGCCGCCCGCACCGGAGGTGGCGTCGATGGCGATCAGCGCGTGCTCGGAACCGGCCGGACGCTGCACCGGAATGGCCACGCCCGTCGAGGTCTCGTTGTGCGCCCAGCCGATCAGGTCGGCCGACGGGTCGGCCACCGGCTCGGGAGCGCTGCCCGGCTCGGACGAGACCACGATCGGGTCACCGATGAACGGGTTGCCCTTGGCCACGGCGGCGAACTTGCTGGAGAACTCGCCGTTGGTCAGGTGCAGCGAGCGCTCGCGGATCAGGCCGAACGCGGCGGCGTCCCAGAACGCGGTGGTGCCGCCGTTGCCGAGGACGACCTCGTAGCCGTCGGGCAGGGCGAAGAGCTCGCGCAGGCCGCTGCGCACACGCGCGACCACGTCCTTCACCGGCTTCTGCCGGTGGGAGGTTCCGAACACCGAGGCCCCCACCTTGACGAGGGACTCCAGCTGTTCCGGGCGCACCTTGGAGGGGCCACAGCCGAACCGTCCGTCGGCGGGCTTGAGGTCGTCGGGAATGGTCGGGAACGCAGTGGTCATGGCCAACAGAATAAAGAGTGTCCGACCTGCTCGGTTCGTGCGGGTGGGTACCCGAGGCCCGTGACGTCCCGGAAATCGGCGAAGGTGTGATCAATTACTCATAGAACCAACGTATTGCTGTGGCGCACGCCACAGTCCGGCTACCCTTTCCGGCCATGGGCATGGCGTCGGCTGATTCCGGGTGGCGGATTCGCGCCCGGCGACCACGGAATTTCGGTCTGCGGGCGGGCGCCCTGTCGGGCGCGGCGCGGCGCGAATTGCTGATCCGCGGCACGGCGGGATCGGCGACCATCCTCGGCATGCGGAAGAGCTCGGCGCCGTCGTTCGCGCTGCCCTTCGTGGCGGGTCCTGGGCCGCAGCCGCGGCGAGGTGAGCCGAGTCACGTGTTCTGGGTTCGCGTGCAGATCGACGAGGAACTCCCGTACGAGACCAGGGTGCGGCAGCGGGTGCGCGAGGAAGACCTGGAGTGGATGCAGCCCGCCGACGTGGTCGCCTGCCGGGTCGATCCGGGGGACCGGGACCGGCTGGTGCTCTATATCCCCGACGCGGACGAGGCGGCCAGGGTGAGCATCGCCAAGATCCTCGCCGATGGGCGCAGGGCCGACGCCACCGTGCTGGCGGCCGCGCCGGTGGCGGCCGACTACTCCGGCCGCGACGATCCGGTGCTCCGCCTCGATCTCGAGCTGCACGCCTGGGACGAAGCGCTGCCGTGGCGGGTCCGCCTGATCCAGCCGGTGCCGCTGGCCGCCCTCGGCCTGGTCGACCTCGGCCAGCACCTCGAGGTGGCCTTCTTCACCGTCGATCACGGTGAATCCGTCGCGGTGGACTGGGCGGCTTCGCTCGGCGACGAATAAGGGCGTCTCGCCCCGGCGTGCGGGGTGGATTCGGGCCGCTCGCACTAGGGTCGTCGGATGTGAGTGCGGTGCGGTCGAGACACAGTTACGCCGGACAGTCGGTCGCGGAGCGGCAGGTCGAGCGGCGCGCGTTGTTCTTCGAGGCCGCGCTCACGGTGTTCGCGGAGAAGACGTACGCGCACAGCTCCATCACCGATATCTGCGCGGCGGCGGGGTTGTCCCGCAGGCAGTTCTACGAGCAGTACGCCGGCCGCGAGGAACTGCTCGTCGAGGTCTACGACCGGATTCACGAGCAGGCGCGCGACGCCGTGGCGCGGGCGCTCGCCACGGCGGACATCGTCGAGCCGCGCGTGCTGGTCGACGTGGCCATCCGCGCCTACATCGAGGCCGTCGTCGGTGACATCCGCAAGGCGAAGGTCGCGTTCGTCGAGATCGTCGGGGTCAGCGAGGCGGTGGAACGGCATCGCGCCGACGTCAGGGATCGGTGGGGCGCGGTCGTCGAGGCCGCCGCTGGATCGTTGCCGGGAGTGCGCACGCCGCCGGGTGGCTGGCGGGTGGCCATGGCGGCGTTCATCGGGGCGGTCAACGGCCTCGTGCACCAGTGGAGCCTCGACGATCCACGGCCGCCCGTCGAGGTGCTCGTCGACGTGCTGACCACGCTGCTCACCGCACTGGCACTGCCGGACGACGCCTCGAACTGATTGCGTCCCAGACACATCCGTGCCATAGTGTGCCCCAGATTGAGACGCAGGCGTCTCAATCTCGGAAATCGTGAGGATGTGGGTCGATGAGGACCAGTACGAGGCCGGGTCGGATACGCCGGTTCTGCATGGTGTCCATGAGCGCGGCGGTCGCCGTCTCGCTCGCGGGGGTCGGGGCGCAGGCGGGAGCGGAGCCGGACGCGCCGGTCGGTCCTCCCGTCGAAGCCGCGCGCGTGCTGCCGCTGCCGCCTGAACTCGATCAGGCTTTCTACCGCCAGCTCCCGGACGTGCTGGCCGCGGCCGCGCCCGGCGAGGTGATCGCGGTGCGCCAGGTCAACCTAGCGAATTTCGGCCTCATCCCGCTCAATGTGGATGCCTGGCAGGTCTCCTACCGCTCCAGCGACAGCAGGGACCAGCCGATCTCGGCCGTCGCCACGCTGATCAAGCCGCGCGGCGTCGCGCCGGAGCCGCGCAAGTTGCTGTCGTTGCAGATCGCCGAGGATTCGACCGCCGGCTACTGCACGCCGTCCTACGCGCTCCAGCACCTCTCCGTCGCGCCGCTGCTCGGGCAGATCGTGGCGCCGGGCGAATTCGTATTCGCCCAAGCCGCATTGCAGCAGGGCTGGGCCGTGGTCATCCCCGATCACCAGGGGCCGAATTCCGCGTACGCCGCGGGTCCGCTCGGCGGTCGCATCACCCTGGACGGCATCCGCGCCGCGACGTCGTTCGCGCCGCTGGAGGTGGGACCCAACGCGCCGGTCGGCCTCTACGGCTACTCGGGCGGTTCCATGCCGACCGGTCACGCCGCCGAACTACGGGCCACCTACGCGCCCGAATTGAACATCGTCGGCGCGGCGCAGGGCGGTGTCGGCGCGGACCTGGGCGCGACGCTGAACATGGCCAACAACCAGGCCACCGCCGGACTGGTGTTCGCCGCGGTGATGGGTCTGGCGCGCGAGTACCCCGAGTTCGCGGCATTCCTCGACCGAAAACTCGATCCGCTCGGCAAGGCACTCGTGGCGGTCAAAGCGCCGCTGTGCGTGCAGTACCAGTCGGCCCTGTTCCCGTTCCTGAATCTGAAGGGACTCATCAAGACCCAGGGCGATCCGCTGCTCGATCCGGTGGTGGCCGCGATGCTGGAAGACACGAAGCTGGGTAAGACCGTGCCCGACGTGCCGATGTTCATCTGGCATTCGGCGTGGGACGAGATCCTGCCGCTCGGCTCGACCAACGACCTGGTGAACACCTACTGCCAGAACCCGGACGCACGGGTGCAGTTCACCCGTGACCACGCCAGCGAGCACATCGTCGCGGAGGTCACCGGCGGCCCCGCGGCCCTGCTGTGGCTGCGTGACCGGCTCGATGGCGTGCCCGCTCAGCCGGGGTGCAGCACCAGCGACATGCCGACAATGCTCGCCACCCCGGGCGAGCTGCCGTTCCTGGCCGCGGTGTTCGGCGAAACCGTCGCCTCGTTCTTCGGGAAGCCGATCGGCGCACGGTAGTTGGAAGATGAAGCACCGCCCCGGGATGTGCGTGGCACGTCGCGGGGCGGTGTGGTCTTCGGACGGTCGCTATCGCGTCGGTCTCACCCGGAAACGCTGCGAGCCGGATGCCGTGGCGGGCAAGGAGACCCGCCGGGGCATCCGGCTCGCGATCGTTTGTGCGGTCAGCGCCTCAGAGGTGGGCGATGGCCGCCCAGCCCGCGACCTCTTCCGGCCTGCGCGCGGCGGGACCGGTGTAGATCGCGGCCGGGCGCACCAGCTTGCCCAGCTGCTTCTGCTCCAGGATGTGCGCACACCAGCCCGCGGTCCGGCCGCAGGTGAACATGGCGGGCATCATGTGCGCGGGCACCTCGGCGAAGTCGAGGATCACCGCGGCCCAGAACTCCACGTTGGTCTCGATGGCGCGGTCGGGGCGACGCTCGCGCAGCTCGGCGAGCGCGGCCTGCTCCAGCGCGGCCGCCACCTCGTAGCGCGGGGCCTGCAAACGCTTGGCGGTGGCGCGCAGCACGCGGGCGCGCGGGTCCTCGGCCCGGTACACCCGGTGACCGAAGCCCATCAGCTTCTCCTTGCGGTCGAGGATCCCCTTGACCAGCGCACGGGCGTCGCCCGTCTTCTCGACCTCTTCGATCATCGGCAGCACGCGGGCCGGGGCGCCGCCGTGCAGCGGACCGGACATCGCGCCGATCGCGCCGGAGAGCGAGGCGGCCACGTCGGCGCCGGTCGAGGCGATGACGCGGGCGGTGAAGGTGGAGGCGTTCATGCCGTGCTCGGCGGCGGAGACCCAGTAGGCGTCGATGGCCTCGGTGTGCCGCGGGTCCGGATCGCCCTTCCATCGGGTCATGAAGCGCTCGGTGACCGTGGTGCACTCGTCGATCTTCTTCTGCGGCACCGCGGGCTGGTAGATGCCGCGCGCCGACTGCGCCACGTAGGACAGCGCCATCACCGAGGCGCGAGCCAGGTTCTCGCGCGCTTCCTGGTCGTCGATGTCGAGCAGCGGCTGGTAGCCCCAGATCGGCGCGAGCATGGCCAGACCGGCCTGCACGTCGACGCGCACGTCGCCGGTGTGCACCGGAAGCGGGAAGGGCTCGGCGGGCGGCAGGCCGCGGCCGAACTCGCCGTCGACAAGTAGCGCCCACACGTCGCCGAAGGTCACCCGGCCCGCGACCAGGTCCTCGATGTCGACGCCGCGGTAGCGCAGCGCGCCGCCGTCCTTGTCCGGTTCGGCGATATCGGTGGTGAAAGCCACCACGCCCTCGAGGCCGCTGACGAAATCGCTGGGTACGGTGGCCTGGCCACCGGGAACCGCGGGGCTGGTAGTCATGTTGTGACTCTCCTTGCACTTCGGGTCGCATGGGTTCTCGCCGATGAGGGTGCTGCTCGCCGAGCACATGCCGATCACCAAAACCTTAGCCCCCTGCTACCGCGGAGTAACGTCTGGCCCATGCGTGACCTGGACAATTCAGCGCCGGATCCCGTCCTGCTCCCGCCGGACGCGGGACGCAACGCGATCGAGCTCCCGGTGGACACCGACCTGTCGTCGATGCGGGCCGAGTACGGCGGCGCGCCCTTCGGCTCCGGCGAGGACATCGACCTCGACGAAACGTGGCTGGCCGGGGGCTGGGAGCCGCTGCTGCGCCACTGGATCGAGCAGGCCACCGCCGTCGGCATCGCCGAACCCAACGCGATGATCCTCGCCACGGTCTCGCTGGCGGGCGGCGCGCCGCGACCGGTCGCCAGAACGGTGCTGTGCAAAGGACTCTCACCGGAAGGTGTGACTTTTTACACGAATTACGACTCCGCCAAGGGCGCGCAACTGGCCGCCGTCCCGTTCGCCGCGGCGACGTTCCTGTGGCCCGCCCTCGGCAGGCAGGTGCACGTGCGCGGGCCGGTCGAGCGATCCTCCGCCGATCAGACCTCGGTGTACTGGCGCTCGCGTCCACGTGACTCCCAGCTCGGGGCGTGGGCCTCGCACCAGTCCCGCCCGATCGGGTCGCGGGCCGAACTGGATCGCGCGCTGGCCGAGACCACCGCGCGGTTCGCCGACGTCGACGAGATCCCGGTGCCGCCGCACTGGGGTGGCTATTTGCTGCGTCCCGACGAGGTGGAGTTCTGGCAGGGCCGACGCGGCAGGCTGCACAACCGGATTCGGGTGCGGATCGCCGAGGGCCGGATGATGGTCGACCGTTTGCAGCCCTGACAAGATCTGATCATGTGATGAATCTCGCGTCGTCTGGCCGGCCGGAAACTCGCTAATCTCCGGCCGGTGAAGCTGCTCGCCGACACCACCCCGCTGCGCAATCCCGACTACCGCAGGCTGTGGACGACCAACATCGTCACCGTCATCGGGGCCCAGCTGTCGGTGGTCGCGGTGCCGCAGCAGATCTTCCAGATCACCGGAAGTTCCGGATATGTCGGACTTTCCGGGCTTTTCGGACTCGTGCCGCTGATCCTGTTCGGGCTGTGGGGCGGTGCGCTCGCCGACGTCATGGACCGGCGCAAACTGATGGTGATCACCACCGCGGGCACCGGCGTCACCGCGGTGCTGTTCTGGGCGCAGGCGGCGGCCGGGCTCGACAACGTCTGGGTGGTGCTGGTCCTGTTCGCCGTGCAGCAGGCGTTCTTCGCGGTGAACCAGCCGACCCGCAGCGCGGCCATCTCCCGCATCCTGCCGCCCGAACAACTCGCCGCCGCCAGTTCGCTGAGCATGACCGTGCAGCAGGTCGGCGCCATCGCGGGGCCGGTGCTCGCGGGTGCGCTCATCCCGCTGATCGGGCTGTCCACGCTCTACCTCGTCGACGCCATCGCCCTGCTCGTCACGCTGTGGGCGGTGTGGCGGCTGCCCGCGTTCCCGCCGACCGGCGACACGCGCAGGGCCGGATTCCGCACGGTCCTGGACGGTTTCACGTACCTGGCCACCCAGCGCATCCTGCTCGCCTCGTTCCTGGTCGACGTCATCGCCATGGTGTTCGGCATGCCGCGCGCGCTGTTCCCGCAGATCGCTCACGAGACCTTCGGCGACCCGGCCAGCGGCGGCGTGGCGCTCGGCCTGCTGTTCGCGGCCATGTCGGCGGGCGCGGTGCTCGGCGGCGTGTTCTCCGGGTGGATTCCGCGCATTCGCCGCCAGGGTCTCGCCGTGATCGTCTGCATCGCGCTGTGGGGCGTCGCGATGGTCGGCTTCGGGCTCGCGGTCGGCTTGGCCGGGCAGCTGTTCGGGCTCGGCGTCTGGCTGTGGATCGCGGTGGCGTTCCTCGCTTTCGGCGGAGCGGTCGACATGGTGTCCGCCGCGCTGCGCACCACCATGTTGCTGACCGTCGCCACCGACGAGATGCGTGGTCGCCTGCAGGGGGTGTTCATCGTGGTGGTCGCTGGTGGCCCGCGGGTCGGTGATGTTGCCCACGGTTTTGCTGCCGCCGGCCTGGGTACCGCGGTCGCCGCGGCGGGCGGCGGCGTGCTGGTGGTGATCGGTGTCGTGCTGGCCGCGTTGGCCTTCCCAGCATTCGTTCGCTACCGGGTCGCCCGCCCGCACACCGAATCGCTGCCCGCCTGACCGGCGAAACCTCACGTGACGACACGGCGTTTGTGAGGTCGCTCGGTGGGCACCCTCGTGGCTGGGCCGCGTGGACAGCGACTAGCGTCTAGGTAATCGCACCGCCGTGCCGACCGCACTTCGATGCCGACGGTCCTAGCCTGAGAGGGATCCTTCCGTGCCCGAGAAAGACATCAACGACGCCAAACCGGTGCTGAGCTACCCGGGTGGCGAATACGCCATGACGATCACCGAAGCCTCCGAAGGCAACGACGGTGTCGACCTCGGCAAATTGCTGGCCAGCACCGGGTACGTCACGTACGACCCCGGATTCATGAACACCGCCCCGACCAAGTCGGCGATCACCTACATCGACGGCGAAGCGGGCATCCTGCGCTACCGCGGCTACCCGATCGACCAGCTGGCCGGTTCCTCGACCTTCATCGAGGTCAGCTACCTGCTGATCTACGGCGAGCTGCCGACCCAGGCTCAGCTCGACGAGTTCACCGACCGGATCCGCCGCCACACGCTGCTGCACGAGGACCTCAAGCGGTTCTTCGACGGCTTCCCGCGCAACGCGCACCCCATGCCGGTGCTCTCCTCCGCGGTCAACGCGCTGTCGGCGTACTACCAGGACTCGCTGGACCCGCGCGACCCCGAGCAGGTCGAGCTGTCCACCATCCGCCTGCTCGCGAAGCTGCCGACCATCGCGGCCTACTCGTACAAGAAGTCCGTCGGCCAGCCGTTCCTCTACCCGGACAACTCGCTGAGCCTGGTGGAGAACTTCCTGCGCATGACCTTCGGTTTCCCGGCCGAGCCCTACGAGGTCGACCCCGAAGTGGCGGCCGCGCTGGACATGCTGCTGATCCTGCACGCCGACCACGAGCAGAACTGCTCCACCTCCACGGTGCGCCTGGTCGGCTCTTCGGACGCCAACCTGTTCACCTCGGTGTCCGGCGGCATCAACGCGCTGTGGGGCCCGCTGCACGGCGGCGCCAACCAGGCCGTGCTGGAGATGCTCGACGACATCAAGGCCCAGGGCGGCGACGTCAAGGAGTTCATCCGCAAGGTCAAGAACAAGGAAGACGGCGTGAAGCTCATGGGCTTCGGGCACCGCGTCTACCGCAACTACGACCCGCGCGCCTCCATCGCCAAGAAGCACGCCGACGCCATCCTGCGCAAGCTCGGCGGCGACGACGAGCTGTTCGACATCGCGCAGGCGCTGGAAGAGGCCGCGCTCACCGACGACTACTTCGTCTCGCGCCAGCTCTACCCGAACGTCGACTTCTACACCGGCGTCATCTACAAGGCCATGGGCTTCCCGACCCGCATGTTCACCGTGCTGTTCGCGATGGGCCGGCTGCCCGGCTGGATCGCGCACTGGCGCGAAATGCACAGCGAGCCGCTGAAGATCGGTCGTCCGCGCCAGATCTACACCGGTTACGGCGCGCGCGACTACCGCGAGATCACCAACCGCTGACAATCCAACCCACCTATCGAAGGGGATAGCCGAATGACCAAGCCGGTTGTCGAATTCCAAGAGGGCCCCGCGCCCACCGAGCTCGTGATCAAAGACCTTGTCGTGGGCGAGGGCAAGGAAGCCGTGCCCGGCGGCACCGTCGAGGTGCACTACGTCGGTGTCGAATTCGACAGCGGCGAGGAATTCGATTCGTCGTGGAAGCGTGGCGAATCCATCACCTTCCCGCTGCGCGGCCTGATCCAGGGCTGGCAGGACGGCATCCCCGGCATGAAGGTCGGCGGCCGCCGTCAGCTCACCATCCCGCCGGAGCTCGCCTACGGTCCGGCCGGCGCGGGCCACCACCTTTCCGGCAAGACCTTGATCTTCGTGATCGACCTGCTGAACGCAGGCTGATCGGCTGACTCGCTCGTGGCCCGCACTCCTCGGAGTGCGGGCCACGGTCGTATCCGGGGCAATTGGGTGGAACCGGAACGGCTTCCGTTGCGTCGAAGATGATGTGGGCATCGTCCGGCACCGTCGCCCTCGGCAGAGGGAAGCCACCGCCGCATGCTTTCCGGACCGCACCGATCGGTCGGATCTGCGGTGGGGCCATTGGACATAGTCGCCGGAAGACGTAGGCCGCGGAGGGGAAGCAGGGTGATGCGAGCGATGAAGAAGGCCGTGCTGATGGTGGGGGTGCTTGCCGCGGGGGTCGGGCTGGCGGGGTGTGGGGGATCTACCGGTGGGGAGGCGCAGCCTTCCGGTGGTGTGACGAGCAGTGCGACAACGGCTGTCGGGGTTGGCGGTGGATGTGCCGAAGGGGTCCAACCCGTGTACGGATGTGCCTGAGAGTGTGCTGAAGTCGGAGCGGTTGGTGAAAGGTGTCGCCGACAACAAGGCCAACGCCGACGGACCCAATGGCACCAAGTGGCGAGGCTGTAGATGGGTCATCGCTGGCGGCAACGGTTATTCGGTGGCGATCCAGGCATCGAATCTCACCATTCCGTATGTTCGCGAGCACTACTCGTTCGACGTTCGAGAACTCACAGTCGCAGGTCGACCGGCGATCACTACGCGCCGCAACGAGACTCGCGCCAGCGAGGTTTGCAATGTCAACGTTGAGATCTGGTACAGCGATGCCAACGACCGGTTCCCGCGCCCACTGAAGTACCTCAGCCGGTTCGCCGTGCAGAACGATTTCGATCAGCACCGTCTCGGGGTGCGCGCCCGCTACTCCCGCGACGAGCTGGAGGAGATCGAGTTCGCGATGCAGACGCTGTCCACCTCGGACATGCGCATCGAAATCCTCGGCGGCTCACGGAAACACAAGAACAGCACGGGCGAGGTCAAGCAGTACCGCATCCTCGGGGCGCGCAATGTCTCGCACGCGGTGGTCGCGTTCCAGACCGTGCTCGACGACGAGAACGGCCCCATCCGGCTGCGGACCTGCCCTCCGGAATCGCTGGCCGCCCAGATCGTGCGATCCATCCCGCCGTGCCAGCCGGGCAAACAGCAGCCCGCCACCTTCCATCCCGACGATCTGCGCCCGAATCGCGACACCTATCTACAGGACAATGCCCGCAACACCCCGCGGGAGCAGTATCGACGCCTGCTCGGCAGGCCCGCGGACGGCGGCGGCTCGGCCGGTCTGCGCGTCGGTCCGCTGCACACCCGGCCCGACGCCGTGCACACGTTGCAGTGGTACGACATCGCCGACGACGGCCGCTACACCGAGGTACGCGCCCAGCACATCAGCGTGCGGCCGACGACGCCCGCCGATCTCGCGGCCGCGTTCTCGCGGTGGATCGATGGTGCCGTGCAGCGCTTGCGGGAGGCCGACGACGACCGTCTCGACGACCCGCGCTGGCACAGCAGGCTCGGATAGCGGCGTTCACTCGCGGACGATCTCGACCGGGTCGGTGAGGGCGAGGGCGATCGCGGACTGCTGGGTGGTGCTGCGCATCGGGAGGGCTTCCATGGCCTTGCCAGTCTGTGTATTGAGGTTGGTCACGATCTGCTGTAGCTGGGTGACCCCGCCGGTGAGCTGGCCGATCGCGTCGACCAGCTGCGCGCCGCCCTGTTCGGCGAGCTGGGGGAGACCCTCCGCGAGCTTGGCGCCCTCGTTGAGCTGGGCGCTGGCGGACTGGAGGCGGCCGACGACGGTACGCAGCAGCGCGCCCAGGTCGGTATTCGGGTCGACGGCGCCGCCGACGAGCAGGTCGAGGCCGTCCAGCTGCGAGCCCGCCTGACCCGAAACCGCGCGTAGCGCATCGAGTTTGCCGATGATGTCGGCCAGCGCGGGATCGTGGGCGAAGGGCAGCGCGCGCAGCAGCGGCAGGATCTGGTCGAGGCCGGTGCTGACGGTGCCCGCGGTCTGCTGCACCTGCGCGATCGTGATCCCGGTCGAATCCAGTGCCTCGGCAAGCTGATTCGCCTGCACGGCCGCGCCGTCGATGGTGTCGTTGAGCATGGCGATGGCCGAGGTCAGCTGCGCGGAGCCCGATCTCGCGAAGTCCAGGAAGCCGAGGAGCTGATCGGCGCCCGCGCTGAACTGATCGGCGCCCGAGGCCGCGGCATTCACCCCGGCGCCGAGCAGCTGGGCGGTGAACTGCACGCCGGTGAGCTGGCTGCGGGCCTGGGCGACGGCGGCCAGCGCGGTATCCACGCCGGTCGCGCCGATGCGGTGCGTCACCGCCTGGACGGCCCCGTTCACCAGGTCGCCGTCGGCGTTGTCGTGCGCGGCGACGGTGACGATGGCGCGCTGCGGTTGCGGACCGGCCAGCGTGCCCATGGACTGGGTGAGATCGGCGGGCAGCGTGATCACGGCGGCGTAGTCGTCGGGGTCGGTCTCGCCCGGCTTCGCCATGGTCCACTGGTAGCCCGCGCCGTCCTGCTCGAGCGCTTGCACGATGCGCGCGCCGGTCGGGCCGGTGTCGGCGTTGACCAGTGCGATCCCCGACGGCCCCGAGCCGGGGCCCGCGCAGGCGGTGAGTCCACCTCCGATCGCTCCTGCGGTGACGATCCCAACGGCGAGCAGGGCCCAGCGGGCGCGATGTCCGATCACGAAAACCGACCCTAGGGATCGCTGCTAACGGTCCCGTTGGCGTTTCTCTGAGAGTTCGATAAGGGCGCAAAGGTTTTCGTTGCGCTCAACGCCGCTCTCGCGATGCTCGCCACCATCGCGCGACAGCTGGGCGGCCATCGCCGATTCTCCGAGGGGCCCTCGACACCGCGGTACTCAGCGGCCGCGGTAACCGGACCCGTTCGACGTGAACTGGCCGTCGAGGCGATGCCGCTCCGGCAGGTCGAGCACCAACCGCGCGCCACCGAGCGGACTGTCCTCGAAGTACGCCCGCCCGCCGTGCAACTGGGCCTGCTGGGCGACCAACGCCAGGCCGAGCCCGGAACCGCCCTTGCTCGCCTGGCTGCCGCGATAGAACCGGGCGAAGACGGCGTCGCGCTCCTCGACCGGAATGCCGCGCCCGTTGTCGTCGACGGCGATCACGATGTGGCCCCGCGGTGTTCGGTGCGCCGAGACCACCGCCTCGGTGGCCCCGCCGTGCTTCACCGAGTTGGCGAGGGCGTTGTCCACCGCGAGGCGCAGGCCCGCGGGCAGGCCGCGGGTCACCAGTTCGGCGTCGGTCTCGATGCGCACGGTCAGGCCGGGGAAGTGGCGCATGGCGTCGTGCGCGGCCTGGTCGCACAGGTCGCCGACGTCGGTGTCCACGTGATCGCGTTCGTTGGTGAGATCGCCGGTGGCCAGCCGTTCCAGCGCGGCCAGCGTGGTTTCCACCCGGCCCTGGCTGCGCTGCAGGTCGGCGAGGATCTCCGCGCGCTGCGTCTCGTCCAGGTCGAGGGTGCGCAGCACCTCCAGGTCGGTGCGCATGGCGGTGAGCGGGGTGCGCAGTTCGTGCGCGGAGACTGCGGCGAAATCGCGCGCGGTCTCCAGCGCGGCCGCGGTCTCCTCCTGCGCTTGATCCACCCGTTGCAGCATGCGGTTCACGGCGTCGGCCAGCTCTTCGGCCTCGCGCATGCCCTTGCCGTCGACCGGGGGTTGCGGATTGTCGCGATCGGGAAAGGCGCTACGGGTGCCGACCTGACTGGTGAGGTCGACGATGGGCCGCACCGCGCGGCCTGCGAGCAACCAGCCGAGCGCGCCCGCGGCGGCCACCGCGAGCAGTGCGCCGCCCATCACCCAGCGCTGCTGTTCCGCCGTGGCGCGTGCCGCTTCGTCGGCCGGAATGCCAAGGGAGACAGTGCGATCCGGCGGTTGGTTCTCGGTCGTGGTGAGCACGCGGTACGGGACGCCGCCCACGGTGACGGTGCGCGATCCGGTGGACAGGTCGGGAAGCTGGACCGGGCTGCTCGCCACCACGGAACCCTTGTCGCGCACCGTGATCGCCATATCGTCGTTGAGCCCGGTCAGCCCGAGCACGCCGACCGCGATCACCGGGTCGAGCAGGACGAGCCGGGACGCGACCGCGAGTTGCTGGTCGCTCTGCTGCAAGTTGGTGCGCTCGATCGCCTGCACGGTGATCGCGCTCAGCGCGGTCACGATGATGACGGCGCCTGCCGCCGCCGCACCCGCCACCCGGGTGCGCAGCGAAAAGGTCTTGCGCCCACGCGTTTTCATGGCACGGCCGGATTCATTTCGGCGCTCGCAGGACGAATCCGACGCCGCGGATGGTGTGCAGCAGACGCGGGGTGTCGCCGACCTCCAGCTTGCGGCGCAGATAGCCGACGAAGACGTCCACGACGTTGGTGTCGGCGGCAAAGTCGTAGCCCCACACCAGTTCCAGCAGACGTTCCCGGCTCAGCACCACGCCCACGTTGCGCGCCAGCGTGGACAGCAGCTCGAATTCCCTTTTGGTCAGCTCGATTTCGGTGCCGTGCAGCAGCGCGCGATAACCCGCGACGTCGATCTCGAGCGGACCGACGGTGATGGCGCCGGGGGTCGCGGGGGCGGGTGTGTCGGTGCGGCGGCGCAGCAGCGCGCGGATCCGCGCCACGAGCTCGGCGAGCACGAACGGTTTCACCAGGTAGTCGTCGGCGCCGGATTCCAGCCCGGAGATCCGATCGTCCACCGAGGCGCGGGCGCTGAGCACGCAGATGGGTACTTCGTTGCCCATGGCGCGCAGCGCGGTCACCACCCCGGCGCCGTCCAGCACCGGCATGTTCATGTCCAGCACGATGGCGTCGGGGGCGTGCTCGCTCACGCTGCGCAACGCCGCGGCGCCGTCCCGGGCGACCAGCACCCGGAAACCGGACAGCCGCAGCCCGCGCTCGACGGAGGCGAGCACGTCCTCGTCGTCGTCGACAACGAGGACGGTCGGCGTCGAGGTGGTCACGTCGTTCATTCTGCCGCTCTCGGGTGCGGTCGTCGGTCAGGCGTCGATCAGTAGTTGTGGCAGGACGCCGCCACGGCCTGGATCGTCTCGCGCAGTCCCGCCGCTCGCGGATCGTTCTCCGCCTCGCGCGCGGCGCCCGGGTTCTGGTCGACCAGGCGCTGGAACTCGGCGCGGCGCTGCTCCACCGGCTGATCGAAGCGGCGCTGGAGCTCCGCCTTCCTGGACGGGTTCGCGTCGAGCATCGCGGCCAGCTGCGGCGCCTTGTCGTGCAACGCGGCGTCGACCTGGGCGAAGGTGCAGTCCGAGGCGAGCAGCGGGGCGGCCAGCTCCGCCGGGTCGGCGGACGCGAGCGCCGGGGAAAGCAACATCGCCACCGTGGCCATGCTGCCCGCGGTCAGCGCGGCACGACCGGTGCGACGACGGAAAGAGTTCATCGAGAATGCCTCCAGTTCTTCGAGGGATCGAGCGAAAGCGCATCCGACGCTATTGCGAAGCGCTGGCACGCGTGTGAGCTATCCCTGAGAAAGTTCTGAGGGCACGATCGCCACCGGAGGGGAATCAGGACGGCGCAACGGGATCCGAGTCGGGCAGGGTCGCCTCGCCGTTGTCCGCCGCCGCGTTCGCCTCCTCCTCGTCGGCCCTGGTGGTGATGATCTGATCCTCCAGCGCGGCGAGCACGGCGGGGTCCTCGATGGTGGAGGGCATGTCGTAGGTGTCGCCCGCGGTGATCTGCCGGATCGTCTTGCGCAGGATCTTGCCCGATCTGGTCTTCGGCAGCCCGGCGACGACGATCGCGTCGTGCAGCGTGGCGATCGCGCCGATCTTCTCGCGCACCAGGGCGATGAGTTCCTCGCGCAACTGGACCGGGTCGACCTCGACGCCTTCCTTGAGCACCACGTAGGCGATCGGGCGCTGGCCCTTGAGCTCGTCGGGCAGACCGATCACCGCGCACTCGGCCACCGCCTCGTGCCCGGCGATGGCGGCCTCGATGCTGCCCGCCGACAGCCGGTGGCCCGCCATGTTGATCACGTCGTCGCTGCGGCCGAGGACGTAGAGGTAGCCGTCCTCGTCGAAGTAGCCCGAGTCGCCGGTCAGGTAGTGCCCGGGGAAGGCCGACATGTACGAGCGGCTGAAGCGGGGCTCGTCCTGCCACAGGCCGGTCAGCGTGCCCGGCGGCATCGGCAGCCCGATGACGATGTTGCCCTCGGTGCCCGCGGGGACGGGGTTGCCCTCGGCGTCCAGCACCCGCAGTCGATAGCCGGGCACCGGCACCGAGGCCGAACCCGGCTTGATCGGCAGCTCCTGTAGTCCTAGTAGGTTGGCGCAGATCGGCCAGCCGGTCTCGGTCTGCCACCAGTGGTCGACGACCGGGCAGTCGGGGCGGTCGGCCAGCAAGGTGCCGGTCGCCCACTCGTAGGTGGCCGGGTCGAGCCGCTCGCCCGCGCAGAACAGCGCGCGCAGCGAGGACAGGTCGTAGTTGCGGGCCAGCTTGGCCTCGGCGTCCGCCTTGCGGATGGCGCGCAGCGCGGTCGGCGCGGTGAACAGCACGCGCACGCCGTGTTCGGCGACCACGCGCCAGAAGGCGCCCGAGTCCGGGGTGCCGACCGGCTTGCCCTCGTAGAGCAGCGTGGTCGCGCCGACGAGCAGCGGCGCGTAGACGATGTAGGAGTGGCCGACCACCCAGCCGACGTCGGAGGCGGCCCACATCACCTGGCCGGGGCCGACGTCATAGATGTTGCGCATCGACCAAGCCAGCGCGACCGCGTGGCCCCCGTTGTCGCGGACGACGCCCTTCGGCTTCCCGGTGGTGCCCGAGGTGTAGAGGATGTAGAGCGGATCGGTGGCCGCGACCGGCACCGGATCGGCGGGCTCCGCGTCGCGCACCGCGTCCTCCCAGTCCAGCCACTGCGCCGCCACCGTGGCTTCGGAGCTCGGCAGCGTCTCGGTGGCTGCCTGGGGCGCGGCGAAGGTGATCGGGGTGAACTGGTCGGGCCGCTGCTTGACGATCACATGCCGCGGGGCGGTGGTCTCCGCGATGTCGAGTGCCTGCAACACGATGGGCGGGTATTCGATCTTGCGGCCCGGCTCGATGCCGCCGGAGGCGGTGATGATCAGCACAGGCTGGGCGTCATCGATGCGGGCGGCCAGCTCCGGGGCGGCGAAGCCGCCGAACACCACCGAGTGCACCGCGCCGATCCGCGCGCAGGCGAGCATCGCGATCACGGCTTCGGGAATCATCGGAAGGTAGATGACCACTCGATCGCCCTTGCGGACACCGAGCCCGGTCATCGCGCCCGCGAAGGTGGCCACCTCGTCGAGCAGTTCGGCGTAGCTGAAAACGACCTTGGCGCCGGTCATAGCGGAGTCGTATATTAGGGCCGGCTGATCGGCCAGGCCCCCCTCGTCGGCGGTGCCGGTGCGCACATGACGGTCGAGGGCATTGAAGGAGGTATTGAGGCTGGCATCCGGAAACCACCTGGTCACGGGCCTGGCAGTCGGGTCGACGATCTGGCTGGGGGGCACCTCCCAGTCGATCGCTTCGGCCGCGCCGGCCCAGAACTCGGCGGGATCGACCAGGCTGGTCTGATAGACGGGTCGGTAGTCGTGCTTCGCGTGTCCACCCGTCGACCGGCCACCGCCCTCCACCGAATCACCCTGTGATGCTGTGCTCAAACCCGTGACTCCCTAGCTTCGCCTCGATGCCCGCCTCGATAGATCTGGATGATTGTGGCAGACTTCACGCGACGCCCGGGTGGGTGCCGCGACCTTTGGTTTTGCCTGGAACGGGCAGGTCAAGGCCCGTAGCTATACTCGATGTCACCCAAGCTGTTATTGATCCGTTAGAATCTGATGTCACTTATTTCGGCCGTCGTAGACGCAATTTCTCGGCCAGCCGCAGTTCTCGGCCAGCTCCACCCGTCGAGCCAGCATGCGATTGTGGAGGTTCGCTGATGGCGCGCGTGAATGGGGCCAGTTTGGAAAGTGAGTGGGAGATGCGTGACGCCGCTAGGTCCGGCAAGAAGCGCTGGGCGCTCGGCAATTGGGACCTGCGCTGGAAGGTTACGGCGGTTCTTGCCGTGCCGCTGGCGGTCGCGGTGGGCCTCGGCGTGTCGAGGATTACCTCGGAGTTCACCGAAGCGAACCGCTTGGAAGGGGTCGCAGGGAACGTCGCGGCGATCCCGGCCGTCACCGGTCTGAGTGCGGCCTCGGCCACGGTCGCGGGCTCGCAGATGGTCTCGCTGTTGCCGGGCCAGAGCGTGGTGACCGACCAGGACCTCAGTGATCTGGACAAGGCGATATCCACGGCGCAGAGCGCCGTGAGCAAGCTCGCCGGGCAGCCGAAGGCCGAGGCCGCGCTGCAGAACATGATCACCGAGGCCAAGGGGATCCTGTCCAGAGGCAAGGCCGCCGCGGACTCCGCGGAGGCGCTCGGCGGGATCGACAGGATCCGCAACGACAGCGTGCGGATCGTGGAGAGCACCGTCTCGCAGGTGTCCGACCCCGCGCTGGACGCCGCGAAGCTGCGCCTGGTGGACTCGCTGAACACCCGCGCGACCCTGGTCGGCGAGCTCGCCGCGTTCAACGACGTGCTGCACAGCACCCAGTCCGGCATCGCGTCCTTCCTGACCGCCGCGAACACCGAGCGGCAGCTGCTGAACGTGCTCGCGCACCGCTTCCCCGACGGCGACGCCTCGATCGCGGACATGCGCGCGGGCGTCGACAACCGGGTCTCGCTGCTGGGCAGCCCGGAGGCGGCGGCGGGCAAGATCCCGCTCGGCGAGTTGAAGAACTCGCTGACCGGCAGCGTCGACGTCTACGAGCGAGTGGTCGCCAAGGCCACCAAGGACATCGACACCGCGATGGACGCGCTGGCGGCTCAGGCCAACCGCGACGCCTGGACCTATACCGCGGTCGTCATCGCGACCATCCTCGCGGCGCTGCTGCTCGCGGTGTTCGTCGCGCGCTCGATGATCGTGCCGCTGCACCGGCTGCGCCTCGCGGCGCTGCGCGTGGCGGAGAGCGATCTGCCGCACGAGGTCGCCCAGCTGCGTACCGGCGCCCGCCCGGAGGACGTGCCGCTGGAGCCGATGCCGGTGCGTAGCACCGAGGAAATCGGTCAGCTGGCGCGCGCCGTCGACGACATCCACGGCCAGGCGCTGCGCCTCGCGAGCGACCAGGCGCAGATGCGCCGTCAGGTGAACGATATGTTCGAGACCCTGGCCCGCCGCTCCAAGTCGCTGGTCGACCATCAGCTCAGCCTCATCGAGGCGATGGAGTACGACGAGAAGGACCCCCGCCTGTTGGAGAACCTCTTCCGGCTGGACCATCTCGCCGCCCGTATGCGTCGTAACGGCGACAACCTGCTGATTCTGGCGGGTACGAAGCAGCGCCGCGGCAAGTCCGCGCCGGTCGAGGTCGCCGACGTGCTGCGTGCCGCGATCTCCGAGGTCGAGGACTACGAGCGGGTCAAGCTCGGCGCGACGCCTCGCGGTTCGCTGAAGGAACCGGCCGCCTCCGACCTCGCGCACCTGTTCGCCGAGCTGCTGGACAACGCGCTGCGGGCCTCCCCGCCGGAGACCGACGTGAAGTTCACCTTCGCGCAGGCACACGACCAGGGCATGCTCATCGAGGTCGCCGACCGCGGCATCGGTATGCCGCCCACGGAGATGGTCGAGATCAACAGGAAGCTCGAGCAGACCGCGGAACCCGGCCCCGACACCGCCCGGCACATGGGTCTGTTCGTGGTCGGCCGCCTTGCCGAGCGCCACGGCCTGACCGTGCGGCTGCGCCCGACCTTCGACACCGCGCGCGATCCCGGTGTCACCGTGACGGTGCACGTGCCGATCGGACTGATCGTCGCCGGAGGGCCGATCTCGGGCCCGCAGCCCGTGACGCCGACACCGTCGCCCGCCGCGCCGCAGCGCCAGTCGACTCCGTCGTCGTCCATGCAGATGCGCTCGATCACCCGCACGCCGGGCGGCAACATGATGGTCACCGTCGATCCCGGGGTGAGCGGACCGATTCCGGTCAGCAAGCCCGCCGAGACGAGCGACGACGCCGCGGGCGGACTCCCGCAGCGTCAGCCGGGCAACGCGATGCCGACCGGACTGCGCCAGGACACGGCTCAGTCGAGCCCAACCCTGCGTCCGCAGCCCGGCCAGACCACCAACGGTCCGCAGCGCGGCAAGCTCGCCGCGGCGAGCCTGCCCAAGCGCAACCTATCCCCGGGTGGCCCGCAGCGGCCGACGCCGCCGCCGACTGTCAGCGGCGCGAAGCCGGGCGGCACCGGTGCGCCGCCGCAGCGCGAGACGCCGCAGTCCGGTGATCTCCCGCAGCGTCAGCCCGGTACCAACGGCGTACCGAAGCCGACCGTCGGCGGTCTGCCGCAGCGCCAGCCCGGTACGAACGGTGCGCCCTCGCGTGACGCGGCCTCGGGCCTGTCTCCGCGTGACGCCGCCTCGGGCCTGTCCTCGCGTGATTCGGCCTCGGGCCTGTCCTCGCGTGGCGCGGCCTCCGGTGGTTTGCCGCAGCGTGATTCGGCGGCGGGTGGTTTGCCGCAGCGTGATTCCGCCGCGGGTGGTTTGCCGCAGCGTCAGCCGGGCGCCAACGGAATGCCGCCGCGTAAGCCGTCTTCCGGCCTCCCGCCACGCGAGGGCGCCGCGAACGGTCTGTCGCAGCGCGACGCGGCGCCCAACGGTCTGCCGCAGCGGGAGCCCGGTGCGAACGGTGCGCCCGCGCGTGACGCCGCGTCGGGTCTGCCGCAGCGTGACCCGTCCGTCGGTGGTTTGCCGCAGCGTGAGTCCGCGTCCGGTGGTCTGCCGCAGCGCGATCCCGCGTCCGGTGGCTTGCCGCAGCGTGACTCGGCCTCCGGTGGTCTGCCGCAGCGTGATTTCGCCTCCGGCGGCTTGCCGCAGCGCGATTCCGCCGCGGGTGGTCTGCACCAGCGCGATCCCGCAGCCGGTGGTTTGCCGCAGCGTGATTTCGCCTCCGGTGGTTTGCCGCAGCGTGATTCGGCCTCGGGTGGTCTGCACCAGCGTGACTCCGCCTCCGGCGGTCTGTCGCAGCGTCAGCCGGGCGGCAACGGCCTGCCCCAGCGCGAGCCGGGCGCCAGCGGCGCACCGCGGCGCGACCCGTCCTCGGGTGGTCTGCCGCAGCGGCCTGCCGCGGCGGACCGCCTGTCGCAGCGCGAGGCCCCCAACGGCCTGCAACAGCGTCCTACGGCCGCACCGTCGCCCACCGGCCTGCCGCAGCGGGATCCCGGCGCCACGGTGATGCCGCAGCGCGAGGTGCCGCCGGGAGTCGGGCTGCCGCAACGGGAACGGACCGTGCAGCCCGCCGCGACCCACGCGGAACAGGGAGCCGAGCCGAGCACGCAGGCGGGCCGCGACCCCGGCAAGCACAGTTACCGGTCCAATCCGTCGAAGACGGCGTCGTTCTTCCAGACTCGCCTGCAACCCGCGGTCGAGCCCGGTTCGACGATGGACAGCCCGATCTTCGCCGAGATGATGTCGGCGTGGCTGGCCGATCCGAACCCGGACCGGTCCCAGATCGCCGCCTCCTTCGAGGGGGCGCCGGGCGACGAAGGTTGGCAGGCCGCACGCCGGGCCAGCGAGGCGCAAGCCGAAACAAAAACCGCCGCCGGCTTGCCTCAACGCAATCCGGGCGGGAGGCTTGTCCCCGGCGCCGTCAGCGGCACCGCGGATCGGGCGCCGAGCCGAGATCCGGAAACGATCAGGTCCAGCTTGAGCCGTCACCAGCAGGGCGTCCGGGATGGCCGTGCGATGAGAGAAATGAACCTAACCGGAGACAAAGGAGACCGATGAACCCCGATCTAGGTGGTACGAACCGTCAGCTGGATTGGCTGGTTTCGAACTTCGCCAACGAGGTTCCTGGCGTAGCTCATGCCGTCCTGGTCTCGGCTGACGGCCTACTCATGGCCGCGAGCGCCCAGCTGCCCGTCGACCGCGCTGAACAACTCTCGGCGGTCACCGCCGGCCTGGCCAGCCTCTCGGTCGGCGTCTCGAACCTGTTCGAGGGCGGCACGGTGCTGCAGTCGGTCGTCGAGATGGAACACGGATACCTGCTGCTGATGGCGGTCGGCGACGGCTCCTATCTCGCGGTGCTGACCAATACGTCCTGCGATATCGGACAGGTCGGCTACGAGATGGCTCTGTTGGTCGAGCGTGTTGGCCAGACGGTACAGGCCACGCCACGCGTCACGATGGGTTCCTGATGGTGGGATGGACATAGAAGATCACCGCGTGGGGAGCGCCGAGCCGAGTCTCGTTCGCCCATACTCGTTGACCGCGGGCCGGACCAGGCCCACGGTCGAGTTGGCGCTGGAGGCCCTCGTCGCATCGCATCCGGTCGCCCTGGAGCGGCAGTTCGAACTGACCAACATCGAGACGTCAATCGTGGAGTTGTGCAGAGAATCGCCGTCCGTTGCCGAAGTAGCGGCTCGACTCGGAATTCCGATAGGTGTGGCACGAGTACTCGTGGCCGACCTCATCGAGGCCGGGCACGTACGCGTTTCGGCGACTTTGAAAGACGATTCCAGCGACGATGAACGTCGCGAGCTGATCGAAAGGGTTCTCAGTGGACTCCGGCGTATTTGATTCGACGGCACAGGTCGATACCCGCACCAGCAAGCCCACCTCGGCGAAGATCGTGGTCGCTGGTGGTTTCGGTGTTGGCAAGACCACGTTGGTCGGTGCCGTCTCGGAGATCGTTCCGCTGCGTACCGAGGCATTGGTGACCAATGCCAGTACCGGAATCGATAATCTGACCGGCATTCCGATGAAGTCCACCACCACGGTGGCCATGGACTTCGGCCGGATCAGCCTCGCGGACGATCTGGTTCTGTACTTGTTCGGTACGCCGGGCCAGTACCGGTTCTGGTTCATGTGGGACGACCTGATCCGGGGTGCCATCGGCGCCGTGGTGCTGGTCGACACCCGCAGGCTGGAGGACAGCTTCGCGGCCGTCGACTACTTCGAAGCGCGCAACCTACCCTTCCTGGTCGCGCTCAACGAATTCGACGACGCACCGCGTTATCCGATCGAGGACATCCGCCAGGCACTCGCGGTGCCCGCGGACGTGCCGATCCTGTCCATCGACGCGCGGCGGCGCGAGCCCGCCAAGCAGGCGCTGGTCTCGCTCACCGAGTACGCCCTACGCAAGGTGATGCAGGGCTACTGATCGCGGGGGCGGCCGCGGCTCGCCGCGGCTGTCTCGTCACCGACCGATCCGCCGCGCGGACGGCTGTGCCGTCCGACCGTGCGGATATGCTCGCGCGATGCGAATTTCGGCGCGAGAGTGGCTCGGGCAACTGCTCGACGCGGAGTCGTTCGTCAGCTGGGATCGGCCACCACTCGAGGTGGCCGCGTCCCCGCGATATCGCGAGGATCTGCGTAAGGCTGCGTCGACGGCGGGCACCGACGAGTCGGTGCTTACCGGCGAGGGTTTGCTGCGCGGTCGGCGAGTGGCCGTGATCGCCTGCGAGTTCGGGTTTCTGGCCGGCTCGATCGGCGTCGCGGCGGCCGAACGCATCGTCGCGGCCGTCGAGCGGGCCACCGAACTCGGTCTGCCCCTCGTCGCGTCACCGACCTCCGGCGGCACCCGCATGCAGGAGGGCACCGTCGCGTTCGTGCAGATGGTGAAGATCGCGGGCGCAGTCGCCGCGCACAAAGCCGCGGGCCATCCCTATCTGGTCTACCTGCGCGACCCGACCATGGGCGGGGTCTTCGCGTCGTGGGGCTCGTTCGGCCATATGACCTTCGCGCAGCCGGGCGCGCTGATCGGCTTCCTCGGCCCGCGCGTCTACAAGGCCCTGTACGGCAAGGACTTCCCGGAGGGCGTGCAGGTCGCGGAGAACCTGTACCACCGCGGCGTCATCGATGGGGTGATGCCGGTACATGTCTTCCGCCGGATCGCCCATCGCGCGCTGAGCGTGCTCAGCGGAGAAGTACGCGACGAAGAACCGGCCGCGACTCGGCGTGCGGGTCATGCAGCGACCGCGGGCGAGACGACCGCGGATGCCGCCTGGCGCTCCGTGCTGGCCTCGCGCCGCTCCGATCGCCCCGGCCTGCGCGATCTGTTGCGCCATGTGACGCAACGGGTTCCGCTCAGCGGCACCGGCCAGGGCGAGACCGATCGCAGCGTGGTGCACGCACTCGCCAGATTCCGCGGACAGCCCTGTGTGGTCTTCGGCCACGATCGGGCCGGGTGGCTCGGCGAGACCATGGGCCCGGCCGCGTTGCGCGAGGCACGCCGCAGCATGGCGTTGGCTGAGGAGTTGCGGCTGCCGCTGGTGCTGGTGATCGACACGGTGGGCGCGGCGCTGTCCAAGGAGGCCGAGGAGCGCGGACTCGCTCCCGAGATCGCGCGCTGCATCGCCGATCTGGTGACTTTGGACACCCCCACCATCTCGGTGCTGCTCGGCCAGGGCACCGGCGGCGGCGCGCTCGCGCTGCTGCCCGCCGACCGGGTTCTGGCCGCCACCAACGCCTGGCTCGCGCCGCTACCACCGGAAGGCGCCAGCGCGATCGTCTTCCGCGACACCGAGCACGCACCGGAACTCGCCGCCGCCCAACGCATCAGCGCACCCGCTCTGCTCGCCGACGGCATCGTCGACCGCATCGTCCCGGAACACCCCGACGCCGCCGACGAGCCGGTCGACTTCGCCTGCCGCATGGTCGCCGCCATCGGCGCGGAACTGGCCCTCCTGCGCACGCTGCCCCTGCACGATCTCGAACGGGCCCGCCGCGGGCGTTACCGCAGACTCGGACTCCCGGCGGCCTGACCGAACCGAGCCCGTGCGCTGCCGCGGTCTCGTCCGCTAACGGCCCGCAACGACATCCGCTGTCGGCGCGCCTGCCCGAGCACGCGGGCGAAATGCCCAGTTCAGGCGTTTTGTCGCGTGTGAACACGCGGGTAAGCGTCGTTGACGGTTTGCCCGCGCGCTTCTACGGTCGAACGGTGAGCTTCCGAAGCGAGACCTCCGCCGTGCCTTCGATCGTGCTGAACGACGGCAACGTCATCCCGCAGCTCGGGTTCGGCGTGTTCCAGGTGCCGCCCAAGGACGTGGCCGACGTCGTCACCTCCGCGCTCGAGGCCGGGTACCGCAGCATCGACACCGCCGCGATCTACGGCAACGAGGAGGGCACCGGGCAGGCGATCAACGCGTCCGGCCTGCCACGCGACGAGGTCTACGTCACCACGAAGCTGTGGAACGCCGACCAGGGCTATGACGCCACGCTGCGCGCCTTCGACGTGAGCATGGCCAAGCTCGGCCTGGACTACCTGGATCTCTACCTGATCCACTGGCCGGTGGCCATCGCCGACAAGTTCGTCGACTCTTTTCGCGCCTTCCAAGAGCTCAAGCGTCAGGGCAGGGTCCGCTCGATCGGTGTGTCCAACTTCACCGTGGCGAATCTGCGGCGGGTGATCGAGGAGACCGGCGAGATCCCCGCGGTCAACCAGATCGAGCTGCACCCCGGCCTCGCCCAGCACGAGCTGCGCGAATTCCACGCCGCCAACGCCATCGCCACCGAGGCGTGGAGCCCGCTCGGCCAGGGCACCCTGCTGGAGGACAAGACCATCACCGCGATCGCCGACGAGCTCGGCCGCACCTCCGCACAGGTGATCATCCGGTGGCACCTGCAGCTCGGCAACATCGTCATCCCGAAGTCGGTCACGCCGTCGCGCATCGCCGCCAACTTCGACGTGTTCGGCTTCGAGCTGGCCCCCGCACAGATGGACGCCATCGACGCGCTCGACCGCGGCGGCCGCCTCGGCCCCCACCCGGACAGCTTCACCATCGGACTCTGATCGGCGGCTCAGCGGCGGTCGCCGAGACCGAGATGCTCCGTCAGCTCGACGGCGGCCGCCCGGCCCGCGCGGTTCGCGCCGATGGTGCTCGCCGACGGGCCGTAGCCGATCAGGTGGATGCGCGGATCGACGGCCACCTGCGTCGCGAGACGCCCGGTCATGGTGATCCCGCCGCCCGGCCCGCGCAGCCGCAGCGGGGCCAAGTGGTCGAGCGCGCTGCGAAACCCGGTGGCCCACAGGATGACATCGGCCCGCTGGAACGAGCCGTCGGACCAGCGCACGCCGTCGGGTTCGATGTGGTCGAACATCGGACGCCTGCGCAGCGCGCCGCGCGCGTCGGCGGCGCGCAGCCGGTCGTCCCAGCGCAAGCCCGTCACCGAGACCACCGAACCCGGCGGCAGGCCGTTGCGCACCCGGTCCTCGACCAGCGCGACGGCCGTCCGCCCCGCCTCGTCGCTGAACTCGGCGTCGCGGAACACCGGCTCGGTCCTCGTGACCCAGGTGGTCGTGGTGACCTCGGAGATCTCGTCGAGCAGCTGCACGGCGGAGATGCCGCCGCCGACGACGACCACGTGTTGTCCGGCGAACTCCTCGGCGGTCCGATAGTCGCGCGTGTGCAGCTGACGTCCCGCGAAGTTCTCCTGACCTCGGTAGCGGGGGATGAAGGGCCGTTCCCAGGTTCCGGTGCCGTTGATCAGTCCGCGCACCCGGATCGTGCCCGCGGTGTCGGTCTCGGCGTTGAGGACGGTCCCGCGCCCGTCGCAGCGCAGGCCGTCGTCGGTGCGGTCGCACACCACGCCGACCGACACCTGCCTGCGCACCCGCAGATCGAAGCGCTTCTCGTACAGCTCGTAGTAGTGCGGCACGGCCGTGGCCGCGGGCGCGCTTTCCGAACCGGGCGGCAAGGTCTCGGCGAACGGCATTCCCGGCAGATCGTGCACTCGGTTGACGGTGCTCAGCGTGAGCGATGGCCAGCGGAACTGCCAGGCCCCGCCCGGACCCGGCGCGTGGTCGACGACGAGAAAATCGACTTCCGGGCGCAGCCCGAGGCGACGGAGGTGGTAGCCGGCCGACAGTCCCGCCTGACCAGCGCCGATCACCAGGATGTCGAAGTCGGTCGGCACAGCCGCCGATCGTATCGCCTGCGACATACCGCTCCGCCGCCTGTGGCAGAGTGAAAGCAACCAAACGACACGTTGAGTCGGGGAGGATGCATGCTCGGAGTTAGCCGAGATGGTGACGTCGTCACCATCGAATTACAACGCGAGGAGCGGCGCAATGCGCTGAACCACGAGCTCGTGACCCGGCTACGCGAGGCCGTCCTAGCCGCCGTCGCCGAGGGGGCGCGGGTGATCGTCCTCACCGGGCGCGGTCCGATCTTCAGTGCGGGCGCCGACCTGTCGGGTGTCTACTCCGACGATTTCCTCTCCGGTCTGCTCGACATGCTGCACACCATCGAGTCGGTCCCGGTGCCGGTGATCTCCGCCATCAACGGCGGCGCGCTCGGCGCGGGCGTGCAATTGGCGCTCGCCTCGGATCTGCGGGTGATCGCGCCGGATGCCTACATCGCCGTCCCGGCCGCCAAGCTCGGCATCACCGTGGACCGGTGGACCGCGCGGCGGCTGGTCTCGCTGATCGGCGGCGGTCCGGCCCGCACCGTTCTGCTTGGCGCCGAACGGATTCCGGCCGCCGACTGCTACTCCTTCGGCTTCGCCAACAAGCTCGGTACCCTCGCCGACGCGCAGGAATGGGCGAGATCGATCGCAGAGCTGGCGCCGCTTTCGCTGCGCCACATGAAACTGGTGCTCAACGACGACGGCACCCGCGAACCGGAATCCGCGCAGCAGCGCGCGGCGCTCGAAGCCGCGTGGTCCAGCGCCGACGCCCATGAGGGCAGGACGGCGCGGGCGGAGAAGCGCGCGGCGAAGTTCGTGGGGCGATGATGAGGACGAAGAAGATGTTCGGTTTCGCAGCAGGGGCGTTCGGTCTCGCCTGGGTGGTCAGGGCCGCGTGGGACATCCCGTCGGCGATCGGCGCCTCGATGTCGGCCATCCAGCCGTACGCGGCCGGATCGGTGAGTTATCGCAACCGTCAATTCCACAACAGCGAGCCGAGCACCCAGATCGCCGCGGGTTCGGTGCCCTCCCTGCTGTATTCGGCGTTCACCAAGCGCAATTTCGGGCGCCCGCGCGGGGTGGTTCCGCTGCAGAAGCCGCAGCCGCCCGCCGAGGCCGCCGATCTCGCGGTGACCTGGTACGGCCACGCGTCGGCGCTGATCGAGGTGGACGGGTACCGGATCCTCACCGATCCCGTTTGGAGCGAACGGGTTTCGCCCTCGCCGCTGGTCGGGCCCGCGCGGTTGCATCCGGTGCCGGTCCCGCTCGCCGAGCTGCCGCAGGTGGACGCGGTGATCATCTCTCACGACCACTACGACCACTTGGACAAGGAGACCATCCGGGCGCTCGTGGTCGGGCAGTCGACGCCGTTCCTGGTCCCGATCGGGATCGGCGCGCACCTGCGGCACTGGGGTGTTCCCGAGCATCGCATCATCGAATTGGATTGGGGCGGTTCGATTTCGCTGGCGGCGCTGGGCCGCGAGCGGGACGGGACCGATCTGGTGCTCACCTGCACCGAGGCGCGGCACTTCTCCGGTCGCGGCCTGGTGCGGAACACCACGCTCTGGGCGTCCTGGTCCATCGTCGGCCCGACGCGGCGGGTGTACTTCGGCGGCGACACCGGCTACACCAAGTCGTTCGCCGAGGCGGGCGCGGCACTCGGTCCCTTCGACCTGACGCTGCTGCCGATCGGCGCTTACGACGAGCGCTGGGCCGACGTGCACATGAACCCGGAGGAGGCGGTGCGCGCGCACGCCGATCTGTGCGTCGGCGATGCCGGCCACGGCCTGCTCGTGCCGATCCACTGGGCGACGTTCAATCTGGCCTTCCACGGATGGTCGGAGCCGGTGCACCGGATGGTCGCCGCCGCGGAAGAAGTGGGCACCTCGGTCGCGGTACCGATGCCCGGACAGCGCGTTGTTCCGCAAGCTCTGCCTCCCCGCGATTCATGGTGGGAAAATGTAGGTTGACCTGTCGGTATCTCCGACATCCGATTGGCGGCAGGAAAGGAACGACGGCGATGAGCCTGGCGGACACTCTGAAGGGCCTGGTCGGTAAGGGCAAGGAGGCGGCGTCCAAGAACGCGGGCAAGATCAACGAGGCGGTCGACAAGGCCGGCGACTTCATCGACCAGAAGACGCACGGCAAGTACACGGACAAGATCGAAAAGGGCAAGGAAGCCGCCAAGAAGGTGGTTCCGCCGGAGCAGCCCGGACAGCCGGGCCAGGGCCCGGCACCGCGGGCCTGACGATCGCACGGCCGGGGACCGCCGACCTGTCGGTCCCCGGCCGTACTATCGAGTCATGGTGTCCCGCCGTGCATTCGGCGGTGGTCCGGGCCGACCCGATATCGAGGTCGAACTCAGCAATCTCGACAAGGTGCTGTATCCGGCGACCGGGACCACCAAAGGCGAGGTGATCGCCTACTACGCGGCCATCGCTCCGGCGATGTTGCCGCATATCGCCGGGCGCCCGGTGACGAGAAAACGCTGGCCCAACGGGGTCGACCACCCTTCCTTCTTCGAGAAGAATCTCGCCGAACACGCGCCGTCCTGGATCGAGCGCCGCACGCTGGTGCACTCCGATCGGCGGGTGGTGTATCCGCTGATCGATTCCGAGGCGGGTCTGGCCTGGCTCGGACAGCAGGCGTCGCTGGAAGTCCATGTGCCGCAATGGCGTTTCGACGGCGATCGGATGGGTCCGGCCACCAGGCTGGTCTTCGACCTGGATCCGGGGCCGGGCGTCGGCCTCGCGGAGTGCGCGACCGTCGCCCTCGCCGTGCGGGAGATGGTCGAGGGCATCGGACTGCACGCGTTCCCGGTCACCAGCGGCAGCAAGGGCATTCACCTCTACGTGCCGCTGGATCGGGTGCTGAGCCCCGGCGGCGCGTCGACGGTGGCCAAGCAGGTGGCTGGCAATCTGCAGAAGCTGCACCCGGACCTGGTCACGGCCACCATGGCCAAATCCGTGCGGCGCGGCAAGGTGTTCCTGGATTGGAGCCAGAACAACCCGGCCAAGACCACCATCGCGCCCTATTCCTTGCGCGGCCGCGCCGAGCCCAATGCCGCGGCGCCGCGCAGCTGGGCCGAGATCGAGAACCGGAAGAAGCTGCGGCACTTGCGTTTCGAGGAAGTGCTCGTGCGCTGGCGGGACGACGGCGATCTGCTCGCCGAGCTGGACCCGCCGGACGCGGGCGGGGCCGACGCACTGAGCAAGTACCGTTCCCTGCGCGATCCGGCGCGCACGCCGGAGCCGGTGCCGTCCGCGCGGCCGGCTCCCGGCGCCGGAAATCGGTTCGTGGTGCAGGAACACCACGCGCGCCGCCTGCACTGGGACGTGCGGCTCGAACGCGACGGCGTCCTGGTGTCCTGGGCGGTGCCGAAGGGTCCGCCGACCTCCTCGCGGCAGAACCGGCTCGCGGTGCACACCGAGGATCATCCGCTGGAGTACCTGGACTTCCACGGCGAGATTCCCAAGGGGGAGTATGGCGCCGGGGAGATGACCATCTGGGATACCGGCACCTACGAGACCGAGAAGTGGCGCGACGACGAGGTGATCGTCTGCTTCCACGGCGAGCGGCTCACCGGTCGCTACGCGCTCATCCAGACCAACGGCAACCAATGGCTGATGCACCTCATGCAGGATCAGCAGCCGGAACCGGAAGACGCCGAGACACAGCATGATTCGTCGCGGAGCCGGGGGAAGCGTGCGGCGTCCGATGGATCCGGCGGCAAGTCCGCCGTCAACGAACCGCTCGAACCGCGGGCGCAGGCAGGCGGCGACGCGCCGTTTCCCCGTGGCCTCGCGCCGATGCTGGCGACCTCGGGCGATGTCGGCGAACTGGACGAGGCGGAATGGTGCTTCGAGACGAAGTGGGACGGCTTCCGTCTCGTCGCCGAGATCGATTCCGGCGCTGTGACCTTGCGCAGCCGCGCGGGCAACGTGGTGACCTCGCGTTATCCGGGTATCGGGGTGCTCGCGAAGGAACTGGACGGCCACCGGGTCGTCCTCGACGGCGAGGCGGTCGTCTTCGACGACCACAGCGTCGCGAATCTGGGTCTGCTGCAAGCGGATGCGGCCCGCGCCGTCTTCGTCGCCTTCGACGTGCTGTATCTGGACGGCACCTCGCTGGTCCGCAAACGGTATTCGGACCGCAGACGGGTGCTGGAGGCGCTCGCCGCCAACGCGCCCTCGCTGCGCGTGCCGCCCAGGCTGGACGGTCCCGGGTCCGTGGCGCTGCACTACAGCCAGGAGCACGGCATGGAGGGCGTCGTCGCCAAACGCAAGGATTCGGTGTATCTGCCTGGTAAGCGCGGACATTCGTGGGTCAAGCAGCGCAATTGGCGCACCCAGCGGGTGGTGGTCGGCGGCTGGCGACGCAGCGATGCGCGCGAGTTCAAGTCGCTGCTCGTCGGTATTCCATACCAGGACAGGTTGATCTACGTCGGCCGCGTCGGCACCGGCTTCGGCGATACCGGCATGCGCGAGCTGGCCGCCAGGCTGCGCAAGCTGGAACGCAAGACCAGCCCGTTCGACAACCCGCTGAGCGCCGAGGAACGCAAGGAGGCGGTGTGGGTGACCCCGAAGATCGCGGGCACTGTGCGCTTCATGAACTGGACCGAGACCGGACGGCTCTGGCATCCGGGTTGGGTCGGTGAGATCGACTGACGCGTGCGGTGTGGCGCCGATCGCCAGTAGTTTGCCAGGCCGGTCGTGCGCGGGCTCGGTATCGTGAATTCGAGTTGTTTCGACTCGAGAACGGGGAGTGCACGGTGGACTTCAAGAACCTGGCAGCCAAGGCGATGGACCTGGCCCAGCAGAACGCGGACAAGGTCGACACGGTGATCGACAAGGCGGGCGACATCGTCGATCAGAAGACCGGGAGCAAGTTCGCCGGCCAGGTCGACGCGGCTCAGGACGCCGCCAAGAAGGCCATCCGCAAGGAAGGCTGAGCGAGCTCCCGTCGTCCGGCCCGCGCCGGACGACGGGACGGTCTCACTCCTTCTCGCCCGCGAGCAATGGCGTGATGGTCGCGGAATCCGTCACGATCGCATGCGCCTGGAATTCGAAATCCGCGTACGCGCGCGCGATCGCGTCCTGATCGCGGCCGCCGCACGCGTCGCTGATCACCACCGGGACGAACCCGAGATCGGTGGAGTGGATGACGGTCGGCGCGATGCCGATCTCCAGCGCGACGCCCATGATCGCGTACGCCCCGATGCCGAGATCCCGCAGCGTGCTGGCCAGCGGGGTGCCCTCGAAAGCCGACATCGAGGTCTTGTCGAAGACGATTTCGTCGGGCCGCGGCCGCAGCTCCGGCACCAGCTCGAAGGCCGGGGTGTCGCGCTGCAGAATGGGTTTGAGCTCGTCGATCGAGTCCACCCCCTGCCAGCTCATCGCCATCCGCAGCGCGAACTTGCCGCTGAGCCGGTGCGGCAGGAAGAAATGCCGCAGGAATATCACCGGATAGCCGCCGCGGCGGGCCGCCTCCACCACGGGCACCACCCGCTGGATGATCTCCGGGCCGTCCGGCAGTTGCGACAGCACCCCCACCTGCATGTCGTAGACGATCACCGCCATCCGATCCGGACCGCACACATCGGCGAGTCCCTCGGGGATGTCCAGTCCGTTGCCGTACCGCATCGTCAGCTCTCCTTCTCGATGATCGAACGTCGCCGAGACCCTCGTCGGGCGCGATTCGATTGCGCTGAGGGCACTTTCGCACCACTGTAACCACGCGCGCCGAGCCTGTTGCCGGGCGGCCGCCCCCGCAGTACCGTCGAGTGTGTCGAGGCGGAGATAGCCGCGCCTCGGTGAGTCTTGGAGTCGGGATGAGTACGAAAGGCCTACGTTCGCCACGGGCTTTCGGTGCGCTCCGCGAGCGCACGCTTGCCAAGCTTTCCCGTACGCCGAGGGGGGTGAGGGCCCGGAGTCGGCCCCGGTTCCGCGCTTTCGGTGTCGTCCTGCTGGCGGCGGTGCTGTCGCTGAGTCTCGCCGTGCCCGGCGCGGCGATCCCGCGACCCGACGACGATCCGTTCTACGCCGCTCCCGCCGACCTCGCCGACTACCCCGCGGGCGCGATCGTTCGCTCGCGGCCGATCACGCTGTTGGGTCTGCCGCTGCCGGTTTCGGCGTGGCAGGTGCAGTACCGGACGAACGACGCGGGCGGCGCGCCGACGCCGGGCATCGCCACCGTGATGGTGCCGAACCTGCCGTGGTGGGGCGCGGGGGAGCGGCCGCTGCTGTCCTACCAGGTGCCCGAGGACAGCCTCGGCACCCAGTGCGCGCCCTCCTATGCGCTGCGCGGTGGCTGGGAGTTGAGCGGCATCACGACCTACCTCGACACACCGTTCATGGCGGACGCGCTGCGTCGCGGCTGGGCGCTGGTGGTCAGCGACCACCAGGGGCCGTGGTCCCGCTTCCTGGACGGAGTGAATGCCGGGCACGCCGTGCTGGACGGCATCCGGGCCGCTCGAGCCTTCGCTCCGGGCGGCGTCGGGCCCGCGAGCCCAGTGGGCGCGTACGGGTATTCGGGCGGTGCGTTCGCGACGCTGTGGGCAGCGCAGCTGCAACCGGGCTACGCCCCCGATGTCGAGTTCGCGGGCATCACCTCGGGCGGGGTGCCTGCCGACTGGCCCGCGATCGCCCGCGGCGTGGACGGCGGCGTGCAGGCCGGGTTGGCGCTACTGATCGTGCTGTCGGTCGCCCGCGACTACCCGGAGTACGGCGTCGCCGAGCTGTTGAACGAGCGCGGGCGCGCGATGCTGGCCGAGAACGGGTCGGCCTGCGGGTCGGAACTGGTGGTGAAGTACATCGATGCGCGCGTCGACGATTTCGCGATCGAGCCGAACCTGCTGGCGCATCCGGCCTTCCTCGCGGCGACGGCTGCGCAGGAGTTGGGCGGGACCGCGCCGCGAGTCCCGGCCTACCTCTATCACAGCACCACCGACGACGTGATTCCCGTCGCGGGCTTCACCGCGCTGGTGGACCGCTACTGCGCACTCGGCGCGGACCTGACCGTCACGCATTCGACATTGCCCGGCCACAATCCGACCGCGGTGGTCGAGGCGTTCGGAGCGATGAACTATCTCGGGGACCGCTTCGCGGGCGTGCCGGTGGCGGCGGGGTGTCACCCGCGCTGAGCCGCGTGTTCGGCTAGGTGTCGCCGTGCTCGGGCATGGGCGATCGCACAACCGGGATCAGGCCGGGACGACAAGCGGCGCGCACCGACTCGAGGGGGAAGCCGGTGCGCGCCGCGTTTCGGAAAGGGGCGGTTCAGTTCACCGGAGTCCCGGTCTGATCCGTCCACTTGGTGGTACCCGGCGCCGCGGTCAAGGTGCTGAGCAGATCGATACCGGCGACCACCAGCGTCGGGCCTCCCACGATGATGGTGCCGATGATGCCCCCGATCGAGGCGCCCGTGATGACGCTGGCGATCACGCCGGGGCCGGTGATGATTCCGGTCAGGCCGATGAGGGCGCCGAGCGCGGTGCCGATGAATCCGCCGACCGCGGTCGCGATTCCGAACTGCGAGGCGAACGCATTCATCGCCTGCTGGTTCTCCATCAGTGACGCGACAGGGGTGGCCTGCACGGGTCGCGCCTGTGCGGCGTTCTTGACCGCCGTCAATTCCAGCACCCGGCCGTCGTCGCGGACCTTGTGCGGCAGCGGGTATTCCAGTCCGTCCTGCCGGACCGAGAGCGGCAGGGTGACGACCGCGTTCCCGGCCGAGTCCTCGATGGCTACCGAGTTGCCGGTCAGCTCGAAGGAACCGTTCGTCAGTGTGGTGATGATCGTGTCGCCGATCAGCTTCGCCTCGTACCCGATGTCGGGAACGGGCGCGGCAGCCGGTTGTGCGTGCACAGTGCCCGCGCCGACGGCGACGGCGGCGACGAGCGGTACGACGGCCGCGGTGATCTTGCGAAGAATCATTTTGCGGTGTTCCAATCTTCGTCAGGATTTCATGCCCTACGAACACCCCACACGCCGAAAAACCTTCCCCCTCAACGCGCGCGGAGCCTTGATGTGATTCAGAGAACAGCAACGCTGGGTGTCACATTACTGGGCGATCGCGGGTTTGGAACGCAAAATTGCGGGTAAGCCCGACTCTTGTCGGCAGCGGTCGTCGCACCGGTGCCAAAGGTCTTATGTCTCTTGGCTATATGTGCACGTCAAACCGCTTTCGGTTGACTAACCGAAGATTTGCTACAAGGCGCGATACGCGACGCGCCGAAGGGTGACACGCCCTATTCGATGGAACTCTTGATCTTGTCGATCGCCTTGGAGTTGAGCTCGTCCTGCTGCTGGAACGCCGACGCGATGGCGTCGACGCCGCCGCTGAGCGCCTCGATCGACTTGCCGAGCCCCTCGATGCCCTTCATGCCGTCCTCGGCGCCCGGCGTGTACTCCTTGGCGAAATTCTGGCCGATCTCGTCGTCGCCCCAGCATTCGCCCTCGGCCGCGACCGTGGTCTGGACGTTCTTCACCGCCTTAAGCACCTTGTCGGCGGCCGCGGCGAAGCCGGGCTTGGTGGCGCGCAGCGCATCCGGGTCGACCTGCAAGCTACTCATCGACCCTCCAGATATCCCCGGTTGCGGTAGTACTCGTCCTCGGCTTTCTCGTCCAGCTCGGCGGGCTGGGACGCGGCATCGGTCGAGGCCGGTTCGGGGAACAGGGAATTCACCAGGTTCTTGATGCTCGGCGCGCCGGGCACCAGATCGGGTAGATCCGGGATGTCGTGGCCTACTTGTTCGAACGCGCCGAAGGCCCGCTGGGCCTCTTCGCTGGCCAGGCGGGCGGCCACCTGGGTCGCCTCGGTCATGGCCGCGCCGAGCTTCTGCGGCGTCGAGCGTTTGAAGGCGTCCGGCTCGAGGTGCACCTCGACCGGCACGCCCGCGGAATTGCTGGTGACCCGGACCAGGTTGTCCGAGGACCACGCGGTGACCGTCGTCGCGGCCAGCCTGGCCTGCGTCTCGGCGAGTTCCCTTCGCTGCCGCTCGAATATCTCCAGCAGGTCGTCGACCTCGCCGCGCAGCGCCTCGTTGCGCGCCAGCTGCGCCGCGCGTTCACTGTCGGCCATCGGCCACCCCTCGCTCTTCCCGAATTCCGGCCCGTCATGGATTTCGACGCGCCGCGCCGACGATCGGTTCCCCTCAGTCTGCCGTCCACCGGACCGCGCCGTCGTCTCGGCGGGTCGGTCCGGATCAGAGCAGCACGTCGAGCAGCACCGAACCCGTGCACACGAGGCCGACGAGGCCGAGCGCGACCGCGTCGCGGCGACCCGGCGCGCTGGGCCGGGCGGTGAGCTGGCCGGTGCCGCCGCGGGCGGTGATGGCTTCGCCGAGCTCGCCGGCTCGGCGGGTGGCCACGGCCATGGCCGCGGTGAGGATGTCGATGATCGGGCTGTCGGACGCCCGGTCCAGCAGCCGGTCCTTGGGCCGGAGCCGTCGGGCCGCGCGCAGCACCCGGATCTCCTCCAGCAGCAGCGGCAGTCCGCGCAGCGTCAGCGCCACCACCACGGCCCACTCGTCCACCGGCACTTTGAGTTTGCGCAGCGGTGCGCCCAATCTGGCCAAGGCGGGGGCGATCTCGCTCATCGGCGTGGTCCACGCGATGAGGAAGGAGGCGGCCACCAGGATCAGGCCGAAGGTCACCGTCTGGGTGTAGCGCAGCAGCGCCGCGCCGCCCACCGGCACGTTGATCAGCGCGCCCGCGCCGAGCATCGCCCAGAACCACCACGGCAGCCTGGGCAGCGTGCCGAGCGGAAGCCGGGCGATCAGTCCGATCGCCAGCAGAAAGACGACCATCGCGCCGAGCACCGGCCAGGACGGCCAGAACATCAGCAGCAGGCTGATCAGGAACGCGGCGATCATCTTGGTGCCCGCCCAGAGGTTGTGCACCGGGCTGGACACCGGTACCTGGCGAAACAGGACCGTGCTCATTTCGCGCCTCCGTGTCCGAAGCGCCACGCCGCGTCGCCGGAATGCGGCGGTGGCGCGGCCGATCGCAGGTCGCGGTGCGGGTCGATGCGATGCGCCGCGGGCGCGGCGTCGGAGACCGGCTGGGTCTCCAGGATGCGGCCCGAGCTCAGGTGCACGGTGCGGTCGCACACGGCGGCCATGTCCTCGACGTCGTGTGAGATGACGATCAGCGTCAGCCCGGAATCCCGCAGCTGCGCAAGCAGTTCCACGATGTCGGCGCGGCCCTCGGGATCCAGTCCGGCCAGCGGTTCGTCGAGCACGACCACCTGCGGGCGGCTGGCCACGATGGCGGCGAGCACCACGCGCTTGGCCTGCCCGCCGCTGAGCTCCTCGATGGAGCGCGCGGCCAGTGCGCGATCCAGGCCGACGGCGTCCAGCGCCTTGCCCACCGCGCCGGATCCGGTGGCGCGTCCGCCCCAGTCGGCGATCTCCGCGCCGACCGTCTGTTTCTGCAATTGCAGCCGGGAATGCTGGAACGCCAGCTCCACCCGGCCGATCTGCCGCGTCACCGGGCGGCCACCGAGTTCGCAGCGCCCGGAGCTCGGTTCGATCAGGCCCGCGATGATCCAGGCGAGGGTCGACTTGCCGGAACCGTTGCCGCCGACCACGAGCAGCGCCTCACCGCGGCGCACCATCAGGTCGACGCCGTGCAAGGCGGGCGCCTCCCACGGCGTGCCCCGGTTGTAGGTGTGTCGGACGTCGCGCAGTTCCAGGACGCTCTGGCCCATGGGGCGGCGGCGCGCGTCGCGCACCGGCTGCGGCCAGGCGGGTAGCCGGTCGACGGTCCGGCCCGCCGCCAGATGCACCACCCGGTCCGCGGCCGCGGCGTCGGCCTCGTGGTGGGTCACCAGCACCACCGCCATCGGGTGGCGGCGCGGCAGCTCGGCGAGCAGGGCGACCAGTTCGCCGCGACCTTCGGGATCGATCATCGAGGTGGCCTCGTCGGCGATGAGCAGCGCCGGGCGGCGGGCCAGTGCCGCCGCCACCGCGAGGCGTTGCTGCTGGCCGCCGGAGAGTGTGGTGGTCTCGCGTTCGCCCATGCCCGCCAGGCCGACCTCGCCGAGCAGCGCTTCCACGTCTACTTCGGCGGCGAGCACCTGGGGAAGTCCCCAGACGACGTCGTCGGCGACCAGGACGCCAAGGGTCTGGCTTTCCGGCCGTTGCAGCACCAGCGCCGTGCCGCCGAGGTGGCCGAGGCCCGCGGAGCCCGGTCGCCGCACCTCGCCCGAGGTGGGCGGCAGCCCGGCCAGCAGCCGGGTGAGCGTGGACTTGCCCGAGCCGTTGTGGCCGACGATCGCGACGAACTCCCCGACCCGCACGCCGAGGTCGATATCGCGCAGTGCGTCGGTGCGCGCGCCCGGGTAGCGGAAGCCCGCAGCGTGCAGCGTCACCGGCAGCGGGGCGATCGGCCGCTCGTCCACCGGCGCGTCGAGGCGATCCCGGGCGGGCAGCCAGGCCAGCCGGTCCAGCACCGAACCGAGCACGAACCAGGAGAACACCGCGCTCACCACCACGCCGAGCGCGACGCCGCCGCCGATCCACACCCACCACCAGGTGAGCGCGACGTCGGTGAGATCCGACGCGGCCCGCCCGAGCGGCTCCAGGGCGGACTGTCTCTCGGCGAGTCGCTGCACGCCGTCGGCGGTGTTGCGGACGGTGTCGAACAACAGCTCCCTGGTCTGTCCGGCGACCAGCAGCGATCCGATGGTGAACGCGGCCCACAGCACGCCCGCCAGCATCGCGAGGAAGAGCACCGAGAACAGCCCACCGCCGCGGCGCTTGACCCCGCCGATGATGCCGCCGATGGTCGCCGACGCGACCACGCCGAGCGCGGGCATGACGCCTGCGGCGACGAAAGTGACCAGGGTGGCCGAGGCGGTCGCGGTCATCAGCGCGCGCGGCCGGTAGCGATGCGCCAGCATGCCCATCGGAACGGCCGCGACGATTTGCAGCGCGGCGGCCAGCGGAACCACGGACCCGACGGTGACCAGCCCGACCGTCACCCCGCCCAGCACCGCGCCGGTGGCCAGCTCGATCGGGCGCAGCGGGCCGCGCTCCGCGGAACCGGTGCGGCCGTCGGCCATCGGCAGATCACTCACGCAACAAGTCTGCCAGCAGGCGCGGCGGGCGGCCGGTTCGCCGGATCAGGCGACCCTGGTCATGGTGTAGTCGTCGCGGTTCAACTTGCGGGTGCGGCGGCGGTAACTGGACACGGTGCCCGGCCAGTTGTTGGTGATGCGGCCCGAGGCGGTGCGGTACCAGCTGGTGCAGAAGTTCCACGGGGTGCGGGTCAGCCGTCGCTGGAGCGCGTCATTGAATTCGCGCTCGAGTTCGTCGCGGACCTCGAGACAGTGGCCTGGCCGGTCGGCGAGCAGCCGCACGGCCTGCCGGATGTAGCGAGCCTGCGATTCGATCATGTAGATGATCGAGCCCGCGGCGAGGTTGGTGTTCGGCCCGTAGACCAGGAAGAGGTTCGGGAAATCGGGCACGGCGATGCCGAGGAAGGCGTGCGCGCCGTCGGCCCACGCGTCGGCGAGTTTGCGACCGCCGCGCCCGTAGATCCGCATCGGCCAGAGGAATTCGGTGCCTTTGAAGCCGGTGCCGTAGATGATCACGTCGGCCTCGTGCAGCCTGCCGTCCGCGGTGCGCACGCCCTCGGGGACGATCTCGCTGATCGCGGTGGTCTCGACCGCGACGTTGGGCTGGGTGAGCGCGGGGTAGTAATCGTTGGAGAACAGCCCGCGCTTGCAGCCGATGGGGTAGTCGGGGGTGAGTTTGGCGCGCAGTTCCGGATCGGCGACCTGTTTCTGCAGGTGCTTTTCGGCGATGCGGCCGACCATCCGTGCGATCGCGGGGAATTCGACGAGACCCAGCGAGACGAATTCTCCCGCCGACCACCAGCCGAACCGCTCCACCAGCAGCGCGCCGGGCAGCTTCGCGAACAGCTTGTGCTGAATCGGTGAGTAGTCGGTGTCGAACTTGGGGATGACCCAGGCCGCGGTGCGCTGGAACAGCGTCAGGTGCTCGACCTTCGGCTGGATTTCGGGGATGAACTGGATGGCGCTGGCCCCGGTGCCGATGCAGAGGACGCGCTTTCCCGTCAGGTCCACGTCGTGGTCCCACTCGGCGGAATGAAAGGACGCGCCCGCGAAGGTGTCGAGGCCGGGAAGGTCCGGCAGCTTGGGCCGGGAGAGCTGGCCGACCGCGGAGATCAGCACATCGGCGGTCCGCGCCGTGCCATCGGCGGTCCGGACGGTCCATCGGCCGGTCTGCTCGTCGAATTCGGCGTCGGTCACGTCCGCGCCGAAGACGATGGCCTCCAGCAGCTCGTGTCGCCGCGCGACCCCGCGCAGGTAGTCGTGGATGGCGTCGCGGCCGGAGTAGCGCTGTGGCCAGTCCGGCTTCGGTTCGTAGGAGTAGGAGTAGAGCGGTGACGGCACGTCACAGGCCGCGCCGGGGTAGGTGTTCTCCCGCCACACCCCGCCGAGGTCGGCGGCCCGCTCCAGGATCGTGATGTCGCGGATACCGCTGCGTCGCAGCTCGATCGCGGTGCCGATGCCGCCGAAACCCGCGCCGATGATCAGAACCGATGGCCGGTCGCCAGCTGTCATGTGACACTCCTCACAACATCCGATGTCTCCACTCTAGAACCGGCCCGGTCGGGCGCATCGAGACTTTCGGCCATAATGTGGGCTGTGGAGCGGGTGCTGGCTACTGGAATCCGCGACTGGAACTTTCCGCGCGGGATCGCCAGCGTGGCCCTGATGGTGGGCTACGCGGGCGAGCACGAGGTGCCAGCGGCGCGCATGCTGGCCGGGACCGGACTGACCGACGCCATGCTGCGCGACCCCGACGCCCAGATCGACGCGCACACCGAGCTCGCGGTGATCCGCAATCTGGTGCGTGAGGTCGACGAGCCCGCGCTTGGTGTCGAGCTGGGCAGGCGATACCGGATCACCACCTTCGGCATCTTCGGCTTCGCGTGCGTCAGCAGCCCGACCCTCGGCGAGGCGATCTCCTTCGCGCTGCGGTTCCTCGATCTGAGTTTCGCCTTCTGCCTGCCGGCCGCGCACTGGGAGACGGGGGAGTTCGTCGCGCAGGTGCACGACGAGTCGGTGCCCGCCGACGTGCGCCAATTCCTCGTCGAACGCGACGTGACGGCCATGTACCAGGTGATGAGCGATCTGCTCGGACGGCCGGTGCCGCTGCTGCGCGCCGAATTCCGCTTCGCGGAACCGGAATACGCCGACCGGGTGACCGAGGTGCTCGGCGTCCGCCCGGCCTACGGCCGCGCGCACAATGTGTTCACCATCGATCCCGCGATGCTGGAACAGCCGCTGCCGCAGGCCAACGAACACACCTGGGCCATGTGTCTGGCCCAGTGCCGCCAGCTGGTGGATCGCCGCAGGGCCCGCACCGGCATCGCCGCGGAGGTGCGTGAGCTGCTGGTGCCGGGCGGCGCGGACGGTTTCGCCGCGCCGCTGGGTATCGACCTGGTGGCGCGCGAGCTGAACATGAGCACCAGGACGCTGCGCAGACATCTCGACGCGGCAGGCACCAGCTACCGCGCACTGCTGGACGAGGTGCGCCGCGCCCTCGCCGAGGAAATGCTCACCGCCACACCGCTTTCGGTGAGCGATGTGGCGATCCGCCTCGGCTACGCCGAGTCCTCGACCTTCATCTACGCCTTCAAGCGCTGGACCGGCGTGACACCGGCCGCGTACCGGCGCGAGCGAGTGGCGGTGCGCTGATCAGCCCGGCTGCCCGAGATAGCCGTCCATCGGGACCGTCCGGAAATGTGTTGTCAGGCTGCGGTTGTCGTCGATGATGTGCAGCGCGACGGCGGGGTCCGGCGCGTAATCCATCACGTGGTCCGGCAATTCGAGCTCCCATTCGCCGCCGAGCACCGAGGCCGTGCTCGGCGCGACCAGCAGCGGGCGACCGCCGAAGGTCGTCGTCGCCGCGGAGTGGGCGTGTCCGGTGAGCACGCCGAGGATGCGCTCGTCTGCGGCCACCAGGGCTGCCAGGCGCTCGGGGTCGGCGAGGGTGATGCCGTCGATGATCGGGCTGTGCAGGTGCACCGGCGGGTGGTGCATGGCGAGCAGGATGGGTCCGTCGGCGGGCGCGTCGGCCAGTACACCGTGCAGCCAGTCGTAGGTCTCCTCGCCGAGCGCGCCGCCCGCCTCGCCGGGAATGCTCGAATCCAGCAGGGCCACGGTCAATTCGCCGATCCGGTGCGCGTGATTGATCGGGGTGGTCGCGGCGGGCTCGCCGAGCAGCGCGGTGCGGAAGTGGGCGCGGTCGTCGTGATTGCCGGGGATGGGATAGACCGGAATGTCGGCGGTCAGCGCGACGCGGGCCTCGGCGTACTGTTCGGCCTTGCCGGAATCGGTGATGTCGCCGGTCACCAGGATGGCGTCGGGCTTGCGGCGTAGGTCGGCGAGAAAGGCCATCACTCGTTCGACGCGTTCGGCGTTACGAGAGCCGAGATCGAAGTGTGTATCGCTGACCTGTGCCACCAGGATCATCGGCGTTCGCTTTCTCTGAGGGATCGCTCCGTTGCGTCAGAGTGTGCCCACATTGTGTGCTCGGCACTTTCCCAGGCTAGATGACCTGCGCATTGTCCGTCTGCATGAGGCTCGCCACCGCGCGGGGCATGCTCGTTCGAAAGTGACGACGGTCACATTCGCGGGTCGGCGGCGAGACGGGCCTAGGGGTGACGTTCGGTGGTGGCGTTCGACCAGAGCGTGCGCAGAGCGCGGAGAAACGCCTGGCGATCGGCGCGGGAAAGGGCGGCGAGCGTCTCGTCCTCTCGCTCGCGGATCTCCCGCTGGGCGCGGTCGCGGAGCGCCTTGCCTTCCTCGGTGAGCGAGACCAGGTTGACGCGCCGGTCGGTGGGGTCGGGTGCGCGTTCGATGAGACCGCGCCGTTGCAGGTCGTCCAGGACGCCGATGATGCGGGTCTTGTCCGCGCCGATGGCCTTGGCCAGTGCGGCCTGCGTGTACACCGGCTCCGATTCCAGGCCGAGCAGCACTCCGTAGGCCCACATGGTGAGCCCGTTGCGTTCCAGGACGGGCAGTTCGGCCGCGACGAGGGCGCGGCCGAGCGGCACGACCATCGCGGCGAGATCGGGTCGGTCGGGGTCTGGCATGTCTAGAAAATACTTCTTGGCAGATAGTATGCCTATGCTTACGATAAGCGCATGAGTATTGATTCCGAGAGAAAAGCGAACGAATCGAACGAGCGGCTGCGGGAACTGCACGCACGGGCCGTGCGGCTGAGCGCGGGGGTCGTCGCGCGCGTCGAAGCGGGCCAGCTGTCGGCCGAGACACCTTGTGCGGGATGGGATTTGCGCGCACTGCTGGCGCACATGGCCACTCAGGACCGGGGGTTCGCGGGCGCGGCGCGTGGATCCGAGGACCCCGGTGCTTGGGAGGTGCGGCCCGCGGTGGATCCGGTGGCCGATTACCTTGCCGCTGCGGACGACGTCGTCGCGGCCTTCGCCGAGCCCGACGTCTTCGAACGCACCGTGCTCCTGCCCGAGGTCTCCAGCCATCATCGGTTTCCCGCCGCGACCGTCATCGGGTTCCACCTCGTCGACAGCGTCGTGCACGCGTGGGACGTGGCGCGTTCGATCGGCGAGACCGTCGTGCCCGACCCGGAATTGGCGCTGATGGCGCTCGAGGTCGCGGCGGCGGTCCCGGACGGTCCGGAGCGTTCCGCGCCCGGCGCCGCGTTCGCCCCGGCGCTGGCGGCGGACGATGCGGCTTCGACCATGGACCGGGTGCTGCGGCAGCTCGGGCGCGCGCCCGAGTGGACGCCGGCTTCGTTGCGCGCGTAGGTCGTTCGTTCGAGCGGATCCGCGCGGTCGTTGCCGTAGTCGGCGCGTGAACGTCAGGAGACCGTGCCGAGGAGTTCGGTCGCGCGGTCGAGGAGCTCGGCGGAATCGGGCGGGGCGACCGGCGCCCAGAAATCCGCGCCCGGCGGGGCCGCCAGGTTCAGTTCGGGCGGGGTGCGCCAGGACGCGGCGAGGCCGAGCCGCCACGAATGCAGGTGGGCGCGCGGATAGGCGCCGGACTTGTCGAAGAGCGGGTCGCCGAGGATCGGGTGCCCGATCCAGGCCAGGTGCACCCGGATCTGGTGGCGACGGCCGGTCACCGGTCGCAGCGCGAGCACCGTGTGTCGCTCGGTGCGCAACACGGTCGCGAAGCGTGTCAGCGACGGATAGTTCTTGGTGTCGAGCAGATCGGCTTCGTTCACGAACCAGCGCCCGCCCTCGGTGCGGATGCTCTCGCGTGGCGCCGCGATCCGCACCCGGTTCTTGCGGCCCACGCTCAACGGCAGATCGATGACGCCGCGCTCGGGCAGCCCGGTGGAATCGACGATCGCCAGATACGCCTTGTCCGCGGTCTGCTTGTTGAACTGCCTGGTCAGCTGGCCGTGCGCGCCCAAGTCCTTGGCCAGCAGCACCAATCCGGACGTCACCTTGTCGATCCGGTGCACCGGATACAACGTCTCACCCGCCGCCGCGGCCAGCTCCACGATGTCGGTGTCGTGCCGCTCCCCGGTAACCGAAATCCCCGCGGGCTTGTTCAACGCGAGAACCGCCTCGTCCTCGGCGATCAGGCAGCTCTCCCGCAACTGCGCCCACTCGATACCCATCCGCACGACCTTACGGACGCACCGCGATCGCGCGCCGAGCCGCTCCCACAGTCGGTCCATACGCCGCACACAGGTGTCGGCCGTGTGCGAAGTACGGCTGGGAGTCAGGCGCGGCGCAGGGCGTGGGGGCGCAGCCGGTTGAAGCCACGGACTCGAACGCTGCGCAGGTGGCGCACGTCGAATTCGGGATCGCCGCCCAGTGCCGCCGCGGCGGAGTCGTCGATCAGGACCGTGCCGGGGCGGGCCACGCCGGTCAGGCGGGAGGCGATGTTGACCACCGAGCCGTACAGATCGCCGAAGCGTTGCAGCACCGGGCCGTAGGCGAGCGCGACTCGCAGGTCCGGCGTGCCGCCGACCATCATGGTCGACTCCTGGATGGCCAGCGCGATGCGCGCGGCGGCCTGGGCGGTCTCCGCCGCGAACATCACTTCGTCGCCGACGTGCTTGATCACCCAGCCGCCGTTCTCGGTGATGGCCGCGTTCGTCGTCGACTCGAACGCCTCCAGCAGCGTCGACAGCTCGTCCGGGTGCAGGTGCCTGGTCAACCGGGTGTAGCCGACCATGTCGGCGAAGCCCACCGCCAGCTCCCGCGTGGAGTCCTCGGCGGGGGCCTCGTTGTCGAAGGAGCGGGCGAGCGCGGCGGCCAGATGGCGGCGCCACGCGTAGGTCTGCAATTCCTCGAGCACCGAGACCGTCTCCTCGGTGGCGATCCTGGCGATCTCCGCCGCGTCCGCCCTGTTCTCGCGGGTGGCGGCGGCGACTTTGGTCGAGATCTCGGCGATGACGAGATCGGCTTGCCATTCCGCCAGCCGCGCCATGGACTGACCGAGCGTGCGCGCGGCCGCGGCCTGCTGGCGCAGATCTGAGGCGGCGACCACCTTCAGGCCGCGGAAGTGCTGGACCGCGTCGACGTCGGCGTCGGTGTAGTCGACGGCGTCCGCGGGATTCTCGGGGAAGCCGAGCGCGGTCCACAGCCGCCGGGAGATCGCGGGTGACACCCCCGACCGCTCGGCCACCTCGGCGCGGTTGTACCTGCGCTCGCCCGCGAGCAGATACGACTCCACGACCGACTGGACGAGCTCGGAGATCTCGGGCTTCGACATGATCGCCACATTACGGCCAGGGCGCGCGCGAGTGGAGTCCGTCGATGCCCTGTTGGGGTACGTCGATGCCCTGTTGGGGTACGTCACAGCATCGCGCGGGGCGGGTCGTGCCGGTGCTGCGAAGATCGCCGCGACGACGCTCGCCGGTGCGGCCGGACGACGTCCGACCGGGTCGGCGGCTGCGGCGACGGCGAAATTACTCGCGTACGACGCGCACCGTCCGCAGGCTGGAATCGGCGGCGTCCGGCACGTTCATGCCCTCCTCGTGACCGGACCGCAAGTACTCCGCCACCGCTTCGTTGAGCCGCTCGCCGGGCACCACCACCGGAATGCCCGGCGGGTACGGGGTGAGCTGCTCGGCCGCGATCCGTCCCGGCGCCCTGCCGATCGGGACGATCTCGACGTCACCGAAGAACGCCTCGCGCGGCAGCTCCACCGTCTCGAGCTGGAGCTCGTCGGGCGAGGGCAATCGGATCCGCGACGGCCGGGGGTCTTTCAGCTGGTCGCGCCATGCGGCGATGCCCTCGACCAGAGCGGCGACGGTGTCCTTGTCGTCGGCCATCGACACCGTCGCGAGAACGCGGCGGTGATCGACCAGCCCCATGTCGATGCCGCGATGTTCGCGCAGCCAGTCGGCCGCGTCGTAACCCGTCGATCCCGTCGCCGAGACGTCCATCAGCACCTGGAGTCGATCCAGATCGTGCGATGCCTCGACGCCGAGCAGTTCGTCCGCCATCACGTCGATGCCCGGTATCCGGGCCAGGTCGGCGCGGGCCTGGTCCGCGACGCGCAGCGCCGCGTCGAGCAACTCGCGCCCGTGCTGCACCATCTGCCTGCGCCAGCCGTCGAGCGCGGTGTAGACCAGCACGTTCGGGCTGGTGGTCATGAGCAGGTCGGCGCACGCGCTCAGCCGCGCCGGGTCGACCAGATCCCCTTGGAGGTGGAACACCGAGCCCTGCTCGAACCCCGCGCCCATCTTGTGCACGCTCACCACGCACAGGTCGGCACCCACATCCATGGCCCAGGTGGGCAGTTCGGGATGGAACGGCAGGTGGGCGCCCCACGCCTCGTCGACGATCAACGGCTTGCCGCGCTCGTGGCAGATGCCCGCGATCCCCGCGATATCGGCGCAGGTGCCGTACGGGCTCGGGCTGACGATCAACGCGCCCGCCGCGTCGGGATTGCGCTCCCATGCTTCGCGCACCTGTTGCGGTGAGGGCGGATGCGAGAAATGCCGCTCGGCGTCCCAGCGCGGGGTGATCCAGTGCGGCCTGACGCCGGCGAAGATCAGCCCGGCGACGATCGACTTGTGGCTGTCGCGGGCCACCAGCAAACCACCGCCCTGCCCGCCTGCCACCGCCATCATCGCGGCCTTCACCGACAGCGAGCTCCCGCACGTGGAGAAGAAGGCCTTCTCGGCGCCCACCGCGTCGGCCATCAGTTTCTCGGCCTCGGCCAGGTAGCCGCCTCGGGAAAGGCGGTCGTCGAGACCGGGTCCGACCAGCACATCGGAGCGGAACGCGTCCCGCCCGATCACGTCCAGCACGCGCTCGTCGACACCGCGACCCTGTCGATGACCCGGCGGAGTGAACCCGTACCGGCCCGAACGGTGATACGCGGCGAGTGCGTCCACCAGGGGAGCTCGTGAGTGGTCCATGGTCGGGAGCTACCCGCTGCCCAGTCGGCTAATCTCCGGCTGACCTGGGGGAGCGCGTGCCCCGACGGGGTATATGACCCCTCGTGCGCTGCTCGGCCTGCCGACGTTGGGCGCTGGTGGTGCCCAGCAATGGTCGCAGAGTCGGTGCGGTCGTCGGTGTCGCACACGTCCTCGCACCGCAGGCCGCGAAAAGGGGGCAGCGGACGTTGAGCGCAGGTGGCGCCCGACGACAGCGATCGGAGCTGCGACTGCCGTTCAGGCAGCGGCGCTGACTTCCTTGGTTTCTAAATATAAAGTGGCACAACATATTTCATGAGAATCTCGGCGCAGATTCGTGGTCGCCGACCTGCTCCTCGCGTTCGTCGCGGAGCGTCACGCCCGGCGTGCCGATGGCGGAAAGTCGACGTATGAGGGGACTTGACCCATGCGATAGGGTTGAAAAAATTGTGAGTTTTGCTAACTAGATGGCTTCTCGCGGAAGTCGCCGAGAGGATTCGCAGTGCCGGTCGTCAGCTTCGACAACACCGCGTTGGTTCTGATCGATCTCCAGCGCGGCGTGCTCGAGCGGCCGACGGTACGTCCCGTGCGCGACGTGCTGCGACAGAGCGTCCGCCTCGCCGAGGCATTCCGCGCCAACCGGTTGCCGGTCGTGGTGGTGCGCGTGGAGTGGTCCGAGGACAGCGGCGATCTGCCGCCCGCCGCCTGCGATCGGCCCGGCCCGGCCGCCGCCCCTCGCCCGCCCTTCGCGGAGATCCCGGCCGAGCTGGTCGACCTTGCCGACCTGTTCATCACCAAACGGCACTGGGGCGCGTTCACCGGCACCGAGCTCGATCTCCAGCTGCGCCGCCGCCGCATCGACCGGCTGGTGCTCGCGGGCATCGCCACCAGCATCGGCGTGGAGTCGACCGCGCGCTCGGCGTGGGAGCACAACTACGAGCTGGTGTTCGCCGAGGATGCGACCACCGACACCGACGAGGCCTCGCACCTGCATTCCTTCACGAAGATTTTCCCGCGCCTCGGGCGTGTCAGTTCGACCGAGCAGATTCTCACCGCACTGGGCGCCTGACCGGCCGTCCGGCCGCTGTGTCCAATTGGACACGGTCGCGGCGCCGAAAAAGACGCGTCGCAATCAACGGTAATTCGCTTGCGCTGTGCAAGACTCGTTCCGCCAGAGTTTCTTGCACTCCTCACACTCGGAGGACTGTCCATGACGAATTCTGTTGCGCCTCTCGAACTGCCCAAACCCTTGGTGATCACGTTGGGGAATCTGAAGGGCGGTGTCGGAAAAACAACTTCGGCCTTCTTCCTGGCCTCTTATTTCGCCAGAGTGCACGAGCTGCGGGTGCTGGTCATCGACGCGGACCCGCTCAGCCAGACGGGATATTCCTGGTATCGCAGGCTGCTCAAAGGGCAGGTCGCGGTGCCGTTCGAATTGATCGCCTTTCCGTCCCGGCACGTCGACGACTGCATCCACGACAATGCCCACAAATTCGACGTCGTCATCGTGGATGCCGGCGGCGAGTCGGCCGAGATATTCAAGGCGGCCATTCCGGTCAGTGACGAACTCCTGTTGCTGACCAGCGTGAGTCCCTCGGAGGTCAAGCGCGTCCCGAGTACCTATCAGGCCGCCGCGGAGGCCGCCGCCGGACACGACCGGGAAATCCGGGTGCGCGTGCTGATGACCAAGGTGCCGGTCACCATGAAGAACGGCGTGAACGTCTCCACCGAATACCGTACGCAGCGCGGCAATTTGGAAGACGCCGGATACGACGTGTTCGGCGCGTATCTGAGCGCGTGGAAGTGGTATCGCGAGGCCGCGGACGGTGAGGTCGGCGAGGGCGCCGAGAACCCGATCGCGGATCTCGGCGAATATCAGCAGGTCGGCGATGAATTGGTCGCCCCGTACCGACTAGCGGTGGAGGTGTCGGCCTGATGCCTCCGCAGCGTAGAAAAGGGTCCATCGGCGGGGCCGCGAATCCGTTGTCCGACAGCGCCGAACACACGCCGCCGGTCTCGCCGTTGCGAGACGCCGAATGGCGGTCCGAGCGGGCACGGCCGGTCACGGAGGAGTTCCCGCAGGGTACCGAGCCGTCCCGGCCGGCTGTCGCGGATCCGCAGCCACTCCGCCAGTCCGCGCCTGCACAGGTGGAGACGCAAGCGACGCGTTCGGCCGCGTCGGCCCCGGTCGAGACACAAGCGACGCGGCCGGTCGCGCCGGCCCCGGCAGAGGCGCGAGTGACGCCGCCGGTCGCGCCCGTCCCGGCGGGAGCGCAAGCGATGCCGCCGGGGACGCAGGCGGTGCGCCAGGTTGTCGCGAATCCGAGCCCGAGCGGGACGGAACAGCTGGCTGACGTGCTCACCATGCCGCTGCCCACGGCGGGCGAAGGTCCGCTGAACCGGCGCGAACAAGAGCAGCTCAGCGCGTGCGAGTCCTCGATCGACTCGCTGCGCATCGCGTTCTGGGCCGCGGGTCGCGCGTTGCAGATCGTCCGGGACGGCCGCCTCTATCGTGACAGCCACCCCACCTTCGACGACTACGTCGAGCAGCGCTGGGACATGCAGCGCTCTTACGCGCACAAGCTGATTCGCGCGTGGCCGCTTGCCGCCCGGCTGTACCCCGTCGCGCCGACGATCAACGAGGGGCAGGTGCGCGAACTGCTCCCGGTGGCCGCGGAACACGGCGAGGACGCGGCGGTGACCGTGTACACCACCGTCGCGGGCGGTCCCGGCGGCAAAGTCACGGCGGGCAAGCTGCGCGAGGCGATCGCGCTGCTGCCCGATCGCTACGACGAGGCCCTGGTGATCGCGCGGTTGCAGGCGTGGCTGCGCGGGGAACTGACCGCGGGCGGTCATCGGCCCGCCGATCTGTTCTCCACCATGGAATCGCGGCTGGTCGCGCTGAGCAGGCGGGTCGTCAAGGGTTCCAGCGGCGATCCGGCCGCGGCCCGCGAATTCGCGGCTCGATTGCGCACGCTCGCCGAACAAATCGAGGAGCAGATCACCGCCTGACTTCCTCGCGAAAACGGCGCCCCGCTACGGAGAAATTCCGGGCGGGGCGCCATCGTATTTTCGAAAAGTAGAATTCGTGGAATTTGGTTATTATTTTGTTATCATAAAATGTCGTGTTGGTGCTTGCGGCCTTTGTTCTCCGGCGCAAGATGGATTCTCGGATCCGCTGGACTGAACACCGTGATGTTTTTCGAATCGAATTCGAAGGTCTAGGTGACGTCCTGCCCGCCAGTAATTGCGGCGCCGCATGGCAGAGCCGAGAGCCTTCGATATGAGCATCGGAGGACCGCATCATGGCATCAACCGCTGAGGGTCGATATTCGCGCTTCCTACGTCGCGCGATTTTCTGGGGCCTGGCCGCCGCGGCGGCAATCGGCGCCCTGCTCGTGGGCGCCGGACAGGCTTCGGCCAAGCCGGTCGCAATTCCCGGCATCGGCGTTTTCGAAGTTCCGGACGCGATTCCGGTACCGCCCGCTTTCACCGAATTCGATTATCCCGATATTCGAGTACGCCCATCCCAGGTTGTCCCCGCTGTCATCGACGAGCCCGCTGCCGTCGACATGCCGGTCGTGGTGGACGTTCCGGCTGCTATCGATGTTCCGGCCGTCGTGAGCGTTCCGGCTGCTATCGATGTTCCGGCCGTCGTGAACGTTCCGGCCGCGGTCGATGTTGCGACCGCCGTGGAGATTCCGGCCGGGATGGATGTCTCGGCCGCCGTGAGTGTTCCGGTCGCCACGGATGTTTCAGCGGCTGTGGACCATCCGGCCGTCGTGGATCTTCCGGCGATCTTCGGTATTTCCCTTGTCGACATCGCGCGCATGACGCAGATGGCAGAGTCGTTGCTGCCGGTGACACATGCTCCCGCGATCGCGGGTCCCCCCGAGGTGGTGTACACGGCCCCGCTGGCGGTGATCGAATTCGCGGCGACTCCACCGGCTCCGCAGACCGCGGCGGCTCCGCAGGCTCCGGCGAGCACGACGCCGTCGACGCCCATCGATCTGCTGCGCGCCCATCTCCCGTTCCTGGCCGGACTGCTCGAACCGGTGCTGCCCGCACCGTTCGCGGTTCCCAAGCCTCCGGTCGTCGAGCATCCGTCCCCCGGCGCCATCGCGGTCGAGGCCGCGCGCGCCAAGATCGGCTCCGACTACAGCATGGGCGCGACGGGACCTGACGTCTTCGACTGCTCCGGTTTGGTGCAGTGGTCCTACGAGCAGGCGGGTGTGGACGTGCCGCGCACGAGCTACCAGCAGTTGTCCTCGGGTATGCCGATCTCCCAGGAGGAACTCGAGCCGGGTGATGTCGTGTCCTTCTACGGTGGCGGCCACTCCGGTCTGTACGCCGGGGACGGTCAGGTGATCCACGCCTCGACGTACGGTACGGGCGTCGTGATGTCGCCGATGTCCTCGATGCCCTACGCGGGCGCCCGCCGATACTGATGGTCGCCTGGTGGCTCGGCTTGTGGGCACTGCGGAGTTTGGACGCTCAGCCCGGCAGCAGCAAGCCGTCAGTAAACTCGGAATCGGGGCCTACCGTGTACGGAAGGCGGACGGACAATGGAGTGGCTGCTGGTTTTGATCGTGGTCGTGGCCGTGGCGATCTTGCTGCTCATGCGTGGTCGAGAGGGCAAGCAGCGGACGCAGACCGAGCTGGCCGACGCGCTCGCCGACGCCCGTCAGGTGAACGAGCGGCTCGCGGGTCAGATCTACCACCTGAGCGCCAGCAACGATGCGGCGAAACAAGCCCTCGTGGACGCCTCGGAGCGGTACGCCGCCGCGGGGTCGCAGCTCGACCAGGCCGCCACGCCCGCCCAGGCCCGGCTGGCGAAACAGACTGCGCTAGAAGGTCTCTACTACATCCGCGCCGCACGTTCCGCGATGGGCATGGATCCGGGCCCCTCGATCCCCGAGCTCGACGGCCAGGCCGTGTCCGGACGAGTGAGCGAGGATCGGGTGATCGCCTTCGAGGGCAGAGAGATCGCCGCGTCACCCAACCCGTCCTCGGCCACGCCGAACTACTATCCCGGCGGACGCGTCGCCGGACGGCCGGTGCCCGCGGGCTGGTATTCCGAACCCTGGTGGAAGCCGGCGCTCATCGGCGGCGCGTGGGGGCTCGGCTCCGCGCTCTTGTTCACCTCGCTGTTCGCGGGAATGTCGGGCGTGGGGTACGGAGCGCAAGGGTTCGAGAGTGGTTACGGCGAGGGATATCAGGACGGAGTCGCGGCGGGCGAGGGTGACGCGGGCGGCGACTGGGGTTCGGATACCGCTCCGTACGACGGCGGTGGCTACGACGGTGGTTACGACGGGGGCGGCTACGGCGGTGGCTACGACGGCGGCGGTTACGACGGCGGTGGGGGCTTCGATGGGGGAGGTTTCGACGGCGGGTTCTGAGCGCGGAGCCCGGCGTGCGGGTGGGCCGATCACCACCCGACATCCGCACGATCGGCACGATGCTGTCCCTGAGCGCCTCACCCGGTAGACTGCGACAGTCCCACCAAACCGGCCTTCGTAGCTCAGGGGATAGAGCACCGCTCTCCTAAAGCGGGTGTCGCAGGTTCGAATCCTGCCGAGGGCACTTCATTCGCTCGGCGAGCCGTGCTCGCGGGGTGCGTTTGCCGGGGGCTCATTTCGTCTGTTTTGTGGGGGTGCAACCCCCACGCCCCGCCCGGCGGGCTTCGCCCCCGGACCCCCTTGTGTTGGTCGGGTTTGGTTCTATGTGAGCAGCTGCGTTGGGTTTGGGTTTCCGAGGGTTTCTCGAAACGGTGCTGGGGGCGGTGGTTCGTTGGGAGACGCTGTTCGACAGGTGAACCTTGCGGTGCACGGGTGCCTATGGATCGGGGTGGCGGGCGATGGTGTGGGGCGGGCGATACAGGTGGGGGTACGGAGGGGCTTCGGTGCGTTGGGGGTGTTGGGTTCGGTAATCCGCAGTACGCTGCTGGGCGTCTCGGGGGCGGCGTTCAATTGAGGCGGCGGGTGGGTTCGCGGGGTCGCTGTCGGAGGGTGATGCGCATGGTGAATCGCAGGGGGTTCTTCGGGTTCGGGCTGGGGGTTGCGGCGTTGCCGGTGGTCGGTGTTGCGCGGGCGGAGCCGGGTGGGGAAGCGTGGTCGGTGGGGCGGCGGGGGGTGTTGATCGATGTGGGGCGCAAGCACTTCGGGATGCCGTGGTTGCTGCGGTTCGTCGCGTATATGGCGAATCTCGGGCTCAACGAGTTGCACTTCCACTTCTCCGAGAACGAGTCCGTTCGGATCGTGAGTGATCGGTATCCGGAGATCAACGGTGGTGTGCAGTATTCGAAGGCCGAGATCGGCGAGTTCATGCGGTTTGCGGCGGGGCGGGGAGTCGCGGTGATTCCGGATTTCGATATGCCCGGTCATATGGGTGCGGCGTTGCGGCCGCATCCGGAGTTTCAGCTGCGCAACAGGTTCGGCGTGCCGCTGGCCAGCGCGCTCGACATCACCGGCGAGGCCGCGCTGAGATACGCGGAGGGGCTGGTCGAGGAGTATGCGGAGGTGTTCGCGGACGCGACGCGGTGGGGATGGGGTTCGACGAGTTTCTCGGCGTTGTCTCGATCGAGCAGTTGTATTCGAATCTGGACGACCGGGCGCGGGAGTTGTTCGGTCCCGACGCCACTCAGCACGATTTGACCACCAGCGTCGCGAATCGGTTCGGGCGCAAGCTGAAATCCCTTGGTTTCGACGTGAGCGTGTGGACTGACGGCATGCTGAAAAGCCATGTGGTGCAGTTGGATTCGGATATCGAAGTGCACTGTTGGACGCATTGGTCACCCGGGCACGCGCGCGTGCGGCAGTTCGTCGACGCCGGGCACCGACTGGTGAATTTCAACGACCGGCAGCTCTACTACGCGCTCGGCAACACGCTGGTCTACCCGTACCCGACAGCTCGCAGTATTCTCGAAAGTCGTTGGACCCCAGGAGAATTCAGTCCAATGCTACCGGTTTCGCAGCCCAGTCCGATCCCGCCCGCGCTGGCCGGGCGACAGGCGATCGAAGGTCCGCCCTATCCGGACTACCTGGAAGGCGCGGTGTTCTCCATCTGGTGCGACAACCCGACGGTGCAGACCGAGGACGAGGTCTTCCTCGGCGTGAAAGAGCCGCTCGCGGCATTCGCGCTGCGCTGCAAGGACCCGCACTACGACGGAACCGTGGCGGACGTCCGAACCGTCGCGGAGCATGCCAGCGCCCACCTGCCGTAGCCGCCACCCGCGCCGCGGGGCGCCGCCCGAGTAGCGACGCCGGACTGTCACAAAGGCTTCAGATGCGCCGCATAGGCACCGCGTATGTGGCGGGTATCGAACGTGTGTGAGGTGGAAGCTGCGGGCGGGCTGCGGCGGTCATGGTGGTCTACCGCGCCTGGGTTACGTCGCGAGCTCCGGCCAGCAACTCCACCACCCGCGCTCCCATTGCGCGAGCGGCGGAATGCAGTGGTTCTGCCGTGCGCAGCGTCCTGCTCAGCACGAATGCCCCCTCCAGTGCGCTGAGGATCGCCAGGATCAGATCGCGGGCCGCGGTGGGTTCGACGCCGCGGCGGACGAAGTAGTCCGTTCCTTGCTCGACCCAATCTCCGATGACCTCCGCCGCGACCTCGCGCAGGGCGGGCTCGCTGTCCGCGATCTCGCCTGCGACGGTGCCGACGGGGCACATGTTGATCCAGCCGGTCTGCTCGATCTGTTCGGCGGCGGCGGCGAAGGCCGCTGGCACCGCCGCGCGGAGGTCGTCGTGCGGATCCATGAGCAGGGGGAGCAGCTGGATGTAGGCGGCGCCGGAGGTGCGCAGGGCGGCGGCGGCGATCTGCGGCTTGCCCGCGGGGAAGTGGTGGTAGAGCGAGCCCATCGGCGCGCCCGCCGCCACGGTGACCTGTTTGACGCTGGTGCCGCTGTAGCCCCGGGTGCGCAGGAGTTCCGCCATGGCCGTGACGAGGCGATCGCGGGTACTTGTTGACATTTTCTCGGTCACCGTTCCAGACTAGAGCAAACACTCTAGAGCGAACGCTCGAATGGAGGAATTCGATGCCGATCGTCGACCTTCCCGCTGGTCAGGTGCACTATGTCGAACGTGGCGATGGGCCGCCGGTGGTGCTGCTGCACGGCTTGTTGATGAATCACACGGTGTGGGACACGGTGCTCGACCGGTTGCCCGCGGGTTTCCGGTACGTGCTGCCCGATCTGCCGCTCGGCGCGCATCCGATCCCGCTGAAACCGGGCGTCGACCTGAGCCTGCGCGGGCTGAATCAGCTCATCGCGGACTTTCTCGCCGCGCTCGATCTGCGCGATGTCACCCTGGTGCACAGCGACTGGGGCGGCGGGCTGTTCCTCACCGCCTACGGCCTCGACGAGCGCGTCGGCAGGCTGGTCGTGCTGCCGTGCGAGGCCTTCGACAACTTTCCGCCCGGCCTGCCCGGCAAGATGGCCGTGGTCGCGACCGCGATGCCGGGCGGGATATCGCTGGCGCTGCGGCAATTACGCGTGCGGTGGCTGCGCTCCTCGCCGCTGTTGTTCGGGTGGATGGCGCGCAGGCCGCTACCCGACGACCTGGTGCGCGGCTGGACCGAACCCGGCTTGCGCGACGAACTCATCCGCCGCGACCTGCTCGCCTACACCAAGTCCGGTTTCCCGAAAGCCGAGCTCATCGCCAACACCGCAGCGCTGCGCCGCTTCTCGGGTGACGCGCTGATCCTGTGGTCGGCCGCGGGCAAGGTGATGCCGCGCGAGCACGGCCGCAGGCTGGCCGAGTTGATCCCACGCGCCCGCCTGATCGAGATCGAGGACGCCTACGTGCTGTCCATGCTCGATCGACCCGACGCGGTCGGCGCGGCCATCTCGGAGTTTCTGACCGGCGACCGAGCGCAGCGGTAGCACCCCGATCCGGCCGCGGGTCGTAACCGCGAATTCGCGGCGGGATCGACCACACTGGGCTCGTGGCCGCCCACCCGCCCGACGCCGAGCCGGGTCCCGAGGCATCGGAGCCCACCGGCTCCGAGGTCGGGGCGCGCGAGGAGCAGCCCCAGGTCACCGACCGCAGGCGAATGCCACCGTGGGTGCCGAGGGCGCTGGTGCTGGCCTTCCTGCTGCTCGGCGCGTTCCAGTTGCTCGACTGGGCGGCGCACCGGCTGATCGGGTTGTTCGTCGTGCTGTTCGTGGCGTTCTTCGTCTCGCTGGCGATGGAACCGGCGGTGGACAGCCTGGCCGCGCGCGGCATGTCCCGCGGGCTCGGCACCGCGGTGGTCTTCGTGCTGGTGTTCTTGTTCGCCGCCGGCTTCGTCGTGGCGCTCGGCACGCTGCTGGTGGAGACCGTCCACGACCTGGTGATCGAACTGCCGCGGCTGGTGAACGACTCGGTCGACTGGGTGAATCGCACCTTCCACCAGGACTTCACCCTCGATCAACTGCGCGGCCAGCTGACCGAGGACACCGACACGCTCACGGGATACGCCGAGCACGCCGCGGGCCACGTGTGGGGTCTGTCCGCCACGATCGTCGGCGGACTGGCCAAGGTGCTGCTCATCGCGCTGTTCAGTATTTATCTCACCGCGGGCGGGCCGAAGCTGCGGCACTCGCTGTGCTCGCTGCTGCCGCCTGCCAAGCAGGACGCGGTGCTGCACGCCTGGGATCTCGCCATCCAGAAAACCGGCGGCTACCTCTACTCCCGCGCGCTGCTCGCGGTGATCTCCGCGGTCGCGCACGGCATCTTCCTCGCGGTGCTCGGCGTGCCCAACGCCATCGCCATGGGGGTCTGGTTCGGCGTGGTCGCCTCGTTCGTGCCGACCGTCGGAACGTATCTGGCAGGGGCGCTGCCGGTGCTGGTCGCGCTCACGATCCGGCCGCTGGACGCGGTCTGGGTGATTCTGTTCGTCATCGTCTACCAGCAGCTACAGGACTACGTCCTGCAACCGAAGCTGACCGCGCGCACCGTGGACGTCAATCCGGCCGTCGCGCTGCTCGCCGTGCTGGCGGGCGGTGCGTTGCTCGGAGCGGTGGGTGCGCTGCTCGCCATCCCGGCCATCGCCACGGTGCAGTCGTTCGTGAGCCTGTACCTGAAACGCTATGAGGTGACCGAGGATCCGCGCATCGACCGGGCGCAGGCCAAGCGGGCGCGCCGTGCGGGGACCGATCCCACCTCCTGACAGTGTGAGGCCCGATCGCGGTGGCGCGCAACGAGTCCGGCTCCGATCGGCGTGCGGATCGACCGCACTGGCGCGCACCGAGGCCGGGCTGCCCGACCGCACGAAGCCCAGCCGCGGCGCCGCGCACCGCGGCCGGGCTTCGCGGACGCTCAGGAGAGCGTGGTGACAGTCAGGTCGCCGTCGGCGTACTGGGCGCGCAGGCGCTTCTTGTCGAACTTGCCGACGCTGGTCTTGGGCACCTCGGCGATGAACGTCCACCGCTCGGGCAGCTGCCACTTGGCGAACTTGTCGGCGAGGAAGTCGCGCAGGTCCTCGGCCTTGGCCTCGGTGCCCTCCTTCAGCACGATCGCCACCAGCGGCCGCTCGTCCCACTTCTCGTCGGGCACGCCGATGACGGCGGCCTCGGCGACCGACGGGTGACCCATGACGGCGTTCTCCAGGTCCACCGAGGAGATCCACTCACCGCCGGACTTGATGACGTCCTTGGAGCGGTCGACCAGGGTGAGGTAGCCGTTGGGGCTGATCTTGCCGACGTCGCCGGTGCGCAGCCAGCCGTCGTCGAACTTGTCCGGGTCGATGACCGCGCCGTCGGGGGAGTAGTAGGAGCCGGTGATCCACGGACCGCGAACCTCCAGCTCGCCCAGCGATTCTCCGTCGTTGGGCACCACGCTGCCGTCGTCGCCGACCAGCCGCGCCTGCACGCTGGCGGGGAAACGGCCCTGGGTGTAGCGGTATTCCCATTCCTCCTCACCGGTGACGCCGGTGGGCGGGTGCGCGACGCTGCCCAGCGGCGAGGTCTCGGTCATGCCCCAGGCGTGCAGGATGCGCACGCCGTGCTGCTCCTGGAAGGCGCGCATCATCGAGGGCGGCACCGCCGAACCGCCGACGACCGCGGTGCGCAGGTGCGAGATGTCCTGCGGCTTGGCCGCCAGACCCGCGAGCACGCCGCCCCAGATGGTCGGCACGGCCGCGGCGAAGGTCGGCTGCTGGTCGGCCATCATCTCCAGCAGCGGGCCCGGCTGGAGGAAGCGGTCGGGCATCAGCACATTCGCGCCCGACATCAGCGCGGCGTAGGGCAGGCCCCAGGCGTTGGCGTGGAACAGCGGCACGATGGCCAGCACGTTGTCGGACCCGGTGAAGCCCATGCCCATCGGCGAGCAGACCTGCATGGCGTGCAGCCAGTTGGAGCGGTGCGAGTACACCACGCCCTTCGGGTCGCCGGTGGTGCCCGAGGTGTAACACATTGCCGCGGCGGACTGTTCGTCGATCACCGGGAAATCGAAGGTGTCCGGCTGGGCGGCGAGCAGCTCGGTGTAGGAGTGCACCTGCACGCCCTCGGGGGCCTGCAACGCGGACGCGTCGCCGTTGGCGACGATGACGTGGCGCACCGTCTTCAGGTTCGGCAGGTACTGCGCGAACATCGGCACCAGGGTGCCGTCCACGATGACCACCTGGTCCTCGGCGTGATTGGCCACGTAGACCAGCTGCTCGGGGAAGAGGCGGATGTTGAGCGCGTGCAGCACCGCGCCCATGGCGGGCACGGCGATGTAGGCGACCATGTGCTCGTTGTTGTTCCACATGAAGGTGCCGACCCGGTCGCCGACGCCGATGCCGAACCCGCGCAGCGCATTCGCCAGTCGAGCCGACTCGGCGCCCAGTTCGCGGTAGGTCATGGTCCGCACGCCGGTGCCGGTCCAGGTGGACACCGTGCTGTCGCCCTGGAAGGTCGCGGCGTACTTCAAGAGCGTCGCCAGCGAGAGCGGCTCGTCCTGCATGGTGCTCAACATCGGTAACTCCTTCATCCTCAGTGGCCGGCATGAGCCACGTCACAGCGGCGATGCTACCGAAAGGTAGTCACACCGCGACCGGCCAGAACCCAAATCGAAAACGGGGGCGTCCGCCCTCAGTTTCCCCAGGTCAGCGCGGCAACCGAAAAGCTAAAGCTGTCAATGGTTGTGGGCCGGATATGCGTGCACCAGGGCGGTGTCCAGCTTCGGTACGGCATGCGTGAGGGTGTGCTCGGCCTCGTGCGCGAGGCGGTGCGCGTCGGCCAGTGTGATGGTCGGCACAACATCGATCTCGACGTCCGCGTGCAGCCGGTGCCCGATCCAGCGCATGCGCAGACTGCGCACCCCCTCGACACCGGGCTCGGCCGCGAGCGCCCGCTCCGCGTCCGCCACCAGAGCCGGTTCGACCCCGTCCATCAGCCGGTGGAAGACATCGCGCGCCGCGGTGCGCAACACGGCCAGAATGGCCAGCGTGATCACCAGGCCGATGATCGGATCGGCCTGCGGGAAGCCCATCGCCACCCCGGCCGCGCCGAGCAGCACGGCGAGCGAGGTGAATCCGTCGGTGCGCGCGTGCAATCCGTCGGCGACCAGCGCCGCCGACCCGATGCGCCGCCCGACCCGGATTCGGTAGAGCGCCACGATCTCGTTGCCGAGGAAGCCGATCAGCCCGGCCAGCGCGACCCAGCCCAGGTGATCGATCGGCACCGGATGGATGAGTCTGCGCACCGCCTCGTACCCCGCGATCAGCGCCGAGAGCGCGATCATCGCGACGACGAAGAGCCCGGCGAGATCCTCGGCCCGGCCGAAACCGTAGGTGTAGCGACGCGTGGCCGCCCGGCGGCCGAGCGCGAACGCGATCCACAGCGGGACCGCGGTGAGCGCGTCGGAGAAGTTGTGGATGGTGTCGGCGGCCAGCGCCACCGATCCGGAGATCACGACGACGAGAACCTGGAGCGCGGCGGTGAGGCCGAGCACCGCGAGGCTGATCTTGACGGCTCGGATGCCGACCGCGCTGGCCTCGAGCGCGTCATCGATGCTGTCGGCGGCGTCGTGGCTGTGCGGAGCGAAGATCTCACGGAGGATGCCGCGCAGGCCGCCCGGGTGGTCGTGGTCGTGCGTATGCCCGTGCCCGTGCCCGTGCCCGTGCCCGTGCCCGTGCCCGTGCGCGTGGTCGTGCCCGTGCTCGTTCTCGTGGTTGTGGTTGTGGTCGTGCGTATGACCGTGGTCGTGGGTGTGCCCGTGGTCGTTCTCGGGCTCCCGATCGGAGCTGCGGCCGATCAGGTCGGAGGATGAATGCCGATGTCCCCCCGGTCGTTTCGTATGGCTCACGGCGTCGCTCGATTCCGCTCCGGCAGTTCGAGCACCGCGCCCGCGCCGCGGTGGTGCGCCGGGATGCCCGGTCCGGCGTGCTCGGCGTTGTAGACCGCGTCCACCACCAGCTGGCGGACGTGCTCGTTCTCCAGGCTGTAGAAGATCGTGGTGCCCGCCCTGCGCGTGCGCACCAGACGCGCCATGCGCAGCTTGGCCAGATGCTGGGAGACCGACGGTGCGGGTTTGCCCGCCTGTCCGGCCAGATCATTCACCGACAGTTCGCGATCCACCAGCGCCCACAGGATCTGCACCCGGGTCGGGTCGGCCAGCATGCGGAAGACCTCGACGACCAGCCGGACTTGGTCCTCGGCGATCGGAGGCCGCAGTGGCTGACTATCTGCATTCATACGCAGATAATAGAACATGGGAACGGCGGTGGGTATGGCTGCGGTATGGCCGGAAATGTGGATTAGGTGACCGCTGATGCCTCGGTGGTGGTCGCCGCCGACCTTAGTCTCGAAGCATGTCAACGCCGTCCATCATCATCATCGGAGCCGGATTCGCGGGGCTCGGCATGGCGCTCGAGCTGCGGCGCGCCGGGCTGGCGAACTTCACCATCCTGGAGCGGGCCGCCGATCTCGGTGGGGTCTGGCGGGAGAACACCTATCCCGGCGCCGCGTGCGATGTGCCCTCACCGCTGTACTCGTGGTCCTACGAGCCCAAATCCGATTGGCCGCGGCGCTTTTCCGAGCAGCGCGACATCCACGACTACATGCGCGGAGTCGCCGACAAGCACGACCTGGTCCGCTACATCCGCTTCGGCACCGAGGTCACCGACGCCGAATTCGACGAGCGCACCGGGCGCTGGCGGATCGACATCGCCGATGGAACGGAGTTGAGCGCGGACATTCTGATCCCCGCGGTCGGCCAGCTGTCCCGGCCCGCGCTGCCGAACCTGCCCGGCATCGACACCTTCACCGGAGCCGCCTTCCACTCCGCCGAGTGGAATCACGAGATCGACCTGACCGGCAAGCGGGTGGCCTGTATCGGCACCGGAGCCAGTGCGATCCAGTACATTCCGCGCATCCAGCCGAAGGTCGCGCACCTCACGCTGTTCCAGCGTTCGGCGGCCTGGGTGCTGCCCAAGCCCGACGTGGAGTACAGCGCGCTGCATCACGCGCTGTTCAAGCACTTTCCGCCGAGCCGGTGGGCCGAGCGGTTCGCGATCTGGTCGTTCTTCGAGGCGCTCGCGCTCGCGCTGACCGACATCCCGGCCATCAAGACTCCGGTGATCGCGCTGGCCGACCGGCATCGCGAAAAGCAGGTGCCCGACCCGGAATTGCGCGCGAAGCTGACCCCCGACTACGCCGCTGGGTGCAAGCGCGGCCTGTTCTCCAACGAGTACTTTCCCGCGCTCGCCCAGCCGAACGTCACCGTGGAGACGATGGCGATCGAGGCCGTCACGCCGACCGGCATCCGCACCGTCGACGGCGTCGAGCATCCGGTCGACGTGATCGTCTACGGCACGGGTTTCAAGGGCACCGAATTCCTCGCCCCGATGAACATCTACGGTGTCGGCGGCCGCAAGCTCGCCGATGTGTGGGGCGACGCGGGAGCTCGCGCCTACCTCGGCCTCTCGGTTCCGCACTTCCCGAATCTGTTCATGATGTACGGCCCCAACACCAATGTCGGCTCGGGATCGATCATCTACATGCTCGAATCCCAGGCCCGCTACATCCGGCAGGTGGTGGAGTACCTGACCGAGCGCCCCGGCCGCTACCTCGCCGCCCGCGCGAAGGTCGAACAGGACTGGGACGACTGGCTACAGCGCAGGCTGAAGGACACTCCGTGGAACTTCTGCTCCAGCTGGTACCGCAACGCGGCGGGCCGCATCACCAACAACTGGCCCGGCGCCACGGTCCTCTACCGCTGGAAGACAAGGACTTTCGACCCGTCCGATTACGACGTGGCCCGCGCCGCCGACTGACACACGACTCGCCCCCGTCCGGTCGGCCCCTGCACCGACCGGACGGAGGCGAGTCGTCGGCCGTGATCAGCAGTTGCGCAGCTCCGGGCTCTGGTTGAGCAGCTGAGCCCTGGTGCCGATGAAGGTGGTGTAGGTCTCTCCGCCGACCGCTGCCACCGGGAAGGCCGCCACCCGGTGGCAGTTCTGGAAGGCGAGCTTCACGCCGAAGTGCCGCTCCAAGCCGCCGCGGATCGCGTCCGAGGCGAGTGCGCGCAGCAGCTGGCCGCGGGCCACCTCGTCCGGCGGCGGCACCACGTTGTCGGCGAATTCGGCGGTGCCCGAATTCAATTCACCGACCACCCGGCTCACGACTTCCCAGGCGTAGGGCAGCGAGTTCCGGACGCATTCGACGAAATCGGCGTCGTCGATCTCGCCGCGTTCGGCGCGTTCCAACAGGGCGGCAGGTACGTCGAGGGACATGGCGCTCTCCTCCGTGAGATGGGGTGGATGGCGTGCGATGCCCCCGAAGTCTAATCGAAAGTGGTTGTCAACAATCCTGGATTCGTCGCGAAAGTGCCGACTCCAGAGCGGTTTTCGTCGCGGCGGCCAGCTCGGCGACCAGTTCGCGAGCCGGTAGCTCGGGCGTCAGCGCCTGGGTTTGGCCAGCCCACAGGTTCACTTCCTCCGGGTTGCCCGCGGCTCGCGCGGCGGCCCGCAATGGCGCTGTCGCGTAGTGGATTTCCGGGTACGCGGCAGGCGCTGTCGCGCTGTGCTCGGCCATGAACTCGTTGCGCAGGCCGCGGGCGCGGCGTCCGGTGAAGGCGCGGGTGAGCATGGTGGGCGCTTCGCTCGGCACGGCCGCGCGGTGCACCGGGTTGGTGCCTGCCTCCGGGCAGCGCAGGAACGCGGTGCCCAACTGCGCGGCGGACGCGCCCGCCGCGAGCGCGGCGGCGATGCCCGCGCCGGTGGCGATCCCACCCGCGGCGACGATCGGCCGGTCGACCGCGGCGGTGAGCAGTTGCAGCAGGGCGAGCAGGCCGAGCGGATCGACCGCGTCGTCGGCGACGCGATCGACGAAGGTGGCGCGATGGCCGCCCGCTTCGGCGCCCTGGGCGATCAGCATGTCGGCGCCCGCGGCCACCGCGATCTCGGCCTCCGCGACCGAGGTGACGGTCACCCAGACTTCGGTGCCCACCGCGTGCAGCCGGTTCACCTCGGCGGCGGTGGGACAGCCGAAGGTGGTGGTGACGACCGCGACCGGCGTCTCGACGAGCAGATCGAGCTTGGCGTCCCAGTCGTCGGTGTCGTGCTCGGCCGCGCCGAGCTGATGTCCGGCGCCGAGCTCGGTGAGGTAGTCCGTGTAGTCGGCGGGCGGGGTCGGCGGTCCCGGAGCGAAGAGGTTCACGCCGAGCGGCGCGTCGGTGAGTGCGCGGGTCGCGGCGATTCGGCCGGCGGTGTCGGCAGCGCTCAGGTAACCGGCGGCCAGGACGCCCAGTCCGCCCGCCTCGGCGACCGCGGCGGTCAGCTCTGGAGTGGAGGGGCCGCCCGCCATGGGAGCGAGCACGATCGGGACGCGCAATTCATCGATGATCACGGCCCAAGTCTCGCCCATCGAGACCAGTTATCCAGCTCTCACCTGCGATTTCACAATCGAAGGTTGCGAAATGGTCACGACGGGGTAGAGTTCCCGTCACAACGGATGCCGAAACGTTACAAAGTTCGGCCACCGGGAAATTCGAACCCTCGGACATCGCGGGATTCGGCCGGACCGGTAGCAACGCTCGCGACGCAGCGGCCTTCGTTCACCAATGTAGTCGGACGCTAGGACGAAGCTTTGTCGCAGCACCGGGTAGGCCCCAGTTCCATTACTGTCGAGAGCCTCATGGGCGATGGCGTGGCGGGTCGGCCGACGCGGCACCGCGCCGAGTCGTCCCAGGCCGAGCGGGTCCGGGCGGCCGCGGGCGCGGCTGTCGCCGCAGGCGCCCTGATCGGCGGCGTCGCCCAGATCGCTCCGGCCATCGCCAACGCCTCGCCGCTGGCGCCCTCGCGCGACGCCGACCACAACGCGGACGAGATCACCTTCCGGGGCACCGCCGACATCCAGAACGTCGCGGCGGCCAAGCAGGTCGCGGCGCCGGTCGCCGAGGCCGCCCCCGCGCCGCAGGCCGCCCCCGTGGCCGCGCCGGGCGCCGCCCCCTTCGGCTTCAACAACCTGCCGCCCGAGATCGCGGGCCCGCTGGCCCAGGTCGAGGACATCCTCAAGGGCGTGCACCAGCAGGTTGCCCCCGCACCCGCGGTGCGCCCGGTCGCAGGCGCGATCAGCTCCGGATACGGCAGCCGCTGGGGCGAGTTCCACTACGGCATCGACTTCGCCGATCAGCTCGGCGCGCCGATCCACTCCGTCAGCAACGGCACCGTGATCGAGGCGGGCCCCGCGTCCGGCTTCGGCCTGTGGGTGCGGGTGCTGCAGGACGACGGCACCACCGCCGTCTACGGCCATGTCAACGACATGTTCGTGAGCGAGGGCCAGCGGGTTCGCGCGGGCGACGTGATCGCCTCCGTCGGCAACCGCGGCCAGTCCACCGGCCCGCACCTGCACCTGGAGATCTGGGACCAGAACGGCGCCAAGATCGACCCGATGCCGTATCTCGCGGCCAAGGGCGTCCCGATGCACTGGGGCCCGTCCGCGCACTGATCCCGTTGCCCGGCTTGAAGTTTCCCCTTCACGCGACGGATTGCCTTCCGGCAGTGCCGGTTGGGCGTACCTTGGCATTCGCTCCAGCCATGCGCACGCTCTCGGCGGACATGCGTCCGACTGCGACCGTAAAGCGTACCACGGCCTGCACTTCGGCCATGTGCGGACTATTCCCGGACATCTGTCCGACGGCGCCAGTCAGGCGTACCTCCGCCTTCGCTCCGGCTATGCGCGGACTTTCGACGGACACCCCTCCGATTGCGCCGGTTAGGCTCGGGCCGTGACCGAGCTGGGCGATATCTTCGAGCCAGGATCACCGCACGGGCGCACCTACGCCGTGCTGGTGCACCATCCCCGATCCGGCCTGGCCGATATCGCGCGCTATCTCGACGTGTCGCCGGAAGAGGCCGCCGCCACGCTGGAGATCCTGTGCGCGATGCAGGCCGCCGTCCGGCTCGAGGATTCCGAGGGTGGACCGATCTGGGACGCGCACGCCCCGGAATCGTTGTCGGAGGCCGAGGCTCGGCGCCGCCAGCACGAGATCAACCAGATGCACGCCGCCGCCGCGCGGCTCAGCGAGACGTTCCGCTCGGTGCGACGGTCGCCGCGCGGCAACGGTTCGATGGTTCCGGTCTTCGAACGCTTGGAGATGCTGGCCGATTTCGAGGAGATGCAGAACTCGGCGCGCCACTCGGTCAAGATCATCGAACGCGGCCCCTATCTCAGCGACATCGAGCGCGAGAACCAGCAATACCTGTTGAAGCGGGCCAGGATCGGCGAGGGCATCCGCTACCAGACCCTCTACCAGGACACGATCTACCAGGACGCGGAGCGACTACGGCACGCGCTGTCCACCAATGCCAGCGGGGCGCAGGCGCGGACGCTGCCCGAACCGCCGTTCAAGCTGATCATCGTCGACGACGAGCGCGCCAACCTGGTGCTGCACGCCGACGAACGCCGCCCCGACCCGATGGGCTTGCGCTTCACCGCATCTCCCGCGCTGCGGCTGCTGGTGCGCACCTTCGACGTGCTGTGGTCGCTGGCCGCGCCGATCTCGGTGAACCCTTCCGCCGACGAACTCGACGACCGCGACAAGGCGATCCTCACCCTCATGGGCCTCGGCGCCACCGACGACACGATTGCCCGCAGACTCGGCATGTCCCGGCGGACGGTGGTGCGCCGCACCGCGCGCCTGCTGGAGCGACTCGGCGCGAGCACCCGATTCCAGGCGGGCGTGCAGGCCACCCGCCGCGGATGGCTGTGAGCTGAAACACTAATTGTTCAGCGGGACTCGTGGTTTCGCACCACGTCCACCCCGGGACCGATGGTTGCGGGCGGCTATCAGCATCGGCGCGGCGTCCACGCTCGCGAAGGCGGGCCGATCGGTCTGCGTAAATTGGTCTGCGGCACGGGGCCGCGGTTCAAGGGCCCAACTGTAGGGTTGGGGACGGTTCGACGGCGTGGTCGGACGGCCCTCGCGATGCGAGAGGTGAAAGTACTCGATGGATGGAGCCCGTCGCTCGGTCCGTGGCAGCCGTCGCCGGAGGGCGAGCAGCCCGCTGTTCGGACCGCTACTCACCGCGGCGGTGGAGTCGGCGGCCGATTCGGTTGCGGTGCGCTACAACTCGACGCCGAAGCCGAACGCGCACAGTTGCTCTCGGCGGTCACCGCCGGATCCGAAACCGGTGTGGCAGCAACTCGCGTCGCCCGGTCCGCTGAACTCGAACCGGCGCAGGCCGACCGAGTCGAGCGCGAGACGGGCGCGGCGGCAACTCGCGTCGCTCGCTCCACCGAACCCGAACCCGAACCGGCACCGGTCGACCAACTCGTGCCCGAGACACGACCGGTCGCCACGCTTGTCGACTTGTTCGGAGCGCAGGCGCGCCTGACACCGTTCACCACCGCGATCATCGATCGAGCCGCGACGGGCCAGCGCGAGTGGACCTACGCCGAATTCGCCACTCGCGTCTACCGTTTGGCGCGCAGGCTGGTCGACGCGGGCGTCGGTCCCGAGATGCTGGTCGCCCTCGGCATGCGTCGCTCGGTCGATCTGGTCGTCGCGATGTACGCCGTGCTGGAGGCGGGCGGCGGCTACCTGCCGCTCGATCTCGACCAGCCCGCCGAACGCCTCGGACACGTGCTCGACACCGCGAAACCGGTGTGCGTGCTGACCACCGCGCGCGACGATTTCGACACCGGGCTGCCGACGATCACCGTCGAGACCGAGGATCTGTCGGGTTACCCGGCCACGCCGCTGACCGACGCCGAGCGTCGCGCTCCGCTGCGTGGCGCGCACCCGGCGTACGTCATCTTCACCTCCGGTTCCACCGGACGACCGAAGGGCGTCGCGGTGTCGCACGCCGCAGTGGTGAACCAGATCCGTTGGCTCACCGCCGAATACCGCATCGGTCCCGCCGACACGGTGCTGTTCGAGCTTCACCCTCGAGGTCGTGACCGCCGTGCGGCGGGCCACCGACGCCGCGCTGCACAACCTGTACGGGCCCACCGAGTTCACCGTGCACGCCACCCTCGCCGTGGTCGCCGACGACGTCACCGGCGCGGTGCCGATCGGCGCGCCGGTGTGGAACGCACGCGCCTACGTGCTGGACGCGCGGCTGCACCCGGTGCCGGCAGGCGTCGCGGGCGAGCTGTACCTGGCGGGCGACCAGATCGCGCGCGGCTACCTCGGCCGACCCGATCTGACCGCTGATCGCTTCGTCGCCGACCCGCTCGGCGGGCCGGGCGCGCGCATGTACCGCACCGGCGATCTGGTGCGCCGCGGGCCGGACGGCGCGCTGATCTACCTGGGCCGCACCGACTTCCAGGTGAAGCTGCGCGGCCTGCGCATCGAGCTGCCGGAGATCGAATCCGCCTTGCGCGCCGACGATTCGGTGGCTCAGGCCGTCGTGGTGCTGCGCTCGGACCCGCACACCGGCGATCGCCTCGTCGGCTATGTCGTGCCCGCCGAAGGGCGGACGGTGGACGTGGCGGCGGTCCGCGAAGGCGCGGCAGCGCTGCTGCCCGCGTACATGGTGCCCGTCGCGTTGGTGGTGCTGGACGAGATGCCGCTGAACGCCAACAGCAAGCTCGACCAGGGCGCTGCCCGAGCCGGTGTTCGAACAGGCCGTGTTCCGCGCGCCGAGCACCCCGGTGGAGCAGGTCGTGGCGGGCGTGTTCGCCGACGTGCTCGGCGGCGGCGCGGCAGGCGACCGGCAGCTCGGCCTCGACGACGATTTCTTCGCACTCGGCGGCAATTCGCTGCTGGCCACCCAGGTCTCGGCCCGGCTCGGCGCGGCATTGGACACCGCGGTGCCGGTGCGGCTGCTGTTCGAGGCGTCCACGGTGGCGGCGCTGGCCGCCCGCGTCGAGCGGCACACGGGCGGGGGAGGGCGGCCCGCGCTCGTGGCCGGTCCACGCCCGGAGCGTATTCCGCTCTCGCTCGCCCAGCAGCGCATGTGGTTCCTCAACCGCTTCGACCCGTCCTCGCCCGTCTACGACATACGGCGGAACGGTTCGTGCCGAATCCGTGGGGTGAGCCCGGCGATCGCATGTATCGCACGGGCGATGTGGTGCGCTGGTTCGCCGAGCCCGGGCAGCGGGCGGGCGATGCAGCGGTCGGCACGGTGGACTGGCAGCTGGATTTCGCCGGGCGTTCGGACTTCCAGGTGAAGATCCGCGGGCTGCGCATCGAGCTCGGGCGGTGCTCGGCCGCCACGAGGACGTCGAGTTCGTCATCACCCTCGGCAGGGAAACGCCCGCCGGGACAACCGCCCTGGTGTCCTATGTGCTCGCCGCGCCCGGTCGCCGGATCGACCCGGCGGCGCTCACCGAATACGCGGCTCGCAGCTTGCCGGGGTACATGGTGCCCGCGGCCGTCGTGGTGCTCGATCAAGTGCCGTTGACGCCCGTCGGCAAGCTGGACCGGCGCGCGCTGCCGGAGCCGGTGTTCCAGCAGGCCGTCTTCCGCGCGCCGTCGACGCCGCTGGAGGAGGCGGTCGCCGCGGTGTTCGGGGAGGTGCTCGGCGCGGAGCGGATCGGCTTGGACGACGACTTGTTCTCCCTCGGCGGCACCTCGCTGCTGGCCACCCAGGTGGTCGAGCGGCTGTAGGTGCGCACCGGCGCCGAGCTGACGGTGGCGTCCTTCTTCACCGATCCCACCGTCGCCGGGATCGCGGCGCAGGTCGCCGCGGCGCTCGAGGCCGGGCACGACCACGACGCGAACGCCGAGAGCGCGCTGCGCGTGCTGCTGCCGATCCGGGCGGGCGGCGCCCGCCCGCCGGTGCTCTGCCTGCCGCCGATGTCGGGCATGCCGTGGACTTACGCGGGCCTGGCCCGGTTCCTGCCCGCCGACCAGCCGATCTACGGACTCCAGTCGCCCGAGCTGACCGAGCCCGACTACCGTCCGGTCACCGCGGCGGAGATCGTGCGCCGCTACGTGGACATCGCCGACTTCCACGCCGAGATCAGGGAGGGTTTCGAGGCGCTCGGCATCACCCTGCCCGTCGGACAGGACCTCGCCGAACTCGACGAGACGGCGCTCGCGACGCTGGGCGAGGCGCTCACCTGGGACTCGGCGGTGCTCACCGCGGAGCGCATCGGCGGCATCTACCGCGGCGCGCTGCGCACGGTGGAGATCGCGACGGCCGCCGAGCCCGGCGTGTTCGAGGGTCGGGTCGATTACTTCCGCGCCATGATTCCGGACCCGAACGGCCAGGGCCACGGCGGTGCCCCTGCGTGGGAGCCGCACGTGTCCGGCGTGATCGAGGTGCATCCGATCGTTTCGACGCACCGGGCGATGACCACCCCCGAACCGCTCGCCGAGCTGGGACCGCTGCTCGCGGCCCTGCTCGACGGAAAGGAGTGACTCCGTACCCGGCGGTGACGTGGCTGGCGGTAGCCTCTGCGGGAATGTAACGCCGCGGCGCGGCGTCCGCGATTGGGTTCATAACCGAGTCGATCAGACCGGTCGGCCTGTTGCGGCTGCCCGCCTACACTGATGTGATTGCTCGGACCGCGCCGACCCATGGCAGTTCAGTGGGGCGGGGGACTGATCTGCGTTCGGTCGTGCGGTGATAGCTCGACGAGAGGTGAATACGCTCGAATGGAAACTACCCGCCGTTCTACACGTGGTAGTCGTCGCCGCAGGCCAGGTAGTCCACTCTTCGGGCAGCTCCTCACTGCCGCGGTGGAGTCCGCGGCCGATGAGGTGGCGGTGCGCTTCGACCCCGCCAACGACCCCGAGACCGCCATCGAGCTGACCTACCGTCAGCTGGACGAGGACTCCTCGCGGCTGGCAAGGGAACTGATCGATCGGGGCATCGGCCCCGGCGACGTGGTGGCCATCGGCATCGCGCGGTCCGTCGCGTCGGTGCTCTCGGTGTGGGCGATCGCCAAGACCGGCGCGGCCTACGTGCCGGTGGATCCGGCCTATCCGCCGGACCGGATCGCGCACATCGTCTCCGACTCCGGAGCCGTGCTCGGCCTGACCACCGCGGCGCACCGGCGGGCCCTTGGCACCGGCGTCTACTGGATCGAGCTGGACGACCCTGTGGTGGCCGAGCGCATCCTGAACCGCGAAGAGTGGCCGATCACCTACGCCGACCGCGTGCGCGCCCTGAACGAGCACCACCCGGCTTACGTCATCTACACCTCCGGATCGACCGGCAAGCCGAAGGGCGTCGTCGTCACCCACACCGGCCTCGCCGGTCTGGTGGCCGCCGAACGCGACCACTACGGGGTCGACGGCGACTCACGGGTGCTGCACGTCTGCTCGCCGAACTTCGACGTGTCGGTGCTGGAACTGCTGCTGACCTTCTCCGCGGGCGCGACCCTGGTGATCGCGCCGCCGAAGGTGTTCGGCGGGTACGAGCTCGCGGATCTGCTGCGCCGCGAAGCCGTCACGCACATGCTGATCACGCCGGGCGCGCTGGAATCGGTCGACGCCACCGGACTCGACGACCTACGCGCCGTGGTGGTCGCGGGCGAGAAGTTCGGCCCGGAACTGGTCGCGCGCTGGGCCGACGGGACCCGCGAGTTCTACAACGGCTACGGCCCGACCGAGGCCACCATCCTCGCCACCAGCACCGCGCCGATGCACCCCGACGAGCCGATCACCATCGGCTCGGCCATCCCTGGCGTAGGCGCGTTCGTGCTGGACACCAGGCTGCGTCCGGTGCCGGCGGGCGTCGTCGGCGAGCTGTACCTGTCCGGCCCCGCGCTGGCCCAGGGCTACCTGAACCGACCCGGTCTCACCGCGGAACGCTTCGTCGCGAGTCCGTTCGGCGCGGAGACCGGACAGCTGGGCTCCCGGCTGTACCGCACCGGTGACCTGGTGCGCCGCAGCGAGATCGACGGCACCATCGAGTACCTCGGCCGCTCGGACTTCCAGGTGAAGATCCGCGGCCTGCGCATCGAGCTCGGCGAGATCGACAACGCGCTGACCTCGCACCCGGACGTCGACTTCGCCGCGACGCTCGGCCGGTCGCTACCCTCGGGCGCGACCGCGCTGGTGTCGTACGTGCTGCCGCGGCCCGGCGCGACCGTGGACACCGACGCGCTCTCGGCGTTCGTCGGCCAGTCGCTGCCCGCCTACATGGTGCCCGCGGTGATCATGGTGCTCGACGAGATCCCGCTGACGCCAGTGGGCAAGCTGGATCGCAATGCCCTGCCGGAGCCGGTCTTCGCGGTCAAGGAGTACCGCGCGCCCGAGACCAGGACCGAGGAGATCGTCGCCGAGGTGTTCGCGGCCCTGCTGCTGCCGGACGACCCGGAGGCCCGCGTCGGCGCGGACGACGACTTCTTCGACCTGGGCGGCAACTCGCTGCTCGCCGCGCAGGCCATCGCGCGGATCGGCACGGCGCTCGGTGCGCGGGTGCCGATGCAGCTGCTCTTCGACGGCTCCACGGTGGCCGGGCTGGCCGCGCAGCTGGAGCAGCACGCGGGGTCGGCGCTCGGCCGCGCCCTGGAGCCGCAGCCGCGTCCGGAGCGGATTCCGCTGTCGTTCGCGCAGCAGCGCATGTGGTTCCTGAACCGCTTCGATCCGGCCAGCGGGGTCAACAACATTCCCGTCGCCGTGCGGCTTTCCGGCGCGCTCGACGTGACCGCGCTCGGCGCGGCCGTGCGGGATCTGGTGCAGCGGCACGAGGTGCTGCGCACCGTCTACCCCGAATTCGACGGCGCCGGATACCAGCTCGTGCTGACCGCCGACGACCCGCGCGCGCTGCCCGAACTGGTCGCCGAACCCGCCACCGAGGCGGAGCTGTTCGGCCTGGTCGCGGCCGCGGTGACCGAGGGCTTCGACGTGACCGCGGCCGCGCCGATCCGCTTGCGCCTGCTCGCGGTGAGCGAGACCGAGCACGTGCTGGTGTGCGTGGTGCACCACATCGCGGGCGACGGCTTCTCGATGGGCCCGCTGACCCGCGACCTGATGACCGCCTACGCGGACCGCGCCGCAGGCCGCGCGCCGCAGCTGGCTCCGCTCGCCGTGCAGTACGCCGATTTCACGCTGTGGCAGCGTGAGGTGCTCGGCGACGAGGACGACCCGGAATCGGTGCTCGCGCAGCAGGTCGCCTTCTGGCGCGCGGAATTGGCCGGGCTGCCCGAACAATTGGAGCTGCCCGCCGACCGCCCGCGCCCCTCGGTCGCCTCGTACCGCGGCGACGTGCTGCGCTTCGAGATCGACGCCGAGGTGCACGCCGCGCTCGGCGGGGTGGCCAAGCGCCAGCATTCGACGCTGTTCATGGTGGTGCACACCGCGTTGGCGGTGCTGCTGGCCCGGCTGTCGGGCACCAGGGACATCGCCATCGGCACGCCGGTCGCCGGCCGCGGTGACGCCGCGCTCGACGATCTGATCGGCATGTTCGTCAACACGCTCGTGCTGCGCAACGACGTCGACCCGGCCGCCACCGTCGATCAGCTGCTCGACGCGGTCCGCCACGGCGACCTGGCCGCCTTCGGCCACGCCGACCTGCCGTTCGAGCGACTGGTCGAGCTGCTCGATCCGGTGCGTTCGGCGGCGCGTCATCCTCTGTTCCAGGTGATGCTGACCTTCCAGAACTTGGCGCGCACGGAGCTGGAGCTGCCGGGCTTGGCGGTGTCCGGCGTGGACATGACGGTGCCGCTGGCCAAGTTCGACCTGCAACTGGCGTTGGCGGAGCAGCTGGATCCCAGCGGCGCGCCCGCGGGTATCTCGGCCGAGATCACCTACGCCACCGACCTTTTCGACGCGGCGACGATCCGCGGATTCGCCGACCGCTTCGGGCTGATCCTGGCCGCGATCGCGGGCGAGCCCACCGCCGTGATCGGCGACATCGATCTGCTCACCGCCGACGAGCGCGCCGCGGTGCTCACCGGCTGGAACGACACCGCGCACCCGGTGCCCGCCGCCACGCTGGTCTCGCTGTTCGAGCGCCAGCGCGCCGCGACGTCGTACGCGACGGCGCTGGTGTACGAGGACGAACGGCTGACCTACGCGGAGTTCGGCGCGCGGGTGCACAGCCTGGCCCGGCGGCTGCTCGCCGACGGGGTCGGCCCCGGTTCGCTGGTGGCGCTGGCGATCCGGCGTTCGACCGAGTTGGTCGTCGCGATGTACGCGGTGCTGGAGGCGGGCGCGGGCTACGTTCCTCTCGACCCGGACCAGCCCGCCGAGCGGGTGGACTACGTCCTGGAAACGGCCAGGCCCGCGCTCGTGCTCACCACCGAGCGCGACGATTTCGCCACGGCCGCCGCGCCCGTGCTCGCGGTGGACACGCTCGACCTGAGCGGGTTCGAGTCGGCGCCGATCTCGGATTTCGAACGGGCGCGGCCGATTCGGCCGGGCGACACGGCCTACGTGATCTTCACGTCGGGCTCCACCGGCCGCCCCAAGGGCGTTGCCGTCACGCACGGCGCGATCGTGAACCGCCTGCTGTGGATGCAGCACGAGTACCCGCTCGGCGCGGACGACGTGGTGTTGCAGAAGACGCCCGCGACGTTCGACGTGTCGGTGTGGGAGTTCTTCTGGCCGTTGCAGGTCGGCGCGCGGTTGGTCGTGGCGAAGCCGGACGGTCATCGCGACCCGGTGTACCTGGCCACGGTGATGGCCGAACAGAACGTCACCACGGCGCATTTCGTACCGTCGATGCTGTCGGTGTTCGTCTCGACGCTCGGCGACGGCGCCGCGGCGCCCGCGTTGCGTCAGGTGTTCGCCTCGGGCGAGGCGTTGCCCGCGCCGACGGCGCACCGGTTGCGCGAGCTGACCGGTGCGCGTCTGCACAACCTCTACGGTCCGACCGAGGCCGCGGTCGACGTCACCTACCACGAGGTCGTCGACACCGACGAGGTGTCTGTGCCGATCGGGCGCCCAGTGTGGAACACCCAGCTCTACGTGCTGGATTCGCGGCTGCATCCGGTCGCACCCGGTATCGCGGGTGAGCTATATCTCGCGGGCGATCAGCTGGCGCTGGGCTACCTGAGCCGCAGTGACCTGACCTCCGACCGTTTCGTGGCGAATCCCTACGGCTCGGCCGGTTCTCGGATGTACCGCACCGGTGACCTGGTCAAATGGCTGCCTGCATCGCGAAGCGATTCGATGGGGGGCGGTGGCCGGGCGACGGGTGGGCCCTCCGCCGGTGAGCTGGAGTACTTGGGCCGCACCGACTTCCAGGTGAAGTTGCGTGGTCTGCGCATCGAGCTGGGCGAGATCGAGGCGGCGCTGTTGGCGCAGCCCGGTGTCGCGCAGTCGGTGGTGGTGTTGCGCTCGGACGCGCACGCCGGTGATCAGCTGGTGGGTTACGTCGTCCCCGAACCGGATTCGTCGCTCGAGACCGAGGCCGTGCGCAAGGAACTCGCGGCGGTGCTGCCCGGCTACATGGTGCCCGCGGCCCTGGTGGTGCTGGACGCCTTCCCGCTGAACCCCAGCGGCAAGCTGGACCGCAAGGCGCTGCCCGCGCCCGTGTTCGGCGGCGGCGCGGAGTTCCGCGCGCCGAGCACGCCCATCGAGCAGACGGTCGCCGAGGTGTTCGCGGCGCTGCTCGGCGCGAGCGAGGTCGGTCTGGACGACGACTTCTTCGCCCTCGGCGGCAACTCGCTGCTCGCCACCAGGGTGGTGGCCAGGCTGAACGCGGCGCTTGACTCGAACATCGAGGTCCGCGAGATCTTCGAGGCCCCGACCGTCGCCGCGCTCGCCGCGCGCGTCGTGCCTGGCGAGTCCGGTGACGCGAGGCCGCCGCTGGTGCCCGCCGTCCGCCCGGAGCTGGTGCCGCTCTCGCTGGCTCAGCAGCGCATCTGGGTGCTCAATCAGATCGATCCGGATTCGGCCGCCTACAACATCCCGTTCGCCATTCAGCTGGCGGGCAGGCTCGACGTGGCCGCGCTCCAGCAGGCCGTGCTCGACGTGCTGGAGCGGCACGAGGCGCTGCGCACCCGCTACCCGGCGGTGGCCGTCGGCGAGCTGCCGTACCAGGAGATCCTGACCGTCGCGGACGCGCTGCCCGGCGGGCTCGCCGTGGAGCAGCCTGCCGACATCATGGGCCGGGTCGTGGAACTGATGTCGGGTGGCTTCGACGTCACCGAACAGCCTCCGGTACGGATCGCGCTGCTCAACGGCGGCGTCCCGGACAAGCACCTGCTCGTCCTCGTGGCCCACCACATCGCCGCCGACGGCGCCTCGCTGGCGCCGCTGGCCCGCGACCTCATGACCGCCTACATCGCTCGCACCGAGGGCGAGGCGCCGGGCTGGGCGCCGCTGACCGTGCAGTACGCCGACTACGCGCTGTGGCAGCGCGAGGTCGTCGGCGTGGTGGACGACGCGGATTCGGTCGCCGCGCGCCAGCTGGCGTACTGGACCGAACAGCTTGCGGGCCTCACCGGCGCCGCGGCGCTGCCGCAGGACCGGCCGCACCCGCCCGTGCCGTCGATGCGCGGCGCTTCGGTCGGCTTCCGGCTGCCCGCCGAGGTACACGGCGAGCTCGCTCGCCTTGCGCGGGAACAGAACTCGTCGCTGTTCATGGTGCTGCACGCGGTGCTCGCCGTGCTGCTCGCGCGCCTCGTCGGCGACTCCGACGTCGCCATCGGCACCCCCATCGCGGGCCGCGGCGAGCGCGCGCTCGACGACCTGGTCGGCATGTTCGTCAACACACTGACGCTGCGAACGACCGTCGATCCCGACGCCACCTTCGCCGAGCTGGTCCACGCGGCGCGGGAGACGGACCTGACGGCGTTCGCCAACGCGGACATCCCGTTCGAGCGCGTCGTCGAGACCGTCGCGCCCGGCCGCGCCAGCGCGAACAATCCACTGTTCCAAGCGGTTCTGGCCTTCCAGAACCTGGAGCGCCCGACGCTGGAGCTGCCCGGTCTGACCGTCGGCGTGCTGGACTCGGAGTCCATCGCGGCGAAGTTCGACCTGCTGTTGAACGTCGAACCGCGCCACCGCGAGGACGGTTCGCCAGCCGAGCTCGCGGCCGTCTTCACCTACGCCACCGACATCTTCGACGAGGCGACCGTGCGCTCGTTCGCGCGCCGCCTCGCGATGGTGGCCAGCGCGGTCGCGGACGACCCGCAGCAGCGCGTCGGCGCGATCGACCTGCTCGAGCCCGCCGAGCGGGACCGGCTGCGCCCCAACCGCATTCCGGTCTCGCGTGACATCACGCTGCCGCAGCTGCTGCGCAACGCCGTGCAGACCAACCCGAACGGCGTCGCGGTCGTGGTGGCCGACGCCGCCGAGCGGTACGGCCAGCTCGGTTACGCCGAACTGGATCTGCGCTCGACGCTGCTGGCGCGGCTGCTCATCGACCGCGGCATCGGCCCGGACGACGTGGTGGCCGTCGGCATTCCGCGTTCCGTGGAATCGGTGCTCGCGGTCTGGGCGGTGGCCAAGACCGGCGCCGCGTTCGTGCCGGTGGACACCAACTACCCGGCCGAACGCATCGGCCACATGGTCAAGGACTCGGGCGCGGTGCTCGGCCTGACGGTCTCCGACGCCCAGCGCGCGCTGCCCGATCTCGTCGAATGGCTGCTGCTCGACGACATCGAGTTCGTCAGCGGGCTCGCGGTGTACTCGGCCAAGCCGATCACCGACGCGGACCGGGTGCGGCCGCTGCGGCCCGCGCACCCTGCCTACGTCATCTACACCTCCGGCTCGACCGGCACCCCGAAGGGCGTCGTCGTCACCCACGCCGGTCTCTCGGGCTTCTGCGATGAACAGCGGGAACGTTATCGGGTGACCCCCGGTTCGCGGACGCTGCACTTCGCGTCCCCGTCCTTCGACGCCTCGGTGCTCGAACTGCTGCTCGCGGTGGGCGGCGCCGCGACGATGGTCGTCGCCGCGCCGGACGTCTACGGCGGCGCGGGTCTGGCGGAGCTGTTGCGGCGCGAGCGGGTGACGCACGCCTTCGTGACGCCCGCGGCCCTCGCGTCCATGGACGCGACTGGTCTGGACGAACTGCGCGTGCTCATCACCGGTGGCGAGGCATGCCCGCCGGAGTTGGTGCGGCGCTGGGTGATTCCGGTCGGCCACGGCATGCGGCAGTTCTTCAACGCCTACGGTCCGACCGAGGCCACGGTCATGACCAACGTGACGAAGTCGATGACGCCGGACCTGCCGGTGACCATCGGCGCGCCGATCCGCGGCGTCGCCGCGTATGTGCTCGACGAGCGGATGCGTCCCGTGCCGACCGGGGTGGCCGGTGAGCTGTACGTCTCCGGCGCGCAGCTGGCACGCGGTTACGGCGCGCAGTCCGGCCTGACGGCGGGCCGCTTCGTCGCCGACCCGTTCACCGCCGACGGCGCGCGGATGTACCGCACCGGCGACCTGGTGCGTTGGACTCCGAAGGGTGACCTGGAGTACCTGGGCCGCAACGACTTCCAGGTCAAGGTGCGTGGCTTCCGTATCGAGCTCGGCGAGATCGACGCCGTGCTCGCGGCGCACGAGAGCGTGGACTTCGCGGTGACCGTCGGTCACGAACTCGACAGCGGCACCACGATTCTCGCCTCCTACGTGCACGCCGCTCCCGGCGCGCGGGTGGACGTCGCGTCGCTGACCGCGTTCGCCGAGGAGACGCTGCCGCGCCACATGGTGCCGACGGCGATCACCGTGCTCGACGAGATCCCGCTGACCCCGGCGGGCAAGCTGGACCGGCGCGCGCTGCCCGCACCGCAGTTGCAGGTCAGGGAATTCCGCGCGCCCAGCGGCCCGCTCGAGCAGCTCATCGCCGAATTGTTCGGTGAGGCACTCGGTTCCGAGGAGCCGATCGGCGCGGACGACGACTTCTTCGCCCTCGGCGGCAATTCGCTGATCGCCACCCAGGTGATGGCTCGCCTCGGCAGCGCGCTCGGCGGTCGTCTCGAGGTGCGCGAGCTGTTCAACGCCTCCACCGTGGCGGGCCTCGCCGCGCGGTTGGCGCAGAACACGGCGGCCCCGGCGCGGCCCGCGCTGGTCGCCGGTCCGCGACCGGGGATCATTCCGCTCTCGCCCGCGCAACGGCGCTACTGGTTCCTCAACCAGTTCGACACCGCCGCGTCCGCTGTCGACAACATCCCGCTCGCGGTGCGGCTCATCGGCGCGCTCGACGTCGACGCGCTGGGCCAGGCGATCGGCGACGTGGTCGCCAGGCACGAGGTGCTGCGCACCACCTACCCGGGATCGGACGAGGCGCCCCGCCAGCTGATCCATCCCGCGTCCGAGCTACCCGCCGAACTGGTCCCGGTCGACATCGCCGCGGGCGAGTTGCAGTCCGCGGTGGTCGATTTCGCGCTGACCACCTTCGACGTGACGGCCGAGGTCCCGTTCGCCGTGACGTTGTTCCGGCTGGCGCCCACCGAGCACGTGCTCGCGATCGTGGTGCACCACGTCGCGGCCGACGGCGCCTCGATGAACCCGCTGGCCCGCGACGTCATGACGGCGTACGCGGCCCGAGCCGCGGGCGCTGTCCCGGTGTTCGCGCCGCTGCCTGTGCAGTACGCCGATTACGCGCTGTGGCACGACGCGGTGCTCGGTTCCGAGGACGATCCGGAATCCATTGCCGCCCAGCAGATCTCCTACTGGCGCGCGGCGCTGGCCGGGCTGCCCGACCAGCTGGAGCTGCCCGCCGACCGTCCGCGTCCCCCGGTGCAGTCCTTCCGCGGCGCCGCGTTGCGCACCGTGATCTCGGCGGACCGGCACGCCGCGCTGCAGGAGCTGGCGCGGGCCAATCACGCCTCGCTGTTCATGGTGGTGCACGCGGCGCTCGCGGTGCTGCTCGCGCGGCTGTCCGGCACCGATGACATCGCCGTCGGCACCCCGCTCGCGGGTCGCGGCGAGCGCGAACTCGACGACCTGATCGGCATGTTCGTCAACACTGTGGTGTTCCGCACCAGGGTGCGCCCCGGCGAGCGCTTCGCCGACCTGCTCACCGAGGTGCGCGAACGCGACCTGGAGGCGTTCGCCAACGCGGACGTTCCGTTCGAGCGCCTCGTCGAGGTGCTCAACCCGGTGCGGTCGACGGCGCGCAACCCGCTGTTCCAGATCGGCCTGTCGTTCCAGAACCTCGCCGAAACCACCTTCGAGCTGCCCGGATTGACGGTCGGCGCGGTGGATTTCGACGCCAGTCTCGCCAAGACCGATCTGCAGCTGACGGTGACCGACCGCTACGCCCCCGACGGCGCCCCCGCCGAGCTGGTGGCCGACTTCAGCTACGCCACCGACCTGTTCGACGAGGACACGGTGCGTGGCTTCGCGGACCGCTTCGAGCGCGTGCTCGACGCCGTGATCGCCGACGCCGCCGTGTCGGTGGGCGAGATCGATCTGCTCTCCGACGAGGAGAACGAGCGAATCCTGCGGTCCTGGAACGACACCGCGCGCCCGGTGGACACCAGGGCGACCCTGGTGTCGCTGCTCGACGCCAGCGTGGCCGGTTGGCCGCAGGCGCCCGCGCTCGTCGCCGACACCGCCGCAGGACTGCTCGAGCTGACCTACGCCGAGCTGGATGCTCGGGTGAACCGGTTGGCGCGGTACCTGATCGGGCGTGGTGTGCGTCCGGAGGATCGGGTGGCGTTGGCGATTCGTCGTTCGGCGGATCTGGTGATCGCGATGTACGCGGTGGCCAAGGCCGGTGCGGCGTATGTGCCGATCGACCCGGATCAGCCCGCCGAGCGGGTGGACTACATCCTGAACACCGCGGCGCCGCGCTGCATGCTGACCACCGCGGCCGACGGCTTCGTCAGCGCCGCGGCGGAGACGGTGTCGCTCGGAGCGCTCGACTTGACCGCCTACTCGCCCGCGCCGATCGCGGCAAGTGAGCGCAATGGTGTTCTGACTGCGGCGAATACGGCGTATGTGATCTTCACGTCGGGTTCGACGGGTCAGCCCAAGGGTGTGGCGGTGCCGCACGGTGCGATCGTGAACCAGTTGTTGTGGAAGTCGGACGAGTTCGGTCTCGACAGTGAGAACGTGGTGCTGTTGAAGACGGCGGCGACGTTCGACCTGTCGGTGTGGGAGTTCTGGTCGGCGGCGGTCAGCGGTGGCCGGCTGGTGGTGGCGACCGCCGATGGTCATCGGGATCCGGCGTACCTGAACGGGTTGATGCGTTCGACGGGTGTGACGACGTTGCACGTGGTTCCGTCGATGCTGGACGCGCTGCTCACCGAATCCGAAGGGCGGCTTCCCGAATCGCTGCGCCGGGTGCTCGCGATCGGCGAGGCGCTGCCCGCCGCGCTGGCCCAGCGGGTCCGCGCGGGCGGCACCGAGCTGTTCAACCTGTACGGTCCGACCGAGGCGGCGGTGTCGATCACCAACCATCCGGTCACCGATGCCGACTCGGGTTCCGTCCCGATCGGCGTGCCGCAGTGGAACAGCCGTGTCTACGTGCTGGACGCCATGCTGCGTCCCGTCCCGGTCGGCGTGCCCGGCGAGTTGTACCTGGCCGGTGCGCAGTTGGCGCGCGGCTACTTCGCGCGGCCTGGTCTCACCGCCGACCGCTTCGTCGCCGACCCGATCGCCGCGGCGGCCTCCGGCGAGCCGGGTGCGCGCATGTACCGCACGGGCGACCTGGTGGTCTGGAACGCCGAGGGCGAACTGGAATACCGGGGCCGCACCGACTTCCAGGTGAAGGTGCGCGGCTTCCGCATCGAGCTCGGCGAGATCGACGCCGCGCTCACCGCGCAGCCCGGCGTCGACTTCGCGATCACGGTCGGCCGCGAATCAGGCGGGCGGGCAATGACTCTCGTCTCCTACGTTGTGCCGGTGAAGGGCGCGCGGGTCGACGCCGACGCGCTTGTCGCGCAACTCGGGCAGCAGCTGCCGGAGTACATGGTGCCCGCTGCCGTCGTCGTGCTCGACGAGCTGCCGCTCACCTCGGTCGGCAAGGTGGACCGGTCGGCGCTGCCCGAGCCGGTGCTGCCGACCCGCGAATACCGCGCGCCGCGCACGGCGCAGGAAGAGGTCGTCGCCTCGGTCATCGGCGAGGTGCTCGGCATCGAGCGCGTCGGCGCGGACGACGACTTCTTCGCCCTCGGCGGCGACAGCATCGTGTCCATCCAGGTGGTGGCCAGGGCACGCGCCAAGGGCGTGCTGTTCACCCCGCGCCACGTCTTCGAGGCGCGCACGGTGGCGGCGCTCGCCGCGATCGCCACCTCGGCGGCGACGGCCGCGGAGGAGCAGACCGGCGAGCTGCCGCTCACGCCGGAGGCCGCTCGACTGCTCGCGGCCAGGCCCGACGGCGTCGAGGTGCGCGCGATCGTGCTCGACGTGCCCGCCGACCGCCCGGTGCCGATGGTGCGCGCCGCGATCGACGCGGTGCTGCAACAGAACCCGATGCTGTGGGTGCGGCTGCGCCCGGCGGCCGACGGAGTCCCCGCGGCCTTCGACCTGCCCGCCGCGCCGATGCCGACCGACCAGCCGTTCTATCTGCTGGAGGACGCCGCCGTCCCGCTCGACGACGTGGTGCAGGCCGCCGCCGCGGCGCTGGACCCGACGCAGGGCCGCAACATCCGGTTCGTCCGCATGGGTCCCGACACGGCCGCGCAGCTGGTCGTCGTCGCCAACGGCCTCGTGGTGGACGACCTCTCGTGGCGCACGGTCATCGATCAGCTCACCGCGGGCTGGTCGCGACACCGCCACGCCGCGCCCGACGCGACCGAATCAGGTCTCGGCACGGTGCTGCGCGCACTGGCCGCAAGGGCCGAGGCGCCGGCGACCGTGGCCGAGCTGGCCTGGTGGCAGCGGGCATTGGCCGACGTGATCACGGAACCCCCTGCGGGAGCGGATCTTTCGATCCGTTCGCGGGTGTCGCTCACCATCACCTCCGAAGGCGCTGCCGCGGTGACGACGATGGCGCAGGCCTACCACGCCACCGTCGAGGAGGTGCTGCTCACCGCGCTGGCCATCGCCCTGCACACGGCCGAGAAGGAGAACTTCGCGCGTGCGGCGGGCTCGGTGGTCCGGCTCACCGCGGACGCGCGCGACCGAGCGCATTCGGATCTGGTCGGCGGTTTCACCACCGACTACCCGCTGCCGCTTCGGCTCTCGGGCGTCGATATCGCCGACGCGCTGGTCGGTGGCCCCGCCGCGGGCGCCGCGCTCGGCCGGGTCAAGGAGCTGCGCCGCGCGGTGCCTTCCGGCGGCGTCGGCTACGGCCTGCTGCGCTACCTGAACGGCGCGGCGGAACTGCCGGGAGCGGGCCTGATCCGGCTGCGCTACCGCGACCTGCGCCCGGCGAAGATGCACACCGACGCCGCCGCCGAGGACCTGCTGCTCGACATCGTGGTGGAGACCACCCGTGAGGGGCTGCGGGCCAGGTTCGACTTCGCCGCCGCCGCGTGCGGCGCCGACGACGTGAAAACCTTTGCCGAGCATTGGGTCCGGGCCCTCGGCGGTCTCGCCGAACACGCCCTCCGTCCCGGCGCGGGCGGATACACGCCGTCGGACTTCCCGCTGGTGCGGCTCACCCAGTCCGATCTGGACCGATTCGGCGGTGCGTACCCGGAACTGGGCGACGTCTGGCCGATGACGCCGCTGCAGTCGGGCATGCTCTTCCACGCGCAGCTCGCCGACGCTTCGATCGACGCGTACATGCTGCAGTTCGTGCTGGATCTGGACGGCACGGTGGACGCGGCGCGGTTGCACGCCGCGGCCCAGGCGCTGCTGAATCGGCACGCGAACCTGCGGGTCGCCTTCGCCGACACCGGCGACGGCCGCGCGGTGCAGGTGGTGCCGGATTCGGTCGTGGTGCCGTGGCGCCAGATCGCGCTCGACCACCTCGATCCGGCCGTCGCCGCGAGCGAGGCCGAGCGAATCAAGGCCGCCGACATGGCGCAGCATTTCGACATGCGGACCGCGCCGCTGCTGCGCTTCACGCTGCTGCGCACGGCCATCGATCGGTTCCACCTGATCGTGACCAGCCACCACATCCTGCTGGACGGCTGGTCGGTGCCGCTGCTGATGCGCGAGCTGCTGACCGTCTACGCGCTCGGCGTTCGCTCCCGCCATCTGCCGAAGATCCGGCCCTACCGCGACTACCTGGAGTGGCTGGTCGCGCAGGATCCGGATGCGGCGCGGCAGGCGTGGCGCGCGGCGCTGGCCGGCATCACCGAGCCGACGCCGCTGGCCGGTGCGGCCAACCGCGAGATCTCCGCGGGCATCGGCGAGGTCGACTTCGTCTTCTCGCCCGATCAGACCGCGGCGCTGACCGGTGCCGCGGCCCGCGCGGGCGTCACGGTGAACACGGTGGTGCAGGCCGCGTGGGCGCTGCTCATCGGACGCGTCACCGACCGCGACGACGTGGTCTTCGGCGCGACCGTGTCCGGCAGGCCCGCCGAGTTGGACGGCGTGGAGACCATGGTCGGTCTCTTCCTCAACGCCATTCCGGTGCGGGTGCGCCTCGGCGCTTCGCAGACGGTGGCCGAGCTGCTGCGCACGTTGCAGGGCGAGCAGGCCGCGCTGCTGGACTACCACTACTTGGGCCTGAGCGAAATCCAGGACGCCATCGGGGTGGACGGGCTGTTCGACTCGCTGGTGGTGTTCGAGTCCTACCCGGTGGACCGGGAGGGACTGCGGCGCGCCAGCGCGATCGACGGCATGAGCGTCAGCGGTGTGCACGTCGCCGACGGCACGCACTACCCGGTGTCGGTCATCGTGGCGCTCGGCGAGCAGTTGCACGTCGAGATCAAGTACCTGCGCGATCTGTTCGACGAGGCCGCGGCGCGGACGCTCGCCGACCGGCTGGCCATGCTGATCGGCGCGTTCGTCGCCGAGCCGCGCGCCAGGATCGGTGAGATCGACGCGCTGCTGGCCAAGGAGCGCAGCGCGCTCGCCGCGCACAACGCCACCGAAGTGCCCGAGCTGCTGGACGATTCGACGCTGCTCTCGCTGTTCGACGCCCAGGTCGCGCGCACACCGCACGCGACGGCGCTGATCTCCGGCAACGCCCGGCTGAGCTACGCCGAGCTCGACGCCAGGTCGCGGCGGCTCGCGCGGGAGCTGGCCGCGCGCGGCGTCGGCCCGGAATCGCTGGTGGCCGTGGCGATGCGGCGCAGCGTGGACCTGGTCGTCGCGATCTACGCCGTGCTGCGCGCGGGCGGCGCGTACGTGCCGGTCGATCCGGACCATCCGGTCGAGCGCAGCGAGTACGTGCTCGCAGGAGCCGCACCGGTGTGCGTATTGACCACGGCGCGGACCGGATTCGGCACGGCCACCGGCGTTCCGGTGGTCGCGGTCGACACGCTGGAGTTCTCCACGCCCGCAGGCGCGATCGCCGAGGCGGACGTGCGGGCCGACAACGTCGCCTATGTCATCTACACCTCCGGTTCGACCGGCCGTCCGAAGGGCGTGGCGATCACGCACCGGCAGATGGCCAACCAGTTCCGCTGGGCCCAGCGGACCTATCCGCACGACGGCTCCGACGTGGTGCTGCACAAGACGCCGATCACCTTCGACATCTCGACATGGGAGTTGTTCTGGCCCTTGCAGACCGGCGCCACCGTGCTGATCGCCGAGCCGGACGGTCATCGCGACCCGGCCTACCTGGCGCGCGCCATGGTCGAATACAGCGTCAGCACGGTGCATTTCGTGCCGTCCATGCTCGACGCCTTCCTCGACGGCCCGGACGAGCACACCGAGTACCCGGCGCTGCGGCGCGTGTTCGCGGCCGGTGAGGCGCTCTCGGCGGAAACGGCCGAGGCCTTCGCCGCCGCGCTGCCCTCGGCCGAGCTGGTGAACTGGTACGGCCCCGCCGAGGCGACGGTCGTCACCGCGCACCCCGGCCGGGTCGACCACGGTTCCGCGGTGCCGATCGGCACGCCGGTGGCCAACACCGAGGTGCTGGTGCTCGACCGCCAGCTGCGCCCGGTGCCGTTCGGCGCGGCGGGCGAACTGTACGTCGCGGGCGTGCAATTGGCCCGCGGCTATCACGGCGCCCCCGCGCTCACCGCGGAACGTTTCGTCGCGCACGAGGACGGCGGGCGGCTGTACCGCACCGGTGACGTGGTGCGCTGGCGGGCCGAGGGCGACGGCGCGGCGCTGGAATACCTGGGCCGCACCGACTTCCAGGTCAAGCTGCGCGGCCAGCGCGTCGAGCTCGGCGAGATCGAGGCCGTGCTCGCCGATCACGACGAGGTGCGCCACGTCGCGGTGTCGCTGGTGCGGCAGGCCGCGGGCGACCGGCTGGTGGCCTACGTGGTTCCGGTGCCCGGCTCCGCGGTGGACGTCGACGACCTGCTCGCGCACGCGCGCGCCGCGCTGCCCGCGTACATGGTCCCGTCGGCGATCGTGCCGCTCACGGCGATGCCGCTCAACGCGAGCGGCAAGCTGGACCGCAGGGCGCTGCCCGAGCCCGAGCTCGCGTCGCGCGACTACCGCGCCCCGGTGACGCCGATGGAGCAGGCCGTCGCCGCGGTCTTCGCGGAGGTGCTCGGCGTGGACACCGTCGGCGCCGACGACGATTTCTTCGATCTCGGCGGCAACTCGCTCGTCGCGACCCGCGTGGTCGGCAGGCTGCGCGCGCTCACCGACGCCGAGGTGCGGGTGCAGTGGTTCTTCACCGACTCCACCGTCGCCGCGCTGGCCGCCAAGATCAGCACCGCGCAGGAGAACGGCGTCGACTACGCGGCCGATTCGGCCGCCGCACTCGGCCCGCTGCTGCCGATCCGCGGCACGGGCGCGGCCGAGCCGCTGTTCTGCTTCTATCCGATGGCCGGATTGTCGTGGAGCTACGCGGGTCTGGTGCCGCACGTCGACCGGTCGCGTCCGATCATCGGACTCCAGTCGCCCGCGCTCTCCGAGGAGGACTACCTGCCCGAGTCGCTGGACGCGATGGCAGCGCGCTGCCTGGCCGAGATCCGCTCGGTCCAGCCGCAGGGTCCGTACCACCTGCTCGGCTGGTCGCTCGGCGGCATCCTGGCGCACGCGGTCGCGGTCCGGCTGCAGGCGGCGGGGGAGCGGGTCGCGTTGCTCGCCATGCTGGACAGCCACCACGACATCGGCGTCGCGGATTTCCGCACGGCGCTGCGCGGTGCGCTCGCCGAGATCGGCATCGGCGCCGACGATCTGCTCGGCGACGGCGATGTGCACGATCTCAGCGACGCTTCGCTCGCCGCGCTGCACGCGACCATCCCGCCGGAGCTGGCCGTGCTGACGCCGGAACGGCTGCGCCGCATCTATCGCAGCGCGGTGCGCTCATCGGAACTGATCGCCAGGCACCGGCCCGGCGTGTTCCGGGGCAGGCTGGAGTACTTCAGCGCGCGGATCCTCGGCGAGAACCTGGTGCACGGCATCGACCCGGAGACCTCGGCGAACAAGTGGCAACCGTTCGTCGACGGCGTCGTCGCCGATCACCCGATTCAGGCCACGCACGATCAGATGACCTCGCCGGAGGCGCTCGCGGAGATCGGACCGAGACTTTCGTCACGGCTCCCCGGGCCCGGTGAGGATCACAATTCGGCTGGTCGGGCATGATGAGGAAACGGCAAGGTAACAAAGACCCCTGGTCCGACGACTACACAAGCCGTAGGGTCGGGCGTGGCGCAAGCCGCGCGGACGTCCGGCGGCCAGGGGAAGCCCATCCGTGATCCCGATACGAAGTGAAGGTGCGAAATTGATACGTCGACACACCCGGCGCCGTGGCACGCGTGGCGCGGCGATGATCGCGACCGCTGCGGTGTTCGCGGGACTCGTGTCCGGACTCGGCGCATCCTCGGCTACGGCTGACCCGATCATCGAATCGAACGCGCTGCTGGCGAACCCGACCTCCTCCGACGGGTCGAAGATCGTCAAGGCGGAGGTCAAGGACTCCCGCACCATCCGGCTGCACGTGTACTCGGCCGCCATGGACGAGAACGTCCTCATCGACGTGCAGCGTCCGGCCGACGCGTCGGTGCCGCGGCCGACCCTGTACCTGCTCAACGGCGCGGGCGGCGGCGAGGACGACGCCTCGTGGGTGGCCCGCTCGGAAGCGCTGGAGTTCTTGAAAGACAAGAACGTCAACGTGATCCAGCCGATCGGCGGCAAGTGGAGCTACTACACCGACTGGATCGAGGACGACCCGACGCTGGGCCGCAACAAGTGGACGACGTTCTTCACCGAGGAGCTGCCGCCGCTGGTCGACGGCGCGCTCGGCACCAACGGCGTGAACGCCGTCGCGGGCCTGTCCACCTCGGGCACCACCGTGCTCGCGCTGCCGATCGCCAAGCCCGGCCTGTACAAGGCGGCGGCGGCCTACAGCGGCTGCGCGCAGACCAGTGACCCGGTGGGCTCGGAGTTCGTGAAGCTCACGGTCGAGACCTGGGGCGGCGGCGACACCGCGAACATGTGGGGCCCGCCGGGCTCGGAGGCGTGGGTCAAGAACGACCCGTACGTGAACGCCGAGGGTCTGCGCGGTCTCGAGCTCTACATCTCCACCGGCACCGGTCTTCCCGGTCAGTACGACACGCTGAACGGCGAGTACGCGCTGCCCGGCGCCTACGGTCTGGCCAACCAGATCCTGATCGGCGGCGTCATCGAGGCGGGCACCAACTACTGCACGCACAACCTGCAGAACCGCCTGAACGAGCTCGGCATCCCGGCGACCTTCAACTTCCGCCCGGACGGCACCCACTCGTGGGGCTACTGGAACGACGAGTTCCCGCGCTCGTGGCCGGTCCTGGCCAAGGGCCTCGGTCTCTGAGCCTGCCCGATTCTCCCTCGACCGCCCCGGTCACACGCTCGGTGTGACCGGGGCGGTCGATTTTTTGCAGGGCGAGCAAACGGGAAAGTTCGGTAACCCGTAAAATTCTGTTCCGTGAGCACCACCCTGGCGGATCCGCCCCGATCGACCGGTCGGGCGCGTTCGCTGGTCGCGCTGCTCGGCCCCGCCTTCGTCGCCGCCATCGCCTACGTCGACCCGGGCAATGTGGCGTCCAACGTCAGCGCGGGCGCGCAGTTCGGGTACCTGCTGGTGTGGGTGATCGTCATGGCGAACGTCATGGCCGGGCTGGTGCAGTTCCTCTCCGCCAAGCTCGGTTTGGTCACCGGGATGTCGCTGCCCGAGGCGGTGCGTGCGCGCGCGAGCCGTCCGGTGCGCCTCGCCTACTGGGGACAGGCCGAGACCGTCGCCATGGCGACCGATCTGGCCGAGGTGGTCGGCGGCGCGATCGCGCTGAACCTGTTGTTCGGGCTGCCGCTCGTGGTCGGCGGAGTGATCACCGGCGTGGTGTCCATGTGCCTGCTCGTGGTGCAGGACCGGCGCGGTCAGCGGCCCTTCGAACGGGTGATCATCGGCATGCTCGTGATCGTCGCGGTCGGCTTCCTCGCCTCCGTCGTGATCGCGCCGCCATCGGTGCCCGGAGCGATCGGCGGGCTGACCCCGCGCTTCGACGGCGCCGAGAGCGTGCTGCTCGCCGCCGCCATGATCGGCGCGACCGTGATGCCGCACGCGGTCTACCTGCACTCCGGCCTGGCCAGGGACCGCCACGGACACCCAGCGCCCGGACCACTCCGGGTTCGCCTGCTGCGGGCCACGCGGCTCGACGTCGTCCTGGCGATGCTGCTCGCGGGCACGGTGAACCTGGCCATGTTGCTGATGGCCGCGAATACGCTGCGCGGCAAGGAAGTCGACTCCATCGAGAGCGCGCACGCCGCGGTCGGCGACGCGCTCGGCCCGGCCGCGGCGCTGCTGCTCGCGGTCGGCCTGCTCGCCTCCGGGCTGGCCTCCACTTCGGTCGGCGCGTACGCGGGCGCGATGATCATGCAGGGTCTGCTGCGCCGCACGATTCCGCTGCTGCTGCGCCGGTCGATCACCCTCGTCCCGGCGATCGTCATCCTGGCCGCGGGCTTCGACCCGACCCGCGCGCTGATCGTCTCGCAGGTGGTGCTGTCCTTCGGCATTCCGTTCGCGCTGATCCCGTTGGTGCGTTTCACCAGTGACCGCGGGCTGATGGGCGCCGACGTCAACCATCGGGTGACGACCGGGCTGGCCTGGCTGGTCGCGCTGATCATCAGCTCGCTCAATGTCGCGCTGATCTACCTGACCGTGACGGGCGGGTAGCTCGGCGGTCTACCGCTCGAGGCGCGCCGACCGTCGGCGTGGTGATCGGCGCGACCGATGCGCAGGGGGCAGCGGTCGACCACGCCGACGATCGGGCGCGTGCCGATCACACCCAGTTCTCGATCCAGTACTTCCAGATCAGCGGGGCGTACGCGGCCAGCGGCGGCACCTTGATATCGGTGCCAGCGAGCGCGGCGCCGGCGCGGGCGGCGTCGAACCGGCAGGTGAACTCGCTGTGCTCGAGCACGTCCATCGGGACGCCGACGCGCGGCAACATCCACTTGGCGCCCGGCACCCGCAGCACCATGTTCATGGCGCGCTTGGGCATCACCTCCACCAGGTGCGGCGAGCCCGCCTCGTCGGCAAACAGATTCAGCGCCTCGACCGCGCTCATCCGGCGCGGATCGACCAGGTGGTAGGTGCTCGACGCCGGGCCGGGGCGGTGGGCGATGTGGTCGAGCGCCCGCGCCACGAAATCCACCGGGACCATGTTGGTTTCACCGAGCTTGGGCACCAGCACCGGAAGGATGCGCGGCAGCTGGGCCGCCATCCGCAGCAGCCGGAAGAAGTAGTAGGGACCGTCGATGCGGTCGATCTCGCCGGTCCGGGAATGGCCGATGACGATGGACGGGCGATAGATCCGCCAGTCGAGTCCCGAGTCCCTGACGATGCGTTCGGCCTCGAACTTGGCCTGCTGCAAGGGAGTTGTCAGCGTCTGTCCGTGGTCGAACATGTCCTCGGTGAACACGCCCTCGTAGGAGCCCGCCACCTCGACGGTCGACATGTGGTGCAGCAGACCGGCTTCCAGCGCCTCCGCGGCGTCCACGACGTTGCGGGTGCCCGCGCCGTGTTCGGTCAGGTCGTAGCTCGCGGCTAGGTGAAAGACATGGTCGATGGCGCCGCGCTGCTGTGCCAGCCAGTTGCTGTCGATGCCGAGGCCCGGCGCGCCGAGGTCGCCGCGGACCGGACGCACCCGGTCGCCCGCGTCCCATTCCCTGGCGCAGCAGGCGAACCGGTCGGCCGATTGCTGACCGGGCCGGACCAGCACGTGGATGTCCGCATCGCGCTCGAGCAGCTGTGGGATCAGGAAACGACCGATGAACCCAGTTGCTCCGGTAACCAGGTAAGCCATAGCCGATCAACATAGTCGCCCCGGCCGCGCGGTTTGTGCCCGGGATCACACTGCGGCGGGCCGGGTGGTGTTCGCGGGTCCGAGCTACCGGTTGGCGACCCGCGAACGACCGGTCCGGCGCACTTCGTTGTGCCCGGATTCCTCCGGCGTCGCGGGATCGCCGCGCCGCCGAGGAGACTCAGTCCGCGAAGACCGGCTTGCGCTTGGTCAGCATCGCGGTGGCGCCTTCGCGGAAATCGGGGGAGCCGAGCAGCTCGGTCTGGCCGGACTTCTCGGCCGCCAGCGCCCCGTCGAGGGCGATCAGGGTGGCCTGGTTGAGCGCCTTCTTGGTGAGCTCCAGCGCGCGGCGCGGGCCCGCGGCGATCTTGGCGACCGCGGCCTCCACCGCTGCGTCGAGCTCGTCGTCGGGCAGCACGGCCGTGAACAGTCCGGCGCTCTTCGCGGCAGGGGCGGGCAGCCGCTCGCCGAGCAGCGCCATCTCCGCGGCCAGCGGGCGTCCGGCCGCGGCGGCGACCAGCGCGGCCGCACCGCCGTCGGGCATCAGGCCGATGTTGATGAACGCCAGCAGCAGGTAGGAGTCCTCGCTCGCGTACACCAGGTCGGCGGCCAGCGCGATGCCGACGCCGACGCCCGCGGCCGCGCCCTTGATCCGGGCCACGACCGGAACCGGCGCGTCCACGATGGCTTTCACCAGCCGGTTGGCCGCGTCCATCACCAGGTCGGCGGTGATGCCGCGCTGCGCCTCGCCGGGGGACGCGGCCAGATCCGCGCCGGTGCAGAAGTCGCCGCCCTCGCCGGTCAGTACGATCGCGCGCACCGATCGGTTCTCGGCGGCCGTCAGGAACGTGTCGCCCAGCGCGACCATCGTGTCGTAATCGATGGCGTTCTTGCGCTTGGGTTTGGTGAGGGTGATACGCAGTACCTTGCCGTCCTGTACCGCGGCGAAGCCAGCGGTGGCCGCCGCGGTTGGTGCGGAATCGGCATTGCTCATTTTTCGCTCCTGGTCTGCGATTCGGCGGACGCCGGACCATGAATGGTGGTTAACTTTGCGAATTGTGGTTAACTTAGGTGGACTTGTCCGGCGCTGTCAACCAGGCGGCGCCGTCCCAGAACGGAGAGGTGCATGGTCGCGGAACACGGCGAGGTAGACCTCGCGCCCGCGCGGCCCGAACCGAGCGGGGGCAGGACGGGCCAGGAGAACGCCGGGGTACGCCGTCGCCCCAAAGACCGCAAGGCCCAGATCATCCGGGCCGCCGCGCGCGCCTTCAGCGAGCGCGGGTACTACCCTGTCGGCGTCGACGAAATCGCCGCCGATGTGGGCATTTCCGGGCCCGCGCTGTACCGGCATTTCGCGAACAAGTACGCGCTGCTGGTCGCCGCCGCCGAGGAGGGCGCGCGCCACCTGCTCACTGTCGCGCGCAACGCCGACGATCCCGGGCTCGACCCCGAACCGCGGCTCGAGCGCCTGATCAAGGCGCTCGCCGAGCACACCATCGACATCCGGCGCGAGGCGGGGCTCTACCGGTGGGAGCGCCGCTACCTGGAACGCGAAGATCGGATCCGGATCCGCAAGATCTACGACGATCTGAACGCCACCCTCGCCGCGCCCATCGCCGAGCTGCGCCCGGACGCGTCCGAGGCCGACCTGCGGGTGTTCGCCGCCTCGGTGCTCAGCGTGGTGGCCAGCATCTCCGCGCACCGCACGGCGCTCTCCGGCGCCCGGCTGCTTCCGCTGTTGCGCGAGATGTGCTGGTCGGTCCTGCGAGCCGAACTGCCGCCCGCTCCCGCGCAGCCCGAGCAGGGGCCGGCGGCGCGCGGCCTTCCGGTCACCTCCAAGCGCGAGCAGCTGCTCGCCGAGGCCATCCGCATCTTCGGGCGGCAGGGCTATCACGAGGCCAGCATCGAGGAGATCGGCGCCGCGGTCGGGATCAACGCCTCCAGCGTCTACCGGTACTTCAGCAGCAAGTCCGATCTGCTCGCCGCCGCCTTCCATCGCACCGGCGACCGGGTCTCGGTCGCCATGACCGACGCGCTCGCCGAGGCGACGAACCGGCCGGACGCGGTGCGCCTGATCGCCGCGCGCTACGCCAGGCTGACCTTCGCCACCCCGGAGATCATGCCGGTCTACTACGCCGAGTTCAGCAACTTGCCGCAGGCCGAACAGCACAAGCTGCGCGCCATCCAGCGCCAGAACGTCCTGGAATGGGCCAACCTGCTCGACGGCGACCCCGTCGAGGCCCGCTTCCGCGTGCACGCCGCGATCGGACAGGTCATCGACGTCGGCAGGCTCACCCGCTTCGACTCCCGTCCGGCTCAGCTCGCCCGCGTGACGGCGCTGATGGAAGCGGTCATGCTCGGCTCAGCCCGGGCGACCGTGGCGTAGTCGGAACATCGCCTTGGCCATGCGGAGATGGCGGGGATGCCGGTCGAAGGTGGCCAGGTTCATCGGCGCGCGGTAGCGCTTGCGTGCGACGGCGAGCGTTCTGCTGAACTCGCGCAGTCCGTGCTCGCCGTGGCTGTGGCCCTGGCCGTATTCGCCGACGCCGCCGACGGGCAGCGCGGGGATGCCGAGATGGGCGGTGGTCGAATTGATCGTCACCACTCCCGCCCGCAGCGTCTCGGCGAAGGACTCCACGCTGTGTACGTCCCTGGTGAACACCGAGACAGCGACGCCGTTTCCGGTGGCATTGATGCGCTTCGCGGCCTCCTCGATATTCGCCACCCGGTTGACGATCAGCACCGGCCCGATCGCCTCGCCGCTGATCGCGATGCTCTCCTCCGGCACCTCGGCGAGCACGATCGGCTCGACGTAGGGCTCGCGGATCGAATCCAGTCCGCCGACCACCGCGCGCCCGCCCCTGGCGAGCGCGTCGCGCACTTGCTTGCGCACCACGTCGACCTGGGGCTCCAAGATCATCGGCCCGTAGGAGGCGCGCTTGTCCGCGCCGGGGCGCAGCCTGCGGGCATCCGCGGCCACCAAGTCGAGGAAGTTGTCGTACACCGAATCCGCGACGTAGGCGCGCTGCACGCCGGAGGGGTTCTGGCCCGCGTTGGCCATCGCCCCGAACACCGCGGCCTCGGCCGCGTCCTCGAGTTTCGCGTCGACGTGCACCACCATCGCGCCCTTGCCGCCGCGCTCGACCACCACCGGCGTCATGGTCTGGGCGCACAGCGAGATCACCTCCCGCGCGCCCGCTTCCGAGCCCGAGTAGGCGATCTTGTCCAGCTTGGCCCGGCACAGCGCGGCCGCCGTGGCGCCGTCCCCGGTCACCACCTGAAGCACCGGCTGGCTCGGGGCCAGCTCGGCCCAGCTCTCGGCCAGCCACACCCCGACGCCGGTGGTCAGCTCGTGCGGCTTGAACACCACCGCATTGCCCGCCGCCATGGCGTAGGCGATCGAACTCATCGGCGTGAAGACCGGGTTGTTCCACGGCCCGAGCACCCCGACGACGCCGAGCGGCAGATAACCCACCGAGGCCCGCTGGTTGCGGCTCAGCCAGCTCGAGCCGAGCCTGCGCCGCCGCAGCGCGCGAGAGGCGTTGCGCGCGGCCCAATCCAGATTCTCGACCGCGAGCATCACCTCGCCCGCTGCGTCCGCCGCGGGTTTTCCGGTCTCCTCCGAGACCAGCTCGACCAATTCGCTTGCCCGCCTTGCGATGCTGCGCTTCCAGTCCAGCAGCCAGCGTCTGCGGCCACCGAAACCCAAATTGGCCCACCATCTTTCGGCGGTGCGCGCGGCGCGGACAGTGCGATTCAGCTCGCCCGCCCCCATCACGGCGTAATTTCCGACCACCTCTCCGGTACGCGGATCCTGGGATATCAGCACGTTCGATCGGCCCGATCCTCCCGGATGCGCCGCCAAGCGTGGCTGCGCGGACTCGGCCATGGTTACCTCTTCGCAGTCTCGACCCGCCGTGCCCCCACCCGAATCGAGCCGACCCCTGACGGACCGGCTCCCAGCGCGGTCCCGCCACAGACGAGTGAGTGCGTGTATGCCCCCGTTTAGCAGACTATGGTCGGCGTCCCCGGCCGACAAGGCTGCGCCGCCGCCCCTGCGCTGCCCTTGCCACGCCTCGACCAGGATCGATCCAGCGCGACGCGGATCACAGGCAGCGAATGTGATCAATCCCACATTTATCCCGCTCCAGGTTTGGGTACGGACTGGTCGTCGGTCCAGGACGCGAGATGCCGGTAACATCACGCCCGGCGGCAGGGATCACCACCCCGACGTACTTCAGTGCGTCCGGCGATCGGATCGCCGCCCCGGCCCGATAGTGGAGAGTTGATGCCGAGCTTGAACCCAGCAGAATCGCCGGCGCGCCAGCCAGATTCGACCCAGCGCGATCCAGCGGTCCGCGTCGAGGACGTCCGCAAGTCGTTCGGCGACGTGCACGCACTGCAAGGGATCAGCTTCACCGTCGAGAAGGCGAGTGTGCTCGGCATTCTCGGCCCCAACGGCGCGGGCAAGACCACCACGGTCAAGATCCTGTCCACGTTGCTGCGCCCGGACTCGGGCACCGCCGTCGTCGCGGGCCACGACGTGTGCGAGGACCCGGCGGGGGTGCGGCGCTCGATCATGATGACCGGCCAGTACGCCGCGCTGGACGAGAACCTGTCCGGCCGCGAGAACCTCGAACTGTTCGGCAGGCTGATGGGCTTGGGCAGGTCCGCGGCACGCAAGCGCGCCGACACCCTGCTCGAGGAGTTCGACCTGGTGAGCGCGGGCAAGCGCGCGGTGCGCAATTACTCCGGCGGCATGCGCCGCCGCGTCGACATCGCCTGCGGTCTGGTCGTGCGCCCCGAGGTGGTGTTCCTCGACGAGCCGACCACCGGTCTGGATCCGCGCAGCCGCCAAGGCGTCTGGGATCTGGTGAACGTGCTCAAGGACCAGGGCATCACGGTGCTGTTGACCACGCAGTACCTCGAGGAAGCCGACGTGCTCAGCGACAACATCATCGTCATCGACAAGGGCACGGTGATCGCCGAAGGCACCGCCGAGGAACTCAAGGAGAAGACCGGCGGCAGCTACTGCGAGGTGGTCCCGCTCGACCCGAAGAAGGTGCTGACCGCCGCGTACGCGCTGGGCGATCTGGTGCCCGCCGCCGTCACCGCCGAACTCGACGGCGCCGACCGGCTCTCCTTCCCGGCTCCGAACGGCGCGACCACACTGTCGGAGGCGCTCCGCAGGCTCGACAGCGCGGGTGTCGCGCTGGCCGACATCGCGTTGCGCAGGCCCTCGCTCGACGACGTCTTCCTTTCCCTCACCGGCCACACGGGCGGTCACTCGTGACCGCCAGCGCCACCGAACCGGCCACCACCGAGGCGGCCGAACTCTTCGCCGAGCTACCAGTCGCCCGTCCGTCCTCGTTCGCGCAGTGGCAGGCGCTGACCGGGCGCGTGGTGAAGACCATGGCCACCAAGGGCGAGCTGATCGTCGCCTTCGTGACGCCGCTGGTGTTCACCCTCGGCTTCTATCTGCCGCTGCGCTTCGTCATGAAGCTCCAGGGCATCGACTACGCGCAGTTCGTCATGCCGATCATCGTGTTGCAGACCATGGCGTTCACCATGCTGTCCAACGCGCAGCTCGCCGCGTTCGAGGCGATGACCGGCCTGAGCACCCGCCTCCAGACCATGCCGATCGGCACCTTGGTACCGCTCACCTCGCGGATCTGCGCGGGCCTGGTCCGTTCGGTCACCTCGCTGACCGGCGCGCTGCTCTTCGGGTACATGATCGGTTTCGAGTTCAGCGCCGGGTTCGGCCAGGCCGTGCTGTTCTGCGCGTTCTCGCTGGCCATCGGCACCGTGCTCGCGATCGGCGCGGACGGTCTCGGCAGCCTCACCAAGAGCCCGGAGCAGCTCAGCCAGGCGCTCACCCTGCCGACGCTGATCTTCGGCATGCTGTCCTGCGGGTTCGTGCCGGAGAGCAGCTTCCCGGAGTGGATCCAGCCGTTCGTGCGCAACCAGCCCATCTCGCAGTTCTCCTTCGCGCTGCGCGACATGGCGGGCGACGGGGTGAGCTGGGGCGTGTTGTGGGTGCCGCTGGCGTGGCTGATCGGGTTGACGGTGGTGTTCACGCCGTTCGCGGTGTGGGCGAGTGTGAGGCGGTCATGAACGTGCAGACGACGGAGTCCGAGGAGAAGGGCGCGGAATTCGCGCCGCTGCCGACCGTGGCCGCGCGCTCGGAGCACGCGATCGGCACCTGGGCGCAGCACAGCCTGTTGCAGTGCAAGCGACTGCTGATCGGCTGGATGCGCGATCCCGCCACCACCATCCAGACGCTGATCTATCCGGCGCTCACCCTGCTGATGTTCGACGTCGTGCTCGGCGGGACGATCACCAGGAACACCGGCATGGACGCCATCTACGGCCAGGTTCCGCTGATCACTCTGGTGGCGGCCATGTCCGGCGCGGTGGTGAGCGCGCTCGGTTTCAAGGTGGAGAAGGCCACCGGCCTGCTGAGCCGGTTCTGGACCATGCCGATGAACCGCGCGGCGAGCCTGTCGGGACGGTTGCTCGCCGAGGCGGTGCGCGTGCTGATCACGACGCTGTTCGTGATCCTGGTCGGCATGGCGCTCGGCTTCCGCTTCAACCAGGGACCGCTGGCGGCGCTGGCGCTGATCGGCATCCCGGTGCTGTTCGGCATCGGTTTCGCGGTGCTGTGCACGGCGCTCGCGACGCTCACCGAGGGCGTGCTGCTGGTCAGCCTGATCACGATCGTGAACACGCTGCTGATGTTCTTCAACACCGGATTCGTCCCGGTGTTCGCCTACCCGACCTGGCTGCAAGACGTGGTCGGCAACCAGCCGATGAGCACCGCCATCGACGCGATGCGCGGGCTCTCCGCGGGCGGTCCGGTCGCGGAGCCGCTGCTGAAGACGATCGCCTGGACCGTCGGCCTGATCGTCGTGTTCGCCTGGCCGGCGGTTCGCGGTTACCGCAGGGCGGCCGAAACCGCCTGATCGGCAATCGGCTCGGCGGGTCGACGTGGATCGTCGGCCCGCCGTCCTGTTTCGCGCGACCCGTGATGCGCGGACCGAGGGCTCGGCCGTTGTCCGATCCCGCGGCTACTCGATCTCGGTGGTCATCGGCTCGCGCGGCCGACTGAACTCGTAACCGGCCCAGCGGTTGCGGTTCGTCCAGCCGACCAGGTCGTAGCGCCAGCGGAACGGCCAGGTGTGCGCGACGGTGTTGAACAGCACCGCGCCCAGCGCGGCGTAGTCGTCGTGCGCGGAAAGCAGCGCGCGCTGCCCGCGCTCGGATTCGGTGAAGAAGGCTTCGAACATCGCGATCGACTGCTCGGTGGTCAGCCTGCCGAGGCCCCACAGTCCGCGCATGCGCATCCAATAGACCAGCCGCGCCCGCCACGGCCACAGCGCGTCGATAGGGTCGCGGCCGGTGCGCAGCGCGTCGACCGCCGTGTCGACCAAGGCGAGCGAATCCGCCACGCTGTAGCCGGTACACGGGTGCATCATGCCGCCGCGCGATCCGAACGGAACCGCCCGCGCGACGCCCTTCTTCGGCGGCGGCTGGTCGATCGGATAGTGGGCGGCCTCGTTGGGTTCCTCGCCGGTGAGCCGAATGCCATGGGCGGCAAGCCGATTCAATGTCCGCTTGCGCAGCTCGTGTTGCGGCATGCCGCCGCGCAGGCCGAGGCTGGTCTCCTCGAAGATCACCGTGCCGTCCCCGACCGGGACCGCGTAGAGGAACGACGGCGGCTCGTCCGGGCCCGCGCCGTTCTCCGGCCGCCAGTCCAGCAGCAGCCCCTCGCCTGCGCTGACCATCGGCGCCGCGGTCTCCTCGTCGACGAAGATGCCGTGCGCGCTGGCCGCCCTGCGCTGCCCGAGCGTGGGCAGGCCGCGGGTGTCGAACACCGTGGCGGCCTGCAATACCGTGCCGTCGGCCAGTTCGACCTCGTGCGCGTCGACGCGGGTGGCGCGCCCGGCGATCACCTCCGCGTCGTCGAGAGACAGCGCGTCGTGCAGACCCTGCTTGGACAGCACGCAGTAGGGACGGCGAATACGGTGCTCGGTCTTCGTCCACACCGTCGGCGCCTCGATGCGCGATCCGATCGCGCCGGGCGGCAGCCACTCCGGCAGCTCGTCGGCCCAGCAGGAAAAAGTGGGCGGCCAGAGCCGCTGCGGCCGCGGGTCGATCGCGATCACCCGCAACCCCGCCCGCATCGCCCGATGGGCCAGCGCCCGTCCGGTCGGGCCGAGCCCGACGACGCACAGATCGGCCGCCGGGACCGCACCGTCACTCATATCCGCATTCAATCCGCTGCTGTCACCCCGGTGCAACCAACCACGGGCCTCTGGTGTCCAAGTCCACTAACGCGGCGTGACCCAGGTGGTGATGTCGGCGTGGACGACCTCGAGGCCGTGCTTGTCGTAGATCGACACCGGCACCACCAGGTCCCGGCCCTCGGTGATCTGCGTGAAGTCCGGGATCTCCGGCAGCTTCGCCACCGCGCGCAATCCGGTCTCGGCCTTGGCCAGGTACTGCACGTTCATCGCCTTGGGAATCCAGCGGTGCGTGGTCGGCACCGTGGCCTCGCTGAGCATGCCCATGGCGACCTCGGCCAGATTGCACGCCGCGATGGCGTGGAAGGTGCCCAGGTGGTTGTGGATGCCGAACCACTTCGGCGAGGTCACCTCGCACAGTCCCGGCTCCAGCCGCACGACGCTGGGCAGCACCGTGCCGAAGTACGGCACCCTGGCCACCATGCCCAGCGAGAACAGCGCATGTCCCAGCCGGTTGTCCGGCAGCTTCTTCCACCCGCGCAGCGTTGCGGTCTCTTTCGTCATACCGCTATCTTACTCAAAAGTAAGTTCTGTACTCCATGGGCTCTCCGCGGAGTCTTCGCACACCTCGCAGGGGCTGTAACCTCTGCGTGGCGTGCGAAAGACGTGCGAAGTCGGCCCCCTCGCGGGGGTGATCGGGGCGACACCGGGGGCGATTTGAAGTGGGTTGGGGGTCTCGGGCATACTGTTCGGGTTGCCTTGCGCGGGGTCGTGGCTGTTTCCCAGTGAGACGGGTCGTGACCGGCGAGGCGAGCAGTACCCACTTGTGTGCTTCATCGAGTTTCGGTGTGAGCACGTCCGGGACGTTGTTCCGAGCCTGAGATGAAGTTTTCGATCCGGGCCGAGGAATAAGCGGTAGGGCGACACGCCCGACCGCGTGGACCGGAGAACCATGACAGATGAACAGCGGCGAGGATCGGGCGTGCCCGGTCGCGGTCTCCACTGAGCCGGATCTTGCCCGAGCGGGAGCCCTGCGGTTACGCAAGCTTCCCCCTCCGGGCCTGACCCACTCGAGCTGGGACGTCTTCGTGTGTTCGGGCTGTGCAAATGAGGGTGGTGCGGAAGCCCGGCTTCCGGATCACGAAGGAAAGCGGAGAAAAGGACACTTAGCGTGGCGGGACAAAAGATCCGCATCAGGCTCAAGGCCTATGACCACGAGGCGATCGATGCGTCTGCGCGCAAGATCGTGGAGACGGTGACCCGCACCGGGGCCCGTGTCGTGGGCCCGGTGCCGTTGCCGACCGAGAAGAACGTGTACTGCGTCATCCGTTCGCCGCACAAGTACAAGGACTCGCGCGAACACTTCGAGATGCGTACGCACAAGCGCCTCATCGACATCCTCGACCCGACGCCGAAGACGGTCGACGCGCTCATGCGCATCGATCTGCCGGCCAGCGTCGACGTCAACATTCAGTGACGGGGACTCGAGACATGACTGACAACAAGAACCGGCCCGCGGCCGGCATCCTGGGCACCAAGCTCGGCATGACCCAGGTCTTCGACGAGAAGAACCGCGTCGTTCCGGTCACCGTCATCAAGGCGGGCCCGAACGTGGTCACCCAGATCCGCACGGTGGAGCGCGACGGCTACAGCGCCGTCCAGGTCGCCTTCGGCGCCATCGACCCCCGCAAGGTGAACAAGCCGGTCTCCGGCCAGTTCGCCAAGGCGGGCGTCACCCCGCGCCGCCACGTCGCCGAGATCCGGGTCGAGGACGCGTCCACCTTCGAGGTCGGCCAGGAGATCAGCGCCGACGTGTTCGAAGAGGGCAGCTACGTCGACGTCACCGGCACCAGCAAGGGCAAGGGCTTCGCGGGCACCATGAAGCGCCACGGCTTCCGTGGTCAGGGTGCCTCGCACGGTGCGCAGGCCGTGCACCGCCGCCCGGGTTCCATCGGTGGCTGCGCCACCCCCGGCCGCGTGTTCAAGGGCATGCGCATGTCGGGCCGGATGGGTAACGACCGCGTCACCACCCAGAACCTGTCGGTTCACAAGGTGGACGCCGAGAACGGCCTGCTCCTGATCAAGGGTGCGATCCCGGGTCGCAAGGGCGGCGTCGTGATCGTCAAGAGCGCCGTGAAGGGTGGTGCGCACGCATGACCAGCCTCGAGAAGAAGGCCAACCTGACGCTGCCGGTCAAAGAGATCGGTGGCAAGACCAACGGCACCGTCGAGCTCCCCGCGGAGATCTTCGACGTGACCGCCAACATCGCGCTGATGCACCAGGTGGTCGTCGCGCAGCTGGCCGCGGCCCGTCAGGGCACCCACGCGACCAAGACTCGCGGCGAGGTCTCCGGTGGTGGCAAGAAGCCGTACCGCCAGAAGGGCACCGGTCGCGCCCGCCAGGGTTCGACCCGCGCGCCGCAGTTCGCGGGCGGTGGCACCGTGCACGGCCCGCAGCCGCGCGACTACAGCCAGCGCACCCCGAAGAAGATGAAGGCCGCCGCCCTGCGTGGCGCCCTGTCGGACCGGGCCCGCAACGAGCGCATCCACGTGATCACCGAACTGGTCGCGGGTCAGTCCCCGTCGACCAAGACCGCCAAGAGCTTCCTGGCCGAGCTGTCGGACCGCAAGAAGTTCCTGGTCGTCGTCGGCCGCGAGGACATCGCCGCGTGGAAGAGCGTGGCGAACCTGCAGAACGTGCAGCCGATCGCCCCGGATCAGCTCAACACCTACGACGTCCTCAACAGCGACGACGTGGTGTTCAGCGTCGAGGCCCTGAACGCTTTCGTTCACGGTCCCGCCGAGGCGGCACAGGAGGAGAGCAAGTGACCACCATCGCCGACCCCCGCGACATCCTGCTGGCGCCGGTCATCTCGGAGAAGTCCTACGGACTGATCGAGGAAGGCACCTACACCTTCCTGGTGCACCCGGACTCCAACAAGACGCAGATCAAGATCGCCGTCGAGAAGGTCTTCGGTGTGAAGGTCACCAGCGTCAACACCGCCAACCGTCAGGGCAAGCGCAAGCGGACCCGCTTCGGTTACGGCAAGCGCAAGAACACCAAGCGTGCGCTCGTGACCATCTCGGCCGACAGCAAGCCCATCGAGATCTTCGGAGGCCCGGTCGCGTAAGCGAGCGGGAATCCAGAAAGTAGAGAAGAACTCATGGCAATTCGCAAGTACAAGCCGACTACCCCCGGTAGGCGCGGGTCGTCCGTCTCCGACTTCGCCGAGATCACCCGGTCCACCCCGGAGAAGTCGCTGCTGCGTCCGCTGACCAAGACCGGCGGTCGTAACGCGCACGGCCGCATCACCACTCGCCACCGCGGTGGCGGGCACAAGCGGGCCTACCGTCTGATCGACTTCCGTCGCCTGGACAAGGACGGCATCCCGGCCAAGGTCGCGCACATCGAGTACGACCCGAACCGGACCGCCAACATCGCGCTGCTCCACTACGTGGACGGCGAGAAGCGCTACATCATCGCGCCGAAGGGTATCCAGCAGGGCACCCCGATCGAGTCCGGCCCGACGGCCGACATCAAGCCGGGCAACAACCTGCCGCTGCGCAACATCCCGACCGGTACCACCATCCACGCGGTGGAGCTGCGTCCGGGCGGCGGCGCCAAGCTGGCCCGTTCCGCGGGCATGAGCATCCAGCTGCTCGGTAAGGAAGGCCCCTACGCCACGCTGCGTATGCCCTCCGGCGAAATCCGTCGCGTCGACGTGCGCTGCCGCGCCACCGTCGGCGAGGTCGGCAACGCCGAGCAGTCGAACATCAACTGGGGCAAGGCAGGCCGCATGCGCTGGAAGGGCCGTCGCCCCACGGTCCGTGGTGTCGTCATGAACCCCGTCGACCACCCGCACGGTGGTGGTGAGGGCAAGACCTCCGGTGGTCGCCACCCGGTCTCGCCGTGGGGTCAGCCGGAAGGCCGCACCCGCAAGCCCAACCGTCCGAGCGACAAGCTCATCGTCCGCCGTCGCAAGACCGGCAAGAAGCGCTGAAGGAGGAGGTAAGAAATGCCACGCAGCCTCAAGAAGGGCCCGTTCGTCGACGACCACCTCCTCGCGAAGGTGGACGTGCAGAACGAGAAGGGCACGAAGCAGGTCATCAAGACCTGGTCGCGTCGTTCGACCATCATCCCGGATTTCATCGGGCACACCTTTGCGGTGCACGACGGCCGCAAGCACGTCCCCGTGTTCGTCTCGGAGTCCATGGTCGGGCACAAGCTCGGTGAGTTCGCGCCGACCAGGACGTTCAAGAGCCACGTCAAGGAAGACCGGAAGAGCAAGCGGCGATGACGACTGAGACTCAGAACCCCACTGCCCGGGCGACCGCCAAGCACGTGCGCGTCACCCCGATGAAGGCTCGTCGTGTCGTGGACCTGGTCCGCGGCAAGCGGGTCGAGGACGCTCTCGCGATCCTGAAGTTCGCGCCGCAGGCCGCGAGCGAGCCGGTCGCCAAGGTCGTCGCCAGCGCCGCGGCCAACGCCGAGAACAACCTCGGCCTGAACCCGGCCACGCTGGTCATCTCGACGGCGTACGTCGACGAGGGCGCCACCATGAAGCGTTTCCAGCCGCGCGCCCAGGGCCGCGCGTTCCGGATCCGCAAGCGCACCAGCCACATCACCATCGAGGTCGAGAGCGTGCCCACCGCCGGTGCTGCTCGCAGCCGCCGGAAGGGAGGGGCAAAGTAAATGGGACAGAAGATCAACCCCCATGGCTTCCGCCTCGGTATCACCACCGACTGGAAGTCGCGTTGGTACGCGGACAAGCAGTACGCGGACTACGTGAAGGAAGACGTCGCCATCCGTCGGCTGCTGGCCAACGGCATGGAGCGGGCGGGCATCTCGAAGGTCGAGATCGAGCGCACCCGTGACCGCGTGCGTGTGGACATCCACACCGCGCGTCCGGGCATCGTGATCGGCCGCCGCGGCGCGGAAGCCGACCGCATCCGTGCCGAGCTGGAGAAGCTCACCGGTAAGCAGGTTCAGCTGAACATCCTCGAGGTCAAGAACCCCGAGTCGGACGCGCAGCTGGTTGCCCAGGGTGTGGCCGAGCAGCTGTCCAACCGTGTGGCGTTCCGTCGCGCGATGCGCAAGGCCATCCAGTCGGCCATGCGTTCGCCGAACGTCAAGGGCATCCGTGTGCAGTGCTCGGGCCGCCTCGGCGGCGCCGAAATGTCGCGCTCGGAGTTCTACCGTGAGGGTCGGGTGCCGCTGCACACGCTGCGCGCCGACATCGACTACGGCCTCTACGAGGCCAAGACCACCTTCGGTCGCATCGGCGTGAAGGTCTGGATCTACAAGGGCGACATCGTCGGTGGCAAGCGTGAGCTGACCGCCGCGAGCGCTCCGGCGGGCGATCGCGATCGTCCGCGCCGGGAGCGGCCGAGCCGCCCGCGTCGGTCCGGTTCCACCGGCACCACCGCGACCGGCAGCACCGAGGCCGGGCGCTCCGCCGCCACTGCGGTGGCTGACGCCCCGGCAGAGAAGCAGGAGGGCTGACGCATGCTGATGCCTCGCAAGGTCAAGCACCGCAAGCAGCACCACCCGAGCCGTTCGGGCATGGCCAAGGGCGGTACGTCGGTGGCCTTCGGTGACTTCGGTATCCAGGCGCTCGAGCCTGCCTACGTCACCAACCGGCAGATCGAGTCGGCGCGTATCGCGATGACTCGCCACATCCGCCGTGGCGGCAAGATCTGGATCAACATCTACCCGGATCGCCCGCTGACCAAGAAGCCTGCCGAGACCCGCATGGGTTCCGGTAAGGGTTCGCCGGAGTGGTGGGTCGCGAACGTCAAGCCCGGCCGCGTGATGTTCGAAATGTCGTACCCGAACGAGGAGATCGCTCGCGAGGCGCTGCGCCGCGCGATGCACAAGCTCCCGATGAAGTGCAGGATCGTGACCAGGGAGGAGCAGTTCTGATGGCAACTGGTACACCGGCCGCAGAGCTCCGCGAGCTCACCGAAGAGGAACTCGTCTCCCGCCTGCGTGAGTCGAAGGAAGAGCTGTTCAACCTGCGCTTCCAGATGGCGACGGGTCAGCTGGACAACAACCGTCGTCTGCGCGTCGTTCGTCACGAGATTGCGCGCATCTACACGGTCATGCGTGAGCGTGAGCTCGGTCTGGCCACCGGACCCGCAGGTAAGGGAGATGCGGCATGAGCGAGAACACCACTCAGGAGCGCGGCCGTCGTAAGGTGCGGATCGGCTACGTCGTCTCGGACAAGATGAACAAGACGATCGTGGTCGAGCTGGAGGACCGGGTGAAGCACCCGCTCTACGGCAAGATCATCCGTACCACCTCGAAGGTCAAGGCCCACGACGAGAACGAGATCGCCGGCATCGGCGACCGCGTTCAGCTGATGGAGACCCGCCCGCTGTCGGCCACCAAGCGCTGGCGTCTGGTCGAGGTCCTGGAGAAGGCGAAGTAATTCCCCGCTCCGCGGCTTGAATCTCGAAGGCCCGCTTCCCCGTTCGGGAAGCGGGCCTTCGCCGTCTTCGGGATAGGATGATCACACCGAAGCGAGGTGGTTGGGGTGACCGACGTCGAGGACGGGCTGGCGCGCCCGCGACTTGCGGCAGGTGCGCTGTTCGCGCGCGGTGAGCGGATATTGCTGGTGCACAAGATCTATGGCAATGGGTGGGATCTGCCGGGCGGGCTCGTCGAGGACGGGGAGTCGCCCGCGGCGGCGTGTCGTCGGGAGGTGCGCGAGGAGTTGGGGATCGATCGGACGCCCGGTCGGTTGCTCGTCCACGACTGGGCGCCGTACCCGGGGGAAGGGGACAAGATCCTGTACGTGTTCGACGGCGGGGAGTTGGGCGCCGACGAAAAGGCGATCGAGCTTCAGGCCGAGGAGCTGGACGACTGGTGCTGGGTCGGGCTCGACACGCTCGACGACTACGTCGTTCCCCGGCTGGCCCGCCGCGTACGCCATGCGCACATTGCCAAGTGTGCCGGGCGCACCCGCTATTTGGAGCACGGCGAGCTGGTAGCGAACGCGAACTAGCGGGGCACTGCTGGGTCTGCCGGGGCACCAGGAACTCGGGGCCGTATTCCGAAGGTCGGATGCGCCGGGCTCGGATGTCATTCCGCGGGTTGAGGTGGTGGTGTTCCCCGCCGGAACCTGTCAGAAGGCTGATTACCGCGGGTAACGTACTCGGTGATCGGCCGTTGCGTCGAGTGGCGAGTCGGCCGGTGGATATCGGACCGCGCCGGACATGGGGCCGAACCAGTTCGGAGGGGTGCGATGGGATCGGAGCGGGTGTCGCGAGCGGAGTTGCGGGAGCAACTGGTGCGCAGCGGAATCGCCGGGGAAGTGGCGACGCCGCGGGAGGGGAATCTGCGGCATTACGGGCGGATGGTGGCCAAAGATCCGCGGTATCAGTTCGGATTGCGCCTGCGCGATTGGTCGTTCGACGAGACGCTGGCGATGATGGCGCGGCTGTGCGGTGTCGATCCGAATCCGGAACACACCCACGGCGTCGACACCATCGATCCGGATCTCACGCTCGACGCGCTCGACGCGATGGGGGAGCGCATCGGCGCCGCGGCGGCCGAGGGTGCGACGGTGCTGCTGGCGACCGGACATCCGGCGACGCTGCTCGGCGTGTACCGCGCGATCGAGGATGCGCTGCGCGCCGCCGGGTGCGCCGTGCTCACGCCCGCGGCGGGCTGGTCGTACGAATCCCGGCTCTGGGAGCCGGCCCCGCATCGCGAAATCGCTTATGCCTCAGGCGTCGCCGCACTGATCGGCACCGACGGACGGTGGCGGCACACGCACGATCCCGAGCCGATGCGGGCCGCGCTCGCGAGTCTGGACGGCGAACTCCCACGCCTGGTCGTCGCCGATCACGGCTGGGCGGGCGCGGCGGGGGAAGCGGGCATCGACACCGTCGGCTTCGCCGACTGCAACGATCCGGCGCTCTTCGCCGGTCTCGACGAGGGCAAGATCGCGGTCACCGTCCCCCTCGACGACGGCCTCGACCCCCACGTCTACGAGCCGCTCACGGCGTACCTCCTGCACCGCGCGCAACTCACCAAGCCACCACGCCGCCTGAGTTAGCCACCATTTCACTCTGCTCGTTCGCCTATCGCGGCCGATAGCGGCGCTCTTGCGCTATACGTATACATCTACTTATAGTGTGTCGAGACAGAGTGCGGGTGAACGCGCACGACGTCATCCACAACCGCACAGCGCCCGACTACGACGGACCGAATGAGGGCCCGCCGCTAGCTGATGCATGCCTGTATGCGCATTCACGAATGAAAGCGGGGAAATCATGACCAACCATCAGCAGCACGGACCCTCCCAAGACCTCGACAGCTGAGCCGATCCAGGCCAACGAAAGGACCTTCATGTTCGGCCGACTCGGGCGTCTCGTCGTCCACCACCCGTGGAAGGTGATCGGCGTGTGGCTGATCGCCGCCATCGCGCTGGTGGCTTCCGCCCCGGAATTCACCTCGACCACCGACCAATCCCGCTTCTTGCCCTCGCATTACGAGTCGATCAAGGCGATGGAGTTGCAGGAGAAGGCATTTCCGCAGAATTCCCCGCCCGCGGCGCTGATCGTCTTCGCCCGCGAGGACGGCGCCGCGCTCACCGAGAACGACTCGGCAGCGGTGGCCGCCGCCGCCACGGCGCTCGGCGGTGAGAACATCGAGGGCGTCACCGGAATTCAGGCGACGCCGCCCTCGGACAACCGGCTGATCCAGGTCATCGCGGTGCAGATGACCAAGGTCACCAGCGCCTCCGACAAGACCCAGGGCGACGCGGTGAAGAGCCTGCGCGACAGCCTGAAAGAGCAGGTGCGCGACACCGATCTGAAGGCGGGCATCACCGGCGCCGTCGCGCAGACGCTCGACCAGACCGAGTCCGGCGAGCGGGGCTTGGCCATCGTCGGCGCGGCGACGATCGTGCTGATCTTGGCGCTGCTTCTGATCATCTTTCGCAGTCCGGTGATCGCGCTGCTTCCCGTGGTGGTGATCGGCGGTGTCTCCAGCATGGTGGGCAGCCTGATCGCCATGGCGGCCAACGCCTTCGATCTGGAGATGGACGCCTCGGTCAACTCCATCCTCGTGGTCGTGCTGTTCGGCGTCGGCACCGACTACATCCTGTTCCTGATGTTCCGGTACCGGGAACGACTGCGCGCGGGCGAGGATCCCAAGACCGCGATGGTCAGCGCCGTCACCCGTGTCGGCGAGGCCATCACCTCGGCGGCGGGCGCGGTGATCATCGCCTTCATGGCGCTGACGCTCTCCAGCCTGGGCATGTTCCGTGCGCTCGGGCCCGCGCTGGCGATCGCGGTCGCGGTGGCGCTGGTGGCGGGACTCACCTTGGTGCCCGCGATCGTCTCCCTGCTCGGCACCAAGGTGTTCTGGCCGTCCAAGGCGTGGCGGGTGGAGCCGAAGGGCGCGCGGTTCGCCGCGATCGGCAGGGCGATGGGTAAGCGGCCCGGCGTCTTCGCCGTCGTCTCCGGTGGTGTGCTGGTGGCGTTGAGCGTCTTCGCCGTCGGGTTCAACCCCACCTTCGATCTCGGCTCGGGCTCGACCTCCGACGCTTCCGAATCCGTGGTCTACAACAAGGAATTGCTGAAGGGCATGCCCGCGGGCGCGACCCAGCCGTCGGACGTGCTGCTGCACGCGCCGGACGGGCAGTTGACTCCCGATCAGTTGCAGGGCTACCGGGCGGCGCTCGCCCAGGTGCCCGGGGTGGGCGCGGTCGGCGGACCGATGGTGTCGGCCGACGGAACCATCGCGAACTTCCAGGTGACCCTCGCCGACGCGCCGGAATCCGATGCCGCGCTGGACACGGTCCGCGGACCGTTGCGCACGGCGGCGCACGACGCGGCGCCCGCGGGCGCGACGGTGGCGGTCGGCGGCATCACCGCGGTGTTCGTCGACTTCCAGGACGCCATGAACCGCGACTACGCGATCGTGTTCCCGGTGGCGGCGATCCTGATCATGCTCGTGCTCGCCCTGCTGCTGCGCAGCCTGGTCGCGCCGTGGTATCTGATGGCCTCGGTCTTCCTCGGCTTCGCCGCGACCCTGGGTGCCACGGTGCTGGTCTTCCAGCACATCCAGGGCGCTTCCGGCCTGATCTTCACGCTGCCGGTGATCATGTACCTGTTCGTCGTCGCACTCGGCACCGACTACAACATCCTGATGATCGCCCGATTGCGCGAGGAAACCCGGGAGGGCCGCGACCCGCGCGAGGCGGCGGCGCTGAGCGTCCGCCACACCGGCCCGACGGTCGCCGCGGCGGGCGTCATCCTGGCGGGCACCTTCGCCTCGATGATGCTGGCGGGCAACAGCACGCTCTCCCAGATGGGCTTCGCGATCTCGGTCGGCATCGGCATCGCCGCCTTCGTCATGGCGATGTTCTTCACCCCGGCGATCACCGCCCTCCTCGGTCATCGCGCCTGGTGGCCGGGGCACGGTGATCGCGCACCGAAGTCGGCCGAAAGTGGTTCTAGCGAAGTGGATTACGCGCGTGCCACGTACTGACACGACGTCCGCTGACGCCGGGCGAGTGGAGGCGGCGCGTGGTAGGTCTGCCGCCGGGGGCTGGCAGAGCTGAACCGTGATTCGATCGGGCTGTTTCGTCGAAAGTTATTCGACGAACAGCCCTTTCGGCGTTCGGTGGGTGATCGACGCAGCGTTCACGCAATCCTCCCGCCCCGTGTCGAGCCCCATCGTAGGCCGGGGTGTGCCTCAGATCTCGCTGCGCGGCAACGGGTTCAGCTGCTGGTCGCGTACGGGCGGCGGACCTTGTGGGCGGCGTCGATGACGCGAGCCACGGCGGAGCCGGACACGCCCACCTCCTTGGCGATGCCTGCGCTGGACCAGGCCTGGTCGGCGAGGGTGAGAATGTCGGCGATCTGCTCGACCGGCAGCTTGGAGAGGCCCTGCTCGGCGATGTTCCGCGCGACCAGGCGGACCTCGTCCTCGGCGCTGTCCGGTTCCTGGTCGAGATCGTCGTCCTCGGCGTCCTCCTCGGCGATGGCGCGCTGGGTGGCGAGGATGATCTCGGTGCTGCGCGGACGCAACGGTTCCGGCTCGGGCTCCAAGGTGAGCTGTTCGGCAGCGGCCTCGGCGCGCACGCGTGGGGTCGAGTCGTCGGACTTCGAGCCGGAATCGGTGTGTTGCCGAGTGGTTCGGTCTTCAGCCGGTTCGGGGTCGGTGGCTGGTTTGCCCTCGTCCTCCACCGCTTCCTCGTCGCGGGCGGGCGCCGACTTGCCGCCGCGGATCGCCTGGAACTCGGCGAGCTCGACGGCGTCGGTCGTGTTCACGGGTTCGGCCGCTTCGGCGTCCTCGGGCTGCGGGTACGAAATGGTTTGCAGGGCATGGGATCCGGCCCACATCGACGGCGTGGTCCGGCCGTTGCCGTTGACCGGCCGGAGCCTGGTCTGCGCGATGTGGAGCGGCTGCGCGGCGGCGTCGTCGGCGGTATGGGCCGAGCGGCCGTTGGACGATCCGTTGCGTCGCGGCGTCCGCGGGGCGTCGTCCTCTTCGGCGAGCCCGCCGGTGAGCAACGAGAGCGGAACCAAATACGACAGCCCGGTCATCGAACCGCGAGCCGTAGCCGCGTCCGGTCCGGACTCCTCGTCGGCGGAAGCGGAGGTGTCCTCGGAAGTGAACGTGCCTGCGTCCTCGGAAGCGGAGGTGTTCTCGGCGGTGGAAGTGCCTGCGTCCTCGGAAGTCGAAGTTCCTGCGGGAGTGGCTCCGGCGTGGCGACCGTCGAGCGGCTGCTTCTCCGCGTCGGCGGCGGATTCCACGGAAGTCGGCCGAGTGTTCTGGAGCGGTCGCGGTTCGACGCCGTCCGTCCGGGAGGCGGACGTGGCATCGATGTCCGTCGCCGCGATCGCGCTCGGTCCACCGGTCGAATCCACGACCAGCCCGGCGGTATCCCACTGCCTCGTGTCCGCGGACCCGTACGCCCCGCGCAACTTCGGCACGGCGGTGTCGTCCACGATCGGCACGCTGTCGATGAGCTGCGCGTACCGCGCCGCGACCCAGGCGTGCAACCAGATCACCACGCCGACCATCGCCGGCGCGATCGCGAATTCGGCCGCTCGCCCGAGATCGCCCGCGGCCAGGTGCGGCCCGGTGTTCAGCGCGATGGTGGTGCCGAGCAGCGCCGCCTCGAAGACGATCACCTTGCCGCGCGGGAGCTCTCGCCCCCAGCGTGCCGCGGTCGTCGCGACCACCATGATGGTGATGATCGGGATGGAGATCATCGCCTCGATGCCATAGCTGAGCCAGTACAGCGGATCGGACATATCGCCGCTCGGGACGAGGTTGTGCTGCACGTTCACGCCCGCCCACACCATGCCGAGAATCACGACGGCGATCAGCGCCCGCGAGGACCATTCGGCACGGCGGTAGAGCTGAGCCAGCCGCGCGTCCTGGTTGGCGACGCGCCGCCGGGCCGCCAGCGCGCGGCGGTGCCAGCGCGCGTCGTCCTCCTCGGCGCGGCGGATGGCGGCCCCGGTGCGACGGTCGAGCTTCTCGGCGGCCAGCTCGTCCTCGACGGCGCGCCGCCGCTGACCGCGACGTTGGGCCCGAATCCATTCCGCGAGTTCACGTTCCGCGGCGATCTCGGCCTCGGAGAGCACCTCGACCAATGCGGTGTCGTGCTGCAGCGGCAGTTTCCCGCGCGCCGTCGCGACCCGTTGTGCCAGTGCCGCTATCTCGGAATTGCCGGTCGACGGTTCGTCGGGCATCGCGAGCCTTCCCTGGAGCCGATATCGGGCCGATTTCTCGGCGTCGACAAGTGTGCTCGAACATATGTGTGAACGCGATGAGACTAAACCGACGGCCCGCCGCGGTCAATGCGAACGGCGGCAGTGCGCGAGAGTGCCGAGCGTCTGCCCCGGTAGTGCGGGCCTCGGGGGAAGGTCAAGCGTCCTTATGACACACGGCTTCCAGCAGCACGCCGTCGTACCCGATCCAGAAGGTCGCGAAATAGGGCGGCGGATACTCCGGGAATTCGCGTGGCGGATGGACAATTTCGTCGCCGCGCGCGGCCGCCCAGGAATGCACCGCGTCGACGTCGGCGCGCGTGCGCACCATGAAGGCGAGGTGTTGCAGTCCCGGTTTCACGCGCGAATATCCCGGCTGTTCGGCCGGATAGAAGAACAGGTAGGTCCCGACTTTGCCGCGGGCGGGCCGGTAGGCGAACTGAGTGTCGTCCAGCAGGAAACGCTCGTAGTCGACGAGCGGCATCATTTCGTCGTAGTACGCGCGCGCCGCGGCGAGATCCGTGACGTTGATGCCGAGATGTCCGAGGGGCACTACTCGAACTTAGAGCCGCGGCCGTGGACTGGGAAGGATGCTTGACGCGCCAAGCGACGGCCCGACGCTAGGCCAGGGTCGTGTGCCAGACGAGCGCGGCGGCGAGTGCGCCCGCGCCGTTGACCGACCAATGCAGTGCGATGGGTGCGAGCAGGCTGCCGCTGCGGCGGCGCAGCCAGGTGAAGACGACGCCTGCGGCGGCGGTCGCGGCGACCGCGAGCAGGATGCCGACGATCTGTCCCGCCAGGCCGCCGCCGAGGAAGCCGGTGAGCCCGCGGTTGCTGGTCGTCAGGCCGAAGGACGAGGCGATGTGCCAGAGGCCGAAGAGCAGCGAACCCGCCGCGAACACCCCGCGCGCGCCGTAGACGCGATCCAGGGTGCCGTGCAGCACGCCGCGGAAGGCGAGTTCCTCGGGGATGACGGTCTGTAGCGGGATGACGATCATCGACGCGATGAGCGCGCCGGAGATGGTGGCGTACCGGTCGGCGAGGAAGAACGGGCGCGTCGCGGGCAGCAGCGCCCCGACGGCCACGGCCGCGAGCACGATGCCGACCGCGGCCAGCGCGTACAGCGATCCGCGCCGCCAGTGCCTGGGGGAGAGTCCGAGTTCGGCCCAGCCGAGCCCTCGCCTGCGGACCAGGGCGAGCAGGACGATCGCGGCGATCGGAACGGTGACGATGCTGGCCCACGCGGTGGTGAAGTGCGCGATCAGGTTGGTGCCCGCGAGGACGACGATCACGACCGCTACATCGATATAGGCATGCAGTTTGTTGTGGGTGGGGGCCGCTTCCTCGAGGTCCGTTTGACGCACCCGGCCCAGTGTAGGGTCCGGCCCGCGCGGTTCGCCCTTGGTTGAGCGCCTGATCACAGGTGCCGATTTTCACCGCGAGCGTGGTCTCGCGGAGGCTATCCTGTGACCAATCTGAATGAAACATGTTTCAGTTTTTTCGCCAATCTGGCCCGTAGGGAACTGGACGGTCGATACAGTCCGATCGTTCGCACCCGGTGTGCGTCTCGAAGAGGAGTTTCCGAATGACTAGAACCCAGAGGCGGATCGGTCGCCGGCTCGGCGTCGGCCTGACGACGCTGGTCGCGGCGGGTTGCGCGGCGATACTGACCGCGCCCTACGCGTCCGCGACGGTCGACGACCTCAGCGTCTCGGCGGGCAACCCGCAGGCGGGCTGCACCTATGAGATCACCGCGAAGGTGAATCACTGGTTCGAGGTCTGGTTCTACGACAACGCGCTGGTCATTCCGGGCAGTCCGGTGAAGCCGGTCAACGGCGTGGCGACCGTCCAGTGGAAGCCGAAGAAGTCGGGCACCCACACGCTGGCCGCGCTTCAGGGCTTGGCCTACGAGATCAAGGTGAACGTGGCCGAGCCCACCCTCACCGGCAGCGCCACCTGCGGCGCCGGACCCCTGGCCTGGATGGGGTCCTGAGAGAGCCGCGCCCGCGACGGGCAGAGCCATCGTCGCGGGCGCTCGGGCCGGCCGGCTACCCCTGTTCCGCCGGCCGGCCCGCCTTCGTCAGCACGCCCAGGCGGCGTGGTCCGTCCACGCCTGGAGGGTTCTCGTCGTCTCGAATCGTCGCGGCGCGCCGGTGACCGGATCGGTGAACTCGAGCGAGGCGGCCAGCAGTTGTAGCGGCCGGGTGAAATCGTGCACCGGCTTGTCGGTGAGACGAGGATAGAAGTCGTCCCCGAGGATCGGCACGCCGAGTCCGTTCATGTGCAGGCGCAGCTGGTGGGTCCGCCCGGTCAGCGGCCGCAGCCGATAGCGGCCGAGTCCGTCGCGGTGTTCGAGCAGGTCGACGACCGTTTCCGCGTTGGGTTCGCCCGCAACCTCTTGGGCGGCGAGCACCTGCTTCTCCTTGACTATGCGGCTGCGCACCGTGCGCGGTAGGTCCAGATCGGGGCGGTAGGGGGCGATCGCCTCGTATTCCTTGCGCACCGCCCGCCGGTGGAACATCGTCTGGTACGCCCCGCGCCGGGCCGGGTCGACGACGAACAGCAGCAGTCCCGCGGTCACCCGGTCGAGTCGGTGGGCGGGCACCAGATCGGGCAGATCCAATTCCTGACGCAGCCGGACCAGCGCGGTCTGCCGGATGTGCTGCCCGCGCGGAATGGTGGCGAGGAAATGCGGCTTGTCCACAACCAGCAGGTGATCGTCGCGGTGCACGACGGTGATGTCGAACGGCACGTCGGTTTCGTCCGGCAGGTCGCGATGGAACCACACTGCTCCGCCGGGGACATACGGCGCGTCCGGCGCGATGGGCCCGTCGAGATCGACGATCCCGCCCTCGCGCAGCAGTTCATCGATCCGTTCCGGCGCGACCCGGGGAAGTCGCTCGACCAGATGGTCGCGAATCGTCGCCCATTCGCCCGTTTCCGGCAGTCTCAGCCGGGCCGGGTCCAAGCCGTACCGCTTGGGCAGCGGCGGCTGCTGCCTTCTTCTCATCGGCGACAACTCTAATCGCCCCAGGTCAGCAGGCCGCGACCGGGCGGTCGGAGCTCGGGCGTCGCGAGGCCGGGGTGGTCGGGCGCGAGGAGGGCGCGACCCCGAGGCCGGCGCGCGTGGTGTGCTGCCGCCACCCCGGCAGTCGCGGCAGCCCGCCGGTTCTCGTCGCCGAATTCAGAAGCCGCGCAACCGATCCGGCGTAATCCGAATGGGCACCGAGTATTCCGCGTAGAACTCGTCCGCCGACATCTTGATGTCCGCCAAGCCCTCGGTGTACTTCGCTGTGTACGAGGCGATTTCGTCGTCGGACGGCCGTTCTTCGACGATGCGCGCCGTTCCGGTCAGTACCACCACCTCGCCGCCGTGCGCGTTGCTGTTGAGATTCAGCGAGACACGCGGGTTGCGGGCGATATTGCGCACCTTCGCCTTGTCCGGCTGGCTGAACAGGAGGAACTCGCCGTCGCGCCACTGGAACCACACGGGGTTCGGCTGCGGCGTGCCGGACGGGCCGACGGTGGTGAGCCAGAGGACGGACTCGCGGCCGAGGCGCTCGGCGACCTTGGCGCCGAAGTCGGTGGCGGTGTCGACGACGGGCGCGGCGGGGCGATCGGATGCCGTTGTGGTCATGCTGTGGTCAACGTCTCCGGCCGCGCCCCGATTCCGGTCGGCGCGCAGGTGTCCGAATACCGCGAGTTCAGGGCTCGGCGCGTTCGTCGAGCACCATCCGCCGCGTCTCGACGAGGGTCTGCCGCGCTCGTCGGCGCACCCGGCACAGTTCGACGGAGCAATTCAGATGGATCTGCATCGCGCGGTGGGCCTGGGGCGCGGAGAGTTCCCCTGGATCGGCGTAGCAATCGGTAATGGCCGAAACAATGTGCGTGACAAACATTTCCACAACCTCCGACTCTGGAGACGGGTAGCTATCGGGGAAAAGTACTTCCCGAGCCGGTGTTTCGGAACCGAGACGAAGCGCCGTTCACGCAACTGTCGACGCGGCGTCGGACAGCGGCAAGCCGCGGACTCGCGCCGCCACCGGTGGTCGGCCGCCCGTTCGCCTGCCGTTCCCCCATCTCAGGGAAAGTTAGCCTTACCTATCTTTCTGTGTGAAGATGGGGCGGATTCCGGCGAGGTACGCCAGAACGAGAGGCGAGGACACATGACGGTGGAGGTCACGCCGCGTGCGGCGGCGGAAACGGGGAACCGGCCGCCCCGCGCGGTGGCGAAACAACGCAAGCAACAGCAGGCGCTGGCGCGCAAGGAGATTCTCGCGCCGGTGCAGGGTGCGCTGACGCTCGCCACTGTCGTCATGGCGATCGCCTCGGTGTGCACCGTGGTGCCGTTCATCCTGATCGTCGAGGCCTGCCGCGAGCTGCTCGACGACCCGGTGGACACCGACCGGGTGTGGCGGCTGTTCGGCCTCGCCATGCTGGTGCTGCTGGTGCGCGCCCTGCTGCAAGCGGCGGCGCTGACCTGGACACACCTGGTGGATGGCGGCTACCAGCTCACCGTGCGCCGCGCGCTCGCCGCCAAGCTGACCAGGGTGCCGCTCGGCTGGTTCGGCGAGCACGGTTCGGGCGAGGTGAAGAAGTATCTGCAAGACGATGTGGAGGCGCTGCACTATCTGGTGGCGCACGCGCGGCTGGAGTTCGTCGGCGCGCTGCTCGTCCCGCTGGTCTCGCTCGGCTATCTGTTCACCGTGGACTGGCGGCTGACGCTGATCCTGCTGGTGCCGCTGCTCGCCTACGCCATGGCCTTCCGCACGATGATGAACCGCGAGAGCATGGACCGTCTCGCGGTCTACACCCGCTGGGAGCGCCGGGTGCAGCAGGCGACCATCGAGTTCGTCGACGGCATCCAAGTGGTCCGCGCCTTCGGGCAGGCGGGCAAGGCGCATCGCGATTTCCAGGACGCCGTCGACGGCCAGGCCGACAGCTTCGACCGATGGAAGACGCCGATGATCCGGCTCCAGGCGGTGGCCGACATCATGATCTCCCCGGTGTTCGTGATGCTGGTGATCGTCGTCGCCGGATTGGCGGGCGTCGGCGCGGACTGGCTGGCTCCACTCGATGTGCTGCCGTTCCTGCTGGTCGGTCTCGGTCTCGGCAGCGCGCTGCTCGGCCTCGGTTACGGGGGACAGGCGCTGCGCGCCGCGGGCGCGGCGGCCGAGCGTCTGTACGAGGTGCAGCAGAGCCTTGAACTCGCCTCGGCCGCACCGGGATCCGACGACCCGAGCGACGCCGAGCCGGGCCTCGTCCGTTTCGAATCCGTCGGGTTCGGCTACCGCGACGGCCACGATGTGCTGCGCGACATCGACCTGGAGCTGCGACCGGGCACCATCACCGCGCTGGTCGGCCCCAGCGGCTCCGGCAAGTCGACGCTGGCCAAACTGCTGCCCCGCTTCTACGACGTCGGGTCCGGCCGGATCACCATCGGCGGCCGCGATATCCGCGACTACCCGAGCGAAGACCTCTATCGCACCGTCGGTTTCGTGTTCCAGGACGTGCGGCTGATCCGCGGCACCATCCGCGAGAACCTGCTGCTCGCGGCCCCTGCCGCCGACGGCGCCGCGCTGGAGCGGGCCGCCCGCGCCGCCCAGATCCACGACCGCATCCTCGCACTGCCCCGCGGCTACGACTCCGAGATCGGCGTCGACGCCACGCTCTCCGGCGGTGAGGCGCAACGGCTTTCGGTGGCCCGCGCGCTGCTCGCCGATACGCCCGTGCTGGTGCTGGACGAGGCGACCGCCTTCGCCGACCCCGAGTCGGAGGCGGCTGTGCAGGACGCGCTCGCGGCGCTGGTGGCCGGGCGCACCGTGCTGGTCATCGCACACCGGCTGCACACCATCACGGGTGTGGATCGGATTCTGGTGCTGGAGAACGGCTCCCTCGTCGAGCAGGGCGACCACCGCACCCTGTGCGAGGCGGGCGGCGTCTACCAGCGGCTCTGGGAGATCAACGAGGCGGCACTCGGCGCGGTCTCGCTCGTGGAAAGTGAGGCAGCCCGATGATTCGCAAAGTTCTCGGCCTGGTGCCCGCCGAATTCGCCCCCCTGACACCGCGTTTGCTCGCCGCGATCCTGGCGCAGGCGATCAGCCAGGCGATCGGGTATCTGCTGCTGGTGCCGGTGCTCGAGGCACTGTTCGACGACGACCTCGGCCGCGCCTGGTTCTACGCGCTGCTGATGCTGGTCGCGGTCGGCGCCGTGGCGGTGTTCGGCTACCTACAGGCCTCGCTCGGCCTGCGCATCGCGGTCGGCATGCAGCGCGGCCTGCAAACCCGGCTCGGCGATCATCTGAACGCGCTGCCGCTCGGCTGGTTCGAAACCCGCAGCGCCGGACCGCTGTCGCGGGTCACGGTGGAGAACGTGCGCGAGATCCAGGGCACCGTCGCCTATCTGATCGCCAAGGTGGTCACCGGCATCGTGGTCCCGCTCGGCGTCGCCGTCGGCATGCTGTTCATCGACTGGCGGATCGCGCTGGCCATGCTGCTCGCCGCCCCGGTCCTCTTCCTCGTCAACGGCCTCGCGGGCCGCGCGTACCAGCGGGCCGACAAGGGCATGCACGAGGCGGCGGCCGAAGCCGATTCGCGCGTGGTGGAATTCGCGCAGGCCCAGCCGGTGCTGCGCGCGTTCGGCGCGGTCGGGTCGGGCAACAAGGCGCTGGACGGCGCGCTGCGGCAGCAACGGTCGGCCAACACCAGGATGGTCTTCACCTCGGTGCCGAGCCTGATCGTCTTCGCGCTCTTCGTGCAGGCCGTGTTCCTGGTCCTGGTCTACGTGGTGATCGCCAGGGTGACCGACGGCGTGGTGTCGGCCGCCGTCGCGATCGCGCTGATCGCCGTGAGTTCGCGATTCATCGAGCCGTTGAATCAGGCCGCGCAGCTGGGCAACGGACTGCGCTCGGCCGCCGCCGCGGTCGACCGGGTCTCCGCGCTGCTCGCGGAACAAGCCCTGCCCGAGGCGAACTCGCCGGTGACGCCGGGCGCGCCGACCGTGGTGTTCGACAACGTGAGTTTCGGCTACCGCCCGGGCGAGCCGGTGCTCTCCGGCATCACCTTCAGCGTCCCGGCGGGAACCACGACCGCGATCGTCGGCCCCAGCGGCGCGGGTAAGACGACGCTGCTGCGGTTGGCCGCGCGGTTCTACGACGTGGACGGCGGACGGGTCGCCGTCGGCGAACACGATGTGCGCGACCAGCCTTCGGAGACGCTGCTGAACCAGCTGTCGCTGGTCTTCCAGAACGTCTACCTGTTCGACCGGTCGGTGGCGGACAACATCCGGATCGGCCGCCCCGAGGCCACCGACGCCGAGGTGCGCCGGGCCGCCGAGGCCGCGCGGGTGGACGAGATCGCCGAGCGCCTGCCGGACGGCTACGACACCGCCGTCGGCGAGGGCGGTGCCGCGCTGTCCGGCGGTGAGCGGCAACGGGTCTCGATCGCCCGCGCGCTGCTGAAGGACGCGCCGATCGTGCTGCTGGACGAGGCGACCAGCGCGCTGGACCCGCACAGCGAGGCGGTGGTGGTGCGCGGCGTGCACGAACTCACCAGGGGCAAGACCGTGATCGTGGTGGCGCACCGCCTGGCCACCATCGCGCACGCGGACCAGATCCTGTTCGTCGACGGTGGTCGTATCGTCGAACGCGGCACGCACACCGAGCTGCTGGCGCAGGGCGGTCGCTACGCCGACTTCTGGAACGAGCGCAGCCGCGCGTCCGGCTGGCGGCTGGAACCGGCCGCGGTGTGAGGCGATGACAACGAGATCGGGCCGCCGCGGAGTGTTCCGCGGCGGCCCGATCGGTTCCTGTGTGCACGACTGGCGGTATCGGACGGAGTCCGTCGATCGACTCCGCGCATGGCAGGAGCGAAGGCGGAGGTGCGCTTACTTCCAGTAGGCCTGGTACTTCAACTGGGATTTCGCCATGTTGTGGGAGGTCTTGAGTGTCTTGACGATCGAGCGGGTGGTGTGGCCGTCGCAGGCCACCCACGCGAAAGCGTCCGCGGGGCAGGAGATCGCCTGGGCTTGTTCGCGCAGCAGGCGGCCGTCGTCCACGCGCTGGAGCCAGGTGACCTGGTGGTGCGGCTTGTTGCGGACGGGCAGCGTCTGGTCGGACTCGTACTGCCATTCCAGGAAGACACGAGCGGGCACGTCGCCGATCGCGTCGAGCAGCGAGTTGATCGCGGGCAGCGAGGCGGTGTCGCCGAAGAGGAGGTATTCGCTCGGCGGCGTCTCCGGCAGCTCGAACTTCGACCCGAGCACCGACGCCTCGATCTCGTCGCCGACCTTGGCCCGCTGCGCCCACACGCTCGCCGGCCCGGTGTGCACCGCGAACTCGATGTGAAAGTGGTCGCTCGCGGGGTCCTGATCGATGGTCGTGAAAGCCCGATGGTGCAGCTTGTCGGTCTCCGCATCCGGGATCCACAGCCGGATGAACTGCGTCGGGTGCACCGGGTGATCGGCAAGCAACCCGCCCGCGGTGAACCCGATCCGCTGGCATTTGTCGGTGACAGCCTCGGTCGACGTCACGCGCAGTCGGTAGTCATCGGCGCGCCACACCTTCATGATGACGCCGTTTGCCCCTCGTCCCATGGGGCATAAGGTTAGCCTATCCACGCTTGGCGATGAAGTCCGTCCTCGGCTTGCGCACCGCAGCAGCGGAGGCAGAGGGACGCCCGGTGGTTGCCGAACGCGGCTCATCCCTAGCTCGCGAATCGCCGCGTCGAACGAATCGCCCTCCGCCGGGCGCGAATACGTTGGTCAGTGTCCGACGGCTCCGCCCCGAATATCGCGGTGCGCCACGGCCGTCGCCACCACGTCGGCGCGCGGCCCGCCCAGCGGTTCGCTCAGAAACGCTGCCAGGATGTCGGCGGTCGCGCGCTGCGTCGGTACCGGTCCCCGCGAACCGCCGATCAGCTGGGCCACCGCGAACCGGCCCGGCCCGGAGAGGAAGAGCGGCGCGTCGGTGAAGCTGTAGTGGTTGGCGTCGCCGATTTCGAAACGGAAGCCGCCCGCGCCCAGCCTGCCGAGCAGCGCGGCGTTGCGCTCCAGGAACCGCTCGGAATGTCCTGTCTCGTCGTGCTCGCTCTCCAACAGCAGGAAAGGTTGGCGCAGCGTGCGATTGGGCAGATCGCCGTACAGCGTGCCGTCGATGTTCGCCGCGGCGCGGATGCGGTCGTCGTCGGCGGCCGCGGCGGCCGCGGCCGCCCCGCCGAACGAATGCCCGATGACGGCGATGCGCTCGGTGTCGAGATGACCGGAGAGACGCGGGCCGAGCGCGCCAGGCCGTTCCAATCGATCGAGGACGAACCGCAGATCGGCGGCCCGCACCGCCTGTCGCACGCTCATGTACCGCTCTCCGGCGGCGTCGTCGGCCGGGAAGTCGTCCACCGCCGTCGCGAGACGTCCGTCGGCGAGCTCGACCACGGCCGCCTCGTAGGGGTGATCGACGGCGAGAACCACGAACCCGCGGCTGGCCAGATCGGCGACCAGCCCGGTGTGGAACGCACGCGGCGCACCGTATCCCGGCGAGAACAGCACTACCGGCCAGCGGTCCCGGTCTCGGGCCAGGGACGCGCGATCGTCGGCGTGCGTGTCGATGCGGTCGTAGCCGCGCATGAGGAAGCTCGGAATCTGGCTCACCCGCCGCGGCAGCTTGCCTAGTCCGTCGAGGTAGCGTGAGCCGCTTCCGGTCGGCTCGGCGGCCGGATACCAGGCTTGCGCGATGACGTTGCGGCGGTCGGCCGGGTCGTCCGTCGCGGCTTCCGGCCGGTCCGGATCGACCCAGCGGAATGTCTCGGTGCCGACCGGATACGGTCCGCTCGGCGCGGGCAGCGTCGGCACCGGCGGCAGCACCCACGCGAAAGCCGCCGCGACGACGAGCATTCCGACGCCCACGCGCGCCGCGATCCCGCCTAGACGCCTGCTCGGCCGCGCCGCGACGAACCATGCCGTGACCACGAGCAGCAGATACGTCGGAACGAACTGCCAGTAGAACCCTTCGCGCAGCCACTGGACCGCCGCCACGAGCGCAACCCCGCCGAGCAACCCCAGCGCAGGCGCACGCCCGATTCGCGCGGTGCACATCACCACCACCGCGCATACGACCGCGGCCACAGCGATCACCACATCGATCAGCGACATATCCGCCTCGCTTCCGCTCGGACAACGGATTCGGGCTCCAGCCTGACGCGCGATCGGGTCATCGCGCGTCGGCAGCAGGTCGCGAGGGGATCGTCCGGAGGGATGATCGAAGGGTGCTGAATCAGCCGATTTCACGCTGCCGGACGTAGTCCGTCGACAGTCCGCGCATGGCCGGAGCGAAGGCGGAGTACGCAGAGAGGGCGCTGCCGGACGTAAGTCCGTCGACAGTCCGCGCATGGCCGGAGCGAAGGCGGAGGTACGCCTACTTCCAGTACGCCTGCGACTTGATCGCGGTTTTCGGCAGGTTGTGAGTCTGCTTGAGCGTCTTGACGATCGAGCGGGTGGTGTGGCCGTCGCAGGCGACCCAGGCGAAAGCGTCGTCGGGGCAGGTGATCTCCTGCGACTGTTCGCGCAGGAGCCTGCCGTCGTCGATGCGTTGGAGCCAGGTGACCTGGTGGTGTGGCTTGTTGCGCACGGGCAACGTCTGGTCGGATTCGTACTGCCATTCCAGCCAGACGCGAGCGGGCGCGTCGCCGATCGCGTCGAGCAGCGAGTTGATCGCGGGCAGCGAGGCGGTGTCGCCGAATACCAGGTATTCGCTCGGCGCGGCCTCGGGGAGTTCGAAACTGGAGCCGAGCACCGACGCGTCCAGCACGTCGCCGACCGCCGCGTTGACCGCCCAGCGCGCGGCGGGGCCGTCGTGCAGGGCGAATTCGATGGCGAACGTACCGGTTTCCGGATCGGGGTCCACCAGCGTGTAGCCGCGGTGGTGCAACTTCTCGGTCTCGAGGTCCGGGATCCACAGCCGGATCCACTGAGTGGGGTGCACGGGATGGTCGGCGAGCAGGCCGCCCGCGTCGAAGCCGAGCCGAATGAACTTGTCCGTGACGTATTCCGTCGCAGTGACGGTGAGCCGGTAGTCCTGACCGCCCCACGCTTTCACAATGACGCCGTTGAAACCTCTGCCCATGAAAGTGAGGTTAGCCTAAGCTGAATTTAATGTCACGAGGTACGCCGAGACGAGTTCGGCCCCCGTCGCGACGGGGGCCGAATCGTGCGCGAACCTGGTCAGCAGCCCTGGCCGACGAAGTTGCCGATGGTGCAGACGGATTCGCGGCTCAGCTTCCAGGTGCCGTCGATCTGCTTCCAGGTCAGGTCGAAGGTCCACGGCTCGTAGCCCTCGGTGGAGGTGTAGAGCACCGCGGACAGGGTGTCGCCGTTGACCGACACCGGGCCGACGACGTCCCAGCGCCAGCTCGCCGGGGCGATGGCGATGAGCGCGGCCGCGGCGTCGAAGGCAGGCAGGCCCGCCTCGCCGGTCTCCAGCTCGGCGGCGCGCGCGGCGCGCGACGCACCCGCGTTGAACAGCACCGCCATCTTGGCGCGCAGCTCACCGGTGCTCGGCGCCTGGGTGCGCAGCGGCGCGGTGATCGGCGCGGCCTCGGCGATCGCGGCGGTGGTGACGGTGCCGAACGCGCCGACCAGGGCGGCAGCGGCAAAGGCCACCGCGCCCAGCTTCTTTCGGGTGCTGATCATGAAAGTAATTCCCATCGTTCTCGTGCCGGTGCGTTCCCCGCTGTGGGGATCGACACTCGCGTTCACTGTAAGGTAAGCCTATGCAAACATGAAGGCGGGGGTTCGTCGATGTGGGCGCGAACACGGATACGCGCGATGTGAGAGTGGGAGAACCGGTGGAAACACTTGTGGTGATCGGCGCGGGTCCGAAGGCGATGGCCGTCGCGGCCAAGGCGCACGTGCTGCGCGAACTGGGGCTGCCCGCGCCGCGCGTCGTCGTGGTGGAAGCGCAAACGGTTGGCGGTAATTGGCTGCCGAGCGGCGGCTGGACCGACGGCCAACACCGGCTCGGCACCAGCCCGGAGAAGGACGTGGGCTTCCCCTATCACTCCACCTGGGCCCGCGGCCACAACCGCGCGATCAACGAGGCCATGACGGCGTTCAGCTGGACTTCCTTTCTGGTCGACCAGGGCACCTATGCCGAGTGGATCGACCGGGGCCGTCCGAGCCCGCAGCACCACGTCTGGGCCAAGTACCTGCAGTGGGTCGCGGCACGCGTGGATTTCGAACTCGTCCTCGGCACAGTGCGATCCATCGCCGCCGCGTCCGACGGCTGGCTGATCACCGCGGTGGACGCCGACGGGATTCCCACCGAAATCGACGCCGACGCGCTGATGATCACCGGCCCCGGCCGCAGCGAGAAGGCGCTCGCCAAGCATCCGAAAGTGCTCAGCGTCGCGGAATTCTGGGACCTCGCGGGCAAACGCAAGCTGCCGGTCTCCTCACGCGCGGCGGTCATCGGCGGCGGTGAGACCGCGGGCTCGGCGCTGGACGAGCTGGTGCGCCACGGCATGCTCTCCATCTCGGTGATCTCGCCGATGGCCACCATCTACACCCGCGGCGAAAGCTACTTCGAGAACTCGCTGTTCAGCGATCCGATCAAGTGGGGCTCGCTGAGCACCGAGGAGCGCAGGGACGTCATCCGCCGCACCGACCGCGGCGTGTTCTCGGTGCGGGTGCAGGAGAGCCTGCTCGCCGACAACCGGGTGCACCACATGCAGGGCCGCGTCGTGCGGATCGCCGATCAGGGCGACGGCGTTGCGCTGACCCTGCGCAACGAGATGCGTCCGGACCAGGTGCACAACTTCGACCTGGTGATCGACGCGACCGGCGGGCAGCCACTGTGGTTCCTGGAGATGTTCGACGCCAACGCCGCCGACCTGCTGGAGCTCGCGGTCGGCGGGCAGCTGACCCAGTCCAGGATCGAGTCCTCGATCGGCTACGACCTCGCCGTCCAGGGCTTGGACGCGAAGCTGTACCTGCCGAACCTCGCCGCGCTGGCGCAGGGGCCCGGGTTCCCGAATCTCAGCTGCCTCGGCGAACTCTCGGATCGCGTGCTGCGCAGCGAGTCGGTTCGCCCGGCGCGCGGCGGGCGGGTCGAGTCGAGCGTCGCAGGTAACCGGCAGCTACTCTAGCGGCTCGGTTTATAGGATAGCCTCAGCTTACTTTCACGAAGGGTTCACCTCTCATGCGCGTCGTATCATTCGGCTTCCAGACCTGGGGTCGGCGGACCTTGCAGGCTCTGATCGACTCCCGGCACGAGGTCGTCCTCGCGGTCACCCATCCGGCGAGTGATCATTCGTACAAGGGGATCTGGGGCGACTCGGTCGAGGAGCTGGCGCGCGAGCGCGGCATTCCGGTGCACCTCACCGAGCGTGCCGACGCCGAGACCATCGACCTGGTGAAGCGCGCCGAGCCCGACATCATCGTGGTCAACAGCTGGTACACCTGGATGCCCCCCGAGCTGTACACGCTGCCGCCGCACGGCACGCTGAACCTGCATGATTCGCTGCTGCCGAAATTCACCGGGTTCTCGCCGGTGCTGTGGGCGCTGATCAGCGGCGCCTCCGAGACCGGGCTGACCATCCATCGCATGGACGAGGGGCTGGACACCGGCGACATCATCGTGCAGAAGTCGCTGCCGATCGGCCCGGCCGCCACCGGCACCGAATTGGTGCTGGCCGGAATGGATCTGATCCCCGAGGCGCTGAACGAGGCCCTCGACGCGATCGACGCGGGCACCGCGGTGTGGCGTCCGCAGAACAAGGCCGAGCGCACCTTCTTCCACAAGCGATCCGATCGTGACAGCCGGATCGACTGGAGCTGGCCCGCCGTGGACCTGGAGCGCTTCGTGCGCGCGCTGTCCGCGCCCTACCCGCCTGCCTTCGCTCACTACCGGGGGCAGCGGGTGGAAGTGCTCGCGGCCACCGTGTCGGAGGGCTGCTACGGCGGCACGAACGGCCGCGTGGTGGTGCACGAGGACGGCGCGGCCGTGGTGTGCGGACCGGACGCATTCCGCGGGAACAACCGGGCGCTGACGATCACGCGGGTGCGCACCGCCGACGGCGTGGAACACGCCGCCGCCGAGTTCTTCGCGCGCGGTGGGTATCTGACCGACTCGCCGGAGTGATCTGGGCTACGTGATGTGCGGGCCGCGAGACGAATCTCGCGGCCCGCACGTGTGTTCGGGCGCCCTTCCGCAGCGGGCCGCAGCTGTTCGTCCCGCCGGTTCCGTGGTCGTCATGTCGATCACGCCGCCGCCCGAACTTACCCTAGCCTTACATCAGTAAGGTTACCCTATGCTAACGTCGCTGAGTCAGCGTTGCCCGGCCCGTCGCCAGATCGACGGCGGCGCCGGGCGCCTGACGCAGCGATACCGTGATGCAGGAGCCGTGTAATGCCGAAAACCCTTGGGTGGATTCGCAAATTCCACAAGCCGAGCTCGGACTCGAGCCCGACATTGCTGATGTTCCCGCACGCGGGTAGCGGCGCCTCCGCCTACCGCACCTTCTCCAAGGTGCTCAGCGAGAATTTCGACGTCGTCGTCTTCCAATACCCCGGCCGTCAGGACCGGGCCGCCGAGCCGATGCCGGAGACCCTGCCCGAGGTGGCGGCCGGTGCGCTCGGCGCGTTCCTGGAGTCGGAATACCACCGCGGCGGTCCCATCACGGTCTTCGGGCACAGCATGGGCTCGATGGTCGGGTTCGAATTCGTCCGCCAAGCCGAGGCGGCGGGCATCGAGGTCGGCCTGTTCGGCGCCTCGGGCGCGGTCGCGCCGTTCCGCGTCGTCGACATGCCCCGGCATCCGACCGAGGACGAAGAGCTGCTCGATCATCTGGCCGCGCTCAACGGCACCGGCGCTGACGTGCTGTCCAGTCGCGAGATCATGCGCATGACGCTGCCCGCGCTCAAGGCCGACTACGCCGCCTTCGACCGCTACGTGTGCGAGCCCGAGGTCAAGCTGCGCGCCAGGCTGCACGTCATGGGCGGGTCCGACGACGAGCACGTCACGGCGCGGCACCTGCAGGACTGGGCGACGCACAGCGAGCAGGACATCACCGTCACCCTTTTCGACGGCGGACATTTCTATCTGAACGACCACGTGGACGGCATTGCTGAATTGCTGACGTCCGAAGTTCTTTCCGCGAGATAGTTCGCGAATTCGTACGTTAGGTTTGGCATGGCACGCGCTGTTTCGGGGGACGAAGATCATATTGTCATCGCCGGTATGGCGGTGGAGGCTCCGGGGGGCGTCGACAATCTGGACGATTTCTGGTCGGCACTCGCCGAATCACGGGAATTGATCGGGCCTTTCCCCCGGGATCGGGAATGGCCGCTGCGGGAAGTTTTCTCCTTGCACCGCACCGAAGGCTGGGGTTCGGTGCCCGACGCCGGTGGGTTCCTCACCGGGGCAACCGAATTCGATCCGCAATTCTTCGGGATCACGCCGCGCGAGGCGGTCGCCATGGATCCGCAGCAGCGGGTCGCGTTGCGGGTCGCCTGGCGCGCGCTCGAGCACGCGGGCATCAACCCCGGCGCACTGGCGGGTGACGAGGTGGGCTGCTTCATGGGCGCCTCGTTCATCGAATACGGACCGCGCGCGGCGGAAGTCAACGAGTACAACGGTTATCGCGCGGTCGGCACCGCGCTCGGCGCGGTCGCCGGACGCATCTCGCACGGTCTCGGCCTGGTCGGGCCGTCTGTCACGGTGGACACCGCGTGCGCGTCCTCGCTGACCGCCGTGCATCAGGCCGCCGCCGCGATCCGGTCCGGCGAATGCGACTGGGCGCTCGCGGGCGGTGTGTGCGTGATGGGTTCGCCCGGCGCGTTCTACGAATTCGCCAAGAACAACGCGCTGGCCATGGACGGTCACCTGCGCGCCTACTCCGCGAGCGCCACCGGGACCCTGTGGGGCGAGGGCGCGGGCGTCGTCGTGCTGGAACGCGAGTCGCGGGCGCGCGAGCTGGGCCACCGCGTGTACGCCAGGGTGCTGGCCACCAGGATCAACCACAACGGCAAGGGCGCGCCGATCACGGTGCCTAGCGCGCAGGCGCAAGAGGCGCTGGTGCGCAAGACGATCGACGCGGCGGGCATCGACCCGAGCCTGGTCGGACTCGTCGAGGGACACGGCACCGGAACGCCGGTGGGCGACCCGCTGGAGCTCACCGCGCTGTGCAACACCTACGGCGCCGATGCCGAGCGCGGGCCCCGGCTCGGCTCGGTGAAGACCAACATCGGCCACGCCCAAGCCGCGGCGGGCATGCTCGGGCTGATCAAGGTGCTGCTGTGCGGCGCCAACGGTCACATCGCCCCGACTCTGCACGCGGACGACCCGGCCCCCGGGGTGGATTGGAGCGCGACCGGCCTGCGGTTGGCTACCGAACTCGAACCGTGGGAAGCGCACGAGGGCTTCCGCTACGCCGCGGTCTCGTCGTTCGGCGTGGCGGGCACGAACGCGCACGCCATCCTGGCCATGCCGGTTCTGGAGGATATCGATGCCTGATTACCGTCTCCCCGACGGCGCCGTTCCGGTGCTGCTGTCCTCCGAGACCGCCGACGGGCTGCGCGCCGAAGCCGCGGCCGTGCTCGCTTACCTGGAGCGCCGCGCCAACGTGACGCCTGATGCCGTGGCGGACATGCTGTTCCGCACCAGGACCGCGCGCCGTCGTCGCGCGCTGGCGATGGTGCGCACTCGCGAGGACCTGCTCGACGCGCTGCGCGCCGTCGTCGCGGACGCGTCGCACCCGGCGGTGGTGAGCACCGTCGGTCTCGCCGCCCCGAGACGCATCGGTTTCGTCTTCCCCGGTCAGGGCAGCCAGCGACCCGGCATGGGGCGCTCGTACTACGAGGCGTCCCCCGAGTACCGCGCCGAGGTCGACGCCTGTGTCGAGATCCACGAGAAGCGCTACGGCCACATCGCGCCGCTGCACTACCTGCTCGGTCACGAGGGCGAATATCAGGACACGGTCTGGGAAGTGCAGCCCGCCTTGATGTTCCACATGTCCGGCTTGGCCGCCATGTGGCAGGCCTACGGGGTGCGGCCGGTCGCGACGATCGGTCACAGCCAGGGCGAGCTGGCCGCAGGCTGGGTGTCGGGCGTCATGACCCGGCGCGACGCGGTGCTGGCCGTCACCCACCGGGCGCGGTTCGTGGACGAGATCGTGTACCCCGAGCAGTACTCGATGGCCGTGCTCGGCATGGACCGCGAGGAGTGCGAGGCGCTGCTGGCCAGGCATTCCGGCTGGGCCGAGCTCGCCGTCGTGAACGCGCCGCACATCCTTGCCATCTCCGGCGACCAGGACACCGTCGCCGACATGGTGAAAATGGCCAACGCCGAGGGCAAGTTCGCCAAGGAGATCAAGGTCGCCTACCCGGCGCACACCACGTTCCTGATCAAGATCCGCAAGGAGATGGAGTCGGTGCTCGGCGACGAGATGAGCGCGCCGACCTTCTCGCCCACCGAGATCACTTGCTACGGGGGCACTCTCGGCGGACCGATCACTCCGGACATCACGCACCGGCAGTACTGGTACTGGAACCTGCGCAACCGGGTTCGCTTCGACCGCGCGGTCGTCGCCGCCACCGCCGAGGTCGACACCTTCATCGAGGTGGCCGAACACCCCACACTGCAACTGGCGTTGCAGGAGAACCTGGCCACCGTGCCGGACGACCCGGCCACCGGCCCGCGCGACTTCCAGGTGCTCGGCACCTCGCGGCGCACCGCGACCGGGCTGGAGGATTTCACCCGCAACCTCGCGACCCTCGCCGTGCACGACCTGAACTACGCGTGGGAGAGCCTGCGGGTGGCCGACTCCTCCGTCCGCCTTCCGCTGCCGAACTTCCCGCACACCCGGATGGCGTCGAAGCGGCTGTGGGCGCCGTACCGGTCCGCCGCGGAGACGGCCGGACCTGCCGAGGTCGCGCCGGTCCGCTTGGCGGAGAGCTGGACTCGGCTCTCCCGGCGCACGCTGACGCCGCCGCGCACGGTGGCGGTCGTCGACCGCGACGGCCGGTGCGCCGAACTGGCCACGGCGTTGCGTGCGCGCGCCGAGCGGCACGGCGCGACGGTGACGATGTTCGACGGTTCGCCCGTCGAACAGGCCGACACCGTCGTGGTGCTGCTGCCGCCGGGCAGCGCCGCCGACGAGGCGGCCGCGGTGGCCGAGTTCGCCGAGTTCGCCACCGACCAGGGCTGGCTCGCGGCGCTCGGCCCGCGGGTCACCGAGTGCTGGCTGGTGACGGCGGGTGCGGAAGCGGTGGGGGAGAACGAGATTCCCGCGCTCGCCGCCGCCGCGGCCGGTGCGGCCTTCCGCTGCGTCGCGCTGGAGCGCATCGGCGTCGCCTTCCGCCGCATCGACCTGCCCGCGGACTACCCGGCCCTGGAGCAGAAGCTGCCCGCCGACCGCATTCTGGAGGCGCTGCACCTCGCGGGCGAGCCCGACCTCGCGATGCGCGACGGCAAGCTGCACGCCAAGCGTCTCGTCGTTGCCGAGCAGGCGCAGGCCGTCGCCGCTCCCGACCTCGGCGAGGTGCTGATCCTCGGCGGCACCGGACACGTCGGCCTGGAGTTCTGCGCGCAGTTCGTCCGCGACGGCGCGGGCCGGATCACGCTGGTGAATCGCAGCGGCGAGACCACCGCGCTGACCGAGCGGCTGCGCGCCGTTCGCGCGCTCGGCGACACCGAGATCGACGTGCTGGCCTGCGATATCGGCGATCCCGCCGCCGTCGCCGAGCTGGCCGCCCGCTACGCGGATCGTCCGGTGACCCTGCTCGCGCACGCGGCCGTCGACTACGTGTACTCCGCCGCGACCGAGTCCGACGCCGCGGCCGTGGCGCAGGCCGCCGCGGCCAAGGTGGTCGGTTTCGGCGAGGTGCTGCGCGCCCTGCCGACGACGCCGACGGCCACCGTGCTGCTGTGCTCGTCTTTCGCCGCCACCCTCGGCGGCTGGGGTCAGGCGCTGTACGCGGGGACCAACCGCATGCTCGATGCCATGGCCTCCCGGTTGCGCGCCGAGGGCCGCGCGTGCACCTCGGTGCAGTGGGGTCTGTGGGTGCTGCCCGCGGAGGCGGACGCGGCGGTCGAGGCCAGGATCGAGGGCTCGGGTCTGCTGCCGATGGCGGCCGCCGACGCGGTGGCGGCCGGGCTGGCCGACACCTCCGCCAACAGCCTGGTGCTCGCGGCGGACTGGTCGAAGCTGCGTGGCGTCACCGAAACCGTCGGGCTCGAACCGGTTTTCGCCCCCGCGCTCGACGCGCTGGCGGAACTGGCTCCGGCTCCCGCGCCCGCGCCCGCCGCCGAGCCTGCGCAGGCCGAGACCGCCCCGGCCCCGGCTGTTTCCGCGCCGTCGGTTCCCGAAGCGGGCTTCGCCGAGCGCATTCGCAAGGAACTGGACCGCGTCATGCTCTCCGACGGCAGCGAGACCATCGACGGCTCGGTGCCGCTGGTTTCGCTGGGCATGGACTCGCTGCAAGCGCTCGATCTGCGCAAACGGCTCAAGGCCGAACTGAACCGCGACCTTCCGGTCGCTGCCATTCTCGGCGGCGCGTCCCTGGATGACGTCGTGTCGCTGATGTCCGAGAACAAAGGCTGAGGAGTCCGCTGGAATGTCGGAGACCACGCAGGCGCCCGAGCGCAAGGCGGCGCCCCCGCAGATCGAGGACGTGCTCGCCCTCAGCCCGTTGCAGGAGGGCCTGTTCTCGCTCGCCAAGCTGGCCGGTGACGACGACCTGTACAACATGCAGTTCGTGATCGAGGTCGCGGGCCCGGTCGACGTCGCGGTGCTGCGCCGCAGCGTCGAAGCGATCCTGCGTCGGCACGCCAACCTGCGCGCCGCGTTCTGGGACCGCGACCTGCCCAAGCCGGTGCAGATCGTGCCCACCTCGGTGGAGCTGCCGTGGTTCGAAAGGACCGCCGACGAACGGGAACTCGAGGCGATCGTGGCCTCCGAGGCGCGTCACGGCTTCGACCTGTCCCGCGGCCCCGCGCTGCGCGTCGCGGTGGTCGCCCTGCCGGACGGATCGCGGCGGATGATCGTGACCGCCCACCACATCCTGATGGACGGCTGGTCGCTCGGCGTGTTCTTCCGCGAGCTGTTCGCGGTCTACGAGGCGGGCGGCTCGGTGGCCGCGCTGCCCGCGCCGCGCCCCTACCGCGACTACATCGGCTGGCTCGCCGCCCGCGACAACGAGGCCACCCTGGGCAGCTGGGCCGACTATCTCGACGACGTGGACCCGCTGATTCTCGCCGACCGCGCCGACGCGGCGGTGAACACGATCGTGCCGACCATCCACAAGGTGGCGCTCGATGGCGCCGACACCGATCGGGTGCAGCGCTGGGCCCGCGCGAACGGGCTGACCATGAACACGGTCGTCCAGTTCGCGTGGGCGATCGTGCTCGGCAGGCTGACCGACCGCAGCGACGTCGTCTTCGGCACCACGGTCTCCGGCAGGCCGGACGAGCTGGCCGGTGTCGAGACCATGATCGGCCTGTTCATCAACACCATCCCGGTGCGTATCCGGCTCGACGAGCTGGACGCCGCGGGCGGGGTGGCGCTCGGCTGCGCCCAGTTGCAGCGCGCGTCGGCGGCCATGCGCGACAACGGGTATCTGAGCCTGTCCGCCATCCAGCGCGCCACCGGGCGCGGCGCGCTGTTCGACACGCTGTTCGTCTACGAGAACGCGCCGGTCGCCGACGTACTCCAGGCGATAACCACCGCGGACGGCACCACCTTCCGGCCGACCGCGTCGGAGAGCCTCACGCACTACCCGCTGGCGGTCGTCTCCTACCTGCTCGACGGAGAACTCGCGGTGGTGGTGGAGGCCGTGGAGGCGGTCCTCGGCGAGATCTCGCCCGCCGACCTGGGTGCCCGCTTGGTGGAGGTGCTGCGCCAGCTGCCCGATATCGGTGACGCGGGCCAGGATTCGCTCGACGTGCTGCTGCCGGGGGAGCGGCCGCAGCCGCCCGCGGCCCCGGCCGACGACGTGCTCGGCGTGACTGTGCCGGAACTGTTCGCTCGCCAGGTGGCCGCGACACCGGACGCACTGGCGCTGAGCACCGAGGACGAACGATACACCTATCGCGAGCTGTCCGACGCCGCGCTACGCCTGGCCGGTGGGCTGTCCGCGCGCGGCATCGGCTCGGAAGACGTTGTCGCCCTGGCCATGCCGCGTTCGGCGGAATCGATCGTGGCGATCCTGGGCGTGCTGGCCGCAGGCGCGGCCTATGTGCCCGTCGACATCACGCTGCCCGCTGCTCGCATCGAATCGATTGTGCGTCAGTCGAACCCGCGCCTGATCCTGATCGACGGCGCGGGCATGCCCGCACTCGACGAGATCGAGGAGCTGCCGCCGGTCGAGGCGTTCGGCGCGGTCGTGACCGACTCCGCGGCCCTCACAGCCCCGGTGCCCGGGCACCCCGAGCAGCGCGCGTACCTGATCTTCACCTCCGGCTCGACCGGAGAACCCAAAGGCGTCATGGGCACCCACGCCGCGCTGGCCTCCTACTTCGCCGACCACCGCGACCGGGTGTACCGGCCTGCGACGGTCCGGCTCGGCAGGCCGCTGCGGATCGCGCACGCCTGGTCGCTGAGCTTCGACGCGTCATGGCAGCCGATGCTCGGCCTGCTCGACGGGCAGTCGATCCACCTGTTCGACGCCGAGGAGATGCGCGACGCGCACCGCCTGGTCGGCGGGATCGGCAGGCACGGCATCGACATGATCGACACCACGCCGTCGATGTTCGCCCAGCTGGCCGCCGCGGGTCTGGTGAACGAGCGCGGCGCGGATCTCGCGGTGCTCGCCCTCGGCGGCGAGGCCATCGGCGTCCCGCTGTGGAAGCAGTTGTGCGCCTTGCCGGACACGGCTGTGCACAACTGCTACGGCCCCACCGAGACCACGGTCGAAGCGGTGGTCGCCTCGGTGTCCGATCCGAAGGCGACGCCGACGATCGGTTCACCGACCACCGGAATGACCGGCTACGTCTTCGATTCCCGGCTGCGTCCGACGCCGCACGGCGTCATCGGCGAGCTGTACCTCTCCGGCGCTCAGCTGGCGCGCGGTTACGCGGGCAAGCCGGGCATCACCGCCGAGCGCTTCGTCGCCGACCCGTTCCGGCCCGGTCAGCGCATGTACCGCACCGGAGACCTGGTGCGGCGCTTGCCCTCCGGCGATCTCGCCTACTTCGGCCGCGCCGACGATCAGGTGAAGATCCGCGGCTACCGGATCGAGATCGGCGACATCGAGGCCGCGCTGCACGCGCTGCCCGGCGTGCGGGAGGCCGCGGTCCTGGTGCTGCGTCGCCCGAGCGGACCGGTGCTCGTCGGCTTCGCGGTCGGCGCGGAACTCGAATCCGCCCGGCTGCGTATCGAACTCGCCGACCGGCTGCCCGGCTACATGGTGCCGCACCGCATTCTCACGGTCGGCGGACTGCCGGTCACCAGCAACGGCAAGCTCGACGCGCGGCAGCTCGAGGCGCTGGCGAACGCCGCGCTGGACAGTGCGGCGGCGAGCACGGCGCCGACGTCCGACACCGAACGCGTGCTGTGCGCGACCGTCGCCGAACTCACCGGCGGCGCCGAACCCGGTATCGACGACCACTTGGTCGAGCTGGGTCTGGACAGCATCGTCGCCATCTCGCTGGTGAACGCCTTGCGCCGCAGGGGAATCGCCACGAGCCCGCGTGCGGTGCTCACCGCGGGATCGATCCGGGAACTCGCGGCGGCCATCGACGCGGGCGCGGGCGGCGAGCGGACCGGCGCCGTCGCCGAGTACGGCTCCGTCGGCCAGGTGCCGATCCTGTCCTGGATGCACGAGCACGGCAACTACCGCAGGCTGGCTCTGAACACCCTGCTGGAGCTGCCCGCCGACGTGGACGCCCCGCGTATGGAAGCGGTGCTCCAGTCCCTGCTCGACGGCCACGACATGCTGCGCGCCCGGTTCGTCGAGACCGCGGCCGGATACGACGTCGTCACCAGGGAGCCGGGTGTCGTGCGCGCCGCGGACATCCTGACCAGAATCGAAGCGGGACCGAACTTCCCGACGGAACTCGGCACGCGCGCCCAAGCGGTGGCCGACGAGATCGACCCGCTCACCGGCGATCTGGTGCGCGCGGTATGGTTCACCCGCGCCGACGGTCCCGGCCTGCTGCTGCTCAACATCCACCACCTCGCGGTGGACCCGGTCTCCTGGCACATCATCTGCGCGGACCTGGCCGCGGCCTGGGAACAGCTGTCGGCGGGCACGCCGGTGGCCGAACTCGCGCACCCGGTCGAGTACACCGCGTACCGCACCTGGGCCGAGCGGACCCGCGCTCGTGCGGGCAGCGCGGAGGTCGCGGCACAGCGCGATTACTGGGTCGGGCAGACCACCGCGCCGGACCCGGTGCTCGCCGCCCGGCGGCCGGACCCGAGCACAGACACCTGGTCCTCCTACCGGGTGCAGCCGCTGTTCACCGCGCCGGAGACGACCGCCGCGGTGCTCGACGGGTTGACCGGTGCGCTCGGCGTCCGCGAATTCCTGCTCGCGGCGCTGACCATGGCCCTGGCGACCTGGCGCACGGAACGCGGCCAGGACGCCGCAGGGGGCGCGTACCTGGCGATGGAGGGCCACGGTCGCGAAGACCAGGTGCTCGGCGCCGACATCGACACCGCGCAGACGGTCGGCTGGTTCACCAGCGTCTTCCCGGCCCGCTTCGGCGCGGGCGCTGATGCCGTGGATGTGGCTGCCGCGGAACAGGATCCGGCCGCCGCACGGGCGCTGCTCGAGTCCGTCGCGGCGACGCTGGCCGCGGTGCCGAACAACGGCGTCGACTACGGCGTCCTGCGCTACTTCGCGGCCGACGCCGAGCTCGCCGCGGCTCCCGAGCCGCAGGTGCTGTTCGACTACCTCGGCCGGATGGACCTGGCCGTCGCGTGCAAGCCGTGGTCGCCGGTCCACGAGGTCGAGCTGTTCACCCAGCTGCCGACCGCACCCGAACCCGATTTCCCACTCCGGTACGCCATGGACGTCATCGCGGGCGTGCAGCCCACCGACGCCGGGCCGCAGCTGGTCACCCTGCTGCGGTGGAGCGATGCCCTGTTCACCGCCGCCGAGGTCGCGCGGCTCGCCGATATCTGGCACGCCGCCGTCGCCGCGCTGGCGCGCGCCGTCGCGCCCGTCGCCGTCGGCGGATCGCCCGCGCAGGCCATGTGAACCCGGAACCCCAAGCCCGTCAGTCGAATCGAAGGACCGCCATGTCAGAGGACATTCTCGAGCGTCGTAAGCAGTTGCTGCAGCGCCGGTTGCGCGACAACGCCGTGAAGGCGGCCGCGCCCGCACCGGTGCGCACCCGCGTCAGCGGTGAGCCGAGCCCGCTGTCGGATGCCCAGCGGCGCATGTGGTTCGTGCAGCGGCTCGACCCGGCCGACACCACGCTGAACGTGTGTGTCGCCTATCGGCTGACCGGAGCGCTGGACGCCGAGCGGCTGCGCGCGGCCTGCGCCACCGTCCTCGCGCGGCACGAGGTGCTGCGCACCACCTACGGCGTCGACGCGGACGGCGAGCCGTTCCAGGTGTCTCGCGACGACGCCGAATTGCTCTGGCAGGAACACGATCTCAGCGCGCTGCCGGAGGCGAGCCGGAACCTGCGTGTCGAGGTGCTCGCCCGCCGCGAGTTCGCGCGCCCCTTCGACCTGACCACCGACCTGCCGCTGCGCGCGACCCTGGCGCGCACCGCGTCCGACGAGCACGTGCTGATCCTGGTCGTGCACCACGTCGGCTGGGACGACGACTCGTGGCCGGTGTTCTTCGCCGAAGTCAACGCCGCCTACCGCGGCGAGGATCTGCCGGAGCCGCGCGCCCAGTACGTCGATGTCGAGGTCGGTGCGAGCAGCGGTTCGGAGGCCGATCTGGCCTGGTGGCGCGAGACTCTGACACCGCTGCCCGAACGCCTCGAACTACCGAACAAGGCGGCGGTGAGCAGCCCGTCCAAGAACGCCGACCGGCGCACCCGACCGCTCGCGCCGGAGCTGATGGCGCAGGTCACCGAGCTCGCGCGCGAGCACTCGGCCACACCGTTCATGGTGCTGCTCGCCGCGTTCGAGGCGCTGATCCACCGGTACACGGCCGCCACCGATTTCCTCGTCTCGGTGCCCGTGGTCAACCGCGGGGCGGGCGCGCAGGGCCTGATCGGCTACTTCGGCAACGCCGTGCTGGTGCGCGCCGATCTGGACGGGTCCGCCGATTTCGCCGCGCTGCTCGAGCAGACCCGCACCGCGTGCGTCGGCGCGTTCGGCCACCAGGGCGTCGGCATCGACCGCGTGGTTCGCGAGGTCGGCCCGGAGCGTGTCGCAGGCCGCGACGCCATGGCACAGCTGGTACAGCTCAGCTTCAGCGTGCGCGGCGAGGCCAACGGCTTCGACCTGGCCGGCGTCGAATCCGCCGAACTGCCGCTCGGCAGCGCGGTGGCCCAGGAGGAGCTGGGACTGATGGTGGTGCTCGACAGCGCGGGCGCGCGGGTCGAGGCGACCTACCTGGTCGACGCGCTCGACCAGCACCTGGTCACGCAGTTCCTCGACCACTACGTCCAGCTGCTGGGCAGCGTCCTGCGCGATCCCGGAATGCGCCTGCGCGACATCGACATTCTCGGCGACGCCGACCGCGCCGAACTGCTGGCCCTCTCGCACGGCCCGCTCGTCCAGACGCCGGCGACCACCCTGGTCGCGATGCTCGAGGACCGTGCCGCCGCCGCGCCCGAGCACGTGGCGGTGGCCTCCGACGACATCGAGCTCACTTTCGACGCACTGAACCGCCGCGCGAACCGCTTGGCGCACTGGCTGATCGGCCGCGGCGTCGGCGCGGAAGACATCGTCGCGTTGCGCATGGCGACCTCCGTCGAGTTCATCCTCGCGTCCATCGCGGTGCTCAAGTCCGGTGCGGCCTACCTGCCGATCGACCCCGCATACCCGGCCGACCGCATCGAGTACCTGCTCTCCGACGCCCGGCCCACGCTGGCCCTCGATGTCGACGCACTCGCGGCAGCGGAAGCCGAGGCCGCCGACCTCCTCGACGCCAACCCGTCCGATACGGATCGCCGCGCGCCGCTGCACCCGTCGAACACGGCCTACGTCATCTACACCTCGGGCTCCACGGGCAAGCCCAAGGGCGTGCCGGTCCCGCACGAGGCCATCGCCGAGCACCTGATCGGCTTCAACGACGAGTGGGATCTCACCCCGCACGACCGGGTGCTGCAGTCGACCTCGGTGAGCTTCGACGCCTCCCTGCTGGACATCTTCGTCACGCTCACGGCTGGTGCGCGGGTCGTCGTGCCCAAGCCGAACGCCTACCGCGACATCCCCTACGTCGCGGATCTGGTCACCCGCCACGGCATTTCGGTGCTGCACATGGTGCCCTCGATGCTGGCCACGTTCCTGGTGCTGCCGGAGGTCAACGATTGGCGCACGCTGCGTCACGTCCCCGTCGGTGGCGAGGCGCTGCCCGGTGAGGTCGCCGACCGGTTCGCGACCCAGTTCGACGCGGAGCTGCGCAACCACTACGGCCCCACCGAGGCCGTCGTGTGCTCGACCCACATGCCGGTGGAGGGGCCGCAGGGCACGGGGATCGTGCCGATCGGCGTGCCGAACCAGAACGTGTACGCGTACCTGTTGGACAGTGCGCTGCAACTCGTGCCCAACGGCGTCGTCGGCGAGATCTACCTGGGTGGACGTCAGCTGGCCCGCGGCTACCTGCATCGGCCCGGCCTCAGCGCCGAGCGCTTCGTCGCCGACCCCTTCCTGCCCGGCGAACGGCTCTACCGCACAGGCGATCTGGCGCGCCGCAATGCCGGTGGCGAGATCGAATTCATCGGTCGCGCCGACGAGCAGGTCAAGGTGCGCGGGCATCGGATCGAACTCGGCGAGGTGGAGGCCACCGTCACCGATTACCCGGGCGCCGCGCACTGCGTCGTGATCGTGACCGAACACGAATCGCTCGGCCCGATCTTGGCCGGATACGTGGTGCCCGTGCCGGGCGTGGAACTCGACCTCGACGAGGTGCGCGCGTTCGTGGCCGCGCGTCTGCCGGAGTACATGGTGCCCGCGGCGCTCACCGTCATCGACGAGGTGCCGCTCACCGCGCACGGCAAACTCGACAAGCGGGCGCTGCCCACTCCCGAGCTCGCGGTGGCCCGCGCTTACCGGGAACCGAAGACGCCCACCGAGATTCGCGTCGCCGCGCTGTACGCCGCGCTCTTCACCCGGGACCGCATCGGCGCCGACGACTCGTTCTTCGAACTCGGCGGGCACTCGCTGCTCGCGGCCCGGCTGATCACCATGATCCGCGCCGAGTTCGGCATCGAGATCGATATGCGCGTGCCGTTCGACAAGCCGACCGTCGCCGGTCTCGCGACACACTTGGTGGCCTCGTTCCTCGATGAATTCGGCATCGACCTCGACGATCTCGACGACACCGAGGCGTCGGGCGCCGACCAAGCCGTCGCCGAGGCGCGCTCGGCGCGGCCGGAGCTTGTGCGCAGGGCGCGGCCCGAGCACATCCCGCTGTCGTACTCGCAGCGCGCGTACTGGTTGCAGCGGCGGATGGAGGGCTCGATCGACGGCGAGAACGTCACCTATCCGATCCGGCTCGAAGGACCACTCGACAGGGCCGCGCTGTTCGCCGCGATCGATGACGTTGTGGCCCGCCACGAATCGCTGCGCACCACCTTCCCCGAGCACGAGGGCACGCCGTATCAGCTCGTGCACCCGTTCGAGCACGTCGAGGTCTCGGTGCTGGATCTCGACGGCAGCGAGGCCGCGCTCGACGCGGAACTTTCCGCTGATGCCGAGTACGTCTTCGATCTGCAAGCGGAGCCGCTGCTGCGGCTGCGGCTGCTGGCGCTGGATCCGGGTACGCACGTGTTGTCGATCCTGATGCACCACATCATCGCCGACCGCCGGTCCTGCCAGATCTTCGTCGACGACCTCACCGCGGCCTACCGCGCCAGGGCGCGTGGCGCGGCTCCGGACTGGCCGGAACTCGCCATTCAGTTCCCAGATTTCGCGATGTGGCAGCGCGAGGTCTTCGACCGAGGACCCGACCGCGCGGTGAGTGACCTCGGTCAGTCGCAATTGGACTACTGGCGCGAGGCGCTGGCCGGACTGCCGGACGAGATCGCCGTCGGACACGACCATCCGCGACCACAGGTGCTGGGGCGCAACGGCATCGCCACGGTGCGCACCGTGCCCGCCGCGATCTGGGAGAAGGCCAGGGCAACAGCCGAGGCGGCGGGCGCTACGGAGTTCATGCTCTGCCAAGCGGTGGGCGCGGTGACGCTGAACGCGCTCGGCGCCGGTGACGACCTCGCCATCGGCGCGGCCGTCGCCAACCGCATCGGCGAAGCGACCGACGACCTGATCGGTCTGTTCGCCAACGTGGTCGTGCTGCGCAATGACGTCTCGGGCGACCCGACCCCGCGGGTCGTGCTGGACCGGGTGCGCGACGCGGCGCTGGACGCGATCAGCCGCCAAGGCGTGCCGTTCGAGCGACTGGTCGAGACCATCAACCCGCCGCGCTCGCTCGCGCGAAACCCGTTGTTCCAGGCGATGATGCACGTCCGGCACCGGCAGGCGCCGGTCGCGTTCAGCGAGGACGGCTCCACAACGGTGCGCGACATCGCCAAGTTCTACGACGTGTCGTTCATGGACTTCCACTTCGACTACACCGTGGACACCACCGGCGACCTGATCGCGCGCGTCGTGGTCAATCCCGACCTGTACGAGGCGGCGACCGGCGAAATCTTCGCCGACGTGCTCACGCGGGTGCTCGAGGCGTTCGCCGAGCGGCCCGACCGGGCGCTCACCGAGCTGGATGTGCTGGCAGGACAGTGGGACCCGGCCAGGTCGGTGGTGCACATGACGCCAGCGGCCGCTCGGTTCACCGACGGGGAGAGCGAAGCGCCACAGACCGACACCGAGCGCACCCTGATCGCCATCCTCGAGGACCTGCTGGAGATCACCGACGTCGGTCGCGACGACGGCTTCTTCGGCCTCGGCGGCGACAGCGTCATCGCCATCCAGTGGGCGGCGCGAGCGGGCGAGGCGGGTCTGCCGCTGACTCCGCAGTTGGTGTTCGAGTACTTCACCATCGCCGAACTGGCCGCCGCCGTGGACGATGCCGCAGCGAACCCGCCCGCCGAGGACGAGCACCGGCACGAGGCGATGTCGGTGTCCGGCCTGGATCAGGACGCCCTCGCCGCGCTGCAGAACTCCTGGGCGGCGCAGAACTGACGCGGACCGGTCGGCCGACCTGCGATCGGCCGACCGGGGTGTGCGACATGGGGAACGACCGATAGCGTCGGTGCCGATGAATTCCGCCACGACAGCAGCCGCGCCCATCCCCGCCGACCACGTGCGGGGCTGGGTGGAGGCGTCGTGACGGCGCAAACCGCGGCGGGGTGCCGACCGTGAGCGGGGCCGCGCCGATGTGGTTGATGGTTCCGGTGTTCGTGCTGCAAGTCGCGGTCACCGTCGGTCGATGGCTGCTGGTGAACGAGACCCCCGCCGACAAACTCATCAACCGGGCGTTGAGTTTCAGCGCGGTGTGCGTGTTCGCCGCGCTGTGGGATACCGATCTGAGTGCCGACGGCTACCCGAGCCGGGTCTTCCTCGTCTGCGGTGTGCTGGCTTTGGCCAGTGTGTACGGTCTGGCCGAATTGTTCGACAACGCCGAACCCGCGACGGTCCGCCGCAGGCAGTGGGGCTACGACGTGTTCGCGGTGAGCGGCGCGGGGGTGCTGTTGCTCGGCGACGGTCTCGCCGCGCCCGCGACCTGGTGGCGGACCCTGCTCTGGGTCGGTGTCTTCCAGTTGCCGATGGCCGGGGCGGGGGTGCGCACCATGCGCGCGTGCCTGCGCGAAATGCCGCGCGCGAGTTCGCGGCGCGAGCGGGTTGCCTACTCGGCGTTGATGGCGACCGCCGCCTATTGGTGCGCCGCCGCCCTTTTCGCCGCGACCACAGCGATCCTCAGTGGCCTCACCTATCCCACCGAATGGACCGTGACCTCGTGTCTGGTCTACCTGTTCGTCACCTTGCTCACGGCCGTGCCGCTGGTCCGAGCCGTAGGAGTGTGCAGCGGACTCGACCGCACCGGGCGGGAACTACGCACCCTGCGCCCGCTCTGGCGGGACCTCACGACCGCCGTTCCGGAAGTCGTGCTGCGTCCCGCGGCCGGACGGATCACCGAACCGGACTCGCGCCTCTACCGTATGGTCGTCGAGACCAGGGACGCGCTACAGCACCTGCGGATGTACATGCCGCGCAACGATTCCGGCGAGCTCGGCATCGCGGCCTACGCGCGCCGGATCGCGCAAGCGGTCGACGCCAAGGCAGCCGGGGTCGCGCCCTCCACGGAACGGGCGAGGGAGAATCCGTACGCGGGCCAGGATCTGGACGCCGAACTCGGACACCTGCTCGAGCTGGCCAGAGCCTGGCCGGGCGCGGTCAGCGAGCCCGGGCGGGCGAACCGACGATGACGCTGCCGACGTTGCATTCCTCGAGCTCGTTCACGCCCGCGGCGGACACGAACGCGGCGGTGTCGCTGAAGCCCTGCGCGCACGCGCCGAGGCCCATCGCGGTGGCCGCGAGATACACCGTCTGCATGAGCACGCCGACGTGCTTGAGGATGCTCGCGTAGGCGACCTGCTCGTAGGTCCACATCACCCGCCCCGAACGCGCGGCCATCAGCAGCACCAGCTGCGGTTCGCCGCCGTCGACCAGCGTGGCCGAGGTGGAGCGGATCAGCTTCTGCACGGCGGGCGAGTCGCTGGGGGCGACGGGACGCAGCACGTGGCCGAACGAATCGTAGTGGTACATACCGGGTTCCAGACCCGCGACGTTGCGCACGATCGGGTACAGCTCCAGCTCGTACACGCTGCCGCCCGACGGGTACGGGCGCGAGGTGAGCTCCTCGCCCTCGGCGACCTCGCGGACCGAGCGGGTGCGGGCGGTGCGGTACAGCAGCTCCGCGAGTTGATCGACGGTCATCGGCGCCGCGTCGTCGAAATCGCGGCAGGAGACGCGATCTTCGAGCACGTCGGTGAGGCTGGGGTCGGCGATGCGCAGCTTGTCCAGGTCGGGCTTCGCGAGCGGGACCGCCGCGCCGGGGTAGTCCGGCTTGCGCGCGGGCGGCTGCGGGAACGACGGCTTGCCCCACTTGGTCGGGCCGAAGTGCTCCCAGGTGATGGTGCGCGGACCGAGCGTGCTGCGGCGGTGGAACCACAGGTCGGGCGCGCTCCAGCTGCGGGTGGCGAACTCGCGTTCCTCGGCGGCCGGATCGGCGACCAGGAAACCGCACCAGTGCAGGTCGTCGGCGAGCTGGGACTTGATCGCGATCGGCAGTGTGGAGTCGGCCGCGCCGGGGCCGTCGAGCAGGCTGAGCAAGCGCGGGTCGTGGATGCGCAGATCGCACCAGGCCAGCGGATGCTCCAGCACGAAGCCCTGTGAGTCGCGGTGCAGTACAGCGAATTTCGACAGGGTCGCCGACCACGGCAGTGGCGTATTCGGCCGGGCGGGCGGGTCGGTGAAGGGCCGGATGGTGTAGAGGTCGCGGCCGCCGTCGCGCACGGTCACCGACAGCCAGCCGCCGTCGGTCAGGCGCTCCACCAGCTCGCCGACCCCGGCGCCGCCGCCCGTGCCCGCCATCTCGCCGAGGGTGGACGGGCCCTGGTTCAGCGTCTTCAGCGCCTGCACCTGGTCCGCGCCGAGGCCGGTGAGCTTCTGGTTGTTCGGCGGATTCAACAGCACCGCGCCTGTGGGCACGGTGACGCAGGTGACGCCGTCGCGCAGGGCGAACCGGGTCTGGTCGGGGTAGGTGGTGACGGCGGGCACCGGGAAACTCCTCTTGCTTCTTGCTTTTCGCTTACTTCGCGACGTTGGCCAGCGCGGGCGACAGCTTGTCCAGGATGAACGGGATGGACAGCACGGTCGGCTGGTTGATCCCGGTGATCTCCTGCGTGGTCAGAAAGACGACCGCGTTCTTCTTCACCGCGGGCAGCTCCGCGTAACCGGGCAGCTGGCGCCACTTTTCGTCCATGCCCGCCGAGTAGCCCGCGAGCAGCAGGTCGGCGGTGAGCTCGTTGACGCGCTCCGGCGACAGCGCGACGCGGCCCTGGTTGGCGGGCAGGTCGACGAGGTTCTTCGGGATGCCGAGGCCGAGCTGGGCGAACACCTTGCTGGATCCGTCGTTCGGGTCGTTGAGCACCATCAGCTGGGTCATGCTGGCCAGCCAGGTGCTGGCGAAGGTCTTGCCCTTCAGGCCGGGGTTGGCCGTGGTGATGCCCGCGATCTTGTCGTTCACGCCGGCGATGAGCTCGGTCGCCTCGTCCTGCTTGTGCAGCACCTTGCCGAGCGTGGTGACCAAGTCCTGCCAGGGCGTGACGATCTCTTTGCTCAGGCCGGGCAGGGTCGGCGCGACCTTGGAGAACTCGTCGTAGTTCTTCTGGTCGGCGATGAAGGAGTCGGCCAGGATCAGGTCCGGTTCCAGCGCGGCGACCTGTTCGGCCAGATTGCCCGTAGTGCTCAGCGGTTTCGCGGCCTCGCCGATCTTGGGCTGCCACGGCGGCGCGCCCTTGCCGAGCACGGCGACGTTGTCGATGTAGGCGGCGGGCGTCACGCCGAGCGCGATGCTGGTGTCGAGCCACTGGTTGCCGAGCACCACGATCTTCTTCGGCACCCCGGTGATGGTGGTCTCGCCCCTGACGTGGCTGACGGTGATCGACTCGCCGTCACCGCTCGCCGCGTCGCTCGACGATCCGCACGCGGTGACGCCGAGGGCCATGGCGCCGGCCAGCACGGCCACCGCCGCCCGCGCCCAACCGCGGGAAGCCCGCACAGACCTCATCGTTGAACCCTCCTTCACCGAGGAACTCCTCGATCGGCCCTCCCGAGCCACCAGATTAAGTCAGCCAAGCCTAACCTATCCATATCTCGGAACAGCCCCCGGTCGCGTTGACCGAGGCCGCCGCCGGCCTGGGTACGCTGCGCGCATGTCGGAGCATCTGCCGCACGAGATGACCGAAGAGCAGTACCGACGGCTGCCGGAGAACATCGCCCGCGAGATCGAAGTGGTGCACGGGCATGTGATCGTCTGCGAGTCGCCGGTGCCCGAACACAATCGAGTTGCGCGGCGGCTGGCGAGCGCCATGGAGCAGCTGCCGAGTACCGAGCCGTGCATTCGGGCCGAGACCGATATCGATGTCGTGCTGTGGAGAGTCCCGAAGTTCACGTTCCGTCGGCCGGACGTCACGGTCTACCGCTGCCTGTCCGAACGGGGCGCCAAACCGGAGGCCTCGGACGCACTGATTGTGGTCGAGGTGTCCTCGCCCTCGACCGCGGCCGAGGACTTGCTCGACAAGAAGGCTCAGTACGCCCGGGTGGGAATCCCTCTGTACCTGGTGGTTTCACTCGATACCAAGTACGAGATCGAGGAAGTGCGCGAGTTCCGGCTCGACGCGTACGCGGGGAGTACCGCTTGCACCGGCTGCACCGAGAAGGCTTCCTCGAGCTGGAGCACGTTATCGTCGGAGAAATCAGCTTCGCCGACCTGGTCCGCTGATGAAGGTCGGGGCGACCGGTCCTGGTGGATGTCGGCGCCGGGCCGATAGGGTACTGGCGTGAGTACTTTGCCGCTCGCGGTCGTGCTGGCGGTGACCATGTTCATCGCCGCGATCGTCGTGGGGCGCTGGTTCCTGGTGAACGAGTTGCTGATCGATCGGCAGATCAACGCGGCGCTGAGCTGGGATTTGGCGGCGATCGCGTTGTACGAGATCGCGAGTGTGCTCGGAATGCGCGATCTCGCGGACCGGCTGTTCCTCGGAGTCGGTGCGATGACGCTGGCCTACGTGTACGGGTTCGCCAGGCTTGTCGACGGCATGGACGCCGACGTGCTGCGAACCCGGCAGCGTCGATACAACCGAATCGGCGTGGCGACAGGAGCGGTCATTCTGTTGGGCCCCACCCTGGTGGATCTGCTCGGATGGCCGCTCGGTAGTCCTGCCGTCCAGATCAGGGTTATCTGGACGGTGGGCAGTCTCCTCGGCTCCTTGTGCGGAGCGCTGATCGCCCGGGCATGCATGCGAGAACTTCGCACTCCCGACCCGACGTTGCGGGAGCGCTGGACGTACTCCGCGCTGCTCGCGGTCGGGCTGTACTGCTGCTTCGCATCCGGCATCGGTGCGATCCGGATTGCCTACGGTGAGTCCTCCATGGAGCCCGGTTTGTCTTGGGCCGTAGCGACTTTCGTGATGCTCGGGGTGCTGACAGCGTTGATCGCGATCCCTCTGCTGAATGCCGTGCTGGTGCGCAGCGGGTTGGATCGGCACGGTCGCGCGTGCCGGCGGTTGCGGCCGTTGTGGCGCGATCTCACCGCTGCTGTCCCGGAAATCGTCCTGCTGCACGATGATTCGCACCGCGATGAGCCGAGGTCACGGCTGTATCGGATGACGGTCGAGATTCAGGACGCGTTGCTGCACCTGCGTCCCTACGAGCCTGCGCCGTCGGTCGAGCAAGACATGACGGACTACGCCAGCCGAATCGCGCATGCCGCACGAGCGAAGGCCTCCGGTGAACCGCCACGTCCACGCGCCGGTATGCCCGCGGTCGCCGTCCAAACACTCGGGGACGACGACCGCGCCGCGGGCCTACGTGATCTGCTCCAGCTCGCCAAGGCGTGGCCGAAGGAGGGCGTCGGCGATGACCTTCGGTCGAATGCCGGTGTGGCTCAGAGGCTGACGCGCTGCTCCGGCGGCAGGAACAGCTCGTCGCCTTCCTTCACCTCGAAGGTGGTGTAGAACTCCGCGATATTGCGCACGATCTGGTTGCAGCGGAATTCGTTGGGGGCGTGGGTGTCCTGGAGTCGGGAGATGGTGACCTCCTCGGTCTGCTTCTCCCGCCAGGTGCGCGCGTGTGACAAGAACATCTCGCGGTAATCGGGTGTGATGCCCTCGCGTTCGGCGGCGAGCCGGTAGGCCGCCAGCGCGATCTGCAGGCCGCGCAGGTCGGCCAGGTTCTCGCCGACCGTCAGCTTGCCGTCCACCTTGTACTTGGGATCGAGGCCCTCGGGCACCAGTCCGTCGAACTGTGCGATGACCTGATCGGTCTTGGCCTTGAACGCGGCCAGATCCTCCGGGGTCCACCAGTCGCGGCGGTTGCCGTCGCCGTCGTACTTGGCGCCCTGGTCGTCGAAGCCGTGGCCGATCTCGTGGCCGATGGTGGCGCCGACCGCGCCGTAGTTCACCGCGGTGGTCGCGTCCTTGTCGAAGTACGGTGGCTGCAAATACGCTGCGGGGAAAGCGATCTCGTTGTTGGTGGGGGAGTAGTAGGCGTTCACTGTCTGCGGCGACATCGCCCACTCGGACTTGTCGACCGGAGTGCCGAGTCGGTTGAAGGCCCGCTTTACCTCGAAAGCGTTGACCGCGCGCAGGGATTCGATCAGCTTGCCCCTGGTGATCTTCAGCCCGGAGTAGTCGACCCACTTGTCCGGGTAACCGATCTTGACGTTGATCTTGGCCAGTTTGGCCAGCGATGCCTCGCGGGTGGGCTGCGACATCCAGGACGAATTGGTGAAGTTCTCCCGGTAGGCGGCCATCAGGTCGGCGATCATCGCCTGCGCGCGCTCCTTGGCCTCCGGCGGGAAGTGCGCGTCCACGTACAGCTTGCCGAGCTGCTCGCCGAGATTGTCGTCGACCACCCCGACTGCCGATTTCCACAGCTCCGGTCGCTCCTCCAAGCCGCCGAGCACCTTGCCGACGAAGTCGAACCGCGCGTCGGCGATGGCCTTGGGCAAAAACCTGCCGTAGGCATTGGTGACGTGCACGCGCAGGTACTCGCGCCACTGCGCGATATCCACCTCGGCCCACAGCTGCCCGGCCGCGGTGACGAACGAGGGCTGGCCGACCACGATCTTCTCGAACAGCTCTCGCGGCCGGTCGGTGTTGCCCGCCAGCCACTGATCCCACTCGAATTGCGGTGCGAGAGCCTTCACTTCGTTCCAGCTCATCAGGTTGTAGGTGGCGTCGGTGTCGCGCGTGCGCACGCTGTCCCAGTGCGCGGCCGCGATCCTGGTCTCCAGGTCCAGCACCCGTTGGGCCAGCCCGGCCGGGTCAGGGAACCCCGCGCCCGCGGCCATCTTCTCCAGGTAGACCTTGTAGCCCGCGATCCGGGCGGCGAACTCGGGCTTGCGGTACTCCTGCTCGCCGAGCATCAGGCCGGACTGCCCGATCGAGGGAATGTAGGCGTTGGAGTTCTTGCGGTCGATGTTGATGCCGAGGCCGATCAGGCCACCGATCGGCAGCTCGGCCATCACCTTGGCCAGATCGCCCTTGGTCGCCGCGCCGTCGATCTTCGCGAAGAGGTCCGCCAGCGGGCTCATGCCCAGCCGCTCGATCTCCTCCAGGTCCAGCCTGGCGTCGTACAGATCGCGGATCTGCTGTGCTTCGGAGCCGGGCTTCGGGTCCTCGATGCCCTCGATGATGGCGCGCAGCTGCTCGGTGGTGCGATCGATCGCCTCGCTGATCGCGCCGACCTCGGACTTGTCCGGCGGTAGCTGGTAGTCGCGCAGCCAGGCGCCGTTGACGTGCCGGTACAGATCGTCCTGCGGGCGGACGAGCTGGTCGGCGCCGCCCATGTCGACGCCGGTCAGCCGCACGGTGCTGGCGTCGCCGTCGCTCGTGCAGGAGGACAGTAGCGCCGCGGCGGGAGCGGCGATGCCGAGCGCGATCAGGAAGGCGCGGCGGTCCAGCTGGGTCCGGCGACCGTTTGATGTCAACGTGAATCCTCTCCCCGATGCGGTCCACGCCCGCACGTTGTGATCGATGGCGACGTTCGTTCGCGCCGAGGCTACCGGCGCGGCGGGTTGCGAGCACGGATTCCTCGGCCGACGCCCCCGATTTGGGAACGACCTGGGGATTCCCATACACTAGACCGGTTGCCTGCGGGAGCTGTGCCCGCATCCTGGCCGCGAACCCCCAGTGGTTGGCTCTCGAGTTCTTGCTCAGACCGTACGAAACCGCTGGCAGGCGCGCGTTCGGGTGGTAACACGACCATGCCCGTCGGGTCGGCAATCCGGCGTGCGTATACGTCCAGGTCAAGGAGGCTGAAGTGATTCAGCAGGAGTCGCGACTGCGCGTCGCCGACAACACGGGTGCGAAGGAAATCCTCTGCATCCGCGTTCTCGGTGGTTCGTCGCGTCGCTATGCCGGTATCGGCGACATCATCGTCGCCACCGTGAAGGACGCCATCCCCGGCGGCAACGTCAAGCGTGGTGACGTGGTCAAGGCCGTCGTCGTGCGCACCGTGAAGGAGCGCCGCCGTCCGGACGGTTCCTACATCAAGTTCGACGAGAACGCCGCCGTGCTCATCAAGGCGGACAACGACCCGCGCGGTACCCGTATCTTCGGCCCGGTCGGCCGCGAGCTGCGCGACAAGAAGTTCATGAAGATCGTCTCGCTGGCTCCGGAGGTGCTCTGACATGAAGGTGCACAAGGGTGACACCGTGCTCGTCATCTCGGGCAAGGACAAGGGCGCCAAGGGCAAGGTCATCCAGGCCTACCCGGCGACCAACAAGGTCCTCGTCGAGGGCGTGAACCGGATCAAGAAGCACGTCGCGAACTCCGCCAACCAGCGCGGCGCCTCCTCGGGCGGCATCGTGACCCAGGAAGCCCCCATCCACGTGTCGAACGTGATGGTCGTCGACTCCGACGGCAAGCCGACCCGTATCGGCTACCGGACCGACGAGGAGAGCGGCAAGCGGGTCCGGATCTCCCGTAAGAACGGGAAGGACATCTGACATGACCACCTCCGAGAAGACCCAGCCGCGCCTGAAGCAGCGCTACCGCGCCGAGATCAAGGACGCGCTGAACAGCGAGTTCAACTACGCCAACGTGATGCAGATCCCGGGCGTGGTGAAGGTCGTCGTGAACATGGGTGTCGGCGACGCCGCCCGCGACGCCAAGCTGATCAACGGCGCCGTCGAGGACCTGGCCCTGATCACCGGTCAGAAGCCGCAGATCCGCAAGGCGACCAAGTCCATCGCGCAGTTCAAGCTGCGTGAGGGCATGCCGATCGGCGCGAAGGTCACCCTGCGCGGCGACCGCATGTGGGAGTTCCTGGACCGCCTGGTCTCCATCGCGCTGCCCCGTATCCGCGACTTCCGTGGCCTGTCGCCGAAGCAGTTCGACGGCAACGGCAACTACACCTTCGGCCTGAGCGAGCAGTCGATGTTCCACGAGATCGACGTGGACAAGATCGACCGCCCCCGCGGTATGGACATCACCGTGGTGACCACCGCGACCAACAACGAAGAAGGCCGTGCCCTGCTGAAGCACCTCGGCTTCCCGTTCAAGGAGAACTGAGCACATGGCTAAGAAAGCACTGGTCAACAAGGCCAACGCCAAGCCGAAGTTCGCGGTGCGCGCCTACACCCGCTGCCAGCGCTGCGGCCGCCCGCACGCTGTCTACCGCAAGTTCGGCCTGTGCCGCGTGTGCCTGCGCGAAATGGCGCATCGCGGCGAGCTGCCGGGCGTGCACAAGAGCTCCTGGTGAGCTCGCGCTCCTGGTGAGCGCGCACGCATAACGCAATAACGCACGAGGGCACGGACTCCCAGCGAGTCCGTGCCCTCGTGTGTTCGGGATCAGCGGTAGCCGGTTGGTGGTTCGCCGAGCGTACTCAGTACCTGGGCCGCGGTAGCCGGCTCTGTAATTCCGTGAAAGTGACCGCCAAACTCACCGGTTCGGTGAGCACCAGCGCATCGGTGTGGGTATGCCGCGTGACGTAGCGTCGCCCCGACCAGTCGAGTCGGCATTCCTCGATTTCGGTGATCTGCTGCCAATCCTTGGCGAAGTGCACGATCAGATAGACGGGAATGCCCTCCCTGGCGTACAGCTCGCGCTTGATGCCTATATCGGTGTCGACGGTGTCCTCCGAGGTGATCTCGACGACCAGAAGCGCCTGTCGGGCGACGAATTGGACGTCATACGGGCCGTCCGTGCAATCGCGCAGGATCAGATCCGGATACCGGACCCGCAGCCTCCGAAGCGGGTCAACAAGATCGGCGTCGGTCAGACGCATTGGAGTATCGCTGTGTACCTCGCGGCAGGGGCCGTGCGGATCGATAGCGTATTCGACCGCTGAAGCCAATCTCCTGACGACGAGATCGTGTTCAGGAGACTGCGCCATGGCCGTGATCATCACACCGTCGTGAATCTCACCGAAGGAGTCGGGTTGTCCCGCGAGAAACTCCTCCACGGCGACGAGGCGAGGTGGCTCGTTCCGCGGTGTCGACATGATCCTTACCCTACCTACGGCAGGCCGTTCAGCCGCCGCGATGCATGTACGGGAGGAGAGCTGCTCCGGTGCATGGGCGCTTGCGGTGGGCGCCACATACTCGAACACCGACGGTCGGCTCCCGTCGAGTCCGTAACCTCCTAGGTCCCGGTCGCACAACCATCGACGCCCCGATCCTCACCGTCTCCACCGCGGCCACCCTGATCGGCCGCAGCTTCCCCGCCGCGAATGCGGCGATCGACCGATTGACCGAGGCCGGAATCCTGCGCCAGCTCACCATCGGCCGCCGCAACCGAGCCTTCGAATCACCCGAAGCGATCACCGCGTTCACCGCCCTGGAACGACGCCTCGCCAGTCCGGATGGCGACACGCGGACTTCGGATCCGAACCGCCCGGTGCCGCGCCGCCGCTAACTCTCAGGGCGATGTCCGCCGCCTCGGTGCGCTCCAGCGACCGACATCCATCCTGGGGGCTGTCGGACTGGCGCGGTGCCGTGTAGCGACATCCGGACTCCGGTTTGTGGCCGGCGGCCGGTGAGTGCGCACACGTAATGCCGATCAGGGACCCGAGCCGGGTGGCTCGGGTCCCTGATCGGTATTGCTACCCGGGCAATGTTGAGAACAGCTTCGGATCGGGGTTATCTCAATTTTTAGTAACAAACGTTTCTGATTACCGATCTTCCGTGTGGACCATCACATGGAGGATGAAATGAACCATCTCGCAACAAAATTCGTTGTCGCCGTAGCGTCCGTGGCGATCCTGGGCGCGGGTGCCGCGCCCGCGATGGCTGCCCCGGCGCCGCAGGCCGCGCCGGTCGCCGATTCCGGTTCCTCGGGCACCGGCTCCGCGGCCCTCGACCTCCCGCTGGGCCTGCTCAAGCTGCTGATGTGTGGTCCGTGGGGCAGCACGCAGCCGCACCCGAACCCGGCTTGCCGCTGAGCGTCGGCCAGGTGAGCCGAAAGCGTGGACTCCCGGAGTCCGCGCTTTCGCGCGTTCGATGCCATTGCGGTGGCCACCACTGCAGAATCGAGTACTACCACGACCCGAAGGCGCCCCGGCCGAATTCCCTTGTGGTGGTATGCAATCTGCTGGTCACCGACGCGTCTGGGGCGATCCTGCTCCAGCGCCGCTGCGACACTGGGCAATGGGCGTTGCCGGGTGGTGCATGGGGCGGGGCGCTGGTCGTCTTGTGCGAGTTCAGAATTCGAGTTCGGACCAGGGGATGTGGATGGGGAACGGGAAGTTCGTCGTGATCGCGTCGGAGTCCTTCGGCGCCCATGAGCCAGTCAGCAGGTAGTTGGCCGTGTGGAGTGGGCGTACGCCAGCAGGAAGCTTGCCGTGCGTGGTTTCCAACGCGTAGGCATGAACCACCGAGATCGCGCTCTTCTCACGCTCCAGGGTGACTTCCCAGTACCAAGGGATGCCGGCTTGCGCGTAGCGAGCTTTCTTGGCTTCCATGTCGGTCTGCGTGTTCGACGGCGAAAGGACTTCTCCGACCAAGAGCACGTCTTCGGCGCGGACATCCTGGTAGGGCCTCGGCAGACAGCGGTGCACCAGGAAGTCCGGTGTCACGAAGTCGGATTTGCCTGTGCGACCAAGGAATACGTTGGTCTCGGTGTGGACCCGCCAGTACCGCTCCGGCCCGCTGGCCATGTCCTCGCGTGCGCAACGACGCAGCCCGCTCCATAGAAGATTCGTGAACTCCTGATGCTCCGCGGGCCCGCGACGCAGCCAGACGACGCGCCCTTCCCATAGCTCGATCTGCCCGGCGATCTCCTCAGGCAACTGCTCGAGCTCCTCCCAGGTCATGTACTCGGGCAGATCCGGCCGTTCGATCCGCGGACTCGACATGTCCTCATCGTAGTATCGAGCTCGCGTCTGACAACCGCTTATACGGCATTGACCAGCGCCGACATGGTGAAGTGCTGAGCCTTCAGCTGGCGCGAGGCGAACCGCAGCTCGAATCCCGAAGGCTTGAGCGTGATCTGCTCCTTGATGTCGAGCTTGTAGCCGGGGTCGTGCTCGAAGTCGAATTCGTGCAGGAGGTGGGCCAGGGCGAGCATCAGTTCGTGGTAGGCGAACTGGCGGCCGATGCAGGCGCGCAGCCCGGTGCCGAAGGGCTTGTAGGCGCGTTGGTCGCGCTGGCGGCCGGGCAGCCAGCGGTCCGGATCGAATTTCTCGGCGTCCTGGCTTCACACAGCCGTGTCTCGGTGGGCCTGCAGCGTCAGGACCGGCGTTCGAAGATCGGCCCGAGCGCCTGCGCGTCACGCATCGACATCTGGGTGGGCTCGAGCGGGTCGGTGGTGAGCAGATCGCCGATCATCGGCAACCGCCACCGCGGATGCGGTAGGGGAGCTCTGGGCTCGGTGGTCGAGGGCGTGCGAACTGCCATGGGAACTCCTTATCGAGCCTGCGACGTGTCGCGCCGCCGACCGTAGGTGCGAGCGCCGCGTGCTTGCGGCCATGCGTTGGCGAGCGCGAGCAGTATGTGGAGCTCGGCATCGAGGTCCCGGGCGTCGGGTTGCGCTCGGTTCTTGGGTTTCGCGGCGCTGTGGACGGGCGGTCGACCGGCGTTCTTGGCGATGATGGCCTCGGCGATGCGGCGGGTATAGGCCTGCGGATCCTTGTAGTCGGAATCGTCGATGGTGACGTAGCGGCGCAGGTGCAGCAGGCTGTCGCAGATCTCCGCTGTCATGCGGTGGAGCCGGATGGCGGGGTCCTGTTGTCCCCGGCCTGCCGTGGTGTCGAGCACGACTTCGGGTACGGCGGCGGTGAGGTCGGTCCACAGCGGCCGCAGTCTGCGGAGGTTACGGCCGGTGCGATCGTGGCCGAGGCGCGTGGTGAGCGTGCTGATCAGGGGAATGGCCGAGACGCCGACCGCGACGAACATCGCGGTGGCGAAGGACCAGGCCTTGCGATGCATCTCGGGATCGAGGACCGGCTGATCTGCCAGCACGCATCCGAATGTCTCGATGACGGTGGCGCCCACTCGAGCCCCGCGACGACGGCGGTGCAGAAGATGACGACGAAGACCACACGCTCGCGGCGGGTGATGTCTCCGGTCAGCATCTCCCTGAGGCAGATCCTGCCGACGAGGACGGCGGTGATGCCCACGGGCAGGCAGAAGGCAAGCCAGAGCGCGACGGCAGGCCAGCCGAGAAGCTGATCCACCAGTAGGTTCGCGCGCCGGGCCGGTGTTCCGGCGGCAAGGATGATGACGGTGGCTGTCGCAGCGACCAGGTCGTAGATGCGCTGTCGTTGCCGGGCGCGATCCGGGTCCGCACCATCCCACAACTTCGCGATGCCGTAGATGTCGGACACGACGAGCAGGATCGCGCCGAAAGAGAGCTGCCGGGCGAGGTTCACCACGGTGTCCTCGTCGCCGGGAAGTGCCGAGGTCAGGGCTTGCTCGAACCATGATTCTCGCAGCAGCATGCCGACCAGCCCTGCGGCGAGCGCACGGTTGATCAGCCTGTCGACGACTGTGTCGCGCAGCAGCAACCGCCGGTGTGGAAAGCGGTTCGGGAGAACGGTCTTCGGCCCGCGGTGTATGACCCCCCTTTGGGTTCCGTTGAGCTCCAGAGTATCCGAGACCTGCTCGACGGGCTGTCGGGCGTGCACAGGAGCTGCTGGTGAGCCGCGCCCGAATAGCGCAACACCGCGCAAGGGCACGGACTTCGAACGAGCCCGTGCCCTTGTGCGTTCGATTGCCCTGCGATTGTTCAGATTCGAGCTCGATCCATCGCAGGATCGGAGGGAAATGATTGGTTCAGTCACCCGCGAGTTTGATCACGATGACGTACTTGCCGAGCCAATTCCGGGTGTGCGCCAGCGCCATCCACGTGACTTCAGTGGCGACGATGGCAGTGAATACCATTGCGCACCAATGCGTTCCGGCCTGGACCGTGGCGGAAGGGTATGTTGTCTCAGCGACCACGGTTAGGGCAAGTGCGCTGCTGGTCCAGCGCGGTCGGTGCATTCGTAGAATGAAGCCGGGAGTGATGATCTCGCGAGCATTCGGCGAGGGCCTGAGTGTCATGATGGCTCCTGCGTCTGTCGATCTATCTCACCGCCCCGTGCTCGGCCAAGGTTCGATTCAGGGTTGGTCGAGATCCCGTCACCCCTCTCATTCTCGAGAGGGCCTCGAGAAGCATGATCCGCGCGCAATCCTTTGAAACGCCGTCGGGATTGTTGTGAAGAACCTGTGAATGCCCCGGCCGGGGCGGGCGCCGTGGCGGCCACCATGGCGCTGTTCTCTTTTTCCGCTAGAGGTCGTCCGGGAGGACCTGGAACGCCTTGTGCGATGTCAGCGGTGCAAGGGCTTGTCGAAAGTGGCAAGGACGCCCCGAGGTGTCCGCGATGATTATTCCGGTGCCAGTGGAGTCCTCTGCGTGCTGTCTTCGGCGAGGATTTCGTCAACCCGATCAGCCAGGGTCGGGTCGCCGCCGGCGAAGCGACGTAGCCGTAAGGGCTCGGAGCGGCGCCGCATGCGCATGGCAGCCAGGTGAATGGCGTCCCGAATTATGTCCGGTTTGCTGACCTGGGTGTTTTCGGCGGCCTTCTCGATCGTCGCGAGGTCGTCGGCGTCGACATAGACCACGACGCGTTTCAGCGGCATCTGCGTATGGTGGCACGTGTACGGCTCGGTTTCTGCCGTGATCCGTCGTTCGACCCCGATTTTGTCCTGGTCAGCCCATTGCCTACACTAGAGCGGTTGCCTGGGCACCCTCATGTCCGCATGCGTGCGGTGCGCCCGGTCGATACGTACCCCGCCGGTCGGCAGTTGCCGACCGGACCAGCCGAATTGTTGTAGGCCCACCATCGGCGCGCTTCCGGGCGCGCGGGTGCTGTATGGGAACCGCAGCGAGAAAGGTGTCGAGGTCGAACTATGACCATGACTGATCCGATCGCAGACTTTCTGACCCGTCTGCGCAACGCCAACTCGGCGTACCACGATCAGGTGAAGGCTCCGCACTCGAAGCTCAAGGCGAACATCGCCGAGATCCTCAAGCGTGAGGGCTACATCGCCGACTACCGGACCGAGGACGCGCAGGTGGGCAAGACGCTCATCGTCGACCTCAAGTACGGCCCGAGCCGTGAGCGCAGCCTCGCCGGCGTGCGCCGCGTCTCCAAGCCCGGTCTGCGTGTGTACGCGAAATCCACCAACCTGCCCAAGGTCCTGGGCGGCCTCGGCGTGGCCATCATCTCCACGTCGCAGGGTCTGCTCACCGACAAGCAGGCGGCACAGAGCGGCGTGGGCGGCGAAGTCCTCGCTTACGTCTGGTAAGGGAGGTCAGGACAATGTCGCGCATTGGTAAGAAGCCCATCACAATCCCGTCCGGTGTCGAGGTGAACATCGACGGCCAGAACGTGTCGGTGAAGGGTCCCAAGGGCACCCTCTCGCACGTGGTCGCCGAGCCGATCACCGTCGCCCGTGGCGAAGACGGCCAGCTCGAGGTCGTTCGCCCGAACGACGAGCGCCGCAACCGCTCGCTGCACGGCCTGACCCGCACGCTGATCTCGAACATGATCGAGGGCGTGACCAAGGGCTACGAGAAGAAGATGGAAATCTTCGGCGTCGGTTACCGCGTGGCGGCCAAGGGCTCGAACCTCGAGTTCGCCCTCGGCTACAGCCACCCGGTGCCGATCGAGGCGCCCGAGGGCATCACCTTCGCGGTGGAATCGCCCACCAAGTTCTCCGTGTCCGGAATCGACAAGCAGGCGGTCGGCCAGATCTCGGCGGTCATCCACGGCCTGCGCAAGCCCGACCCGTACAAGGGCAAGGGCATCCGCTACGCAGGCGAGGTCGTTCGCCGCAAGGTCGGAAAGACGGGTAAGTGATCATGGCGCAAACCGAAAACCAGAAGGCCAAGCGCATCCCGCTGGGCAAGGACGTGTCGACCGCGCGTCGTCTGTCGAAGACGCGTCGTCACTTCCGCCTGCGCAAGAAGGTCGCGGGCACCACCGAGCGTCCGCGCCTGGTGGTCAACCGCTCCTCGCGCCACCTGCACGCGCAGCTGATCGACGACTCGCTCGGCAAGACCATCGCCGCGGCGTCCTCGATCGAGGCCGACGTGCGGGCGGTCGAGGGCGACAAGACCGCCAAGGGCAAGAAGGTCGGCGAGCTGATCGCCGCCCGCGCCAAGGCGGCCGGTGTCGATGCTGTCGTGTTCGATCGTGGTGGCCACGACTACCACGGCCGCATCGCCGCGCTGGCCGATGCCGCTCGCGAAGGCGGGTTGAAGTTCTGATGACTGCAAACATTTACGGAAGGAACGTCTGATGCCGGGACGTCAGAGGCGTGACGGCGGCAGCGGACCCGCCGGACAGCAGAATGGTGCCGCCGGTGGTGGCGACAGCCGCGACGGCCGTGGCGGTGGCCGCGATCGTCGCGGTGGTGGTGACCGTCGTGACCAGCAGGCCGACAAGAACCAGCTCGAGCGCGTCGTCGCGATCAACCGCGTCTCCAAGGTCGTGAAGGGTGGTCGTCGCTTCAGCTTCACCGCCCTGGTGATCGTCGGTGACGGCAACGGTCTGGTCGGCGTCGGCTACGGCAAGGCCAAGGAAGTTCCCGCGGCCATCCAGAAGGGTGTCGAGGAGGCTCGTAAGGGCTTCTTCCGCGTCCCGATGATCGGCTCGACCATCACCCACCCGGTTCAGGGTGAGGCGGCGGCCGGTGTGGTCATGCTGCGTCCGGCTTCGCCCGGTACCGGTGTGATCGCCGGTGGCGCGGCTCGTGCCGTGCTCGAATGCGCTGGCATTCATGACATCCTGGCGAAGTCGCTCGGTAGCGACAACGCCATCAACGTCGTGCACGCGACCGTTGCGGCGCTCAAGATGCTGCAGCGCCCCGAAGAGGTCGCGGCCCGTCGTGGCCTGCCCCTCGAGGACGTCGCTCCTGCGGGCATGCTGCGTGCGCGCGCTCAGGCGGCTGGAGGTGCCAGGTAATGGCAGATCTCAAGGTGACCCAGATCAAGAGTTCGATCGGCGCCAAGCAGAATCAGCGGGACAGCCTTCGCACCCTCGGCTTGCGTGGTATCCGCAAGTCCGTGGTCCGCGAGGACAACGCCCAGAACCGCGGGCTGATCAACGTCGTGCGCCACCTCGTGACAGTTGAGGAGGTCTGACATGACCATCAAGTTGCACCACCTGCGTCCCGCCCCGGGCGCCAAGACCGAGAAGACCCGTGTGGGTCGCGGTGAGGGCTCCAAGGGCAAGACCGCGGGCCGTGGTACCAAGGGCACCAAGGCGCGCAAGAACGTCCCGGCCGCCTTCGAGGGCGGGCAGATGCCGCTGCACATGCGGCTGCCCAAGCTCAAGGGCTTCACGAACCGGTTCCGTACCGAGTACCAGGTCGTGAACGTGGGCAAGATCGCCGAGCTGTTCCCGCAGGGCGGCGAGATCGGCAAGGCCGAGCTGGTCGCCGCGGGCGCGGTTCGCAAGAACCAGCTGGTCAAGGTTCTCGGCGACGGCGAGATCGGTGTCGCGGTCCAGGTGACCGTCGACAAGGTGACCAGCGCCGCCAAGGAGAAGATCACCGCGGCCGGTGGCACTGTCACCGAGCTGGGCTGACGGTACTCTGCAAGCAGTGGCACCGGACGAGTGATGAGCTCGTCCGGTGCCACTGTTAGAGTTCAAGTGTTGTCTGCCAAGCCACGTCATGGCTTTCGGCGTCCCCCTGTTCGTCAGGGAATCGGGCAAAGCTGAAACTGCCATGTCATGACCATGTCGTTCGCGCCAGGAGGATCAGTGCTTTCCGCCTTCGTATCGGCCTTCCGGACTCCGGACTTACGGCGGAAGATTCTCTTCACGCTGGGGTTGGTCGCGCTGTACCGCCTGGGTGCCGCGTTGCCGTCGCCCGGCGTCGACTACAAGGCCGTCCAGGAATGTGTCGACCTGGTCTCCGGCGGTGAGAACGCAGGCATCTACCAGCTGATCAACCTGTTCTCCGGTGGTGCGCTGCTGCAATTGTCGGTCTTCGCGATCGGCATCATGCCCTACATCACCGCCAGTATCATCATTCAGCTGCTCACGGTCGTCATCCCGCGGTTCGAGGAACTGCGCAAGGAAGGCCAAGCAGGCCAGACGAAGATGACGCAGTACACGCGGTACCTGTCGATCGCGCTGGCCATCCTGCAGGCGACCGGTCTGGTCGCGCTCGCGGCGCGTGGTCAGCTGCTCCAGGGCTGCCAGAAAGACATTCTCGCCGACACCAGCATCTTCGGCATGATCATCGTCGTGCTCGTGATGACCGCGGGAGCCGCCCTGGTCATGTGGTTCGGCGAACAGATCACCGAGCGCGGCGTCGGTAACGGTATGTCGCTGCTGATCTTCGCCGGTATCGCGGCGCAACTACCGATTCAAGGCAGGTCCATCTTGGACAGCCGCGGCGGCCTCGTGTTCGGCCTGGTGTGTGTGGCCGCCTTCGCCATCATCGTCGCGGTCATCTTCGTCGAGCAGGGCCAGCGCCGCATTCCGGTCCAATACGCCAAGCGCGTGGTCGGCCGCAAGATGTATGGCGGCTCCTCGACCTACCTGCCGCTGAAGGTCAACCAGGCCGGTGTGATCCCGGTGATCTTCGCCTCGTCGTTGCTCTACCTGCCGAACCTGGTCGTGCAGCTGACGGGATCGCAGAGCGATCCCGATCCGAGCTGGTGGCAGGAGATAATCCAGAAGTATCTGGTGAACCCGAGCAACCCGGCGTACATCGCCATCTACTTCGGCCTGATCGTGTTCTTCACCTACTTCTATGTCGCGATCACCTTCAACCCGGAGGAACGCGCCGACGAGATGAAGAAGTTCGGCGGTTTCATCCCGGGGTATCGTCCCGGTAAGCCGACGGCCGACTATCTGAACTTCGTCCTGAGCCGCATCACTCTGCCCGGCTCCATCTACCTCGGTGTGGTGGCCGTCCTGCCGAACTTGTTCCTCGGTATCGGTAGTCCCGGTGGTCTCCAGAACTTCGCGTTCGGCGGCACATCGGTGCTGATCATGGTGAGCGTCGGCTTGGACACCGTGAAGCAGATCGAAAGCCAGCTGATGAATCGAAATTACGAAGGGTTCCTCAAGTGAGAGTTGTACTGCTCGGTCCGCCGGGTGCCGGCAAAGGCACCCAGGCCGTCCTGCTGTCGGAAAAGCTGGGCGTCCCGCACATCTCCACAGGGGACCTGTTTCGCGCGAATATCAGCCAGCAGACTCCGCTGGGTCGCGAAGCGCAGAAGTACATGGACGCGGGCGACCTGGTGCCCAGCGATGTGACCAACCGCATGGTCGAGGCCCGGGTCAACGAGCCGGACGCCGTGAACGGCTTCGTGCTCGACGGCTACCCGCGCACCATCGACCAGGCCGAGGCACTGGAGAAGATCCTCGGCGACATGGACAAGAAGCTGGACGCCGTCCTGTGCTTCGTCGTGGCGGAGGACACCGTGGTCGAGCGGATGCTCGCGCGCGGCCGCGCCGACGACAACGAGGACGTGATCCGCAACCGGCTCCGGGTGTACCGCGAGGAGACCGAGCCGCTGCTGCAGCACTACGACGGCCTGGTCGTCACGGTGGACGGCATCGGCGAGGTGGACGAGGTCAACGGCCGCGCGCTGCGCGCGCTGGGACACTGATGTCCCTGTCTCGGAAGCGCTGAGCCGTCATGGTCTTCGGGCGCAACAAGAGCAAGAAGGTGGTGCCGTTCCGCACCGCAGGTGAGCTGGACGCCATGGCGGCGGCGGGCGCGGTGGTAGGCCGCACTCTCGTCGCCGTGCGCGCGGCAGCCAAGCCCGGGGTGTCGACCCTGGAACTGGACGAGGTCGCCGAGCAGACCATTCGCGACGCCGGTGCGGTGCCGTCCTTCAAGGGCTACCACGGCTTCCCGGCCTCGATCTGCGCATCGGTGAACGATCGTGTGGTGCACGGGATTCCGACCGCGCAGGAGATCCTCGCCGAGGGCGATCTCGTCTCGATCGACTGCGGCGCCATCCTGGACGGCTGGCACGGCGACTCCGCGTGGACCTTCGGGGTCGGCGAGATCATCGAGGCCGATCGGCTGCTGAGCGAGGCCACCCGGCTGTCCATGGAGGCGGGCATCGCGGCCATGCTGCCGGGCAACCGGCTGACCGACGTGTCGCACGCCATCGAGATGGGCACCCGCGCCGCGGAGGAACTGCACGGCCGTGCCTACGGCATCGTCGACGGTTACGGCGGGCACGCGATCGGCCGCGAGATGCACATGGACCCGTTCCTGGCCAACGAGGGCGCACCAGGCAAGGGCCCGAAGCTGGTGGTCGGCTCGGTGCTGGCCATCGAACCCATGCTCACCCTCGGCACCACCCAGTCCAAGGTGCTCGACGACGACTGGACCGTGGTCACCCTGGACGGCAGCCGCGCGGCCCACTGGGAACACACCGTCGCGGTCACCGAGGACGGCCCGCGCATCCTCACCTTGCGCCCGGAGTAGGGCGAAAGTTTCGCACGGCGGCCCCCGATAGGATCGGGGGCCGCCGTTTCGCTTTTCCGCGAGCCGCCACATCTCGCCCAGAGACAAGGAGCACGTCGTGACGTTGCGCTTCGGGATTCAACTCGCGCCCAAAGCCGCTGAACTGCAACAGATCCGTGAGCTGGCCAAGATCGCCGACGCGGCAGGGCTCGATCTGCTGGGCATCCAGGATCACCCCTACTCTGGCGCGCTGGTGGACACCTTCGCGCTGATCGCCACCGTGCTGGCGGAAACCGAGCGGCTGCGGGTTTTCCCGGACGTAGCGAGCCTTCCGCTACGCGGGCCCGCGATGCTCGGCAAGCAGGCGGCGACGTTGGATCTGCTCAGCGGCGGACGGTTCGAACTCGCCCTCGGCGCGGGCGCGTTCTGGCCCGCCATCGAGGGCATGGGCGGCCCGGACCGTACGAATCCCGAAGCGCTGTTGGCGCTGGAGGAGGCCACCGAGATCATCCGCGCGATGTGGCGCCCCGGCGCCAAGGCCACTGTCGACGGCACCCACTATTCCGTGCACGACGTGCAGTCCGGCCCCGCACCGGCACATCCCGTCGGGATCTGGTTCGGCAGCGTCGGTCCGAAGGCCAACGCGCTGACCGGACGGATCGCCGACGGTTGGGCGGCGCCGATCCCGCACTATCTGCCCTACGAGAAATGGCAAGGGGCGCAAGACACTATCTCCGCGTCCGCCGTCGACGCCGGGCGTTCCCCGGCGGACATCACCCGCATGGCGCAGCTGGTCGGGACGATCACCGACGCGCCAGGTCCGGTGCGCCTGCGCGGCGAGGACCCGATTCGCACCGACGCCGCGGGCTGGGCCCGCATCTTGGTCGATCTCGCCGTGACGACCGGCTTCGACACCTTCGTGTACTGGCCGGAGTCGCCCGACGATACCCAGCTTCGCCGCTGGATCGGTGACGTCGTTCCTTGCACCCGCGCCTTGTGCGCTTAGCCGAGACCTTCGGCCGTGCAGCGGATTCGGCGGTTCTGTTCGGTACCTCCCCGGCTCGTTGGGAACTCTCTGACGATGCAGTCAGACTAGGTTCCGTGCGGGGGCCGGTTCCCGAGTAGCGAACTACTCGAATCTCGCTGCCGGAAGCCGCAGCCGGACCGCGCGGCCCCGCGGACGGCAGCTGTCGGCTCACCGAACATACTGGGGCGGAGGATGATTCAGCTCTGCCCTGTCTTGCGGAAAAACAGCACGTGATCATGGTCGATCAGCGCTATCGACTTGCGCAGCTGCCGGATGCCCGCGCCGGGCAAGTAGGTCAGATTCGCGAAGGACTGCGTATTGCCGAACGCCGAGCGCACCTTGTTCTCGGTGGCGTGGGACGCGCCGTAGGCGGCCAACAGGCCGAAGTCCAAGGGCGCGAGCGGCTCGTCGAGCGACGTGGGCCCGGCCGGGCGGCCGAGCGCGGCGTACTGCGTCGCCTTGCCGTGCTCGTACCGGCACAGCTCGTAGGACATGTTCGTGGTGGCCGTCACGCTCACCACCGGCCAGTTCTGGGAAAGCCGCAGCGCGAGCGGATGTCCGCCGACCGGAGCGAGTTCCCAGTTCAGGCTCATCACCGTCACCCAGCCGCCGTAGGACATCTCGATCAGCACCACGTCGTCGCCGAGCGTGCTCGCGGTGTTGAACTCGGCCTCGCCGATCACCCAGTCCTCGTCGTCGGCATTGAGGTAGGTGGCGCTGTCGACGAGCTGGATGTCGTCCTCGGCGTAGGCCGCGATGATCGCGGCGCGCAGTTGCGTCATGGCGTCCCGGTCCGGGCAGCGCACGCCGAGGGCGCCGAAGCTGGGGCCGATCTCGACCGGCGTCGACGGCGGCTCCGGATCCTCGCCCGGCGCGAGCGGGCGCAGGCCGACCAGCGCCAAGCGCCAGTTGATCTCCTCCACCGTCGACAGGTCGCCGGAGGACTTGCGGACGATCTGCTGCTGCGTCAGCCGTCCCGCTTGTTCCAGGGTGCGGCACTCCAGTTCCACCAGCGCGTTGTAGGACTTCGGCGTGAGGTCCAGATCGCGAATCCCGCACGCGCGCAGGCGGATCGACATGCCGGTGGAGGTGAACGCGGAGTACCGCTCGCGGTACATCGCCAGCGCCTGCTTGCGCGAGCGGCCCACCATGAGGGTGCGTAACAGCGTGCTCAGACTGGCCAGGTACTTGCCTGCCAGGTCGGGATTGTCCGCGGCAAGCTGGGCGCGAATCCGTGCGGCGTCCTCCACGGCGGCCACGGCCGCGTCCTGGTCCAGCCTGCCGAGCCACACGCCGCACTTGCCGAGCCCGTCGGCGCACATGCCCGCTACGTGCGGATACGTCTGTGCCACTTGGCGATACGTGGCGCAGGCGCCGCGGATGGTGCTGGTGGCCAGATCGCGGCGCCCGGCGTCCCGCGTGACCTGCTCGAAGATCCGCAGGGCCTCTTGTAGTTCGCCCGCGAACCGCGCCTCGACCATTCCGGCGGCCAGCCAGTGCAACCGGATCCCGACCGCTTCCTGCGCCGGTGCGGGAGCCTCGATGGTGCGGTCCCTGCGGGCGGCGGGATCGTTCCTGGTGGCGATCAGCGCCTTGGCGAGCTCGGCGAGCGAGGTGGCCAATCGGAGTTCGGAATCGACCGTTCGGTCTCGGGCCGCACTGCGATCGACCGCTACCTGTCGTTCGATAGCACTCAGATCCATCGCGACCCCAACTCCCGCATCACCTTTCACAGACGGTCGTTCCTTCGGCCACATCTGTTCTCGCGGAGAGTCTGCCACAAATCGGGTGCCGTCGCCCAGGAACGAACCGGCCGGCTGCTAGCTGCCAGCTAATTCGGCGCGAACCGCGTGCTCAGGCCTCCAGCAGCAGCGTGACCGGGCCGTCGTTGGTGAGCTCGATGTGCATGTGCGCACCGAATCGACCTGTCGCGACGGTCGCGCCGAGGGCGCGCAGTGCCGCGGCGAAAGCGTCCACGAGTGGTTCGGCGATCGGGCCCGGCGCGGCCGCGGACCAGGACGGGCGGCGTCCCTTGGCGGTGTCGGCGTAGAGGGTGAACTGGCTGACGACGAGCACGGGCGCGTTCAGGTCGGCCGCGGAACGCTCGCCGTTCAGAATTCGCAGCCGCCACAGCTTGTCCGCCAGGGCCTTCGCGGTCGCTTCGGTGTCGTCGTGCGTGACGCCGACCAGCGCGACCAATCCCTGCGGGTCGGGTTCGATCCGGCCGACCACCTCCCCGTCGACCCGCACCTCGGCGGCGGTCACGCGCTGCACCAGTACTCGCATGCCGTGATCATCGCACTCGTCGTGCACCGGAGGCGGACGCGCCGCGCAACCGTGCGGTGGCGGCGGTCGGCAGTGGCTGAGCCGCAGGCATTTCCGGCGGCGAGATCGCCACGGGTGGCGGTTCGCGTCCCCGACTGGTTGCCAGGCGGTTTCCGGGCAGTGCGGACCGGGTGTGGGCGACGACGGCGAGACGGTTCGGGTGTGTGCCAACTCGATTGTGCGGCAAGTCATCAGGCGCTGATCAGGCTATCGGCCGACGGCATCCCGACACATCTGCGCGTTACTCCCGCGAAGTCTTAAGTTCACGTAAAGGCTACTGGTGAGTTGCTATGGACTGTCATCGTCGGAGGAGTTCGAACCGTAGCCAGCGGTGGTCTCACTACCCGGGGAACACGAGGAGCGATGCCATGGTGAGGACGCCCGGGACGATCACGGTGGCAGACGAATTCGCAGGCCGAATCGGCCGGGTGGAGGTGCGCTATGTCAGTTGAGCAGTACTCGGAGAAGCTGAAGAGCTCGGGGTACGAGGCCGACAAGGTTCGGGCCCGGTTGGAGAGCGTCGCCAATCGCGTTCACGATCAGCTGAGCACGTTGCTGGCTGTTATCGGTAGTGACAACTTCGGCAGCAAATATGTCGAGGGTCAGGGTGACAACGGGTTGACGACGCGGTTGCAGGGCGCGGTGGACGGTACCCACACCATGGCGAAGTCGTGGGCGAACCTGTCGCAGGGCCAGTTCGAGGCGGCGGTTGTCGCCGAGCGGAACGAGGACGAGGCGCGGCGGCGAATCGAGCAGGTCTGAACAGCGGCAGTGGTGGCAGGCGGGCTGATCAGGCGCCGCCATGGAGTTCGGAGTGGGTGAAATGACGTCTGGCCGTATGGAGGGGGACATCACCGGGCTGTTGGAGGATTTCCGCAGCCGCATGCGGGATATCGCGGAAGCACAGCGGGAGCGGGTCAAGCTGATCGCGACCGCGACGACGCGTGACAAGTCGGTGTCGGTGACGGTGAATGCCAATGGTGTGGTCATCGAGACCCGCTTCTCCGACCGTGTCGGCGAACTGAGCTACGACCAGATCGCCAAGGCGGTCACCCAGATGGCGCAGCAGGCGGCCGACGAGGTGTTCCGCAAGAGCAAGGCGCTCGCGGAGCCGTTGCGTGACGAGCGGGCGCGGATGCCGAAATTGTCCGATGTCGTCGAGGGAATGCCGGATATCGAGACCGAGATTCCCTTGGAGCCACCGGTTTCGCTGGCGCCTCCCGGTTCGCCGGAACGCGCCGAGGACGAGGCGATGACGTTCACCGATGTCGAGAGCTACGACCACGGTGGTCGCGGGAATCCCAAGGAGAGCGTCACCGGTCAAGCCTGGTGACGTCTGAATCGGCCTTTCGATGGGTTATTGGACGATCCCGCCGGAGCTCGCTTGGCTCGAGTGGGTAGCGGGTTCGGAGATCACGCGCGTCGATCCCGACGACGTGGTCAAGATTTCCGCGGCGCTGCGAGATATCGCTGATGAGATCCTCAATGAGGCGATAGCGGAGGCGGATACCGCCGCGGCGGCGGTGGTCAACGCGTATCCGCTGGGTGATGGTGGGCAGCAGGTCGCCGATTCGTTGCGGGCGGTGATTCATGACGACACACCCAAAGGCGGGAAGCCCGAGCACGGTTCGATCGAGTTGATGGGCAACTCGTTCAAGGATCTGGCGATTTCGGTCGACGATTTCGCCGGTGCGGTTCATGCGAATCACCTGAACGCGATCATTTCTCTCGGTTGGTTGGCTGCCGAGATGGCTTTGGCGCTTTTCAGCGGCCCAGCGGCGCCGCTTGCCGAGGCCGGGGCGATCGCGGCGACGCGGCTTGTGTTCCAGCAGATGGCGCGGTGGTTGGAGGGTCGGATCGCCAGCATGCTCGCCAGGACTTTCTTGTCGGATGCGGCGAAGCGAGTGGTGACGAAGGTCGTCTACGAGATCGTCCAGGAAGCGATCGTCGAGGTCTTCCAGGGCACCGCGCAAGAGGTGGCGGTGCAGGGCATCGTCATCGCCGAGGGTCTGAACAGCCAGGGCTGGGATACGGGCGCGATCTGGGAGAACGCCTGGGTCTCCGCGCTGGCCGGTGGTGGCGGTGGTGGTGCGGGTTTCGGATTGAACCGCGCGATGGGCCGGATCGCGCCCAGTCTGATGAACAACAACGGCGTCCGTGGGTTCATCGGCGGGTCGATCGTTGGTACGGGTGCGGGTCTTGCCGGCGCTTTTGTCGCGGCGTTGGCGACAGGGAACTGGGATCCGCGTTCATTCGTCGGTGGCGCGCTCTCCGGTGCGGGGCCGAGCGGTATTCATGGTGCCAGGGGCCAGACCCAGCACAACGGGCCGATCAACTTCAACCAGGAGCCGGTCCGGGTTGGCACCCTGCCCGGCTCCGGACCTGACGGTACGTCCCCGGTTCCCGCACCGGACGTCAACGGTGCCGGTGCCGACGGTGGTGGAACGAACGGCGGCGGGGCGAATGGAGCTGGGACCAACGGCGCCGGAGCGAATGGCGCCGGAGCCAATGCCAATGGCGGTAGTGGTGCTGGAACTCCGAACACCACACCGGCGTCGGCCGACACCAGCCAATATGCCGGAAACGCAGGTACTTCCGATGCCGGACCGGTGGGCTCGAGCGAGGCCGGTGGTGACTCGGCGGCGAGCCAGCAGAGCGCTGCCCCGGCCACTTCCGGTCAAGGCAATGCGAATTCCGGTGCCAACGAGGGTGATGCGAACACCTCGACCGGTGATTCCGCCGTACAGAACAGCAGCGCCCCCGCAGCGGGCGCGCATTCGGTCGCGCCGAGCGGAGAATCCGCGCAAGTTGGCACCGATTCCGCACAAGCGGGCGGGGGCTCGGCACATACGGGCGCGGATACCGCCGCGCACACGGGTCAGCCCGCCTCTGTTGGTTCGGATTCGATTGCGCCGGACGGTAATTCAGCTGCGGATGGCCACCGCGTAGCCGACGGCTCCACCCGGGAAACTTCGGCTGCCGGCGTCACCGATTCGGGGACGCCCATGTCCGGTACCGGTACGACCGGGGCCGCTGTCGGCGGAGCGTCGCCCGCGGCGCAGACGCCTGGCGTCACTCCCGTGAACGCCGGATCGGTCGGGGTGGGCACGCCCGGTGCGCCGGCGGTTGCCGGTGCCCCCGGTGCGGCCGTTTCCGGTTCGACGCCCGCTGTCGCCGGGCCGACGGCCTCGAACGTCGCCCCCGGCGCATCGTCGCTGGCGTCCTCGTCGCCCACCTCGTCCGCTGCTCCGGTGCCGCAGTCCGGTAGCGCCCCCGCGTCGGGTGCTTCCCGGCCCGCCCATGCACAAGGGAACTCCACCGCGCTGGATGGCACTACGCGCGCCGTCCCGCCCGATACGGTCGGCGCGGCGCCGACCGGCGAGGGCTCGCCGGAGGTCGGCGCGGGCCCGGCCCGGGCGGCCGGTGTTCCCGGCGCGTCGACGGACCAGGCCGGACCGGTTCAGGCGCGAATCACGGATTCCGAAGCGCCGCAGTCCCGATCGGAGGCGGACGCGGAGGCCGCCGCGTCGAGCGTCGATCAGCAGCAGGTGCAGGTCGGCCCTGCCGACCTGGTTTCGCCCGACCCGGCGCCGACACCGCCGGACGGCACGGCGGATTCGATTTCTCGACAGCGAGATACGGACGACGCGGCCGATCAGGACGACGCTAACGCCGTGGACCCGGCCCCGGCTGCCCTCGCGCTGCCCCCGCTGCCGCCCGCATCGCCCGGCCGACCGGGACCCGCCCCGAGCAGTTCACGCCCGACCACCGACGGCGATCGGGCGGCTGCCGAGCCCGACACGAGTTCGAATGCCGCCCCCGATACGCGGCCGAACCCCGACCGCGACCCCGATCTGGATCCGGATCTCGATCCCGACAGTGTGCCTGTCGCGGACTCCGCCGCCAATGCGGCCGCCGCACTCGACGCTGGCGCGGACTCCGCCGCCAATGCGGCCGCCGCACTCGACGCTGGCGCGGACACCGATGCCGATGCGGGCGCCAATCCCGATGCGAATACCGCCGATGACGCGGATGCCGATTCGGATGCCGACTCCGATACTGATACCGATCCAGACGCAGACTCCGGCGCGGACACGGACACGGACACGGATACGGACGTCGACACCGACCTCGATGTCGACACGGACGCCGATGCCGATGCCGATGCCGACACGGACGCCGATGCCGATGCCGACACGGACGCTGATGCAGATGCAGATGCCGATGCCGATTCGGATGCCGACGCCGACCTCGATACCGATCCAGACGCAGACTCCGATGCGGACACGGACCCTGACGCCGACGCCGACACGGATCCCGACGCGGATCCGGATCCTGACGCCGACACAGATCCCGACGCAGACAACGATTCTGACGCGGACTCCGACAACACCAACACCCGTGACCCGCGGCGTGTCCTACCCGACGACAGCCGCGAGGCGACCCGCGCGGAGATCGACGAGGCCGACGCCATCCTGAATCGGATGGAGCCGGGTCTGCGTGCGCAGGATCTGCTGCTCGGCGATTCCGACGCCAATCCCGCCACCGACGACGATGCCGCGGCGCAGGCGGACAAGAACTCCCGGCGGTGGAACGCGCTGACCGACGCCGAACGGGCCGCCCTGATTCGTGCGTATCCGGATGTGATCGGCAGAGCACCCGGCATCGACTCGCATTCCGCCGACACCGCCAACCGGTTGCAGATCGCCCAGGATATCGCGGATCTCAGCGCACGCGACAGCCTGAACCGCCAGGAACGTGAGCGACTGCGCAACCTGAGGCGCACGGTCGCCGACTTGCGGCAGGCACAACTGCGGGCCGCGCGGATCGATCCGAACCTGCCGGTGCGCGTGCTCGCCTACGATCCGAGTGCCTTCGGTGGAAAGGGCAGGGCGCTCGTCGCGTTCGGCAACCCGGACACGGCGACGCTGGTGTCGTTGCATGTGCAGGGCAGGGACGCGACTGTGGCGGATCTCGGCGCAGTCCTCCAGGACACCGCCGCCAGGCACGCCGCGGCCACGGGCCGCCTGCGCGCGGGAGACTCGCTGGCATCCATTGCCTGGCTCGGTTACGACACACCGGGTCGGGCATCGGCGATGGTGAACTGGCGTGCGAAGAAGGCGGCGGAGCTGCTGCGGCGCGATATCGCGATCCTCGACGCGACCAGGGCGGTGGCGGGGGACAAGCCGTCCGTCAGGATCATCGCGGGCGGCTACGGTGTCGACGTCGCGGCGGCCGCGGGCCGCAAGGGCCGGTTGTCGGGCCTGGTCGGCGATATCGCGCTGGTCGGCACGCCGGGAGATCCGATTCTACCGTCGAAGCACTTCGGCGACGACGTGCGAGTGTTCGTGCCCGATGAGACCAACGGGCTCTACCACCAGTGGAACGCGCCGGAACCCCAGGGATCGAGGCCGCCGCGAGGGGTTCCGGTCGACACCATGTACCGGGTGTCCGATATCGAGTCCAACGGGGCGGGGACGGCACCGTACCTGCCGGATGTCGATCCGTCGCAACCGAATTCGCCACGTCCGGACGTGACCGAGAATGGCTGCGGACCACAGGCGCTGTGGAAGGCGGCCCAGGTCACCGGCAACCCCGCCATCACTGTTCCGGCGCCGGACAGTGTCGGCCCGGACGGCATGGACTGGCGCGATATGGAGCGGCATGCCGATGCCCAGCTGACTCCGTTGTGGAGGCGAGGGCGCCTCGCCGCATTGAACCTGCTGGGGCCCGGACGCAAGCGGACGGGGCAGCACGCGATCGCCGACGCGCTGCGGTACATGCGCGGCAAGTCCGCCGTGATCGTCATCAATCAGCAGCGCGGTAGCGTCCCCGACGGCGAACCGGGCGCGCACGCGTTCACCATGTACTGGGACGCCGACACCGAAAAGGTCATGGTGTATGACCCGCTCCGGCAACCGGACCCGTTCGAGTTCGATCCCACCAAGGTGCCGAACGCGAAGGCCACCTGGGGCATCTTCTACAACAAGAACGGCATCGCCACACGTCCGCTCGGCGACGAAGGCAGGCATGGGCTCGCGGCCGGAAGCGGCGCGCAGAACGACGATCTCGATCGGCAGATGCCGCCGCGAGCGGGCACGAGCGATCCCGCCGATCCGATGGCCGCGCTGCGGCGCCACCTCGACGAAACGCGGACACCCGAGCGACAGAGCCCGGATCCGCTGACCGACCCCGAGCGCGCTTACGTCAACGATCTGTCCACCCGTCTCGGGCTGGGGGATTCGCTGTCCAATGCCGCGGATCCGTTGCGGGCACTGGCAGATCTGGCACAGCGGGTCGCGCCGTCGCCGCAAATGTCGCCGGATCCGGGATCGCGACCCGATGTCGCGTCACCATCACCGGAAACCTTTGTACCGCGACCATTGCCGCCCGAATTGACGCAGGCGTGGCTGCTTCGTCAGATGAATGTGCCCCTCGACGCGCCGCTTCAGGCACTGCTCGAGGCGGCGATTGCCGAGCAGCAGGCTCGAACACTGTTGCGCGCAGGCGCGATCGAGGCTCTCGCCCTCGCGATCCGGTCCCCGATCGACTCCGCCGACCTGGACCTGAGCGCCGCGGAACTCGCCCACTGGGCCGGTGCGCTCGAAGTGTCCGCCGTCGATCTCGCCACCGATCGCGGCGTCGCCGAAACGTTGACCAGGCTGCGCGCGGAAACCCGTGATTTCGCCGCCACCATCGCCCAGCTGGCCGACGCACCCCCGCAGCGAGATGACTCGGGTTCCGCCAGTGGGCGGTCGCCGGAGTCCGCGTCGCGTGCGGTGGCAGAGCGCAATCGTGGTCGTTGCGCGGAGCTGTCGTTGCGGTTGATCAAGGCATTGACCGGCAGTTCGGTGATCAGGCTGCCGTCAGGGGCTGTCGGGCCGGCCGGAATGACCGCGGCCGAGGTGCAGGCCGCGGCGGGTGGGCAGCTGCGCACGGTGTCCGATCACGACGAGATCGCGCGGGCGCTGCTGGACATGCCGGAGGGGTCTTCGGCCTTGGTGGTCGATGCCTATACCGGTCCGGTGGATGAGCACGGTGTCGGTGCTCATGCCTATGTGCTCAGGCGCGAGAAGGACGGCGTCGTGGTGTACGACGCGGGCGCGAGCACCGTGCGGGGTTACCCGCCGAGGCTGCCTTCCGATATCGGCTCGACCCATATGATCCTGTTCGACGACTGCGGCGTTCCGGTGCACCCCATCGCGACAGACGGATCCGGCCTCCACCCGGCCGTGGATCTGCCAGTGCGCATCGGCCTTTCGCTCGGCGCACACTCCGATCAGGTCACTTCGCTGCTGGAGCTGACCAGAGTAGGCAGAGAAATCCTCGCCGTACTGGGGGACGGCGACATCGCGGTCGATTTCAGGCACCAGATGACCAGCGAGTTCGCCGATGGCACGTACGACTCGGAATCGGTTGTCGCCGAAGTCCGCGCCACTGAACGGGATCTCCTTCGTCAGGCGCTGACGCTGGTGCACGAAGGCGTACACGCGCAGATGGCGTGGGACGGCGAAACCAGCAACCGGTTGAATCGGATTCGCATGCTGGGCCGGGACGAGTACATCGCGTCGATGGTCCGCGAGGAAGCCCTCGCGGCCGGACGGGAGTTCGAGTTCGCTCGCGAACTACGCACGCTCGGTTACGCAGTCGACGACGATATCCGGCCCGCCGAGCGCTACCTCGCGGCCTACGACGCCAGGGCAGCGCAGGCGTCGCGCGCCGGCCTCGGCCTCACCGACGAGGAGATCCTGACCCGCGCACGGGAAGCAGGCGCGGCCGCCATCGCGGAGTACATCGCCACCTATCGGTGGGCGGATGGCAACAACTACGTCGAGTACTACGGCGCCGCATGGGACGACGTCATGACCGGCGGGTCCGATGTGCACGGGTGGAGTTCGCTCGAAGTGGAGGCGGAGGTCTCCGAGAACGCGACACGGCGGGTCGTCGCCCAACGGCGTCGGATGGAGCTGGCGGGGCAGATCAACGATCTCGCAAGCAGTCTCTACATCAACACCGTCGAGACCATCGACCCGGAACTGCGCGCGGAGACGCTGCCGAGGCTGCGCGAGGCGAACGAGCGGGAATTGGCCGAGCTGGCCGCACGGCTCGGTGTGGATCGAGCCGATGTCGGCCGGGACATGCTGCCCGACGCGGCGAGGGAGCGACGGCGCGCCGAGCTGCTCGGACGTGAACTGAAGCTTCGATTGTTGTCCGATCTCGGCGATCAGTATCACCTGCAGGGTGAGTTGATCAACCGTGCCGACACCGCCGCGAATGCCGCGGTGGCCAGGGATGTGCTCGCGTCCGAACTCGAGGAGACCGGACTCGACGGGGCGGAGACGATCACCCCGCACGTCGCGCTGGTCGCGGGAGAGCCGCCTCGGGTGGTCGTCGTCGCGCTCGAGCGCGAGCACGGCGCCGCGCTCGCGGGGGCATTGGCGGGCCGCCCGGATCTCGAGGCCGCGCTGCGTCATCCCGATCTGGATCTGCGGCTGATCGAGGTCGGAGAGCCGGGGCCGGACGCGAATGTCGAGGTGACATCGCTTCGTCGCGACGCAGGTCCCGACGTCGTCGATGAAGCGTTGAATTGGACTTCCGAGGACGAGCCCGCCGTATCGGTGGGGATGCCGGGTGATTCCGCGGGCGAGATGTCGGCGGATCGGATCGCGCGGGTCCGGCATCTGCTGGAGAGCAGCGAGATCGGCGCGTGGGCCGATGACATGCTTCGGCGCAACAACGTTCGCGTGGTGCACGAACTGGACGTCGAGCCGCGCTATTACCCGGAGCGTAGGACGCTCGTTCTCGGCTACGGGACCTCGGAGGTCCGGCAGGCCATCGACATGGTGCACGCCGCCGCCCACTTGCGTGATGCCGCGGAGGGATTGTCACCGCATCCGTTGACGACGCAGCGTGGCGACTACGTCGACGCGATGGTCCGGCAGGAGAGCCGCGCGCACGCGCTGGAGGCAGAGTTCGTCAAACAGTTGCGGGCCGGTGGACACGTCGTTCCGGTCGGCGATCTGGAAGGCGCGAGCGATGCCGCACGTCCCGGGATGGCGCGTCGGGCCCTGAATCGGATGACCGAGTTGTCGCGGCCGCGGCGCCTCGATGATCCGATGCGGGACCCGGCGCTCGACTTCGGTGCGGCAGCGATCCGGACGTATCTCGAGACTTACGACGGTGGGATCACCGACTACGTCGGCGTCTACACCAGGGATTGGAACGACGCGAACGGCGTGGTTGCCGACGGCACGGTCGCGACCGCCCTCCCCGATACCGATATCCACCAGCATGTCGATGATGCGGAGTTCGTCGAGCATTCGGATGACGACTCGCCGGATGTCGCCGACGTCTATCAGGACGCCGATGACGCGGAGTTCGTCGAGCATTCGGATGACGACTCGCCGGATGTCGCCGACGTCTATCAGGACGCCGATGATGCGCAGTTCGTCGAGCATTCCGATGTCGGCGCCCCGCACACCTCCGAGGCGAACCGCGGCCGCTGCGCCGAACTCGCGCTGCGCCTGATCAAGCGGATGACCGGCAGCACGACGATCGAGCCGCCGAACGGTCCGGTCGGGCTCGATGGCATGTCGCGGGCGGAGGTGCAGGAAGCCGCGGGTGGCCAGCTGCGGTCCTACGCCGATCATGACGCGATCCGCCGGGCGATCCCGGAAGGGGGCTGGGCGCTGGTCATCGACGAGTATTCCGGTCCCCTGGACGAATTCGGTGTCGGTGCCCACGCCTATGCGCTCGGACCGGGGACCGACGGTTTGACCGTTCGGGATCCCGGCAAGGAGGAGGAGCACGGCTTCCCGCCATCGATTCCGCGGGAGTTGCACGGTACGTACGCCATCATCCTCGATTCACAGGGCAACCCTGTGCATCCCATCCGGGGAAAGGGCGCCGGGTATCTGCCGACGGCGGATTCGCCGGTGCGTATCGGCCGCTCGCTCGACTCGCACGCCGATCAGGTGCGAGCGTTGTTGCGCGGAACGGAGACCGGCGCGGATGTGCTTCGAGTGCTGGACGATTCGTCGATACGGGTGCAATACGAACGGGCGGCCGCGGATCGGCGCAGCGGTGGGTTCGCCGCCGACTCGTTGACGGCCACGGTGTACACCGGCACCCGTGATCAGGTGCGTCAGGCCTTGTCGTTGGCGCACGAGTCGGTGCACGCCGAGCGGTATGTACGCGGCGAGTCCGGCCATCTCGGCATGGACCGTGCGACGTTCATCCGCACCATGGTCGCCGAGGAGGCGGCGGCGGTAGCGCGGTGGATCCAGCTCGCCCGCGAGTTCCGCGCCGACGAACAGCTCGGTGGATACTTCGGCGACCGGCACTACCTCGAAGACATCTACGACGCGGCATTCGACGCGGCGCTCGCATCGGACAGCGGCACAGCGCAATCCGTCGATGCCGACGGCCTGCGTCGAGCGCACGACCGCGCGGCCGAGGCGTTGATCGACGAGATCAGAACCCATGTCTGGCCGAACGGCAGGAACTATGCCGAGTACTACGGTGCCGAATGGGACAGCGCCCGTACCGATCACGCCGGGTTCTACGACGCGCAGATCACGCGGGAACCGTCACCGGAGGCGGCCGCGGCCTTGCGGGCTGGTGCGGTGGACCGCGGCCGGGCGCAGCGCGATCTGGTCGACATCACCGACGAACTGAACAGCAGGGCGGGCGAATACGGTATCGCCGCGCACCTCGACGCCGACTCGTTGTACCGGGAGCTCACCGCGCGTCTCGGGCCGGTTCGCGACGAGATGGCCGATCCATCGATCACGCCCGAGCGGTTGGCCGAGCTGCGGCGCACCGCGCACGATCTGCTTTCCCTGACCGATCTGACGGTGCGGCGGGAGAACGCGCAGACGGACTTCGACCAGCAGGCCGATCGCGTGACCGCGTTGGCCGCCCGCGAAGTGCTGGCCGCCCATGCTCCCGGCGCGCGCCCGCTCGGCGACCACTACGTCCATGCTCCCGGCAGGCCGAACCGGATCGTCATCGCCGGTGAGTCCTTCCAGCACCAGGCCCTTCGCAATGCCGCGGCGGCCGATCCACGGGTTCGCGCGCTCATGCGCGGCGGTCCGGTCGAATTCGAGCACATCTCGCTCGGCGTCGATGAATTCGGCCAGGTCCGAGCACGCACGGTCGACTCGATAGATCCGCGGGTGTTCGAATCCTCCGACAGGGTCGTCGAGGAACCGGATCTGGCCGCCGCCGCGACGAGGCAGCGACTCGAGCCGATCCTGGCGGCGCTGTCGAACAGCGCGGTCGGCGGGTGGGCGCTGGAAACCCTGCGTCGTCACGGCGTCACGATCGAGCACAGTTCCGGCGGTCCGGTGCGGTACTACCCCTCGCGGCGGGTGCTGGCCATCGACGCGGGCGCCACCGACGGTGAGCACATGCGCGCGATCGTGAGCGGCGCGATGCACGCCGAGTTCGCGGGCAGGCAGGATGCCGCGGTCGACGCCCGTGACCGGATGCGTTCGGAGCGACAGGATTACGTCGATCGCAAGATCGACGAGGAGACCTCGGCCCGCGTCTGGGAGATCGTCGCGGCCGTGCAGTTGCGTGGCGCGGTGGAACTCACCGCGACCGATCACGTCTACCTCGATGCCTACCGTAAGGCGCGCGAGGACGCGGCGAACGAGATCGGCGGCCCCGCCGACGAATTGGATCGGATCGCGAACCAGGCCGGTTTCGACGCGCTGCGCCCGCACGTAGCGGCGCATCGCCCCGCGGGCTCCGATCCGACCAACGCCGAGTTCTACGATCAGGCGTGGCGGGAAGCGCACGGCGGGCCCGCCGCCGCCTCGGACGACCAGCACTCCACCCCGCCCGCGGGCCGTCCGGAGTTCCGCCACGACGCTGATCACCAGGCGGAAATTAATGGGGCACTGCGAGATTCGTGGACATTGCGCCCAGGTCTTCCCGGTGAGAACGATGTACAAGGGGTGCTCGGGTTCAGTGCCGTCGGTCGCGATGCGGCGGCGGCGTTGCGCGACCTGAACGCCGACGTGCGTTTCGACGCGGACGGATCCGTCGACGTGTTCGACGGCAGGACGATGGAGGTGTCGGTCGGGGCGCGGGATCGCAGCCATCCCGCCCAGGCCGCCGCCGTCGTCCGCGCAGCGACGCTCGCCGACGCCGTGCGGACCGGTCTGCTGGAGGTCACGCCCTCGCGCGTGCGCGCCCAGGATCGGTCCGACTTCATCGCCGCGCGCGTCCGCGCCGAAGCGCTGGCACTGGGCAGGCAGGCCGAGTTCCATCGTGAACTCGAGCTGGCCGGATACGACACCGCGGCCGATCCGGTCACCGACCCGGCCGCGCGGCAGCGGCTGGAGGCGACCTACCTGTCCGCCTTCGATGCCGAAATCGCCGCGCGACAGCCTGATTCGGAGATCGATCCTGCTCTGCTCGAACGAGCGCGGCAGGTCGGCGTCGACGCACTGCTGGCGAGCGGCGAATTCGACGCACCGGACGGTTCCGGACCCGCACGCGCCCACCGGGATGCCGCGGCCGAGTTCTGGGACGCCCAGCACCGCATCACTGCACCGGACGGGCTGCGCGAATACGCGCCGACCACGCGGGACGCGGCGCGGGCACTGGAGGATATCGGCAGGAAGCGCGCAGCCGTCGAACGCGAACTCGCCCGGGTCGAGGCGGATTGGGATCGCGTGGCCGGGCGATTGGGCGATGTCTCGCGGCTGCGCGGGGACGCGGACACGCTCGATCGGCAGGACGTGTCGGCGCAGTTGCATGGGCCCGATGGCCCGCGCAAGATCGGTGCCCACATCGACCTGGCCGTGCTCGCCGAACTGACCGCACGCCATGGCGAACTGACCGAGCGGCGCCGCGCGCTCGGCGACGACCTCGCCGCGGCGGTCCGGCGAGATCTCGGCGCCGAGGAGCCGATCACGCTCCACGTGACCGAGGGCGGCGTCGTGTTCCTCGGCAGCGACGGCGACGCCCACGCGGATGTGGACCTGCCGCCGCCACCTTCGGACTCGGATGCGCGCGCAGTTCGTCTCGAGGACGACGCCGCGCCAACGGAATTGGCGGATCTGGTGGCGAAGGCCTCGGATCGGGTCGCCGCGGTGCTCGGGGATCACCGCCACGACATCGGTCGATGGGCGGCCCAGATGCTGCGGCGCCACGGTGTGCGGGTGCTCTACACCTCCGAACCGCGCTCGTATTCCGCCAGCCGGGACCACGTGGAGGTGGGGCTGGAGGAATCCTACGACCCGTCGACGAACACGGTGGTTCTGCGCGAAAGCGACAATCCGCGCCAGCGGGCCGTCGCGCTGGTCCGCGCCGCCCGCCTCGCCGAGCTGCATGCCACGTCGCCCCACGGGCCGATACCGCAACTCCGCATGTCGCGCACGGAGTACATCGACCTGATGCTGGATCACCAGGCCGACGCCGCGGCGCTGGGATTCGCGGCGAACCACCAGTTCACCGATGGGAACATGATCGGGTCCATGGCCGGTTCGTTGGCGAAGGCCTACCTCCGGGCGTTCGATCGGGCAGGCGATGTCCTCGCCAAGGCCTACCGCAATGACCCGGCGATCACCGGCCAGCTGCTCGATGCCGCCTCCCATCGAGCCGCCGTCCGGGCGGTGCGCGACAACCTCGACGAGCTGGTGCCCGAAGTCGACGGCCGGAACTTCACCCAGCGGTTCTCCGATCAGTGGTATCGCGCGCACGGCATCACCCCTGGCCCGGCCGTGCCGCTCGCCGAGACGGACGCACCCGCCCCGCCGAGGCGGCGCATCCACGCCCTGGTGGCGGAGCTCGAGCAGGTGCGTGAACTGCGTGCCGACGGCGAGGGCTCGGGCATCCCACGCAGCCCGATGGAAGAGGTGTACTCCGACGCCTACGACCGCGCGCACCGCAAAGCCGAGCGGGCACTGGTACGCAAGAAGTCCTCGCGGCCACCGGAATCGGTCGCCAGAGAGGCCGGAGAGCTTGCGATCCGCCGCCACGTCGACAAGGTGGGAATCGACAACGCCGAGCTGATCGTCGACGTCGTGCGGGCCGCTCGCACGGACGACTCCGACGACGCGCACTGGGGCAACCCACGTGCGAGCAGGACACCCGAGCCGCTCGGCGACGGGTCCGTTCCGGACGGCGCGAGCCCCGCCGACTCCGCGGCGGATGACATCGTCGCCGAGGCTGCCGACGCTTCTCCGTCGGTCCCCGTGGCCGCGCACTCCGAGCCCGATGGACTGAGCTCGTGGCGCGCCACCGTCCCGGATCGTCGGTACGCCGAGGTCTTGGAGGTGCTCCGCGGCAGCGAAACAGGCCGTGCAGCAATCGAACTGCTCGCCGAAATGCGTGCGGGCGTGCGTTTCGACGGCGGGCGGCCGGGCAGTGCCGACAGCTTCGATGGTGCGACGATGGACATCGTCGTCGGTGCGCGCGATCGCGGCCAGCAGGCGCAGGCCGCGGCGGTGGTGCGGGCGGCGGCGTTGGCGGCCGCGGTGCGCACCGGGCAGCTCGAGGTGACGCCATCGCGTATCCGGGCGATGAAGCGGGAGGCCTATATCGCCACCCGGCTGCGCGCCGAGGCCGACGCATTCGGCAGGCAGGCGCTGTTCCACCGGGATTTCGGCACTCCCGAAGTCGGCCCATCCGAATCACTGGTGGACCGCAACTACCGGAGGGAGTTGGAGCAGCGATATCTGGCCGCGTACGACTCCGCCCTCGCCGCCGCCCGGCGGCCCAGCGGAGATCTGGACGTGGAGCGGCACCGGGCGATCGCTCGCGAGGCAGGCGTCAAGGCGCTGCTGGCGACCGACTTGTTCGACTCGCCGTATCTCACCGACAGCGGCGTGCGTCTCGGTGACATCGCCGGTGGTGAGTGGGATGCCGTGCAACGCATCGTCGTTCCCGAAGGGACGGACGAGTATGTGCCGTCCACCCCGGAGGCAGCGCGCCGGGTCGAGGGCCTGATCCGCGAGCACGCGGACGTCCGGCGAGCGCAGGCGCTCGTCCAGTTCTCCTTCGATCAGACGGTCGAGCAGCGCCGCCGGTATATGCAGATTCCCGACGACTTCGATCTCGGATCCGATCAGGCATCGATCATCGCCGAACTGCGGAGCATCGCGCAGAAGCAAGCGCTCGGCGGCGACGGTTTCGTCGTCAACGCGTTGCTCACCGACCTATCCCAGTGGCATGCCCGGTTGGACGACGAGCGGGCACGGCTGGAGGGCGAGATCGCCGACGCCATCGGTCGCGACCTGCCGCAACCTACCCAGGACGGCGGCCAGGGGGTCCGACGTCCCCGTGTCCATCTCGACGAATCGGGTGCGGTGTTCGTGCGCCGACCGGACGCGAGCACACCGGAAACTGCCGAGTCCGGACAGCGGACCGTGCCGGTCGACCCCGATGCCGCCAAACCGGACGGGCTGGAGAACCTCACCGCCCCGCGCAACAAAAGGTTGTTGTTCGATCTGCGGCGCGGCGCCGGGCAGATCGGCGAGTGGGCGGCAGCCGCTCTGGCACGGCATGGTGTGCAGATCCGCTACACCGATGATCCCGCCGCGATGATCGCGCGGTCGGACGGGGACGAACCGGTGCCGGTCCACGATCGGGCGACGAATACCGTTGTCCTCCAGTACTACGACGGCGCGCCGACTCAGGTGGCGGCGCTGGTACGCGCCGCGGTCGCGGCCGGATTGCATGCCCGTGGCGCGGATCGGGCGCCGGACCGGTTGTCGCTGCACCGAAACGACTACATCGCGGCCGAGTTGGACCGCATGGCCGCCGCGTACGCGATGGACTTCCAGTACCGGCGGGTCGCCGCCGCCATTGCCGGCGAAGCGGACTACTACTCCCGTCCGACGCGCCGTAAGGGCGGGCGGCACATCGACGATCCACTGGAACTGGCGTTTCTCGACGCGTTCACCGAGGCGAGGAAGATCGCCGAGCAGATCTACGGCAAGAACAGCGCGGTGGGCCGGGACATGCTGGACGCCGCCGCCTACCGCGCGGGTCTGCGGGCCGTCCGCGCGGCCATCGAGGCATCTGGATTGCGCATCGACGGGCTGACTCCCGCCGAATATGCCGGGGCGGAGTGGGACCGGGCCCGTGGACTTCGACCCGATCTCGCGCCCGAGGGCGAAGCGGAGCTCGCGCCGGTCGCCGACGACAGCCCGCAGGCGCTCGACCAGCAGGCCCGCCGATACGTCGACGAGATCCGGGGATTCCCGGAGAAACGGGCCGAGGGTCACTACATCCCATACGGCCCGGCCGAGACCGCGTACACGGCGGCCTATGACGAGGCGCATCGCAAGGCCGAGCGCGCCCTCGCGAGCGATCCCCAGGCGCGTTCGCCGCAGACGGTCGCCGAGGCGGCCGGTCTCGCCGCCGTTCGCAAGTACGTGGAGAAGGTGGGCGCCCAGCGCGCCGAGATCGCCTTCGACGTCGTCCGTTCGGCTGACTCGATCGAACAGGACGGTCTGTACTGGGGCTCGCCGCGCATCGACCCCACTGCCGATGTACCCGAGCCGGATTCAGCGCAGCAGGCGGAACCGGTCGCCGACGACCTGGTGCGGCGTGTCCTCGACGACAAGCTGGCCGAGCGCGCCGACGGTGAACAGTTGAGCCCGAATGTGCTGCGGTTCCAGTCGGAGTCGGGCACGACCGAGTTGCTGGTGATCGCACCGAAGGGCGGGCACCTCGATGCACTGGACCAGGTGAGCCGCGACCACCCGGCGCTGCGCGACGCCCTGTGGGACGGGCACCATATTCGATACCTGGAAGTCGCGCCGGGGCCTGAGGGCAACCCGTCCACGGTCGTGCTCTCCCGCGATGTGGCCGAGGGACCGCGCCGCAACCCCTCGCTGGCCGACGCCGTCGACACATTCCTGTCGGAGTACCTGCGGTTCCGGGCCGAGGGCAGGATCAGGGAGGGGTTCGTCGACTGGATCACCCGGCTGGGGGAGGAAGGGTTCCACCTCCAGAACGAGGCCCGGCTCGCGTTCCGGATGGAGAATCGGTGGGTATCGACGCCGGTGCGCCTGAAGCCCGATTTGGTCAAGGTGGGATTCCGTGCGGCGCAGAACAATCCACGATTGCCGGAGACCGATCCCGCCGCAGTGGCCTACCGCCTGCACACGCGGCAGATTCCGCAGCTGCTCGAGCAGGTGCGCGAACCGTTGCCGAGCCCGCAGTTCATCAACAGGTTGGTAGAGGTCGGCCCGGTCCGGGTGGACATCTACCTGGAGAACGACGGCAAGGGCGGCTGGCGGGTGCCGCTGACCGGGCGCGGCGGCGGCACCGACGTGCTGGCCAGGTATTTCCAGGGCATGACCGATTCCGATCCGGATCGGTTGGTGGAAAAGATCGCTCAGAGACTTATCGACGGGACCGCCGAAATAGGCGACGGCTCGCTGCCTGAGGACACGCTCGGCCGCGACGCCGACAGCCCGCTGTCGCCCGAGCTGGACGACAACGCTGCCGTGCCGGACAGCGCGAGCTCCGCTGCTGCCCCGCCCTCGGTTTCGGTGGCCACGCGCCCTGCACCCGACGGGCTGAACCGGTGGCTCGTCGGGTCGCCGGATCGTGGGTTCGCCGAGGTCTGGGATGTGCTCAGTGGGAGCGAAACCGGCCGTGCGTCCATCGAACTGCTGGCGGACATGCGCGCGGGCGTGCGTTTCGACGGTAGCCAGCCGGGCAGTGCCGATGCCTTCGGTGGGCTGACGATGGATGTCGTCGTCGGTGCGCGCGATCGTGGTCAGCAGGCGCAGGCGGCCGCGGTGGTGCGGGCGGCGGCGTTGGCGGATGCGGTGCGTGCGGGTCGGCTCGAGGTGATGCCGTCGCGTATCCGGGCGATGGACCGCGAGGCCTATGTCGAGGCTCGGCTGCGCGCCGAGGCGGACGCGCTCGGCAGGCAGGCCCTCTTCCACCAGGATTTCGGTACCCCGGAAGCAGATCCGTCCGAGTCGTTGCCTGCGCGCAACTATCGGACGGCGCTGGAGCAGCAGTACCTGGCCGCGCACGATGCCGCCATCGACTCCGCCAGGCGAGGTGACGACGGCCTCACCGAGACGCAGCTGCGTGAGATCGGGCGAGAGGCGGGCATCGAGAAACTGCTGGCGACCGATCTGTTCGACTCGCCGGACTTCGCTCCCGGCGGCGCGACTCTCCGGGACAGCGCCGGTCGTGAATGGGATGATCTGCAGCGCAACGTCATTCCGGATGGTACGGACGGATATGTGCCGTCCACTCCGGACGCGGCGCGTCAGGTCGAGGGCTTGATCCGCGAGCACGCGGACATCCGGCGGGAACAGGCGCGGATTCGGTTCGATTTCGATCGGACCGCCGGGCGGCTCCGGCGGAGTTTGCAGATTTCCGACACTGTCGATCTCGGTTCCGATCGGGAAGCGATCATCGCCGAATTGCGCCGCGTCGCGAGCCGACGGCCCGGTCTCGCCGACCTCGATATCGCCGACGCCGTGCTCGTCGACCTGTCGCGGTGGCACGCGCGGTTGGACGGTGAGCTGGCACGGCTCGAGGGCGAGATCGCCGACGCGGTCGGCCGCGATATACTGCGGCCGGGGACCACCGACGGCACGACGGTGCGCCGCCCGAGCATTCAGGTCGACGACTCGGGTTCGGTGTTCGTGCGGCCCGAGCAGGCGGACTCTCCCGAGTCGGCGGTCGACGGCACCTCACCCTATCCCGACGACCCGGCCGGATCCGGCCTCGATCAGTTGACGCGCAGCCGCCACGATTCTCTGGTCGGAAAGCTTGTCAGCCAAGCAGATCGAATCGCACCGTGGGTCCTCCGAACACTGGTGCGGCACGGTGTTGGCATTCGATTCACCGACGATCTGGCTCTTTCGGTCCGTCGCCCGGATGCCGACGACGACGCACGGTCACTCGGTTACGAGCCGCTCACCACCAGCGCGGTGATCCAGGTCGGCGATTCGCAGCACGGGCAGATCGGTGCTCTGATCCGCGCGGCGGTCGCGGCCGAACAGCGCGCGCTCGGTGTCGACGCGCAACAGGAACGGCTGACGAGGCATCGCGACGAGTACATCGCCGCGACCTTGGACCGACTGGCCGAAGCGTACGCGATGGAATACCACCATCGCCGTATGAGAGATCTCGACGATGGCACGCGGCCTTACCGTGCGAAGCGGCCGCGCGAGGACGGGCGGTTGATCGAAGACGATCTGGAATGGGCTTTCGCCGAGGCGTACTCGGCCGCGTCGAAGATCGTCGCGCCGATCCTCTACAAGAACGACGCGATCAGCTACGACATGCTCTGGGCGGCCGCATATCGTGCCGGCTTGCGGGCGGTCCGTGCGAATCTCGATGCGCTGGGCGGCCGCATCGACGGTTTGTCTCCGAGCCGGTACGCCGGGGCGGAGTGGGATCGCGCCCGCGGTCTGGACGCCGATGTCGCCTCCGCTGAACAAGGTGTGCCCGCACCCGATCGAGAAGGCCCGGAGGCACGGGACCGGCTCAGCCGCACCCTCGCCGACGAGATCCGGCGATTCCCCGAGATGCGGGCCGACGGCCGATTCATCCCGCGCGGGGCGGCGGAAACCGCCTACACCGACGCCTACGACAAGGCGTATCGCAAAGCCGAGCGCAGGCAGTCACGCGATCCCGAGGCCCGCCCGCCCGCGTGGGTCGCCGAGGAGGCCGGGCTCGCCGCTGTCCGCAAATACGTCGACAATGTGGGCGCGGAGCACGCCGAGGTCACCTTCGACATCGCTCGCTCGGCCGATCCCGGCGAACGAGGCAGACTGCATTGGGGATTGCCCGCGTTCAGGTCCGACACCGCGGCCGACGCTCAGCCGGATGCGGATTCGAGCTCGGTATCCCAGTCCGATGTCGACTCCCAGCCGGATGCGGATTCGAGTCCGGTTGCGCAGTCCGACGCCGACGCTCAGTCGGATGCGGATTCGAGCTCGGTTTCCCAGTCCGATGTCGACTCCCAGCCGGATGCGGATTCGGGCCCGATCGCCCAGTCCGACGCCGACGATCTGGTGCGGCGCGTCATCGAGGACGAACTGCGTTCGCGCCCCGATGGTGAGCCGCTGAGCCCGAACGTGCTGCGGTTCAAGCCGGAATCGAGCACGCCCGAGTTGCTGGTGATCGCGCGCGACGGCGGGCACCTCGACGCGCTGCGCGCGGTGGGGCGCGACGATCCTGCGTTGCAGAACGCCCTGTGGGACGGGCACCGTGTTCGGTACCGGAAGGTCGAGCCGGGTCCCGCCGGCGAGCCGTCGACGACCGACCTTCTCCGCCACATCGTCGAGGGGCCCTTCCGCAGCCCCTCCCTGGAAAACGCCGTCGCGTCGATGCTCTCGGAGTACCTGGCGTTCCGGGCCGACGGCAGGATCGACGAGGGGTTCGGCGACTGGTTCCTCCGGTTGGGCGAGGACGCGTTCTACCTCGAGCAGGAAACCCGGTTCGCATTCCGAGCGCAGAACCGCACGGCCTGGCGGCCGACCGAACTCCGGCACGATCTGGTGGAGATCGGATTCCGTGCGGCGCAGAACAATCCGCGCCTTCGTGAGACCGATCCCGCCGCGGTGGCGTACCGCTTGCACACGCGCCAGATTCCGCAGCCGCCGCAGAAACCGGTCGATGCGCTACCGAGTCCGCGGTTCCGCAGCAAGAAACTGACGTTCGGCCCTGTGCTGGTGTGGATCTACCTCGAGAACAACGGCCAAGGCGGCTGGCGCGTGCCGCCGCCGACACGGAACGGCCTCGCCTCCGACGTGCTGGCCCAGTATTTCCAGGGCATGACCGATACCAACCCGGACCGGCTGGCGGAAAGGATCGCCAAGAAGCTCACCGACGGAACCGCCGATCTCGGCGAGACCTCGCCGCCCAAGGGCATGTTCGGCCGCATGAAGGGCCGACTGCCGTTCGGTCGCAAGGCGAGCGCCGAAGTCGAATCGGCGATGCATCGGGTCGAGCGGGACGGCGCCGAGGCCGACGACATCCGGCTCGGGCCCGACGGCAGGCCCGAGCGTGGTGGACCGGCGAGCTACGAAGCGCCCGAGTTCCCGATGGACCCGAATGCCGATGGTGGGCAGGGGAAGCCGCCGAACCAGCCGCCCACCCCCGCGCCGTTGCCCGATGAGCCCAACGAAGGCAAGGGACATCCCGCGCCGCGTCCGGCGGCCCGGCGCGAGCATCTGTTCGAGTTCGAGGGACTGACCTTCCGACTGGATCTGACCGACAATGGCGCGGGCGCCTGGAATCCAGTACTGCGCCAGGAGAATTCGCCCGCACAGGAATCGGAGACCGCGCCGCAGGCGACGAACCCGAAGGAGGTCGAGACTCCGCACGCGGCGCAGAAGCCGCCCGGCTCCATCGACAAGCCCAAGTCGAAGTTCCTCGCGAACACCGCCTACCGCGACGGTTTCCAGGGCTACAACCCGAAGTACCCCTCCGGCTCCAGCCTGGACGGCGCCGGGCAATCGGTGCTCGGGTACTCGGTGGGTCTGCCGCTCACCAAGGACAGCGGGCACGGCGATGTGCTCCAGATCAAGTTCAACCCGGCGCGCATCCTCAAAGAGGGCGCGACGATGTGGAAGAGCCGCGAGTACGTCCCGATTCTGAACCGCCTGACCAGCCGCGTTCCCGACCGCGCCGCCGAATTCCAGCCGATCCGCGATATGGACGGCACCGAATACCGGCCCTGGATCGACGACACCGATGCCGAAGCGGTGCGCAAGGAACACGGTGTCGGCATCGATGAGATGCGACGGCGCGACGACGCGGCGCAGCAGGCGAGTTCGCCCGAGTCCCAGCAGGCTGCCACCAACGAGCTCCCGCAGCCCGACCCGCAGATCCCGGTGGCGAACACCGAAGCCACCGGCACCTTCGCCGATCTGCTGAACGAGCTGGCGGGGGCCGCCGACCGCCGCCGCGAGCTGGCGGACCGGCTCGTGGCAGCCGCCCGTGACATGGGTCTTCGCCTCGATCCCGGCCTGGACGGCGAAGCGGCCCTGCACGCGGTGCGAATCCTGCAGTATCAGCAGGCCAGGCGGATCGGTGCGCTCGCCGGGCTCGCCGAGTCCGCCGTGCGCTACGACTCGGAGAACCGGCACATCCCGTTCAGCCAGGAAGTCAGCTTCTTCGACAACGACCCGATGACGCGCTTCCTGCGTGAGATCGTGCACGCCGACGACCGGCCGACGACGCTGCTGGACTGGCAGGGGGTCAACAACGGCGGTGAGCCCGGTCGCGACTGGGGCGATCTCAGCTACACCGACCAGCCCGGCATCGACCAGGGCAAGCCGGGCTACTTCGTGAACGCGCTGCGCCGCGATCAGATCAAGGACGAGCGCGCCGTCTGGGCCCAGCTCCTGCAGGTCGACCTCCACTATCTCGACGCGCATCCGCGCGGCGCGCTCGCCGACGCCCTCGCCACCGTGTATGCCCGTACCGACGACATCGCCCGATTCGCCGAACTGGCCAGCGAATTCGTGCGTGCCGATGGCGACGCCGATGAACTCACCCGGCTGGTGACCGACCTGGCCCTGCGGTCCTCGATCGTCTCCGACGGCGGTTTCCTCATTCCGGATGCCGACGGCCTCGGGCTGCTGCCCGGTGTCGACGGCGGGCCGATCCGACTGATGGTGGTCGACGGTCACCTCGACCACGCCCATGTGCTCGCCTCGGCGCTGCGCGCGTTCCCGAATATCGCCGAGGTCGTCAACGACGGTCAGGTGGACGTGGTGTTCCGGGCAGCGGAGATCGCGCCCGACGGCACCATTCGGGTCGATGACAGCGAGCCCGTGCGGGTGCGGCACGCCGCTGAGCTGGTGGACGGTCGCAGGCTGGACATGACCTTCCTGCTCGACGAGGACGGACAGTGGCGCCCGGTCGTCGAGGTGGCGCCGACGACCGAAGGAGAGGGCCCGCGGCCGAAGCCCGAACTGGAAGGGCTGTCTCGCACTGAAATCGAGGCCGCGCGTAAGGAACTCGCGCATCGTCTGGGCGTCCCGGAGTCCGATCTCGACAACCCGCAGGTGCTGTCCGACCGGATGGAACAGATCCGCGCGGAGAACAAGATCAGGGCCAGCCAGATCGAAGCGCTCATCGACTACGGCCGCACCGCATGGGATATCGATGACTTCCACACCATCGGCGACGCCCGCGCGCAGCTGGCCGACCGGCTGAAGCTCGAGCCCGGCCAGTTGACACCCGAGCGGCTTGCCCAGGCTTTCGTGCTGGACAAGATCGGCTCGGCCCGCAGGCATCAGGCCGTCGAGGACCTCGTCGCCTACGCGACGCTCATGCGTGGCATCGATTCCGATGTGGTCGACGCAGCGCGGGATCGGCTCGCCGAACGGCTCGGGGTGGGCAGGCGGCGCGGCCGTTTCCCCCGGGATCTCTTCCCGCGCAACTACCGCAACGACGAGAAGAAGTACCGCCCCGACCGGACCGGCACCGATCCGAAGCGGCTGAACAAGGCGATCGCCAAGCTCGCGCGCAGACCGGCCGAGCGCGAGAACCTCATCGATGCGCTCACCGAGTACTACCGCACTGTCAATCGGCTCGACCCGTTCGATCCGGTGTCGCGCGGCGCGGACGCGGTGGACCCCCGCCTGGCCGATGTCGAATTCCCGGTACACGACAAGGCCGTCGCGCACCTGCTCGACGTGGTCGGCGATCTCGCGTCGCTGGCCGAGGCACTGCGCGGCGCCCGGGTGCTCGACGGATTCGGCATGCTCGGCGCGAACAACTCCGCGCCCGATCCGCGGCCGACGCCGAACCCGGATTTCACCAGGACCGTCGGTGTCGATCTGCCCGAACCGATTCAGCCGTCCGATACCGATGCGGAAAAAGCGGCCAAGGCCAAGCGTTTCGAGAAGGTCTACGAGATCTATCGCGACGGGAAGATCGACCAGAAGGAACGGCTCACCCCGCGGCAACTGGCGAAGGTGCAGGCCGAACTGCGCGCCGAGGTACACGGGCGGGCCGCCGATCTCGACATGCTGGCCGCGCTCAACGATCGGGCCGCGGAACTGGATCGGCAGGCGCGTCGACCGCTGGAGATCGCGCGACTGCTCGGCGAGCGTGGCGCCGCGCTCGGCCAACTCGACGCGGCCCGTGCCGAGATCGAGGCGGCCACGGCTCGCTACCGCGCCACCGAACCGCAGGAGCGCGCCGCCGCGCTCGACGATCTGGCCGCGGCCGCGCGCAGGCAGCAGGCCGCCGACGCCGAGCTGGCGCGGGTGGACGCGGCGCTGGCCGCGACCCGTCCCACCGAACCGCCCGCCGCGCTGCCTTCCGCTGCCGACGATACGGTCGCGCACGGGGATGGGGGCTCGGGCGCACCCACGCGGCCGGAACCCGCCGCCGACGGTGGCGGCGGCCGGGTACCCCCGCAGGGGCCGCCCCCGACGCCGACCCCCGATCCCGATGAACCCTCGCGCAGGACCGATGTCGAGATCGCCCGCCGGGTGACCCAGCGGCTCGCGGCGGAGAATGCCGCCGCCGTCCGGGAATTGAATGCGGCGGACGCGGCAAGGGACGCCGCGATGGCGGGCCTGCCGGTCACCCGCGACGAGCTGGGCCCGGCCCCGGGTCAGGTGGCGAACACCATCGACCGGTTGACGAGGGCGCATCCCGAGCAGGCCGTACGCCTCGAGGAACTGCGCGGAGCCGCGCTGCGCTACCTCGCCGCCGAGTCCGAGGTGGAGGTGCTCGACGAGGCGCTGGCCCGCGCCATGCAGCGCGAAGCGCTGGCCGAGGAGGGCGCGGGTCGCATCGACGACACCGTCGGTGTCGTGGCCGGTGAGCCGCCGCGCATCGTCGTGGTGGGCTGGCATACGCCCGGGAACGTGCGCGCCCAGCTCGAGGCCGAGTACCCGCTGCTGCGCCCGCTGCTCGCGCGGCCGGGAGTGGTGGTCACCCACATCGAGATCGCCACCCTCGACGACGGTCGAATTACGCACCGGCGCACTGACTTCGGCCCGGACCGGCCGACCGGCGCCGCACCGGAGGAGCGCGGAACGGGCGGCCGGTCGCCGCGTCAGCGGGCCGAGGAGCGATACCAGCGGGCGCTGCGCGATGCTCACCGTCAGCTCGGGCAGCCGCGGCAGGAGGATCCGCGGACCACCGTGTGGCCAGGTGGTGAGCAGTCGTCGTCGGGTCCTGTTGCCGAAGCGGATGATTCGAGGGTCGATCTCGGTCGGCGGGAGGATCCACGGACCAGGGTGTGGCCGGGTGGTCCGCAGTCGGAGCCGGGGTCTGCGTCGAATCCTGTTGCCGAGAAGGATGATCCGACGGTCGATATGAGTCGATCGGGGGTTGCTGAGCAGTCCGGTGGTGAGTCGGCGGAATCACAGCCCCCGGCGGAAACCTACGAACCGAAGCATGCTGCTCCGCAGCAAGGAGTTTCGCAGCCCGAAACGGCCGAACCGAAGCACCGCGGCCGCCCGGCGGACGAGTCCGACGCCGGACCCGACGCGTACCAGCCGAAGCACCGTGGTCTTCCTGCGGACGAGTCGCAGGAGCAGGCGCAGCCTTACGAGCCGAAGCATCGTGCGCCGCAGTCCGATGTCGCGGAATCCGAGAGTGCGCAGTCTCGGACGCTGGATCCGAGTGATGGTGCGGGGCGGCATCGTGGTCAGCCTGCTGACGAGTCGGAGTCGCAGGCGCAGGATTATGAGCCGAGGCATGGTGCGTCGCAGCCCGGCGTAGCGGAATCCGAAGGTGCACAGCCTCGGACGCTGGAATCGAGTGATGGTGCGGGGCGGCATCGTGGTCAGCCTGCGGATGAGTCGGGTGAGCAGCCCGCCTACGAGGCGAAGCACCGCAGGGATTCCGCAGACGAGGAGGCCGACGGGGAGCAGGCGCACCGTGGCGCACCGGCCCCCGAATCACAGCAGCCCGGCGAGCAGTCGAAGGTAGAAGGGCCGGGTGAGCAGCCGCAGCCCGCGCAACCAGGCGAGCAGGCGCAGGCCGGGCAGCCCGAGGCCGCTCCGTTGCCGCCGGAGGTCCAGGAGGCTCTGGATCGGCTGCGTGCGGAGCGCGCCGAGGCTGTGACGCTGCGCGCGGAACGGGACGACATCCGGCGGACGTGTGCGGAGGCCCTCGACGCATCGGACGCGTCGTCCGTCGACGCCATGGCGCGGGCCGCGCGAGAGTTCGACGAGGCGAATGCGGCGGTGGCCGAGCTCGACGCGGAGATCGCCGAGCTCGAACTGTCGAACACACCGGAGGGCGTGTACCGGCAGCTGATGCGCGAACGCGCCGTGCTGGCCAGGGAACGCGAATTCTGGCGCGCCAAGCGCGATGACAGGTATTCGCGGTTCAGTGATCTTCCGCTGCCGTTCGGCGATGCCGCGCAGGCGCTGAACCAGTCCAATCTGGCGCGCACCCTGGAACACCTGGAAGCGAGTGTCGGCGGAACCAGGAACATCGCCGGCACCGGCGAAGAGGCCGGGTATGTGGCGCGCGAGCAGCTCGATCCCGGCGAGATCGCGCGTCGTCGCGAGCAGATTTTCAAGCTGCACGATGCCGCGTTGCGGTACAACCGCGTGCAGGCGGCGCTGGCGGAAGTGGATCGCCGGATCGCCGCGCTCGGCCGGGTCGGCATCGGGGAGCCGCAACCGCTGTCGCGGCAGGTGCGCGCCGAAGTCGACCGCCTGGCCGGGGAGCGCGCCCGCGAGGTGCTGGAGTCCAAGCCGTGGCGGCAGATGCGCGCCGATATCGCCGCACGCTTGCGGGTGAACGAGGACGATCTCGGCCCGAATGCCGTCGCACAGCAGAAGTCGCCCGAGGAGGCGCTGGACGAGGCGCTGGCGGAGGTGGCCGGTCGGACCATCAGGGTGGACCTGATGGACGAGCGCGACCGCAACCTCGACTTGCTGCGCGAGGCCGCGACGCGCGTGAACGAGGCCGACAATCGCATCGCCCGCATTCAGGGCAGGATCGCCGAATTGGCGGGAGCGGGGCGCGATTTCCTCGCCGCGGAGGGCGCGCGTCAGGTCACCGACCGGGTCGGGTTCGTCGATGGCGACCCGCAGCGGATCATCGTGATGGCACCGCGCGGCACGCTCGCCGCGCCACGTGCCGACCATGACGCCGCCCTGCTCGAGGCCACCCATCGCGATTCGCGGGTGGCGCGCGCGATGCTGTCGCGGGAGACGACGATCGAGTACCGCGAACTGGTGGCCGAACTCGATCAGCCGGTGACGACCAGGCGGCTGCGTTCGCCCTCGCGGGAATTCATGACGCTCGGCCCCGACGACGCTCCGATCCTGCGCCGGGTGCGCTGGCAGTCCGGTGAGCCGGATTCGACGACCTGGCACGAGGTCAACCCGGAGCGCCCGGAGTGGACGACCAACCGCAAGGGCCCGACCACGCCGAAGGAGTTCAAGGAGCGGGATCTGCCCGAGGGCGTGAGCGGTTGGGCGACCAATCCGTTCCAGGCGTCGGTGGTGGATCCGTTCGTGGACAACGGACCCGGCGTCAACAAGGGCCTGCTGCCCACCATCCCGGGCGGCGATCCGATCTACCCGGGCCAGACCTACGAGCTGCCCTTCGCCGACGTCTTCTACCACTTCATGCGGTTGAGCTTGGAACCGGCGAAGCTGTTCGGTTTCACCTGGTACAACGACTCCGAGCACCCGGGGCGGATCTCGCCCGGCTTCAAGGGACACCCCTGGTTCCGGAAGAAGAGCGCCGACGTCCAGCCGATGGCGCGCGAGCCCGAGCGCGCCGAGCGTGCGCATGCACCCGGAGAGCTGGCGGGCTACGACAGGAGACAGGCCGACGAGCAGCGCGCGTGGCAGCGGGTGCAGAACTGGGCCACCGAGCAGTATCGGCTGTTCCGTTCTTCCGATGGCGACATCGACCGCATCACCGCCAATCTTGCCGCCCGCCCCGAGTTCGAGGGCGCTGCGCGCGAGGTGCGTGCGGCGGAGACCGTGGATCGGATCGCGAGCGTCGTCGAGGACTACATGTCGGCGCGCAGCGAGGTGACGACGCGCAACCCCGACGACCCTGGCCCGGACCTCAGCGCCATCGTCGCGGACCTGACCGGAACACTGCGCAGTGAACAGCCCGGTGACGCGGCCAGATTGGTCGACGACATCCGTGAGGCGCTGCTCGGTCTCGAGCCGGACCGGGCCGCGATCGCCGCCGAGGTCGCGGTGCGCTTGGACAACTCCGTCCCGGCGTTCAGCCGCGAGCAGATCGCGCAGATCAAGCACCACTACATGGCGGCCGAGTACCGGCGGGCGCTGCCCATCGACGGGTCGCCCGCGCGCATGCGCCTGGACGCCGTCGCCGACGTGGCCGAGGCCTGGCTCCGGTTGATCGGCGACGAGGCGACGGCCGAAGACGTGCTCATGCTGCAGGACGCCTTGGCGGAGTCGAACTTCCTGCGCACCAACGACTATGCGTCCTGGCGCGACGCCAACCAGTACGCCGTCCGCATCGGCTTCGACTGGGATTCGGTGCGGCCGCCGTTGACCGCCTGGCGCAAGGGCATCAGGTACGCGCCCGCCCCGCTGCCCAAAGACGCTCCGCTGCCGCCGCGGCCGGATACCGATGACGACGGTCCCGCTCCGTTGCCGCCGGGCCCCGGACCCGATTCCGGGCCGAACCGTCCACCGCTGCCATCCCACAACCCCGGCCAGCTGCCGCCGGGACCGTCACCGGACGATGTCGCGACGGTGGAGCTTCCGAGTCCGGTTGGTGCGGATGATCCGGACGGCGACCCTTCGGACAACGGTGTGCCGCCGGACGACGGTGACACGAAACAGGGTCCGGCCGGTGCCATCGGTGACGACCCGACCATCGATCTCCGCCGCGGCGCCGAGAACGTCGAGCGCGACGCACACGGGCGACCAGTGGATCCGCAGGGTGAACCGCCCGTGCAGCAGGACGAACCCACACGGCCGATCCGCCGTGACGAGCAGCGGGACGAGGCGGTCGACCCCGAACGGGACGACAGCGCCGAAACCTCCGGGGACCGCTACGAGATCGACAACCCGCAGTTCGGTGCACGCCTGCGGTACGGCTTCGAGAACTGGGACGCGGTGGTCGACGCGCTCGCCCCGCACGAGCGCGCGGTGCTGGAACGCATCGCTTCGTTGAGCGCCGACGGCAGCCGATTCCGCGCCGCGATCGACGCCGCCTTGCGCGGTGACGCGGAACTCACGCCCGAACTGGCCGCGGCCGTGGACATTCTCGACGACGTCCTCACCCGCCTCCGCCTTCCCGACACCGCGGTGATGACCTACGTCCGGCCCGAGAATCCGCTGGACATGACCGGCGACGTGGTTGGTTCGCTGCACCGGATCGCGGAGTTCCCGCAGGTTGCGCTCGGCGAGACACAGCCGGTCGACGGCGGCCGCTTCCACCTCGAGCTGACCGTTCCCGCGGGCACGCCCGCCCTGTTCATGAACCGTTTCCTGCCGTCCGGCATGCCGGTGCCGGTCGTGATGCTCGGCCGCGGCCTGAACTGGCGTGTCGACTCGGTGCACAGCCTCGGCAACGACGGTCACTGGTTGATCCGTGCCACCGTGGTCCCCGACGCGGGCTCGCCCGTCGAGACCGGAGGCCACCGTGCGCCGGGAGATGCGCCGACGACCGGCAAGGAATCTTCCGAAGCTGCCGTACCCCAGTCCAATTCGGTGACCGAACGTACCGGGCTACCCCGCTCCGAATCGCTGGACTCCGACCGCGCCGTACCGTCGGCCGCCGAGCCGGGTCCGGTTCGAATCGATGACGAATGGTCGCGTATCGATGACCGCGATCGGATCGCGGCGGTGCTGCGTGCACGTCACGGGCTCGGGATCGAGGGCTTCGACCTGGACGGACTCGATATCGAGACCGCCAGGGAGGCGGCACGGGCGCTGGACGAGATGCTGTCGAAGTATCCCGAGATCGACCTGAGGAACTTCGCTTTCGGCCCGTTGCGCGGTCCGAGGTCCGACCCGAAAATTGTCGGGGAGACGGTTCCTGGCATCGGCAGGGACTTCTCGCCGGAAGCCAGACGGCGCGGGTTCTACCTCAACTCGGAGTGGATCACGATCAACCAGCGCTATGCGACGGATGCGTCGGAGCTGGCGCGATTCGCCGAAAAAGTACTGCGCAATGGTGAATGGCCCGTCGGGGCCGACCGCGTCGTGTACTCGGCGATTGTCCACGAGCTCGGCCATGCGCTGGACAACGCCGGTGAGCGGCGCGCCCAGCACCGCGCGATGGACGCGCTGCGCCAGCACTACGCGGCCACTCGACCGCAGCCCGACGCCGACGGATTCCGTAGCTGGCTCCACCAACTCAGCGGCTACAGCTTCGACGAGGACGGCCGCTTCGATCCCGCGGAAGCGCTCGGCGACGCCTTCCTCGACGTGGAACGCAACGGCGTACGCGCCAGCGAGCCCGCGCGCGTGCTGCATCGGATCCTGGTCGAGGAGGCGCGAGCTCGCATCGGTATGCCGCCGCAATATCTCGACCCCGCGCCGCACGTCGACCTGAATTCGGTCACCTTCGATCCCGACTTCGTCGCCGCGGCACGCGATCAGCTGGCGGGTCCCTCGCCAGCGGACGGACCGGCCGAGGCGACCCCACGACCGGAATCCGGCGAGCGGCCGCAGCCCAAGAAGCCGATGCGACAGCGGATCAGAGAACGGTTCGGCAGAGGAAGGGCCGAGGACGGCGATGCCGTGGCGGTGCCGGAGTCCGCCGCCGATGGGGGTGGGAAGAAGCCGCCGCAGGAGCCGCCGGTGCCGATGCCGGATCCCGATGAGCCGACCGGTGATGGCGCGGAAGGCGCTGCGCCGCAGCCTGATCAGAATGCCGATAATGCATCGGGTCCGGACGAGGACGGTGATGGCGCGGGCAGGTCGGCGCGGCCGGAGCCGACGCCGGATTCCGATTCCTCGGGTGCCGCCCGCCGGGTGCCCACCGAGCCATCCGCTCCGCCCGTCCAGCAGGGCACGCGGGACGGTGCGGCGGAAACTTCGAGAATTATTGGGGAGCAGTCGAGTTCGGCGCAGGCTGAACAAGCAGGGCAGCCGAGCTCCGAGAGTGGTGTGCCGGAATCGTCGGGCGCGCCGGTGCCTGCGGCGGAACCGACTGGAGACCCGCGCCCGGCGGGCGACGGGTCGAGGTCGCCGGAACAGGAGACGCAGCAGCCCGATCCCGCGCAGAACAGCGGCGCTCGGTCTGAGGGCGGCAGGCCGGATCGGTCCGCTGACGGTCCGCGCGCGATCGTCATCGAGTGGGATGGCCAGCAGATCCCACTCCGCTTGGTTGCCGAGGGCCGGGACGGTTGGCGACCGGAACATCCGCAGCCGCAAGCGGATCCGGACGAGTCCGGCAACCTGCCCGCAGAGCCGGAGACCCAGGAACCGCCCGCGACCGCCCAGCCAGGGGCGAAGTGGCCGCTCGTGAGTAACTCGGCCGTGGTCCAAGGTCACGCCGTCATTCCGAAGCATCCTTCGCTGTCGTCCCAGGACACCGCGGGCCAAGCGCTGCTCGGGCACTTCGCGGGGCTGCCGCTGACCAGTCACGGTGCGCACGGCGAACAGCTCGGGATGAAGTTCAACCCGATGCGTTTGGGTCTGGTCTTCGAAGAACTGCGGCGCAACCGCGAACTGTTGCCTTTCCTTCGGCGTTTGACCAGCCGTACCCCGGACCAGACCGGTGACGTGCCGCCCGTGCGCAGGCGCACCGGCGAGGACTATCTGCCCTCGATCGACGAGGCGCTGCCTTCCCTGCTGCATCGGGAATTCGGGCGCGAATTCGCCGAGGAGATTGCGCGCCAGCAACGCGAGCGCGAACAGCAGCGGGCGGATCGGCGGGCTGAGAACGCCTCGGCCACCGCGCGCTCCGAACCGTTCCCCGATGGCGTGCCGCCGGGCGTCGACGGCGTATTCGGCGATCTCTTCGGTGACCTGATCGACGCCGCCCGCCGCCGGAGCGCAGCGTTCGACTGGCTGGCCGACACGGCCGATCGGCTCGAGGTCGACCTGAACGAGGAAACCTCCGAAGCCGTTCAGGACGCGCTGCGGGTGCTGCGGTACCAGCAGGCCAGGCGCATCGGCGCGTTCGTCGGCCTCTCCATCGCCGAGGCGAACTACCAGGTCGAGAACCAGCGCATCCGATTCGGTCGCGAAGTCAGCTTCTTCGACACCGATCCGATGACCCGCCTGTTGATCGAGGTCATGGAGGCCAACGGCGGGGACCCCAGCTGGCTGCGCGTGGTTCGCATCGCCAACGGTGACGCGTTCCCGCTGTGGGGTGAGCTCTACGACGCCGACGAGCCGGGTCGCAACGAGGGCATCGCTCGCTACTTCGCGGACGCGCTGAACCGCGATCAGATCCGCGACGAACGGGCGGTCTGGGCTCAGCTGCTCGACGTCGACATCGTCGACCTCGGTGCGCTTCCTCGGCTCACGATGATCGACGCGGCGAACCGGATTCGCGCCTACGGCACCGATGTCGCCGACTTCCAGTCCCGCGTGCGCCACTTCCTGCGCGCCGACGCCGAGGTCCAGGAACTGACCGGGCTGATGTCGGATCTGGCTCTGCGCTCGTCGATCATCGACGACCTTGGTTTCCTCCTCCCGGACATCGATGGTGTCGCGCTGCTGCCGGGCGACCCCGGCGGTCCGCCGCGGATGGTCGTCATCGACGGCCACGGTGACCACGAGGCCGTGCTCGGCCGGGCGCTGCGGGACTACGCGGATCTCGCCGAGGCGGTCAATGCCGGCTTGGTCGAGCCGGTCTTCCGGACGGCCACACTGGAACCCGATGGCACCTTCCATCTCACCGACGCCGATCCCGGACGGATCGTGCACCTCCGTCAGGAGATCGACGGCCGCCTGCTCGACCTGACCTTGATCGACGACGGCCAGGGCGGGTGGCGTCCGGTGCTGCCGGAACCCGCCGATTCCGGCGCGACGTCGCAGCAGCGCCCCGCACCGAGCCGCAGCGAGATCGTTACCGCCCGTGACGATCTCGCCGCCGCGCTCGACATCCCGGAATCCGAGCGCGGTTCCGCGGCGGAGCTCGCCGAACGGCTGCGCGTGCTGGCACTGGACAATGCGGTGCGCGCGAGCCAGATCGAGGCGGTCATCGACTACGCCCGCACGGCCTGGGACATCGACGACTTCAACAACCACACCGACGCGCGTTGGCAGCTGGCGACCCGGATCGATATCGATCCCGCCGCGATGACACCGGAGGCGATGGCGCGGGCGCTGACCGATCCGGATCTGGGCTCCGCGCGCAGGTATCAGGCCGTGCAGGACCTGATCGCGTACTGGAAGGTGGCCAGGGCCGACGACAAAGCGGTGGCCGAGGCCGCACGGGATCAGTTGGCCGAGCGTCTTGGGGTCGGCAGGCGCAGGGGCAGGTTCCCCAAGGATCTGTTCTCCCGCAATCGCAAGAACGACGAGCTCGAGTACCGGCCGGACCCGTCCAGTCTGGACGCGAAACGGCTGAATCGCGCGATTCGGCACTTGATGCGCCGACCCTCCGAACGGGAGAACCTCGTCGACGCGCTCACCGAGTTCTACCGGACCATCAACGGTTCGGATCGGTACGATCCGGTCACCCGCGGCGCCGACGCGGTCGACCCCCGCGTCGGCGATACCGAATTCCCCGTGCACGAGCGTGCGGTCCAGCACCTGCTCGACGTCGTCGACGATGTCGACACGCTCATCGATGTGCTGGACCGGGTCGGCGACTTCGGGCCGGATGAGGTCTCCGCGAGCGGGCATGCCGCACCGAGCCGCGACTGGGCGCTGACCGTCGGTGTCGACCTGACCGATGCCGACGCCAAGCGCTGGGCGGAGGTGTACGAGGTCTTCCGCGACGGCAGGATCGACCAAGAGGAACGGCTCACACCTGCCGAGCTCGCCGAGGTGCAGGCCGCGTTGCGCGCGGAAGTCGTTGCCCGCGCGCGTGGTATCGCCGAGCTGACCGCGATGAACAACCAGCTGCTCGAACTGGCCGAAGCCGAACAGCGACCCGCACTGATCGACCGGTTGACCGCGCAGCGCGCCGCCGCGGCGCAGGAACTGGACGCGGCCGAGGCCGCGCACGACGCGATCGACAGCGGCCACCCGGGCCGGGAGACGACCGCGACCAGGTTCCGGGACGCTCGAGCCGAGCTGGCGCGCATCGATGACGAGCTGATGCGAACCAGTGCCGCGTACCGCGAGCTGAGCGCGGAGGCCGAGGCGTCAGGGCGACCGCTGCGCCGGGCCGAGGTGATCGAGCGATTGGAAGCCGATCACGCGGCCGCGGTCCTGGAGCTGGACGCGGCGCGTGCCGAGCGCGCCGAGGCGAATCGACCCCACCGGTTCGGCGAGGCGGACCTCACCGACAACCTGGACGAGACCCTGCACGAGCGGCGGGACAGGACAAGACCGGTCGGTGCGGCCACGGAGCGCTGGGAAGCTCAGCTGAACGAGCTGGAGTCGGCGGCACGCAGATACCTCGCGGCGCGTGACGAACTGGCGCGCCTCACCGCACAACTGACGGCGGCACGCAACACCGCCTTCGGTGACGAGGGCACGCGCGCCCCGCGTCCTGCGCGTCGCGACGAGCTCGCCGACCTGACGGCCCGACGGGCCGCCGCTCTGGTCCGGGTCAGCGCCGCCCGTGCGGTGCTGGACGTCGTCAACGGCAGGCGCGGGCAGAGCGAAGCGGAACCGACCGCGGGCGTGGACGCCGAGGTGACCGGGGTGCGCACCCCGAACGCGGAGACCCAATCGCCTGCCCAGCTGGGCGAATGGCAGGCCGCGGCGCACCGGTACGACGCGGCGCGTGCCGAGCTGGCGCGCATCGAGCAGCAGCTCGAGGCCGCGCGGCGCGGTCGACCGGCGATGTCGCAGGCCGAGCGGTCGCGTCGCGTGGTGGAGCGGATCGATGCCCAGCGAGAGACCGCGCTGCGGGAGCGGGACGACGCGCGGTCGCGGCGGGCCGAGGCCATGCGCGGGCTGCCGGTCGACGAGACAGAACTGACCGATGACGCGGCCATCGACGCCATGGTCGAACGGCTGGAGGGCCGGACCCTGCCGGTCACGGAACTCGCCGAGCAGTCGGCGCGGACCCGTGCGCTGCGGGACGCGGCCGTGCGCTACAACGCGGCCGAGCAGCGGTTGACCGCGGTGGATCGGGCGCTCGCGAGGGCGATCCAGCGGCAGGTGCTTGCCGAGGCGGGCGCACGCCGGATCGACGACCGAGTCGGTATCGTGCCGTCCGATCCGGTGGTGATCGTGGTCGTCGGCAGGGACGTGCCGACCGATGTGCGCGCCCGGCTTGCCGCCGACCACCCCCACCTGTGGTTGGCTCTCGGGCGGCCGGACGTCGTCGTCCGCCACCTACGGATCGAAGAATGGGCCGACGGCCGAATCATCTGGCATCGCACAGATTTCGGAGCGAACGGGCCGGTCGCGGTCGGTTCGAGCCCGTTGCGACCGGCGGACGTGGGTGCGCAGCAGGCTCCAGATGGCCGCGCCGGACAGCGCGATGCTGGTGGCGCGCAGCGGGATCCGGGTGGCGCGGACGGGCAGCCCAGCGAGAGCGGCGCACCACGACAGCCGGGCGAGCGCGACGCCGCGGTGAACCGAGCACGCGCGGATCTCGAGCGAGCGCGTGCCCAGCGAGATGTGCTTGCCGACGCGCATTTCGACGCTGTCATGAGCTTCAGGGCCGAGATCGGGCAGCTGCGTATCGCCTCGGCCGAGCTGACCATCCAGGCGTTGCCCGCAACGCTGCGCCGACTGCTCGACGAGGGCGTGCCCCGAGAACACGTCGATCGGCTCCGCGCGGCAGCGCACAACGTCGAGCAGCGGCGCGCCGATCTGGTTGCGGCGCAGACGGCATTCGTCGCGGCGCAGCGCCGACTGGGATTCGCGCGGGCCGGATTGCACGAGGTCCGATACGACTCCACCGCCGAGCCACAGCGAGCACCCGGCGCGGCCGATGCTGTCGACCCGCGCACGGTGCACTGGCCCGGTGGAGTCGCTGCGGAGTCTGGGGCGGAGACAGACCAGGGCGTCGACGGGCGAGCTTCGGAAGATGCCGCGTCCTCGGCAGCTGAGCCGGTCGATCCGCGTACGGTGCATTGGCCCGGGGGTGCGGTGGAGACCGAGTCCGGCGTCGGCGAGTCATCGCCGGAAGGTGTTGCGGCGCAGGTTGTTCGTCCTGCGGATCCATGGACGGTGCATTGGCCGGGTGGTCGCACGGTTGAGTCCGAGGAGGGTGCGGGCAAGGCTTCGCCGGAGGGTGCGGGGTCGTCGGAGGTCGCGCTGGTCGATCCGCGGACTGTGCATTGGCCCGGCGGTGCTGCCGCGTCCGAAGCGGGTGAGGAAGGGCGACACCCGCGTCCCGAGAAGGGAGACGACTCCGGTGCGGCGGGCGCGCCGGCGCGGCCGGGTCCGCAGCCCGGCACCGACCCCGCGGGAGCCGCGCGCACGGCGCCAACGGATTCGGGGCGGCCGGAGGCCGGTGCCGAGCGCGCGTCGAACAGCGAAGGGCCCGCCCAGGCGACGTCCGAATCCCACCGCGCCAGGGTCGCACCCGGCGAGGGCGATCCGGTTCCCGGCGACGCGCGTGAGCCGCAAGCCGCCGGGGGTGGCGGCGGGACGACGCCGCCGGGCCAGCAGCCGCCCGCAGCGGCCGAACCGCCGGATCCGCACGATCCCGGAGCGTCGCGGTCGAAACCTGCGACCGGCGAAACCCGCCCGCACACCATCGAGGTCGACGGTGAGCAGGTTCCGGTGCATCTGGTCGACGACGGCTCGGGCGGCTGGCGGGTCGAACCACCCGTCGTCCGTCCGGAGGCACCCGCGCCCGAAGCGGCTCCGTTGCCCACCTCGGAACCGCCCGCCACGCCTGAGCGCCGCCCCAACCTGGTGCGCCGCATGTGGACTCAGCTGCGCAGCGGGTTCGCCGGGCACACCCCGAAATACCCGTCCGGGTCCGGTGTGGACAGCGCCGGACAGTCGGTGGTCGCGCACGAAGCGAACGTGCCGCTGATCAAGCACACGCCGGAAGGCGATGTGCTGCAGACGAAATTCAACCCCGTGCGCATCCTCAAAGAGGGTGCGACGATGTGGCAGAACCGGGAACTCATCCCGTTCCTGAACAAGCTGACCAGCCGTATCCCGGACCATGCGGGCGACCCGCCGCCTGCCCGCTCCCGCAACGGCGAGGAATACCGCCCGTGGCTGGACGAGGCGGACTCGAGACAGGTCCGCCAGGAAACCGGCGAAGATGTCGAGGAGCTGCGCAGGCAGGCCGACGCCGAACAGCCGAAGCAAGAGCAGGCGCCCGCCCCGGAACGGGTGCGGTACGAGCCGAACCCGAATGCCACCGGCCGGTTCGCCGACCTGTCCCGCGACCTAGCCGACGCCGCCAACCTGCGCGAGGACTTGGCCGCCGACCTGATCGCCGCCGTCCGTGACCTGGGCGCCGACCTGGGGCCAGAAGTGACGCCGGAATCGGTCCGGCAGGCCTTCGAGGTACTGCGCTACCACCAGGCCCGTCGCATCGGTGCGCTGGCCGGGCTCGCCGAGGCCGCCGCCCGCTACGACGCCGAGAACCGCCGCATCCCCTACAGCACCGAAGTCAGCTTCTTCGACTCCGATCCGATGACCCGGTTCCTGCGGGAGGTCATCCACGCCAACGACCGTCCCACCACCCTGCTCGATTGGGAGGGCGTCAACAACGGTGGTGAGCCCGGCAGGGACTGGGGCGATCTCAACTACACCGATCAGCCCGGAACCGACGAGGGCAACCCGACCTACTTCGAGAACGCGCTGCGGCGCGACCAGATTCGCGACGAACGCGCCGTCTGGGCGCAGCTGCTCGGCACCGATCTCGGGCAGCTGGACGTGCATCCCCGGCGCGCGCTCGCCGCGGCGATCGATCACATCCGCGCGCAGGCCCGCGGTCTCGCGGATATCGAGCAGCAGATGCGGAACTATCTGCGGGTGGACGGCGAGGTAGCCGACTTCACCCGTCAGCTAGCCGATTTGGGGCTGCGCGCGTCGGTCGAATCCGACGGTGGGTTCCTGCTGACCGGTGTGGACGGCATCGGGATCCTGCCCGGGGAGGCCGGGCAGCAGCCCAGGCTGCTGGTGTTCGACGGAGATCTGGACCACGAACGGGTGCTGGCCGATGCCCTGCGGAAGCATCCCGAACTCGCACAGGCGGTCAACGACGGACTGGTCGATGTCGTGTTCCGGATCGCGCATGCCGAGCCGGACGGGTCCATGCGCCTGCTGGACAGTGAACCCGTCGCGGTGCGGCACATTCGGCAGGAGGTCGACGGGCGCGTCCTGGACGCCACCATGGTGCGCGACGATGACGGTACGTGGCGTCCGGTCTACGACAACGCGCCAGCGGAAACCGATCAGCGGCCGCCACTACTCCCAGAAGGGTTGTCCCGCAGCGAAGTCGAGATGGCCCGGCACGAACTGGCGCACCGCCTCGGCATACCGGAAGGGGAGCTCGACAACCCCGAGGCGCTCAGGCAACGCATCGAGCAGCTGCGTGCCGAGAACGCGCTCCGCGCGGCCCAGATCGAAGCGATTATCGATTACGGCCGCACCGCTTGGGATATCGACGATTTCCACGCGCTCAGCGATGCGCGCTCTCAGCTGGCGCACCGCCTCGGGTTGGCAACCGATCAGCTGACGCCCGAGCAGGTCGCCCGGGCGCTGGTCGGGGGCGATCTGGGTAAGGCGCGCCGTCTGCAGGCCGTCGAGGATCTGGTCGACTACGCGAAACTATTGCGCGGCACCGATTCCGGTGTGGTGGACGGCGCCCGGGATCGGCTCGCCGAGCGACTCGGTGTCGGGCGTCGTCGGGGCCGGTTCCCGAGGGACCTGTTCCCGCGCAGCTACAAGAACTCCGAAATGAAGTATCTGCCGGACACGTCCGGCACCGACCCGAAGCGGTTGAACAAGGCGATCGCCAAGCTCGCCCGCAAAGAGAGCGAGCGCGAGAATCTGATCGACGCGCTCGCCGAATACTTCCGGACCATCAACGGGCTGGACCGTTTCGACCCGGTCCGCTACGGCGAGGACGCGGTCGATCCGCGCGTCACCGACGGTGAATTCCCGGTGCACGACAAGGCGATCGCGCACCTGCTCGAGGTCGTCGGCGATCTCGACATCCTCACCGATGCGCTCGAAGGCGCCGACATCCTCGACCGCTTCGGCATTCTCGGCGCGCACACCGGACCCGCACCCGAACCCCGCGCCAACCCCGACTTCACCCGGACGGTCGGCGTCGAACTGCCCGAACCGGTGCGGCCCGGCGATACCCCGGAAGAGGTGGCCGCGAAAGCCGCACGGTGGGCGAAGGTCTACGAGGTCTATCGCGACGGCAAGATCGATCAGAAGGAACGCCTCACTCCCGATCAGCTGGCCGCCGTTCAGGCAGACTTGCGCAACGAAATCGAACGCCGCGCAGACGCTCTCGAGCTGTTGGAGGCTCTGACCCGCCGCGCCGACGAACTCGAGGCCGAAGCGCAGCGCCCCGCCCGCATCGCCCAGCTCCTGGCCGAACGCGACGCCGCGACCGCCGAACGCGACGCCGCCCGTGCCGCCCTCGACGCCGCCACCGCCAACTTCCGCCACAACCCCGGCGAAGCCGCGGCATCGGAACTCGGCGCGGCAGCCAAGCGGTACACCGACGCCGAAGCCGACGTCAGCCGGGTGGACGCCGAGCTGGCCGCGACCCAGCCGGCAACTCCGCCGAATGTGCCACCGGTGGGAGGGATGCCGCCGCAAGGTCGATCGGGTATGCCGCCGGTCGACCCACGTGTGGCGTGGGCGCAGCCGGTTGCCGGTGAGGGTGGTGTTGTTTCGGAGGCGCCGGTTGATCCGCGTGTGGCGTGGTCGCAGCCAGCGGGGCCGGACGATCCGACGTTGCCGTTGGGTGTGCGGACCGAAGGCGCGGATTCGGATTCTGGTGTGACACAGCCGCAACCGGGCGCGGGAGACGGTGGCGGCGGTCGGAAGCCGCCTGTCGGGCCGCCGGTGGCCACGCCGGAGCCGGACGGGTCGGGGGATCGTCCCGATGCCGATCTGGCGCGGCGGGTGACGAACCGGCTTGCTGCCGAGAACGCCGCAGCGGTAGAGGAATTGGATGCCACGCGGGCGGCCCGTGCCGAGGCGATGGACGGGTTGCCGGTGCGCGAAGGCGATCTGGCCGAGAACGCGCTGCCGGACACCATCGCCCGGCTGACCCGCGAATTGCCGGACCAGACAACGCGTATCGAGACTCTGCGCGAAGCGGCTACCCGGTTCAACCGGGCCGAATCCGTGCTGGAGGTGCTCGACGGAGCGGTCGCGCAGGCGATGGAGCGCGAAGCGCTGGCCGAGGAAGGTGCGAACCGGATCGACAATACGGTCGGCATCGTTGCGGGCGAGCCGCCCCGGATCGTGGTCGTCGGCTGGAATTCGCCGGGTGACGTGCGCGCTCAGCTCGCCGCCGACTACCCGAGTCTGCGTCCGCTGCTGGCCCGACCGGATGTCGTCGTCCGGCACATCGAGATCACCTACGGTGACGACGGACGAATCATCCACGTGCCGAGCGACTTCGGGCCGGATGGGCCCCTGCCTGGTCCGGTCGAGCCGGGACCTCCTCCGGGAGATTCGCCCGGGTCGCCCGAGCGGGAACGTCGTTCGGGGGAGGAGCCTCAGCCGCCCACCCAGAATCCGCAGGTCGCAGCCGATTTCGAGGCCATGCGTCAGCGCGCCGAGGCGCGCCTGCAAGAGGCGCTCGACGCGATCGCGCGCCGGGCGCAGGCAGCGCGCCAGTCGCAGGACAGCGAATTCGAGCAGCGCAGCCGGCAGCTCGATGAGGCGCTGGCCGAGAACGAGCGCCGTCAGACGGAGCTGGATGGGGCGCAGGAGGAGCCGCGGGTTCAAGATCCGCAGGCTGCGGCGGAGTTCGAGGCACTGGACGGTCGGCCGGAGGTGGCGCCGCTGGTTGGGGCGGACGAGCTGACTCCGGAGGCGCGGGCCCAGCTGGAGCGGTTGCGGGGTGCGCGCGCCGAGGCGCTGGCGCGGCGGGAGGAGTCGCGGGATATCCGGCGGGTGCTGGCCGAACTGCTGGCCGAGGCGGATCCCGGAGGTCCCGAGGCGGCGGCGCTGGCGCGGGCGACCGAGCGGCTCGAGGCGGCGGAAGTCGAGGTGGCGCGGCTCGATGCGGAGATCGCTGAGCAGGAGCTCGCTGGTACGCCTGAGGCTGTCCTCCAGGAGTTGATGCGCAGGCGTGCGCAGTTGGCGGCCGAACGGGCATTCTGGCGGGCCAAGCGGGATGATCGGTTCTCCCGGTTCGTGGATATCCCACTGCCGGTCCGGAACCCGAACGAGGCGCTGAACCAGGCGAATCTGGCGAGTACGCTGCAACACTTGGAGAACGGGATCGTCCGCACCCGCGATGTCGCCGGTACCGGTGAGGAAAGCGCCACGCGGGCACAGGAATTGGTCGGCCCCGATGAGATCGCCCGCCGTCGCGAGCAGATCTTCAACTTGCAGGACGCGGCGCAGCGCTTCAACGAGGCGGATTCCGAACTGGCCGAACTGGATCGGCAGATCGCCGCACTCGGTCGGGTCGGCGTCGCGGAGCCCGAACTTTCGCAACAGGTTCAGGCCGAGCTCGATCGCCTCGCCCGCGAACGCGCGCAAGCCGTGCTCGCGTGCAAGCCGTGGCGGTTGATGCGGACCGACCTCGCGCGCCGGCTCCGAGTCGACGAAAGCCGACTGGGTCCAGAGGGTTTGGGCGCCACCCTGGACGAGGTGGCGAACCGGACCATCCGCGCCGACCAGGCCGACGAGCACGTCCGCAATATCGCCCTGCTGCGGGAGGCCGCCACCCGCGTCAGCCAGGGCGAACAGCTCGTGCACCGAATCCAAGGCCAGATGGCCGAACTGGCGGGTGCGGGCCGCGACATCCTCGACGCGCTGGGTGTGCGCCCGATCGATCCCGGCGAAGGACATCCGCGCGTCGGACTCATCGAAGGCGAGCAGCCGCGCATCATCGTGGTCGCGCCGATCGGGCCGAACGTCCATCCGCGCGTCGATCACGATGCCGCGCTCGCCGCCGCGATCCGCTCGGATCCCGCTGTGGCCCAGGCGATGACGCGCCACGAAGCCCGCATCGAGTTCTGCTGGATCGTCGCCGAGCACGATGCACCGGTGCGGATCGCGCGGATGCCGGGGCCGAACCGCGAGTTCACCACGCTCCCGGCGATGGACGGTCGCCCGCCGCTGCACATGGTGCGCTGGCAGGACGGCGAAGGCAACTGGCATTCGCTGGATCCGCGCAGCGGCGAAGCCGGCACCGGCGGCCCGACCGTACCGAAAACCTATGAGGAACGCCTGCTGCCCGAAGGCGTCAGTGGGTGGGGTATGGCGCCGGTCGAAGCGGCGATCGTCGACCCGTTCGTCGGCAACGGCCCGGGTGTCAACCAAGCGTTCCTGCCGGCCATCCCCGGTGGCTCACCGATCGACAACGGCATGCCCACCTACGAGTTGCCGTTCGCCGACCTGGCCTACAACATTCTGCGGCTCACCCTGGAACCGGCGAAACTGTTCGGCTTCACCTGGTTCAGCGATAAAGAGCATCCTGGCCGGATCAAACCGGGCTTCAAGGGGCACCCGTGGTTCCGGGCGCCGAAACGCGACGTGCAGCCGATGGCGCGGGAATACCAGCTGCCCGAACGTGCCCCGGACAACGGTGAACTGGGCGAACCGTTCAAGCAGCGCCAGCGGCAGGAACAAGAAGCCTGGCAGCGGGTGCAGGACTGGGCCAACGCCGAATACCGGCGGTATCTCGGTGACGACAGCGATATCGACACCGTCGCCAACAACCTCGACGACCATCCGGCCGCCCAAGGCGCGGCGCGTGCGGTGCGGGCCGCCGTGCTCGTCGACGTGATCGCGAATGTCATCGACGACTACACCGCCGGACTCGTCGAGGTAACGCACCGCAGCCCCGACGATCCGGGCCCCGACCTGAGCCGCGCCGTCGAGGCGATCACCGGGCATCTGGATCACGAAAGGCCCGGTGACGCAGCACGATTGGTCGACGACATCCGTGATGCCCTGATGGGCCTCCGTCCCGATCGCGCGGCAATCGCGCGTGCGGTCGCCGAACGGCTCGACCACGCCGTTCCGGCGTTCTCCCACGAGGAGATCGCCCAGATCAAGAACCATCTGATGCGCGATCAGCATCTGCGCATCGATCCGCGCGACGGCGTGCCGCGCCGTCTCCCGCTGGACCCGGTCGCCGATGTCGCCGAAGCCTGGAACCGGCTCATCGCGGGTGGCGACAACATCCTGCCCGCCGATATCCTCCTGCTCCAGGACGCTCTGGCCGAATCCAACTACCTGCGCGCCCACCCGTACGGCGCCGCCTGGCGCGACGCCAATCAGTACGCCATCCGCATCGGCTTCGACTGGGACGCCGCTCGACCACCCCTCACCGACTGGCGCAAGGGCATCAAATACGCCCCCGCCGCCCTCGGGCCCGACAACCTCCTCCCGCCACGCCCCGAAATCGACCCCGACGACCCCAACCCCCTCCCACCCGGCCCCCGCCCCCAACTCCCACCCAACCCCGAGGGCCCGGTCAACCACACCCCGGAACCCTCGGAAAACGGACCCGCCCGACCGATTCCGAGTCCAGATGACCCGACCGTAGAGCTGCCATCGCCGGATACCGTCGATACTCAGCCCATTCCGCACCCGAATGGTCCGACCGTCGAACTGCCGTCGGCGGATGAAGTGGATACCCTGCCGATTCCGCACCCGGACGACCCGACGGTTGAGCTGTTGTCGGCGGATGGGGCCAATTCGGAAGTTGGCGAGGGTCAGTCGCGGCCAGACAGTGGTGCCGATTCGGAGGTCGGCGAAGGTCGGTCGCGGTCTGAGGGTTCGGCGCGGCTGGATGCTGAGGGCGGACAGCCGCGGCCTGAGGGTGGGGCGCAGGCTGAAGGTGGGGAGGGGCAGTCGCGGCCCGAGAGTGAGGCGCAGGCCGAAGGTGGCAAGCGGTCGCATGTCGGCGAGGGGCAGCCACAGCCTGAGGGAGGGGCTGACTCGGGGGTTGGCGAGAACCGGTCGCGGTTGCAGGGTTCGGTGCGGCTGGATGCCGAGGGCGGACAGTCGCGGCCTGAGGGTGGGGCGCAGGCTGAAGGTGGCAAGCGGTCGCAAGTCGGCAAGGGGCAGCCACAGCCTGAGGGTCGGGCTGACTCGGAGGTCGGCGAAGGCGAGTCCCGGCCGGAGAGTTTGGCGCGGCCGGAGGTCGGCGAGGGGCGGCCTCAGCCTGAGGGTGGGTCCGATTCGGAGGTCGGCGAGAGCCGGTCGCGGTCGGAGGGTTCGGCTCGGCTGGGTGCCGAGGGCGGACAGTCGTGGCCCGACGGTGGTGTGCAGAGCGAAGGTGGCGAGCGGCCGGAGGTCGGCGAGGGGCGGCCTCAGTCTGAGGGTGGGTCCGATTCGGAGGTCGGCGAAGGCGAGTCTCGGCCGGAGAGTTCGGCGCGGCCGGAGGTCGGCGAGAGCCGGTCGCGGTCGGAGGGTTCGGCTCGGCCGGATCGCGAGGGCGGACAGTCGCGGCTCGAGGGTGGGGTGCAGGCCGAAGGTGGCGAGCGGTCGGAGAGCGGCGAAGGTGGGCGTCGGACCGAGGGGGAGCAGCGTTCGGAGGGAGGCGAGCGGCGTTCGCGGCCCGACGGTGGTGCGCGAGCCGGTCTCGCGGCCGGAAGTGGCGCGGAGGACGATCGCGACCCTCGGATGCCACCACCGGTCCCGCCGAACCCGCCCGTGCCTCCTTTGCCGCAGCCGCCGCAGCCTCCGCAACGGCCGGTGCCGCCGGTGTCGCAGCCGCCGGTGCTTCCGCAACGGCCGGTGCCGCCGGTGTCGCAGCCGCCGGTGCTTCCGCAACGGCCGGTGCCTCCGCTCCCGGAGATCCCTCAGCTGCCGCAACCTCCGCTCCCGGAGGTCCCGTCGCCGCCTGTGCCTCCGGTACCACCCGTGCCACCGGAGCGACCGGTCCCGCCGCTTCCACCATTGCCGGAGCCTCCGTCGCAGCCGTTCCCACCTGAGCCGCCGGTACCGCCGGTCTCGCCGTGGCCCGCTTCGCCGTGGCCGGAACCCCCGACGCCTTCGGTTCCGCCTGCGCCGCCGCAGTTTCCGGTCCCGTCTGCGCCGGAATCTCCGTCGCCGCAGCCGTTCCCGCCTGGGCAGCCGGTTCCATCGTGGCCTGCGCCGTCGTTGCCGGAACCGTCGGTGTCTTCGGTTCCGCCTGCGCCGCCGCAGTTCCCGGCTCCGTCTGCGCCGGAATCTCCGTCGCCGCAGCCGTTCGCCCCTGGGCAACAGGTGCCGCCGGCGACGCTGCCGCAGTGGCAGGCGCCTCCGATCCCGGAGGTTCCGGAAGTTCCACTGCCGCCGGCTCCGCAGCCGCAGGCTCCGCTACCGGAACTCCCGGAGCGCCCGGAATTGCCGCTACCGCCGGGGCAGCCGGGGTCGGGCAACGGATTCGGGTCTCCCGGTGGCTCGCCGCAGCCGCTGGAGTCTGGTCTCGACTTGCCGTCTCCGCAAGGTGACGGGACTCGTAACGGACAAGGCGGCAATGGATTCGGGGTTCCGGGTTCACCCGGGGCCGGATACTACGACGCGCCCGCACCGGTACGGCCGGATTCGCCCGCGCCGCAGTACGACTCGCCGTCGAACGGCGCCTACGGCGGCGAATCCGCAGGGCAGACCGGCGATCAGCGGGCGCCGTGGCCGTCGAACGGTCATGCTCAGCCGAATGGCGTGAACGGTCACTCCGGTAACGGCTTCCCGGCCTCGAATGGTTCGCAGGCAGGTGCGATGGGAGCGCCCGGGATGCCGGGTACGGCGGCCCCGAGTGCGCCTGCGCGTCCTTCCCGGGCGGTGCCGCGTGCCTCGGTGTTCGGCAACGGGCGCGGTCCCGGCGGTGAGAGCGCGCAACCGCGGGGGAACACGATCGTCGTCCGGTCGCACACCGGGTTCGGTGAGTTCTCCGAACTGGATTTGGGTACCGGTGATCTGCGCGCCATGAACACGGGCCTCGGTCCTGTGGGTGGCGTCTACGGCACCGTCGGTGAGACACGGTTGGTGTTCTACCGTGACCGCGGAAGGCTTCTACTGCGCGTCGCCGGGCGGACGATCGACCTCGAGGCCGAGCACGTCACCGTCGGATGGGATCGAATCAACGAGCGCACAACCCGTTTCGCGCTGTCGATCGCCGGCTCCGTGCTGTGCGATGTGCGTTACCCTGCTGTGGCGCCCGATCTCGATCTCGGCATGCTGATCCGCGACGTGCTGTCCGACCCGGCTCGCCGCGAACGCATCTTCTCCGCGTGATCACCGGCCCGTCGGCCGGTTCCGTGTCTGCCGTATCCGCCACGCTCCGCGGGTTACGACATATCCTCCAGCTCCCACCGGTACCCGAATCCGCGGATGGTGGTGATCAGCCCGGGTCTGCCGAGCTTGGCGCGCAGTGCCGCCATGTGCACGTCGAGCGCCCGCGAGACCGCGGCGAACGCATCGCCCCAGATCCGGTCCATCAGCTGTTGCCTGCTCACCGCGGCCCCCGGTCGTTCCAGGAGGATGCGGATCAGCTCGAATTCCTTGTGGGTGAGCGTGATCGGTTCGCCCGCGATCTCCACCAGCCGCGCGTTCAGATCGACGCGGACATCGCCGGTGACGATCACGCGCTGCGGCGGCGGCGCGTGCGCGGTCGCGCGCCGGGTGACGGTCTCCAAGCGGGCGATCAGTTCCGCGATGCGCGGCGGTTTGACCAGGTAGTCGTCGGCCCCGGCGTGCAATCCGCGGATGACCGCCCGCTCACCCCCGCGCGCGGTGAGGATCACCACCGGTACCGAGCTGACCTTGCGCAGCTTGCGCAGCACCTCCAGACCGTCCATGTCCGGCAGCCCGAGATCGAGGACCACCGCGTCGTAGCGGTTGTGGCAGAGCAGCAGATCGCTGCCGCGCTTGATGTGATCGGCTTCGTATTTGGCTCGCAACGCCTCGAGCAGCGCGCTCGCCACCCCATCATCGTCTTCGACTACGGCAAGCCTCACGCACCGATCCTCGCAAATCGAAGGATCGGTGCGCAGGCGTTTCGGTTCCGCGTCACGCCACCGGGACTTTGGCCGTGCCCTCCTGCGTGGCGTCGTCGGCGCGCTCGGCCTCGAGGACCGAGGTCGCCGAGGTCTCCCGCATGAAGTAGTAGATGCACAGCGAGATCGCGATGCACCCGGCGACGTAGTAGAAGAACACCGATTCGTGCCCCGCCTTCTTCAGCGCGAGCGCGATGGATTCGGCCGTGCCGCCGAAGATCGACACCGTCAGTGCGTAGGGCAGGCCGACGCCGAGCGCCCGGATCTTGGTGGGGAACAGCTCGGCTTTGACGATGGCGTTGATCGAGGTGTAGCCGGTGATGATCAGTAGCGCGAGCATCATCAGGCCCCAGGCCGCGACAGGGTTCGAGGTGTGCGCGAGCACGGTCATGATCGGAACGGTGCACACCGTGCCGGTGATTCCGAAGAACAGCAGCAGCTTCCGTCGGCCGATCCGGTCGGACAGGGCGCCTGCCAGCGGCTGGATCACCACGAACGCCAGCAGCGCGATGAAGTTGATCCAGGCCACCGTGCCCTTGGAGATGCCGGAGGTGTTGATCATGAACTTCTGCATATAGGTGGTGTAGGTGTAGAACGCCACCGTGCCGCCGAGCGTCAGGCCGACAACGACCAGGCATTCCCGCGGGTATTCCAGCAGCACGCGCAGCGAACCGCGCTTCTTCTCCGGCGCCGAGGCGTCGGAGGCGGCGGCTTCGTAGTGCGACGACTCGTCCATCCCGCGGCGCAACCACATGATCGCCACCGCGCCCGCCGCGCCGATCACGAACGGGATGCGCCAGCCCCAGCTGTTCATCTGCTCAGAGGTGAGGATGTGCTGCAGGATGATCTGCACGCCGAGCGCGGTGAGCTGACCGGCGACCAGGGTCACGTACTGGAAGCTCGAGTAGAACCCGCGCTTGCCCGGGGTCGCCACCTCCGACAGATAGGTCGCGCTGGTCGCGTATTCGGCGCCGAGCGACAACCCTTGGAGCAGGCGCGCGATCAGCAGAATGATCGGCGCGGCGATGCCGATGGTGTGGTAGCTCGGCGTGAGCGCGATGATCAGCGAACCCGCGGCCATCACCGTCACCGACAGCGTCAACGCCGTTCGGCGACCGGCCCGATCGGCGTACTGGCCCAAGAGCCAGCCGCCGATCGGTCGCATCAGGAAGCCGAGCGCGAAAACCAGTGCCGATTGCAGGAGTTGGGCGGTGGAATCGCCCGAAGGGAAGAACGTCTTCGCGAAGTAGACGCTGAACGCCGCGTAGACGTACCAGTCGTACCACTCGATCAGGTTGCCTAGCGATCCTCGCATCACGTTGCCGACGACCCTGCGTTCACCGGCGGCTTGTGTCGCAGTCATGGTGTCCTCCTTCGGACTCCGCACACATATCGGGCACTCCCACTGTGTCGCCGGTCACCTGGGGCACTCCTGTGGTACGCGAAATCCCTAACCGTCCCTTAGGCAAGAGTCGTGAAGGCGTGGATGTGCAGTAGCCGTCAGAGCCCCGGGGGCTCCGTTTCCCATCGGTACCCGTAGCCGTGGATGGTGGTGATGAGGTGGGGGCGCTGGAGTTTGGCGCGCAGCGCGGCCATGTGGACGTCGAGGGCGCGGGAGATGGCGGCGAAGGCGTCGCCCCAGATGCGGTCCATGAGCTGCTGGCGGCTGACGGCGGAGCCCGGGCGTTCCAGGAGGACGCGCACCAGTTCGAATTCCTTGTGGGTGAGCGTGATCGGGGTGCCCGCGACCTCGACGGTGCGGGCTTGCAGGTCGACGCGGACGTCGCCGGTCACCACCACCAGCTGAGCGGGGGCGGTGGGGGTACCGGCGCGGCGGGTGATGGCTTCCAGGCGCGCCACCAGCTCGCCGACGCGCGGTGGCTTCGTCAGGTAGTCATCGGCGCCGGCGCGCAGACCGCGGATGACGGCGCGTTCGCCGCTGCGCGCGGTGAGGATCAGCACCGGCACCGAGCTGACCTCGCGGAGTTTGCGCAATACCTCCAGGCCGTCCATATCGGGCAGGCCGAGGTCCAGGATGACGGCGTCGTAGCGGTCGTGGGTGAGCAGCAGGTCGGCGCCGCGCCGCAGATGGTCGGCCTGATAGTCCTTGGCGCGCAGCGCCGCGACCAGGGCGTCGCCGACTCCGGGGTCGTCTTCGACTATCGCGAGTCTCACGCCCAGATCCTCGCAAATCGGAGGTTCCGTCCGCAGGGGTATTGGGTGGTGGGGGACCGGCAGGCTCGAGACCTTGACACGTTCTTAGGGAAGTCACCGCTCATGAGCGAGACGAAAACCGCCGGGTGCGGGAGAATTCCTTCCCAGCTGCTTCCTTCGAAGGAGCCGATGACCAGCACCCCGGTCCGCCATCAGCACCGCGGCCTCGTCCTGCCCTGCAAAAGACCGGACGAGGTCCGCCACGGCGGGTCCGCAAGTCCTACTTGGGGGGTGAGGGTTTCGGCGTGCCGGGTCGCTTTTCGACATCCTGTGCCAGGATGAAGGACAGCAATTCGGCTCTAGCCTGTCACCGGACGCCCTGTCGGGATTCCGGTGACGGGTGCGTGGATGAGGAGATAGCTGCACCGTGACCAGCCCAGAAGGCCCGAACGACGACGCCCGCGACAACCAGGTCTCCGGCGATCAGCAGCCGAATCTCACACCCGAGCAGCGCGCCGACGAAGAGTTCCGCCGGGAGTTCCAGCAGGCGTTCGAGGAGAGCAGCGACAAACCCGATGTGGAGTTCTCGCTGGGTGATTCCGGGCCGGAGCCGGAGCCCGAAACCGTGGACTCGGCCGAGCAGGCCCGCGAGCTCGGCCACAATCTGGCCCGTGAACTGGCCACCGGCGCCCCGCAGGGCTGGTCCAAGCTGGACGCGGTGTTCGCTTTCACCGCGGTCGCCGAGGTCGCGCAGATCGTGTTCAGCGACGATCAGGAGCGTTCGGTCCGCATCCAGCCGTCGGAGGCGGTGCTGGAGCTGGTGCGCAGGCACCGCGAGGTGTCCGCCGCCATGGGCGACGGCCCGTGGTGGCGGCTGCTGTTGCAGTTGACGCCGGCCGGTCAGCTGGATATCGACTACGACTACGGTGACGAGCCGTTCCCGGACGATCACCTGTTCCCGGCCGAGGTGTATCAGGCCGACCTGGAAGCCAATCCGCGGGACCGGCTGCCGGTGTGGCTGGCCGCGTACGTGAGTCACGGCAACCGCCAGTCCCGCACCCCGGCGGAGGCTGCCGCCTGGGCGCGCGCGGATCGGGAAGCCGGTGTGCGCGGGACGATCTCGGAGCGCGATTTCCCGGCGCTGCCCACGCTGTGGGCCCGCTGGGCGGTGTTGGCGGCCGCGTTCGTCGCCGTCGGTTCCGAGTGGGGGCCGCGTATTCTGCCCGCGCTGGGCTGGTTCGAAGGCGCCAAGCGGGGCGGCTCGACGCTGTACATGCTGCCCGGTGGCCGGGCCGTGTTCTCCGGTGGTGTCTGGAACGCGCCCGCCTTGGACGCGGCGTACAACCAGGATGCGCAGCTGCCCGCGTACTACGCCGGTGCTCCGGCCTGGGTGGCGAACCCGGTGCTGAATCCTCGGGCCGCCAGCGGTTTGCTGTCGTTCTGCTACTGGTGGGAGGGCGGTCGCTGGTACCGCGCCGAGTCGCCGACGGCCGATCAGCTCGCCGAGGCCGTGCCCGGTATCTGGACCGCGCAGACGGTGACCAACGTGATCGCCAGCCTGGTCGCCGCCGAGGCCACCGACGGCCAGGTCGCCGCCGTGGCCACGCTGGTCTCGGCCGCGGAAGCCGGTGTGGTGACCAGGGATACGCTGATCAGCGTCTTCGGTGACGAGGGTGGCTACGATATCGACAGCGCCTTCTACCAGCTCACCATGGCTGGCGTGGCCACCACGCTGCCGGATCCGATGCCCGAGGACGAGGCCATCGATCAGGTGCGCCGCTACATTCTCGATCGCAATCTCGACACCACCGGCTATCCGCTGGATCAGCTGCGTGCCGACCGCATCAGCTGCGGCTGGATGGTCTACGTGCCGACCGCGCCGGGTGAGATCGCCATCGGCCGTGCCCTGTTCTACATCGCCGATGACGGTGTGCTGGAGCAGTCCTCGTCCTCGATCGCGCCCTCGCGCTACATCGCGGAGTTCGAGCAGCGCTTCCAGGAGCGCAACGGGATGGTCGACGCCTGACCCAGGTTGCCCGCCTGGGTTAACATCAGGGAACGGATCGATGGCCAATTCCTAACAGGTTCTTTAGCTTCTCGGCCCGGTGAATCGGCCCGCAACGTCGGCCGAGATGCCAGAATGGTCGAAAAGCTCGGCTTACCAGCTGCTTTCCGGCTGGTACGAGCCTGTGAGATGGAGGTGCGCGGTGGACGTCGAGAGTTTTGTGGAAAAGCAGCGCATCGCGGGCACCGACACCGGCAAGGTGCGCGACCGCATGGACGACCTCGCTGATCGAGTGCAGGCGCAGCTGGATTCGCTGATCGCGATCGTCAGCTCCGACCCGGTCTTCGGCAAGAAGTTCATGGATGACCCGAAGGGTCTCAAATACCAGCTCGAGGGCGCTGTCGAGGGCACACGGACCATGGCCACATCCTGGGGCAAGCTCTCCGATGGCCAGTTCCAGAACGCGAGGAACGCCGAACGCGAGGAGCAGAAGCGCCGAGAGCAGTTCGAGAACATCTGAGCCGGACCGGTTGCTGGTAGTTGGCGGGCGGTCCACTCGGACCGCCATGAGAGTTTGTGGAGTGGGTGAGAACTAGGTGGCCAGACGCGATGCCGAGATCGCCGGCGTGATGGAGGAATTCCGCAGCCGCATCCGCGAGATCGCCGAGATGCAGCAGCAGCGGGTCAAGCTCACCGCCACCGCGAGCACCAGGGACCGGCAGATCTCGGTGACGGTGAACGCCAACGGGGTGATCATCCAAACCAAATTCGGCAGCGGCATAGGCGAATACAGCTACGAGGACATCGCCAAATCCATCACGCGGCTGGCCCAGCAGGCCGCCGAGGATGTGTTCGATCAGAGCAAGCAAGTCATGGCGCCCTTGGCGGAGGAGCGGGCGCGGCTGCCCAAGCTCTCCGACGTGATCCCGGGAATGCCCGACTTCCAGAGCGAGATCCCTACGGAGCCACCGGTTTCCGTCGCGCCGCCGGGTGACGCCGAGCGCGAGGACGCGGAACTGGTGTTCACCGATGTGGAGACCCTCGAGGACAAGCCCGAAACCGGAAAGGGCGTCACCGACTCGGTTTGGTGACGTGCGCGCGGTTTAGATGGGTTACTGGCATATTCCCGACGAGCTCGCCTGGGTCGGTTGGGTGGCGGGTGCGCAGATCACGCACATCGATCCCAATGACCTGGACGGGATCTCGGATGTGCTGCGTGAGGTCGGTCGGGAGATCCTCGAGCACGCCATCGGCGAGGCCGATACCGCCAGCCAATCCGTCCGCGTGTCCTACCCGCAGGGCAGTGGCGGCGAGAAGATATTCGACTCGCTCCAGAGCGTAATCCACGGCCAAGACCCGAAGCACGGCTCCATCGAGCTGATGGGCAAGTCCTTCGATCAGCTGGCCACTGCGGTCGACGACTTCACCGGCGAGGTCCACGGCAACCATTTGAGCGCGCTCTTCGCGCTCGGCTGGCTGGTGATCGAGTTGGCCTGGGCGCTGGCCGCGGGCCCGGCCGCGCCCGCCGTCGAGGCCGGTGCGATCGCTGCCACCCGTGCCGCCTTCCGGGTGATCGGCGAGATTCTGGAGAGCGCGATCGCCCGAATCATCGGTCAGCGCTTCCTGTCCGAGGCGGCGCGCACCGTCATCGCAAAAGTCGTCTACGAGATGCTTCAGGAGGGCTTTGTCGAGGTCGTCCAGAGCACCATCGAGGAAGCCGCTATCCACAACATCCTCAAGGCAGAGGGCCTGAAGTCGCAGCCCTTCGATTGGGGCGGCTACCTGAAGAACGTGGGTGTCTCGTTCGCGGCGGGTGCGGCGGGCGGCGGCGCCGGTTATGGCATGGGCCATATTCCGGCGCTCAACCGGATGATGACGAGCGACAACCGGTGGACCCGCGCCATGGGCGGTGGGCTGGTCGGTATCGGCGCGGGTGTGGTCGGTGCGACGGCCGCAGGCCTGCTGACCGGCCAGTGGACTCCGGAGTCGTTCGTCGGTGGCGGCCTGTCGGGCGCGATTCCCTCCGGTGCGTCGAGTTTCCGGGGAAATCGGCAGTACGCGGGTGCGCCCAACGTCGGCGGCGGGAACTTCAACGGCGGAAACTTCAACGTGACCCCGCCGGACGGCACCGCGCCGCCGGGCGAGCCGACCAACGGGACCGATCCCTCCAATTCCACTGGTGCTGCGGACAATTCGGGCGCGGGCAACCAGAACGGTGCCGGAAATCAGAATGGCGGCGGGAACCAGAACGGTGCCGGGGACAACAGCCCGGGCACGAACACAGCCAGTGCAGGCAATACCTCCGCACCGCCGGCCGGGCAGGACACGAACACGCCGCGGGCCGAGGCCGCCGACTCGGGCGCGGGCAACCAGCAGCAGACCGGCGCCGGACCGCAGGCGGGTCAGCAGGCGGGTCAGCAGAGCTCGGAATCCGGTGCGAGCGACAGCAATTCATCGAATTCCGGTGGGAACCAGAGCAATTCGGCTCCCCAGGCGGGCGATTCGAGTTCGGCCGCCGACAATCCCAGCTCGCGGGTGTCGGATCCGGCTGCTGGAGAGGGTGTTTCGGACCCGGGTGCGAGTGTTTCGGATCCCGGTGCGGGGGCCGCGCAGGTCGACCCGGTCGCCGATCCGGGCGCGGTCAACAACATCGCCGCCGGTTCACCGCTGGCCGACCCCCAAATCAGCGCTGGCACCGGTATTTCGGGCGATCCCAACTCGAGCCTGAACACTGCCGCCAACGGGGCCGGAACAACGGCGCCGGGAGCGGCCGCGCCGGGGTCGACGGCGCCCGGTGCGGGCACGTCGGCGCCGGGAGCGTCCACGAGCACGGGTGCGTCCAGTGTCGCGCCGGGCAGCTCGTCGTCCGCCCCGGGGTCCACCTCCACGTCTACGACCACGGGCCAGTCGAGCACCGCCACCGGCCAGCCGGGCGCCGGGCGGCCGTCGACGCCCAACCTGCCCGGTATGCCCCGCGCCGGGGACACCTCCGTTGCCGGTTTCAACGACGGCACTTCCGACGTCGCCCCGAGCGCCGACGCCGAGTCGACACCCGCGTCGCGCGCGGGCTCGTCCGCTCAGGCCGCAACCCCCGGCGCCGCCCCGGCCGGTCCGGTGCAAACGCAGATTTCGGATACCGAAGCGCCGCAACGGAATACCACCGTCGATTCGGATTCGGAGAGCGACGCCGCCAGCCAGGTGCAGGTCACGCCGGAGGGCGGCCCGCAGGTGCAGGCGCGGACCGACAGCACCCTGGATCCGGCGACACAAAACGACACCGACGGGAATGCGCCCGCGCGTCCCCGCAGCGATCAGGACCCGGCGGCGCGGCCGGACAGCGACCAGAATGCGCCCGCGCGTCCCGACACCGACGAGGATGCGCCCGCGCGGCTGGACAGCGACGAGGATCCGGCGGCGCGTCCGGATGTCGACGAGGATTCCGCGCTGGTTCTGCCGCCTCCGCCGCACACCCCGGCGGCCCCGGCTCCGGCACGCTCCAGCACCGATCCGGACACCAGCACGGACCCCGACACGGACCCCGACACGGGCACGGACCCCGACACGGACCCCGACACGGGCACGGGCCCCGACACGGATACCGACAACGATTCGGAGCAGGCCGCCGCCATCCTCGACAGCATGGAGGGCAAGCCGAAGCCCGCCGATTTCCAGCTCGGCCCCAAGGCCACACGGGCCGAGGCGGATGCTTTGGCGCGCAAGAACTCCGAGCGGTGGAACTCGATCACGCCGGAGCAGCGGGAGGTCCTGCTCCGAGTGCATCCGGCCACCTTCGGCAACAATGCGCCGGGCATCCCCGCGCCGGATGTCGATATCGCCAACCGGATACAGATCGACCGGGAGTCGCAGAGCCTGATCGCCCGCAGCCGGTTGACCGAAGCCCAACAGGCGCGAATGGAGAGTCTGCTGGCCGAGCAACAGCGGGCGGCGGCCGCCTTGGCGCAGGCGAAAGCCGAGCAGCCGCGGGCGCGGACACAGGTGGATCCGGACAGCAGGCCGGCGGAGAGGGCGGCGGCACGCCGTCAAGCCGCCCGAGAACGAGCCGAAGCCAAACGGCGGATCAACGAGGCTCGCACCGAGGCCGCGAAGACGGTCAAGCGCGTCAAGAACGAGCTCCAGAGTCTGATTCGGCAGAGCAAGCTGGACTCCGCCTCGCACAAGCAGCTGGTGAACCTGCTGCGTACTCGAGAGGCGATCGCCATGGCGGAAGGGGTGGCCCGAACCGTCGCGCCGAATACGCCGGTGTACGTCATGGCCTTCGACTCCACCGCGTTCAACGGCAGCGGCCGTGCGGCCATCGCCATGGGCGACGTCGACACCGCGACCCAGTTGTCCTGGCACGTCCCGGGCCGGGACGCGTCGCTGGCCAATATCGGCAGCACCGTGAACGAGATGGCCAGCCAGTACCAGGCGACCTCCGGTCGACTACGTGCGGGCGAGTCAGCGGCGTCGATCGCGTGGGTCGGTTATGGCACGCCGAACAAGGGCCAGTCCATGACCACCTGGCATGCCCGTCAGGGTGGCAAGCTGCTCGCCCGGGATCTGGCCGCCTTCCGCGCGACTCGAGCAGTGCTCAACGAGGGGCGGGTGGCGCAGGGGCAACCCGAGATCGCGGTCTCGAGCAAGATCATCGCGCGCGGCTACGGCGTCGACGTCGTCGAATCGTCCGGCCACAAGGGGCGTCTGAAGCGCCTGGTCGACGATGTCGTGCTCGTCGGTTTCTCCGGCGAGGAAGACCAGCCCTTGATCCGGAAGAAGCACTTCGGCGACGACGTCCGTGTGCATATCCAGGATCGCGCCAACGGTCTGTTCCACCAGTTCAACGCCCCGGAGGCCACCGGCCCGAAGCCGCCGGACAACGGCGTGCCGGTCGACCGCATGTACCGGCTGGAGAACATCGCCGCAGGCACCACCGAATTCCAAGCGCCCGACAACGAGTCGTTCCTGGACACCGATCGGCCCCCGTTGCGGGAGAACGGGTGTTCCGAGCAGGCGCTGTACCGGGCGCGCCAGCGTACCGGTAACCCGGACATCACCGTGCCGACCGATGTCGGCACGGACGGTGTATCCATGCGCCGGCTCGAAGAGCACGCCGATTCCCAGGCGACCGAGGTCAAGGTCGGCAAGCGCAAGTCGCCGCACAAGGCGATCGCCGAGGCGCTGGGCTTCATGAAGGAAAAGGCGACGGTCATCGTCGTCGACCAGAACCAAACGGTCGATGAGCATGGTGTCGGTTCGCACGCGTACGTCATGTACTACGACGCCGCGACCGGCAAGATCATGGTCGACGACCCGTACAAGTATCCGGACGGCCCGGTCGAGTTCGACCCCGGCAATCTGCCGGACGCGAAGAAGACCTGGGTCATGGTCTACGACGCGAACGGCAACTCCGTGCGCCCGCTCGCGGTGCGCCCGCTCGCGGTGGGCGCCGCCACCCAGGGCCACGACGATGACGATCGGAACCTGCCGCGGGTCGGCGACGATCAGGGCCGGCGGGATCCGATGCGCGACCTCCGGAGCTTCTTGGACGAACAGCGGCAGCAGGAGGAGCAGCGCAGGCGCGACGAAGAGCGCGGCGCCAACCAGCCTGCGCCGGAACCGGATTCGCAGCAGAACCCCGACCCCGAGGCTCAGCCCACGCCGGACCCGGATACGCAGCAGAACCCCGATCCTGGTGCTCAGTCCGATCCGGAAGCACAGCCCGATCCGGAGGCGCAGCAGGCTCCGGACCCGGGTGCTCAGCCTGATCCGGGAGCACAGCAGACTCCTGATCCGGATTCGCAGCAAACTCTGGACCCGGGTGCTCAGCCTGATCCGCAGGCGCAGCAGACTCCGGACCCAGGTGCGCAGCCCGATCCGGAGGCCCAGCAGGCTCCGGACCCTGGTGCGCAACCCGATCCGGAGGCGCAGCAGACTCCGGACCCCGAAGCCGAATCGGCGTCCGGTCCGCAGCCGAGCCCGGCTCGCCAGGCGACGCCGACGGGCGACCTGTCCCCGCTGACCGACGCCGACCGCGACCGCTTGACCCGCCTCTCGCAGGCGCTCGGCCTCGGCGACGCGCTGGCGAGCTTCGCGGACCCGCGCCGGATCCTCGCGGATCTGGCCCAAATGGCTTGGGCGCGTAGATTCCTCGACCCGACCCCGGTCACCGGGCGCATGAACGAGCTCATGGGCCCGGCCGATTTCGCTCCGTTGAGCATCGACGAGCAGCATCTGGGCGAGCGGTACTGGAACTACTCGCCGGATCCGAGCGACCCGGATTTCGCCCTGCGGCGCGACGAAGCCCACGCCCTGCCGGTTGTCGATCCCGATACCCCGGCGCCCGCGATGCCGATCGCCGTGCCCGACGCGATCGCACCCGCGCTGGGGCCTGCGCCTGCCCGGCCCGATTCCCGCGCCCCGCATCCGCTCGCGCCGGAGTCGGCTCAGGCGCAGCTGCTGCGTCAGCTGCGCCTGAGCGCCGACCAGGTGACCCAGGAGAATCTCGCGGAAACCATCGCGGAGCAGCGGTATCGGACCATGCTGCGGGCGGGCGCGGTCGAGTCGCTCGCGGACGCCAAGGCCCGGCTGGATGCCGCCGTCGACCCGAACCAGCAGGCGGATCTCACCAAGATCGTCAACCAGTGGGCAGATCTGCTCCAGCTCTCGGAAAGCGACCTGGCTGAAGGACAGGTCGATACAACGCTGGAGCGGCTGCGCGACAACGTGCTGGCCCGCGCCGTCGCCCTGAACGATCTGGCCGATGTCGCCCAAGCGGTGCACGTGGTCGAGGGCCGGGCCACCCAGGTGGCGGAGGGCGAGACCCGCCGGTACACGGTGGTGGTGGACGGTCAGCGGGTGCCGGTGCAGCTGACCGCCGACGGTTCCGGAAGGTGGCGGGTGCGGCCTGCCGAGCCGCTGGCTCCGCCGCCGGTGCCGGGGCCGGACTCGTCGAGCGACCCCGACGCGCAACCGCAGAGCCGGTGGAAGCGGGCGATGAAGTTCCTGCGCACCCATCTCGGCAGCCACGGCACCGGCCGCCCGATCCAGTACGCGCTCGGTTCGGGGAACAACAGCGATCTCTACAACGCGTTCGGCGCGGAGATCGAGTTGCTGTCCGGTGACGCGGCGGCCGATGTCAGTGGGCTCGACTGGGATCCGGCGTTCTTCGCGTTGCAGGCGTCGAAGCTGTGGAAGGGCCGCGAGACGTTCTGGGCCCTGGCCACCGGCAACTACTCGGCCAGTCCCCGGATCGGTGATCCGCAGGCACCGGATCCGGTTGCGCCCGACGAGCGCGCCGGTATCGATGAGGACGTGGTGCCGCCGGTTCCGGACGCGGAACCGCAAGGCCCGGCGCCCGATCCCGATCTGGCGCGCCGAGGCGCGGAACTCGGCGACGCCATCGCCGCCCGCAATGCCGCCGGTATCGCGCTCTACGAGGGCGCGGACGCGCTTTCGCTGTCGCTCGCCGACCTCAGCCCCGACGCGGTCCGCACCGCGGTCGGTGAGGCGAACTACCGAGCGATGCGGCAGGCCGCGGCGGCCGCGGCGTACGCGCAGGCGGCCACGCGGTTCCACAACGAGAACGAGCGCCTGCGCTACCTGCCGACCAACGACATGCGTCCCGATCCGCTCGAGCGTTATATGCGCGAGCAGTCCATTGCGGCCGGCCTGCCCGGTGCGGACTCCGAAGCCAACGGCGTCAACAACAATCCGACGCGGCTGAAGCTCTGGTGGGATCCGGAGGGCAACCCGAGCGCGGAGGCCCGCGAGGCGTTCCGGGAGGCGATGCAGCGCGAACAGGTGCGCGCCGAACTGGGCACCTGGGCCAACCTGCTCGATGTCGATCCGGCCAAGCACAGCCCGGCCGATATCGCCCGTGCGCTGACCGCGCTGCACGACCGTGCTGCCGAATTGGCGCGAGAGGCAGCTGAATTCGCGCAACTGGCGGCCGCCTACACCGATGCCGACACCGAGTTCGCGCAAATCGCCGAGGAGATGGCGGGCGCGGCGGGGCACCGGTGGTTGCTCGACCAGGGCGGCGACCTGCTCGATCCGGACAATGCGCCGGGTATCGGCCTGTTGGACGGCAATCCGCAGCGCCTGGTGGTGATCAACGACGGCGGCGACCACGACCAGCAGCTGGCCAACGCGCTCGCCGACCCGCGCAATACCGATATCGCGCAGATGCTGACCCAGGGCGAGCTGGAGCTCGAGTACCGGGTCGCCTGGGCCGACCGCACCGGCGTCATCCATGTGGCCGAGGTGGACGCGCCGCAGGTCCGGCATTTCTCCGGTGCCGTGGATGGTCGCGGGCTCGAGCTCACCATGGTCCGCGACAACGACGACAGCCCATGGCGCGTCATCCCCAGCGAAAGTGCGCTCACGCTGCCGGACAACGGGATTCCGGTGCCCGACCCCGCCACGCTGTCGACCGCGGAGCTGGCGGCCCGCGTCGAGGACGCCGCGGCCCGGCAGGGTGTGCAGCTGGCCGATCTGGCCGGGGACCGCGTCGAGGACACCCTCGACGCGGCGCGCGCCGCGAACCGGTTGCGCGCGGTGCGGATCGAGGCCATGGCCGATCTGGCCCGCCTGCACGCGAATGTGGCCCGCTTCAACGCCTTCGAACGGGCGCTGCACGAAGCCGAGGTGAACCGGTCCGAGCTGCGCGGGCGCCCGCTCGACGCGCTCGAGGAGCTGAAGCAGCGGCATCCCGAACGGGCGGCGAAGCTCGACGCGCTGGCCAGGCTGCTGAGCCAGGACCCCGACCTGGTCGATTTCGATCCGAACCTCTACGACGCGCAGGATCAGCTGCGGCCCGGCGGCCTGCCGATGCATCACGGCGACACTCACGACCAGGTGGGGTTGCTCGTCGACGATCTGGCGGACTTCCTGGCGCTCGCCCGGCACGGCCAGACGCTGCCCGGCGAGGTACCCGGCATACCGGACCCGGACGCCGACTGGCTGCACCTGCTGGGCGTCGATCTGGACACCGCCACCCCGGCCGAGCTGGAGTCGATCTACCGGAACTTCCGGGCGGGCCGGCTCGACGCGGCCGCGCTGCGCACGCCGGAGCAGATCGCCGAGGCGCTGGCGGAACTGCGGGCCGATGTCCGCCAGGACGCCACCGATCTCGCCGCCTTGGCCGCGCTGGCCGAGACGTACTACCGCCTGCCCACCGGCGGCACCCCCATCAACCACTGTGTGCCAAGGGCTTTCGACCAGCTGGCCGTGCGACACCCGAACGTGCTCGGCGGGTTCGCCGTCGATCCCGGCCGGATCAGCGGCGTGCCGTGGGCTGAGCTGTCGGACCACTTCGGCGCCGCGCAGCCCGAGCCGTTCCTGCCGGGGGAGGAGGGCGGCGCACATGCCCGCCTGCTGACCACCTTGCGCGCGCAGGGCCAGGGCGCCTCGGCAGTGGTGATCGACCAGCGGACCACCGTCGACGACTACGGTGTCGGCGGCCACGCCTACACCGTGACCTACCTGGGCCGCGACGTCTTCGACGTGGACGGCCAGCGGGTTTTGCTCACCGATATCGATGACAACGGCCAGGAGCAGCTGTTCGACCTCGGCCCCCATGGCGGCACCGATCCACTGTCGCTGGCCGAATTGACCGGTGGCACACCGGCGGAGACCGCCGCCACTTGGGCGAGCATCTTCCAGAACGACGCGCATGTCGCGGATCTCGGCGATGAGGGTCCGATGCCGGACGCCGACCTGCGTGTCGGCCAGGATCCGCCCGCGCCGCGCCGGCCCGAGGACCCGGTGCATCAGGCGTCGCGGTTCTTCGACGAAACACCCAGTCTGCGTACGGAACCGGAATCCGGGGCCGAGCCTTCTGCCGCGCACCTGGCCTACGCACAAGCCCTGGCCGAGCGCCTCGGTCTCGCGGAAACCCTCGGGGCACTGCCGGATCCGCAGTCCGCGCTCCAGGACATGTCCCAGATGGCGCTGGCCCGCCGCTTCCTGGACGCCTCGCCGGACGGCCTGGCCGACCAGCACATGCTGTTCCCGACGAACTTCGACACGCTCACCGCGGACGAGCAGTTCCCCGGGGAGCACTACTGGCGCTACCCGTCCGATCCGTCCGACGCCGAGTTCCTCGCCCAGCGCGACGCGGCCGAGGCGTTCCAGCGGTCGATCGGACAGCCGCCGGAAACCCAACCGGCGCCGCCGATTCCGCTCGCGGACCCGGATGCCGTCGCGGGGCCGCTTGTATCGTCGCCGGACCCGTCCGACCCGGCGCGTCCGCTCACCATGGCGCACGCCCAGCAGTCGCTCGCCGACCAGCTCGAGCTCACCATCGAGCAGCGGGATCCGGCGAATCTCGCGACCACCGTCGCGGAGCAGCGGTATCGAATCCTGTTGCGCGCTGGCGCGATCGAAGCGCTGGCAACCGCCCTGGGGCGCCGTGACCTCGCGCTGGACCCGCAGCAGCGGACCGAGATCGACAAGATCATCGAGGTCTGGGCCGACCTGCTCGCGATACCGAACAACGGCCTGGCGCCGGCGAACCTGACCGAGACCCTGGAGCGGCTGCGGTCGGAAACGCTGGCCCGCGCGCTGGCGGTCGCGGATCTGGCCGACGTCACCCAGGTGCTGCAAGCGGGCCGGACACCGGGCGGCCCGGTGCGGATCGACCTGGAGGTCGGCGGCGAACGAATCCCGGTTCAGCTGACACCGGACGGTTCCGGCGGCTGGCGGGTCGAAAGGGCCACCCGCCTGGCCGCACCGGAGGTGCCCACCGCCGCGATCGTCAAGGCGCCGGAGGCCGCCCCGGGTGTGCTCCGGACGCTGCGGGACCTGCCGGGTGTGGTCAACCCGCAGCATCCGCCGTCGGAGCTCGTGTCGGCGGGCCAGTCGTTCACGGTGCAGAATTTCGGTCAGCTGGCCGACAGCGAGTTCTGGGGGAACTTCGAGGCCAATCCCGCGTTGACCGCACGCGAGGTGGTCAACCTCAAGCGCAACTGGCCGAAGATCAAGGCATTCCTGCTCAGTCAGGTCACCTCCGCGGAATCGCACGGGCCCGTCTCGCGCACCGGCGATGTCTACGACTACGCCCGCGAGGACGCCGACCCGCAGAAGGTCAGCGAGAGCGAGGCCGAACTCCGCCGTCTCGGGCTGGCCGACCGCTTCCTCGCGGGACCACCGGTGCCGCAGGCCGGTTCGGTGTCGACCACGGGGCGCGCAGCGGACCGCACGCTGGAGCCGCCGGTCCCCGCCGACGCCGAGCACACCCCTTCGGTGCCGGCCCACGACGATCTCGCCGAATGGGGCCAGGAGGTCGCGCAGGCCGCGCAGGAGCTGGACGCGCAGGCGCGGGCGCTGCTGGCGCTGGCGGGCCCGCTCGGCATCGAACTGCCGGATCTGAGCTCGGAATCGGTGCGTGCCGCCGTCGCGCAGGCGCGGTATCTGCTGACTCGCGAGGGTGTTTCGACGAAGGCGTTCGAGGCCGCGCTCGCCCGATACGACGCCGAGAACGCGGATATCCCGTTCCGGACCGATATCGATCTGTCGCATCTACTGCCTGCCGCGGTCGTCAACCGCCCGAGCCCGCTGGAGCGGTACGCGGCCGAGGTCGCCGCGGCGACGAGTGGACGCACCGGCACCCTGCGCTGGACGGGCGTCAACAACAACATGCAGGGCGGGCGCATGTGGTGGGATCTGTCGCACCGCGATACCCCGGAGGGCCGCAGGTTCTTCGAGGAGGCGCTGCGCCGCCACCACATCCGCACCGAGCTGGACCAGCGCGCGCACCTCCTCGGCGTCGACCCCGAGAACCCGAATGTGCTGGCGGAGCTGCAGACGCGGCTCACCGACCTGCAGGACGCCGTCACCGCCTTCCAGCGGCAGGCACAGCAGTTCCTCGACGCCGACGACAATTTCGGCCAGTACGCCGAGGTGATGGCGAATATCGCGGGCAGCGAATGGATCCGGGTCAGCGGCGGTTTCCTGATCGATCCGGTCAACCATCCGGGCATCGGGCTGGTCGGGTCCCCGATGAAGCTCGTCGTCATCGACAACGCCATGAATCATGATGCGGCACTCGCGAAGGCGCTCGCCGATCCGGCGAATTCCGAGCTGGTGGAGCTGATCGACAACGGCAGTCTCGAGGTCGAGTACCGCGTGGCCTGGCCGCGTGAGGTCGGCGGTACCTGGCGGGTGGCCACCGCGGCGGTGGATTCGCCTGCGGTACGCCATATCTCGGAAGACTTCGACGGCCGGAACCTAACCGTCACCATGGTGCGCTACGAGGGCGGCCCCTGGCAGACGGTCACCGATCCGGCGCAGGCGGAGCCGAGTGGCCCGGCGTTGGATCTGTCCCGGATGTCGCGCGGCGAAATCGAGTCCGCCATTACGGAATTGGTGGGCCGCCTGCCGATCGGCCGCGTCGATCTGACCCCGAGCCAGATCGACGCCACCCTGGAGCGGCTGCGTTTCGACAACGAGGTGCGCGCCGCCCAGATCGAGGCGCTGGTGGAGTACGCACGCACCCTGCACGCCCTCGACGCCTACCACCAGCTCGACACCGCGCTGAACAAGCTGGAGCTGAGCCGGGCCGACCTGGCGACCGACCCCAAGGCCACGTTGGAGGCGCTGAAGACCGCGAAACCCAAGCTGGCCAAGGAGATCAACGCGCTCCTGACGAAGCTGGAAGCCGACCCGGAGCTGTTCACCCGGGATCCGCGGGTGGCCGACGACATCGCCCCGATCAACCTGGCCGACGCCCCCGCGCACCTGGCCGCCATGATCGCCGACGTCGATCTGCTGCTCGTGCAGCTGCAACTGGCCGGTCCGACCACTGTGCCGGGAGTGCCGGTGCCGGACCAGGATTGGGTGCGCCTGCACGGCGCCGACATCTACAACACCACCGACGCGCAGTACAAGGCGGCCTTCGGCAAGTTCAAGACCGAGAAGTTCGCCGACCTGTTCGTCCGCGACCCCGGCACCTTGACCGCGCTGCATCAGCAGCTGCGCGCCGAGGTCCGCCGGACCGCCGCCGAGATCGACGCGTTGGCGGCACTGGTGACCTATTACACCAGCGAGATCGATCCCACCGGTTCCGCCGCGATCAACACCTGTGTCTCCGATTCGCTCAGCCGTGTCCTTGCCGACCAGGGCAATATCGTCGATGTCCCGATCCCCTTGCCGAACAACCTTTCCGGCCGCGACTGGCAGGACGTGCAGCCGATGCTGCACGGCGCCCAGCCGGGCGGTTTCGACAACAGCGACGCCCGCGGCCACGCGAAACTGATCCAGGCGCTGCGCGAGCAGGGCGGCCCCGGCGCGATCGCCTGGGTGCTCGACGAGCGCTGGACCCCCGACGCGCACGGTGTCGGCGCGCACTCTTACACCGTGAAGTACCTGGGCGGCAATCAGTTCGAGATCGACGGTCGCCGCGTGACCTACGACGAGATCGGCTCCAAGCGCAGCAACCTGGAATGGTTCGTCGCCCCGGACGGCACCCGGGTCTCGCTGGCCGATCTCACCGGCGGTAGCCGCTATGAAACCAAAGCCACCTGGGCCGTGGCCTGGAAAGCCGGTCGGCAGGTGGCGAACTTCGGCGACCTCGACGCCGCACTGCCCGCCGCCGATCTCGCCATCGGCCAGACGCCGGACCCGAACGCCCCGGTTCCCGCGCATCGGCAGCCACCGGCCAACGCGCCGCCCAGCCCGGCGGCCGAGGTGGCTCGGTTGCGTGCCGAGATGGCCGCCGCGGTGGCCGGCGAAGCCGACCTGCGCGCCGAGATCGCGGATCTGCGGCAGCAGGCCATGGCCGCGCAGAACGCCGGCGATCGCGAGCTGGCCAGTAGCTTGGCGACCGACATCGAGCAGCGCGTTGCGGCAACCGGTGCGGCGGAGGCCGCGCGCGCCGCGGCGGTCGAAGTGTGGCAGACTTCGATCACGCAGCAGGGCAGCGACCTGCAAGCCCGCATCGACGCGCTCGAAGCGCAGCTGGCCGCTCACCTGGGCGGCGACACCGAGATCGCGCAGTTCCGCTCCGATATCGACCTCGTGGACAACCTCGAGGCCGCGTTCCAGCTGCGGGACCGCGTCGAGACCGCCGAGCAGGTCCAGCGGACGCTGGAAGCGCAGATCGAACGCGGAAAGGCGTTGCAGGACAAGCTGCGCGCGGGCATCCGGCTGCTCGAAGCCGACACGGTCGACACCCCGGAGGCGGAAGCGGCCCGGAACCAGGATCTGGCCGCCGCCCGCGCCAAACTCCGGCAGGCGACGCACGCACTCAGCGAGGTGGAGAGCTCGCTGGAACTGCTGCGGCAGAAGCTGCCGCCGGGCGATCTGACCCTGCTGAAGTCCGCGCTGACCACGGAGATCATCTCCGCCACCAATGCGCGGGCCGCGCTCGCCCAGGTCTTCCAGATCGGCGATACGGACCACCTGAACCCGCGGTACCCGGGACCGCGGGAACCGGGGGCCGAGCTGGTGCAGCAGTTGCGCGAGGTTGCCAAGCAGCTGAAAGACGAGGAAGCGCAACGGAGCGAGCTCGCCGAGCGGCAGGCCGCGCTGGACGCGATGAACGACCTCGGCCTGCTGCCGATCTCGGAGCGGGTCGGCGTGCGGCCGGCCGCGCAGCCTACGAGACTGTTCGGGGACAGCGAGATCGTGGTCGTCGGCACGGACACCGACGTCAACCACTACCGGCAGGCGCTGCAAGCGACGCTGTCGGCGCGGACCGACCTGAATCTGCTGCTGGGCATGGCGAAGTCGGACACCACGCCGCTGACCGTGCGGTTCACCCAGGTACAGCTCGACGCGCAGGGCCACTACCAGAGCACCGTGGATCTGCCGTCCACCGATGCCGAACCGACCCAGCGCGCGGGCGCCTGGGAGCCGGGCAAGCACCCGCGTAAGTGGGAGAAGGAGAAGTGGACCGACCCGCAGCCTCCGTTCCTGTTCAAGGTGTCGATGATTCCGACCTTCGACAAGATCATGGCGGGGTTGCACGAATTCGGACCAGGTGAGGTTCCGGCATTCCTGTTCCCGCAGAACCTGCCGTTCTCGAAGACGATCTACAACGTGCCCGATGGCGTGAACGCCTGGACCTCCGATCTCGGCCTCAACCTGTTCCACCTGCGCATCCTGGCGCTGGGCATCATGGACCGGATCCCGGGCCATACATGGACGAAGAATCTGATCCAGAACCGGCCCTGGATCGGCAAGTTCGTCCTGTCGGCCACCCGGTGGCTGCCCGCCAACACCGCGCACGGCAAGTCGATCGAGCTGCCGCTCTCCGCCGACTTCGCCACCAGGCATCCGGCGTTGGCCTGGGCCATGGCCGATGTGGCGCAATGGATTCCGGCGGTGCGCAACGGGCGCTGGATCCAGCTGATTCCGATGGTGCGCGGCACCCGCACCTATGGCTGGCTCGATACCAGCCAGCCCGATCCGCAGGCGCTGCACAACCCGGAACTGGCGACGCCGCAACTGAATTCGGAACAGGCGCGGTTGGACGGTGCGCACACGCTGCCCTACACCGGCGAGAGCGTCAAGATTCCGGAGACGCTGCGGCAGCGCTGGGCCGACAACGAAGCCGAACGGGCCGAGCTGCGGGAGCGGACCGAGGCCGCCTACGAGGGTTTCGAGCACAACCGGGTCTTCGAGGCCGACAGCAACCTGGCACAGATCGCCGACCGTGCCCTCGCCGATCCGGATCGTTACTCCGGCGGCGACCCGAAGCGCTGGGTGCGCGGCAAGGGCAATGCCTGGGTGCGCGACCCCGACGGTTCGACCATTGCCAAGCACGGCGACGGCTCGACCTGGCTCAAAGACCATGCGGGCAACCTGCGTTCCCGCGACGACGTCATCGAGACACTGCGCCAGGTGCGCGACTACCTGCTGCGCAACACCGAGATCCCGCAGAACATCGACATCGCCGCCATGTGGCAGCGGTTGCTGTCCAACCAGGCGGTGCGTGAGGACATCGTCGGGATCGAGGCCGCGCTCGCCTCGATCGAGTTCATCGCCCAGCACCAGGGCGCTTCTGCGCAGCAGGCGACGGCGGCGGCGAAAGCCGCTGGCTACGACTGGGATCAGCGCCCGCGCCATCCGCGCAAGCGCACCCTGTGGCAGCGCCTGACCGGTGCGCGCCCGACACCGCTCGGGTTCACCTCCGAGATCGACCCGATGGCCAACGATCCGGCGCGCACCCGCCGGTTCGGCAGCACGCTGTACTACGGCGTGCAGGGGCTCGGCCATATCCGAGATCAGGTGTCCGCCATCATGTCCGGCTGGCCGGCCGCGAAGGTCGAGACGGCACTGGACGAGGTGACCGATCTCGTCGCCTTGGCGACCCAGTCCCACCACGGTGATCACGGCATCGCCCGCGGCGGCGTGCACGTCTCGGCGCGGGTGACCGGCGAACCCGGCCTTGGCGTGCTCGAGGTGACGATCGTCTCCGACGGCGACGGCACCCTCGGCCCGCAGCGCTACCTGCTCGACGAGCACGACAACAACTGCGTGCAGCTGGCGGGCGAGCACGTCAACGCCGCCCAGGGCGGTGTCGTCACCGATGCGGATCTGCTGGAACCCTCGACGCTGGCCGGTGTGCGGTTCGGTGACCTGGTCCCGGCGCTCAACGGCGCGCCACTCCAGGGTTTCGCCACCACCGCCCAGACCAGCGGCCACGCCCGCCTGGTCCAGGGCCTGATCAACGCGGGCCCCGGCACCACCGCCTACGTCATCGAACAGCGCGGCACCCCGGACCGGCACGGCGCCATCGGCCACGCCATGTCGTTGCACTACGTCGGCGAGGAAAACGGCAGGCACGTCTTCGAACTCAACGGCGAGCGGGTCACGCTGAACCGGGTCGAGAACGGCCGCGAATACTTCGACGCCCCGGTGGCGGCCCTGCCCAGCGGACGGCCCCAGCAGATCTCCCTGGCCGATCTCGCGGGCGGCACCCGCGAGGGCACGGTCGCCCTGTGGGCCACCGCCTACCAGAACCAGCAGGCGATCGTCCTGGACACCGGCGACGTCAACGCGCCCCAGCCCGGCGACGACGTCTACATCGGCTCGAATCCGGCCGACCGATCCGGTGATTCGCGGGACGCGGAGCAGTCCGACACCGAGCAGGACAGCGACGAGGCTACGGCTGAACCCGAGCAGCAGGCGCCACCGGAGGGGTGGATTCTGTCCTCGGAGATGCCCCGTACCGCGATAACGGTGACGCGTGAGCTGATGATCGAGGGACAGTCGGCGGTGCTGGCGGATCCGAGCCGGGCGCGGGAAATCATCGCCGAGATCGGCGAGCGGTTCCTGGTGTCGAACGCGCCGGAGAAGGTGCACGGGCCGGAGCGACTCATCCAGGACATCTTCCCACCGCAAGAGCTTGCGTACCTGCGGTATTCGCTGGAGCGGTCGATCGCCTCCGGGGTGCTGCAATACAAGCTGACCCAGACCGCGTTGCAGCAGATGATGGCGCATCCGGAGCGAATCGCCGTCGCGGTGCGTGGCGACTACACGACCACCGAGCCGGACTACTACGCCTCCACCCTGCGCGAGGACTACGTGATGGTCGGCCACGACGGCTACCCGCGCGATTCCGGAATGCACGCGTTCATGCAGGCCGCGGTCGAGCATCTGACCGCGACCTGGCCGCTGATGTCCGACCCGGTGTGGGCAGAGCTCGCCGCGATCAAGGAAGAACGGTCCGCCGACCGCAAACCGCTGCTGGAGGCGATCCCGGCGAATCGGCGCCAAGAGCTGGATCTGCCCGCGCATTCGGTCGGCGTGTACAACGCGCAGGGTGACAAGACGGTGCTCAGCGCGGCGACCAATATGGAGAGCATCGCGCTGGTGCTGCGCGGATTCCTGACGAGTCTGTCCGAGCACGCGGACGTGATCACGGGTTGGTCGTGGGCGAGCATTCAGCACGCCTTGTTCCAGTTCACCAGCCAGTTCAGCGTGATGGCCGGTGTCACCTTCAGCACTCTGGGCCAGTTCACCGCGCCGCGGAACCCACCGCAGTTCGCCATCGAGTTCGATGTCCCGAACCAGAAGATCACCAAGGTGCGAATTACCGGCGAAACCATGAAGACTCGCCGCGACACCCGCAACGGCGTGTGCCCGGGCTTCGTCGGGATCAAGCCGGACGGCCAGGCCGTCGAACCGATCGAGCAGCTCCAGCAGTCCTTCGACGAGCGCGAGATTCCGACGAAGGGCCACAGCTCGGGCTCCAATATCGCCATGCGCCTCGGCGGTTTCCTGCTGCCGCTGCTCGGCCGGGACTACCCCGCGCTGCGGGTGCTCATGAACCCGGCGCTGAGCGAGTACAACACCGGCATCAACACCTGCTTCGTGGATTCGATGACGCGGGTGGCCGACGACCAGAACACCCCGGATCGGCCGAACGTCGTCACCGTGCCCGCCCTGGATACCCGCAACCTGTCGGGCATCTCGTGGTCCGATGCGCAGCCGAGCTTGCACGGCGCCGTGGCCGAGGGCTTCGATCACCCCGGCATGTCGGCGCACGCCAACCTGATCGACGGTCTGATGCATCGCGCCGGGCCCGGGTCGATCGCCTGGGTGCTCGATCAGCGCACGACCGAGGATCGCCACGGCGTGGGCGCGCACTCCTACGCGGTGAAGTACCTGGGCGAGAACAACTTCGAGGTCGATGGCGTTCCGGTCACCTACCAGCGCACCGACGATCACGGCGTGGCCTGGTTCACCACTCCGGCTGGTGACAGCGTCACGCTGCTGGACCTGACCCATGCCACCCCCGAGGAAACCGGGAGCACCTGGGCGGTGGTCTGGCGCGACGGCGAAGTCGTCGAGAACGTCGGCGATCGCACTGCCGCGCAGCCCGACGCCGATCTGCGAATCGGTCAGACGCCGGACCAGAACTCGCCGGTCCCCGCGCACCGGCAGCCGCCTGCGCACGCGCCGCCGCCCGCGCAGATTGCCGCGTTGCGTGCCGAGATGTCCGACGCCCTGGCTCGCGAGAGCGCGGACCGCGCGGAATCGATGCGGTTGTTGGCGCAGTCGCGGGAGGCGAGCGAGGCTGGTCGTCCTGCGGACGCGCAGGTCCTGTCGACGCGGGCCGAAGAATTCACCGAGACAGCGGAACTCGCGAAGGCGGAGGCCGAAGCGGCCCGCACCGCCGCAGTGCAGGCGCACGAGGACACGCTGAACCTGACCGAGGCGCAGACGCGGGCGCGGCTGGTGGACCTGGGGACGCAGGTCGCCGCCTTGCAAGCACAGCTGGACGGCGAGCTGGGCGGCGAGACCGAAAGTGCCCAATTTCGCAAGGATCTGGAGCTGGTCGACAACCTGACCGCGGCGTTCGCGCTACGCGATCGGGTGGACCTGGCCCAGCAGCTCGAGCGCACCCTCGGAGAGCAGATCACCCGCGGCCAGGGTGCGGTGCAGACGCTGCGCCGAGCCATCCGCGATCTCGAAGCGGAACCCGTTGACACGCGGGCGTCCTCGCGCGCAAAGCAGGCGGATCTGGCTGTGCTGCGGCTGAAGTTGCGCGACGCGCTGCATGCGCTGGCACAGTTGGAAGCCACGCAGACGGCGCTGCACGACAAGACGCCGCCCGGGCCGCTGATCGAGCTGCGCGCCGCGCTGACCCAGGAGATCCTGGCGGGCACGAGGTCACGCAACGCCCTGGCCGAGGTCTTCCAGATCGTCGACGACAACCAGCTGAACCCGGAATACCAGGGTCCGCTGGAGCCGGGCACCCAGCAGATCCAGCAGCTGCGCGCGCTGATCAACCATATGCAGGAGCTGGAAGCCGAACAGAACCAGCTCACCGAGTACCTCGACCAGCAGATCGCCGAGCGGCGGGCCGCGCTTGCCGCGCTGGACGCGCTGGGCATGCTGCCGATTTCCGATCGGGTGGGTGTGCGGCCGTCGCTCAGCCCCACGGCTACGAACTCGCAGACGGTGGTCGTCGGCACCGACACCGATGTCAACGACTACCGCCAGGCCCTGTCTGCTGCGCTGCCGCCGCAGACGGACGTGAGCCTGCTGCTGGACATGGCGAAATCGTCGGTCATTCCGGTGAATGTGCAGTTCCGTCAGATCGAGGTCGACGCCGACGGTACCTACCAGCAGTCGGTGGCGTTGCCGTCCACCGATGCCGAACTCACCGCGCGGGCCGGTTCGTGGGATCCGGCCAAGCATCCGCGTAAGTGGGAGAAGGAGAAGTGGACCGACCCGCAGCCGCCGTTCCTGTTCAAGGTGTCGATGGTGCCGACCTTCGACAAGATCATGGCGGGGTTGCACGAATTCGGACCGGGTGAGGTTCCGGCGTTTCTGTTCCCGCAGAACTTGCCGTTCTCGAAGACGATCTACAACGTGCCCGAGGGCGTGAACGCCTGGAGCTCGGACGTCGGCCTCAACATGTTCCACGCCCGCATCCTGGTCATCGGCATCCTCCAGCGGATACCGACCCATCCGTGGGCGAAGAACCTGATTCAGAACCGTCCGTGGATCGGTCGGACCATCCTGCGCGCCACCCAGTGGCTGCCCGCGAACACCGCACACGGGCAGTCGATCCCACTGCCGCTGTCGGTGGACTTCGTGAACCGGCATCCGCATGTGGCCCAGGCCATGGCCGATGTGACGCAATGGATTCCGGCCGTGCGCGACGGCAAGTGGATTCACCTGATCCCGGTGTTGCGTGGCACCCGCACCTACGCGTGGTTCAACGACGGCCAGCCCGACCCGCAGGCGCTGCACCGCGAGGAGCTGGCACAGCCGGCGCTGAACTCCGAGCAGGCGCGTCTGGACGGCACGACCGCATACCCGTACACCGGCGAGAGCGTCGACATCCCGGAGTCGCTCGCCGCTGAGTGGCGCGCCAATGATTCTGCGCGCCAGCGGATTCAGCAGGAGACCGACGCCGCCTACGCGGACTTCGAACACAATCGCGTCCACGAGCACGACAGCCTGCTCGCCCAGATCGTCGACAACGCGCTCTCGGATCCCGACGCCTACTCCGGCGGCGACCCCAAGCGCTGGGTGCGCGGCCCGGGCAAGGCCTGGGTGCGCGACCCCAAGGGCACGCACATGCCCAAGCGTTCCGACGGGTCGACCTGGCTGCGTGATCACGCGGGCAACACCCGCACCCCCGACGAGGTGGTGCGGAACCTGAACCGGGCGCGCGACTACCTGCTGCGCAATTCCGAGGTCAACCAGATCGCCGACGTCGTCGCGATGTGGAACCGGTTGATCGCCGGACACCCGGTGCGCGAGGACATCATCGCGCTCGAGGGCGCGCTGTTCGAAGCGGAGTTCCAGGCGCGCAATCCGAAGGCGACCGGGCATCAGGCACATGCGGCCGCCAAGGCCGCGGGCTACGACTGGGACGCCAACCGCCCGCATCTGCCGGGCAAGCGCACGCTGTGGCAGCGGCTCACCGGCCGCCGCGCCGACCCGCTCGACTTCACCTCCGGGCTGGACCCGAACGTCAACGATCCGGCGCGCACCCGCCAGTTCGCACTCCCGCTGTACTACGGCGTGCAGGGCCTGGACGGGGTGGACAGCAGGCTGCGCGCGGTCATGGGCGGTTGGCCCTCGGCCAAGGTCGACCAGGCGCTCGCCGTGGTGAAGGACATCGTCCACCGGGCCACCCGGTCCTTCACGACCAACGACCACGATCTGGCCCGCGGCGGGGTGCACGTCTCGGCGCGTGTCACCGGCAGGCCCGGCGAGCAGGTGCTTGCGGTCACCGTCGAGGTAGACGGTGACGGCGCCTTCCCGCGCACCAGGTACTACCTCGACCAGCACGACAACGACTGTGTGCCGGTCGCCGCGCGGTTCGTCAACCAGGCGCAGGGCACCACCGTCACCGACGCCGATCTGCTCGAGCCCTCATTGGCGGGTGTGCTGTGGAGCGATATCGTGCCCGAGCTCAACGGCGCACCGGTGCAGGGCTTCGTCTCCGACGCCGACTCCACCGCCCACGCCCGCCTCGTGCGCGGCCTGCTCGACTCGGGCCCCGGCACCACCGCCTACCTCTTCGAACAGCGCGCGACCGCCGACCGTCACGGCGCCATGGGCCACGCCGCCGCTCTCACCTACATCGGTGAAAATGCGGACGGCACGCACACTTTCGAGCTCAACGGGCACACCGTCATCCTGAACCGGGTCGACCCCGACGGCCGCGAATGGTTCCAGCGGCCCGCACCCGCAGGCACCCGTGAACTCACCAGCGGCACCACCACGACCGAGGTCTCGCTCGCCGACCTCGCCGGCGGCCGCACCGACCAAACCGTCGCCCTCTGGGCCACGGTGTACCAGGACGGCCAGGCCATCCAGCTGGCCCCCGAGTTCACCGACCCGAACGCGGCACCGCCCGCCGATGATGTCTCCTTCGGCACGAGTTCCTCGGTCGACGCCGTGATCGCGGCCAACTTGGCCGCGCTCGGTATCGACACCGAGGCAGGGCGGCTGCTCGAGGCGGCGCTGCTGCTCGAGGAGCGGTATCTGGCCATTGCCGTGATCGCCGAGCAGCCACAGCCGGAAACCGTGCTCGGCGAGCGCAGGTGGGCGGGGCACCTGGGTGCCAGGCTGGTTGCCCGGCAGCACGGGGACCAGGAGCTGACCGTCGACTTCATTCGCGCGATGCACGACCAGTTGACGATGTCGGCACCGCCGGAAATGGAGTTCGGTGCCCCGACACCGCGGATGGGTGTGCTGTCGACGCCGCTGACCGCGGACCAGATCGCCACCATCGAGGCGAACCCGCTACTGTCCTACATGCCGCCGCCCGCCGGGCCCGGCGAACACGGCGTGATCGTCTACCCGAACTACGCGTCGCAGGCGGAGGTCGACCAGGCTCTACAGGAATTGTGCGACTGGTACAACGCGGCCCAGCGTGGATCCGAGTACGACCCCTTCGAACTCGCCGCGGAGCTGCAGCGCAGGTTCGTGTCGCTGCACCCACTCGACTTCAACGGGCGCGCGTCGCGCATCCTGATGAATTGGTCGTTGGAGCAGAATGGGCAATTCCCCAGCGCCGTCCGCGAATTCGATGCCCTGCACATCCCTGCGTCGGACTGGGTGGCCGCGGTCCGGGAGGGCAGCGCCCGGTACGCCGAATGGCTGGCCAATCTCGCCGAACACGGACCCGCTCTCGCCCCCGTGGATCTGTTCGGTCTCCAGGCCGAGCAACAGCGGTATCGTGAAATCGGCGGGGAGAACGCACCTTTCGCGCCGGGGCAGCCGCGCAATCGCGCGAAGTACGAGCAATTGCTGCAGGCGGTCACCTCGCCGGAGACATCGGCACCACTGACCCCTGTTCTCACCGACCTACCGGACCCGGCCACGGCCGATATGGCCGACCTGCAAGCCTGGGCAAGTTCCTACGACGATCCCCAGCTTCGGTACTTCCTGGGGCAGCAGCACGAGGCCGTGGCCGCGCTACTCGCCGACCACGGCATGCCCGCCGCCGACTCGATCGGGCCGCGCCGGGAATTGGAAGCCACGGTGCGAGAGGGCCTTTCGCGGGTGCTGGCGGAGCTCGGCCGTCCCGATCCGCTGCCCGCGGATATCGCCGACCTGGCTGCGTTGGCACAGGAACTTGCCGACGCCCGCCCCGTAGCGTCCGAGCTGGCGGCCGCCGCGCTCGTCCTGGCCGACTTCGCCGCCGAATCCGCCTCGGCCGATCTCGCGGTTACTACCGATCTGTCCCCCGCACAGCGGGATCTGGCCCAGGCCCTCGGTGTGGACCCGGAGCTGATGCAGCGCCCCGGGCTGCTGCGGCAGGCCGTGGATGTGGTGCAGGGACAGCTGCGGGCCATGGATGCGGCGGCGTGGCAGCGGGCGGTGGAGGCCGGGCGGCTGCCGCTGTTGCGGCGGTGGATCGGCCTGCGCATGCAGTGGGACAACGCGACTCAGGAACTCCAGGTCGAGTCGCTGCGGACCGGGGTGCTCGACCCGGTGGCCGTGCAGCGCCTGCAGGACACCAATACCCATTTGCAGCAGGAACTGGCGGAGCTGCTCGCGGTCGCCGAACTGGTCGACTTCTCGGCCCAGAGCTCCGGCGATTCCGTGGTCGGGCTGCGGCGCGCCGCCGCGGCGACCGGATCGCCCGACTTGGCCGCGTTCGTCGACCTGTGTGCCGACGCGCTCCCGCCGATTCCGGCGGCGGAACCGGACCCGGACTCCCAGCTTGCGGCGGCCCGTGAGAACCTGGCCGAGTTGGCCGGTCTGCTCCGCGTGGATCCGGACTCGCTGACGACGGGTTCACCGCAACTGGCCCGACTGCGCGCCAAGTGCGACGACCTCGCCCGCGAGTTGGCTCAGGCACTGCGAACCTCGGTCGCGGACCTGGAAACCGTACTGGAGCAGAGGGATCTGTCCGGCAACCCGGATACCGATCCCGAAATGCTCGGCCGGTACACCGACTGGCTGACCCACACCGGGGCTCTGGAGGCCGCGGAGCACTACAACAGTTTGCTCGCGAACGCCGCGCCCGCGCCCGCCCCGACCGCCGTCGAGCTGAACGCCGCCCGCGACAACCTCGCGGAGGTCGCCGCGCTGCTGGAAGCCGACCCGGCCGAACTGTCCACCGATGGAACCGAACTGGGCGACCTGCGTACCAAACGCGACCAGCTCGCGGCGCAGGTCGCGCAGGCGCTGAACATCCCGGACGCCGAGCTGGAAACCGTGATGCAGGACCGCGACATCTACGCGGAGCCGGGCATTACGACGGAAACTCGTGCGGCATACGGCGATTGGCTGACCTACAACGCCGTCGTCATCGCCGCCGAGCACTACAACGCGCTGCTCGACGCTGCGACCGCGCCGACCCGGGCGACCTACGAGATCGCCGAGCTGAACGCCGATTTCACGGCGACGCTGCCCTCGGTCGACAGTGTCCAGTTCACCGCGTTGACCGTCGACGTCGACGGGCGGCTGCTCGACCCGGAAACCGAACTGCCTTACAACAGCCACGGTACCGGTGACCGGTTCATCCTCGGTGCGGCCCCGGGCGTGGTCCTGACCGCGTCGGCCGCCACCCACTACGAGCTGTTCCGCACCCTCGGCGATCCGAGCGCCGGACCCGCGGGCTTCGGCGTCTGGCACATCGTCGACGGCCGGATCACCAAGATCGAGCCGTACACCCAGGCCTTCTCCCACGCCAACACCGACCCGAAGTTCACCGCCCAGCTGCGTTACGAACTGACCAGACTCGGCGTAGACCTGTCCGGCGTCGACTTCAACCAGGAGAACCAGGGCGCGGTCTGGTCCAGCGTCGACTCCGCACCGACTGTCGACGCGCTGATCGACGGCGATATATCCACAGCGACAGCACTGTTCGCCGGATACGGGGACAGCTTCTGGACGAACGTCACCGAGGTCGCGCGGATCTCCGAGGGCGTGGACGTGACATTGCGCCTGTCTCCGGTGCGCGGCGAACCCGGACAGGTCACCCTGTCGATCACCTCGAACGGTGCTCGGCTGACCAACATCGATCTCGGCCTGGACCCGCTGCGGACCGGTATCGCGCTGCACCGCCTGCACCACCAGGTATCCGGTTGGCTCGCCGCGTCGAACGTGGGCTGGTCCGCCGATACCGCGACGCAACTCGCCGAGATTCCCGGCGCGGACCGCGCCGCCGCGGAACTCGGTCGGTCGACCGCATCGGCTGCCACCGATACCGTGCGATCGCTGCCGAGCGACCCGGCCCGGGCCCGCGCCCAACTGGATCGGGCTCGCGCGAACCGCGACGACTTAGCCGAGACAATGGAAGTGGATCCCGACGATCTCGGCCCGGACTCGCCCGTGCTCAGTGGGCTGCGCACCGAACGCGACGAAGCCGCCGCGGTCTTGGCCCCGGTACTCGAAATCGATATCGCGCAGGTGGATTCGACCCGTGTCGAGCGGTTGTTGATGAGCCGATCCAACCCCGACAGCGACGAAGCCGCCGAGCGCTTCCTGGAACTCGACGCGTTGGTCGACGCCGCCGACGACACCAATCGCCGCCTCGTGGCGCTGGCCGAGCTGGAATCTTCGGCTCCGAACTCGCCCGCGCCACCACAGCATCCGGCAGCGGCGGCTCAGCCGGTCACCGACGCCGATGCACTGGACCGTCCGGTACGCAAGCCGCGGAAGGGCCGCGACCCGGGGACGTTCTTCGCCTACGATCCCGACGGCCCGCACGAAGTGCAGGCGTTCCGGGCTCCGGGCCGGGCGGAGTCGGCGCCATCGAACGAGCCCGTCGGCGATGTGCTTGCGGCGGAGGAGATTCCGGCCCCGTTGACCGGTGACAGCCTGCCCACCGTGGAGCTCAAGCGCGGCTATGTGGGTGAGGAGTTGCGCCGCAACCAGTGGGGCGATCCGGTCGTGCACCATCTGTCCGAGGCGGAGCTGGCGACCCAGCGCATCGTCATCGGACCGGATGGCAGGCTCTACCGCGCGCACGATGGGCAGCTCTTCGACACCGGCGGCCGCACGGTGATGTTCGCTCTCGACCCAGCGGGCAATCTCTACGCCGAGACCGGACTGATCGACAAGCCGATGCGGCATTCGTCGTTCCTGTCCGGGCGCCCGGTCGCCGGTGTCGGCGGGATCCGGGTCGACGCGGGCCGCCTGGCCACCATGACCGACAGCAGCGGGCACTACCAACCCGCAGCAGCGGTCAACGACGATGCGCTGCGAGTCCTCGTCGACCAGGGTATGCGGGTCGCCGAGGATTTCGCGCAGTACGACCCACTGGACCGGCGCCGTCCCGGCCCGCTGGATCCGCAGGCCGTAGGAGCGGACGGCACCGCGCCGGGCGGCGGCGGGAAGCCCAGGGGTGCGGGCAATGTCGTGCGCGACGTGCTGCGCGCGTTCGTCCCGGATTTCGAACCGGGCCGCGACTTCGACGCCGCCACCCGAACCCAGCGCGCCGCGCACGGTGTGGTGGACTACCTCGCGGGTTTCTGGGAGAGCTCGGATTTCGTCGCGTCCTCGCTGTTCCGGCCCATCGACGCCGCAGTGCTGGAGCAGGTCGCGGCGATTGAGCCGAAGCGGTTGCGGCAGTTGCTCGAGCAGGGTGGGCTCACCGCGACCCAGATCGACGGTGTACTGAACCGGCTCGATGAGATTCGCATCAACGGACGCATCCACGGAGATCACGTCGGCGACGCCGACTCCGAAACGGACGCGGATGCCGAAACCGATTCCGAACAGGCCAGTTTCGAACCCGTCGACCCGCGAACCCTCGGACCGGCTCGCGAATCGGCCTTCACCGACCCCGAACTCAGCTCGCATGGACTCATTCGCGTGACGTTCGAGGGCAGCGACACCGTCTGGGTGTACAAGCCGTTCCACGGCGACGCCGACACCGCGGGCATCCCGCCTTCGGGCCGCGCGCTGCGCGAGGTCAAGACCTACCTGCTCGACCGGCTGCTGAAGTTCCACCTCAAGCCGCCCACCTATCTGTGGGAAGGCAGCAAGGGCACGGGCATCCTCCAGGAGTACGTGCCGGGCGCGGAGAGCGGACGTGCGGTACGCGGCTACGACCGGCTGACCCGCGACATGATCGCGATCGTCGACTACATCGCGGGCAACCGCGACCGCCACGTGGGCGACATCATCACCACCCGGTCCGGTCGCGTCGCATCGACCGACGACGAAGCCACCTTCCCCGTGGGCGAGAACTCCTTCGCCCAGTTCGCGACCCAGTCGGTCTTCGTGACCGACGTGCTGGGCCGAGACCTCCACCCCGATGCGATGGCGCTGGTCGCCGCGCTCACCGAGGCGGACGTGCGCGCGATCCTGGACGGCCTCGAACCCGAAGCCATTCAGGGCGCGGTGGACAGGTTCACCGAGATCAAGGACAACGGCAAGATCACCGGCGACACCTGGCCGTACCGTGGCGGACTGCCGGGCATGGTCGACAACGTGGTTGGCGACGACCGTCCTCGGGCGGACCCCGACGATGGTCCTGAGGGCGGATCGCCGGTCGATCCGAGCCCCGGCCCGGACGGGCCCGATCCGCGTCCGCAGGGTGGGGGCCGCGCGATGGATGCGGACACGCCCGATACCGCGGCTATGGGCGTCGGGAACCCATCGGGCCGATTCGATCCGGGCATCGTCACCGGGAACAATCCGGACGGAGACAGCTCGGGGCACGCGGTCGGGCCGAAGCAAGCTTCGGCCACCACGGACCGAGCAAAGGTGGCCGAGGAACGCTGGTTCGACAGCTTCCGGCAGCGGCTGCGCGACCAATTGCACGCGGTCGCGCCGCACCTGTCGGAGAACGGTCCGGAGAGTCAGGCGTTGGCTACGGCGAGCCGTTCCGACGTACAAGCAGGGCTGGAGGGGCTGCGGCGGGACCAGCGCCGGTGGTTGATGCTGCGAGTACGCGACGCGATGTCCTTCGAGGACGCATGCGCCGCCGTGAATCTGAATTCCGAGCAGGCAAGGGCGGACGCCCGGGTCGCGGAGAAGCGGGCGATCCGGAATCTTGCCCAGTCCATTGCCGCCGCGCTCGAGGAGCGGAACAATCCGGAATCGCGCTTGATGCGCGCCGCGCAGGAGCCGCGGAATCGGCGGACGTTGGAGCGAGCGATCGCGAAACTATCCCCGGCGCAACGGCAGTTCGCCGACCTGCGGATCCTCCAATCCCGCGAATGGCCCGCGGTAGCAGCCGAGATGGGCCGGGAACCGGCGCAGCTCTCGCACATCAGGAAGCGGGCCGTGGAGCGGTTGTCGGATGCGCTCACCGGCGTCCCGCGTCCGGACGCCGACCCGAACTGGGAGGCCGTCGAGGACGCGTACCACGAGCGCAACGACGAGTTCGTTCGTCACCTGGCCGGAATTCCGGTCGCTCGTCGTGCGGTGATCGAATTGGCTCTGCGGGGCAAAACGACGGAACAGATTGCCGCCGAACTACATCGCAGCGAGAACGCGGTGCGCAAAGCACGCAAACGAGCTGCCGACCAGCTGGCCAACCTACTGTCGGACAGCACGGTAGCGCTGACCGTGGACGAGGCTTTGGCGGCGGTGCGAGAGGCAGACCACGCCGCACTGGAGCCGTTGCTTGGATATCTCACCGCGAATCGACGGCACGTCATCGAGGGTGTACTGCACGGTGACACGCTCGCGGAGATCGCCGCTCGGATCGATGGCACTGAGAACGGCGTACGCCAGCAGCGCAACCACGCCGCGCGGCAACTGGCGGACTGGCTCGTCAACGGCGCACCGGAAGCCGTCACCGCCGCCGACTCGGCCGTCGACGTGGCGGAAGCCGACGAAGGACCCGAGAGCGCGACGACCGCGGAGCCGAACTCCGTCGACAGCAGCCCCGCGATGCTGTTGGTCAGAAACCCGGCCAACCGAGATGCCGTGCTGGCAGCCGCGGCGAAGCTTTCGCCCGCGACAAAGGAATTCGTCGAGCTCCGGTTCGGACAGGGCCTGAGCATCCCTGAGATCGCCGCGCTGATCGGGCGCAAACAGGGCGCGTTGTGGACTACGCAGTACCGGGTCGTTCCGAAGCTGGCCAGCATGCTGTCCGGCGGCCCCGACCCGATACCGTCCGGAAAACCAGGCAATGCTTTGAAGCTGGTACAGGAGACCCAGCGGACGAACAAGAAAGCACTGTCCCGGGCGATGCAGGTGCTCAATGCCAACGAAAAGCGCATTGTGCGACTGCGGATAGTCCGGGGCATGACGCGTGCTGAAGCGGCTGAGGCCATGCACCCGCTCAGCGTGAAGTCCGTCGACCGCATCTTCGGCGAAGCCGTGCGGAAATTGGCCGGCGAGTTGGCCGGGAGTCCTGTTCTGACCGATCCGGAATCCGCCGCACTGGTTTCGGCCGCTCCACGGGAGGCGCTGCGGCGCAACCTGTCCGGGCTCACCGAGCTGGAGCAGCAGTTCATCACACTGCGTATCTTCGAGGGTCGCAAACACGTGGCCATCGGCGCTGCGCTCGGGAAGCCCACGTCCGCGATCCAGAGTCTGCAACGTCGCGCCTACGCGCGAATGGCGACGCTGCTCATCGGTGATCTCGGCACCGAATGGAGCACCTCGATCCGTGGCGCCATACGGCAATCCTCGGCTCCGGACTCGCCTGCGCCACAACAGCATCCGGGAGCGGTGGCCCAGCCGGTCACCGACGCCGATGCACTGGACCGTCCGGTACGCAAGCCGCGGAAGGGCCGCGACCCGGGGACGTTCTTCGCCTACGACCCCGAGGGGCCGCACGAGGTGCAGGCGTTCCAGGCTCCAGGTCGAGCGGCCAAACGTACTCTGGGCCAGGACATGGTCCAGGTGCAGGCGGCTGTCGACGCCGACCGGGACAGAGTGCTCGAGCTCGCGCGACAAATGTCGCCCGTTTTCGCTGATTTCATTCAGAAGCGCTTTGTCGACGGTATGTCGGTCGCGCAGATCGCCGCGGAAAGCGGGGGGAACAAGAACACCCTCAACGCAATGCAGCGCCGGAACCTCCCGCGCCTGTTGAAGCTGTTGTCCGGAGAGTCGCGCAATGCGATCGATGGTCGCTCCACCGATGTGTTGGGACAGTTGCTCCAAGCCCGTCCTGATGATGTGCGCACCGCCATGGCCGAGTTGTCGCAGACGGATCAGATGGTTGTACGCATGCGGGTGCTCGAACGGAAATCCGCCGCGGAGGTCGCTGCTGCTCTGGGCAATACACCGGGCCAGCGCACCACCCAGAGTCGCGCACTACAGCGGGCGCTCGCGCAGGTCACCGGAGATCACGCGCTGAGCCCGGATGAGGTGCGCGCAGCGCTCGCGACTGCTCGTGCCGAGCAACCAGAGAAGTACGCGGCCGACCTCGCGCGGCTGCCGTACCAAGAGCAGTGGGTGCTGCGACTTCGTGACGCGGATCTGTCCCAGGCCGAGGTGGCGGCCGCGCTGGAGATGTCCGCGACACAGGTGCAGGGCATCGAGCGCCGCGGCAAGGCGCGCCTTGCCTGGTTGCAGTCCGACGACCCGCAGGCAGCGCTGTATCAGAGCGTGAACCAACGCGATCCGGGCGAGGCATCGGACTTCTTGCGAGACGTCATCGATGGCACGAGCGCACGGGCGCAGCGCACTCCCGGGCAGATCGTCCGAGATGCGCAGCAGACGCACATCGGTCGCTCCCAACTTCGGCGTCTGGTCCGTGAGCTGCCCAGTCCGAGGCAGAAGAACGTCTTCCGGTTGCGCGCGGTCCAGGGCATGTCGCACGTCGAGATAGCCGCGGAGCTCGATATCGAGGTCGCGCAGGTGCGCCGGTCCTACGAGCGGGCTGTTGGAACACTCGCTGCCTGGCTCACCGGAGCGGGCAACAGAGCGTCAGGCCCGGACCTGACGCTGGTCCGACAGGTCCAGCGCAAGCATCCGATGGATCTACAGCAGACGCTCGCCGATCTGGGGCGAGAGCTGAAGCTCAATGCAGCAGATATCGAGGTCGTTCAGCTACGCGTCGTGCAGGGAATGTCCCCGACCGAGGTGGCGAAGTCACTCGGGCCTACCGTTTCTCCGGCTGCGGTGAACATCCGGCTGGGTCGGGCGGCGCATGTGGTCGCCGAGCGACTTCGGGGTGAGGGTCTGACCTATCCGAATCCGGAGGCACACTCCTCGTTCGGCGAGTACCTGGCCGAACTCGGTCGTCTGAACAACCTCAGCCTGACGGCCAAAGAACGCATCGTCGGCATGAGTGTGCGCAGCATCGCGCTCTACGAATCCGGAAGCTCCCACGCACTCCGCGAGTTGGACCTGCTCGAGATCTACGATCGCGCGCTGCATCGCGCCGGTTCCTGGAATGCTTTCGCCGATGCGTGGGGACATGCCCTTCCCAATGGCTACAGCTACCGGATGGATCCGCGGGGAGAATCCCTCCCCGATCCCGCGGACTTCGATTCGGTGGGTGGCTGGCTGAAAGCGGTGCGGTTCTACAACCGATTGACACTGGAGGAATTCGCCGCCCGCATCGACACCAGCTACACGAGCATGAACGAGGCGCACAGACGGCTACGCCTGCGTTCGCTGCGCCAGGTTCGTGACGGTCTGAGCGTCCCAGCCGACTTCCTGGAGCGGGCGGTCCTGAAGTACTACACGCGCACGGATGTCCCCGTGGTCGATCAGGCCGAACACGACCTGTTCTGGAGCCTCGTCGCGACCAAACCGGGATCGGCGGAGGAACTGGCCATCCGGGACGAGATATTCGAAAAGTACGCGTGGATCGCGGAGACGATGGCACGACGCTGGGGGCACCTCGGCGAGGTCGGGCACCTGACACAACGAGCCAGCATCGCGGTCTATCGAGCAATCGTGAACTTCGCGCCGGGCGGAGGTCGCTTCTCCACCCACGCCTGGGCCAGCGTTCGCGGCGCTATGCTCGACGCCCATTTCGAGCAGAAGTTCCCGAACGTCGACCAAGCCACTCGCAAGTTGCTCATCGCAGTCGACACACACATCGCACGGCGGCTTCAGGTGGACGGGCGCGAACCGGATAACGCCGCTGTCGCGGAAGCGCTGAATCTCGATCCGGCCAAGGTCGCCGAAGCCCGAGTTCTGATGGCGCAGTATACGTTTTCGCTCGATGACACCCCTCCGGGTGACCGTCAGCCCGAGATCGCGGAGAACGAGGCAGCGTTCACCGACGTGGAGTTCGAACAGACGGTGCGCCGGGCGGTCGCGGATCTCCCGGATCCGGAGTTGGCGCAGCGCGTGGCGGCGCTGCACTTCGGCCACGGGCTCGCCGTCGAAAAGGTGAGCGTCCAAGTCGGGAAATCGCCGGATGAGGTTCACCGGATCGTCGCGGTGACAGGAGAGCTGCTCCGGAAAGCCTTCGCGCCAACGGAGAACCTCGCTCGCACGGAGAGCGCGCCCAGCGCCGATTCCTCGGCCGGTGCGCAGCCACCGGCACCGCGGGGCCCGGGCATGACGCGGACCGCCGACGATACAGTCGTCGATGGCGGGCACGGGTTCGACGACCCGCTGGGTACTGGCCAGGCGGCCGCGATGTCGTCCGACGCACCACCGCAGCGCTGCGCGGATGATGCTGTCGACACGGTGATCTCGGAAACCGGCAGCACGATCGTACAGTCGTTCACCGATGAGCCCGGCCTGCGCGGGCGGACCGGCACACAGCTGGAGGAGCGGACCAAGGGACGGTTGCAGCTGTTCGGCAGCCGGAACGAGGTGGCCGCCCGCCTAGCGGACCCGCACGACCCGCTGTCGATCACGATCCTGGTCGATCACTATGCCGCCGCCGACGCGAACGGTATCGGCGCGCACGCCTACGTGATGGCCAACCGAGGCGGCCGGATCGTGGTGCGCGACCTGAACGACAACAACGGCGCATGGCGGCCGTTCGTGCGGGGCGAGGCCGGGTCGGACGCGGTGGCGATGTCGGGCATCGCCTTCGACCGTGCCGGAAATCCGTTGCGCCCCATCAGCGAGTTCCCCGCCGACCCGGCCGCGCATCCGGAGTTCGCGATCGGCGCCACCGATCCAGACTCGAACGGGGACCGCGCTCCGCCTACCCTCTGGACGCCGCCAGAGGGCACACCCGATGAACAGGCGCTGGTGCGGAACGCGCTGTCCCGCTTGGGCGCCGACGCCGACGCGAGCATCCTGCTGCACCCCGAGCAGCAGTACACCGATCTGCTCGGCGAATCCGGCGACCTCGCGACCCGCAACCGCCAGTGGTGGGACGCACTGGATCCGGCCGAGCAGGCGGTGCTGATCAAACTGGCGCCGCGCGAGGTCGGCCAGGCCGACGGCATTCCCGAGCCGGTGCGGGGTCAGGTCAACCTGGACCTGCTGGAAAACGACCGACGCGCGCTGCTGGCCTTGGGCGCGAACGTGTCGCCCGCCGCCGAGAAACTGTGGAAGTCTCTGTCGGAGCTGCATTTCGACCTGCTGGAGATGGTGGCGAATAGCGAGGACCTCCCCGGCTCACCCGCGGTGAACCTGCGGACCTACACGCCGTCGCTGGACGGACAGGTGCGTAGCGTCGTCACCTTCGGCAACCTCGAGACCGCCGATTCGGTGTCCACCATGGTGTCGGCTCCCGACACCGTGCAGGTGACGGCTACCACGGTGCCGGACAATCTGATTCACGCGACGCAGCTGTTCGACTCCGCGGTCCTGGCGGACGCCGACCGCGAGTACGCGGTCATCGCCTGGCGCGGCTACGGCGACTCCGTGGCCGCCGACGGACAGTTGCTCGCCCGGGATCTTTCGGCGATCAACGCCGTTCGCGCGCAGGCGAGCACGCCGGCACCGGACACGCACGTCTTCGCCCTGGACAGCGCGGGCTCGCTCATCGCCGCCACCGCGTGGTCGACGCTCCCGGGCGCGGACGCCCAGGTCACCGATCTCGTGATCGTCGGCTCCTCGGGCCTCCCGCTCGCGCACGCCGCCGAAACCGGCATCAATCCCGAAAATGTCTATGTCGCGGCAACTTCCAGGGACCAGCAGACCTGGCTCGGCGCCGATGTTCCCGGCGCCCAGGGCCGGTACACCGGGTACGGCACCGGCATGGACCCGGCGACGGCGGCCTTCGGCGCCAAGCGGGTGGCCGCGGAGATCTCCTCCGCCGAGGATTACCATCACCCGGATCTGGTGCGCAGCAGCTACTTCGACTACGACCCCCGCACCGGGAATCCGACCGAGGCGCTGCGCAATTTCGGCCGGATCGCCGCGGGCCGGATCGGCGAGGTCACCTTCGACGAGCACCGGCCCGGCATGTCGGATCCGACGGCGCTGGACTCCACGAACGTGTACATGCCGATCGATCCGGCGAGCGGACGGATCGTCGAGCTCGAGGAGGACCTGGGGCGCGGCAACGCGGAGCTGATCTCGAATGAGCTGAACCCGCAGGAGCTGTACCGCCTGGATCCGTCACCGGCCCAGCCGTGGGGCGGCACCTGGTACGACGGGCATTTCGGCAACTGCGTCGACGTGTCGCTGCGCACCGGGCACGACGACCTGGGCCTGGATGTCGACCCGCCCGACGACGGCGTCGGGTTGGCCGGGCGCAGTGCCGACGAGGCGGAGTTCTACGGGCGCGGCCGCCTGCGGGTGCACCCGGACCGGGACTCGATCGCCCATCAGCTCGCCGATCCGGCGAATCCGATGACCGCGTCGCTGGTCGTCGTGACCTACGGGTACGACAACGTGGCCCACATGGTCCTGCTGGCCAATGTCGACGAGAACGGGAACATGGTCCGCGAAGGCGGTCGACTCATGATGAGCGACCCGAACGTCGACAACGGCGCGTGGCGCCCATACCTCTGGAACGAATCCACTCCGGATGTGGTGTCGACGACCGCAATCGGCTACGACGTCGACGGAAAACCGTTGCAGCCCAACGCTGATCACCCCGTCGACCCGGACACCCGGACCGGCGCGCTCATCGCCCAGATGGATCCGGCGCCCGCCGTCGCCCTGGACGACCGCCGCGTGTTCCCGAAGGACCCCGGCTTCACGGAGGCCGACCGGCAACGCGCCACCGAACTGCTCGCCATGCACCCGTCCGGGCGCGGCACGGATCCAGCGGTGCTGCTGCATCCGGAGCAGGTGTCGCCGGATCCGGTCGCCGAAGCGCGCCTGCTGACCGCCGAGAACTTCGCCTACTGGACCTCGCTGTCACCGACCGATCAGGACGTGCTGCTGCGGGTGCACCCGGAGGTGATCGGCAACACCGACGGCCTGTCCACCGACGTGCCGGTGACGCACGACGAACTGCGAAACAGCCTGCGCGACTACGCCAACCGGATCGCGCTGGCCCGAGAGATCCGCCAACTCGCTGCGATTGCCGACAGCGAGCTGACTCCGTCGCAGCGCGCGCGGCTCGCCGACCTGCACGGCACCGCCCGATCCCTGTTGCGCGCCGAGGCTTTGGCACGCACCGTGCACCGCTCGCTGCGACCGCCGCAGGTCCAGTTGCTGTCCTACGGTGCGGGCCGGGCCCTGATCGGCTACGGCAAGCTCGCCACCGCGCGGTCGGTGAGCTGGATCGTGCCCGATGCGGGCACCGGCCTGGGCGACCTCGATCCGGTCCTGCTCGCGGCGCGCAACCACTACGACGTGACCGCGCGGACGTTGCGCAACCAGGTGGGGGCGGACAAGGACGCGGTCGCGGTGATCGCCTGGGTCGGTACCGACCAGGATCTCGGCATCCGCCCGGAGACCGTGGCCGCGCGCACCGCGCAGGCCGGGAACCTGCTGCTCCGCGACGTCGCGGCGTTCCACGCGGGCCGGGGGCACAACGGCTTGGAGCTGGACGGCGCCGAGCTGGACAGTGCCCAGCGGGACGACGCCGACTCGTACCGCTCCGAGGCGGACGAGCTCGGACTACCGTCGAACTACCTGTTCGGACACCGCACCGGCGCGCTCATCGCCAACGCCGCCGGAGCCCGAGGCGGTTTCGTCGAGGGTCGACTCGCCAGCGTCGATCCCGCGACCCGCCTGATCGAAGCGGTCACGCTGATCGACCCGGCGGGCACCGGACCGATCGGGAGCGCAACGGAATTCGGATTCGGTGACGCCGTCGCCGCCGAGCTCGACATCGAGGCCGAGCAGGCCGAAAGCTTCGGCGCGCCGGTCTACGTCGTGTCGAGCTCCGGCGAGCTGGTGGCCTGGGCGGACGGCCGCCCACCGGGCGTGAGCCGGACCCTGTTCAGCCGCTTGGGCATCGGCGTTTCGGTGGAGGAGTTCGCCGCACAGCGCGTCGCGGGCGGCCCGATCGGTCCGCAACCCATCGATGTGCGCCACGGCTTCGCCGACACGGTGACTCACGCCCCGAACACCGTCCAGCGCAAGCTCGCGTTGATCGCCGCCGGTCTCGGCATCACCGTGACCGAGACGCCGGCAGGCTGGCAGGCGAACACCGAATACCGCACGCCGGACGTTATTTCCGCCGATGCGACCGCACCGAGCTACCCCGACGGCCCAGTCGGCAATCGCAACCGACCGCTGGAAGCGCCCGACAACGCCCCGTGGGGTGCCCCGTCCACCCTGCGGGAGCTCGACGGACCGATCCCGGACGCGGAAGAGGGAGCCGAGGCGGTGCGCCTGCTTCGGCACGCGCACAATGTTTTCGGGGCTTTCGGGGAGAGCATCGAGATTTCGACCCTGCTGGTCGGCGATCAAAGCCCCCAGCACGCGCTGCGGCTCGCCCAGTGGTGGGCGGGGCTGACCTCAGACCAGCAGCTGCGGATGCTGTACGACTACCCGAGGTCCATGGCCAATGCCGAGGGGCTGCCCGCCCGCGTGCGCGACCGTGCACACCAGCATGTGCTGCGCGGCACCGTCGCCCGGCTCGGCGATCAGCTCGACCTGGGGCCCCAGGATGCGGCGCTGCTCTACGACGCCGAGTCGATCTGGAAGGGGTTGTATCGCGGTGTGCAGGTGGCCGCGCAGGTCCGTGCGCCGCTGACCCCGCCGCAGGTGCAGATCCGGTCGGCCCAGTCGAATGTCGCGAACGGCCGCGGTATGGCCGAATTCTCAGTCGGCCCGGTGGATTCCGCCGACCACGTGTTCTGGGTGGAGTTCGGCCAGGACACCGACCCGGCCGAGGCCGACAAGTACCTGTACTCGATGGTGAACCTCTACGAGGCTGTCGCCGCCGAGGCCGGTGGCGGCTCGGTCGCGGTGATCGGACGCCTCGGCGACTCCGGATCGCATGCGCAGCAAGCGTTGCGTCATCGCATCGGCACCTACAACGCGGTGCGGGCCTACCACAACCTCATGGCCGGCGAGACCGACGCGGTGATGCCGCAGAACCATCTCATCGCCATGGGCACCGACGTCGCCGTCGCGGCCAGGGCGAACGAGAACCACGGGCTGTCCGGACAGCTCGCCACCATGATCTCGCTGAACCCGGACTCGCTGGATCGCGTGCCGTCGCCCGCGCGGCTCGGGCTGCCGCCCGGGTCGGTGTTCCTGGCACCCGCCACACCCGCCCAGTGGACAACCATGCGGGTCCGTCAGCTCCTGGCCGGGCTCGACGTCCGGATGCTCGCCGGGCAGACCCGAACCGCGCGATTCCTGCGGAATGGCGTGCGGGCGCTAATGGGCGCCAAGATCCAGTTGCTCTCGGCCACCGACCTGCCCGCGCAAGCGTTGCCCGCGGCCGCCGTCGACAACCCCGCCGAGCAGGCCCACCTGCGCTGGTTCGGTTTCGCCGACCCCGAAACCCACACGCCCACAGAGGGTCTGGCGACCATCGCGCACATCACCGCGGCCCGCGACGCCGCGACCGTCCGCGGTGTGCCGGCGCCGGACGGCACGCAGGCCCACGCACCGGCCGACCAGACCGAGATCACCGACAACGACTGCCTGGACGAGTCGCTGAACGCGATCGGCCGCGGCAAGCCGGACCGCAACATCCTGCCGTTCACGGAACCGCCGGGCCTCGTGGGGCGCACCGCCGACGAGGCCGAACTGCACGCCGGTGGCCGTCTGGAACGCCTGACCTCCCGCGACGCGATCGCCCTTCGCCTGCTCGACGGCCGCGATCCGGCGTCGGAGATCCTGGTCGTCGAGCACTACGCCGGTCCCGACGCCAATGGCATCGGCGCGCACGCCTACGTCATGGCCATGCGTAACGGCATTATCATGGAGTTCGACCCACGCACCAAGACCTGGCGCGCCTACCAGTGGGGTTCGACCCGACCGGGCGTTGTGGCGCTGTCCGGCATCGTCTTCGACGACGCGGGCAAACCGGTCCGCCCCCTCGACTCCTTCCCGTCCGATCCAGCGGTGCGGCCCGCCTACAACATCGGTGCCGACGAGGCCGTGGCGCAAGGACCGCCGGGCGCCGATCCGGACGTCGCCGCCGCTCTGGCCCGGGTATCCGAAGTGCTGGACGCCCGCGGCGACACCGCCTCCGTGCCGGTGGTCGCCGCGGTGCTGGTGGATGTCCTGCGCGCGGGCGGACAGGTGGAGGTCGAGACCTCCGATTCGCCGACGGGCGGACGCGTCCGCGTCGCGATGACACCGGAGGGCAGCGACAGCGCCATCGTCGTCACCGTGAACGGCGCCCCCGGCAACCCCGCCATCAGCCTGGAAATGCCGGTGCGGCAGGACAGTCCGGCGGATATCGAGCTGGCGGGCCGGTTGACGCCGCTGCTGATGCCCGGCTGGCGGGTGTCGGAGGATGTGGTCTCCTCCGGCCTGCTGGCCGAGGAACTGGCGCGCAACGCCCGGGCGCATACCGATGGGGACGGGACGCTCGAGGTGCGGGTGTCCGGGCCGGTCGGCGATCGCTCGATCAGTGTCGAAATGACCGATGGCAGTTCACAATTACCGGTCGAACCGGCGGGTGACGACATCAGTGGCGTGATGCTGCTGAAATCGCTGGCGCAGCGCGCGGGCTGGCACCAGGTCGAGGACGGTGACGTCGCGCCGGACGCGGGGAACGCCAAGACGGTGTGGTTCGAGTTCGACGAGAATCCGCCCGCGCCAGTGGATCCCGATCCGGTGGCCGAGCCCGAACGGGCGCCGGAACCGCTGGCCGGACCGGTGCCGAGCCGCGACGAATACGAGGTCGCGCGGCCGAGCGACGACGACGCCTACCGGCCGCAGACGGCGAGTGAAACGGACTACCGCATCATTCGCCTGGGTGCCGACGGGCTGTTCCGCTGGGGTCCGGACAACGCGCTGTACAACACGATCGACCCGGACGGCGACTTCTTCATCATGGGTGCCGACGGTGAGTTCCGGACTTCAGCCAACGCCAACCACGCCGCGCTGTACAGCACCTACAGCGATATCGACGCGGGACCGGCGGCGTTCGGCGACTGGAAGATCGTCGAGGGCAGGCTCGTCCATGTCCAGCCGTTCAGCACGACCTTCCAGCAGGCGAGCACGGATCCGACCTTCGCCGCGAACCTGAAGTTCGAATTGGCACGCCACAATGTGGATCTCGGCGCCGTCCGGTTCTCCGGGGACCTCACTGTTCCCAGCCTGCGGCTCGACGGCACCCCGACCATCTCGGTCGGCGATCTGCTCGATGGGAACGGCGCGCAGGCATTCCAGTTGATCGGTCCCGGAACGCATTTCGCGGTGCGTGTCGAGAGCGTGGACATGCAGCACGGCGCCACCGCCGACGGACCGATCGACACGCTTTCGGTGACGCTGGCGCTCGACCTTGCGCGCGGCGGCTCGGGCCGGGTCACGCTGGAATTCACCCGCGACGCGAACGGCACCACGATGCGGTACTGGGACCTCGATCTGGGTTACGCCGGTGTGGACACCAAGGACCCCGCCTTCCAGCCGGGCTCAGACCCCATCCGGCTCGCCGACGCCTTCGTCGAAATGCACGAATCGGTGATCCTGCCGTGGCTCGCCGAGTCGGGTGCCGCATTCGAGGGGCATCCCGGCCACTATGCGGAAACCACCGTGGGCGAGGAGGTTACGGATACCGAACGCCCCGAGGACCTCCACGAGAACGACCGCGTCAAGGGCGAACGTCGAGTGCAGGCGTCGATCGGGCGGCACTGGCTGCGCGATCAGCTCGCGGCGATCGGCTGGAGCGCCGATGATGACGTCCACCTCCAAATGGCGTGGTTGGCGACCAGCGAGGCCGTGGCGAACTCGGTGGAGCACAGCACCGGACCGGTCCAGATCACGCTGCGCGTGCTGCCCGGCACCGGCCACCTCGTGGTGCAGAGCATCGACAACGTCGCCGATCACCCGCCGAGCGGCCCGATCCGCGAGAGCGCCAACCTGATGGTGGACCGGGTCACGGCAGCCGAGGAACGCCGCCTGGCAGAGCAGGCGGCCGCACAGAAGGCCGCTCAGCCCGAGCCCGAGACGCCGAAGCAGGCTGATGGCGATGCGCTGTTGGCGAATCTGGATGAGGACGGCTTCGCGGGGATGGATCTGGCTGAGCTGGCGGCGGCGGTGGACGACGCCGAGTCGGCTGTGGAGACGCCGAAGCAGGCCGATGTCGACGCGTTGCTGGCGAATCTGGATGAGGACGGCTTCGCGGGGATGGACCTGGCTGAGCTGGCAGCGGCGGTGGACGACGCCGAGGCCGCCGCCGAAACCGGGGACAACAATTCCTCGGCCGCCGCCGAGCCGACCGAAGCCGAGAAGCAGGATGCCGCAGCCAACTCTGAACGCGGTCGCGGCATCAAGATCCTGCACACCGAGACCGACGCCTGGGATTACGCGCCCCTGGCCAACGGCCGCGGCAAAGCGATCTGGTTCATCATGCCGATCGCCGACAGCGACCCCGGTCCTGGGACCGACCCGGATCCGGCGCAGCCAACCGATCCGACCGCGCCCCAGGGCGATACACCCGCGAGCCCGGAAACCGACACCGACGATGTCGCCCCCGGACCTGGCACCGGCTACCAGGTAGCCGAGCCGAAGTCGCCGAACTCCTACCGGCCCGAGCTGACCGACGGCATCGATATCGGCAAGCTCCAGCTGCGCGGCGGTGTCTTCTACGACCAGAACAACCAGCCCTACAGTTCGGGCCCGAAGGGCGTGTCCTTCCTCATCGGCGCCGACCCGAGCGATATCCGCTGTGTCGCCGTCGACGATGTCGTCGGCAAACTGGATCCGCGGGACGTGCAACTGCATCAGCTGCTCTACAGCAGCTACGCCGACGCATCGGACGGCCCGATCGCCTTCGGCCACTGGGTGATCGAGAACGGCAAGCTCACCGAGCTCATTCCGATGAGCGGAGCCTTCTTGGACCCGGAGCGGCAAGCACTGTTCACCGCCCAGCTGCGCGCCGTGCTGAGCGAGGCCCGGGTGGACACCACCGATACCGTCGTCCACGGCGTGCAGCAGCAGCACGGAATATGGCGTCCGGCACTGCCTTTCGCCACCGTCGCGGAGCTGATGGCCCGCGGTGATCAGCTCGCGGCCATGGTGTTCCGAGGCTGGGGCGCGGACTTCTGGCTGGACGTCACCGACATCGCCACCACCGGAGACCGCGCCACGGTGACCGTCTCGCTGCACCCGGTCGGCGGCGAACCCGGCCGGGTCACCCTGGAACTCACCCGTGACGGCGACGGCGTCACCCTGCGCTACACCGATCCCGACCTGGGACCGGACGCGGATCGGGTGACCAGAGCGTGGCGGCAGCTGCACGATTCGATCGTGGTCCCGTGGCTGGGGGAGTCCGGCGCCACATACAGCGACCCCACTCCGGACTACCTGTCCCCGGATGACGTGCACCACGCCGAATTCGAACAGAAGGTTCGCGAAACGGACCTCTCCTCGCCGGAGGCCGTGGCCGACGCGCTGTACGAGCCGGTCGGGCGCGACGCGGTCACCGAGTTCTACGACGCGCGGGTGTCCGGGCTGAAGACGGCGGAGGTGTTGCGGGCGCAGAACTTCGCCGCGTACACCGGTGTGCCCGTGTTCTTCGTCTCGGCGGATGTGGCCAACCTGAGCGGGCTCAACGCGTTCTGCAACAACCAGGCCGAGACCGCGAACGTCTACTACAACGGCATCGCCACCGCGTTCCGTACCGCGCTCGAGGACTCCGGCGGCGTGGTGATCCCGATGCGCACCGGCGGTGACGAGGTCGGCGCGATCGTGCTCGGCCTCGACGAGCGGACCCTGACCGAGATCACCGCCGAGGTGAATCGGCGCGTCACTGCCTATGCTCGGCAGGAGGGGCTCAGCGAGATCGAGCACCCGAAGCATCCGGGCGACCCGGCCTATCACGGTGTCGGCCTGCATGTCGGGTTCACCGAGATCGTGCCGGGCCTGACACCCAAGGACATTTTCGACGCCGCCGACCTCGGCGTCGACGCCAGCAAGAACGGGAGGACCGATGTCGCAGGAGAGCCGCGACGAGCGACTGGGGCTGACCGGGCTGACACCGGAACAGCGGGCGCGACGGATCCAGGAACTGGAACGCGAGCTGGCGCAGAAGCGAGCAGCGGCCAAAGCCGAACTGCGCGCGGACCTGAAACGCCGACGCCAGGACTCGACCTCGGCGGACTGAACCGCAACCTACCCGCGCTCGCCGCCTACCCGTCACCGGATGAACTGCGCCGCTTCGCGTTCGCCGAGGGTCTGCATGCGCTGGGCGAGCTGACCCCGGAGCTGGTGGCCGAGGCGATGTACCGCCCGGTCGGCCGGGACGAGGTCACCGACTTCTACGACGCCCGGCTCTCCGGCGTGAAGACCGCCGAGGTGTTGCGCGCCCAGCAGTTCGTCGCCGAAACCGGCGTGCCCGCGTTCTTCCTGTCCGCTGATATCGCCAACCTCAGCGGCCTCAACGCGGTGATGAACAACCGGGCAGAGGCCGCCAACGTGCACTTCCGCGGCATCGCCGAGGCCTTCCGCTACGCCCTCGACGCGGTCGGCGGCGCCGTCGTGCCGATGCGCACCGGCGGTGACGAACTCGCCGCCGTTGTCATCGGCATCGACCAACAGACGCTGACCGGCGTCCTCGCCGATATCCAAGCCCGGGTCGCCGCCTACACCGCCGAGCACGGCCTGGACGTGATCGAGCATCCGAAGCACCCGGGCGAAGCGGCCTACCACGGTATGGGCCTGCACGTCGGGGTCACCGAGATCCTGCCCGGCCTCACCCCGAAGGACATCTTCGACGCCGCCGACCTCGGTGTCGACGCCAGCAAGAACCGCGCCTACGAGTTGGCCGACGCCCAGGCGAATCAGGATGGGGTCGCCGACGGACTCCGCCAGACACCGGCTTCGCTCATCGGTCAGCTGCTGCCCGAGCTGTCCACCTACGAGATCGTCGGCGACGATCCGACCGCGACCCTGCTGCCGGGGGAGGCCGCCGTCCTCCTGAAGGAGACGTCGACGCCGGGCTTTGTGCGGGAGAGAGCGAATACACGCACCGCCGCCCGGCGTGCGCTGGCAGAGCGCGGCCACGGGGAGGTCGAGATTGCGCGCGGCCCGCTGGGCGAACCGGTGTTCCCGGAAGGGCTGGTCGGCAGCCTCACCAACAAGATGATCGACCGGGCCACCCAGCTCAACTACTACGCCGCGGTGGTGGCCGACGCCGAGCAGTTCCGGGCAGTCGGCATCGACGCCGAAGACAACCGGTCCGTCCGGCAGATGATGTACGGCACCGGCCGAGTCGAGGAATTGCTCTGGGTGCAGGAGCAATTGGACTTTCTACCGGACAGCGGCGTGGCCTGGGACAAGGTGCTGTTCTCGGTCAAGGAGAGCATCTTCAAGGCCTGGTACACCGCGACCGGTGACCAGAGTCTGCGCCTGAACCATGTCTTCCAGGGCTCGCTGGTCACTTTCGACATCGAGGCCGGTACGTTCCACGTGCAGCTGATGGTGGGGGCCACCGGTAGAGACGGCCTGCCGCTGACCGAGATGCACGGTCGATTCGCGGTGCGCGGCAACGCGATTCTCACCGCGGCCCTGGTGCCCAACACCGCCGGAGCCACACTCGAACCCGCGACCGCCGAACCGGCGGTCGATCCGAGCTCCGCCCGCGCCGCCTACGCCGAGGCCGCCTACGCACTCAAGTGGCTGCTCATGGCACGTGGCTACAACGCGCACGGCATTGTCGAGCTCGCGCCGCCGCTGGGCGCCAACCAGATCGTCAGCACGACGCTGACCGACTGGGGACAGACCCACCCGCAGGCCCTCACGGCGGACGCCGAACTGCGCACCCTGTGGCAGGCCTTCCAGCTGATGTTGCCCCAGGGCGAGCACGCGCAGATCCTGATGCCCGTCCGGGTACCCAACCAGGGCGACCACGCGGGTGTCCTGGAGCTCACCCTGCACGAACACCTGCTGTGGGACGCGCACGGCGCACCGTTCGACCAAGCGGCCGACGCCGACCGACTCGCTGAAATCGTTGCCCCGCAGCGTCTGCGAGCCCTCGCAGCCCTGATGCCGAACCCCGAGTCGGCCCGCATCCTGCATGCCGTCGCCGAGGTACTCACCGATCACCCCGCCGCGGCCAACGCACCCACCACTCTCGCCCCGGTTGCCGACCACACCGTCCACTACGACAAGAACCTCGCCAAGGGCACCGGCAAGGTGGCTCCGATCAGCCTGGACCTGTCCCGCGCCACGGCCGCACCGCACCGCACGGGCGACAGCGCTGTGGATTGGAATGCCGCGCACGCGGCCGCGATCGGTGGTGCGATCGGTGCCACTGCTGCGCCGAACCTCACGGGTTCGGGGATCGCCGCTGCTGTGAATTGGGATGCCGCGCGCAGCGCCGCTGTCGGCGGTGCGATCGGTGCGACCGTGGTGCCGCATCTCACGGGTGCGGACATTGCGCAGGCCGCCGGGGGACTCCGCGGCTGGAACGGCGCCGCGCACGATCCGCGTCCGGCCGCGCAGCCGACCAAGAACGCGGCGCTCCAGTTGCACCGGCGGTTGCAAGGCGCGTTCGCCCAGTTCAGCGGCCGCCCGGCGACCTGTCTGGAAGGTGCGGCGCTCGCCACGGCGACCCAGGCGGAACTGAACGACGGCTTCCGTCGGCTCGACGCGCACCAGCGGGAGCTGCTGCTGCGCTTCCGCAGCCAGTCGTCGCTGCCGGAGGTCGCCGCGGCGGCCGGTGTTGACCCGGAGCAGGTCCGGCGCGCGGTGGTCCGGTTCGCGGAATCGATTGCGGCCATCGGACACCCGGGCCTCGAAGCGGTGTGGGCGGATCGCCGCGCCGACCCCGAACTGTTCGCGGACGCGGCGGTGGTGGTCGCGGCGCAGCAGGAGGGCGGCGGCGCCTGGCGCCGGGCCCTGGGCACGCTCACCGAACAGCAGCGCACCTGCCTCGACCTGACTCTGCAAGGGCTGCGGCCCGCGGCGATCGCGGTCGATCTGTCGGTCGATGCGGCGGCGGTGCAGGTGTTGCGTGCGGAAGCGATTCGGCAGATGGTCGAGGCGCTGGCCCAGCCTGCCGCGGTGGTGTGGATGTCGCCGGCCGAAGCCCTGCTGGCATTGGAAAAGATGCAGCGGGATGATACCGCCGGGGTGCGCAGCGCGGTCCGGTCGCTGGATACCCAGGGCGCCAGGATCATTCGACGCCGCATCATGCAGGGCATGACGTCGGCCGATACCGCGGCGGACCTGGGCATCAGCGAGGACCGGCTGGCCGAGCGGGAGGTCTTGGCCGTCGGACGGATGGTCAAGAAGCTGTCCGGGGCGATTGTGGTCACCGGCGCCGACGCGACGGTCGTGACCGCCTGGCAGGCCAACGACGAAAACTTCCTGGACTGCATGGATCTGCTGACCCCGCAGCAGCGCACGGCGGTCATGATGTTCCTCGACGGTTGGTCGCACACCGAAATCGCGGCCGCACTGGACATCTCCCCACAGGCGACCAGCAAGGTGCGAACGCGGGCGATCGCCAAACTGGTCGAGCTGCTCGCGACCGATCCGGACGCGCGAATCCCCGCGCAGACTCGCGACAGCGCCGAATTGCGCCGGGTGCGCGACTTGGCCGCCGACCCCGGCGCCTTGCGGCAGGCTGCGCGGCACCTCTCCGAGGCCGACTGGACCCTGATCGAGCAGCGTTTCATTCTGAAGGAGAAGACCGCCGATATCGCTGCCGCACTCGCCCTGCCCGAGCATGTGGTCGAGCAGCGGCAGCATCGGGCCGTCCTCCGGTTGAACCGGAATCTCGACGTGGCGGCCGTGGTCGCGGCGGTGCTACCGGCCGTGACGGACGCCGGGCCGCTCTCCGATGGTGTGCACGGGTTCAGCGAACCGGATGTCGTTGCACCACAGCTGATTCCAGCCGAACCCGATGACCTGCCGATCGCCGACTGCGTCGACCAGTCCCTGGGGCGGGTGGTCGCGGATCAGGGTGATGTCGCGGGGCTGCCGGATCCGGAAACCCGGAGTCCGTCCGGGCGGCGCTGGCGGGATGTGCGGGGGCTGCTGCGGGGGGCGCGGCCGGAAGGGTTCGATACCGCCGGGCCGCACGAGGTGCACGCGAACCTCGTCGAAGGCCTGATCAACCAGGCGGGCCCGGGTGCGATGGCGTGGGTGTTCGACCAGCGCCACACCGCCGACCAGGCGACCGGGATCGGTGCGCACGCGTACACGGTGAAGTACTTGGGCGACAACGTTTTCGAGGTCGACGGCCAGCGCGTCACCTATGCGGGCAAGCCGGACGGCGACGGGCTGGCCTGGTTCCGGACCGCCGCGGGCGACCGGGTCTCGCTGGCCGAGCTGACCGGCGGCTCCCGCGCGGAGACAGCCGCCACCCGCGCGGTGGTCTGGCGCAACGGCCAGGTCGTCCAGAATGTCGGCGATCGCACCGCGCCGCTCCCGGAGGACAACCTGCTGATCGGCGCGACCGCATCGGATCAGGATGGCGCGCAACCGGACCCGGACGACCCGTTCGCCGACGAGCCGCGGACCACGCGGGTGAAGCTGGCTGCGCAACCGCCCGACCCGCTGCTGGGTCCGACGGTCGTCGGCCTGCCCGGTGACGCCACCCACCCGGTGTGGGAACTGCTGTTCCGCACCGCCATCGGCCAGGAGGCCATGGCGGTCCTGCACAACGCCGAAGCCCACGTCCAGTTCGGCGACCGTGATCACTTCCACGGCCGCATCCGCCAGATCACCATCGACACCACCGGCCGGGGCCTCGTCGCCGTGGCGGAGCAGGTGCTCGCGCACGCGGCCCGGATGCAGGCCGTCGCGGCCGACGCGGTGGAAACCGAACCCATGCTGATCCGCGATATGGACCGGGACGCGTTCGTGGAGCCGTGGCTGCGCGCGGAGGCCACCGCGATCGCCTGGCGGGCCGAATTCGATCAACAGGTGCAGGACGCCGGTTTCGCGCGGACCGACCTGCTCGGCGTCGACCGAGCCGACCTGGCGTTCCAGCAGGCCCTGTTCGCCCGCTACTTCGCCGCCTACGACAGCGCGCAGGTGGCCCCAGGCACCGATGACGCGCTGGCGAGCCGCGCCCGGCGGGTGGCCGGGGTCGACGCGCTGCTGGAGAGCGCGGAGTTCATCACCGCGACGGATCTGCGCGAGACCCTCGAGAGCCAGTGGGAGAGCCGCCGGGGCATGGGCCGCGGGCTCGAGCTGACGGAGCGGCAGGTGCGCGAGCGGCAGCGCCTGATGCGGATCACCGCGGCGCTGCAACGGGAGATCGACGCGCTCGAGACGGCCTGGGATCAGGTCCAGGACCAAGTGCACGCGATGACCGCGACGAAGGTCGCCGCAATGCCCGACACCACGGATCGGGTGGCGCGACTGCACTACGTGCTCGACGTGATGTCCGATCACTTCCTGCGTTCCGAGGTCCGCATGTGGCCCACGCACAGCCGGGAGCAGATGGGCGCGCTGGTCGAGCTCACCGAACTGTGGCAGGGGGCGCACGCGCGCGCCGCGGCGGTGGGCCGCGCCATGGACGACATCAACGGTCGCCCACGCCGAGAGGCCGCGGTCCCGTCCGATCTGGAGATCGCCGACCGGGCCGTGCTGCCGTCGCTGGAGCGCACGGCCAACCGCGAAATGACCAGCGTCCGAGCCGAATTGCAGTCGACCGAGACCGGTCGCTGGGCCATGCGGACCCTGGAGCGCCTTGGCGTGCGGATCCGGTTCGGCTTCGACCAGATCGGAACGACCGACGCCGGTCGCGAGAACCTCACCCGCGAATCGGGCTACGACGCCGTCACCAACACCCTGGTGCTGCCCTTCGGCCGTGGCTCCGTCTCCCATGCCGAGCAGTTGGTCGTCGCGGCGCACCTGGCGCAGGCGACGCGCTCGGATGGTGACCCGCTGGTCCTGCTGACCGAGGGCCGTGACAGCTACGTCACGGCGATGCTGGACCTGCGCGCCGAGGCCGAGGCCCGCCGGTTCCACCACCGCCGCGAAGTGCACGGCTACAGCCGCTACACCGGCAGCCCGCTGGCGCAGGCCTACCATGCCGCCTACGACCACGCCGAAAACCTGCTGCGCAACGTCTATTCGGTGGAGTCGAAGTACGACGGCCTCCGCAACGACAACCAGGTGCCGCAGGCGGCGACGCACGCGGTGGCCTACCGGTTCGCAGCCCGTACCGTTCGGGAGCAGCTGGCGGCGCTCGGCCCGGTTGTCGACGGCGTCGACCTGAAAACCTTCTTCGATTCGGAATGGGATCGCGCGCACGCCATTCCGCCGACGGCGGACACGCCCGCACCGGAAACCGTCGCCCCGCCCGCGGAGCAGACGGATGCGCTGCTGGACCTGTACGCCGCCCGCTTCGTCGAGGCTATTCAGGAGCTGCGCGCCCAGCGCGCCCAGGGCGCGTTCGTACCGCTCGGCCCGGCCGAGCAGGCCTACCTGGCCGCCGAGGACAGCGCGGCGGAGCGGCTCGCGGCGGTGCGCGCCTATCTGGCCGGGACCGGTCTGGTGGATGCCCAGATCGCCCTGGATCTCGCCCGTTTCGCCAGCGGGGACCTGAACCGTCGGCTGCCGTGGGACATCGAGGAGGACTCGGCCGCTCAGCCCGCGCTCGACGCCCTGACGGCCGCGATCGAAGCGGCCACCGCCTCCGAGCTGGAGACACCCGGTCTCGACTCCGGTGTGTTCGGCCGGGAGCTCGACCGCGTGCTGGCCGAAAACCCAGGCGCGCAACGGGTTGTCGACGAGGGCCCGCTCGCGGATCGGTTCGCCCTGCTCCCGCCGTATCCGGGCAGCGACAATCCGCGGTTGCTGGTGCTCGCCGAACCGGGCGAGCACGTCGATCTGCTGCGTGATCTCGAGCTGGAGCAGCCCGATTTCGACGGCGTGCTGTGGCGGGGATCGCACGAACTCGAATACCTGTCGGTCACGCGGGGACCCGACGGCGAGGTCGTCGTCGCGGACATGCTGCAAGACGACGCCGAGGGCATGTTCCGCGCGCCGCGCTACGACGAGGTCGCGCCGGTGCTGCTGGATCACTATCTGCGCTATCGGCTGCGCAGCGAGGTGGATCCGGACTTCACCTTCGATCTCGATCTCCGGCAATGGCTCGAGCTGCTCGGGCCGGATGCCTTCATCGCCGCGGGTACCGCCCATGCCGAAGTGACCCACGGGTTCGAGCGCGTCGGCTTCCGGATGGTGCAGGCGGACCCGTCGATCACCGAGCCGCATCCGGCCGCGGTCAGCCACCGGCTGGTCACCCGCCAGATCCCGCTCCCGATCCGGGATTTCAGCGATCGGCCCGCAGGCAAATTCGTCGACACGAACCTGCCCATCGGAGCGGTGTCCTGCACGCTGCGGTTGCACGCCGACGGTGCGGGTGGCTGGCGGGTCGCGCCGCCGAATCACGCCGGTCACCCCACGGATGTGCTGTCCCGGTGGTTCCAGGGCATGACCGGCGCCAGCCCCGACCAGGTGGCCGAGCGTATCGCCCAGCTGCTGCTGGACGGGTCGGCCCGGATCGCGCCGCTCGTCCCGGCCGCGCTCGTCGAGCTGCACACCCCGAATCCGGAGATCGACAGCACGCCCACCGCGGCTGTCGAACCGCAGGCCGAGATCGAGGGCCGCTCAGCGGAACCCGAGAGCCCCGCGGCGAAGCGGAGTTTCCTGCGGCGTTTCGCCGAGCGAATCCGCCGTCCGGGTGCCCCGGCCGCCGGTCCGGAACCGAGCGGCCAGGTACCCGGCCCGCGCGCGGCCTCGGACACTTCGGATGGCGGGACGGGCTTCGACCTACCCGAAGCCGGTGCGCCGCTGCCGAATCCGCGGCCTGCCGAGGACTGCGTCCGGCAAACCATGCGCACCGGCCGCGCGGCCGGGCTGGATGTCACCGTGCCCACCGAGGCGAAACTGTCCGGTCGGACCGCGCTCGAGGTCGAGGAACAGTACGCGCACGGCCGGATGCGACCCGCCGATTCGCGAGACGCGATCGCCGCGCGCCTGACCGACCCCGACGACCCGGCCACCGCGATGCTGATGGTCGAGGAGTACTCGATCGGCGGCATGAATGTCGCGCACCTGACCCTGTGGCGGCTGGTCGACGGCCAGGTCATGGTCAGCGATCCCAATGTCGACGACGGCGCGTGGCGCGAGCACGTGCCCGGCACGGTCACGCCCGGGTCTCGCAAGATCTCCGCGATCGCCTACGGCGCCGATGGAAGGGCGCTGTTGCCGAGCGCCGAGCACGCCGCCGCTACGGAGGCCCACCCCGATGCGCTGATCACCCACCGCGATCTCACCCCGCGGGAAGTCGAAGTGCTGGACCTGGTGGCGGCGGGCCTGACCAACAAGCAGATCGCGGAGCGGTTGACGCTCGCGGACTACACGGTGCACACCCACCTGACCAGCATCGCCGTCAAGCTCGGCACCGGCGATCGGGCCGCGATGGCGGCGATCGGCGTGCGCAGCGGGATCCTGCCGTTCTCGGATCCGGATGTCGCCATGAAGCTCGAGGGCGGGCTGCACCCGGACGCGCTGGACGACATCCAGCTCGAGGTCCTGGCTCTGGTCGCGGACGGGTGGTCGAACAAGGAGATCGGGCTGGCCCTGGACACCACCGAGTCCGTGGTGAAGAACCACCTGGTCCGGATCGGCCGCGCGCTGGGCATCAGCGGCCGGGCAGGCATGGTGACGACCGCGCTGCGGGCGGGCATCCTGCCCATGGACGCCGAGTTCGCCCTGCGGCCGCAGTCCGGCGAGGGGCGTACCGCGTTGAGCCCCCGGGAAACCGAGGTGTACACGCTGCGTACCGCGGGGCGGTCGAACACCGAAATCGCCGCGGCGCTGGAGATTTCCGAGCACACCGTAGCCACCTATCTGGCCAGGATCGCGCACAAGCTCGGGGTCGGCGAGGTGGCCGGGTTGGTCGCGGGGGCCGAGACGATCACCGCGATTCCCACGCCGGGTACACCCACTCCGCCCCGGTCGGTCACGCCTGCGGCGCCGCACGAGCCGACCATGATCGACACGAGCCCCGCCGTCACGGAGCCGTTCGACCAGGCGCCGACCATGATCGGCATCGAGCAGCCGCGCAGCACCGAGTCCGAGGTATCCGCGAACCAGCAGGTGTCGGAGCCGTCCGCCGAGGTGAGCGAATCGAGTCTCGGTGGGCAGAATCGGGCGACGCCGACCCAGATCGTGCCCACCACCGAGGGGCCGGAGTATCTCGGTGACGATCCGTCGCTGCCGGAAGCGCTCGTGCCGGGCCGGGAGGTCGAGGGGCCGGAGTATCTGGGTGGGGACCCGTCGCTGCCGGAAGCGCTCGTGCCGGGCCGGGAGGTCCAGGGGGCGGAGTATCTCGATGGCCAGCCGGAGACCGACGAGCCGGAATACCTCGAGCCGGCGCAACCGCGCACCTCCGCCCTGCCCGACGGCTACAGCGAAATCATCGAGGGCATAGGCAACTTCGACGGCAACGGCCGCATGGTCGACGACGGCGTGCTGACCCCGAAACTGGCCAGGCAGGCGATCGCGAACATGCTCCGGGCGATCCAGCCGGTCGAGACCGGCTGGCACCGCGACGGCCACTTCCTACTGCCCGACGGCCGACAGGTGCACGTGCGGGTCGAGAGCAGTTTCGAGAGCGAAGTCGGCAGCTTCCAGCTGCGTCCCGGCGGTGCCGCGTTCGACGTCATCCTGTCCGACCGACTGCGCACCAGGGACGTGGCCCGTGCCGTCGCGCACATGCTCACCCGGATCCGGCAGCTGACCGACCCCGAATTCCAGCACCCCGGTCCGCGCTTTGCGGAACTGAAAGTGCTTGCCACCCAGCTGGACCAGTCGATCTTCGACCCCGCCCGCAGCAAGCTGACCCCCGAGATCCGGGCCGACTTCGACGACCTGATCGCGCACCTGGGCATGGACGTGGACCCGGCCGGTCCGGCGGCGGAAGCGCTGGCCGCCCACGATCCGGAACTCTCGCGCCGGATCAGGCTGGAATACGGTGGCGCTGTCGCCTTCCGGCCCATCTTCGGGAAGACACTGACCGACCCGGCGTTCCACGAGGCCGCGCTCACCCACCTCGGCCAGCTGTCCCGCTTCCTGACGGGCGAGCACGCCTCCGAAGTGCTGATGGCGGAACAACTTTCGCTCAATGCCAGGATGCGCGAGGAGCAGTGCCGCCGCCTGTTCGAGCCGATCTTCGCCAACCGTGACGTCAGCACCATCCGCAAACAGCTCGAAGCGGCCGAACTGTTCAGCGCCGACGACCTGGTCGCCGCCCTGGCTCCGATCAAACGCGCCTTCAACGATCCGATGCCGCCGGGTTGGCGGGCGGCCGCACTGGACGCCGCGATCACCGAGGTACAGCACACCCCCGGCCACATGCAGCAGATCAATCAGGCCATCGACTTCGACCGGATGCGCCAGGCGGCCCGCGCCTACGCCCAGATGCCCGACCGGGTCGGCGGCCTGCTCGATCGGTCCACCGGTGAGGTGTACTTCCCGGCCACCGCCACCCATCCGGGCGGGCAGACCATGTCCATGCTCGACTTCTTCCACGCCATGGACCGGGCCAACCGTGGCGCCGAAGCGGCCGGCCTGGACATCGAATACGTCGTGGTGATCCATGACGAGGCCAACGGCCGGTCCTCGGTCGACGTGCTCTCCCGTCCGCGCGCGCAGTATCGACTGCCCGCCCAGCAGAGCCATCCGGTGCGGTTCGTGCCGCGCCCGTCGGTGCCCGCGGCGGTCGAGGGCGGCCACACCGTGGACGTGGGTGTCGGGCGCGGTGGGTTCGCGGTCGAATTGACGCCCGCACGGGACACCTCCGGTCGCGGCCTCATCCTGCAAACCGAACTGCCCATGGATTACGCCGACGCAGGCCAGCGCCGCCGCAACCTCGGCATCCTCGACGCCGGTCCGCTGACCCGCCCGGGTTCGCTCATGGTGTGGGCCGACTTGCTGCTGCACGGCGCGGTGCTCAATGTCGGCGGCAACGGCGGCGTGGCGCGCTACTACATCAACAATGTCAGCGCCCACTACGGCGACACCGACTACGACACCCTGGCCCGGCAATTGCCGCACACCCTGGTGCCCGGCGCGCACATCGAAATCCAGTGGGACATGAAGTCGGAACTGGTGGAGGGTGGCGAACCCGGCGACCGCGGGCATATCCAGGGCGACGAGCTCATGCTCGCCATCAGCCGCGTGCTGCCGCCCTCGCTCGCGGCCGCCTTCGAGGTGGTCGAGCACACCGAGTTCGAGGGCGACGGCAGCGACGAATACCTGTTCACCATCGACACCGGAGCCAGCAATGTGATCAACCCGGACGCCATGGCCAAATACTCGCCGCCGCAGCCCACCGACCGTATGGTGATCGTGTACAAGCCCGCCGGTTACCGTCCGGCAACGGCTGGTCTCGAAGGTGGTGCACGGTAATGGCGGAGATCGAGGGCGTGCGCGAGTGGCTGGACCGCTCCGCCGAGTTCCTCCGCGGCCAGATGCGCTGGTTCGGTGCCCAGCTCGTGCCCGGGTCGGCACCGTACGTGGTCATCCCGAAGCATCCCAGCCAGGTGGACTGGGCCGATCCGCCCCGTCACCGGTTCGAGGCCCTCGCCAACCTGTCCGGCCCACCGGATCCGTCCCGCGCCGACCGCGCCGCCCAGGTGCTGCACACCGCGGGCTGGGCCGTCCAGGTCCAGCGTGATCCGCAGGCCCCGACCGTCGTCATCGTCCGCGGCGATCGCGAGGGCTACTGTCTGCAAGCCCGCATCGAGGACGGCTACGGCGGCATCGTCCTGCTCGGTGAAACCCCCAACATCCAGCTCTACCAGCCGGATCCACCCCCCGACCGCCCCGCCCCGGCCGTCACCCCGGACACCGTCAGCGACGGCGCCGTCCTCTGCTACGAATGCGACGGCCAGGGCCTGTGCCCCACCTGCCACGGCACCGGCTGGACCAAGGCGCCCACCGCCACCGGTCGCCACCGCTGCCGCACCTGCCAGGGGTCACGGGTGTGCCCGATCTGCGGGGGAGCGGGCGAACTCCGGATCACCGAGTTGTCCGACGACGACCGCATCCACTATCCGCATATTTCCTAACCGTTCCTTAGGAATTTCCTTGGCGGTCACCATGTTCGGATAGCAACGAACGAGCGATAATGTGCGAACCGCTCGGACCTCTTGCGTTGCTTGGGCTTACGGGTCGTCCGTATATGTTCGGGCAGTGATTCCGTGACAAGATGGACGTAAGACGGCACACGGGCGCACGTGACAGTCCCGGAGTTTCGGAGATAGTCAAGGAGTACGAGGCATGCCACCTAAGGAAGATGACGGCGGGGGCTCGGGACCTTCGATCCCGGAGCTCCCGCTACCCAACAATCCCTGGCCGGACATCAAAAAACGTGCGGGTGACGCGGGTTGGATCAAGTTCGATCCGCAGGCGGCGATCGCTGTGGGGCAGGCGATCTCGGATCTCCAATGGAAGTTGTTCTCCCTGTGGGGGAATGCCACGGCAGTCTCGTCCATGATCGACCTGTCCACGCCCGCCATATCCTCGGGTCCGGAGCTCGCCAAGGTGTTCGGTAAGCAGGGCCAGGAGATGTATCGCATCCTCGGCGCGCACCACAAGATCCTCGATGACATGCTCGACTCCGTCGTTGCGGCGGGCAAGAACATGGCCAAAACCGAGGAGGGCAACGTAGAGGATCTCCTCCGTCAGTTGGACGGGATTACGACCCCACTCCAAGACACGCACTACGCCGACGGAAAGGCTCCGGGTGCCCTCACGCAGCGCGAGGGTGATCACGGCAAATATCGCAAAGGGTGGAATTATGATGAAGACGGGATGCCGACCACCCGAAAAAAGGCGGCTAGTGACTATGAGAGTGGATTTCATGTAAAGGATAACCGGAAGCAGCCGGATATCAAGGGCACTCGGAACGCGGGTATCGGGGAAGTCCAAAATAAACCTTGGGCTACTCTTTATGCGAACCGGCAGTACCTGGAGGGTGGCGTCGTCGCGGATATGGTCGCCGATGATGCTGCTGAATGGGAGCATATCGGAAAAAAAATCCAAGAGTGGAGTGTGGAGTTTGGTAACAAGATTGTCAATCACCTGAACCCGGCTGCGGGGGAAAAGGTCTGGGAGGGTGAAGGTGCACAGGCGATCAAAACTGCCCTGAACAACTATCGCCTCTCCCTCGAACCGCTCGCGACATCCGCCGCACAGCACCATTCCCTGCTCGAGCACGTCTCGCAGTTCCTACAGGATACTCACTATTGGGCCCCGCCCTACAAGACGGAAGATGAAGACCCCACTTACTGGTTGACCGACCGGCAGCAGATGTTCGGCGAAACCTATGTGCGCGGTGTCAATTTCACGTCCAAGAGTATTCCGAACCTTGTTTACCCGACGGATGCGTTCAAGGACGTCCCGCCGATCTACGATCCCCGGGATACGAACAAAGACGGCAAGATCGATGACAAGGAAAAAATCCCGGGGGACACGAACAACGACGGCAAGCTCTCCGAGGAAGAAAAGCAGGCGCTGGCGAAAACCCAAGCCGGCGGTCCTGGCGGCCCCGGTCCCGGTCCTGGCGGCCCCGGTCCTGCCAGAGCCAAGGCAGGCCCCGGCCCCGGTCCCGGTTTGACCGCGGAGCAGAAGAAGGCACAGGCGAACGCAGCGGACGAGCAGCGGAAGGCCGCGCAGTTCGCCGAGCAACAGCGCAAAGACGCGGCCCGGCGCGCGAACGAACAAGAGGCCTACGAGAAGACGCAGCGGGCCGCCAACGAGCGCCGACAGGCCGAGGCCGAGCAGCGCGCCAAGGACGCGGCCGCGGAGCAAGAGGCCTACCAGAAGCAGCAGCGGGCGCAAGCCGCTGCGAAGGAAGCCACGTCGGCGGCGCAGCAGGCCGCTCAGCAAGGTTTGCAGGCCGCGCAGCAGGCTGTGCAGGAAGCCCTCCAGGGTGGCCAGAAGGGTGCGACCGAGGCGCTGGCGGCCGCGCAGCAAGCCGCGCAGAACGCGTTGGCCAACGGGATGCCGAAGGTGGGCGACCTGGCGTCGAAACTCGGCGGCCCCGGGCCTGGCCCCGGCTCCCTGGCAAAGGGATTGGGTCTGACCGAAGCCGCGAAGCTGTTCCCCCGCGCGGGCGCCGCCACGGCGGCGACCGCCGCCGGAACAGGTCTCGGCTCGCTCGGCCGGGCCGGGGCAGCCATGCAGGCGACGCCCGGTTCCCCCGGCCCCGCCGGTGCGGCGGGTCAGGGTGCGGGCCAGGGTCAGCAGAACTACAAGCGCCCTGCCTACCTCGAATCCGACCAGCACCTGGACGAACTGCTCGGTGAGGCGCCGAAGGTGGTCAGGCCGGTGGTCGAACAGTGAGTCGCACTTGGAAATTCACCGACACCGAGTTCATGGCCCTGTGGTCACGGTCCGGGGGCACGATTCTCCCGCATCCGTTCACCTACATCTGTGAAATGCAGACCACCGATGAATACGAACGTGCGTTGCACCTTGTTCGGGAACGGTGGCGGGGCACGGACGATCGGGTGCTCGATGAGATTTCCGAGGCCGTGTTGCAACCGGATATCGCTCTCGAAGTGCGCGGATTCGACGAGCGGGAGTACGAGCGCGCGGAAGGCTGGGTCCGGGTGCTCGCGGTCCGGCGTGGCGACCGCGGGTACGTGCTGAAGCAGGTGACCGGCAAGACCTTCGAGCACGCCGCCGGTTTCACCGTCACCGAATGCGAGCCGCTGGCGCTGGCCGACGCGGTGGTGGCTGAACTGCCGAAGGTCGAACCGGGAAAACAGGGCAGTATCAAGTTGCCGGTGCCCAAGAGTGAAGAAATGGTCGACACGAGTAGTTCCGGCCTGTGGGACGACCCCTACGGCGGCGGCTCCACCCCGGTGTCCGGGGAACGGTTCGAAAAGACGGTCGCGGCGTCGCGCGGGGTGGTGCGCGTGAGCCAGGGTTATTCGGTGTACGGTCCGCGCGGGCGGCTCACCCTCGAGCTCAAATGGCGGGATCTGCCCGATGACGGCAGATATCTGATCGCTCCGGACCTGCCGCCGGTCGCGCAACCCGTCGACGAAAAGAAGTTTGTGATCATGATCAACAAGGAGATCGCGAAGGTCGTCCAGACCATCAAGGACGAGAGACTTTCGCACCGTGCCTGATTCGGCTCGATACGCCTGACCACGTTGATCAACGCCGAGATCGCCGAGGTGGTCCGTGCGATCGAGGACGAACCGGTATGGACCCCGGCGGCGGGAACATACACTGAGCGACAAGCGATGAGGGGTTGATGCGATGTCCACAGCGGCGAACATCAGCGGCACGATTTCGGTGCGGACCACCGAACAGGGCCTGCCGCTGGCTATTTCGGTGGAAGCGGATGAGCTGCGGCGGGATCCGGCCGAGCTGGCGAATCAGATCATGCGGTTGTGCAGGCAGGCGGCGAACCGGGCCGGGCTGGCGCGGCGGGAGGAGTTGCAGGCGGCGGGGTTGACCAATCAACAGCTCGCGCTGACCGGGCTGCCGAAGCCAGAGGATGTCGCGGCGCAGGAGTGGGTCGAGGAAGAAGAGTACGACGAAGAGCCGCAGAGCTGGTTGAGGGAAGCCTGACATGAGCGAACGCAGAGAGCGAATCATGTGCCAGTGTGCGGTACGCATGCTGGAGCCGAGCGTCAGCGAGGTGGAGGCATGAGCGAACGCAGAGAGCGAATCATGTGCCAGTGTGCGGTACGCATGCCGGAGCCGAGCGCCAGCGAGGCGCAGGCATGAGTACCAACCCGGTGATGGACGAGATCGAGGCGCGGGCGCAGCGGGCGCTGAACCGGTTGCGCGATCTCGGCGACGAGATGGCGAAGGTGCGCGCGCAGGAGTCGTCGGAGGACGGTGCGGTGACCGTCGAGGTCGACGGCAGCGGAGCCTTGCGGGACATGCGATTCACCAGTGCGGTGTCGCGAATGTCACCCGGTGAATTCGAGCAGGCGGTGGTTTCCACGGCGCATCGCGCGGCGGCCGAAGCCATGGGGCGGATGGGTGAGCTCATCACCGAGTTCAATGAAGAATCCGCAGCTCAGACCTAGTGGCCGCACCAAATATTTACTCTCCCTTAAGGTTTTCCACCCGAATATTTACTGCGCGACTCATCCTGTGATCCGGTATATTCGGTCTGGACCTTCCAATCATTTTCGCGCAGAGGGTGTTTCCGATGCCTAACGGTTTTGACATCAATCCCTGGCCGCATGTGGCCGCCGAACCTGACGCGATTCGGGCCTACGCGGACACGGCTGCGGCGTGTGCCGCCAGCGTGGCGAGCGCCGGTTCGGTGAACCAGGCGGCCACCATGGCCGCGGCCATCCCGGTGTTCGGTTTGATCGGCCAGGATTTCCTCGCCTCCTTCGCGGTGGCGCAGGCCAATCACCTCACCTCGGTCGCTGAACTGGCCTACGTGCACGGCATGACGGCGCTGACCTGCCAGCAGGCCGCCACCGAATACCAAGTGACGGACGGGCTCTCGGGCTCCGATATCGACGCGGTCGGTCGCGCCTGATGTCGGAGCTGGTCGATCAGTCGGTATTGGACATGCTGCGCCAGAGCGCGGTGGGTCCGATGTTGGACCGGCCGGTGAACGATGTCCTGAAGGACATGGGCCTGCCGCAGCTGCCCGAAATTCCGCTGCTGCCACCGATTCCGGGCCTGCCGCCGCTGCCGGTGATCGACCTGTCCCTGCTGGCAAAGCCGCTGACCGATCTGGCCGCCACCTTCGGCACCGGCCAATTCCCGGCTCCCGCACCGGCCGCCGCGCCGGTGGCCAATGGTGATCCGGCCGCGCAGCCCGCGGCGAATCCGGCCGCCGCGCCCGTCGTCGATCCGACCGAGGTACTGAGTCAGGTCTCCAGCGTCGTCTCGACGGTGGTGCAGCTGGGCAGCACGGCGCTCACCATGGCGATGCAACTGTGGCAGAGTCAGGCCGCGGCCGCCGCCGAGGAAAAAGGCAAAGAGGCGCAGAAGGACGGCGGCAAGATCGCCACCCAGGCCGCGCAGGAGTCGGCAGGCGTCGCCTCAGCCGCGACCTCGGTCGCCATCGGCGGCGCGACGATGGCGGCCATCATCGCCAAGTACATGGCACAGGTCGCCGCCTCCGCGCCGTTCCTCTCGACCCCGGGTGGCCAGGCCTTCCTGGTCGCCTCGACCGTCGAGACGATGGCCGAGGCCACGGCGACGGTGGCGAAGACGCGCGGCGAAATGACCGTGCACAGCGCGGAGATGACGGCCACGGGCCAGAAGGTGCCGGTCACCGATGCCCCCAAGGGCATGGACCAGATGCAGATGCTGAGCATGCTGATGCAGATGATCCCCACGCTGACCACCGCGGTGAAGTCCGGCATGGAATCGGCTGTCTCGCTGCACAAGACATTGAACCCGGTGGCCTCCACCAACCCGGCACTGGAAAAGGACAAGGCCGAGCAGGCGGAGCTGGGCAAGAGTGCCGCCAAGCCCGGTGCGGGCGGCGGCGGTTTCGGTGGTGGCGGCGGTGCCGTGGCCGCCGCGGCGCGCCAGCTCAGCCCGTGGGTCGACGGTCGCACGGTCGGCAATCTGGGCGCGGCAGGCGCGAACGGCGTCGGCAACCCGGCCTCGGCGATGCAGGCCGGCGCCAGTTCGGCGGCCCGCAGCAACACCACGGCGGCCACCTCGCCGGGCGGCATGATGCCGATGTCGCCGGCGGCCGCCGCGGGCATGGGCCGTGGCGCGGAGGACGCCGCGAACGGCTTGCGCGGCGAACTGGTGTCCGCCTCGCACGGCAACGAGGTGGTGGGCGATATCGAAGGCGCCTCGCTGCCCGTCGTCGGCGCGGCCAACGCCGATGGACTCAACGAACCGCCGGACCAGGCACTCACTCTCTGATAGGAGGACGGCATGGAATTCGATCGCGCCGGGGCAATCAAGTCTGCCACCGCACTCGACGCCCTCGCGGACCGGCTGGAAGCCGATCTGAAGGCCAACACGCCCGCCCTGGCCGTGGAAGCCGCTGGGCTGGACGAAGTTTCACAGCGTGCCGCGCAGACCCTGCGCGGGGTGGCCGCCTCCTACGACGAAGCCGCGACCGCAGGCGTTCTCGAACTACGCAAACTGGCCGCCGCGCTGCGCTCGCAGTCGCAGTCGCTAGTGGTGATGGATACCGAGAACGCCGCTGGTCTCGGGGCGTCGGCCTAGCGCGAGGCGGGGGACATATGGTCGAACCGCCGATCCCTGGTTTCACCGGCGTGGTCTGGGAAGCCAGGCCCACGGAGAAACTCGCCCAGGATCTGACTACCGGTCGCGGCGCGGCGCCGATGGCCGAAGCGGCCCAGGCGTGGACTCGCCTTGGCGTGAGTTTCGGCGCCGCCGTGCCCGAATACGACCAGATCGTCAAGGCCATCGGCGAATCGTGGCGTTCGGAGACGAGCCCGGAGATCCTGGACCGGATCACCACACTGCGGGAGTGGCTGCTGGAGGCGGCCGGTTCCGCGGCCCAGAACGCCACCAAGACCGGCTCGCAAGCGCTGGCCTACGAGGTGGCCAGGCTGGCCATGCCGCACGTCGCCGAGATCGCCGCCCTGGAAGAGGCAAAGAAGTCGGTGGAGGCGATCGGCGCCGGGTTGGGTGCGCCCCTGGTGGGCGCGGCCGCCGATATCGACGCCGAACAGGATCTGGCCAAGGTCAACGCGGCCCGGGTCATGCGTGTCTACGAAGAGGCGACCAAGCCGCTGGAGACGCCGTGGACGCAGACCACGCCACCGGTCATCGCCAATAGTGCTGCGCTGGAGGCCGAGCGGGCCGCGTCCGAGGTGCGTCCCACAGCCGTGCCCACGACCGCCTTGCCGACCTCGTTCGCTGCGGCGTTCGCCCGGGCCACACCGCCGCCGCGGGCGAAGACGGCGTTCACCACGCAGGCCGTGGCCGCCGCCGGGACCGCCGAACCGACCCCGCTGCCCGTGGAAACGACTCCGGTGGCCGGAGATTCGTCGTCGGCGAGCCGCATGGGCGCCCCGGCCGCGATGGCGCCCGCAGCCGCCGTGCAGGACGACGACCGTACCCTGCGGGCCGGCGCCGCCTCCGCGCAGCCGGACAAGCCGTTCGAGGTCGACGCCGGATTCGCCGCTGCCCCAGCGGTAATCGGCGGCGCCGCCGAACCCGCACCGAAGGCGACCGCACCGGGGGCGCCATGACGACGATGACCAACGATGGACTCCTGGCGGTGTCCGACCTGCTCGGCGTGCAGACCCTGCCGCTGGTGCTGGGGGTCGGACCGCAGCAGGATTCGGTCGATGCCTGGCAGGCCGCGCGCGACCAGGCGATCGCCGACCTGCGCGCCGCCGGGTTGGTCAACGCCTACGACGATGTCGCCGCCGACCTGACCGACGCGCTGTTCATCCTGGCCAACCCGGAGCGTGAGCTCGCGGCCCGGATCTACACGGAGTCGGGGATTCGACAGGTCTGCGTGGCGCGCAAGGGAGCTCAGCACGCGCTGGCCACCCGCACCGGCGACACCTTCGACGTGGGCACCATCTGGTGCGACGGCGGCGGACAAGCGCTGGCGCGGCCGGTGCTCGAAGCGCTGGGCCGCGCCCCGGCCGCCGATATCCCGAGCATCAGCGCCCCGGTCGAAGATCTGCGCGAAAGACTGGACGAGGCAACGAGATCCAGCGACTACTCCGATATCTTCTACGCCCGCGGTGTGGCCGAACGCGATGCCATCGAGTTCGGGCTGGCCATGTCCAGCTGCCACGCGCACGCCGAGATCGTCGCCTACGCCTACGACGACGGCATCACGACCAGAACGTCCGGAGCGGTAGCGGTTTACGACACCTCGCGGGGTCGTATCGCCGCCAGCCCCGGCGCTGCGCCGGACCTGCGGGTCTGGTCGACCTTCACCCCGGGAACCGATCACCGGATCGCCCAGGCGATCTCGGCGCTGATCGAAACCTTGCCCGGAGGAAGGTGGATGCCCTAGTTAACGCATCGGAACTCACGAACCGACCGAACCACCGCGGCCCCTGCGCAGCGGAAAACCAAGTACCCACCGACATGATGAGGTGAACAATGTCCGGACAGACCAGTTATACAGAGGCCGAAGCTGCTGCGGTCGTCGACGAATACATGCAGGCCGTCGAGGGCATCAAGAAGACCATCTCGGCCGTGCAGGAAACCTTCGACGCGGCCCGCTCGGGCTGGGAGGGTGACGCCGCCGTTGCGGGACAGAAGGCTTCCACCGCTTGGCAGGAGGAGACCACCCGTATCAACACCAAGATCGACGAGATGAATCAGACCATCTCCGAGGGCAACACGACCCTCGGCAACGTCGATCCGGAAAACGTGGACGCCCTGACCAACCTGATCTGACACACCACTCGAAAGGAGACGGCCATGAAGTACACCAAACAGGTCCACGACCAGCTGATCAGCGAAATGGACCAGTACTACAAGGATCTCGACGGCTACAAGGACGCCTTCGTCGCCGCCAAGGACAAGCTGGTCACCAAGGGTTGGGAAGAGAGCGAGGCGCTGGAGTCCTTCACCGTGAAGGCCAACTCCCTGCTCGAGGAGCTCAACGACACCCACACCAAGATGCAGGCCCTGCGCAACGCCATCGACGGCGCGTTCAACAACGCGTTCGCCGCTGACAAGAAGGTCTACAACTCCTTCTGATCCGGGTTGGCAACGAGAAAGCCCCGGTCACCCTTGCGGGTGGCCGGGGCTTTCCGGTACTCGGTTAGCGGGCGGCGGCCAAAGCCGTGTGCAAGTACTGCATCTCGTCCGGTGTCGCCACCATGTGCACGCGGGTGGTCACACCTGCCGTGCGCACGGTGACGAGGTTGGCGGTCTCCGGGTCCTCGGCGAGGGTGACGTCGGGGTCGAAGTGGTCCTCCATGGTCGCCGGGGCATTGCGGAGCAGCACGGTGGTGGCGTCGGAGTGGTGTCCCGTCGGCGGAATGCCGTCGTAGACGATCACAGTGGCGGAGCGGTGCGCGCTGGCCTGCTGCCCGGCCGCGGACCAGGCCGCGATGGTCAGCGACTGGGGCACACCCACGTCGGCGGCCATCTGCCGCCACGCGTCGTGACGGTTGGTGTGCACCACGACCGAGGCGCCGAGCGCGATGGCGCGCAGGATCATCTGCTGGGCGACCAGCAGCGACCCGATCACCTCCACGCGCCGCACCTGGTGCCCGACCAGGGGCAGGGCCACGCCCTGTCCGGAGGTGTCGGCGCCGATCAGCTGCCCGCAGCCTGCGATCGGCATCGGCAGTGTGAGCAGCGAATCCGGCTTGCCCAGATAGGTTTCCGGGGTGAACTGACGGCCACGCTGTGCGATCGGCAGCGTGTACAGCAGGGCGCGGAACTGCTTGCCCGGCAGCGGAACCAGGCCCTCGGCCTTGACTACGGCGGGCTTGTCCGGGGTATCGAAGCGCACCACCGCGGTCACTTCGATGCCCGCGGCACCGGGTGTGGCGGCCTGGTCGCGCGGTGACTGTGCCGCGGCGCGCTGAAGACGCATGGTGACGGTGGTCGCCAGCGTCGGAGTGGACCACACTGCGGCGAAGCCCTGCGGTCCCAAAGCTTCCGGCGCCATCCGGTAGGTGGTGTAGTGCACGCCGTCGCGTTCCACGCTGTGCGGTGTCTCGGTGAACTCCTCCAGCGGCGTGTGCCGGGTGAGCTGGTTGACCGCGGCGGTGATCTCGGCGGCCGACAGCACTACCGTGGAGATGCCGTGGGCGGCAAGCCGATTTGCCACCCGCTGGGTCGCCACGATGGCCGTGCGCAGCGTGCCGGTGGCGCCGCCGCCGCGCCGCGCCACCGCGGGGGCATTGCCCAGCGGGTCCAGCCGCAGCACCACCCACACCGTGCGGTGCGCCACCGCGGGCAGCCGACCCAGGATCTGCTCGTAGAGATGCGAGACCCGGCCGGGCCCGGCGGTGCGGGCGCCGGTGCTGATCACGTCGATGGAGGCCAGCTCGATGTCGAACTGGTCGAGGCAGTGCGCGATCTCGGGCAGCGGCATCATGTCGTCGGAGATCAGCGACTGCGGGCTCAGCAGCGTCACCGTGCGCGGATGCGCCTCCACGCGCAGCATGATGAGCAATCGCGAGCCGTCCCAGCGCATTCCATAGGCGCCGCCTTCGGGTAGCGGTACGTCGAACGGCGCCTGATCAACGGTTGCCGAACGATTGCGGAACGCGCGCCAACGGAAGGTGATTTCTTCGTCCAGCCAGCCTGCCGGCGACTTGCGGCGCGGCAGTGGTGTCAGCCCGAGCACGAGGACACCGGCACATACTCCGGCCGCGACCCACACGGAGGCATCGAAGATCACCGCGACCAGTGAGGCCGCGACCGCGACGAGCGCCACCGGAATCACCCAGCGTAGCGGCAGAATTCGGAACAGCCAGAAGTACGAGGAGCGCAGGGGAGCGGGGGCAGGCTCAGCCGACGGGACGGGTGAACTCTGCGGCGCGGTGTCGCGATTTTCGCCGTCGGCTGTGGTGGAACCCATGCGGACATAATGGACCGAATTCGCTCGGCTTCGCTACCGGGGACGGCAGGCGGCGGAGCTTGCGTAGTCGGCGGGGTGGGTAGGTAGGTACTGTAAGCCGTGCCGGGTGAAATGCTCGGTCCGTTGTACCCCGCGTCAGTTCGGAGGCGTTTCGTGCCCGCACAGTTGACTACAAAGGCGCAAGTCAACGGTTACCGGTTTCTGCTGAAAAGGTACGAGCACGCGCTGATTCGGCGCGATGTCCGGATGCTGCACGATCCGATGCGCTCGCAGTTCCGCTCGCTGGTCGTCGGCGCGGTGCTCGGCATCCTGGTGGTCGCCGGTGCGGCGATCCTGGCGTTCCTGCGCCCCGTGGGCGCGATCGGCGACGCGACCATCGTGATGGGCAAGGAGACCGGCGCGCTCTACGTGATCGTCGACGGCACGCTGCATCCGGCGCTGAACCTGGCTTCCGCCCGCCTGATCGTTGCCAGCAACGAAAAACCCACCTCCGTCAAGGAATCCAAGCTGACGATGCCGCGCGGCCCGATGGTGGGCATTCCCGGCGTTCCGGCCACCCTGCCCGGCGCGGCCTCGCCGGACTCCGTCTGGAGCCTGTGCGATGCGGTGGAGCTGTCCGCGGCAGGCAGCGCCGCCCGCTCCGCAGGCGCCACGTCCACGGTCGTCGCAGGCGCGCTCGACTCGAGCGAGCCGAACACCGCCCGCCCGCTGCGCGACAACGAGGCGCTGCTGGTGACCCGCGGCGGCAAGACCTTCCTGATGTTCGACGGCAAACGCGCCGAAGTGGATCCGAACGATTCGGTGATCTCGCGCTCGCTGGGCATGCGGGAGTACAACCCGCGTCCGGTCAGCGCGGGCATGCTCAACTCCGCCACCCAGGTCCCCGCGATCGTCCCGCCGAAGATCGATCGGCTCGGCGAACCCGGCCCCGGTCGCTTGCAGGGCGTGCCGATCGGCGGCGTGATCCGCGTGCAGCGGGTCGACTCCGAAGAGCTGTACGTGGTGCTCGCCGACGGCGTGCAGCGGCTGACGCCGTTCTCCGCCGAGGTGATCCGCAACGCGAACTCCCAGGAGATGAACGAGATCATCTCGGTGCCGCCGGACCGGTTGGTTGGCGTGCCCGTGGTGAGCCCGCTGCCGGTGGACAAGTTCCCCGGGCCGGTCCCGACCATCCTCACTCCCGAGCAGAACAAGGTCAGCTGCATCCAGTGGGCCAAGAAGGACTCCGATCCGGCCGCCACGATCACGCTGCTCGCCGGACGTGAACTGCCGCTGCCGAAGTCGGCCAAGGTGGTGGATCTGGCCACCGGCGACGGCACCGGCGACCGCATCGACCATGCTTACATCCCTCCGAACTCGGGGGAGTACCTCCAGATGACCGGCATGTCGCCGGACAGCGTCCGCCTGGGCAGCCTGTTCTACATCTCCGACAACGGGATTCGCTACGGCATACCGGATCAGGAGACGGCCACCCTGCTCGGCCTGGCCGACAAGCCGCGGCCCGCACCGTGGCCGATCATCGGCCAGCTGGTGCCTGGGCCGACGCTCTCGCGCGAGGAAGCGCTCGTCAGCTACGACATCCTGCCGACCACCAACTGACGTGCCCCGCACAGCAGTACGGCTGGCGAGAACTCGCGGCCGTACTGCTGTGTCCGGATATCAGCGCAGCGTGGCCAGCACGTTGTCCAGCGCGTTCTGCATATCGTCCGACTCGATCCGCATCAGCACCGATTCGTCGACGGCGCTCAGATCCAGGTTGATGTCATTGGCCAGCCGGAACTCCCGCTCCTCCTCGGCCGCCTCGATCACATTGCGGATGAACCGGCCGTTACCGGCCATGTCGATGCCGCGCCGGATCTCACCGCTCTGATCCGTGGCCTCCTTGCGGTAGAGCTCACCGCAGGCGGCGATCAGCAGCGCCTGTGCGTCGTCGGCCAGTTCCGAATCCCGTTTCCGCGCAATGAAACGGCCGATATCGCCGAGCTCCTCCGGCGAGTAGGAATCGAACTTCACCCGCTTGGCGAAGCGGGACGCCAGACCGTCGTTGGAGGCCAGGAATCGGTCGATCTCGCCGTCGTATCCGGCGATGATCACCACCAGGCGATCGCGGTCGTTCTCCATTCGCGCGAGCAGCGTATCGACGGCTTCGCGACCGAACGCGTCACCGCCGGACAGGCCGGTTTGAATCAGCGTGTAGGCCTCGTCGATGAACAGCACACCGTCCATCGCGCTATCGATCAACTTGTTCGTCTTGATCGCGGTACTGCCCAAATGCTGGCCGACGAAATCGGAACGTTTGGCTTCGATCAACTTGTCGGTCTTGAGAATTCCTAAGCCACAGTAAATTTTTGCCACCACGCGGGCAACGGTGGTCTTACCGGTACCCGGCGGTCCGGTGAATGCCAGATGTTGGCCACGGGATCCGCTCGCCATTCCTTTTTCGGCACGGATCCGCGCTAGCTGAGCGGTTGCCTGCAACTTCGCAACCTGCATTTTCACGCCGGCGAGACCGATCTGCTCGTCGAGTTCGGCGCGCGCCTTCTCCAGGATCAGCTTGGCCTTGTCGTCGCGCTCCTCCTGGCCCATCTGTTCCAGCGTCGGCGCCGAGGCCGGATCCCACTTGTTGGTGCGCGCGTCGATGACCTCCTTGGTGGTCACCGTGATCCGGTACTTGCGGTCGCGCATGGCCATGGTGTTGGCCTCGAAACCCGGTGCCTCGGAGAACACCTTCTCGAACAGCGCCTGCGCCTTCTCCTCCTCGCCTGTCTCGCGCAGGGCGAGTCCGCGGCAGAAGCGGGCAGTGGTCGCCGCGGCCGGAATCGGGCCCTGCTCCGCGGCTTCCATGCGGCGGATCGCCTCGCCGAACAAACCCAGCTGGGCACAGGCGGTGCCGACCATGACGTGGGCGCCCGCGGCCAGGTAGGGATCCTCCCAGTCCGCCGAACCGGCCAGCACGGTCATCACATCGGGCCAGCGCTGCGTGGTGAAGTGCAACACGCCACGGACGTAGGCGCAGATCCGGTCGTCGATCTCGCGATCCGACGAGGAGACCTGTGCGGACCGGTGTTTGGCCAGTTCGTCGAGGACCTTCTCGGCTTCGTCGTAGTCGCCCTCGGTGATCAGCTGCGTGGCCTGCGCGAGCCAGATCTCGGCATAGCTGGCCAGCGGGTAATCGATGTACTGCCCGATGGTGAAGCGGCCCGCCAGCGCTCGCGGTTGCAGGCCGAGCCTGCGCTGCTCCCGGAAGAGCGTCGAGGTGCTGGTCTTGAAGAGGTTGAAGATCACCTCACGGGTGTGCTCGCCCGCGGCCGCGCGCCCGAGCCAAGCGTCGCACATACCGGGATCCCATTCGGTGGCGCGCTGGAAGGCTAGCTGAGCGTATTCCAGATCGCGGGCAGATTCCTGTCCGTCGATCACAATGCCCAAGGACAAGACACCAGCGTCGAATGCGCGTTGTGCCTGGCGGTTGCCGGTCATGTGGGTTTGCCCCTAAAAACGAACGGACGTGCTGTTCCTCGCCAAGCATAGCTGCTGCGAGGGAGGGACTTCTCCGTTAAGTTGAGTACGTTGCATGGCGTTGAAGTGTGTTCTAGGTAGGGAGTCGTCCGAGCTGTGACCGATCCGTCTAGCAGCGCTGTGGCTGCCGTTGCTCCGGAGTTGTGCCGAGTCTCGGTGATCGGCGGCAATACCCAGTTGGACTTGGGTTTGCCTGCCACAGTTCCGATCGCGGCGTTTATCGCCGACGTGGTGGAGCTGATCGAATCGCGCAATCCCGATCTCACCGAGCACGAGGACGGGGCACCGCTGCAAACGCAGCATTGGACACTGGCCCGGATCGGCCGCGACCCCATCCCGGCAAACCAATCGCTCACCGAGGCCGAGGTTTTCGATGGTGAGTTGCTGGTATTGCGCTCGGTGTCCGCCAAGGAGCCACCGGCGCTGTTCGACGACGTGATCGACGCCGTCTCCAAGCTGACCGCGACCTCGTTCCGGCACTGGTCGCCGCTGTCGGCGCGCTGGCTCGGTCTGTCCATGGGCCTGCTCGCGGTGCTGGCCGGGATCTACCTGCTCGCGGTGGCCAAACTCGACGGTGCCGGTGCCGCAGTGGGTTTCATCGGCCTCGGCGCCGGACTGATCGCCGGTGGCGCGGCCGTGCTCGTCGCCCGCCGGTATCAGGCCGAAGCGTCCTTGCCGGTGATCATGCTGTCGCTGTACGCGCTGCTGCTGATCTTCGCGGGCACCGCACTGTTCGTGCCCAACGCCTTCGGCAGTCCGCACGCGATGTTCGCCTGTGTCGCAACGCTGACCGCGGCCGCGGTCCTCTACAGCCTGGCCCGGGTCGGGGCGACCATGTTCACCACGGTCATCACTCTCGCGCTGTTCGGCGGCGTGGCCGCGATGGTGCGGATGGTCTGGGATCCCGCGCTGTCCAAGATCGCCGCCGGCGTGCTGGTCGGTGCGCTCATCGTGATCACCCTGGTGCCGCGCCTGGCCGTGGCGGCCGCACGGCTTCCGGTGCCGCCGGTGCCGACCGCCGGCGCCGCCATCGACCCCGCCGACCACGAACCCCGTCCCACCGTCAAGGACATCGGCGCCATCGGCGCCACTGCGCTACCCTCGGCCGCCGGTCTCGAGCATCGAGCCCGCGCGGCCAACGAATACCAGTCCGGCATGATCATCGGCTGCACCGTCGCCGCCGTGATCGGCGTGGTGCTGGCCGCGGATCCGCTCGGCGCGGCCCGCTGGCAGGGCATCACCCTGGGCGTTGTGGTCTCGATCATCCTGTGCCTGCGCGGGCGCGCGTTCGCCGACCTGGTGCAGGCTTGCACGCTGATCGCCGGTGGCGCGATCGCGTTGATCGCGCTGGGCATCGGTGCCGGGCTCGGTGAGGAGAACTGGCTGCTGCCGATCGCCGGCATGCTGCTCGTCGTGGCCACGGCCGCGGTGGTCTTCGGTGTGATCGGGCCGCACACCGAGATGTCGCCACCCATGCGCCGCACCGGTGAGATCTTCGAATACCTCTTGATCTGCACCATCATTCCGCTGGTGCTGTGGATCATGGACATCTACTCGGCCGCCCGGAACATCTGACATGGCACCGCTCCTACGGCGGCTGCTGCGGGCGGTGACGATGGCGGCGGTGCTCGCGCTCGCCACCGGAACACCCACGCCCGCACTGGCGATCGCGCCGCCGAAGATCGACGACGGCGCACTCGGGGCCGTGCTCGGCCTGGCCGCAGGCGCTAGACCGCCGGACGAGACCGAACAGGCCAAGGTCTGCGCCGAACCCACGCTCCAGGGCGGGGTGCCCCGCGATCCGCCACTGGCGCAGCGGATCCTCGGTTTGGCCGAGGCGTGGCAGTTCAGTCGCGGCGCGGGTCAGAAGGTCGCCGTCATCGATACCGGCGTGAACCGGCACTGGCGCCTGCCCGCGCTCCAGGCGGGCGGCGACTTCGTCTCCACCACCGACGGCACCGTCGACTGCGACGGCCACGGCACCTTCGTGGCCGGGATCATCGCCGCTCAGCCCAGCCTGGAGGACGGATTCTCCGGTGTCGCACCGGAAGCCGAGATCCTGGCCATCCGCCAGCTCAGCTCGGCCTACGAGGCCAAGGACCGCAATCGCCGGGAGGAGCCGGGCGTGATCACGCGCGAAGGCTACGGCACGGTCAACACCCTGGCCGCCGGTATCGTCCGCGCGGTCGACATGGGCGCCACGGTGATCAACATCTCCGAGGTGGCGTGCATGGCTGCGAGCGCGGGCGCTGCCGACGGCGCCTTGGGCGCCGCCGTGAAATACGCCTACGACCGCAATGTGGTCGTTGTCGCCGCGGCCGGAAACATCATGCAGGGCACTGCCTGTGAGAAGCAGAACGACCGCTCGGGCTGGTCGGCGGTGAGCACCGCGGTCACTCCGGCCTGGTTCACGCCCTATGTGCTGTCGGTCGCCTCGGTGGATCCCGCGGGCATGGTCTCACCGTTCTCGCTGCACGGCCCGTGGGTCGGCGTCGCCGCGCCGGGGCGCGAGATCGTCTCCCTGGACAGCAAGCCGGGTGGCGCGGGCCTGGTCAACGCCACCCAGACCGACGAGGGCTACTCCACCATCGACGGCACCAGCTTCTCCAGCGCCTACGTCTCCGGACTGGCCGCGCTGGTCCGGTCGCGCTTCCCGGAACTGACCGCCGCCGAGGTGATCGATCGAATCAAGCTGACCGCGCAGGCACCGGACAACGGACGCAACGACAAGGTCGGGCACGGCCTGATCGATCCACTGGCCGCGCTCACCGCGCAACTGCCGCAGAAGCCGGTCACCGTCGGCTCCGATATACCGCGCAAGATCGCCGGGCCGTCCCCGCCGCCGTACGTCGACCCGGCCCCGCGCCAGGTCGCCACGATCGGCTCGATCACGCTGCTCGCCCTGCTCGGGCTCGGCTACGCCGCTTCGATCCCGTTCCGGCGGGGTAAGCAGGTGAGTGTGGATCCGGGTGCGGAGCAACACACCCGAGAGGGGTTGTAGGACATGGCAACCGAAGGTTTCGTGCGCCGCCCGCGGATCGCGCCGCCACGTCCGCCGGGCGGTGAGGTCGCGTTGTCCGCGCCGCCGGAACTCGATCGTCCCGTCGTCGGCAATCTGCTGATGAAGCTGATGCCGGTGGTCATGGTGGTCGCCGTGGTCGGCATGATCGCGATGATGGTCATGATGGGCCGCAACCTGCTGGCCAACCCGTTCATGATGATGTTCCCGATGATGATGCTGATGTCGATGTTCGGCATGATGGCGGGCATGCGCGGCGGCGGCGGGCCGAAGAAGGCCGCCGAGCTCAACGAGGAACGCAAGGACTACTTCCGCTACCTCGATCAGGTCCGCAAGGATGTGCGCAAGACCGGCAATCAGCAGCTGGCGGCGCTGCGGTGGAGTCATCCCGAACCCAGCGACCTGCAATCGGTGATCGGCAGCCGCCGGATGTGGGAACGCAGGCCCAACGACCCCGATTTCGGGCACGTGCGGGTCGGCGTGGGCAGCCACCGCCTGGCCACCAAGCTGGCCCGGCCCGAGACCGGTCCGCTGGAAGACCTGGAGCCGGTGTCCACCGTCGCCTTGCGCCGGTTCGTGCGCACCCACTCGGTGGTGCACGGCCTGCCCACCGCCATCTCGCTGCGCGCGTTCCCCGCCATCAACGTCGAAGGCGACCGTGCGGCCGCGCTCACGCTGGTGCGCTCGATGCTGATGGAGTTCACCACCTTCCACGGCCCCGACCACACCGCGGTCGCCATCATCTGCGCCGACCCCGACGGCCCGGCTTGGTCCTGGGCGAAATGGCTACCGCACCTGCAACATCCGGTGGACCGCGACGGTGTGGGCTCGGCCCGGATGATGTACCGCTCGCTGGCCGAACTGGAGACCTCCATGTCGGCCGAGCTGGTCGAGCGCGGTCGGTTCATGCGTAACGCGCAGCCGACAGCGGGCCGGATCCATCTGCTGGTGATCATCGACGACGGCTACGTCAGCGGTTCCGAACGCGTCGTCAGCGACGCGGGCCTGGACTCGGTGACCGTGCTCGACCTGACCGCACCGCAGAGCGGTCTTGCGGTGCGCCGCGGTCTGCAACTGGTCGTCACCGACGACGGCATGGTGGCCGCGAAATCCGCAGCGGGCGTGGAGAAATTCGCCACCGCCGACCAGGTGACCCGCGCCGAGGCGACCGCGCTGGCCCGGGATCTGGCGCGCTTCCGCGTCGCGACCGCCGCCCAGATGGTGAGCCTGGGTGACGAGACCCGGGCCGATCCCGGCCTGATGGCGCTGCTGAAGATCACCGACGCCGCCCAGATCGATCCCGGGGTGGTGTGGCGCCCGCGCAGCGACCGGGAACGGCTGCGGGTGCCGATCGGCGTCACCCCCGACGGTACGCCGGTCGAGATCGACATCAAGGAGTCCGCCGAGAACGGCATGGGTCCGCACGGATTGTGCATCGGCGCAACGGGTTCGGGTAAGTCGGAGTTCCTGCGCACGCTGGTGCTGTCCATGGTGACCACGCACTCGCCCGATCTGCTGAACCTGGTCCTGGTCGACTTCAAGGGTGGCGCGACCTTCCTCGGCCTGGACTCGCTGCCGCACGTCTCCGCGGTCATCACCAACCTCGAGGAGGAACTCGCCCTCGTCGACCGCATGAAGGACGCCCTCTCCGGTGAGATGACCCGGCGCCAGGAGCTGCTGCGCGCGGCAGGCAACTTCGCCAATGTCACCGAATACGAGAAGGCTCGCGCCGCGGGCGCCAACCTGGATCCGCTGCCCGCGCTGTTCGTGGTGGTCGACGAGTTCTCCGAACTGCTCTCGCAGAAACCGGATTTCGCGGACCTGTTCGTGATGATCGGCCGCCTGGGCCGCTCGCTGCGTGTGCATCTGCTGCTGGCTTCGCAGCGTCTGGAGGAGAACAAGCTGCGCGGTCTGGACTCGCATCTGTCCTACCGGATCGGCCTGCGTACCTTCTCCGCCAACGAGTCCCGGGCGGTGCTCGGCATCACCGACGCCTACCACCTGCCCAGCGTGCCGGGCTCCGGCTACCTCAAGAGCGACGCCGACGATCCGCTGCGCTTCAACGCCAGTTACGTATCCGGGCCGTATGTTTCGCCGCGCAGTACCCGGCAGGTGGACGGCAAGACCGTCGGCGGGCAGTCGCCTGCGGTGTTCACCGCGGCGCCGGTGGCGCTGCCGGAGATCGTCGAGCCCGCGCGGGGGGCCGTGCCGAGTGGCAGGCCCGAGCTGCCGCCGCCGCCCGGACGGATGGGACTACCCGAATTGCCGCCGCCGCCAGGGCAACTCGTGGGTGAGGAAGAGGGCGAGGAGCGGACCCCGGTGCCGGTTGCCGAGGCCGTTCCCGCGACGCTGCTGACCACCGTCGTCGATCGCCTGCGCGGCCACGGCCGCCCGGCGCACGAGGTATGGCTGCCGCCACTGGACGAGTCGCCGTCGGTCGACATGTTGCTGCCCGACCCGGACTGGCGCTCGCCGGTCAACCGGCACGGTCAGCTGTGGTTGCCGCTGGGTGTCATCGACAAGCCCTACGAGCAGCGCCGCGACGTGCTGATCGTGGATCTGTCCGCAGCGCAGGGCAATGTCGCGGTCGTCGGTGGTCCGCAGTCGGGTAAGTCGACCACCCTGCGCACCATCATCATGGCCGCGGCCGCCACTCATACACCCGAGCAGGTGCAGTTCTACTGTCTCGACTTCGGTGGTGGCACACTCTCCGGTTTGGCGGGGATACCGCATGTCGGTGCCGTCGCGGGTCGCATGGAAGTCGATCGAATCCGCCGCACCATCGCGGAGGTCACCGGCATCCTGCGCCACCGTGAGGAGCTGTTCCGCGAGCTGGGCATCGACTCCATCGTCGAATTCCGCAGGCGGAAAGCGCTGCTGGCGGAGAAGTCGCCGACGGAGCGGCAAGCCGACCCGCTCGCTCAGGATCTGCACGGTGACGTCTTTCTCGTCATCGACGGCTGGCCCACCATCCGCGCCGATTACGACACGCTGGAACCGCAGCTCAATGCCATCGCCGCACAGGGTCTTTCCTATGGTGTCCACCTGATCGTCTCCACCACCCGGTGGCCGGAGATCCGCCCGCAGATCAAGGACCTCATCGGTACCCGCATCGAGCTCCGCCTCGGTGACCCGTCCGACTCCGAGATGGACCGGCGTACCGCGGTGCTCGTGCCCACCGGGCGTCCGGGCCGTGGTCTCACCGCGCAGAAGCTGCATCTGCTGGTCGCGTTGCCGCGCTTGGACTCCGACTCCGATCCGCGCACCCTGTCCGAGGGAATCGGCATCGCCAAGCAGCAGCTCAACGAGCTCTACACCGGCCGGAACGCGCCCGAGGTCCGGATGCTGCCGATGGAGCTCTCGCGCGAGGCCGTGGTCGCGGAGGCAGCGCGGCGGGGCATCCAGCAGAGCAAGACGCTTGCCGTCATCGGCATCGGCGAGACCGACCTGCAGCCGATCGCCATGGATTTCGCGGTGCAGCCGCACTTCTACAGCTTCTGCGATGTGGAGTGCGGTAAGACCACGCTGCTGCGCAATATCGTCGCAGGCGTCACTGAGAACTCCACCTCCGAGGAAGCCCGCGTCATCCTGATCGACTACCGGCGCACCATGCTCGGAGTGCTGGAAGGGGCGCAGCTGGCCGGATACTCGACCTCCGCGCAGACGTCTTTCGGGATGATCAAGGAAGTCGCGAACTACCTCCAGAAGCGGATCCCGGGCAATGACATCACGCCACAGCAGTTGCGCGAACGCAGCTGGTGGACCGGGCCCGAGATCTATGTCGTCGTCGACGATTACGAGATGGTGGTCTCCGGTGGGCGCAACCCGCTGGAGCCGCTGATCGAGTTCCTGCCGCAGGCACGCGACATCGGTTTGCACGTGGTGATCAGCCGCCGCGCCGGCGGCGCCGGCCGGGCCATGTACGACAAGGTGCTCGGCACGCTCAAGGAAATGGGTGTGGACGCGCTGCTGATGAGCGCGCCCAAGGACGAGGGCAAGATCATCGGCGACATCCGCGCCGCCAAGCTGCCGCCCGGTCGTGGCACGCTGGTTACTCGCGGCGGCAACGAGATGATCCAGGTGGCGTACCTGCCGCAGCTGTAGGGCGTACCTTCGGCCGTGCGCGGGCTGAGGGCGGAGTACGTCCGGCTCTGCCGCTTCGCGCGTCGCTCCGGCGCTGCCTGCTCAGTTCGGCAGCGCCGGGGGAGCGAGGATGGCGTCCGTCGGAGGGTCCAGCCTGGGCGCCGCCGACGGCAGACCCGCGGCGGGGATGGCGAGCGTCTGCTCGAAATCCCAGCTGTCGGTGCGTCGTTCGAACAGGGCGCGGGAGGGGCCGCGTGCGATCGGTCCCGCGATGCGCGCCATGTGGAAGCCCGCTCTGCGGTAGTAGTCGTGCAGGTCGGCGTTGGTCGTCCAGGCGTCGAGGCGGACCCAGTCGCGGTCCCGTTTCCTGGCCAGCTGCCCGGCCTGCGCGAGCAGGCGATGGCCGAGACGCTGTCCGGCGAAACGCAGGTCGACGATCATGAAGTGCACGACCACCGCGTCGGCGAGCTCCCATTGCGACCACAGTCCGGGGTCGGCGCGCTCGTTGACGGTGATGGTGCCCGCCGGTTCGCCGTCCACCTCGGCGATCCAGGTCTCGCCCGCGTCGAGCGATCGGCCGACCGCGCGGGCGAAGATCTCGATGGGCAGGCCGCGGCCGGCGACCGTCCACTGATCGGAGCCACGGGCGGTGAGCCAAGCGGTGCGCTGGACGCGCAGGCGGCAGATCAAGCCGAGATCGCCGAGGGTGGCCTCGCGGAGAACGGTAGTCATAGCAACGAGATACCTGGCCTGTACGACTCGCTCAAAATCTGCCGGATCACCGCGGTGCCCTCGGCGTCGCCGAGCTCGTACGCCAAGCGGTTGCGTGTGGCGATGGAGCGCTGTCGCGTCGCCCGGGTTATCCGGCTGTGGTCCGCCCCGATCCGCAGATGGTCGAGCAGGATCGTTCCGGTCGCGACGCCGAGCACGATCGCCTCCTCGGCGCTGGCGGGTCGCGCGACCAGCGTGTCGCGGTGAGCGGTTTCGGGATAGCCGCGGTCGGCCATCCGGCGGGTGGTGCCCTCGGGGATGTCGTGCGGTGAATCGATGCCGGTCGCCTCGGCCAGGTCGCGGGGATAGAAACTGACCTCCCACGACCACGGTTCGTTGTCCAGGTACTGCACGACGGTGCGGGCGAGCACCCAGGTGTCCTCCGCCACGCCGAGCCACTGCGCCACCTGCGCCGTCGCGGGTTCCATCCGCGCGCTGAACTCCTTGGTGGGCACCCGATCCGCGGCGCGGGCGATCTCCTCGAAGATGTCGTGCGGCGACTTGGGCCGGTCGCGACGGATGTGATCGGTCATCACCGACTCGAGCACTTCCTGGTTTCGGACGATCGTGCCGCGGGAAGTAGCTGTATAGACGAGATTTTCGGCGACAAGTACTTGAATGGCATTGCGGGCCGTGGTGATCGAAACCTGCATCTGCTCGGCCAGCTCGGTGTGACTCGGAAGTCGATCGCCCGGTTTCCATTTGCCTGCGCGGATCTCCTCGCGGAGGAGGTCTGCGATCCGGTGATACGTCGGACCGTCCGCCATCTTGCTCCTCGGTTGGTCGTGCAGGTAACGAAGTGTACTCTTCGTGACTCCCTACGGCCGGGTAACGCTTGACAGGTGCCTTCAGAGGTTTATTGTAATGAACGTCCTGATCCGGTGTTGTGCGGCGATGAACGGCGAGGCAACGTGGCAGGTTCGGATTCATCAACGATTGTGATGGCAGTTCCCGGCACACCCCGGTGTGTCGATTCGGCAGTGCAGTCCGTGTCTTCCGGGCTACTGCCCACTTCGGATCTACTTGTTCGGGCGTGTCGCGGGCATCGGGTCGTAGGTGGCCCCCTGCTCTGGTTCGCCCGTGATCTGGCGGTATTACACGAGCGGCGACTTGTCGGTCGTGGTGGATCGGTGAACACCGATCCCACTCATATTCTCGAAAACGAACGGCGCCGAAGCGAATTGGTCATGGCCATCGACGACTGGGTGACGCGCAGCGTGCCCCAGCATCGGCTCGGCGCTACTTTGCACACCGAGACTGTCGGCGCGGTGATCGATCGGCTCGCGGAGTCCTCGGTGCGTGCGCACCACGCACTGATGACGCTCGACGCGCACGACGAGCTATTGCACTGCGCCTGGCACCACCTCGCCGAATTGGCGGACGCCTACGACGACCTGGTCCGCGACGTGCTCGCGGGTCGGAGGCGGCTGCCCGAGTGGTGAGGTGGTTCGTTCGGTCGGGTGTCGTCACCCCTCCTCGGTACCCGACCGGCGAACCTCTTTGGCACACAGTGTTTGTCGAGCTGCGTGGTCGAACTGCTCGGTCCAACCGTTCGGTCGACCGCAGCGCTCAGCTGTGGAAGCGGCGGTGGTCGACGCTGAACTCGTCGGCGACCGTCGCGGCGAGTTCCACGTAGGCGCGCTTGGCCTGCTTGCTGAGCCGGTGCAGATCGATCTCGGCGCCCTCCGAGAGGTGCGCGTCATACGGGATGATGTGCACCGCGCGGCAGCGGGACAGGAAGTACTCGCGCAGCTGCTGCACGCCGACATTCGGTGAACCCTCGCGTGGCAGGTTGATCACCACGACGGCGTTGCGCACCAAGTGATCGTGGCCGTGCAGGGACAGCCAGTCCAGCGTCGCCGCGGCGCTGCGGGCGCCGTCGATCGCCGCCGAGGAAATCAGCACCAGCGAATGCGCCAGGTCCAGGACACCGGCCATCGCCGAGTGCATCAGACCGGTGCCGCAGTCGGTGAGGATGATGTTGTAGTAGCGCTGCAGGATTCGAGCGACCGCCCGGTACTCTTCGTCGTTGAACGCTTCCGACGCCGCCGGATCCCGTTCGCTGGCAAGCACTTCCAGTCGGCTGGTGGCCTGCGAGGTGTGCCTGCGCACGTCCGAGTAGCGCTCGATCGACGGATCGAGCAGCAGGTCGCGCACCGTCGACCGGGTCTGCAGCGGCACGCGCTGGGAGAGCGTGCCGAAGTCCGGGTTGGCGTCGACCGCGATCACCCGGTCGCCGCGGACGGAGGCGAAGATCGATCCCAGACCCATGGTGGTGGTCGTCTTCCCGACGCCGCCCTTCAGCGAGAGCACCGCGATGCGGTAGTCGCCGCGGACCGGCTGCCTGATCCTGGCCACCAGTTCCTGGAGCCGTAGCTCCTCGGCCGACATGCCGGGATTGATCGCGCCGCCGGACATGTGGTGCACGGCCTTGCGCCAACCACTGCCCGGCGACTTCTTCGCGCGGCGCAAGGGAACGTCGTCCAGCGAGGGCTGGCCCTGCTGGGGCTGACGCGGACCGCCCTGCGGCTGCTGGCCCCAGCTCTCACCGGCCGGTCCGTGCTGCGGCCGACCCCAGCTCTCGCCCGTGGGGCCCTGCGGGGGCGCGGGAGGTTGCGCGCCCTGGTTCCACGAAGGCGGTGCGGGTGGCTGCTGATCGGCGGCCGGTGGCGCGACGAAGCCGGGCGGGTTGTTCGCGGGCTCAACCGTTCCCGGCCCGGACTGCGTCGGATATCCCGGCTCGCCGGGCCGGCGATCGCCGGGGATGTGATAGGCGTTCGCGTCGGGGCCGGGGGCCGGAGCGTAACCACCCTGACGCTGGTCGGCATAGCCGTAGCCGGGCTGCGGGCCGTTCGGCGGGGCCGGCGGCTGGGTACCGTATCCGGCCTGCGTCCACGGCATTTCGCCGCCGGGGGCCTGGCCGCCCTGCTGTGCGAAGACGCCGGGATCCCGGCGCACCTCGCCGGGAGCGGGCTGATCGCTGACCGGAGCCCGGTGTCCGCCCTGGGCCGGACCCGGTGCGCCCCACGGACGCTCGCTCGGTTGGGGTTCCGCGGACAGTCGATGCCTGCCGCCTCCCGCGAACTCAGCGTCTTCGGCTGGGCCCGTGGTGTTGCGCGTGGACTCGTCGCCCTGGCCTTGTCCGACCGCCGCCGGTCCGTACACGGAGTCGTCGGGGCGCGAAGGGATTCCGCCTTCGCTCCGCTCGTCCGTGGAGGAGCTCGGAGCCGCCTCGTCGCCGACCGGCCGGGCCTCGGAGTTCGGACGCTCGGCGCCGTTCACCGGATCGACGGCAGCGGACGTGCCGCTCGCGTGCGCGACGGGTGAGGGCTCGCCCGATCGACCGATGTCGCTCGCCGACGCCGGTGTCTGCTGCGCGGCGGGCGAAGTCGCTTGCGCCTCGGACTGTTCGGCGAAATTCGCGGGTGGCGGGGGAAGCTCAGGGCGGGCGCTCGGCTGGTGTTGTTCGGGGCCGTCGAGCCAGGAGGGTGGCGCGTCGCTCGACGGCGTAGCCCCCTCGGGCGTGCGTGGCACGCGGCGTTGCTCCGCGGGAGATCCGACCGGGCCCGGCGACGCGGCCGCGCTCGGACCTGCGAGCCACGGTGGGGCCGCGTCGAATTCGGACGCCGCGCGGTCCGCGTCGGCTGCGGCGGGGTTGTGGTCCTGCACCGTCGATGCGGAGCCCTGACCCGTGTCCGCCTGAGCGGGAGTGTGATTCACCGCTGCCGGAGGGACGACGGGGTCCCCGGCCGGAATGCGGCGCTCGGCAGGCGAGTCGGCCACGTGGTTCTCGGCCGCCCCGCCGGTGACGCTGTGCCCGGCCTGCGGATCGCCGGTCGTTCGGGTGGAGCTGTCCTCGGCGGCCGGAGACGGCCGGACGTGGCTCGGCGGTGGCGGCAGGTCGGGAAGCCTGCGCTCGTAGCGCGTGGTCGCCTCGTCCGACGGAGGCGGCTCGGGGGCGGTCGGTGTGGGGGTGCGCTGACCGAGCGGTTGGAAGCCCTCGGAGGGCTGGCTCGGCTGCCGGGTGGGCAGGCTCGACTGCCCACCCTGTCCTCGCGGTGCCGACGACCTCGGGTCCTCGGGGTGCGGTTGCCCGGCCCATGCCTCGCCCGGTCGCTGCGCGACCTGGCTCGAACCGTCGACCGGCGGCTGATCTGGGCCGCCGATCGGCTGCTGCGGCTGGTGTCCCGGCCCACCCATCGGCTGCTGGTATCCGGGCACGCCGGTCTGCTGGTAGGGCGGTTGTCCTTGGCCGCCGTGCTGTTGCGGCGCTCGACCCGGCCCGCCGAACTGCTCCGGCGCGCCACTCCACTGCGGCCCGCCGTCGCCGATCGGCTGCTGCGGCGTATACCCGGCGCCGCCGGTCTGCTGCTCCGGTCGGCTCGGTCCGCCGATCTGCTCGGGCCGTGCCTGACCGGGACCGCCGATCGGCTGTCCTGGTCCGCCGAACTGCTGCTGTGGGGTCTGGCCGGGACCGCCGCTCGTCTGCGGGGGCTGGCCGTGGGCGTCGAACCGGGGCGGGACCGGGTGATCCGGCGCGCCTATCGGCTGCTGCCGAACCGGCCCCTCGGTCTGCTGCTGCCAGGAATCGTTGCGATCGGCTTGGCCGCGCGCGGCTTGCCGCGGCGAATCATCGGGCCTGCCCGCCTCCGTGTCGGGGCCGGACGACCAACCGGACTGCGGCTGCCCCCAGGAGTCGGCGGGCGGCTCGGGGCGGCGCTGCTCTTCGGCCGGGGGCGCGCTGGGCTGCTCCTCGACCGGCTCGTCCTTGTCGCGGCCGAGCCACCTGCGCTTCTTGTCCTTGCGGCCGGAGCCCTGATTCGCGTCGTTCCGACCATCGGGCGCCTGGGGCTTGCGGCGTCGTTTGCGGTCGGGCGCGTCGTCGATGAGCTCTTCGTGCGGGAGATTCTGTACCGGTGCTTCGTAACCGCCGGTGACCTCGCTGTCGGACAGCCATGGCGGCAGCATCGGGAGGTCGTTGTTACGACTCACCGCATCGCCTCGCTGTCCCACGGCTCCGTCGTGCGCTCGGTTTTCGTGGTGCCCGAGATGGCTCGCCCGCTACCCTCGCGCTCGGCCCTGTCGTGGCCGAGGGGCGCAGTGCCGACGGCTGGCCCGGTACGCTGGCTCACGGCATCCCCCTAAGTCTGCTCGACCGTTTCCTGGACTCGGTCAGTTTACGTGACCGGCCCCACCCGCCGTGGCGCAGGGAGCGGCCGCCCTGCGACTTCCTGGCGGGGCGTTTTTGCCGGATCGGATGCCTCCCGGTAAGCTGGAACGGCGGTGCACCTATGCGCCGCCTGTTTGCATGCCGCCGGTTCGGTTACGCCGTCCGGTACATACAAGCAGACACCAGGCAATCACACCAGGTTCGATCGGCGAAGTCGCTCGATGAACCGGGATCGCGGAGGACATGGCGAAGAAGGACGGGGCCATCGAGGTCGAGGGTCGAGTTGTCGAGCCGCTGCCCAATGCGATGTTCCGTATCGAGCTCGAGAACGGGCACAAGGTTCTCGCGCACATCAGCGGAAAGATGCGGCAGCACTACATTCGCATCCTTCCCGAGGACCGGGTGGTCGTCGAGCTCTCGCCCTACGACCTGTCCCGCGGCCGGATCGTTTACCGCTACAAGTGAATCGAGTCGGCGAACGCTGCTCACGGTGAGCGTTCGCCTAGGTCGATTCACTTGGTGTTTTGTGGGGGTGCAACCCCCACACCCCGCCCGGCGGGCTTCGCCCCCGGACTCCCGAACGGGCGGGTTGGCTTAGGCGCGGACCAACCGTTCGCGCGGGTCGGGCATCTCCGGACCGCCGGATGGGCGGGCTGGTTCGACCCGGACCAAGGCTTTTACCCCAGGTCCCTCCCGGAGGGACGGCCGTTCGCGAGGACGGCACAACAAAAGACTTCCCCAGCCGCCAGGCTGGGGAAAAACTGTGTTCACACCTCTGTGGACCACAACGAGATTGGACGGACGTGAAGGTTCAGCCGAGCGTCAAGAAGATCTGCGAGAAGTGCAAGGTGATCCGCCGCCACGGCCGGGTCATGGTGATCTGCGACAACCTGCGCCACAAGCAGCGCCAGGGCTGATCAAGGGCTCACCGCCAAGCACCGAACGCGGTTCGGATTGGCACAACGAAGAACTCCCAGCTCCAGCCGCACGCTGTGGAAATTCGGGCTTTCGAGAGAAGGCCCGGGGCGTGCGAGCCAACCACCGGTACGGAGGCCGGTGCCCCACACAAGACGGGGGAACGGACAGGGAGCAGACCTCCGCAACGATTAAGGAAACTGCCACATGGCACGTCTCATGGGCGTCGACCTCCCGCGCGAAAAGCGCATGGAGATCGCGCTGACCTACATTTTCGGCATCGGCCGTACCCGCTCCAAGGAGATCCTCGAGGCCACCGGCGTCAGCCCGGACCTGCGTTCGAAGGATCTCAGCGACGACGACCTGACCAAGCTCCGCGACTACATCGAGGCCTCGGAGTTCAAGGTCGAGGGTGACCTGCGCCGTGAGGTGCAGGCCGACATCCGCCGCAAGATCGAGATCGGCTGCTACCAGGGCCTGCGCCACCGCCGTGGCCTGCCCGTGCGTGGCCAGCGGACCAAGACCAACGCGCGCACCCGCAAGGGCCCGAAGCGCACCGTCGCAGGCAAGAAGAAGTAAGGGATACGGATGCCTCCTAAGAGCAGGGCCTCCGGCCCCAAGAAGACCCAGAAGTCGCGCCGCAGGGACAAGAAGAACGTCCCGCACGGCAACGCGCACATCAAGAGCACGTTCAACAACACGATCGTGTCCATCACCGACCCGAACGGCAACGTCATCTCCTGGGCGTCGTCGGGTCACGTCGGCTTCAAGGGTTCGCGTAAGTCGACCCCGTTCGCCGCGCAGCTCGCCGCCGAGAACGCGGCCCGCAAGGCACAGGAGCACGGCGTCAAGAAGGTCGACGTGTTCGTCAAGGGCCCCGGTTCGGGCCGTGAGACCGCGATCCGCTCGCTGCAGGCCGCAGGCCTCGAGGTGGGCACGATCTCCGATGTCACCCCGCAGCCGCACAACGGCTGCCGTCCGCCCAAGCGGCGTCGCGTCTAGCGGGAAAGGAAGGTAGAGCGAAATGGCCCGTTACACCGGACCCATCACCCGCAAGTCGCGTCGTCTGCGCGTCGACCTCGTCGGCGGCGATCAGGCGTTCGAGCGTCGCCCGTACCCGCCCGGCCAGCACGGCCGTGCGCGGATCAAGGAGAGCGAGTACCTGCTCCAGCTGCAGGAGAAGCAGAAGGCTCGCTTCTCCTACGGCGTCATGGAGAAGCAGTTCCGCCGGTACTACGAAGAGGCCAACCGCCTCAAGGGCAAGACCGGTGACAACCTGCTTCGTCTGCTCGAGACCCGTCTCGACAACGTCGTGTACCGCGCCGGTCTGGCGCGCACCCGTCGCCAGGCTCGTCAGCTGGTCAGCCACGGCCACTTCCTGGTCAACGGCGTCAAGGTCGACGTGCCCAGCTACAAGGTGAGCCAGTACGACATCATCGATGTCAAGGAGAAGTCGCTGCCGACCCTGCCTTTCCAGGTCGCGCGCGAAACCCTCGGCGATCGCCCGGTTCCGGGCTGGCTGCAGGTGATCCCTGGCCGTCTGCGGATCCTGGTCCACCAGGAGCCGGAGCGCGCCCAGATCGATGTGCCGCTGCAGGAACAGCTGATCGTCGAGTACTACTCGAAGTAATCAGCGAATGCCGCTGGTGCTCGGTCGTTCGGTTCGCCGGATGGTCGAGCACAACCCCTTAAAACGAGGCGTCAAATAGCGGGCGCCCTAAAAGGAGGATGATCCTCATGCTGATTTCCCAGCGTCCGACCCTGACCGAAGAGGTCGTCGCCGAGAACCGCTCGAAGTTCACCATCGAACCCCTCGAGCCGGGCTTCGGTTACACCCTCGGCAACTCGCTGCGGCGTACCCTGCTGTCCTCGATCCCGGGGGCCGCGGTCACGAGCATCCGCATCGACGGCGTTCTGCACGAGTTCACCACCGTTCCCGGCGTGAAGGAAGATGTCACCGACATCATCCTGAACCTCAAGGGTCTGGTCGTGTCCTCGGAGGAGGACGAGCCGGTGACGATGTACGTGCGCAAGCAGGGACCCGGCACCGTCACCGCCGGTGACATCGTGCCGCCCGCCGGCGTCGTCGTGCACAACCCGGACATGCACATCGCCACCCTGAACGACAAGGGCAAGCTCGAGATCGAGCTCGTCGTCGAGCGCGGTCGCGGTTACGTCCCGGCGGTGCAGAACAAGGCGTCCGGTGCGGAAATCGGCCGGATCCCGGTGGATTCGATCTACTCCCCGGTGCTCAAGGTGACCTACAAGGTCGAGGCCACCCGTGTCGAGCAGCGCACCGACTTCGACCGGCTCATCCTGGACGTGGAGACCAAGAACTCCATCAGCGCGCGGGACGCGCTCGCCTCGGCGGGCAAGACCCTGGTCGAGCTGTTCGGCCTCGCTCGCGAGCTGAACGTCGAAGCCGAAGGCATCGAGATCGGCCCCTCGCCGGCCGAGGCGGATCACATCGCCTCGTTCGGTCTGCCGATCGAGGACCTGGACCTCACCGTCCGGTCCTACAACTGCCTCAAGCGCGAGGGTGTGCACACGGTGGGCGAGCTTGTCGCCCGCACCGAGTCGGATCTGCTGGACATCCGCAACTTCGGCCAGAAGTCCATCGACGAGGTGAAGGTCAAGCTGCACGCGCTCGGCCTCTCGCTGAAGGACAGCCCGGCGTCGTTCGACCCGTCCTCCGTGGTGGGTTACGACGCGAGCACCGGCACGTGGAGCGACAGCGGCACGTTCAGTGACACCGATGGCGGCGAGCAGGACTACGCCGAGACCGAACAGCTCTAGGCCGCTGGGGTAGGCGCCCCGGCCCGGCCGCATACAAGGAGAATCAACAATGCCTAAGCCCAAGAAGGGTGCCCGCTTCGGCGGGTCGGCGTCGCACCAGAAGGCGATCTTCGCCAATCTGGCCACGGCGCTCTTCGAGCACGGCCGGATCACCACCACCGAGGCCAAGGCCAAGGCCGTGCGTCCCTACGCGGAGAAGCTCATCACCAAGGCGAAGGGCGGCACCCTTGCCGACCGTCGCGAGGTGCTGAAGGTGATCCGCAACAAGGACGTCGTCCACTCGCTCTTCGCGGAGATCGGGCCTTCGTTCGATGGTCGCGAGGGTGGCTACACCCGCATCACCAAGACGCTGCCGCGTAAGGGTGACAACGCGCCGATGGCGATCATCGAGCTGGTCCGGGAGAAGACCGTGACCAACGAGGCCGATCGCGCCCGTCGCGTCGCCGCCTCCAAGAAGGCCGAGGAACAGGCTCCCGAGGTCGTCGAGGAGAAGGCCGACGAGGCTGTCGCCGAGGCCGAGGCTCCGGTTGCCGAGGAGCAGGCCGACGAGTCCGCCGAGGACAAGAAGGACGCCTGACCTGGGTCGGGTTTCTCGAATGAGCCCGCCGCCCCTGTGGGTGGCGGGCTCATTCGCGTCGATCGGCCGAACCTGTCTGCGGCCCGTCGTGACTCCGTGGGCTGGTTTGCGTTCGACGAGAAGTTGTTGTGACAGTGGAGGATTCGATGGAATCGGCTAGCGCACAGACCGACTCTGCTGCCCCGGCGGCGTCTCCAGTGTCCCCGACGGCGGCGACCGAGCTCCGGGATGCGGTGCGGGCGCGCCTCGACATCTCCTACGACGGAACGGACTTCATCGGCTGGGCCCGCCAGCCGGGGCTACGGACCGTGCAGGGCGTGCTGGAGGAGTCGCTGAGCAAGGTATTCCGCGAGCCGATCCAGCTGACCGTCGCGGGCCGCACCGACGCCGGGGTGCACGCGGAGGGGCAGGTCGCGCACTTCGACACCACCGCCGAGTTCGACGGTGACAAGCTCGTCCACCGCATGGCTCGCTTCCTTCCGAAAGACGTGCGTATCAAGGCGGCTCGGAGCGCGCCGCCGGAATTCGACGCGCGCTTCTCGGCGATTCGCCGCCACTACGTCTACCGGCTCACCACCGCGCCGTACGGCGCGGAGCCGCTGAGCGCCCGGAGCGTGGTGCCGTGCCGCCCGGGCGTCGATCTGGAGGCGATGCGCGCGGCGTCCCGAAGCCTGTTGGGGTTGCACGATTTCGCGGCGTTCTGCCGTCGCAGGGAGGGCGCGACGACGGTCCGCGAATTGCAGCGCTTCGACTGGGAGCGGGAGGGGGACCTGCTCACCGCGTTCGTCAGCGCCGACGCGTTCTGCTGGTCGATGGTGCGCAGCCTGGTCGGCGGGGTGCTCGCCGTTGGCGAGGGCAGGCGCACCGTGGAATGGATCGCCGGACTGCTGGAGGAGACCGAGCGTGCGAGCGCGGTGACCGTCGCTCCGGCCCACGGCCTGAGCCTGGTCGCGGTCGACTATCCCGCCGACGCGGACCTGGCGGCGCGCAATGCCGAGACCAGGGAGATGCGCGTCGTGCCGACCCGAGGGTGCTGCGGCGGAGAGTGAATAGGGGACCGGTACCGCGGCCGGTCTCAGCGAACCGCGGTACCGGAGTGGTTCAGTCGCCGGTGCTCGCTTCGATGGTCTTGGGCTGTGAGTGGCCGGAGATCTCGATGCGGCGCGGCTTGGCCCTTTCGGCGACGGGGATGGTCACCGAGAGGACACCGTTGTTGTAGGTGGCGCTGATCTTGTCGGCGTCGACGTTGTCACCGAGGGACAGCTGGCGCATGTAGGTTCCCGCGAAGCGTTCCGAGGCGATCCACTGGACGCCTTCGTCGCTAGGCAGGCTGCGCTGGGCGCGCAGGGTGAGGGTGCCGTTGTCGACACTCACATCCACCGAGCCGGGATCGACGCCGGGCAGATCGGCATTGAGCACATAGTGGTCGCCCGCCTTGAACAGATCCATCGGCATGAATCGCGGTGCGCGTGCCGTTCCGACGTTCTCGCCGAGCAGCTGGCGAGCGACAGTGTCGATGTCATGGAATGGATCGAATCGCAGCACAGCAATCACCTCCATCTCAGTACGTCGGCGACCGCCACGGCGGCGACCGCCGGGAGCTGTGCACCCTCCAAGTTAGCACTCTCATGTCCTGAGTGCTAATGCCCAGGGGGCCTCGCTCCGCGGCGCGGAATAGGAACGGGGACAGCGGAGGTTCGTTTCCCACATGACAATCGACGGTCTCGGACGATTCGGTGTATGGCGCGGCTACCAGGGGGTGACTCCGGAGGAGGCGCACGAGCTGGAGGAGCTCGGCTACGGAACGGTATGGCTCGGCAGCTCCCCGCCCGCGGAGCTGCCCGTCGTGGAATCGCTGCTCGCCGCGACGGATTCGCTCACGGTGGCCACCAGCATCGTGAACATCTGGGCGGCCCCGGCGAAGATCGTGGCCGATTCGTTCCACCGCATCGAGGAGCGCTTCCCAGGCCGCTTCCTGCTCGGCGTCGGCGCCGGGCATCCGGAATTCAACGGTCCCTACCGCAAGCCCTACGACGCGCTGGTCGAGTACCTCGACGAGCTGGACGCGGCCGGAGTGCCGAAGCAGCGGCGGGCCCTCGCCGCGCTCGGCCCGCGGGTGCTGGAGCTGGCGCGCGATCGGACCGCGGGCGCGCTGCCGTACTTGGTGACCCCCGAGCACACCCGGCGCGCCCGTGTGGTGCTCGGCGCGGACGCGCTACTGGCCACCGAGCAGAAGTTCGTCATCGACGAAAACCCGGAGCGGGCGCGCGAAGTCGGACGCACGATCGTGCCCATGTACCTCGGGCTCGGCAACTACGTCGCAAATCTGCGCAGGCTCGGTTTCGACGACGCCGATGTCACCACGCCCGGTAGCGACCGGCTGATCGACCAGCTGGCGGTGCACGGCAGCGCGGAGCAGGTGGCCGTGCAGCTCAGGGCCCACCTCGAGGCGGGCGCCGACCACGTCGCCCTGCAGGCGCTCGGGTCCGACTACCTCGGCCCGCTGCGCGCTCTGGCCCCCTTGTTGCGCTCCTGACCTGCGCGAGCGTGCGGTGGCCATCGTACTAAGAGACAGTTAGGAAACCCGCCGCACGCTTCCGAATCCCTTGTGACTGCCGACACACTCTCTTCCAGTTGACGCGAAGAAGCGTCGAAGGAGGAGATTCGGTGACTACGACACAGTCCGGTGGCGAACGCCGCGTCGTCGCGAACGTGCTGCGCGGATCGATCGGCAACCTGGTCGAGTGGTACGACTGGTACGTGTACGCGGCGTTCAGCGTGTACTTCGCGAAAGCGTTCTTCCCCGAAGGGGATTCGACCGCTCAGCTGCTGTCCACCGCGGCCGTGTTCGCGGTCGGGTTCCTGATGCGCCCGCTGGGCGGCTGGGCGCTCGGCCGTTACGCGGACCGGTTCGGCAGGCGCGCCGCGCTGACGCTGTCGGTGACCGTGATGGCGGCCGGTTCGCTGCTCATCGCGATTACGCCGGGCTACCAGAGCATCGGCATCGCCGCCCCGGTGCTGTTGCTGCTCGCGCGACTGCTGCAGGGTCTCTCCGTCGGCGGTGAGTACGCCACCAGCGCGACGTATCTGTCCGAGGTCGCTTCGGCGGGCCGTCGTGGGTTCTACTCGAGCTTCCAGTACGTGACCCTGGTCGCCGGTCAGCTCACCGCGCTCGGCGTGCAGATCGTGTTGCTGCAGGTGCTCACCTCCGCGCAGATGCACTCCTGGGGTTGGCGAATCCCGTTCGTGATCGGCGCGGGCGGCGCGATCGTCGTCATGCTGCTGCGCCGCGGGATGGACGAGTCCGCGTCCTTCGAGGCGGAGGCCTCCGGCTCGAAGGAGCCCAGCGGTTCCTCGCGCGGTTCGCTGCGGGTCCTGCTGAAGTACCCGAGGGAGTGCCTGCTCGTTGTCGGTCTGACGCTCGGCGGCACGGTGGCGTTCTACACCTACACCACCTATATGCAGAAGTTCATGATCAACACCTCCGGCATCTCCAAGGGCACGGTGGCCTGGATCAACTTCGTCGCGCTGCTGGTGTTCGTGGTGATCCAGCCGCTGGCGGGCGGGCTGTCCGACAAGATCGGGCGGCGCAAGCTGCTGATCTTCTTCGGCGTGAGCGGCACCTTGCTGACCGTGCCGCTCATGACCGTGCTCGCGCACACCTCGAACCCGGTCGCCGCCTGGGGCCTGATGATGGTCGCCCTGCTGATCATCACCGGCTACACCTCGATCAACGCCATCGTGAAGGCGGAGCTCTTCCCGACCAAGATCCGGGCGCTCGGCGTCGGCCTGCCTTACGCACTGACGGTCGCGATCTTCGGCGGCACCGCGGAGATGATCGCGCTCGCACTGAAGAAGGCGGGCATGGAGTCGGTGTACTTCTACTACGTGGCGGGCTGCATCGCGGTTTCGCTGGTGACCTACTACTTCATGCGGGAGACCTCGGCGGAGTCCACCATCGACGCCGACGACAAGGCGCGGGCCGACGCGGTGAGCGCCGGAAGCGATGACGAACGCCCCATGGCCGCCGTGCGTGGCTGAGCGACTCGTGACCGCGCCGATCCAGCCCATGTGGCAGGATCGGCGCGTGCGGCTTGCGGTGGTCGAAGATGACGACGGTGTGGGCGACGCGCTCGTCGAGGCGCTCAATGCCCGCGGTTATTCCGCCGAGCGCAAGCGTCGTGGCAGCGAGCTGCTGCTCGACCACCGCGGCTACGACGCCGTCATCCTCGATCTCGGTCTGCCCGACGGCGACGGCCTGCAGGTGTTGCGGCAGCTGCGCGAGGTGAGTTCGGTGCCGGTGCTGATCCTGACGGCGCGCAGCGACGAACGCTCCATCGTGCGTGGATTGCGTGGCGGCGCGGACGATTATCTGGTGAAGCCGCCGCGGATCGCGGAGCTGATGGCGCGGCTGGAAACCGTGATGCGCCGGGCGGCCGCGGTCGCGCATTCGGAGCGCACCGAGGTGATCACCGGCGATGTGCGCGTCGATCTGGCGGCTCGGGTCGTCGAGGTCGGCGGGGTGCCGGTCGCGTTGACGCAGAAGGAATTCGAGCTGGTCGAGGCGCTCGTGGAACGGCCGGGTGCGGCGGTGAGCCGCCAGCAGCTGATGGACCGGATCTGGGGCGACGCGTTCATCGCGGTCTCGCGTTCGCTGGACGTGCACATGACCGGTCTGCGCGCCAAGCTCAACCGGCCGGGGCTGATCACCACGATCCGCGGCTACGGGTACCGGTGGGGGCAGTGAGCGGGGAGGGCCAAATGTCATGCGGCGCAGACTTCTTGCCGCGCTGACGGTGTTCGCGGCGATCGCCGTCCTCGCGTTCGCGGTGCCGCTCTCGCTGACCTATGCCACCAGCAGGACCCAGGAGTTGGTGCTCGGCCGCTCCGGCGACGCGGATCGGTTCGCCACTCTCGCCGACGCTTTGGCGGTGGAGGGCAACTACGCCGCGCTGGCCGAGGAGGTCGCGCGCTACCACGAGTTGTACGGCGAGAACGTGCTTGTGGTCGACGCGCGCGGGGCGACCGCGGTCAACGCGGGCGTCACCATCATCGATCCGGCCGTTGTCGCCGCGGTTGCCGACGCGCGGCGCAATCAGCGACCGCATCCGATCGACCGGCTCATGCCGTGGAGCGATCCGATGATGCTCGTCGCGCGACCGGTCGGGACCGGGGTGCAGGTCAACGGGGCCGTCGTCATCGAGGCGTCCACCGCGCAGGCGCGCCGCGACATCACCCGCGCGTGGCTGATCATCGGCGTCGGCGGGGTGGGGGCCATGGTGCTCTTCACGATGCTCGCGTTGACGCTGAGCCGCTGGGTGCTGCGTCCGCTCGCGGCCCTCTCCCGGGCCGTCGCCGAGTTGACCGCGACGCTGCCGAAGGCGCGGTCCGCGCCGCAGGCCGCCGACGACGCACCGCCTGCGTCGATCGCCCGCCACTACGGCGGTCCGCCCGAAATGCGCGCTGTCGCGGAATCTTTCGATACCATGGCGCTGGCGGTGGCGGACTCGACGGAGGCGCAGCGCCAGTTGGTCGCCGACACCGCGCACGCGATGCGCAATCCGTTGGCCGCCCTGACCATCCGGCTGGATTCGCTGGAGTACGCGATTCCGCAGAACGCCGCGGACACCTTCCGCGGGGCGAGCGCGGAGGTGGAGCGGCTCACCACATTGCTCGACGGTCTGCTCACCCTCGCGGTCGCGGAGACGCCGGACGCGTTCGCGCCCGCGGCGGTTACGGCCGAACAGCGTTGCGACGCGGGCCAAGTCGTCGCCGACCGCATCGACGCCTGGCATTCCGCGTTCGCCGCCTCCGGGCAGTCGCTGCGCGCCGAGCAACCGGGGCGGCCTGCCGAGGTCGCCGTGACCGCGGATGTGCTCGCGCAGATTCTCGATGTGCCGCTGAGCAATTCGAACCGTTACGCCGGATCCGGCGCGGACACCGTGGTGTCCGTCGGGATCGAGCCGGAATGGGTCACGGTGACGGTGCGCGACGACGGCCGCGGCGTCCCCTCCGACGAGATCCGCAAGCTCACCACCCGGTTCTTCCGCGGTTCCTCCGCGCAGGCAGGCGGTTCCGGCCTCGGCCTGCCGATCGCCGCGGCTCTCGCCCAGGCGCGCGGCGGTACGCTCTCGGTCTCCGCGGTGGCACCGCACGGACTCGCGATCTCCGTCCGTCTTCCCGTGGCGGTGGTGTCGTGACGGGTCGGCTGAACCGGCGAAAGTTCCTGGCGCTCGCGGCCATCGGCGCCGCGGGCGTCGGCGCTTCCGGCGTCATGGGGTGCGGGAGCGGGAACGATCCGGTGGTCCGGTTGGCTTCGGGTGAGGTGGGCGGTTTCTATCACGCGTTCGCGCGCCTGCTCGCGTCGGCGGCCGCCGACGCGGGGACGGTGCGGATCGAGCCGATCACCACCTCCGGATCACAGGACAATCTCGCCATGCTGGCCAGGGGTGAGGCGGAAGCCGGTCTGGCGCTGGCGGATTCGAGCAGGGGCGCGCCGGGCGGCGTGCTCGCGCTCGGGCGGGTCTACGAGAACTATCTCCAGCTCGCCGTGCGGGCGGACAGCGATGTCCGCCGGGTGGTCGAATTGCGCGGCAAGCGAGTGAATCTGGGCGCCCAGGGTTCCGGCGCGGCGCTGACGGGGGAGCGGATCCTGCTCGCCGCGGGGCTGGATCCGGCGACCGATGTCATCGTGGAGCATCGCCCGCTGCGCGACGCCGCGGCGGCCCTTCGCTCCGGTGCGGTCGACGCGCTGCTGTGGGCGGGCGGCGTGCCGACCGCGGCGCTGGAGGTGCCGCTGCGGATGCGCCTGGTGGATCTCGATGAGCTGGCCGCCCCGCTGCGCCAGCGCTACGGGCACATCTACGACCGCGTCGAGATCCCGGGCGATGCCTATCCGGGAGCCTCCGCGATCCAGACCGTGGGCGTGGCGAACCTGCTGCTCGCGGCGCCCGCCCTGGCGGACGAGGCCGCCGCCGCGATCGTCGATCTACTGGTCGGGCGCCCGAACCTGCTGGTCCCGGCGGAGGCCGCGGGCACCCAATTCCTGGACGCGCGTTCGTTGATCGGCACGGGCCCGATCCCGCTTCATCCCGGCGCGGCCGCGGCCTATCGGCTGCGCCACGGGTGAACGTCGATCAGGAACGCACCAAGCGGGCGATCGCGTCGGTCGCTTCCTTGATCTTGGCCTCGGCCTCGGGGCCGCCCGCGACGGCCGCGTCCACCACGCAGTGACTGATGTGGTCCTCCAGCAGGCCCATCGCCACGGCCTGTAGCGCTTTCGTCATCGCGGAGACCTGGGTGAGGATATCGATGCAGTACTTCTCTTCTTCGACCATCCGCTGCAACCCGCGGGCCTGCCCCTCGATGCGGCGCAGGCGCTTGAGGTAGTCGTCCTTGGCGGTGATGTAGCCGTGTGCCGAGTGGTCGTGGCCCGGCTGGTCCTGGGTGGTCTTCGTGTCCGGGGTGGTCACCGACTGTCTCCTTGCTGCCTGCCGGAAGAATCGATCATCGATTAATACCCCCCTAGGGTACATTTGTTCCGGCGTGTTGTCAGGTCCGCGCGCGGCCCGGCGCGGGCTGCGTCCGCCGTGTCGCGCGCTGATCGGCACCGTACCTGGCCAGCGCGATTCCGCCTATTACGAGCATCGCGCCGAACAACTGGACCGGCGCCACCGCCTCGCCGAGCAGCAGCCAGGAGAGCGCGACCGCGAACAGCACCTCGCTCAACAGGATCAGCGACATGAGCGTCGCCCCGATGCGCGCCGCGCCCGCCACGCCGCAGAGGTAGGCCACCACGGTACTGAGCAGGATCAGCAATGCCAGGGCCACCCAGGCCGGGAGGCGGCGCTCGGCCATGACGGCGGTGGCGCTGCCGATGTGGATCGGCAGCACGGTGAGCGCGCCGAGCGCCCAGCTGGTCGCCGCGGCCACGGTCAGGCCGGTGCCGAGCAGCACCACCGGGCGCAGGCTGTCCGAGGTGCGCGCGGAGAGCAGGAAGAACGCGGCGTTGCACAGCATGGACAGCGCGGCCCAGCCCAAGCCGGCCGGGCTCAGCCCGCCCGCGTCGAAGACATCGATCACCAGCGCGGCGCCGGCGAGCGCCACGATCGCGCCGAGCAGGGTGGCGTCGGACGGCCTGCGTCCGCGCACTGCCCAATCCCAGCCGATCACCGCGATCGGCGCGAGGAACTGGATCATCAGCGATACCCCCACCTGGAGGTATTCCAGCGACAGGAAGAACGTCGCCTGCACACCCGCCAGCGCGATCACGCCGAACGCGCCGATGGTGCGCAGATGACGCACGCTGCCACGCAGGCCATCGGGTTCGGCGAGCGCGGCAAGCGCCAGCATGACCGCCGCCGCCCCGGTCAGCCGCACGGCCAGCACCGCCCCGGGCGACCACTCCGCGGCGAGCACGGATTTCGCGAGCGGTCCGGAACTGGCGAACGCCAAACCGCTTGCCACGGTCAGCCAAACGCCCGCGCTCGACACAGCCACCTCCAGCTAGAAACGATGAATCGTCCCATCATTGCCCACGCACCCGAGTGGTGTCGCTCACGCATCGGTTCGCCGGACCGGTACCGGTTGCGCGGGAGCAGCGGGTGGGCGGAAGAATCGAGCCCATGAGTTCGCTTCCCCGGCCCGCCCTCGCCGTCATCGGCGGCAGTGGTTTCTACGACTTCTTCGACAACGACGCCACCCAGGTCGAAGTCGACACCCCGTACGGCAAGCCCAGTGCCCCGATCGCGGTGGGCGAGGTCGAGGGACGGCCGGTGGCCTTCGTGCCCCGGCACGGCAAGCGGCACGAATACGCCCCGCACACGCTGCCGTACCAGGCCAACATGTGGGCGCTGCGCGCGCTCGGCGTGCGCCGGATCCTGGCGCCGTGCGCGGTGGGCAGCCTGCGCGCCGACTGGGGACCGGGCACCGTCGCAGTGCCGGACCAGCTGGTCGATCGCACCTCGGGTCGTCCGCAGACCTACTTCGACGGCGGCGGCGTGCACGTCTCCTTCGCCGACCCGTACTGCGAGGAACTGCGCGTCGCGGTGACGAAGTCCGAGGTGGAAGCCCTGCCGCTGAAAGCAGGCGGCACCATGGTCGTGGTGCAGGGCCCGCGCTTCTCCACCCGCGCCGAGAGCCGCTGGTTCGCCGGTCAGGGCTGGGACCTGGTGAACATGACCGGTCACCCGGAGGCCGTGCTCGCCCGTGAGCTGGAGATGTGCTACGCCGCGGTCGCTCTGGTGACCGACCTGGACGCGGGTCTGGAAGAGGGCGACGGTGTGCACGCCATCGACGTCTTCGCCGAGTTCAAGCGCAACCTGGCCCCGTTCAAGGAGCTCATCCGGGCCTCGGTGGCGGCGATCGGCGAAACCGACACGTGCGATCGGTGCCGTGTCCATACCGGCGTGTCGCTGCCTTTCGCACTACCGTAACCGTATGGGACGGTGCGACGTTCGTGCCGCCATCGGCTCGGAGTCGGCCGGGGGCGGCGGGGTGTGGTTGCGATGAAAGTACTGCTCACCGGAGCTGCCGGATTCCTCGGATCACATGTGCGCGGCGCGCTGACGGCCGCCGGGCACGAGGTGATCGCACTCGATCTGATGCACGGCGACGTGCACGGGCCCGACGCCGAGCCACCCGAGGGCGTCGCCAGGGTGGACGTCAGAGACGCCGACGGGCTCGCGCCGCTGCTGCGCGGCGCGGAGGTGGTCTGTCACCTGGCGGCCGTCACCGCGCCGAACGGGGAATCGGATTCCGGCATCGCCGCGTTCGCCGCGCACAACGACCACGGCACGGCGGTCCTGCTCGCCGCCATGAGCCAGGCGGGCGTCCGGCGACTGGTGCTGGCGTCCTCCATCTCCGTGTACGGCGAAGGCCGCTATCGCAGCGTGCGCGGCGGGCCGTTCTTCCCCGGCCTGCGCTCGCGCGCCGATTTGGATCGCGGCATGTTCGACCACCGCGCGCCGCGCACCGGCGAGGTGCTCACCTGGGAGGCCGTCGGCGAGGATGCGCCACTGCGCCCGCGCGGCTTCTATGCCGCGAGCAAGGCGGCGCAAGAGCAGTACGCGCTGGCCTGGGGTCTGAGCACCGGGGCGGCGGTGACCGTGTTGCGCTACCACAACGTGTACGGCGAGGGCGCGCGCTCGGGTCTGGCCACCCGGTTTCGCGAGGAGCTGCTCGCGGGTCAGGCGCCGCGGGTGTTCGAGGACGGCGGGCAGGTGCGGGATTTCCTGCACGTCCGCGATGCCGCCGCCGCGACCCGTGCCGCGATCGAACGACAGCTGTCCGGTTTCGTGCCGCTCAACATCGCCTCCGGCCACCCGATCACGCTGTGGGAGGTGGCGTCGATCATGGCCAAGGCCCGCGGCGGGACGTCGCCGATCGTGACCGGTCAATACCGGATCGGCGACGTGCGGCATTTCGTCGCCGATCCCGAACGGGCCAGGCGTGCACTGGATTTCAGCGCATCCGTGGTTCCGGTCGACGGGCTCGCCGAATTCGCGAGGAGCGCCGCGGAAGTCGCCGCAGCGGGCTGACGTGCGCGACTGCGCTCGCCGAATCGGTTCGCGATCGCGGATTGTCAGGAGGCCGCGGTCCGGAAGGCGTCGGCATGCGCTTCGGCCCACTGCCGGAAGGTACGCGGCGGTCGGCCGGTCACCTCGCGCACGGTCGGGTGGACCTCGGATTCGTCCAGTGTGCCGTCGATGAAGAAGCTCGTGAACGCCTCGGCGTAGGCGCGGGGCATGGTCGCCGCCAGTTCGGCGCGGGTCTCCTCCTCGTCGAGCTCGCGGCACACGAGCGGTCGGTCGAGAACCTCGGCCAGCACCGCGACCTGCTCGGCGGGCAGCAGCGCCTCCGGGCCGGTGAGATCGAGGATCCGGCCGTCGAGATCGCCGCCGGTCAGTGCCCGCGCCGCCACCGCGGCGATATCGGCGGGGTCGACGGCCGCGACCCGCACCCACGAGAACTGGGCTCGCACCACGTCGCCCGTAGTCAGTTGGGGAAGCCAGCGCAGCGCGTTGGACATGAACGAGCGCGGCCGCAGAAAGGTCCACGGCAGACCGGATTCGCGCACGGTTTGTTCGGACAGGGTCATGTACCGGGAGACCGCGTTGCCGAGATCCGCCAGCGCCGCGGAGCCGCCCGAGAGCAGCACCACCCGCGCCAGCCCGGCCTTGCCCGCCAGCGCGAGCAACTCCTCGAGGTTCTCGTAGCCCGGCATCAGATACATCCCGTGCGCGCCGTCGAGCGCGTCGGCCAGGGTCTCGGGTCGGTTCAGGTCGCCGGTGACGGCCTCGACGCCCGCCGGTAGCGACGCGCGCGCCGGATCACGCACCACCGCCCGGACCGGCTGCCCGCCCTCGGCGAGCGCGCGCACGAGTTCGGCGCCGATGTTGCCGGTCGCCCCGGTCACCACGTACATGGCGTCTCCTTCGGCTTCGTTGCAAAACATCGCCCCCGCAACGTCTTTCGGTGTCGCCCGTCCAATGTACGTGCCGTCCGCGCGGAGTGCCGGAATCTCGCGCTCGGCGTAACTCCGCTTGTCACGTGGACGTTCGCGGACTGCTTCCGGCAGCGTCTTCTATGCTCGCCGGATGGACACCCCGCTACGGCTCGAGGTCATCGTGGCAAGCGTGCGCCCGGAGCGGTTCGCTCCGGTGGTCGCCGATTGGTTCCTGCGCGTGGTCCGGACGCGGCCCGAATTCGACACCGGCGTCATCGATCTCATCGGGACGCCGCTGCCGACGGACCTCACCGACACGCCGGAGGCTCAGGCTTATCGGGCCAGGCTGGCGGCCGCGGACGCGTTCGTCGCGATCACCTCCGAGTACAACCACGGCTACCCGGCCTCCCTCAAAACCGCGTTCGACACCGCGAAGCGGGAGTGGCGCGCCAAGCCCATCGGCTTCGTCTCGTACGGCGGACTCTCCGGCGGCCTGCGCGCGGTGGAACAGCTTCGCCAGGTGGTCGCCGAGATCCACATGGTCTCGATACGGGAGACCGTCAGCATCCACCAGGCCAAGCGGCAGTTCGATGCCACCGGCACGCCGACCGACGGCGCGGCGATCGATGCGAGCGAGCGGCTGCTTCGCCAATTGGACTGGTGGGGACGGCATTTGCGGACCGCGCGGACGGCCGATCCCTATCCCGGCTGACGCCGGACCGTCAGTGCGCGGCGTTCGCGACGGGCCTGCGCCCGCGCGGATGCCCGATGTAGGTGGCCTCGCGCGGAATCGAGACGAGGGTGAGATCCACCTGCGCGGTTCCGGTGCGCAGCACCACGCGGTTGCCGATCGCGCCCGGCTGGTGGATGGACAGGTCCGGCCTCGTCGCGGGCCAGCCCATCGGGTCACCGGTCACATAGATCGTCGTGACACCGGCGTGCGGTGCGGGCGCGAGCACACCGTCCACCACCGTCGCGGTGAAACCCGCGTCGGACTGGTGGGTTTCGACGGCGATGGCGAGTCGTTCCGGGTTGCCGATGGTCTGCACCAGGTTCTCCCACGCGTGCGCCCGGTCGGTGCGGATCAGGATGCGCTCCCCGACGGCCAGCGCGCGGAACACCAACTGCTGCGCCAGGTAGAGCTCGCCCGCCACGTACACCGTCGAGATGCCGGTGCCGATGATGCGGACGGCCACACCTTGGTTGTTCTCGTCGGAGCCGATGAGCTGACCGCACCCGGAGGAGGGCAGGTGCAGTGCGCCGATGACGTCGATCGGGTACTCGGTCATCGGCACGGTGTCGTCGAGTCCCGGTACGGCCAAAGGCAAGTGCGCGAGCAGGCTGTCGCGGTGGCGTCCGTTCATCGACACCATGCCCTTGAGCTTGCCGTTCTCGGGCAGTTCGCGGGCGGTCAGTCGCCAGGCCGCGCCGATGCTCACCGATTCGGCGGAACTGCCTGGGCGCAGCCGCACGGTGACGGTGGTGCCGCGCGAGGGCGCGACCCACAGCTGCGCGAGCAGATCCGAGCCGAGCTGCTTCGGATCGACCGCGCTGCCGACGTTGACGGCGTTGCCGATCTCGGCGTAGCGCCAGCGATGAGTCAGGGTGCGCGGGTCGAAGCCCGAGGTGATCTGCAGGACCGCCTTGCGGATCTCGGGGGCGGTCAGGATGCGCGCGCTGCAGTCGGCGTCCTCCAGCGCGCGCATGATGCGTTGCGTCGCAATGGTTACCGCGCGTGACGCGCCTTCGCTGCCGCCGCCGCGGCGCGCCGCGGCCTCCGGGCAGGCGATCGCGTCGAAGCCGATCGCCAGCCAGACGGCGCGGTGCGCGGTGGCGGGCAGCGGGCCGAGCAGCGTTTCATAGATCTTGCCCGCCGGGGTGCCAGCGCGGCTGCGGTGTCCGTGGCTGATGATGTCGATGCCGCTGAGCAGGATGTCGTGCTGGTTGAGGCAGGCGGCGAGTTCCGGCAGCGGGAGCAGGTGCGAGGCGTGCACGGTGCTGCTGGAGATGCGGGTCAGCCCACCCTTGGGCGGCAGCACCTCGACCACCGTCACCACGCGGGTACCGTCCCAGTACAGGCCGAGCGAGCGGTCGTCGGGGCCGCGGAAGTCGACGGTGTCGCCGATCTCGTACTCGCGGTGGGTGACATAGCGCCACCAGGTCGCGATCCAGTCCAGCACGGTGCGTTTGGCGATCGGGATCAGCGGCAGCAGGCCGACGACAACGGCGACGCCGAGCGCGATCCACCCGCCGAGGCCTGCCACCAGCGCGATCACCGCCACGATCAAGCCGATCACCTGTGCGATCAACAGATTCGGCAGCGAGATGCGACCAAGCAGCGGGCGCGGTCCCACCCCTGTGGCTTCGGCCATCAGCGTCCCCCAAAGTACCCGGTATCGACCGTTTTCCACCGGCCGAGCTGAACAAGAGTCCCAGCGAACTGTACTGTGTTCCGCGAACGTGAGCACTGTTCGGGGGAGGAACCATGCCTTCAAAACCCACCACTCGCTGGCAGGTGAGCGGTTACCGCTTTCTGGTTCGGCGGATGGAGCACGCACTGGTGCGCCGGGATGTCCGCATGTTGCACGATCCGATGCGCTCGCAGTCCCGCGCCTATGCGGCGGGACTGGTGCTGGCCTGCGTCGTGCTCGCCGGCTGCGGCATTCTCGCGTTGCTCCGCCCGCAGGACAAGATCGGCACCAACACGCTGCTGATCGGCAAGGAGTCCGGCGGCGTCTACGTGATGATCGACGGCGTGGTGCACCCGGCGCTGAACCTGGCCTCGGCCCGGCTCGCCTCCGGTGAATCGGGCAAGGCGGTGATCGTCAAGGAGTCCGAGCTCGGCAAGAAGCCGCGCGGCCAGCTGATCGGAATCCCCGGCGCGCCCGCGGCTTTGCGCTTCGACAAGGACGGCAAGGGCCGGGCGTGGACCGTCTGCGACGTGATGAAGGTCGACGGTTCCAAGGACCTCACCACCACCGTGCTGGCAGGTGATCTGGAGCTGGGTGAGAAGGCCTCGGAGGTGCCCGCGGACCAGGCGCTGCTGGTGAAGGTCAAAGAGCAGGCGTACCTGGTCTACAACGAGACCCGCGCCCGCGTCGACATGACCGACCGCAGGGTGACGGACGCGCTCGGCATCACCGGCGCCATCCCGCGTCCCGTCAGCGAGGGTCTGATCAACGCGATTCCCGAAGTGCCACAGATCATTCCGCCGAAGATCAACGACCCGGGCGCGGCCGTGAGCTATCAGATCGGCGGGCACCGCGTCGGCGACGTGGTGCAGGTGTCCAGCGAGCCGGACGTGGATTACGTGGTGCTCCAGGACGGTCTGCAGCAGGTGTCCGAGCTGACCGCCGATATCATCGGCAACACCCACCGCCCGTCGTCCAGCAACACCGTCATCGCCCAGACCGACAAGGTGAGCGCGCCGCCCGCCAGGTCGCTTGCGGTGGATACCTATCCGCGGGCACGGCCGAGCATCGTCGAGGTCAAGGACCGTCCGATCAGCTGCCTTTCCTGGAAGCCGAACCCGGCTGCCGCCGACAACAAGGACGGCGGTAAGCGCGCCGACCTCTCGGTGATCGCGGGCGTCGCACTGCCGATGCCGGACAAGGCGAAGGCGGTGCCGCTGGCCCAGGCCGACGGCTCGGGTCCGAACGCGGACTCGGTGTACGTGCCCCCGGGCACCGGCGCGTTCGTCCAGACCACCGGCATCGAACCCGACAGCAGGCGCAAGGACTCCCTCTTCTACGTCGCCGACACCGGCGTGCGCTACGGCATCAAGAACCCCGACGCGCAGAAGGCCCTCGGCATGGACGCCCAAGCCGGAGTGAAGCCAGAGCCGGCGCCGTGGCCGATCATCGGTCTCCTCGCCAACGGTCCCACCCTGGGTCGCGAGGAAGCGATGGTGGCCCACGACGGTGTCGCGCCCGACCCGTCACCGGCCGCGAAGCCCGTGGGCAATCAGCAGAAGTAGCCGTTCGCCGAGTCAGCGGCGGTCGGCGTCGGCTTCGCGCAGCGAGGCGACTTCGCTGCGGAGCGCGCGGACTTCGTCGAGCAGCACGGAGATCTCGCGATCGGTGCGCTCGGCGCTGGCCTCGACGGACTTCAGCTGGTCGATCACCCAGCTCGTCGTGGTGCCGATCGCGAAGCTGATCAGGCCGATGCCGAAGGTCATCAGGATCAAGGAGATCAAGCGGCCCTCGGTGGTCACCGGATAGATGTCGCCGTAGCCGACGGTGGTCACCGAGACCGCCGACCACCACAGCGCGTCACCGAAATCGGTGACCTTGCTGTCGGCCACGCCGTACTCGGCATCGAAGAACGCCAGGCTGCACAGCAGCAGGATCAGTACCGAACTGGCGCCGACGAACACCGCGAGCCGGGCGCGCGTGACGGTGTTGCGATTCAGCGTGTCCAACAACAGCAGTGCCGCCCGCAACAGCCGCAGCGGGCGGAACGGCGGCAGCACCACGATCAGCAACTCCAGCGGATGACGCCGCACGAACCGAAGCCGGTCCGTCGACAGCCACAGCCGCACCGCGAAGTCGCCCGCGAACAGCGCCCAGATCAGGATGTCCACGCCGGTCAGCCAGGAGTCCAGCCTGGGCGAGGCCCCGGTGTCGAGCACGTGCCACGCGTACACCCCGAGAAACGTCACCGCCAACGCCATCATCGGAACGTTGGTAGCGCGCTCCCACGCCTGCCTGCGGGTCGGTTGTTGCGAGTCGATCATGGAAACTGCCTACGTGCCTGGTGGAAAGGTCCGCCGCGCCTTCGGGCGCGAACTTTCGCAGACACTACGCGACGCGTGGGGCGCGGCGGGCGGTGATCAAGTCCGGGAACATCTGAAGCGGTACCGGATCGACTGACAGGTGGGGCTCGAGCATCCGCGGGATGTTCGAGCCCCACCTGCGTTGTCACTCGATGCCGGTCGACTTTCGCTGCGGAAAGTCGATCTTCACCGCGACCTCATAGATCGTCGGAGGCAACACCGAACCGTCGCCTTATCGGAAATGACGCGAGATAGCCGAGGAGTAGTAGGCCGGCGATCGTGCCGGAGCCGATCAGCGCGACATCGCGTGCTCGATTATCCGGCGGCGGTGGCGGCGCGGGCACCGCCAGCTGCTGGTTCTGAGCGGGACTCGGCCGCTTGGGAGGGAGCTGGTTCGGCACCGCATTCGTCAATGCCGCGATCGGGTCGACCGCGCCGTACCCGAGGAAAGGGTTCCAACCCTCGGCGGGCGCGTGGGCCGTCGCCTGCAGACGTTTGATCACCTCGAGGGCCGACAACTCGGGAAAGCGAGCGCGCACGAGTGCGGCAACCCCCGAGACGTACGGCGCCGCGAAGCTCGTACCTTGCATGGGGCTCGGCTGATTCTGCTTTCCGATCGTCCCATTGGCGGTGCCATTGCTGTTCGTGTCCAGTGAGACGATGTTCTCGCCCGGCGCGGCGATGTCGACCCACGGGCCCGGCACCGTGAACTGTGAAGGCTGACCATTCTGGTCGATGGAACCCACCGCGAGCACATAATCGTCGAACCGCGCGGGTGTCACATTGGTGGACAGCTTTTGCCAGAGATCACCCCCCGGGTCGAGCGGGTTCACGTCAGGGTTCCCTGCTTGACATTTGTCTTCTTTGTTCCCGGCGGCAACTACTACCACGACATCTCGCTCGATCGCGGCGTACTGAAGCGCCGCGCCGAGGGGGCCGTCGTTCGGACTCGTCGAGCCTGCCACGCAAGCGACAAGCGAGATATTGATGACCGTTGCCCCCATATCCGCCGCGCGCCGCACAGCCGAGGCCAGCGCTTCGATGCGGCCGTACCCCTCCGGCGGATCCTCCGGACGCTGCTCTTGCGATCGACCAGCGACCTGGAACAGTTTGCTGGTTTGCCTGATCGACAGGATTCGCGCGTCGGGGGCTACGCCGGAGAATCCTTGACCGTCGATCTGTTCGGCCGCGATGATGCCGGCCACCGCAGTGCCGTGGGCATCGCAATCGCTGGTGCCGTCGCCGCCTTCGGCGACGTAGTCACCACCCGGTTCGAGGCCAGGAAGGCGGGGGTGTCGCGCGACACCGGTGTCGATGACGGCGACGACTTGACCTGAGCCGCGGGAGAATTCCCAGGCGCGGGGCAAGTCGAGCGAACGCTGCGGCAGCGGGATGAGAGGACCGTCCCCACCCGATTGCGTACTGACGCACGGGTTGTTCGCCTTCTGCTCGGTCTTCTCCGGCGGGACGGCGGGGTCGCCAGGTGGGAGCAGAGCAGGATTGATCGGAGGCGGTCGATCGGCGTAAGCGGTGCCTTGTCCGAGACCGATCGATGCGCTCAAGCCGAGTGCCACCGCGACGATGAGCACTCGGGGACTCGCGTTCACAGCCCGCGGACGAGCGAGTAGAGCGAGGCCACCCAGAACACCAGCGGCAGCACCGCCGCGACGAACGCGTACTCGAGCAGCTCGACGCCGCGCCGCATCGGCGGCGTCGCCGTCTGGTTCGGGATGATGATGCCGAGAATCAGCGCCGCCACCAGAATCAGCATTGCGGCACCGAAGACGGCCAGCGGCATGTCCATCGCGAAACCGGCGCCGACCAACATGATCAGCACGATCGATGCGCCACCGGCGATCAGCACGACGGCCTGTTCGGCGCCCGCGTAGGTGCGGCTGCGGAACATCAGCACCGCCGCGCAGACCAGCGCCAGCGCGATGCCCTGCCAGTACGGGTCGCCTGACTCGGGATCGGTGGCGGCGAGCGCGCCCGCGACGGTGACCAGCGTGGTGGCGGAGACCAGACCCGCAAGGTACATCCGGGCCCGTTCCGACTTCACCCGCAGCGCCTCCATGGTGGGCAGCGCGCGGTGGTCGTCAGGGTCGTCTTCGGTGGGGTCGATCGGGGTGCCCGGCGAAGGCACCGGCGGCAGCGGCAGCTTGGCCAGCAGCATCGAAACCCGCGGCGACAGCGAAAGACCCGCGAGGCCGAGCGCCGCGGCCACCGCGCCGATGGCCTTCAGCGGCTGATCGGTGAGCAGCCCGACCAGGGCGGCGGGCACCGCGTACACCGCGAGCGTGGCCGCGCCGATGAACAGCGCGAGACCGACGCCGGTGACGCGCCACGCCAGGATCGCGGTGGCCCCCACCAGAACCGATCCGAGAAGGATGTGCGCCCAGCCGTAATGATCGGGCACATAGAGCATTCCGGCCGTCAACGCGGCGGGAAGCGCGCAGCCGCCGAGGACGAGCGCGGTCGCGGTGTCGCCGTACATCCGGCTCAGCACCATGCCCGCGACGACGAGCAGGATCGCCACCGCCAGCGCGATCGAACCGCTCACCCACTCCGGTAGCTCGTCCGGCGCGAGCAACAGTCCGAGGCAGCCGACGATCATCGTCAGCGCGGCCAGGATGGAGCCGGTGATCCGCGCGACCTTTGGGGTCCAGCTGCGGTAGTGGTCGGTGTCCGCGATCGCGACGTTGTACATGATGTCGTCGAACAGCGGCGTCGGCGCGGTGTGCGAAGCGCTTTCCAGCATCAGGAGTTCGCCGTCGCGCACGCCGTGCTCGCCGAGGCTGAGCGAGTTGGAGAACGGCGGGTGGCCGATTCTGGCCAGCACCCACTCGGCGGGCTCGAAGCGCTCGCCGTCGTTGTCGAAGTCGTTGGTACGGCTGTGCTGGGCGACCATGTCGACGACGCTCGGGATGACCAGCGCGACCGGCACGTCGACCGGAATCGCCATGTCCACCTGGGTGTGCTTGGCCAGGATCGTCACCCGAGCCAGGTCCGGCGCACGGACGATACCGCGCGAGGAGTCTTCGTCGATATGGTCAAGTCGCGCGTGCGTCAAACTTCCCCCAACCTGGTGTTCTACCTCGATTTTCCGCTGACCCGTCGCGCTGGGGGGCGAGCTTGCGACCCTGGCGTCGGGGCAGCAGAATGCAGGTCGAACTGTACGACATGTCGGCGGTGGCCTCTACACTGAGCCCGAAGTCGCAGCATGTGAAGAGGGGGAATTCTCGTACGATGAGCGAACGCAGTGAGCGATTCATGTGCCAGCGCGCATCGCGCATGCCGGAGCCGAGCGTTAGCGAGGCGCAGCCATGAGCGAACGCAGTGAGCTAGTCATGTGCCTGTGCGCATCGCGTATGGCGGAGCCGAGCGAGGCGCGCGCATGAGCACCGTCCGGTTCCAGCGCCGTGCTCGTCGGGAGATGCCGCGTACGCCGGGTGGCGAGGTCACCCTGCAGCCGCCGCCCGAGATCCCAAGGGTGACACCGGGAAATCTGCTGATGAAGCTGATGCCCGTCGTCATGGTCATCGGCATGGTCGGCATGATGGCGCTGATGTTCACGCAGGGCGGCGGCATCGCGTCGAACCCGATGAGCATGATGTTCCCGGTCATGATGCTGTTCTCCATGGTCGGCATGTTCGCGGGCCAGGGCGGCGGCAAGGGCCAGAAGGCCGCCGAGGCCAACGAGGACCGCAAGGACTACCTGCGATACCTGGACCAGGTGCGCAAGGACGTCGACGACACCGCCAAACAGCAACGCGCCTCGGTGGAATGGAGCCACCCTGAGCCCGGGCTGATCTGGATGCTCGCGGGTACCAGCCGCATGTGGGAGCGCCGCGCGGGGGACAAGGACTTCTGCCACGCCCGCATCGGCATCGGCGGGCAGCGCCTCGCCACACGGCTCGTCGCGCCGGAGACCGGCCCGGTCGAGGAACTGGAACCGATCGCGGCGGTGTCGCTGCGCCGTTTCGTGCGCGCCCACTCGACGGTGCCCGACCTGCCGACCGCGATCGCGGTGAAGGGCTTCGCGACGATCGCGCTGGACGGCGATCGGGCCGAGGCGCGCGACATGGTGCGCGCGATGTTGTTGCAGCTGTGCATGTTCCAGGGCCCGGACCAGGTACTCGTCGCGGTCGTCTGCGGTCCGGACACCGCACCCGAGTGGGAGTGGACCAAGTGGCTGCCGCACACCCAGCACCCCGACGCCCAGGACGGCATCGGCACCCAGCGCATGTTCTTCGGATCGATCCGGGAGGCCACCGCCGGCCTGCATCCGCTGCTGGCCAACCGCGTCCGCTACTCGCGTAACCAGCCGGCGAATGCCGGTCTCGTGCAAGTCATTCTCGTGGTCGACGGCGGTCTGCTCGAGGCCGAGGACGACCACCTGCGCGAATCCGGCTACGAGGGCGTCACCATTATCGACCTGTGCGGATACGCACCGCGGCTGGCGGTTTCGCGCGGCATCAAGATGATCGTCGAGAACGGCGAGTGCGTCGGTCGTGGCGCCACCGGCAACCAGGAGCGGTTTGCGCTCATCGACCGGGTCAGCGCGCACCAAGCGCAGCAGGCCGCGCGCAGGCTCGCGCCGTACCGCGCCGCCACCCAGCGCAGCAGCGACGTGGAAACCGAGGACGCCGAGGTCATCTCGACGTGGGCGCAGCTGATGAACCTCGGTGACATCGGCTCGTTCAACCCCGAGAGCGCGTGGCGCCCGCGCTACGGCCGGGAGCGGCTGCGCGTCGCGTTCGGTGTCGACGCCGCGGGTCTGCCCATCGAGCTCGACATCAAGGAAGCCGCCGAGAACGGCATGGGCCCGCACGGTCTGTGCATCGGCGCCACCGGTTCCGGTAAGTCCGAGTTCCTGCGCACCCTGGTGCTGAGCCTGCTCGCGACCCACTCGCCCGACCAGCTCAACCTGGTCCTGGTCGACTTCAAGGGTGGTGCGACGTTCCTCGGTCTGGACGGCGTGCCGCACGTCGCGGCCGTCATCACCAACCTCGAGGAAGAGGCCGACCTCGTCGACCGTATGAAGGACGCGCTGGCCGGTGAGATGAACCGCCGCCAGGAAGTGCTACGCCAGGCGGGCAACTTCGCCAACGTTTCCGAGTACGAGAAGGCCCGCGCGGCGGGCGCCGATCTCGACCCGCTGCCCGCGCTGTTCGTGGTGCTCGACGAGTTCTCCGAACTGCTCACCCAGCACCCGGATTTCGCCGAGCTGTTCGTGATGATCGGCCGCCTCGGCCGCTCGCTGCATGTGCACCTGCTGCTCGCCTCGCAGCGGCTGGAAGAGGGCAAGCTGAAGGGCCTGGAGAGCCACCTGTCCTATCGGATCGGTCTGAAGACGTTCTCCGCCAACGAATCCCGCCAGGTGCTCGGCGTACCCGACGCCTACAACCTGCCCAACAGCCCCGGTGGCGGCTACCTCAAGTCCGACTCCGGCGAGATCCAGCGGTTCCAGGCGTCCTACGTCTCCGGCGCGTACGTCGGCGGCGGCTCGCAGCGCGAGGTCACCCAGGCCGGTGTCGCGGGCGGCGAGATCGACGTGAAGGCAAGGCCTTTCACCGCCCACCACGTGGACTTCCGTGCCATCGACCGGGTGCCGCTGCCCTCCCAGGCGAGCCACGAGCCGGAGGAGCATCGCACCGAAGAGGGCGAGCAGATCTCGAACGTCAACATGCTCGTCTCGCGCATCCGCGGGTACGGCCGTCCGGCGCACGAGATCTGGTTGCCGCCGCTGGACGAGGCGTCCACCCTGGATCAGCTCATCCCGCGCTCGATCCTCACCGGCGAATACTCGGCCGTCGCGACGCTGCGCGCGCCGATCGGCATCGTCGACCGCCCCTACGACCAGCGTCGCGATCCCTTGGTCGTGGACCTCTCCGGTTCGCGAGGCAACGTCGCGGTGGTCGGCGGTCCGCAGTCCGGCAAGTCGACCGCGCTGCGCACCATGATCATGGCGATGTCGATGACGCACACCGCCGAGCAGGTGCAGTTCTACTGCCTCGATTTCGGTGGCGGTACCTTGGCCAGCCTGGAGGGCCTGCCGCACGTCGGCTCGGTGGCCAGCCGTCTGGAAGAGGACAAGGTCCGCCGCACCATCGCCGAGATGACCACCATCGTCCGCCAGCGCGAGGCCCGCTTCCGTCAGCTCGGCATCGAGTCGATGGCGGAGTTCCGCCGCCTGCGGTCGATGGATCCGTCCAGCAGCCCGGGCGCTGCGGGCGCGCACGAGGACCCGTTCGGCGACGTCTTCCTGGTGATCGACGGCTTCGGCTCGATCCGCCAGGATTTCGATCCGCTCGAGCAGCCGATCATGAACCTTGCGGTGCAAGGCCTTTCGTACGGCGTGCACGTCGTCATCGCGCTGGCCCGCTGGGCCGAGGCCCGTCCCGCGCTCAAAGACCAGATCGGCACCCGCATCGAGCTGCGGCTCGGTGACCCGATGGACTCCGACCTCGGCCGCAAGTTCGCGGCGCTGGTCCCGATGGGCCGCCCCGGCCGCGGTATGACGCCGGACTGCCTGCACATGCTGACCGGTCTGCCGCGCATCGACGGCAGCGCCGACCCGACCACCCTCGGCCAGGCCGTTGCCGACGCCGTCGCGACCATCGCGCGCCTGACCCCGGGCAGGCACGCGCCCGCCGCGCGCATGCTGCCCGAGGTGCTGCCCCGCGAACAGCTGCTGCACCTGGCCGGGAATTGGCCCTCACAGCTCACCGTGGGTGTCAAGAACATGCGAATCCCGCTTGGCATCAACGAATCCGAGCTCGCGCCGGTCTACATCGACTTCAACGAGAGCCCGCACTTCGTCATCATCGGTGACACCGAGTCGGGCAAGACGACGCTGCTGCGCTCGATCATCGAGGGCATCGCCGCCGCCAACTCGCCGAACGAGGCCCGCTTCATCCTCGGCGACTACCGGCGCACCATGCTCGGCCTGGTGCCCGACGGCTATCTCGCCGGATATGGTTCCACCGCACCGCAGTTTACGCAGAACATGACCGACCTAGCCGCATACGTCGCCCAGCGAACGCCCGGCCCGGACGTCACGCCGCAGCAGCTGCGCGAGAGGTCCTGGTGGAGCGGACCGGAGCTGTTTGTCATCGTCGACGACTACGACCTGGTCGCCACCTCCATGGGCAACCCGGTCTCGGCCCTCGTCGAACACCTGCCGCACGCCCGCGATCTCGGCTTCCACCTGATCGTGGCTCGTCGCGCGGGTGGCGCCAGCCGGGCCATGTACGAGGCCACCATGGCGCGAATGAAGGACCTCGGCTCGGCAGGTCTGATCATGAGCTGCCCGAAGGACGAGGGCGTGCTGATGGGCACGGTGCGGCCGAGCCCGCTGCCGACCGGCCGCGGCACGTACATCACCCGTAACGCGCAGGAGCTGATCCAGCTGGCATGGATGCCGGCGGCCGAGTGATGTCGACGGTCGACCTTGTCCTGACGGACACCCGTATCTGGGCGCGCGGCCCAGCCACGCACTGGGACGCGCCGCCCTCGGTCGTGTTGGGCAGCAACGGAAATCTGGTCATCGGGGAGTCGTTGAACCCGCCGACCCAGGTCAGCTCCGCCGTCCAATTCGTACCCGCGGACCGGATCGCGCTACTGCCGCGCGTCCCGGCGGTGTCGGAGGCGTTGACCGCGGTCTTCGGCACGGCGTTGCAGAACCTCGGCGTCGCCGTGCCGTGTGAACGCATCACCCTCGTCTGCCCGACGCAGTGGGGCGGCCCGCGGCGCGCCGTGCTGGACGCCGCCGCCCGCCGGTTCGCGCACGACGTGGCATTCGAGGACATGGCCGCGCGCGCGGTGGCCGCCGACGAGCGCACATCGCGCAGCCGCCGCACCATCGTGCTGGAATTCGGCGCCACCACCACCGCCGCCACCGCGGTGACGCGCAGCCATCTCGGCGTCCACGTCGAAGCCTGCGAATACGAACCGAATCTCGCCCTGGCCGACCTCGGTCTCGACCAGCGAGCGTTCGACCTGCTGACCGCCCTGATCACCCGTCTGCTCGACGGCAGGCCTGCGGATGTGATTCAGGCCGTGGGTGTTTCCGATCCGGCCAAGCTCGACCTCATCGGCGCCGCGGTGCAGCAGTCCTGCGGTGCAGACGCCGAGCTGCGTCCGATCTCCGGGGCTGAACTGGTCCGCGGGACACATCAGGAACCGGAGTACCGGCCCGAAGCGGCCCCCGCCCTGCCTACCAACGAATGGCTCCAGCCGCTGCGCGAACGCGCCGCCGCCCAGGCCCCGGACCGCCCTATCGCCAAGTACGTCCTCGCGGGCGTTGCCGCGGTCGCGGTGATCGCTGCCGTCGTCGGTGGTGTCGTCGTGGCGGGCGGTTCCGACGAGGCCACGACCGCAGCCCCGACCTCCACCACAGCGGCCGCAGCGACGACCACTGCTGCCCCTGTCCGCCCGCCGCACCCGACGGGTGCACCTGGGGCACAGGAAACCTTGGGCCGCATCCGTTTCCAGGTTCCGGAGGGCTGGCGCCTCGCTCCGCCTTCCGCTCAGAGTGGCGGTCGCGTCGACCTGTCTCCACAAGACGGCGCGCGCCTGCGCATGACCCTCGTCCAGACCCCGGTCGCCCCCAACGCAGGCTACGAACAGATCGCCGCCAATCTCGAAGCCCAGATGAGAACGAAGCCGTCCATCGGCGACCTCCGCAGCGACGTCGTCTTCGGCGGCCGCTCCGGCCTCTCCTACGTGGAACGCCCGGAAGGCTCCACGGTCCAATGGCATGTGCTGGTGGAACACGGAATCCAGGTCAGCATCGGCTGTCAGTACGTGGGCAACACGTGGAGCGGTTTCGAGCCCACGTGCGAGAATTTCGCGTCGACGGTGCACGTGATTCCATAAGCGGGAACCTGCTCGGCACAAACTGATTCGGGCCCCCAGCGAAACGCTGGGGGCCCGAATCGTTCGAGTCGATCCAGTCGAACTCAGAAGAGGTTGGCGAGCGCGACGTCGGTGCCCTGCAGCTCAGCATTGCCCGTACTGACGAGCTGGCCCGCGCCGCGAAGCGTGTCGTTCAGCTGGCCGACATGCTGGTTCCAGACCCCCTGGAACTCGAGGACGGCGTTGCGGGCCTGACCGCCCTGCTCCATGAAGAACGCTTTGATCTCCGAGTGGAACCGCTGCAGCTCATCCCCGATGTCCTCGGCGCGACGGACGATCTGCTTCGCGCCCTCGTCGACGCCGGCGAAATTGGCGGAAATCGGCTTGCTCATGTTTGAAGCTCCTTCTGTGCGGGATTCTGGGTTAGACGGCAGGAAGGTCGAGGCTCGAGACCTGTGCCTGCACCTTGGCGGCGTGATCCTGGTCGTGTTCCGAGAACTGACTGGACATCTTGAAGAGCTTCTCAGAGGTTTCCATCAGCTTGTCGTTCATCTTGTCGGCCTGGAAGTAGTACCGCTCCATGAACGCGTTGAACGCGTCGCGGGCCGCTCCCTGCCAGTTGGCGCCGTTGGTGACATTGTCTTCATCCGACTTCAGCTGCCGGATGGCCTGCATGAGCCGGTCATGCTGCTCCTGGAACTGCTTCGCCTTCGCATTGATGCCCTCGGTATCAGCACTGAAGTTCGTGGAATTCCCTGCTTCAGACATTGCGATTCGCTCCTGCTTCTGCTCACGGTCAACGTCGCAACAGTCAGCTGACCTCGTTCATATGGTTGGACGCGTCTTCGGCTCGATCGGTTCCATCGAATGACGAAAAATTCGATGGATTCCGTCGCGTCTTGCCGTCTTGCGCGTTGTCGACTGGCTACACCGTGGACTGGCGGGCCTGGATGAGATCCCCCGGACATCTCGGACCGCGGTGTCTCCACGTCGGTCGCTGCCAGCGCTACGCTCCCCTCCTTCCCCCTGCTCGCGACCACTTGAACTGGCGAGTGGGCTGGCTTCGCATACCCTACCGAATGGCGCCTTGGAACGCTACAGCGTTAGCGACACTGCGGAGCGTCCGTGAAGCTTGCACGCCTGGTGGTAGGCCTATTTCACTACCTTTGCGATGACGGGCACCATCTTCTCCGCGAGTCGGCCGGGGGACTGGTCGGTCCACACCTGGAACGCTTGCACAGTCGACAGGTCGTCCACCACGACGATTTTCGCCGCACTGTTGAGCAGACTGCTCGGAAGTCCGCGCAAGCCACCGTTTCCGGCTTCGCTGTCACTGCGCAGAACGATCACCACTTCGGAATCCAGGTCGGACAGTGTGCCGCTCACCGACAATGGACGCGGTGACTTCTCCTCACCAACGGCTTTGTACTTGTTGCTGTACCGGAAACCGATGTCCTGCAGGAACTCCGCCTGATCACTCGGATTCAAGATCGCCGAGAGCGTTGCGTTGCCGAAATTCAATGCAGTGACTGTCTTGCCGTCGAATTGCGGATAGTTCTTTCGGACCTCGGCCAGCGTCTCGCCGCCGGGTCCGGCATCGGAAGGGCGAGTGAAGAAATACGTGCCCGCTGCGACGGCGATGGCGGCCACCAACGCGACAATCGCGGGCGCAAGCAGCTTGCGTGCCCGTGACGGCCGGTTCCCGTTACGCAGGGTCGTTACGCGACTCTGATCGGTGCTCTCCTGCGGCGGTTCGTACCTGGCCACCGACATGTGCGGAGCGGTCGGATAGGCGGCGCTAGGCGTGTGGGGTTCCGTCGGCTGGTGGGTAAAAGACGTGCGAGGATCGGTGTCGTGCGCGGGGCCGGGCGCCCGAAAGTGCTGCGCGCCGTACAACGCAGCCTCCGCATCGTGGATGAACTCGCGGCAGGTGCTGTATCTGGCGTTGGGATTCTTCGCCAGTGCCTTTTCCAGGACCGCGTCCAGCCCGTGGGGCAGCCCAGGGCGAGTCGCGCTCAGCTTGGGCGGCTGTTCATGGAGATGCCCCATCATGACAACCGCCGGCATGGTCGACGGATACGGGTTTTGCCCCGTCAGGAGCCGGTACAGGGAGCAGCCGAGACTGTAGATGTCGGCGCGGTGATCGAGACGGTTGCCTAGCAGCTGCTCAGGAGAGGCATACGCCACCGTGGCCATGAAGTTGCCTGTGGCGGTTAGATCCTGGCCGTCTTCGGCGGACTTGGCGACACCGAAGTCGGTCAGCAGCACGCGTTCTTCATCGCCCTCATCAGCGGCGGAGAGCAGGAAGTTGGCGGGCTTGATGTCACGGTGCAGCAACCCTCGCCGATGCGCGTAGTCGAGTCCCTTGCCGACCTCGGAGATGATCCGCAGCGCCCGCTGCGGCGTCATGATCGACGGACCCTTCTTTGCTTCTTCCGCGGCGTCGGTGCCATCGACATACTGCATCGCGATCCAGAGCTGGCCGTTTTCCTCACCGCGGTTGTACACCGCGACGATATTCGGATGATCAAGCCCCGCAGCTAGATTCGCCTCCCGCTCGAAGCGGGCGCGGAACTCGGCGTCGGTCGAGAGTTCGGCGCTCAGGACTTTCAGTGCGTCGCGTCGCGGCAGGATCGGGTTCTGGGCCAGGTAGACCGTGCCCATCCCCCCACTGCCGAGAGTTTGGATCACCCGGTATCCACCCACGATTGCGCCGGGTCGCAACGCCATTCGGTCCTCCTAGCGATATCGAAAGCACGGGCCCCGAGCCTTCCGAAGAAAAATCTAGCAAGCCGCCGTCGGGTGCACGACTCAGATCAGGCGTCGGACGAGGGTGTCCGCGGCGAACATCTGCTCAGGTCGCGCCCGCGAGGAGATCGTCTTTGCCGCGATTCACCGCGCGAGGCCCAGTCTCATCGGCAGTGCGGGACAGCGCGAGCCGGTTGGGGCTCGGCGTCGGTCACCTGCTGGTAAGCAAGGCGTACTGTGCCGAGGTCCGCTGGTGCAGGTCTTGCAGCTGCTTCCCGGATGCCTGCACCACGTAGCGATCCACCTGGAACGTGCAGAAATTCATGAGGACGGTTTCCACGCCATCGGTTTTACGAACGATCGCAAGGCATTCGACGCGATCTCCCAACCCGGACGGGCTGGCGACGATCTTCTGGTCCGGCTTCAGGTCTGCCGACGACTTCATATGCGCCCAGAACTTCTCAGAAGACTTGCTGGTTCGGCTGCGAAACACGACGGCATCTCCGAATGCGACCAGATCGACTTCACTCTGTTCCAACTCGGTGAGCAGGCTGTGGCCGGGCTGCTCCATCAGCGACAAGATGCCGCGGCCGGTGTAAGTTCCATCGGGCTCGCCTCTTGCCGGCGACTCGGGATTGCTCGCGAGCGTGCGCCCGAGGAGGCCCTGGGGGTCGAGCGGAATGCGGGGCAACTCGGCAGCCGGTGTGGGCTGGAACTTGCCGAGCAGTGGGATCTGAACATCGAGCATGCGCTCGACATGTCCGACCAGCGCCGGTAGATCGGGCGCTGCGGTGTCGTCCACGAGCTTTATGAAGACGACATAGCGGTCGTGTACGGTCCAAGAGCCGATCGATGAGACGCCAGGGCGCCAATGAGCCTGGGTATTTGGGTATTTGGCAATCTCGACCGGCTGATTGTCATGGTTGTAGGTGAAGTCGTCGTGCTCTAGCGCCGGCCCAACCGCTGCGGCCGTTGCCGCGTCGGGGAACATCAGCACGGCAATGTTCATTGTGCGCCGCTTTTCGTCTGGAGCGCCACCGGTCGACCATGAATTGACCCAACCGGCGACAAGGTCCTCTGCCACATCGTCGAACGTGTCGTTGATGACAAGATTGCCCAGTGTCTTTCGGTTGAGCACGATGTGCGGGCGAAGAAACCACGCATCCTCCACGTACGAGGGGTCGGCCTCGTAAGGAAGGGCGACATAATCCGCGAGGCGTTGCGACTCACGGGCCCTGGCTTGCTTGTCGCCCTTGGCGTTTCCGATGGTGCGCGGCTCGGTGGGGTAATTGCCGACTTCGAGTGTCGACTTGTCCGGCTCGACGCGCACGGCGGTTCCGGAGATGCTCGCGGAGCACGCGGCCGACCCGAACACCAGCAAGCCCGTTGCGCATACCGCCCAGATCGCCTGGGCTGGCCGCGATCTCGTGGTTCTGAACCTCATTCCTGCTCCCTAGCGATCGTGAGCTAGCAGCTTGTATTGCGCGGCTGCCTTCTGGTGCAGTTCTTGGATGTTCTTGCCCTGTACCCGCGCGACGTACCGGTCGTAGGCGAAGTAGCAGACCGGCGGGTAGCGATCAGTGCTGATCTTGGGACTCTTGGCTTCGAAGCACTTCGCGCTCGGCAGATTGGGCGGGCCGTCGATCGACTTGTACCCCTCGGAGGCTTGGTCGATCAGCGCGGCAATCAACCGCACCGTGCTGGCTGCGTTTTCGGTCCGATACAACCTGCCCGCGGCATTGGCAACGAGATCGACCCCGGCGTCATCGAAGGCCGCCTTCATGCGATCGGGTCGATGTTCGCGGTGCAGAGCGGTCTGTTTCGGTCCGACCGTGGACGGATCCTCGCCGTTGGCGTACTTCTCCTTGTCCTCCAGTGGCAGTGTGCGTCCGAGGAGTCCTTCCGGGTCCATGGGCAACGAAGCGAGTTGATCGACGGGGGTCGGCGTATAGCCTTTCAACATCTCCAGTTGGGTATTGAAGGCTCGCGTGGTGAAATCGATCAGCGGCGCCGTTTCGGAGGGCTCGGTGACCGGGTCTTCGATGTGTGTGTAGAGCAGAAGTGTGTCGCGGGTTAGCCAGGAGTCGAGGGTTCTCTTGCTCTCCGACCATCGCGCCCTGACTTGCGGGTGGTCCGGAATCGTTACCCGCTCGCCAGCGGTGGTCTCTGCTTGCCGATCGGCGATCCGCTGCGCAGCGGTCTCGGCCTGCGCAGCGGTTCCGAAGCGCATGACCTTCATGACAACCTGACGACCGAGCGACGGACTTCGCCGACGCTCGCCGTTGGTTTCCCATCCCGCGATGAGTCCCTCGGTCAAGCCCGAGAATTCCTCGAGGGAGCTCACATGCGGAATGTATCCCCTGAGAACCGAGCTGAGCCGCGGATCTGGATAGATCAACCGCATGTACGCGTACTTTCGATCCACGTCGTATGCCAGCGGAAACGCGTTGCCGATACGCATCGCCTCGAGGGCGAGACCCGTCTTATCCGTCCTGGTGGCATTGACGTCACGAGGTGCCGTCGGGTAGTTGCCGGAGTCCAGCTTCGAGATGTCGACTGCGGGCTCATCGAGGCGATTGTCGTTGTCGCCGCACGCGGCCGTCAGCGCGACGGTGGTTGCGATCATTGCACACAGCGCATGCCGAATTCGCATGAGTATCACTCGCTTTTCGCCAGGACGGCATACTGCGCGGCGGCCCGCTGATGCAACGTGTAGTCGACCCGGCCCGACAAGCGTGACTTCGCCACGACGACCCCGACGTAGCGGCCGAACACGACGGCGCAGAGTTCGTCGAAGTTTCGGTTCTCGTCGATCTTGTCCAACTTCACGCAGCGGGCATCGGGTAGACCCGGTGGTGGCTCGAGCTCCTCATCGTTCTTGCCGATGCGGACAAGCGTGGACTGGAGGCGAAACGCGCCGGCCAAGTCCCGAGCGCGGTACACAACGCCGCCGCGGCGCCCGATCAGGTCGACACCGCTCTCCTCGAATGCCTTCTCGAGCTCGACCGGATTGCGCTCGAAATGCAGCTCGCCTGCGGGTTGGTAGGCGGCGAAGTCCTGGTCGTCGCTGAATGGGTCACTGTAATCCGGCGCCTTCGGTAGCGCGCGTCGCATGATGCCATCCGGATCGAGCGGTGTGTCCAGAATGTCGTCCCAAGCCGGTGGCGTTTGGTTGTCCAATGCGGCGATCTGTTGATCGAGGGTGTTCTTCAGCACGCTCGACAGCGCGGCTCTATTCGGCTGTGGAACTCCGGGATTGGCCAGAATCACGTACGTCCCGTGTGCGAGGAAAGACAGCGCCGTGATGTCGTCGCCCGAAGACACCTTGGCCTGAGGATGGCCCTCGACAGGAATCGAGTGCCGTCCCGGAGCCGCGTTGGTCGCCTGATCGAACTGCTCGACCGCCTTGACGCTCGCGGCCGCGGTGGGGAATCGAAGCACTCCTATATTCAGCTTCTTGTGAGCTCGCGCGTTTCCGTTGGAGCGGGAGACGTAGGCTCCAGCGAGCATGTTGTTATCGACTACGGCGGGCCGATAACTCTCCGGGAAGACCTCGCGGATGAATGGGTACTCAGGTATGTGGAATAAATGGACTTCGCCGACCTCGGAAAGTTCGTTGTCGATATCGAACGGATGCACGACGTGGTTGATCAGGCGTTGTGCTTCGATCCTCCGCAGGTCAGTCTTGTAAGAGAGCGAACTAGGTTCGTAGTCACTAGGTTCTGGCGAATGGGCCCCGGTGTTCAGCGTCGATACGTCAACGGGCGCCAGCCCAGGCAGTGGGTGGCCGACAACAGTCGCGGAGCACCCTGCGCAGGCGACTGTCGTCGTCGCTACCAGCGCCAGCAAGCCGCTTCGAAACCTCATGGTTCCCCCTCGGATTCGCGGACCGAGTCCGCACGACTCAGCGTCGTCCTCACACACAGCATTGCCGCCCCCATAGATCGCGTACTTCCTGCCGGATCCTACGTCAACCCGCTGCACTGTGGGCGAGCAGCAGGTACTGGGCGCTCGTCCGCTGCGCGAGGTCCTGCGGTTGATTCGCCGTGACCTCTGCGACGTAGCGGCCGTGGGAGAAGTAGCAGCGGTGTTCCAGGATGATGCGGGCGCTCTGCGGTGGACCCGAGTCTTCGCGGAAGCATCGAGTCTCGGGGAGGCCGGGAGGGGCGGCTATCGGGTCGTAGCCCGATGGGGCTTGGGCGGCAAGGAAAGCGGTGAGGCGGGCCGCGGCGGCGGGGTCGCCCGCACGGTAGACACGAGAGCCCGCGTAGGCGACCAGGTCGACCCTCGCGTCGTCGAAGGCGCGGCGGGCCAGATCCGGGCGGCTTTCCAGATGCAAAGCGGCGGGCACGGTGTAGGTGCCGGTCACGTCGTCGAGGGTGCCGGGGCGTTCGGCGGCGAGAGTGCGGGCGAGCAGGTCGTCTGTGGGAGTGTCGGCGAATTCGCCGACGGGAGCCGGGGTGAAGCCGCGCAAGAGCTCGAACTGCCGGTCGAAGAGCTTCTTGGTGAAGGCCAGCAGCGGCGCGGGGTCGGGTGGGGTTGCGAGACCGTCGGAGACGAAGGTCCATAGCAGGTATACGCCCTGGGCGGTCCACGACTGCACGGAATCGTGGGCGCTGAGATAGGTGCGGCCGGTGGGGTACCCGGGCATTTCGAGGGTCTGCTTGGGCGGATACTTTTCAATTCCCTTGTTCGCGAGCAGGTGCATGGCATGGGTGGCCTGCTCGGGCGTGCCGAATCGCAGCAGCGCGATGCTGACATCGAGTCCGAAGTTGCGATTCGCGCGGCGGGAACCGCCGGTGTGCCACCCGGCGACCAGACCGGGCACCCGCTCGCCGAAGTTCTCGAGATTGCTGATCCCGCTGCCTCGGTACGGTGGATTCCGGGCTGTGTAGTGGTGACCCGCGAAGTTGGTGCGGCCGTAGACGAGCCGACTATCGAGATCCATGGGCAGCGGGACCAGGCTGCCGAGTCGGATGGATTCCCGGACGGCTCCGCTGTCCGCGGTGCGCAGCGCGGACAGGTCCCGAGGTGCGGTCGGGTAGTTGCCTGGATCGAGAGCCGAGGTGTCGACGCTCGCCTCGGGCTCGGAGCCGCAGCCGACGGTGAGGGCGAGCAGCGCCGTTAGGCAGGCGAAGGCGATGCGGGAACGGGGCATTGGTCAAGCACCCCGCGACAGGATCGAATATTGCGCAGCCGCACGCTGATACAGGCTCGGATCGAATGGCCCGCCGGGCAGCCCGTCGGCTTCGACGACCGCGACGTAACGACCGTGGACCAAGACGCAGGTGTAGTCGTAGCGCGGGTCGAAGGCGTCCGCATCGCGCTGCAGACACTGGGCGTCGGTGATGCCAGGCGGGCTCTGGAAGAGTTGCTCGTCGTCCTGGAGATCGGTGAGGGCGTGCTGGAGGCGGAACGCCGAGTCGAGATCGCGGGTGCGGTACACGGTCGCGTCGTTGCGCGCGACCACGTCGACGCCCGCGGTCGTCAGCGCTGCCTTCAGCTCGGCGCCGCGCGGCTCGAAATGCGCTTGCCCCATAGCGTCGTAGACGCCGACCGGCTGGGCGCGCTGTGAGGTCGGGCTGCCGCCCGCGGGCAGCGGCGGCAACGCCAAACGCATGACGCCGTCCGGGTTCAGCGGCAGATCGAGGATCTGGTCGACCGGTGTCGGCACGAACCCGGACAGCCGTTCGAGCTGTAGATCGAGCATCTTTCGCATTTGTGTCGCGAGGGCGGTCGGGTCGGGCTGCGGGACCGTGGACATGCTCATGATCACCATCGGTCCGCGGGCGGTGAACACATAGCCCTTCTGGTCGTTCGCGGTGGAGGCCAGGACGGCCGGGTGACCCGTGATGTCGAGGGCGTGGCGGTTCAGTGTGAGTTCGTCCATGGCGCGGTCGAATTCCGTTGCGGCGGATCGAGCCGCCTCCTCGGAGGGAAACCGCAGCAACGCGATCGACATGTTGCGCATGGCCCGCAGTTTTTGATTCGAGCGGGTGGTGACGACGCCCGCGATCAGCTGGTTGCGTTCGGCGATCGGCTCGAACTGGGCGGGCAGGGCGCCGAGAGAATCGCTGAACACCGAACCCGGGGCGGAGACAATACGCGTTGTGTCGAGGGCGGACATCTCGCTGTCGACTTCGTACGGCGCGACGAGATAGCTGAACAACCGCCGCGATTCGATCGCGAAGACGTCGACCTTGGTTTCCAACTTCGGCTCGTAGTCGACGGGCGCGGAGGGAAACGGTCCGACTGTGAGACTCGCCGGATCGACGGGAGTCATACCGGGCACGCCCCGCCCTTCGACAGTCTGCGCGCCGCAGCCAGACGTCACACCGGCGATTACGACGAGCGCCGCGGCAGCGAAAGGAAGGGCGCGGAATCCCGAAGCGGGGCGCGGCACGGTTCTCCCTTCGATCGAATGCGCGCGGCGACGGACTTTTTCACAAGGACGTGCCGACGTCCGGGTCCGGCGGGTCCGGTCCGCCGCCGTGCTCACAAACTGTTCGCGAGCAGCGCGTACTGGGCCGCCACTTTCTGGCGGACGTCGGGCTCCTTGTCGCTGGTCACCACGCCGACGTAGCGCTTGTACGGCACGTAGCAGCGGTACTTGTACTCGCGCTCCGGGTCGCCTTTGCTGTTGAGCTGCAGGCATTTCGCGCCGGGGACGTCGTTGGGGGCGCCGATCGGGTCGAATTGGTCGCCGACGGTATCGATGAGGCCGGTGACGAGTTTCTGGGCGGCGTCGTTGTCGCGGGTGCGGGTCACCGAGCTGGCGTCGACGATGGCGATCTTGTCGACGCCCGTCTCCTCGATGAGGCGCTGGGTGGCGGCTTCGTCGTCGGAGGAGTGGATGCCGTGGTTGCCGCTGTAGATGGCGAAGGTGTCCGGATCGGGGGAGTGGCCGCCGCGGTCGGCGACGGCGACGCGTGCCAGCAGGCCGTCCGGATCGACCTTCAAGGTGTCGAGCTTGGCGACCGGGGTCGGTTGGAACTTGTCCAGTGCGGGCACCTGGGCGGCGAAGGTCTTGTCCACCCAGTTCACCAGGTCGGTGCTGTCGGCGCGGGGACGCTGCACGAACAGTGAGATGACGAACTCGCGGTGGGCGAGGAAGGCGCCGACGTTGGGAACGCCTGGGCGCCAATGCAGATAGGCATCGGGGTATTTGGTGGATCCGAGCCTGCGGTTCTGGTCGGAGACGCCGATGTCGGCGTCCTCGAGTTCGCGGGCGGCGAGCTTGGCGGTGGCCTCGTCGGGGAAGCGGAACACGACATTGGTGACCGCGGTGGCGTCGGAGGCGGGGCGGGTCTGCCCGGCGGGATCGGCCTTGTCGGAACCGCTCGCGGCGAACCCGGTCACCATCTTGCGGTTGTCCAGCACCGGTTTGGAGACGTTGGCGACGAAGTCGAGGGCGGCTTCGGTGTCGGTGAGCACGGTGCTGCCGCGGCCGAACTTCAGCGACGGATCGATGCGCACGGTGGGCACCACGGCTTCGGACATGCGCATGCCCTCCAGCAGCGCGCCGTCGCCACCCGAATCCTGGTCGTAGGCATGCTTGTCCACCGGATAGGTGCCCACTTCGAGTTTGCGGACGTCGAGCTCACCTGGTAGCGCGGTGCCCGCCACGCCGCTGCACCCGGTCAACGCACCGGCCGCCACCACACACGCCGCCAAGATCGCGATGCGCGAAGTCCGAACCATGACAGGCCCCTCGTTCCTCCCGTACCTGCCCTTGAAGTTACCCGACGAACGCCGGGCAGAGCGACCGATCAGACACCGATTGCAATACGCTGGGGGACATGGCGACGACCTTGAACCAGACCCCCGGTGGAGGCCGATAACGGTGAAGGATCGGCAGGTCGAGGTCGTCGCGGGAAATCACGCCGTCGCCCGGGTCGCGGGCGCGGTGCTGGTGGTCGCGCATCGGGGCCGGGACGAGCCGACCGAGAACGCGCCGGCCGTCATGGCGCTGGAATCGCTTGCGGAACTGGTCAGAGCGGCCGTCGAGCAACAGCCGAACGGCCCCGGCGCGCTGGTCGCGCGGCAGGCGACGCGCTGGCTCATGAAGCACGCCGAGCAGATCAGCCCCGGCGTGCCGATCGATTTCGGCATTCTCTCCGCCGCGGAGAACGGCGGGGTGGCGATCTTCCTGCACGGCGCGGTGACCGCGGTGCTCGCGGGCGACGACAGGGTCGAGCGGTACCGGGGCAGCGACGCGGCGTTCACCGTCGACCGGGTCGCGTCCGTTCCTGCGCTCGGTGTCGCGCTGTTCGTCGACGACACCAAGGGCCGGGTCCCCGAAATTCCCGAGCAGCGCGGAATCGGCTGGCTGGTCGAGGGCATCGCGCAGGCCGGAGGCGCGATCGTCTGGTCGGACGGTGCCCGTTCGCGTCCGGCGCCGGTCGCGCAGCCGGAGACCGCCGAGCAGCGAGCGCCGCAGCACCACCGCACACCCGCCGCGCCGCTGCCGACCGCCCGCATCGATCCGGAACCGCGTCAGCGGCCCCGACCCGAACCGCAACCCGCGGCGACGCAGGCGTCGACCTCGATGCTGGACTCGGTGACCGACCAGGCCGATCCGCACGAGGCCGACACCCAGATCGGCGGCACCAACCCGGCGCCGCTGCCCGATCCCGATCTGCAGCGTCGCCTCGAGGCCACCGCCAAGGCCACCGCGCTCACCGTGAAGGTGATGGGATTCAAGTGCGCGCGAGCCCATCCCAGCGATCCGCGCGCGGCGTTCTGCACCGTCTGCGGCATGCCGGTGGATCAGACTCAGGCGCTGATCGAGGTGGTCCGCCCACCGCTCGGCATGCTCATCCTCGATGACGGTATGACCTACATGCTGGCCGCCGACGCGGTGCTCGGCCGCGATCCTGAGCACTCCGAGGCGGCGCAGCGCGGGCTGATTCCGCTGAAGGTCGAGGACAACTCCGGCGGAATGTCACGCGCGCACGCGGAGATTCGGCTGATCAACTGGGACGTGACCGTGGTGGACCGCGGCTCGACCAACGGCACCCGCACGCGGCTGCCCGGCTACCGCGACTGGATTCGCCTCAATCCCAACCAGCCGATGATCCTGGTGCCGGGCACCGAGGTGATGATCGGCAACCGGGTCCTGCGCTTCGAACCGGCCGCGCCGCCGCCGTTCGGGGGCTGACGGCCCGATCGACGCGTTCGCGCGGGGCCAGGGCTAGGAGTACCGCGACATGCAGGTGTTCTCGCCGTTGAGCACACCCGCGCGGAAGGCGTCCACCCTGGCGAACCCGCTCGGCACCGTCTTGCCCTGCACGTCGCTGGCCGCCAGGCCGTCGGTGAGCAGCCCCGACACCGCCTCGTCGAGATCGCCCGCGGCCAGGGAGATATCGCCCTGGGTGCGTTGGCGATTCGGGTCGGCTAGCTTGCCGGTGACCACGCCGGCCAGGCAGGCGGCGCGCAGCCCGGTCTTGGCGCCGACCAGCGACTGGCCGTGGCTCTGCTGCACCGCGAGAGTGTAGCGGGCGATGAAGACGACGTAACCGTTGTAGTCGCCGGTCACCTTGAGCGGTAGCGGATTGTCTTCGTCGATGTCGGCGGTGCCGCGTTTGGCCAGTTCGGGGATGTCGGTGGCGATGAGATTCTCGGCGGGACAATAGGAGACCGGTTCAGTGGTGGTGCCGTCGCGGCAGTCGATCTTCGCGCCGTTGTAGTCGTAGGTCGGGTTGTCCTCGACGGGCAGGATTGCGGCGAGCGCCTTGGTGAGCTCGATCAGGCTCTCCTTGTCGATCGGGTACTCGCCGGTGCTGCTGCCCAGCGTCTGCGGCAGACCGCCACGGCGCTGGTTGATCTCGTCGATGTCGATGCTTTTGCACGCCTTGGGGCCATCGGTGAATCCGATCTGCACCGCGGTGACCCGCTCGAACGCGGAGCCGTGCACGCTCTCCGGGTCGTCGGGGTCGGAGTCGCGGATCGCGACGGTGGCGGCGAGCACCGTGTTCAGGCCGTCGGAGGTGTTGATGGTGAAGTGCTTCGACTTGCCCTCCGCCACGTGACGAATGAACGCGCCCGCGAAGCAGTCGGCCTGCTGTTCCTTCACGATCACCGGATCCTTCGGATCGACGATCTTGGCCTGCGCCTGCACGGCGTGCCCGTACTCGTGGGCGAGCACCATGACCACGGCCATCTTGCCGAAAGTGTCCTCCATGGTGGGCAGCAGCACTGAGCGGTCCCACCCGATGGAGTTGTCCAAGCGACAGAAGGCCGCGTTCACCAGTCGGTAGGTGGTCTCCTTGCAGAACTCCGGCGCGTCGTTGCGCGGCGCCTTCGCACTCCAGGAGATGAGCCGCTCGACCGGTTCGAATTCGCCGTCGAACTCCTTGCCGTATTCGCCGCGCCAGTAGGTCTGGATGTCGTCGATGGCGTTGAGCGCCAGGGTGTCGGTCGCGCCGCCGTCGCCGTTGGCCGCGGTGAGGTCGGAGTCGGTCACCCCGGGACGCGGTCCGCTCGGGCCGCTCGTCGTGGGCAGTCCGGCCACCTTGAACGGGTCGTCGTAGACCGAGACCGCGCGGCCGTCCACCTCCCGCGTACATCCCGCGATCAGGGCCATCGCGCACAGCACAACCGTAATGACAGCGGTCGCTTGGAGTTTCGGCAAAGCTCCCCCTAGTCGGCCGGTAGCACGTTCTCGTCGGTCGCCGGATCGGGGCGAGAGGCACGTCGGGGGCACCGCCGATGTCCGGTTGATGGCATAGTATCCGCTGCATGTCTTTACCGGGGGCGCAGACCATCACCGTGCGCCATGATGGAACTGAACGGGTCTTCGATTCGAATCAGAAAGTCACCATGGGCCGTGCGCCCGAGGTGACGCTGTTCGTCGACAGCCCGCTGGTATCGCGGGTGCACGCGACGCTGGCCTGGCAGGGGAGCGGCTGGGTTCTCACCGACAACGGCAGTACCAATGGCGTTTTCGTGGACGCGCGCCGGCTGAGTCAGCCGGTGTCCATCGATCGGCCGACGCAGGTCAGGCTCGGCGACGCGATCAGCGGTCCGCTGCTGCACCTGCTGCCCGCCGCGGCGCCGGTGCGGCACGCGCACACGCCGCCACAACCGTCTTCGCAGCCGCAGCAGGCGGTTCGGCAACGGCCGAGTTACCAGCATCCGAACCGTCCGCCGATCGGGCAGGCATCGCATCAGCCCGCCCCATCGCATCAGCCGCCGACGCCGCATCATCCGCCGCAGCAGCACCAACCTGTCGGTGCGCACCCACCGCCTTCGCAGCCGACGCCGCAGCAGCCGAACTTCAACATGACCACCAAGGCCGACACCTCGGCGCTGCCGCCGCTGCGCACGAGGGCGTCGACCGCGCCGATCGCCAGGGCCGACCGGATCCCGTCCGGCGGCTTGGCCATCGGCCGCACCACCGACAACCAGATCGTCGTCAACGATCCGCTGGCCTCGCGCAAGCACGCCCGGCTCGTCGCGGCCACCGAGGGCCTCACCATCGAGGATCTCGGCTCCGCGAACGGCACTTTCGTCAACGGCACCCGCCAGCAGCGCGCGGCGCTGCGCGAGCGCGACATCGTCACCATCGGCAACGTCGACTTCGTCGTCCAGCAGGGCACCCTGGTGCACCGGCAGAAGCCGGTCGCCGAACAAGGTCTGCACGTGCACGGCGTCGGATTCACCGTCGAGGGCAACAAGCAGCTGCTCGTCGACGTGAACATGCAGGCGGGTCGCGGCACGCTCACCGCGCTCATCGGTCCGTCGGGCGCGGGCAAGTCGACGCTCTCGAAGCTGATCGCGGGTACCACTCAGCCGTCCGGCGGTGTGGTGACCTTCGAGGGCCGCAACCTGCACGCCGAGTACGAGGCGCTGCGTTCCCGTATCGGCATGGTCCCGCAGGACGACGTGCTGCACCGCCAGCTCACGGTGCGCCAGGCGCTCGGCTACGCCGCCGAGCTGCGGCTGCCGCCGGACACCACCAAGGCCGACCGTCAGCAGGTGATCGACGGTGTGCTGAAAGAGCTTTCGCTCACGGAACACGCCGACACCAGGGTCGACCGGCTCTCCGGCGGTCAGCGCAAACGCGCCTCGGTGGCGCTCGAACTGCTCACCGGTCCCTCGCTGCTGATCCTGGACGAGCCGACCTCGGGTCTCGACCCGGCGCTGGACCGGCAGGTCATGGTGATGCTGCGCGAGCTGGCCGACGCCGGTCGCGTGGTCATCGTGGTCACTCACTCGGTGGCCTGCCTCGACATGTGCGATCAGGTGCTGCTGCTGGCGCCGGGCGGCAAGACCGCGTTCTGCGGGCATCCGGCCGGTGTCGGCGGGGCCTTGGGCACCAGCGACTGGGCCGAGATCTTCGCGAACGTGGCGGCCAATCCGGATCAGGCGTTCGCCGCGTACCGATCCAGACAGGCGTTCGCGCCCCCGCCGCCCCCGCCGCCGCGCTACGGGCCCGCGGGCAGCCCGCCGCAGTCGAGCGGGTTCAAACAGTTCTCCACGCTGGTGCGGCGACAGATCCGGCTGATCTTCGCCGACCGCGGCTATCTGGTCTTCCTCTTGCTGCTGCCGTTCATTCTCGGTGTGCTGTCCCTGGTGGTGCCGGGCAAGAACGGTTTCGCGCCCGGCGGACTGACCACGTTGCCCACCGGTGAGATCGTGCGCGTCGGCGGCGGCGAGACCCAGCAGTTGCTCGTCGTGCTCATTCTCGGCGCCTGCTTCATGGGCGCCACCCTGACCGTGCGCGACCTGGTCGGCGAGCGCACGATCTTCTACCGCGAGCGCGCGGTCGGCCTGCTGCCCTCGGCATATCTGATGGCCAAGATCGCGGTGTTCAGCGTCACCGCGTTCCTCCAGGCGGCGGTGCTGGTCGGGATCACGCTAGCGGGCAAGAACCCGCCCGGCGCGGGTTCGTTGTTCTCCTCCGGCAGTGCCGAGCTGTACATCGACATCGCGCTGACCGCGGTGTGCTGTGTGGTGTTCGGTCTGCTGATCTCGAGTCTGGCGAAGTCGAACGAGCAGGTCATGCCGATGCTCGTCGTCATGATCATGGTGCAGCTGGTGATGGCGGGCGGGCTCATCCCGGTCACCGACCGTGTCGTGCTCGAACAGCTGTCCTGGGTGTTCCCCTCGCGCTGGGGTTACGCGGCCGGGGCGTCGACGGTCGATATCAAGACGATCTTCGCCAACGCCCAGCAGGACAAACTCTGGGACCACACCTCGGGAATCTGGATCCTCGACGTGACGCTGCTGCTGGTGATCACCGCGCTGCTCGCGTTCGTGACCTGGCAGCGGCTACGGCTCAAGAAGTCGGCGGCGTGACCACCTACTCGGGCCGCCACGACCTGGGGTCGGCCGGGATCGCGCGCGTGTCGCTCACGCAGCAGGCACACTTATGACTGTGACGGTGCGAGTAGGGGCAGTACATCTCGGCTGGGATGTGGTGTCCGTGGCAGCGGGCGGTCGACGTACTCCGATCCGGCCGGTGCAGGTGGAGGGTACGTACACGCCGCCGGCGTATTTGCTGGCCGATTCGTCGGGACGGCTGCACACCGCGGGCGTCGACCGGCAGCGTCCCGATCTCGGGATGGCCATCGCCGACGTGCGCGACATCCTCGGCCACCCGCAGATCGTGGTGGCCGGGGCGACCTGGCCCGCGGAGATGGTCTTCCGCGCCCGGATGTACAACCCGCTCGCCGCCATCGGCAAATACCTGCGCGGCAAACCGGATGTGGTGGCGCTGCCCTTCCCGGACGGCTGGCCGGACGAGAAGGTCGAGGTGTACGCCGAACTCGTCGAGACGCTCGACGTGGTGGTGGAACCGCTGCCGGAGAGCGTCGCGCTCTCGGGGTACGTGCGGGCCCTCGGTTTGGTGCGCGCGCCCGATGAGCGCAATCCGCGCGGAATCGGCGCCACCGGCGTGTACTCCGACGGCCGCACGATGCTCGTCGTCGCGGTGCACGGGGACGACGAGCAGCCCACCGAATCCGTCGACGTACCGGTGACCAGCGACGCGATGCGCGACGCGCGCTCGGCCGACAACGTGGTGATCGAGGTCATGGCCGCGGCTCGCTCCATCGGGGCGGACACCTCGACGGTGCTGCTGAGCGGCAATGTCTGTTTCAACGAGGCGTTGCGGCTCGCTTTCCAGAACCACCTCGGCCATCGGTTGCATGTCGCCGATCATCCGATGCACGCGCTGGTGCTCGGGGCCACCCATCTGCTGGTGACAGACAGCGAGGCGGGCGAGCCGGAGCAGGGCGGCAGGCATGCCGAGGGCGGGCCGCGCAACGACTACGCCCCGCCGCAGCAGGCGCATCCTCAGCATCAGATGCAGGCGCCGCAGTGGCAGGCGGATGCTGGGCAGCGGGCGCCCGAACCGCCTCAGCGTCCTGTCGAGCCGCAGCGCCCACCGGAAACGGTTCAGCGGCCCGACCTCGGTCCGCCGTCTTCACCGGGATCGCCCGTAGTCACCTACGGCCCCGGCTACCCGACCGCTCCACCGAACGCCGAACCGCCGCCCAGCGAGGAGCCGACCACCCGCGTCACCCGCGAGGATCTGGCGCGCGGTCTCCCGCCGAACCTGGCGGAGCTCGGCAGCCGGTTCACCAGGCCGCCCGGCCAGCACCCCGAGGATCAGCGGACCACCGCGCTGGGTCGGCAGGCGCCCGGCTCGCAGCCGCCCGGTTCCCCGACACCGTACCCGCCGCCCAGCCACCAGGGCTCCTGGCAGGAGCCGTCCGACGAGGACGACGAAGACGGCAAGGAGCGCAAGGGCAAGCTCTGGAACAAGATGAAGGGCAATCTGTTCGGTGCGAACGCCGTGGTGGGCGCGGTGGCGCTTGCCGTCGTGGCCATGCCTTCCGACGGCAACCGGGTCGAGTTCACCGGCGCCGAAGAGCCGGTCCGCTCGGTGATCGGCGAGGTCGTTTCCGTGTCCTGCGGGCTGACGCCGCACGTTGCGCCCGAGGACCGCAGGCAGGGGATCGCCACGGTGCGGGTGCCCTCGTCGACGGAGTCGGAATGCGCGCCGCCGAGCATGGACACGCTCCGGTATGTGGTGCCGGGACCACCGGGCGCGATCGATCCGGGGGCCCCGGTCGAGATCTGACCGGATTCGGGTCTCTCGATACCTTCCTGGTATCGTTCTGCGTTGGCGTGTGGGCGGCCGGGCGATTCCCCGTGGATCACCAGGTCGTACACCGAGGCCCGGGTCTCAACCGGCCGCCGGGGTCACCTCGACCGCACGCTTGGCCGGCAACACCGACTACAGACAGGGAAGCACTGTGCCTACGTACAGCCCCAAGGCGGGTGACGTGACCCGTAAGTGGTACGTCATCGACGCCACTGACGTAGTGCTCGGCCGTCTTGCCGTCCAGGCAGCGAATCTGCTGCGTGGCAAGAACAAGCCGACCTACGCGCCGAACTTCGACGGTGGCGACTTCGTCATCATCATCAACGCGGACAAGATTGCCATCTCCGGCAACAAGCGCACCGACAAGCTCATCCACCACCACTCCGGGCACCCGGGCGGCCTCAAGTCGCGCACTGTCGGTCAGGTGTTGGAGACCCGTCCGGACCGTCTCGTGGAGAAGGCCGTCAAGGGCATGATCCCGAAGAACAAGCTGGGCAACGCCATCGCGGGCAAGCTCAAGGTCTACGCGGGCCCGAGCCATCCGCACGCCGCTCAGCAGCCCGTTCCGTTCGAGATCAAGCAGGTGGCCCAGTGACCGCTCCCGAAGAATTCAACGAGGACTTCGCCGAAGAGGCCGCCGTCGAGGTCGTGGAGGAGGACTACGGCTACGAGGCCGAGCCCGCCGCCTACGCCCCGGTCGTCATCGACCGTCCGGTGCAGACCGTCGGCCGCCGCAAGGAGGCCGTCGTCCGCGTCCGGCTGCTGCCCGGCGCCGGTAACTTCGTGCTCAACGGCCGCACCATCGAGGACTACTTCCCGAACAAGGTGCACCAGCAGCTGGTGAAGTCGCCGCTGGTGACCGTGGAGCGCACCGAGTCCTTCGACGTGCACGCCCGCCTGGTCGGCGGCGGCCCGTCGGGCCAGGCAGGCGCCCTGCGTCTGGCCATCGCCCGCGCGCTGATCGAGGTCACCCCCGAGGACCGTCCCGCCCTGAAGCGGGCGGGCTTCCTGACCCGTGACCCGCGTGCCACCGAGCGCAAGAAGTACGGTCTGAAGAAGGCGCGTAAGGCGCCTCAGTACTCGAAGCGCTGATTTTGGCTTCGTCGATCTCCGCCATCCGGCACCCTGGAGGTGCCGGGGGCGGTATGGTCGGCGCTGCAGCTGTACGAGAGCAGGCTTCCAGCACCGCTGGTCGCCTGCTCTCGTTGTATTGACGTTCGCGGGCCTCGCACGGTTGACAGGCCGACGCCTGCGGGCTCATTCGCATGTCGCGAAACCACCTATGAGGGGCGAGGTATGGGACGTTTGTTCGGCACCGACGGTGTCCGCGGGCTTGCCAACGGATCGCTGAGTCCGGAACTGGCCCTGCGGCTTTCCGGAGCGGCGGCGCAGGTGCTCGGCCGCGGCAAGAAGCGTGCGCTCGCGGTGGTCGGCCGCGACCCGCGGGCATCCGGCGAGATGCTGGAGGCCGCCGTGACCGCCGGGCTGACCGCGGCGGGTGTCGACGTGCTCTCGGTAGGGGTGCTGCCGACTCCGGCGGTCGCCTACCTCACCGGCCTCTACGACGCGTGTCTCGGCGTGATGATCTCCGCCTCGCACAACCCGATGCCGGACAACGGCATCAAGATCTTCGCCGCGGGCGGTCACAAACTCGACGATGCCGTCGAGGATCGGATCGAGGCGCTGGTGGCCGAGGACGCCATGGTGCGCCCGACCGGCGCCGGTATCGGGCGGGTGCTGAACGCCTCCGGCGCGCGCGATCACGGCCTCGTCATCCCGGACCAGTACAGCCTGGAAGGCACCCACGAGCGGTACGTCGAGCACTTGGTCGAAGCCACCGGGCAGGACCTGAGCGGGCTCACCGTGGTGGTCGACTGCGCGCACGGCGCGGCCGCCGAGGTCGGTCCCGCCGCGTACCGCGAGGCCGGCGCGACGGTGTTCGCCATCAATGCCGAACCCGACGGCCTCAACATCAACGACGGCTGCGGCTCGACCCACCTGGAGCAGGTGCAGCGTGCGGTCCGCGAGCACGGCGCCGACCTCGGCCTCGCCCACGACGGCGACGCCGACCGCTGCCTCGCGGTGGATGCCGAAGGCAATGTCGTCGACGGCGACGCGATCCTCGCGATCCTCGCCCTCGCCATGAAGGACGCGGGCGACCTGGTCGGCGACACACTGATCGCCACCGTCATGAGCAACCTCGGCCTGCACATCGCGATGCGCGAGGCCGGAATCACCCTGCGCACCACCGCCGTCGGCGACCGCTACGTGCTGGAGGAGCTGCGCCGCGGCGGATACAGCCTCGGCGGCGAACAGTCCGGTCACGTGGTGCTGCCGAAGTACGGCACCACCGGCGACGGCATCCTCACGGGCCTGCGCCTGATGGCCAGGATGGCCCAGACCCACCGCACCCTCGCCGACCTGGCGAGCGTGCTGCGGACCGTGCCCCAGGTGCTGGTGAACGTGCCGGTCGGCGACAAGGCGGCTGTCGCCGCTGCGCCGGAGGTGCGGGATGCGGTGCTGGAAGCCGAGCGTGTGCTGGGGGATACCGGACGGGTTCTGTTGCGGCCCAGCGGTACCGAGCAGCTGGTGCGGGTGATGGTCGAGGCGACCGATCTGGTGCAGGCCAAGCAGCTTGCGGACGATCTGGCGAAGCGGGTTGCGTCGGTTTAGGTTTCGCTGAGTGATGCGGCTCGGGCGGTAGGATTTCGCACCGCGTTCAGTGGTGGCATCTGCCGCGATACTCCTGGCTCGGTCGGGTCGGTGACGGCGGCTGAGCTGCGGGGTTGCGTGTGTATCCCTGGGGTTCTGCCTGTTCGGATTTGCCTGTCTGCCATGGTTTCACCGTGAGCGGTGCTGGGCGCGTCGTGCGGCGTACCCGGCTTACCTCCCGCTGCCGGGTGGGCTGGTTCGGCTTCCGGCGTGGTCGACCGGCTGTGGTTGCGTTTCGGTCGGGTTGAGGGGGAAGTGATCGCACGTTCGTTGAGCGGCTGAGTACTTCGGACCCGAGCACTTTCGACCTGCCTTGGCTGTCAACCCCCGAACCACCATTTCTCTCCCGTCGATTTCCTCTCCTCCTCCAGCTCTTTGGACGGGACCACAGGCGGTTGACCGGGCTGGGACTTGCGCCCACTCACCTGACCGCGGGAGGTAAGCCGGGTACGGCACGCGACGCGCCCAGCACCGCTTCGAGGAATACCTGAGCACGCACCCCTTAAAGAGGACCCTCAGCAGCGGGAGTCTCGCCTCAGCCACCGCGATCACGCGAGTTGTCGGCGGAATCCGGCCTTGGCGGGCTCGCCTCAGCCACCCCGATCACGCGAGCTGTTCGTGGAATCCGGTCCGGCGGGCTTGCCTCAGCTACCGCGATCACGCGAGTTGTCCGTGGAATCCGGCCGGCGGGCGCGTCTCATCCACTCCAATCACGCGAGTTGTCGGCGGAATCCGGCCTTGGCGGGCTCGCCTCAGCCACTCCGATCACGCACGTTGTTCGCAGAATCCAGCACCAGCGGTCTCGCCCCGCCCACGCCGAACAGGCGAGTTATCTTCCACCCAGCGGCGGTCTCGCCTCGGCCGCGTTGATCAGGCGAGCTGGTCGCAGAACCGAGCGGCGGTCCCACCACGGCCGCCAGATGAGGCGAGTTGGCCGCAGAATCCGGCGGCGGTCTCACTTCAGCGAACACGGATTGCTGAGTTGCCGCGAGCCCAGTCACGGAAGCCTCACTGCACCGGCCGGACAGGGCTGTTGACCTGCAATCCAGCAGAGAGAGCCCCGAATCCGCCACCACGTACAGCCGAGTTGTCCACAGCTCCCGCGTTATCCACCGCCCAACCATTTCCGCAGGTCACCGAAACGCGTTCGCGGCGAGGTGACCGATGGTGGTCTCATGCGACCGGGACTGATGGAAGTTCGAGACAAGCAATTCGGCGCCTTCACCGCCTGGCAGGCCTTGTGCGAGTACACCCGCGCCGAAATGCGCACTCGCGTGGACCGTGGCGATTGGGTGCGCGTGTTCCACGGCGTCTACCGCGAGGCCGCGACACCGCCGACTCCGCAACTGCGGGTCGAGGCGGCGCGGCTGTCGATCGGCGCCCAGTCACTGGCCGCCGCATACGGGACCAGCGCGGAGCTACATGGATTCGCGGTGGGCGAAAGCCGGGCGACACATGTGCTCGGCGCTCAGCGGTCGCGAACCTCGCGTCTGGTCGTGCACAGCGACCGGACCGAGCCGGGCGAACTGGACCTGATCAAAGGCACCGTGACGACGAACGCCATCCGCACCACGGTCGACGTCGCGCGCACCACCGATCGGCTCGACGCACTGGCGACGCTGGATTCGGCCCTGCGCCTCGGGGTCTCCCGTACCGCATTGCTCGCGGAGAGTGAGCGGCACCGAGGACGTCGCGGCTATGTGCAGGCGGTGGAGCTGATCGAACTGGCCGACGGCCGCGCGGAGTCGCCGATGGAGTCGCGGACGCGCCTGCGCTGTATCGACGCCGGATTGCCGCGACCCGAGCCGCAGGTGGACGTGCTGACTAGCAATGGGCTACGAAGACTCGACCTGGGCTGGCCCGAGTGGCGTATCGGCCTGGAGTACGACAGCGCCGCATGGCATTCGGGCGACGCGGCGGCAGCGCGTGACGACCTGCGGCACAACTGGCTCTCGGCGGATGGGTGGACCGTCTACTACGCCACCGCCTCCGACGTGTACTTGCGACCCGAGAACTTCGTAGAACCCATCCGATGCGCGATGAGGGGGCGGTAGCTAGTGGTTGGGTTTCGCATGCTGAAGCCGCGTCGTGCGCGAGGATCAGTCTTCGATGAGCCGCCCGTTGTCCATATGCCAGCGGCGGTTCGCGCGGACCGAGTCAAGCATCCGCCGGTCGTGCGTGACGAGCAGCATTGTGCCGGTGAAGGATTCGACGGCCTGCTCGAGCTGTTCGATCGCGGGCAGGTCGAGGTGGTTCGTCGGCTCGTCCAGCACGAGCAGGTTCACTCCGCGTGCTTGCAACAGCGCCAGCGCGGCGCGGGTGCGCTCGCCGGGCGAGAGAGTGTCGCAGGCGCGCAGCACGTGCTGCCCGCGCAGGCCGAACTTCGCCAGCAGCGTGCGCGCCTCCGCGTCCGGCCAGTCCGGCATTTCCGCACTGAAAGTGTCCGCGAGGGAAGCGGTTCCGCGGAAGAGTCCGCGCGCTTGGTCGACCTCGCCGATCTCGACACCGGAGCCGAGCGACGCGGTCCCCGAGTCGGGCTGGATCTTGCCGAGCAGCAGCGCGAGCAGCGTCGACTTGCCGGAACCGTTCGCGCCGGTCAGCACGATCCGATCGGCCCAGTCCACCTGGGTCGTCACCGGGCCGAGGGTGAAGTCGCCGCGGGTGACCGTCGCGTCGGAGACCGTGGCGACCACCGATCCGCTCCGTGGCGCCGCGGCGATAGACATCCGCAGCTCCCACTCCTTGCGCGGTTCCTCCACCACTTCCAGCCGCTCGATACGGCGTTGTGTCTGACGGGCTTTGGCAGCCTGCTTCTCGGTCGACTCCGCGCGCATCTTGCGGCCCGCCTTGTCGGAATCGAGCCTCTTCGGGTCGCGTGCCTTGCGGCGGGCGTTGCGCACACCGTGCTCGAGCCAGTTGCGCTGCATCTGCGCGCGCGCCTCCAAGCCCGCCTTGGTGTCGGCGTACTCCTCGTAGGCGTCCCTGGCGTGCTGGCGGGCGATCGCCCGTTCGGCGAGATACGACTCGTAGCTGCCGTCGTAGACACCGACCTGCTGCTGCGCCAGATCCAGTTCGACGATCCGGTTCGCGGTGCGCGCCAAGAACTCTCGATCGTGGCTGATCACCATCAGCGGCACTCGCACGCCGGTGACGAACTGCTCGAGGCGAGCAAGTCCGTCCAAGTCCAGATCGTTCGTCGGCTCGTCGAGCAGCAGAATGTCGAAGCGGGACAGCAAGACCGATGCCAGTCCGGCCCGCGCCGCCTGACCGCCCGAGAGACCGGTCATCGGCGTGTCCAGCCCGCTCGCGAGGCTGGAAGTGAGACCCAGCTCCGCGGCGACCTCCTCGGCCCGCTGATCGAGGTCGGCTCCGCCGAGCGCGAGCCAGCGTTCCAGCGCGGGCGTGTAATCGTCCGCACCGCCCTCGGCGAGCCGTTCGGCGGCGGAGTCCATGGCGTGCTGCGCCGCCGTGACCCCCGTCCGTCGGCCGAGGAACTCCAGGACGGTTTCGCCCGGAATCCGATCCGGCTCCTGCGCCAGGTAACCGACCGTCGCGTCCGGCGGGCTGAGGGTGATCGAGCCGGTGGGCGCCGTGCGGTCGGCGAGCATGCGCAGCAACGTCGACTTGCCGGCGCCGTTGACGCCGACCAGGCCGATCACGTCCCCCGGAGCCAGCGTCAGGTCCAGCTCGTCGAACAGGGTGCGTTCGCCGTGTCCGGCGGAGAGTCCGCGCGCATGCAAAGTGGTGCTCACTGGGAGAAGTCTGCCGTGCTCGCGTCAGCGCACCGCACGGGGTCGCACTCGGAAGACCCTCACCGGCCGCCGAGCAGGGCGGGTTCGCGGTCGTACTCGGGGTTCCACCCTGAGTCGAGGCTTCGAGAATTCAGGGTGCCGATGGGTCACCGGACCGATGTGCGTGAGCGCGATTGTGCGGAGAGTGGATGGCACAGCGTTCGACACCAGAGAGGGAAATCCGATGACCGCACCCGCCCGCCGCCTCACCCGCACCTCCCACGACAAGTGGATCGCCGGAGTCTGCGGTGGCATCGCACAGTACTTCGGCTGGAACGCAGGCATCGTCCGGCTGCTGTTCGTTCTGTCCTGCCTGCTGCCCGGACCGCAGTTCATCCTGTACCTCGTTCTCTGGCTGGTGATTCCGAAAAAGTGACCACCACGACCGGGTCGGGGGCTGCGCCAGGGACTCGTGGATGACAGGATGGAGTGATTCCCCGCGTCCTGCGGGAGTTCCGTACCATCGCACGAGTCCCGTCCGAGGAGGAGCCATGATCACGTCCGGCGAGTTCCCGGGCATGGATCTACCCGACATCGACGCGTCCACGCCGTTGGGCGGACTCGGTGCGGTCGAACTGGACCAGCCCACCCAGGACATCAACGCCGACGGCATCCTGGATTCCATCACCACCCAGGGCGACGACGCGATGCAGGTCTGGACCGACTACGACCACGACGGCTTCGCCGACCACGTCACCGTCGTGGAAAAAGACGGCGACTACGCCGCCTGGGAATTCCACCGCCACCCCGACGGATCCTCCGAATGGGTGCGCACCGATCAGGGCAAACTCGGGCAGTAGTCGAGTCCGCCGGCGGGTGCGCCGCCAAAAGCCACCCGCCACCGACTCTTCCGAGAGGCGCCGCGCGGCCTCGTGATTCCGCACCGGCAAGACTCGTCCGACGGCGGTCCCGCACGCGGCCGAAAGCCGAGCGCCCCCAGAGGAACCCGACGATTGCGCTCGCCTCCGACTACACTCCCTCCCATACGGCCCCCGAACGCCGACCCCATGGAGGGGTGAAACAGGCCGCAGGCTGCAATGATCCGCACATCATCCGTGCGGATCATTGGAACCTGCGTCCACGTCCCCACGAGCCCGATTGAGCCTCGTTCCGGCGCCCAGTAAGTTCTCTGTACGACTGCGGCGCAGTGCTAGAGATCCGACGGAACCGAGCAACGCCCAAGCGCGTCGAAGAAAGTAAGGCGATTCTCGGCGTGCCTAGGCTCCCTAGGGTTCCGAGCTGGGGATCGGACGAAGCGACTACGGAGGGGCCCCGTACTGATGACCGACTCGAGCAGCACGCTTGGTGTGAAGACCGGTGAGCTCGGCAAGTTGAGCAACGAGCTTCAGGCGTCGACCGACGTCGTCAAGAATCAGATCAAGAAGATCAGCGACAACCTCTTCGGGCCGGGCGACGCCGGAACGAAGTACCAGAGCAAAGGCAAGGACATTCAGAGCGGGCTCGAAGCGCTGCGGCAACGCATCGACGACTGGTCGAACGCGAGCGGCGCCACCGCGGACGTGATCGGCGCCGCGGTGGTCAGCTACTCCACTGTGGACGAACAGCGTGCCAGCGAACTGAACACCAAGTGACCTGGGGGACCGAAGAATGACTGATGCGCCCGTCTCCAGCACTATCGCGCAGCTGCTGGACTACGGATCGAGGATGCTGCTGTACTTCGAAAACTTCGAGCCGCGCTACAAACGAGCCTTCGGTGACTTGCCCAGCAGCCTGAAGAGCTACGAAGACCTGCACAAGCGGTACTACGAGCAGAACGGGCTGAACGAGGACAAGCTCACGAATACGGTCGACGCCTTGAAAGAGGTCGTCAAGGCGATGCAAGAGCAGTACGGTGCGCAATCGAAGACCTCGGAGAGCATTTCGCAGGCCTGGCAGGGTGACGCGGCGACCGCGGCGCTGAACATGATGTCCACTCAGCTCAGGCTGGCCGACGCAGATGCCAAGATCGCCCAGGAAATCCTCGGGGCTTTCGAAAAGGCTCCGCAGAGCCTTCGTTTGGCCGTCAAAATCAAGTCGGACCAGGTTCTCCAGATTTTGGAGAATGGCGAACATGTAAAGATCGACGGCAAAACGCCGGAGGATGTAGACGCGATCATCTCGGGAGCGGGGGGCGTGTCGTGGACTAACACTTGGTCCGGGGACAGTGAGGCCAATAAGGTCGTCCGTATCTTCCCCGACATGCTGGAAGGGGCCAAAGACGGCTTCACAGGATGGGTCACAAACAATTTCATGGGTGGCGTGATATTCCCGGGCTCGCCCTACGAGCAGATGATCAAAGACAGATGTCAGCACTGGCTGGACAACGTCTTCAAGCCCGATTACACATCGAAGACAACGAAATTCATCGAAGCCTGTGACAAGACGGATACCAAGGTCACGGAAGCTTACGATCTGATCATCACCGCGGTGAAGAAAATCTCCGAGGAGCCGTATCCCCGGCCCGCCGGGACACCCAAGACATCCAATCCCGCACCAGGCAATAACAATCCAGGCCCGAGCCCCGGTCCTAGCCCTGGACCCAGCAACAACCCTGGTCCGAGCACCACGCCGGATGACACGACGACCGACGACGATGACGACGACTCGACGCAATCGGTGTCGTTGGAGGGTCTCGCGAGCTTGGCCGAGTCGCTGTCTTCGGCGGCGAGCACCATTGCCACGGGGTTGAGCTCGGGTCTCAGCGCGCTGAGCGGTGTCATTCAAGACGGCGTCGACACGGCGTTGGAACAGTTGGAAGCGGCTACCACACCGACGGAAGACGACGCCAAGACGGACGAGGAGAACAAGGACGACAAGGCGAAGGCCGAGTTCGATCTCGCGGGAAAGCATGTGACGGTCGAAATGGGACCGGACGGACAGTTGAAGCTGGTCGCCACCGATCCCGATGGCACATCGCACGAATACGGCATGAAGTTCGACGAGAACGGCAATCCGGTCATCACCGATACCGAGCAGAAGCCTGGCGAGGACGAGACTCCTCCTCCCGGGGAGGAGAAGCCCGCCGACGGTGGTCAGAATCCGGAGGGCGGTACCGGCAATCCCGGTGGGTCCACGCCGGTTCCGCCGGGTACCAAGCGGGAAGAGGACGGCGAGTACAAGCCGGAGCCCATTCCGGCGCCTGTCATCGAAGAGGACACCACAGAACCGGAAGAGCCGTTCGACAGCGGTGCGCAGCTGGCCGAGGCGGGACCATTGTGATTCCGGCTCGCGCAGCATGATCGGGATCGGCTAGGAGTGCAGCCATGGTGAATTACGCCCAGGAGATGGAGCGGATCGGTGACGAGTGCCGCCGGATATCCGCAGCGATCTCAGAAGATTTGATCGAGATAAACCGGAGGACGGCCGACAAGAGCCGCGAACTCGCGGAGCAGTCCGCGGCGGCGATGCGGGAGTTCTGGGAAGAGCACGGCGAAGAAATCGCCAAGGCCCAAGCCGAGGCCGAGGAGAAGGAACGGCAAGAGGTCGAGGCCAGGGCCGAACAGGAGCGGCTAGCGGCCGAGGCGCGCGAGCAGCGGGAGGCGATCGCAAGGTCCATCGCGGCACGCAAGTCGAAGGACGTCGTCACGCCGATCGACGAGGACGACGATCCCGAGTCGGAGTACTACCGACGGAAGAGCTGGTTGATCTGAGGGCCGGGAGCGTCTGAAGGCTGGGAGCGCCGCCTGCGTTCGAGCGGGCGGCGCTCTCCTCTTACTTCCGCAGCAAGTGGGCGAGGGTGCCGATGGAGAGCTTCGGCCGTTCCTCTTCTTCCTGCGGCGCGTTCGGGTCGACGAGCTGGGTGTGGGGGATGACGGTTTCCGGGTCGGCGAAGGGCCTGTAGGTCTTGTCGCCGAGGAGGGTGTAGTTGAGGTAGCCGACGAGGAGCGCGCGGGTGGTGCGAGCGGTTTTGGCTTCGTGCTTGCCCGCGCCGAGGGCGGCCAGGGCGCGGCGGCCCTCGATGATGCCGTTGTGCGAGGCGCCGTCGACTGTCCGCAGGAGCGCGTCGCCGCCCCACGCGGCGGTGAGCGGGAACGCGTTGGAGCTGACGGAGGAGACGTCGGTGGCGCCCGCCACGACGAGCGCGGGGATGTCGAGGTCGGGGGCGAGGGTTTCCGCTGCGGGAGCGGTCGGCGCGGGGTAGAGGGCGGCGAAGGCGGCGACCTTGCGCTGCGCCGCGGCGATGACGGCGGCGCCCGCACCCATGCCGTGCCCGACCAGGGCGAGCTTGTCGGGGTGCACGCTGATTTCGCCGTCGCCGAGGCGGACGCCGGTGCAAATGTCGAGGCTGGTGAGCAAGTCGGTCGCGAGGCCGAGATGTGACGGAATCGGTCCGCGCTCGGTGTCGGGAGCGGCGACAACGAAACCCCAGGACGCGAGGTGTTGGAGCAAATCGCGATAGTTGCCGACGCCGGTGAGCCAGCCGTGTCCGAACGCAACAGCTGGTAGACCGAGTCCGCTTTCGGGCGTATAGACGACCCCGGGCTGGCCCGCGATGGCCAGATTTCCCCGCAGCACCCGGTGCGGGCCGCGGCTGGTCAGGGTGCTCAGTAGCGATTTCACAGACGCCGACACGACGTGAACGTTAACCGATAAGTACTCTGGGGAGCCATGTGCGGAATCGTTGGCTACGTCGGATACCGGGACGCGCTCGGCGTCGTCGTTGACGCATTGCGCCGCATGGAATATCGCGGGTACGACTCCGCGGGCGTCGCAATCCTGGACGGACAGGGCGCTCTCGCGGTGGAGCGCAAGGCGGGCAGGCTGGCCAATCTGGAGGCCGAGCTGGCCGAAGCCGGGGCCGTGAGCTTCGCGGGCACCACCGGTATGGGTCACACGCGCTGGGCCACGCACGGCGCGCCGACCGACCGCAACGCGCACCCGCACCGGGATGTCACCGGCAAGGTCGCCGTGGTGCACAACGGCATCATCGAGAACTTCGCGCCGCTGCGGCGCGAGCTGGAGGACGCCGGGGTCGAGCTGCGCAGCGACACCGACACCGAGGTCGCGGTGCACCTGGTGGCCCATGCGTACGCCGACGGTCCGACCGCGGGCGATTTCCCGGCCAGCGCGCTGGCCGTGCTTCGCCGCTTGGAGGGCGCGTTCACGCTGGTGTTCACCCACGCCGATCACCCCGACGTGATCGTCGCGGCGCGCCGCAACACCCCGCTGGTGGTCGGCGTCGGCAAGGGCGAGATGTTCATCGCCTCGGACGTCACCGCGTTCATCGAACACACCCGCGAGGCGGTCGAGCTCGGCCAGGATCAGGCCGTGGTGATCACCTCCGACAGCTACCGGGTCACCGACTTCGCCGGCGTCGAGGACGGGGTGCGCACCCGCCCGTTCACCATCGACTGGGATCTGGCGGCCGCCGAGAAGGGCGGCCACGATTACTTCATGCTCAAGGAGATCGAGGAGCAGCCGACCGCCGTCGCCGACACCCTGATCGGGCATTTCACCACCGACGAGTCCGGCGGCCGGATCGTGCTGGACGAGCAGCGGCTCGCCGATCAGGAGCTGCGCGAGTTCGACAAGGTCTTCGTGGTGGCGTGCGGCAGTTCGTATCACGCGGGCCTGCTGGCCAAGTACGCGATCGAGCATTGGACGCGCCTGCCCGTCGAAGTGGAGCTGGCCAGCGAGTTCCGCTACCGCGACCCGGTCCTGGACCGGTCGACGCTGGTGGTGGCGATCTCGCAGTCCGGTGAGACCGCCGACACGCTGGAGGCGGTGCGACACGCCAAGGAGCAGAAGGCGCGCGTGCTCGCCATCTGCAACACCAACGGCGCGCAGATCCCGCGCGAGTCCGACGCGGTCCTCTACACCCGCACCGGTCCGGAGATCGGCGTCGCCTCCACCAAGGCGTTCCTGGCGCAAGTGGCGGCGAACTACCTGGTGGGTCTGGCGCTGGCGCAGGCGCGCGGCACCAAGTACCCCGACGAGGTGGCGCGCGAGTTCAACGAGCTGGAGGCCATGCCGAAGCTGGTCGAGCGGGTGCTGGAGACGGCGCCGCAGGTGCGGGCGATCGCCAGGGAGCTGGCGCACGTGCCGACCGTGCTGTTCCTCGGCCGCCACGTGGGGTACCCGGTGGCGCTGGAGGGTGCGCTCAAGCTCAAGGAGCTCGCGTACATGCACGCCGAGGGCTTCGCCGCCGGTGAGCTCAAGCACGGCCCGATCGCGCTGATCGAGGACGGACTGCCGGTGATCGTGGTGATGCCCTCGCCGAAGGGTCGCGCGGTGCTGCACTCCAAGCTGCTGAGCAATATCCGCGAGATCCAGGCGCGCGGCGCGCGGACGATCGTGATCGCGGAGGAGGGCGACGACACGGTGCGCCCGTTCGCCGACGACCTGATCGAAATCCCCTCGGCGCCCACTCTCTTTCAACCGCTGCTCTCGACCGTCCCGTTGCAGATCTTCGCCGCCGAGGTGGCGCAGGCCCGCGGCTACGACGTCGACAAGCCGCGGAACCTGGCGAAATCGGTCACGGTCGAATAGACCTCGGCCGGGCGTGTCCTCCCGGCTGCCGCCGCGAACGACCGAGCCACAAGCCGTCCGGCCCGTTGGCCACTTTCGGCCGAGACGACGGCCGCGGCGGACGACCAACCCAGCCGCGCGGCACCTTGATCACCTTCGGCTGAGCCGCCCAGCCGGCAGAGTGCGGGCACGCCGCGGAACCTGGATCCGTGCTGTCGCAACCGGACTCGGCGGCAAACGCCGACGGGCCTCGGAGTAGTGACACTCCGAGGCCCGTTCAACGCACGCATCACCCGCGACTGGCGATGGGTTCCCGCTCGACATCGTCGGCATCCCGAGCGCTTCCACGCTCCAGCGCACCCGACACCACCGCCCAACCCCAGCGCGCTGACCGCCGCGCCGTCCTGATCCAGTTGGGTGCGGCATACCCGTAGCCCGCGCCCGTAGCCCGCGGCGATGACCAGCCCGCCGAGCCGGGCCGAAAGCGCGTTGCCGAGGTGAAGGCGCCGATGTTCACCGCGGAGGCGAGGGTGGGGGCGCCCGCGGCCTGATCGAGAACCCGTTTCTGCGGCGGCGGGACGGTGGCGAACACGAACACGAACACGAGCACGACGGTGACGGCGGCGGCGGGCTTGCTGTGCGCGGTGAGCGTGAACAGCGCGAGGACCGCCGGCCGACCCCGAATTCGCGCTGCTCGTCGCGGCCGTCGAGGCGCTGAACACCTCGTCCGCGCGCGGTGCGCGGACCAGGGCGTATCGGCCGGTGTGACCGGAACTACTGCACGGTGACGGTGCCGCGCATCTCCGGGTGCAGGGTGCACAGGTAGCGGTAGGTGCCCGCCTGGGTGAAGGTGTAGCTCCACTCGCCCTTGTCGAAGATCGGGCTGTTGATGCCCATGGCCTTGTCGCCGATGCCCTGCACGGCGTGCGGCGCCTTGTCGGAGAACTTCCAGGTGACGGTGTCGCCGATGCCGATCGTGACGTTCTCGGGGGAGAACTTCATGTCGTCCACGTCGACGGTGACGGCGGCCGCCTTGCGTTCGCCGGTCGGGACGGCGGTCGCCGACGTGGCCTTCGCGGTGGTGGTGGGCGCGGTGGCGGAATCGTCGGAGCCGCAGCCTGCCAGTACAAGCGTCGCCGCCACGGCGAAGGCGGTGACGAACGGAGCGGGCTTGGCGCGGCTGACCATCGACATGATGTCCGAGCCTAGTCGCCGGGTGGACGGGGAACCGCCGGGGCTTGCGGCACGGCGGATTTCGCGGTGCATGGCGGTAGTGTCCGGACATGCGGGCGGCAGGCTCGCGGCACGCAGGTTCCGAACCAGTGGAGGCGCCGATGTCCGTTCAACGGGGCTATTTCACCGCCGACGAAGTGCGCGCGGCCGAGGCCGAACTGTTCACCAGGGTGCCCGAGGGTGTGCCCATGCAGCGCGCGGCGCACGGCTTGGCGACGGTCGTCGCCGGTGAGCTTCGAGCGCGCACGGGCGGCGTCGCCGGACGGGCCGTGACGCTGCTGGTCGGTTCCGGCGACAACGGTGGTGACGCCCTGTGGGCGGGTACGAAGCTGCGCCGAAGGGGCGTGGCGGTGACGGCCGTGCTGCTCGATCCCGCTCGCGCGCACGCGAAAGGGCTTGCCGCGCTGCGCGCCTCGGGCGGCCGGGTGCGCGAGGAGCTCGGCGAGCCCGATCTGGTCGTGGACGGCATCGTCGGCATCTCCGGGCGCGGATCGCTGCGGCCGCGCGCCGCGGAACTCGTTGCGGGGGTGGATGTTCCGATCGTGGCGGCGGACCTGCCGAGCGGAGTCGACCCGGACACCGGCGCGGTGACCGGGCCCGCCGTGCGCGCGGCGGTGACGGTCGCCTTCGGCGCGTACAAGCCGGTGCACGCGCTGGCCGCGCCGTGGTGTGGGCGGATCGAGTTGGTGCCCATCGGGTTGCGGCTCCCCGAGCCCGATCTCGCAGCCCTCGAACCGGCGTGGATCGGCGCGCGGTGGCCGGTGCCCGGGCCGGCCGACGACAAGTACACCCAGGGCGTCACCGGAATCTGCGCGGGCAGCGCGACCTATCCCGGTGCGGCCGTGTTGTGCACGGGCGGTGCGGTGGCAGCGACCTCCGGCATGGTGCGCTACGCGGGTACCGGATCGGCGCAGGTGCTCGCGCACTTTCCGGAAGTGATTGCGGCGCAGAGCGTCTCCGACACCGGGCGGGTGCAGTCCTGGGTGTTCGGCCCGGGGGCGGGCACGGACGCGGACGCGTACGAACGGCTCGAGGAGATCCTCGCCACCGACCTGCCGGTGGTGGTGGACGCCGACGGGCTGACCCTGCTCGCCGCCGCACCCGAGCTGGTGCGCAGCCGCACCGCGCCGACGGTGCTGACGCCGCACGCCGGGGAATTCGCCCGCCTGACCGGGCAGGAGGTGGGCGCGGATCGCGTCGGAGCGGTCCGCGACCTCGCCGAGAAGTGGCAGGTCACCGTTCTCCTCAAGGGCCGGGCCACCCTCGTCGCCGCACCGGGACATCCGGTGCTCGTCAACGAGGCGGGCGGTTCCTGGGCGGCTACCGCAGGCGCGGGCGACGTCCTCTCCGGCGTCATCGGCGCCCTGCTCGCGGCAGGGCGCGACCCCGCTTGGTCCGCCGCGGCCGCCGCCCGTGCGCATGCTCTGGCCGCCAACCTCGCCGCCCACGAGAATCACCCGACCGCCGCTCCCACTTCGGCGACCCCGCTTCTGAACCACCTCCGAGCGGCGATCCGCACTCTGCGTTCGTTGAGCGACTGAAGCCGCCGGTTGCCCACTCGACCGCGGCGTTCGCCGACCCGGGTGTCCCGTCGAGCTCGCTCCTCCGTCATCGAGGGTCGATCCCGGCCCGAAGCTGATCGAGCGGTTGTCGCTCGCTCGGGCCGCAGAACGATCGACCAGCGGTCCCCTTCATTTCGCGGATGCGCTGGGTACAGGCGCGTAGCGACGCCTCGCGATTGCCGGAGGTTGGCTGTGCTCGACAGCGGCTTTGACGAGGGCGAATGCCGTCCCGATGGACGCCAATGTTTCACTTCTCCGGCCGCGCTCGACCCGTCCGAAAGGGCTCCGACGCCGTGTTCGGGCCCGGGCCGCCGACGTCCGGTACACCTCGATGACCTGCGGTATCGGTACTCCCTCGCGACGCGGATCCCGGGAATGGCAGGATCGGCAGCTGTGAGTGCGCAAGTGGAGACGGTCGTCGATCTTGATGCCATTGCCCACAATGTGCGGGTCCTGCGTGAGTACGCGGGAGACGCGGCGGTGATGGTGGTGGTGAAGGCCGACGGCTACAACCACGGCGCGGCGGAGGTCGCGCGGACCGCGTTGGCGGCGGGAGCTCGTGAGCTCGGCACGACCACGATTCCGGAGGCGCTGCAATTGCGGGCGGCCGGGATCGACGCGCCGATTCTGTGCTGGCTCAACAACTCCGGCTCCGACTACGCCGCCGCGATCGCGGACGACATCGAGATCGGCATCTCCTCGCTGGCGCATCTGCGGTCGGTCGAGGCGGCGGCCCGGCGGGTGGGCCGGACCGCGACGGTCACCCTCAAGGTCGACACCGGGTTGAACCGCAACGGCATCGCCCCGGACGAATACCCGCGGGTCCTCGCCGCGCTGCGCGACCTGGTGGCGGAGGGCGTCGTGCGCTTCCGCGCGATCTTCTCCCACCTGGCGCACGCCGACGAGCCCGACCACCCGTTCCTCGACGTGCAGCGCGACCGGTTCGTCGAGGCCATCGCCGAGGCAGAGCGGCACGGTCTGCCGCCCGAGGTCGCGCACCTGGCCAACTCCGCCGCCGCCGTCACCCGGCCCGACCTGGCCTTCGACATGGTCCGCCCGGGCATCGCGGTGTACGGCCTCAGCCCGGTCCCCGAGATGGGCGATTTCGGGCTGCGCCCCGCGATGACGTTCCAAGCCAAGGTCGCGCTCGTGAAACGGGTGGCCGCGGGCGAGGGCGTCTCGTACGGGCACCAGTGGATCGCCCCGCACGACACCACCGTCGCCCTCGTCCCCGCCGGGTACGCCGACGGCGTGTTCCGCCCGCTGAGCGGCCGCTTCGAGGTGTGGCTCGGCGGCATGCGACGCCCCAACGTCGGGCGGGTGTGCATGGACCAGTTCGTCGTCGACCTGGGCGACAACGCCGCGGGCGTGGCGGAGGGCGACACCGCGATCCTCTTCGGCGGCGGTGTGGACGAGCCGGGCGCGCAGGACTGGGCGGACCTGCTCGGCACCATCCACTACGAGATCGTGTGCTCACCGCGCGGACGGGTCGCGCGACGTCATATCGGAGCGGATCCGGCTTGCCCGCGCTGACACCGTGTGCTGGACTCGTCGACGTGTGTGCCGCTGACAGGTGAGGGGTTCTCGATGCGATCGCGACGTCCGAAAGTAGTGCGGGGCAACAACAATCACTCGACCATCTGGCGCGGTGGGATGGCGACCGCCGGTATGGTCGGCGCGCTCGCGGGCGCGCACGCGCTACGCCGCGCGGGCGCGAAGGCGCTCTGGCCCGCGCGCCGCGACGAGTACCGCGACGAGGACTTCGCGCTCATGACAGAGGACAGCGCGGGCGCGGTGATCGCCGAGGACGGCGTCCGGCTCGCCACCAGCGAATGCGGTCCGGCCGACGCGCCGCTCACCGTCGTCTTCGTGCACGGTTTCTGCAACAGCATGGAGTCCTTTCACTTCCAGCGACGCGATCTGGAGAAGCGCTGGGGCGCGCAGGCCCGCCTGGTGTTCTTCGACCTGCGCGGACACGGGCGCTCCGGCACGCCTGCCACCGAGAGCTGCACCGTGGCGCAGCTCGGCCGCGACGTGGCCGCCGTCATCGAGGCGAGCGCACCCACCGGACCGGTCGCGCTGGTGGGTCACTCGCTCGGCGGTATGGCCGTGCTCGCCGCGGCGGCCCAGTTCCCCGAGCTGTTCGCGCGCCGGGTGATCGCGATCGCGCTGCTCTCCACGGCGGCCGCCGAGGTCACCGGGGCGGGCATCACCCAGCTGCTGCGCAACCCGGCGATCGACGGCTTCCGGCTCGCGGTGCACACCGCGCCCGCGCTGGTGCAGGCCGGTCGATCCACGGTGCGGCACTTGATCACGCCGATCCTGCACGTCAGCTCGTTCCGCGGACCGGTCAGCCCGACGCTGTCCAGGTTCACCACGCTGATGATCGACGACACCCCGGTGCAGACGATCGTCAAGTTCCTGAAAGCCATTGAGCTGCACGACGAATCGGCCGCCCTGCCGACGCTGGCCGGACTTCCGGTGCTGGTGCTCGGCGGCGCGCACGACCTGGTCATCCCGTTCCGCAACTCGCGCGCCCTCGCCCGTGAGCTGCCCAACAGCGAACTGGTCCGCCTCGCCGATGCCGCCCACATGCCGCATCTGCAGTTCCCCGACACCGTCAACTACGCGCTGCACCGGCTGCTGGTGCGCGCCGGGTTCTTCCGCGCCGACGAGGCCGACGAAGCCGACGCGGCCTCGGCAGGGTGAGCGAGGCCCGTCCCGGCGACCCCGAAGCTGATCGCGGCCGGGCCGACCCGCGCCGGTACGCTCGACCCGGATCAGCGGCAAGGCGAGAACGGATCGGAGGGCGGCGGTGACGCAGCAACGGCGAACGCTGCCGACCGTGGAGGACACCGAGGCGCTGGGCCGCGAACTGGCAGGCGAACTCGGCGCGGGCGACCTCGTGGTGCTCGACGGTCCGCTCGGCGCGGGCAAGACAGCATTGACGCGCGGCATCGCCGCCGGCCTCGGCGTGCAGGGCCGAGTGAGCTCGCCCACCTTCATCATCGCCAGGCAGCACCGCGCGGGCCTGCGCGTCGGCGCCGCGCCGGTGCCCATGGTGCACGTGGACGCCTACCGGCTCGGCGGCGATCTGGACGCGCTCGACGCCCTCGACCTCGACACCGACCTGCACGAGGCGGTGGTCGTCGTGGAGTGGGGCCTCGGGGTCGTCGAGCACTTGGCCGAGCGGCACCTGCGCGTCCTGCTGACCAGGGAACCGGAATCCGATGTGCGAACAGCGGTCTGGGAGTGGGTCGAGTAGACGCAGGTCACAGTGGGCGCCGGGCGGATCGGCCGCCGGGTTTAGCTACCCGGTAGCTCCGCGCCGCGGCGAGGTACCACCCGGTATCGTTGGGCCAATCATGCTTGTACTAGCTGTCGACACCGCGACACCCGCCGTTACAGCGGGATTGGTGGAACTGGAGCAGGCCGCGCCCGATGCGGTCACCGCGGCCGAGCTGCGCACCGTCGCCTCGCGGGTCCGGGTCGATGCCCGCGCCCACGCCGAGGTGCTGACCCCGCAGATCCTCGAATGCCTCACCGAGGCAGGCCGTTCCAGGACCGATATCGCCGCGGTCGTCGCCGGTATCGGGCCCGGCCCGTTCACCGGCTTGCGGGTCGGCATGGCGACCGCGGCCGCCTTCGGTGACGCCCTCGGCGTCCCGGTGTACGGCGTGTGCAGCTTGGACGCGATCGCCTCGGACGTCTTCGCTCAGGGCGAGTTCACCGCCGACGGCGAGCTGCTCGTCGTGACCGACGCGCGCAGGCGCGAGGTGTACTGGGCGCGCTACCGTGCCGGGCTGCGCGTCGCGGGGCCGGACGTGGTCAAGCCCGCCGCGCTCGATCACGACTCGGCCGCGGCGGTCGCGGGCTCCGCCTCGCACGTCGACCTGTTCGATCTTCCGGTGCTGCCGGTGGAGACGCCCTCGCCCGCAGGCTTGGTGCGCGTCGCCGCCGCCGAGCTGCTCGCGTGCGCCGTGCCGGAACCGCTGGTGCCGCTCTACCTGCGCAGGCCGGACGCGGTGGAGAACGCCTACCGCACCCTCGACAGGACGGGAGCGTGATGGTGGACGACGAAGTACGCACCGCCGCCTTCCGCATCGAGCCGATGAACGTGGGCGACATCGAGCGCTGCGTCGAACTCGAACAACTGCTGTTCCCGGAGGACGATCCGTGGCACGCGGTCGCCTTCCGCTCGGAACTCGCCGGACGGCACAACCGCTACATCACCGCGCGCGACGAGGACGGGCGGATGGTCGGATACGCGGGCGTGGCGCTGCTCGGTGACGCAGCACACCCCGAGGCCGAGGTGCACACCATCGGCGTCGACCCGAACTACCACCGCGGGGGCATCGGCACTCTGCTGCTCGAGGCGCTGCTCGCGGAGGCGGGCCAGCGCGGCGGACCGGTCTTCCTGGAGGTGCGCACCGACAACGCGCCCGCCATCGCGCTCTATGCCAAGCACGGATTCCACATCATCGGCTTGCGCAAGAACTACTACCACCCCAGCGGCGCCGACGCCTACACCATGCGCAGGCCGGAACTGACCGCGCTCCCGCTTCCCGACGAGGTGCTGTCGTGATCGTCATGGGCATCGAGTCCTCCTGCGACGAAACGGGAGTCGGCATCGTCCGCCGCAACCCCGACGGCAGCTGTGAGCTGCTCGCCGACGAGGTCGCCTCCAGCGTCGACCAGCACGCGCGCTTCGGCGGCGTGGTGCCGGAGATCGCCTCGCGCGCGCACCTGGAGGCGATCGTGCCCGCCATGCGCCGGGCGCTGTCGGCGGCGGGCATCGCCAAGCCCGACGCACTCGCGGTCACCATCGGCCCCGGTCTGGCCGGAGCGCTGCTGGTCGGCGTCGCGGCCGCGAAAGCTTATGCGGCGGCCTGGGATGTGCCGTTCTACGCGCTGAACCATCTCGGCGGCCATGTCGCGGTGGACACGTTGGAGCACGGACCGATGCCGCCCTGCGTGGCGCTGCTGGTGTCCGGCGGGCACACCCATCTGCTGCACGTCACCGATCTGGCCGAGCCCATCGTCGAACTGGGCAGCACGGTCGACGACGCGGCGGGGGAGGCCTTCGACAAGGTGGCCCGGCTGCTCGGTCTCGGCTTCCCCGGCGGACCCGCGCTGGACGCGGCCGCCGCGAGCGGCGATCCGAAGGCGATCGCGTTCCCGCGCGGCATGACCGGGCCGCGCGACCCGCGCTACGACTTCTCGTTCTCCGGCCTCAAGACCGCCGTCGCACGCTACGTGGAGGCCGCGCAGCGCAGCGGTGTCGCGCCCGAGGACCTGCCGATCCCGGATATCGCCGCGTCCTTCCAGGAGGCGGTCGCCGACGTGCTGACCATGAAGGCCATTCGCGCCGCCCAGGACGTGGGTGCAGGCACCCTGGTGCTCGGCGGTGGCGCCACCGCCAACTCGCGGATTCGCTCGCTGGCCGAAGAACGCTGCGCCGCGGCGGGTTTGACGCTGCGGGTGCCGAAACCGCGGCTGTGCACCGACAACGGCGTGATGATCGCCGCGCTCGGCGCGCATGTCATCGCGGGCGGGGCGAAGCCCTCACCCCTCACCGTCGCGACCGATCCGGGGTTGCCGGTATCGGTCAGCCAGATCGGCTGAGCTGTCGGGTGCCGATCTGGCTGCCTGCGGGCCGAATCGGATCGTCTACCAGCGAATGGCATTCCGTCCGGGGGTGATTCGTTCGGTCGGATCGAGCGTGCCGTTCAGCGGTGCGGGGCGAACTCGACCTCGAGCAGCGGCAGTGCGCTCGTCGTGTCCTGCCCGGCGGAGCCCGAGTTGGAGCGCGGCATCGGGATCGGAATCCTGGTGTGTGCGGGCGCCTGGGGCGGCCCACTCGCCGGAGGGGGCGCCGGGCTCGTCGACGGCCCGTATTCCTCGCGGTTCTGCTGTGTGGGCAAGAGGGGGTTACCAGGGGGATTCAGCAGCGGGCCGAGCAGTTCCGGGAACGGGATCGGCGGGAGGTTCGGGTCGGGGCGCAGCGTCGGCTGGGCCGATGGGATCGGCGCCGGTGTCGGGATCGGCGTCGGTGTGAACACGGCGCCGGTGCGGGTCGACGGCAGACCGGCCTCCTGGGTGCCCGGCGGCGGCGATGCGACGGTGGACCCCTCGGTGGTCTCGCGGCCGCCGGAGGTGACAGTCCCCGCGCCGGTCTGCGGGGGCACTGTGACCGACGTCGGCGGCAGTTGCGCGCTACTCGTCGTACCCGCGGGCGAGACCTCCTCGTCCGACGTCGGCGCGAAGGTCTTGAAGCCGTAGCCGACCACCAGGCCGACCACCACGATGGCTCCGGCGAGCGTGCCGATGACCTTGGTGAAGGTGCCCGCGGGCGCGTCGCCGCCGATCCCGGCCGCCACCGGGAACCCGGAAGGCTGTGCGGCGTCGGCCACCAGCGCGGCGCCCTTGGCGATGACCGCCTCCGGATCGTCGACGGTGAGCACCGGCACATCGAGTGCGCGTTCGAGGGTCTCGAGGACGGCGGGGATGTTGGCGCCACCGCCGATCACCGCCACCGCCTCCGGGGACTTGGGCGCCCGCGCGAACACCGCCGCGGTGAACAAGGCGGTGTCGCGCAGCAGATCTCCGATCAGTTCCTCGAAATCGGCCCTGGTGAGTTTGAGCGGCCTGCCCGCGACGTGGTCGATGGTGACGGCGGGCGAAACCGAGAGATGTTCCTTGGCGGCGCGGCCGCGGTTGGTCAGCATGCGGCGGTTCGGCCTGGTGCCGCGCCGGGCGTAGTGGAGGTCGACCAGGTGGTGGTAGATCAGGTCGTCGATCGCGTTGCCGCTGATCGCGTGGATGCGTTCGGAGCGAAGCACGGTGCCGTCGGCCTGCTCGGCGACGGTGACGCTCAGACCGGTCGCGCCGAGGTCGACGACGGCGACCGTCTCGTAGCGGTCGAGCAGCCCGGTGTGGCGCAGGAAGGTGAGCGCGGCGGTGCCTTCCGGGACCAGCTCCAGCTCACGCTGTTTGCCGGTGGCCGAACGGATCACCTGCGCCTGCTCCTTGCTGCGGTAGGCGACGGCGACGCTGGTCGGCGGCCTGCCCGCCGCCGCTTCCAGCCCGACCGAGCCGGTGCCTGCGAATCGGACGCCGACCGGCTGAGTGGGCCACGCGATGTCGTGCGGCACTTGCTGACTCGGTAGCTGGGTGGTCATCAGGTCGATGGACGACGCGACCAGATCACCGATGTCGGAATGGGCCGCGTCGGCGGAAACGACGCGGTAGTCGAAGCTTTGGGCGCCGTTCGGCGCGGTGGCGACCAGCGCCGAGCACACGACCTCGTTCCCGGCGGAGATGCCGAGGGATGTTCGCATGTTCACCTCCCTTCGAGCGGATGGTCATCCTGTCGCCGACCATCTCGAATGGACTTCCGGACCGTCGCGTGGTCGGCGAGCGATCCGAACTCGGGATCCGGCCGGACCGACGTCCGGGTGGGTCGCGAGAACCGGCCTTGGATCACGTGTGGACTTGCCCTCTGGGTGAAGCTGTGGCGCAACGGGATCTGTGACGCTGTGCTGGTTCTTTCGTAACGCTCGATGCCTCCCTCGGACGCCGGTTCGTGATGAACTCGGCGGCCGAAGAACGACCGTCGTCAATACTGTCACAATCCGTTATCCGAACGTTACAGATTTCCCGAACCAATGGAAAGCCCTGAGGCCGTGGGGCAACCAACCCTGGTGAGTGCATATCGGAACAGCGGCGGGTCGCGAAGTGGGACGACGACGCGCATTGGCACCGCCCGGCCTTGAGCGCTGGCACTCTCGTGTATAGAGTGCTAGTGGCACTGGTGAACGTGGACGGCCGGGTAACCGTCCGCCCTCCGCATTCGCCGGGTGTCAGCAGTTGTGACTACTGAGCAGGGGTCCCGGCACCCGCGACGACGGGGCTATGCGCAGGGTCAGCACCGTGACCGAACCGATGGTCCGGGACAACAGTTCCGGACGACCGTAAATCCCCTGAAAGTGGAGGGCTCAACGTGGCGAGCGTGAACATCAAGCCGCTCGAGGACAAGATCCTCGTCCAGGCCAACGAGGCCGAGACGACGACGGCCTCCGGCCTGGTCATCCCGGACACGGCGAAGGAGAAGCCGCAGGAAGGCACCGTCGTCGCCGTCGGCCCCGGCCGCTGGGACGAGGACGGCGAGAAGCGCATCCCGCTGGACGTCCAGGAGGGTGACACCGTCATCTACAGCAAGTACGGCGGCACCGAGATCAAGTACCAGGGCGAGGAGTACCTGATCCTCTCCGCGCGCGACGTGCTGGCTGTCGTCAGCAAGTGACCGCGCTCGGCGCGGTCCGGATCGGATCGCGCTTCCCGGCCACGCCCGGGATCGAGTCGTAACGACGTTGCCCCGGTTCCCCTCCCAGCGGGGCCGGGGCAACGTCGTTTCAGCCCACCGGGCGGGTTCGCACGGCCCCACCGGGCCGGACCCGCCCAGGCATCCAAGGAAAAGGACTTATGGCAAAGCAGATCGAGTTCGACGAGAAGGCTCGCCGGGCTCTGGAACGCGGCGTCGACAAGCTCGCCGACGCGGTGAAGGTCACCCTCGGCCCGCGCGGTCGCCACGTGGTGCTCGCGAAGGCGTTCGGCGGCCCCACCGTCACCAACGACGGCGTCACCATCGCGCGCGACATCGACCTCGAGGATCCGTTCGAGAACCTGGGCGCGCAGCTGGTCAAGAGCGTCGCCACCAAGACCAACGACGTCGCGGGCGACGGCACCACCACGGCGACCGTGCTGGCCCAGGCGCTGGTGCGCGGCGGCCTGAAGAACGTCGCGGCGGGCGCCAACCCGATCGTGGTCGGCGCGGGCATCGCCAAGGCCGCCGAGGCGGTCTCCGAGGCGCTGCTCGCCGCGGCCACCCCGGTCTCCGGCGAGAAGGCCATCGCGCAGGTCGCCACCGTGTCCTCGCGTGACGAGCAGCTCGGCGAGATGGTCGGCAAGGCGCTCACCACTGTTGGCAAGGACGGCGTCGTCACCGTCGAGGAGTCCTCGACGCTGGAGACCGAACTCGTCGTCACCGAGGGCGTGCAGTTCGACAAGGGCTACCTCTCGCCCTACTTCGTCACCGATGCCGACACCCAGCAGGCGGTGCTCGAGGACGCCCTGGTGCTGCTGCACCGCGAGAAGATCAGCTCCCTGCCCGACCTCCTTCCGCTGCTGGAGAAGATCGCCGAGAGCGGCAAGGCCGTGCTGATCATCGCCGAGGACGTCGAGGGCGAGGCGCTGTCCACCCTGGTGGTCAACTCCATCCGCAAGACCCTCAAGGCCGTCGCGGTGAAGGCGCCGTTCTTCGGTGACCGTCGCAAGGCGTTCCTGGACGACCTGGCCGTGGTCACCGCGGGCACCGTCGTCAACCCGGACATCGGCGTCACCCTGCGCGAGGCCGGCCTGGAGGTGCTCGGCAAGGCCCGGCGCGTTGTCGTCACCAAGGACGACACCACGATCATCGACGGCGCGGGCACCGCGGAGGACATCGCCGCCCGCAGCACGCAGCTGCGCCGCGAGATCGAGGCCACCGACTCCGACTGGGACCGCGAGAAGCTCGAAGAGCGCCTGGCCAAGCTGGCGGGCGGCGTCGCGGTGATCAAGGTCGGCGCGGCCACCGAGACCGCGCTCAAGGAGCGCAAGTACCGCGTCGAGGACGCGGTGAGCGCGGCCAAGGCCGCGGTCGAGGAGGGCATCGTCCCCGGCGGCGGTACCGCGCTGGTGCAGGCGGGCGCCAAGCTCGTCGAGCTGCGCGACTCGCTGTCCGGCGACGAGGCCGTCGGCGTCGAGGTGGTGCGGCGGGCGCTGCAAGCGCCGCTGTACTGGATCGCCACCAACGCGGGCCTGGACGGCGCCGTCGTGGTCAGCAAGGTCTCCGAGGGTAAGGAAGGCTTCAACGCCGCCACCCTCACCTACGGTGATCTGCTCACCGACGGCGTGGTCGACCCGGTCAAGGTGACCCGTTCCGCGGTGGTCAACGCCGCGTCGGTCGCCCGTATGGTGCTCACCACCGAGAGCGCCGTGGTCGACAAGCCCGCCGAGGAGGCGCACGACCACGGTCATCACGGTCACGCGCACTGACGCGTCGAGCGTGTGAAAGGCCCCCGGATGTTCGAATCCGGGGGCCTTTTCGTCATGTGGGGGTCGGTGCGCCGCTCGGCAAGCCCGCTGCGGATCGTGAGAGGCGACAGGCGTCGGGTCGATCGCGCGGAAAAGGGACTACGCGAGACGCGCGGGAAGCGGCCCGGTGCGGAGACTTCGGCGCAGCAGACGACGCGGTCGCGCGCGGAAGCTCCGGCGGGGATGGCGAGCGGTCTCTCGGCGATCGGCGCGGGAGCGCGCGAGGTCACCGGAGATCGGTGCCGTGGCGCAGCCCTGGGCGCGCCGACTGGGGGTGTAGCTCAGGAGGCGACGGGAGGTTGCTCGGCAGCGATGGCCGCGAGCAACCGACCGCGAAGCGCGGCGGGCGGCGCGGTGGCCGTCACCGCCGCGAGCGCGGCCAAGGCATCCTTGGCCTGCCGCACCTCCGCGATGAACTCGGCGTGTAGCACCGGATCCTCGCCGTCGAGCAATTCCTGTACCGCGTGATGGTCTTCGTCGTCGATCGATCCGAGCGCGACGGTGTGCGCGAGATCGATCTGGGCTTCGTTCATCTCACGTCACCCCCAAACTTTTCTTCAGTCGTGTCAATCCATCCCGAATTCGGGACTTGACGGTCGGTAACCCTACGCCGAGATAGGTGGCCACCTCCGCGTAAGTTCGGCCGCCGTAGTAGGCCAGCGAGATGGCTTCTCGCTGGGTTTCCGTGAGGCCGGTGAGTCCCTCGAGGACCGCTTGCTGTTCGAGCCTGCGCTCGACCTCTTCGATCACCTCGTCGAACTCGTTGCCGAGAACCCTTATCCCGTACGCGACTTCGCGCAGGGTATGGGCCTGCTCGGCGCGGACCCGGTCGACGGCACGCCGATGGGCGAGCGTCATCAACCACGTCACCGCCGACCCCTTCGCGGGGTCGAAACTGGCTGCGGTACGCCAGAGCTGGAGATACACCTCTTGCGTGGTCTCCTCCGCGTACCCCGGATCGTGTAGCACCCGGAGCACCAGACCGAACACGCGCGCACACGTTCGGTCGTACAGTTCGGCGAAAGCTTCCTGGTCGGACTGGCCGCAGCGATGCAAGAGAGCGGCTAGTTCGATGCTTTCGGCTGCGCGTGCCGACACCGCAGAATCCACACTCGGTGGGAAGGCTTCTCTTCGGAACGAGTCGCCCTCTGCGGCTGGCGGCCGCGTTGTCACAACGCTCCATTCTGTGTCATCGGTCACTACCGTAGCGTGCCGCTATCGCCTCCTTCCAGTGGGGTGCCAGCAAACCGCAAGCAGCTCAGCTACTTTGCGGTGAACTCCCAAACGCCGGGCGAATTCAGATGTGACACGCCAACAGCAACCGATCGCCACCGGGCCGACAATCGCGCGGCTCCTGCTCGCCGCGACCGCGGGTACGGCGGTGGTGACCGCCTGATGCCGCGCGTCGGCGTCGGTTCCGGACCGGGACAGCGGTGTGCCATCGGGTTCGGCCGGGATCGTGTTTCTGGTGTTTCAGTGGCCGGTTATTTGCTAGGCATTCGGCGCGCCACGCGGTCCGGATGGGTCGCGGATTCGCGCTGTGGCTGCGGCGATGGCTGGTCGCGGCTCAGACGGCCATGCGACGGCGGTTGCGCCGCGCGTGCATCTCGCGCTCGGTCTCCGACATGCCGCCCCAGATGCCGTAGGGCTCGCTGACTTTCAGCGCGTGGCTGCGGCACTGCATGAGTACCGGGCAGGCGCGGCAGATCTCCTTGGCTCGCATCTCGCGTGCGGTGCGGGCGCGGCCGCGTTCGCCGTCGGGATGGAAGAACACGGCGGAGTCCACGCCTCGGCAGGAACCGCGCATCTGCCAGTCCCAGACGTCGGCGTTCGGTCCGGGGAGGTGGGTCGGCATGGGCATGGTGAACTCCTCGTATTGCGAGCTCGTCGGCGTTGTCGAGCAGTTGACTGCAACAGGTGGGGGACACGTGCGATCGGCGGTGTCCCTCGGCTCGCCCTTCCGGTCGCTGCAATTTCGCGCGGCGCCGTCCGTGGCGATGAGTTACGTTAGGGGTAGCCGCGAAATTCCGTCAATAGTTCGACGCACTGGTTTTCGAAATCTGGCAATGGCGAGATTTAACCTACCCGCTGTTTACTTTTAACGTGGGTTCCGGTGATACTGTTCGGTTGGCTAGAACGCGGCGGGTAGCTGCTTGTGTCGAGTATGTCAAGGTTTCCGCAGGTCGTGAGTCTTTTTTGGGACCGCTCACAGGTTACTGGTTCCATGGGGGACAGGTAACCGGAGTGACGGTGGCCACCGTACGGGCTGTGCGCGAGCACAGCCCATATGGCGGAAACGGGGCGCGGAGGTTAATTGCGCGAAACGCGCGTGAATTTGTGTCGCGGATGATCTCGCAATGCTGAGACGAGATTTACCTGATGGAAACATGGGCGGCGTACCAGAAATGCTGACAAGTAGCCAGGTCTTCGAGCCGCCATTTACTACGCGCGGTCGTCGGCCGCGGACGGGATAGAGTTCGCGCGTGTTCGCGCCAGTTCCGACCGTGGATGTCCGATATGAAGTCCTCGCTATGGGAGCCTTCGGGGCTCGTCCCGGCCTCGCCGCTGCCGAGTTGCCGGCCGCCGAGGACGCCCTGAGTTCCTGGCTCCGGGCGGTGATTCTCGGGGGACAGGGCCGCTACGCCGCGGCCCGCGCGGAATTGTCCGCGATGCGACGGCGGACCGCCGATCCGGTACTGCTCTCGTTGGCCGCGAGCACCGAGGGCTCGCTGCTGCGTCAACTCGGCTGGCACGCTGCGGCGTCCGGCCCGGACGGACGTGCGGCCGCGCTGGCGCTGCCGGGCGGCGACCTCGCATTCGCGCCCGCCGGGTCCGCGCCGGACCGCGTCGACGCGATGTGCGACGCCCTCACCGGCCTGGCCGCCGACGCGCTGGGCGCCGGCCGCCTCGCACTGGCGCGCACGCTGCTCGACCGGAGCCGCGCCGCGCTGGATCCGGACGGCCTGCGATGGCGGGCCTGGATCCGCTGGCACTGGGTCAGCGCCGAGACCGCGTTGGCGTCGGGTGCGGCCCGGGAAGCGCTGCCGCACGCGCGCGAAGCCCTCGCCCTCGCCGAGGCCGCGCCGTCGGTGCGGCACCGCGTCAAGTCCCGGCTCCTCGTCGCCGCGGCGACGGCCGCGTCGGGTGATGTCGAACACGCCCGAGTGCTGGCCGACACGGTGGCCGCCGAATGCCGGGAGCACGATCTGCTTCCGCTGCGCTGGGCGTGCGCGATGCTGCGTTCCGGCTTGTCGGATCCGGGCGCCGCGGGCGAGGCGGCAGCGTGCGCCGCGGGAATCGCCCGTCGTGGCGGGCGTTTTCGGCCACCGGGCGCCGCGTGACGGTCGGCGAGACGTTCTCGAGACAAGTGACCATGTTGCTCGGTTCCTCGTCGCCTATCGCTATTGTTAGATCCGTTCCGCCACATCCGCGGAAGCACAGGTCATCGGGCCCGTGCCACTTGTAACGCCAGGAATATCTCTGACGATGACGCACACGGGCGAAGAGTTGGACCTCGCCGTCGCTGCCGCAGCGCAGGGCGACAGATCCGCTTTAGCTCAGGTACTAGAGCTGATCCGCCCGCTGGTTGTCCGGTACTGCCGCGCGCGTATCGGCGCGGCGGAGCGTGGACAGCTCTCCGCGGACGACGTTGCGCAGGAGGTATGTCTGGCCGTGATGACAGCCTTGCCCAGGTATCAGGACCAGGGCAGGCCCTTCATGGCCTTCGTATACGGAATCGCTTCGCACAAGGTCGCCGACGCACACCGCAACGCCGCCCGTAACAAGGCGGAGGCGATGGCCGAAGTACCAGATGTCATATCCACCGACCAAGGACCGGAACAGCGAGCTCTCGAATCGGAGACGAGTAGGCAGATGAACCGTCTGCTCGCGACTCTCCCCGAAAAGCATCGAGAGATCCTGATCCTGCGATTGGTCATGGGTTTGTCAGCGGAAGAAACCGCGGTCGCCGTGGGCAGTACGGCGGGCGCTATACGGGTGGCCCAGCACAGGGCGCTCGCGAAACTGAAGTCACAAGTGGCGAGGGCAGGTGAAATGTATGGCTAGGGATGGCGAGCGCGGTCGGGGTGACTGGAAGGCGCGACGTGGATCGCGAAATAGCGGTCCCTACGCCGGGGGGACTGGTGACACCGGACCGGTGGACATCGCCGCGGTACGCCGTGACGATGTTCTGATCGACGCCATCGCCAGCGATGGACCGGTACAGACCGATAGCGCGGAGGAGTTTCAGCTAGCCGCACTGCTGGCTGACTGGCGTGCGGAACTGATTTCGCCGCCGCTGCCGAGCGCACCGGATCTGGACGCGGTCGTTGCCGCGGTCAACCAGGAGATCGGCGCGCGCAAGGTTCGAGTCGGCGCAGTCAACCGTGGCCGTCTTCGGCTTGTCGGTCCGATCGCGGGAACCGCGGCGGCATTGGCACTGGTCTTCGGCGGTGTGACGGCGTTCTCCTACAGCGCCGAGCCCGGCGATCCGCTGTGGCGGGTCAAAGAGGTCGTGTTCAGCGAGCAGGCGCAGACCACCGTGGTGCAGCGCGCAGGCAACGAGCTGGACCAGGCCGAGCAGGCTCTGGCGCAGCGCAATCCGGCGCAGGCGAAGGCGCTGCTGGAGCGCGCGTCGGTGAACGTCGACCAGGTCAGCGACTCGGGCAAGAAGCAGGATCTGGAGTCCGAGTGGCAGAAGCTGCTCACACAGCTGCGTGAGCTGTCGCCGGAGGCGGCGGCCGCGCTCGAACAGGCCACCACGAACCAGCCGCGGCCGACCGGCGCCACCGGTTCCACCACCACCACGCCGACGCAGCCTGCCCGCGAGACCACCACCATCACCAACATGATGGTGCCGCCGATCTCGGAGACCACGCCGCCGACCACCGTGGAGCCGGCTGGACCGACCGGACCTACCGGGCCGACCGGTGGTCCGACCGCGCCGACGACGCAACAGCCGGTGACCACCGTGCCGACCACGCCTGTCGAACAGCCGCCGAACCCGGGGCCGCCCACCACGCAGGCGCCGACGACGGTCGGCGTGCCGACCGGCGGAGATGTCGAAGCACCGACTCAGCCGGCGACGAGGTCGCCGATCCTGGAGGACGGGCCGGGCACGGTGAACATTCCGACCGCGCCCTCGGTCAGCCACACTCCGAGCAACTGAGCTCGGGCGTAAGCGAGTTCGTCTTCCCCCGGTGCCTGCCGGGTGTCCGGCCGGTCGCAGGTTGGATATTCACCGTGATCGCGTGTCGTTGATCGTGTGTCGTTCGACACCGACAAGAGGAGTGCGCGCACGCCGTGCGTCGGCGTGTCGCGGAGGCCGTGAGGGCCGTCACCCGAATACGCGCGCGTCGACCGATTGCCGACCGGCGGTCGGTATTTCGTCGTGTTCGGGTGTCGGGATCGCGAGATCAGCTGTCGAAGCCGTCGAACCCGTCGCCGTGGAATGCTTCGTTCATCGACGCGTCCGCGTAGCCCCTGCAGTAATCCCAGGTGACGTACGCCTCTGGCGTCGGATCGTAGGCGGGCTCGTGTGGCCGCACCGTGCCGTCGACCAACAACTGAAGCAGGTTGGCGCGCAACATGTCCCAGTCGTGGTAATGGTCCTGCCTACAGTCCTCGCAGCTGACGACGAGCCCGCGTATTCCGCGGTGCGCGAGCAGCGCTTCGTAGACCGCGAGGTCGGCGAGATCCTCCTCGACCGCAAGGCGCTCGTGGGGATCCAGCGGCTCGCCGGGCTCGATAGCGTCGAGCGCGGCGGACGGGTCGGAGGGGTCTCCGGCAAACGGATCCGGCGGCAAGCCAGGTGGTAGATGGTCACGCACACACCCACGGTACGCAGAACAGGGTGGTCTGCGCCAGCTATGTAGGGTGCCAGTTTCGCGACCGGGCGCGCCTCCGCCTGCCACTCCGGCCGTGCGCGGTCTTCCGCCGGACTTCGTCCCGGCTGCGCCCACTGGGCTCAGTTCATCGACGAGTTTGCGGGACAGATACCATAGGTGGCAGGCGCCGGACAGTTCCCGACACGCTGACCTCGCCGCCACCGTCCATCCCATCAGTTGTGCGCGACGCCGGTCCATCCGGCGTCTCTCGCTTTCGACGTTCCAGGAGGGGTCGATCCGAATGAGTAATCCCGTACCGGGCGAACGACTGGCAGTCCGCCCCCCTACGGGTGGCGACGACCCGAACAAGATCGCCATGCTCGGCCTCACGTTCGACGACGTGCTGTTGCTGCCCGCCGCATCGGATCTGATTCCCAGTTCGGTGGAGACCTCGAGTCAGCTCACCAGGGAGATCCGGCTGCGCACCCCGCTGGTCAGCTCTGCCATGGACACCGTCACCGAGGCGCGCATGGCCATCGCGATGGCCCGTGCGGGCGGTATGGGCGTGCTGCACCGCAATCTGTCCGCCGCCGACCAGGCCGCCCAGGTGGAGACGGTCAAGCGCTCCGAGGCGGGCATGGTGACCGATCCGGTGACCTGTCGCCCGACCGACACGCTGGCCGAGGTCGACGCGATGTGCGCCCGGTTCCGCATCTCCGGCCTTCCGGTGGTGGACGAGACCGGCGCGCTCGTCGGCATCATCACCAATCGCGACATGCGCTTCGAGGTGGACCAGGACCGCCGCGTCGCCGATGTGATGACCAAGGCGCCGCTGATCACCGCCCAGGAGGGCGTCACCGCGGAGGCCGCGCTCGGGCTGCTGCGCCGCCACAAGGTGGAGAAGCTGCCGATCGTGGACGGCAACGGCCGCCTGCGCGGGCTCATCACCGTCAAGGACTTCGTCAAGACCGACCAGTACCCGAACGCCACCAAGGACCGCGACGGCCGTCTGCTGGTCGGCGCCGCGGTGGGCGTCGGCGAGGACGCCTGGTCGCGCGCCATGACCCTGGCCGACGCGGGCGTCGACGTGCTGGTCGTCGACACCGCACACGGACACCAGGTGCAGGTGCTGCAGATGGTCGCCAAGGTCAAGGCCGAGGTCGGCGACCGCATCCAGGTGGTCGGCGGCAACGTCGCCACCAGGGCGGGCGCGGCCGCGCTGGTCGAGGCGGGCGCCGACGCGGTGAAGGTCGGTGTCGGCCCCGGCTCCATCTGCACCACCCGCGTGGTCGCGGGCGTCGGCGCGCCGCAGATCACCGCGATCCTCGAGGCCGTCGCCGCGTGCAAGCCGCACGGCGTTCCGGTCATCGCCGACGGCGGCATCCAGTTCTCCGGCGACATCGCCAAAGCCATCGCGGCGGGCGCGTCCACCGTGATGCTCGGCTCGCTGCTGGCGGGCACCGGCGAATCGCCCGGCGAGCTGATCCTGGTGGGCGGCAAGCAGTTCAAGAGCTACCGCGGTATGGGCTCGCTGGGCGCCATGCAGGGCCGCGGTCAGGCCAAGTCGTTCTCCAAGGACCGCTACTTCCAGGACGACGTGCTCGCCGAGGACAAGCTGGTGCCCGAGGGCATCGAGGGCCGCGTGCCCTTCCGCGGCCCGGTGAATCAGGTGATCCACCAGCTCGTCGGCGGCCTGCGGGCCGGCATGGGCTACACCGGCGCGCAGTCCATCGCCGAGCTCCAGGAAGCGCAGTTCGTGCAGATCACCGCGGCGGGCCTGAAGGAGAGCCACCCGCACGACATCACGATGACGGTCGAAGCGCCGAACTACACCGGCCGCGGCTGACCCGACCGACGCGAGCCTCGGTAGCCGGGCAACCTGCCATCACAGGCCCGGCTGCCGCGGGCGGCGCGGGGAAGGGGCCCTGACGGAGTCGCCGGTCGAGTTCAGGACACCGGTGCACATTCCGGTTTTCGGCGCGAGGTACAGGACGCGATTGCGATCCGAGTGGGTACCCCGTGCATGATTAACCTGTTCGCGAGTCGACGTGCCCGCACGGGCGCTCCCTCCCGACCACCCCGAGGGCGAGTCTTACGAGCCCGTTCGCGGCCGTCTCGCTTCCGAGCGGTCGAAGCGCATGCGACGCAGTCGCGAGTCTCGACCGCTCGGAAGCGAGACATAAAAGGCCGCGAACACGCGCGCGCCAGCGCGCCAAAGACACGGCCGCGAACACGCGCGCGCCAGCGCGTAAATAAACACCGAAAGGACAGACAAGTGCGCGACATGGTCGAAATCGGCATGGGCCGGACGGCCCGGCGTACCTACGAACTGGACGATGTCGACATCGTTCCCTCGCGGCGTACCCGCTCGTCGAAGCAGGTGTCGCTGGCGTGGCAGCTCGACGCCTACCGGTTCGAGATTCCGTTCCTCGCGCACCCGACCGACGCCCTGGTGTCGCCGAAGTTCGCCATCGAGCTCGGCCGTCTCGGCGGGCTCGGCGTGATCAACGGCGAGGGCCTGTGGGCCAGGCACGCCGACGTCGAGGCGAAGATCGATCAGCTGCTCGAGCTGGTCGGCAAGGGCGGTTACGAGCGCGCGGTCGCCATGCTGCAGGAGCTGCACGCGGCGCCGATGCAGCCGGATCTGCTCGCGGCCGCGGTGGCCGAGGTGCGTGCGGCGGGCGTGACCGTCGCCGTGCGGGTCAGCCCGCAGAACGCCCGCGCGCTGACGCCCGCCCTGTTGCAGGCGGGCATCGATCTGCTCGTCGTGCACGGCACCATCATTTCCGCGGAGCACGTCGGTGACGGCGAACCGCTGAACATGAAGACCTTCATCGCGGAGCTGGACGTGCCCGTGGTCGCGGGCGGTGTCAGCGATCACCGCACCGCGCTGCACCTGATGCGCACCGGCGCCGCGGGCGTGATCGTTGGCTACGGCTCCTACCCCGGCGCGACGACCACCGGCGAGGTGCTCGGCATCGGGGTGCCGATGGCCACTGCCATCGCCGATGCCGCGGCCGCGCGCCGCGATTACCTGGACGAGACCGGCGGCCGCTACGTGCACGTCATCGCGGACGGCGATATCGCCACCTCCGGTCAGCTGGCGAAGGCGATCGCCTGCGGCGCCGACGCCGCCATGCTCGGGGTGCCGCTGGCGCTGGCCGCCGAGGCGCCGGGCCGCGGCTGGTACTGGCCGTCGGCGGCCGCGCACCCGTCGGTGCCGCGCGGTTCGCTGCTGCACGTGGACGATCCGTGGGATCTGGGCGGCGAGTCCACCGAGCAGGTGCGCCCGAGCCTGGAGCGGGTGCTCTTCGGTCCGTCCGACGACCCGTTCGGCTCGCTGAATCTGGTTGGCGGCCTGCGCCGCTCGATGGCGAAGGCCGGGTACTCGGACCTGAAGGAGTTCCAGAAGGTCGGACTCAGCGTTCGCGCCTGAGGCCGTCCGCGTTCGCCTCGAGCCCGCGCCCGACCGATCGGGCGCGGGCTCAGCGCTGTTCGTCGGCTGTGCGAACCGGCGTCACCGCGCGTGCGTTGGCATCACGTGGTCGCGGAGGAACTGCCGGATCGTGTGATTCACCGGTTCCGGGTGGGTCATGGTGACCGCGAGGCGAGCGCCCGCGATCTCCACGTAGGTCGCCGACGCCAGGCCCGCGGCCAGTTGTTTAGCGCGGTCGTGCGTGATGCCGCTGTCGGTGGCGTGGATGACCAATGCGGGACAGGTGATTTCGGGAAGCCGGTCGAGCACCGACTCCCTGGCGAGCAGGCAGCCCGCGGCGACCTCGATGCCGTCTCGATCGCGGCCGAGCCAGCGTTTGGTCCAGATCGCCCGATACCAGTCGTCGTCGCCGATCAGCCAGGTGGCGAGCCGGCCGACCGCGTGCTCCCTGCTGTCGTCGTCGTACCACTCGTCGAGGAAGCGCTGGGTGGCCGTGGACTGCTCGGGCGTCGGTCCGTGCGCCTCGGTGCTGATGAGGATGAGTCCCGCGATCCGCTCGGGCGCGATGAGCGCGGCGCGCAGCGCGGTGAAGCCGCCCTGCGCCGTGCCGCCGAACACCGCGCGCTCGGCGCCGAGCTGGTCGAGCACGGTGAGCGCGTCGCGCGCCGCGGTCCAGTACGTGAAGGGTAGGCCCTGATCCCTGGTGCGTCCGTGCCCGCGAGCGTCCCAGGACACGATCCGGAATTCCGGCGCGAGCGCGGCCATCTGTGCAGCGAACATGGTGCGGTCCATGAGGAATTCGTGCGCGAGCAACACCACCGGACCGTTGCCGCCGCTGTCCTCGTAATGGATGTCGGCGTCTATCGCACGGGCGAAGGGCACGAGCAAGAGGATAACGAGCCGCGGCCCGGTCGATGCGGGATTCGAGCCGCCCGCTTCGAGATAGTCGGAGGAGGCCGAGGGCGCCCGGTGTGTCGGAGACAACGTGCCTGCACAGGGGACCTGCCCGTTGGTTCGGGCGCGCACCCGGCTCACTAGACTGTGGCTGTGGCAGAATCCCAGAGACCGGTCCTCGTCGTCGACTTCGGTGCCCAATACGCCCAGCTGATCGCTCGGCGGGTGCGCGAGGCAAGTGTGTACTCCGAGGTGATTCCGCATACCACCACCGTCGAGGAGATCGCCGAGAAGAACCCGCTCGCGGTGATTCTGTCCGGCGGCCCGGCCAGCGTGTACGCCGAGGGTGCGCCGCAGCTGGACGCGCGGCTCTTCGATCTGGGGCTTCCGGTCTTCGGCATCTGCTACGGCTTCCAGGCGATGGCGCAGGCGCTGGGCGGCACGGTCGCGCACACCGGCACCCGTGAGTACGGCCGCACCGAGCTGAACATCGACGGCGGCCTGCTGCACGGTGGTCTGCCCACCATCCAGCCGGTGTGGATGAGCCACGGTGACGCGGTCACCGACGCGCCGGAGGGCTTCGAGATCACCGGCACCACCGCGGGCGCGCCGGTCGCCGCGTTCGAGGACCGGGCCCGTCGCCTGGCGGGCGTGCAGTACCACCCCGAGGTGCTGCACTCGCCGCACGGTCAGCAGGTGCTCAGCCGCTTCCTGCACGAGCTCGCGGGCATCCCGTCAGCGTGGACGCCCGCCAACATCGCCGACGCGCTGATCGCGCAGGTCCGCGCGCAGGTCGGCGACGGGCACGCGATCTGCGGCCTGTCCGGCGGTGTGGACAGCGCCGTCGCGGCCGCGCTCGTGCAGCGCGCCATCGGTGACAGGCTGACCTGTGTGTTCGTCGATCACGGCCTGCTGCGCTCGGGCGAGCGCGAGCAGGTGCAGCAGGATTTCGTCGCCGCGACGGGCGCCAAGCTGGTCACCGTCGACGCGGTGGACAAGTTCCTCGGCGAGCTGAAGGGCGTCACCGATCCCGAGGAGAAGCGCAAGATCATCGGCCGCGAGTTCATCCGCTCCTTCGAAGACGCGGTGAGCGAGGTCGTCGCCGAGCACGGCGCCGAGGACGGGCAGGCGCCCGAGGTCGAGTTCCTGGTGCAGGGCACGCTGTACCCGGACGTGGTGGAATCCGGCGGCGGCAGCGGCACCGCGAACATCAAGTCGCACCACAATGTCGGTGGGCTGCCGGAGGATCTGGAGTTCGAACTCGTCGAGCCGCTGCGGCTGCTGTTCAAGGACGAGGTCCGCGCGGTCGGCCGCGAGCTGGGCCTGCCCGAGGAAATCGTTGCGCGCCAGCCGTTCCCGGGTCCGGGCCTGGCAATCCGCATTGTCGGCGAGGTCACCGGTGATCGTCTCGCCACGCTGCGGCAGGCCGACGCGATCGCCCGCGAGGAGCTCACCGCGGCCGGGCTGGACCGCCAGATCTGGCAGTGCCCGGTGGTGTTGCTCGCCGATGTGCGCAGCGTCGGCGTGCAGGGCGACGGCCGCACCTACGGTCACCCGATCGTGCTGCGCCCGGTGTCCAGCGAGGACGCCATGACCGCCGACTGGACCCGTTTGCCGTACGAGGTGCTCGAGCGCATTTCGACTCGTATCACCAACGAGGTCGCCGAGGTCAACCGCGTCGTGCTCGATGTCACGAGCAAGCCGCCGGGCACCATCGAGTGGGAGTGATCCCCTGAGACCTCGACGGCCCCCGCACACGAGGTGTGCGGGGGCCGTCGGCGTTTCGGGATTCAGTCCGTCTCGGCGCGGCTCCAGCCGAGGCCGAGGACGAGGTGGCCGAGTAGTGTGCCGCCTCCGGCGTGGGCCCTGGCCGGCGTGACCGGCACGACCCGCGCGACGGGCGTGCCCGGTCGTTGCGGCGGCGTCGGATCGGCCGCGTCGGTCTCGAATTGTTCTCGCGCCATGAGGTTCTCCTGTGCGACTCGGGCCATCGCGCTAGTGCCGTCTGCGGGGGGAGATCACCAGCAGGACGCCGACGACGATGGCGGCGATGACGACGATCCAGCCGAAGGAGATCGCTCCGCTGGCCGTCGCGGTGGGGCCGATGAAGCCCCAGACGCTCACCGCGAGGGCGAGCAGGCCGACTATCAGCAGGGACGCCGACGGTCCTCGGCCTTCGGTCGGGTCCTTGGGGCGGGGTTGTTCAGCCACGCTGCACCTCCACACTGCCGAGATGAATGTCCACATCGAGGTCGAGCACCGGGGCGCCCGGGGTGTTCGGACCGGTGACGCCCTGCGGGCACAGGTTCTCGCCCATGTTGACGGTGCAATCGGTGCGAACGGTCATACCCGCCGGCACCAGGATGCGGGCCTCGCCCATCTGCACATCGACGTTCACCGTCCGGTTCTCGGTCAGGTTCAGCGAACGCAGGTCGAGCGTTCCCGAACCCATCGAGATCCGGTAATCCTGCTGTAGTTCGGCCATCGTCGCGGGCGTCCAGACGTGATCGCCCATGGCGCCCCTGTCGAATTCGATGGGTCCGATCATCGAGGCGAGCATGACGAAGCCGGCGAGCGGAGCGGTGACGACCAGCAGGCCGTAGCCGCGCCGCAGGAACGCGCCGAGCACCAGGCCGAGGCCGATCACGGCCAGGGCCACCGAGGCGATCCGGCCGGGCGTCATCCAGTCCACGCCCGCGGCGGCGATCGCGCCCGTACCCGCCGCGGCCAGGATGGCCAGGCCGAGCACGACCGGGGTGAGCCGGGAACGGGGACGCTTCGGCGGCAAGGCGACCACCGGGCGGGCCGGGGTCGGCTCGGGCAGGTCCCAGGCCAGCGGCGCCACGCCGAGCGGATCCCACGACGGCGGGGTCACGCCGGTGAAGGCCGCGGGCGTCGGGTGGGCCGGGATACGGGCAGGCTGTTCCGCGAGCGTCTTCGGCTCGGTGGGGGCTTTCGGCTCGGCGTCGGGCTTCTCCAGCGAAAGCGATTCCCCGGCGCTCGGCTGCGGTGACGAGGTCCGCGCTTCGAGCACTTCGGTTTTCGCGTCGGTCACCTCGGCGGGTTCGTCGACGCTTTTGTCCAGCGATACGGTCTCCGGCGCATCGGCGCGCAGCACGGGGGTCTCCGCCTCCGGCTCGCGCGGTGTGTCGGGAACGTAGGCGTCCGGCAGCTTGGTGTACGGGCTGTACACCGGCGGGACGTCGGGGACCGGGTAACCGGGGTTGCGCAGCGGGCCGGTCGGGAACGCGGCTCCGGGGTAGCCCGTCGCGGCGAGGCCGTCGGCGAACCCGCTGTCGGCGAAACCGCCGTCGAGTGCGCTGGTGCCCGGCGGCGGCTGCGGGCACCGCATGAACAGCATCCACCAGCCCGCCAGCATCAGGGCCAGGCTGATCATTCCGGAGCCCGCCAGCCCGACGCCGAACGGGCCGACCGTCGTGACCGCGATGGCCAGCGCCACGATCAGCACGACCGTCTTCGTCTGCGACTGTGAGCTGTGTCCCTTGCCGAACAGCGATTCGGCGGCCGAGGACTGATCCCCGGATTCGTTCAGCAGCAGCCAGGCGAGCAGGTACAGCACGATGCCCGCGCCGCCGAAGAAGGTGGACACCACGAACGCGACCCGCACCAGCACCGGGTCGACGTTGTAGCGCTGCCCGAATCCTGCCGCGACGCCCGCGACCGGACCCTGCCGCGGCAACCGGACGGGCCGCGTCTGCCACATCTGCTGCAGCTGATCGCCGAAGGTTGTTCTCGTCATAATCCCCATGGTGCGGCTGACCAGCGGCGCGGCGCATCGGGGGGAACCCTGAAATACATCCTGATCCGGTTGGACGGGCGGGCGCGGGCCCCGGCGATCACATCGTGAACGGATCCCCGAACACCGCGCCGTCCGCGGTCACCTCCGGCGTTTCCGCCGTGATGATCGCGTAAGCCTGCACCGTCAACGGCCCGCCGCAATCCTCGACGTGGACGCGCCGGTCCCGGCTGAACACGTACCCCGTGCTCCCTGGCAGCAGCTCCTTCTCGCCGACCGGCACGTCGACCACCTTGCCCGGGCTGATCGAGAGATCGACGCCGATCCCCGCGCTCAGGTACGGCCCGACGCTCACGTCCACCCCGGGCAGCAGCGACTCCGGCGTCAAACCCAGGTGCGCGCTCGCATCCGCGTCGATGCCGACCTCGGCCCCGAGATCGAGCTTTGCCTTCAGGTCGACCGCGCAGGCCACGAAGTACCCGGTCTTCAGGTGACCGGTTCCGTCCGACACCTGCCCGTAGAACGTATTGTCCAGGAACACGTCCCGATTCGTCGGCATGCCGTTCAGCGATCCCGTCGGCCGGGCCGCATGCTCGGTGTGGCCCACCGTGAACTCCAGCCCGCCCGGGGCGGAGTACGTCTTCTCGTGCGGTGCGAGATCGACCGCCGCCGCCTGCGGTGCGAGCCCCGAGAGGCAACCCACCGCGATCGCGACAGCGGCCAGCCCAGACTTCCCATACATACGGGTATCCCCCTCGTTCCACGCCCGGGCTCCCTACCCGGCGCGACCACGGACTGCCCCCGTGGTCGCTTTCAGCATGGTCGGCGGTCCTGAAGGAATGCTTGGAAAGTCCCTGTAAGAGGGTGTGATTCAGGAGCAGGGTGGGCGGTAGGGGAGTTGGGGGAGGTGGCGTTGCCAGAAGTCCTCGGTCAGTAGGGAGCCGGTGACGTTGCAGATTCGATCGATGGCATGGGAGATGTCGAGGTCCCAGACGCGCAGCCCTCCGCCGGAGATGACGAGGTGGTTGCCGTGGGGGAGGAATTGGGCGGTCCAGTTCTCACCGTCGCGCGGCGGTGCAATGGGGGCGCCGACCTGTCGAGGATTGGCGTGATCTGTCAAGTCCCACAGGGTTATTCGGCTGTCGCCACCTGTGATGACGGCGCTGCGGGAGTCTGCGGCGAAGGAGATACGGTCGACCGAAAGGCTGTCCGCGACGATCGGCGCGCTGATCGGTTGGATGTGGCTGCGGTCGCCGATGTCCCACACCTGCATCAGCTGGTTGTTCACCAGGAGCATCGTCCGGCCATCGGGAGCGAACTGTGCGGTGCTCAGGTTGGTGTCCAGGTCGGGAAGGGCGTTGCCGAGCGGGATAGGTCGTAGCGGATCGGCGAAGTCCCACAACGTGAGTGGCTCCCACACGACATGGCCCGGCACTAATGTGCGGACCGCGAGGAGGCTGCCGTCGCTGCTGAATGCGATGTCTCTCGCGCCGGCGACCGACACCTTTTCGCCGAGCGGGGTGGGGTTGGCGAGATCCTGGAGGCTCCACACTTGGAGCGAGTCGTCGTGTGACGTCACGGCGACCCGCCAATCCGGCCGGATCGCGTAGTGGTCGGTGTTCTCCAGCATTTTCGCCCAGTCGCCGAGACGACGCACGTTCGCCGGATCGGAGATGTCATACAGCGCGATGGGGCGTCCGAGCGAAGTGATGAGCAGGGTAGTGCCGTCTGGGCTGACCTTGGACGGGTAGCTGCCGGATTGGTGCGTGAAGCGACCTAGCAGCCGCCACCGCAACGGATCTCGGGTGTCCCAGATCTCGCTCGCGTCAGCGCCCGAATAGGTGACCGCGCGGTGGCCTGCCGCGTCGAAGAACGGAAAAGCCGACTTCTCTGCCGCGCCCGACACCAGTCCAGGCGGCATCGACCAGACGCGCAGGTTGCCGTCCGGGCCGCTCGCTGTCAGGGTCCGCCCGTCGGAACCGAACGCCAGGTCGGTGGGACCGCCGCGGCAGGGCATCGCCAAGCCGTTCGAGTACCGACAGGTCACCGGACTGATCGCCAGCGGCTCGTCGATAGGTGCGGGCCGGGACGGATCCGCTACGGTCCACAGTGCCGCCCGTTTGGTGGTGGCGACTGCGAGCACCAGGCCGTCCGGGCTGAAGGCGAACGACGACAGGACGAACTCGCCGATATCCACCGGTGCGCTGATCGGTGCGGGCGATATATCTCGCCCGACCCGCCACAGCCTCACCGCCGCCTGTTCCGCCTGCCGGTTGGGTCGCAGCGACCCGTCGCCCGTGCCGACGGCGAGAATTCGCCCGTCCGGGCGGAAGTCCATGTGGCGCAGTGCCGCCGTGTCGGCCTCGATCGGCGATCCGATCGGCACGATGCCCTCGGGGCGGCCGACGTCCCACAGCTGAATCCGCCCGTCGCTGGGCAGCGTAGTCGTAGACAGCTTGTTCGTCAGGACGGCCAACACCGGCTCGGTGGGGCTGAACAGCACGTCGGCACTGATGTCTCGTCCAAGCGGCAGCACCTGCCGAAGCTGTGGGCGAACGGGATCGGTGACGTTCCACAGCGTGACCGAGTCGGCGTTCACGGCGGCGAGGATGTTGCCGTCCGCACTGAAGCTCGTGGCCACGTACGGTCCAGCCTCGGCGCGCGGCAGCTCGGCCAACTGTCGTGGTGTGCCCGGCTCGGAGATGTCCAAGAGCCGCGTGACCTCGTTGCCGCTCGTCGCCATCACGCGACGGATCGGACTGAACCCGACATGCGAGATCTTGCCGGGGAGCTGCGTCAGCTTGCGGGGGTGCTGTGGGTTGCGCGTGTCCCACAGGTAGGCGACGCGGTCGTGGTCGACCGAGGCCAACAGCGCACCCCCTGGCTGCTGAGTCACCTCGACGTACCCGTTGACGTGGGCCGAGACGGTGGTCGCGAGTGGTTGATTCTGCGCGCTGAGCAGCTGGGTTCGCACCGCCTCGTCGCCGGGCCGCATCCGTTCGGCGACGAGATAGAGCTGCGCGGACAGCGAGGGATCGATGGCGCGCAGGCGCTGAGCCTCGGTCAGCACGGCGGCGAAATTCTTCTCCGCACGCTGTCGTTCCCCGAATTCGGTCTGGGTGTAGGCGGTGAGGCCGAGCACCAACAGCACCACTCCCGCCAACGCGAGACCGAGCCGGGTCAGCGAGGTGCGTCGGCGGGTCCGGCCGCGCGATGCGCGCGAGGCGTGCAGGAAGTCGTGGACTACCCCGTCGGCCGCCACGGCGTGGTCGAGCGCCGCCTCCAACCGGGACCCCCGATACAGCAGCGCCGGATCACGCCCCATCGAATCCCATTCGACCGCATCGGCTTCCACCCGCTGCCGCACCAGATAGCCGACCCGGTTCTCATCGATCCAGGCGCGCAGTCGCGGCCAGGCGTCGAGCACGATCTCGTGGGTGAGGAACACCGAGTCGGCGTCCAACGTCACAAGCCGGGTGCGCACGAGCAATTCCAGCGCCGTGGCGGCGGAGAGCGGGTCGGGACTGCGCTGCTGGAGTGCGGGGCGCACCGCGATGCGCCGGGTGTCGCGGGAGTCGCGCGCCACGGTGACGAGTCCGAGCAGGACGTCCTTCGCGGCAGACTGCTGCGGATCGGACAGTTCGCTCCACGCCTGTTCCGCGGTCGCGGCGACGGAGCCGACCACACCGCCCGCCGCGCGATAGCCCGCGACGGTCAGTTTGCGTCCCTCCCGGTGCTGCCAGGTGGCGGCCACGACGTGGGAGAGGAGCGGCAAGGCGCCAGGGTCGTAGCTCTGGCGGGTCCGATGGTCGCCGAGGCCGCAGAGTTCGGTGATGACGAGTTCGTCGAGTCCGGGTTCGAGTTTCAGTCCCGCGCGTTCGGCGGGGCCGGTGATCGCCTCGGTGAGCTCGTCGACGCGCATGGGGCCGAGCAGATAGCTGCGCTTTTCCAGGGACTCTTGCAGAACGGGATAGTCGAGGCAGCGGGCGTAGAAGTCGGCGCGCAGGGCGAGCACGACGGCGACGTTGTCGGTCTGCGTGGCGTGCCGATCGAGCAGCGCCAGGAACTCGTCGCGCTCCTGTTCGTCGGCGCAGACGGTGAAGAGCTCTTCGAATTGGTCGATGATCAGCAGGAGCGATCCATCGGTCGACCTAGTCGCGGCGGCGCGGTCCTCGCCGGATGCTTTCACCGCGTCGGTGCTCGCGAAGTTCTCGCCCAGCACGCCAACAGTCTTCGCCGAGGCGATGCCAGCGGAGTCCTTGTCCTCCGTGCCGAATACTTTCGCCGAGTTGGTGTGGACAGAGTTCTTGCCTTGCGCGCCCGAGGGCTTCGCCGAGTCGGTGTCCGCGACGTCCCTGTCCTGTACGCCAGGAAACTTTGCCGTTTCCGTGCTCGCGGCGTTCTTCTCTTGCCCGCCAAGGGCCTTCGTCAACGAGTCCAGCGGATGCGCGCCGGGCGTCACTGTGACGATGTGCCAGTTACCTTGTCCCCGTGCGAGTTCGGACGACAACCCCGCCGCGAGCAGCGAAGACTTACCGGCTCCCGATGCGCCGATGAGCGTGACGATTCCGCCACCGTCGCGCCCAGTGTTCCGTACCAGCTCGGTGAGCTCCTCGGTCACCCGCTCGCGCCCGAAGAAGATGTCGCTGTCGGTGTTTCGATAGGACTGGAGGCCGAGGTAGGGGCACACGGCGTCGTCGGCGTCGTCGGGCGTCCAGGAGTTCGACGCGGTCCACAGCCGCTTCCACTCCTGCGGGTCCGCGAGTTTCGCGGGCAGCGCGGCGCCGCGCTTCTTCGCGAGATCGATGAGCGTCAGTACCACCGGCAGCAGGGATTCGAAGCGGGCGGGCACATTTCGGCCCGCCTTCCAGTCGCTGATCCGCTGGGCGGACGCCGGGTTCGCCGCCGCGGCGGCCCGCATGCGGTTCTCCGCCTGGGCGGCGACCCTGCGCAGCGTCGGGTTGCCCGCAGCGGCATACAGGTCGGCGAATCGTTCAGCGAAAATCGCTCGTGGCGAACGAATTTCCCCCCGCAGCGCGTCCCCTGTCACGCGTGCCCACGGAAACGTTTGGGCGGTACGAACACAGGGACAATTTACCCGGCCGGGCCGCCGCTCACCTCCTCGACAGAGGCGGTGCGCCGCATCGCGCACCGCCTTCCATCTCGACCTCACAGGAAGATCGGGTCGCCGTAGACCGCTTCGCGCCCGCTGACTTCCGACGACTGCGCGTCGACGATCGTGTACGAGCGGATGGTGAGCGGACCGCCGCAATCCTGCACCGAGACGTGGAAATCGCGGCTGACGAGGTAGCCGGTGCCACCGGGCGGCAGTTCCTTGGTACCGACCTCGAAGGGCTGGACCTTGCCCGGCGTGATCGACAGGTCGATGCTCGCGCCGATGTGCAGGTCGGGGCCGAGGCTCGCGTCCACGCTCGACGAGGCCGAGTCGCCGCTGCTGGAGCCGCCGACCTGGAATCCCGCGTCGAAGCCGATCGCCGCGCCGAGGTCGATGCCGACGGTCAGGTCGACCGCACAGGCGACCAGGTATCCGGCCTTCAGTGTTCCGGTCCCGCCCGCGTCGATCCGGCCGTAGAACGTGTCGTCGAGGAACACCTCCCGATTGGTCGGTATGCCGTTCAGCGGGGCCACCGGATGGAAGGCCTGATCGGAGTGTCCGACGGTGAACCGGAATCCGTTCGGCCCTTCGACCGTCTTCTCGTGCGGCGCCATCGGTGCCGCCCCGGCGAACGGGCTCCCCGTAAGGATCATGCAGACCACCAGGACGGCGGCCGAGAACAGCGACGCGAATACCGATATGTATTTCATGTGTTCCTCCCCGAAGTGCTTTCCCGCCGAAATGCGGGTGATCGAACCGGGTGATCCCGGTGGTGACCGGGTCTTCGGCGACCCAACGGAAAGGTATGGGGCGGTCGATGTCCGGGCCCAGCGCCGCAAGCGGGTCGTGAGCGGGAAAGCCCTGGTCGCGGCGTCGGTGCGGGTTTTCCGGACCGGCGAGGCGAGTGGGCGGGCCCGTGCCGCCGGTCGGGCTCGACGGCCGGGCGACAACTCGGCGGATGCTTGCATCTCCGCAGCTCAACAGGGTTCTTTGTCCGGTCCGGACGGCGTGGTGCGTCCGGATCGTGCTCCGGCTGGACCGGAAAGTCCGGGTTTCGGCGGGGCGGTTCTGCGTACCGGGATCGGTCAGCAGGCCGGGCGAACCGGTGGACCTTTGTTTCCGCAGTTCAACGGGATAGTCGGTCCAGAAGGACAACGTGGTGTGCCCGGATCGCGATCCCCGCGGGGATGAGGGCGAGATCAGGGTGATTCCTGATGGCCGGGGTCGGGGGAGCGTGCCAGTATCGAAGCATGCACCCGACTGGTCCCGCGTTCGACGCTGCCCGCGGCGCCGCTCCGGGCTTCGGGAGCGCGCCCGGGTACGACGCCTCCCGCAGCTTCGGCGGCGGGCGCGGTCTCGGACCCGCCCCGGTGCTCGATCTCGGCAGACATCCGCAGCTGCGGCTGGTGCGCCGGTCCGGCGGACGGATCGTCGGCGGTGTCGCAGGCGGTCTCGCCGACCACCTCGGGCTCGACGTGTTCAAGGTGCGGATGGCGTTCGTGCTGCTTTCCGCGCTGGCGGGGGCGGGCATCATCGCCTACGGCCTGCTGTGGATCTTCACCCCGAGCGGCGCCGATTCGGCCAAGCCGACCGGCACCGAGCGACGCCAGGCGATCGGTCTCGCGCTGCTCGGGCTCGGTCTCTCGGTGGCGGTCTCGTGGTTGATGAACGGCACCGTCGCGGCGAAGGTGATCGTGCCGATCGTCGTCGTCGCGGTAGGCGCCGCGCTGGTCTGGCGCGAATACGACACCGACGGCCCCCGTTCGCTGCTCGGCCTGCCCGCGCACCCCTCGGTGATCACCTGGGCGCGCGTCGTCGCGGGCGCCACCATGGTGGTGCTCGGGCTCGGCGTCGTCGTGCTGGCCAGGATCGATCTGAGCTCGCTCGGTTCGGCGCTGATCGCGGTGGCGGTCACCCTGATCGGCGCCGGACTGCTCACCGTCCCGCTGTGGCTGCGCATGATGCGCGCGCTGAACACCGAGCGCGCGGCCCGCATCCGCAACGAGGAACGCGAGGAGATCGCCTCGCATCTGCACGATTCCGTGTTGCAGACCCTGGCCCTGATCCAGCGTCAAGCGGACGACCCGCAGGAGGTGGCGCGGCTGGCCCGCAGCCAGGAGCGGGAACTGCGCAGGTGGCTGTTCGAGGATTCCGGTCCCGCGCAGTCGAGCTTGGCCGCGGCGCTGCGCACGATCGCGGGCGAGGTGGAGGACCAGCACGGCGTCAAGGTCACCCCCGTGACGGTCGGTGATGTCTCGATGGACGTCGACGACTCCGGAAACGGCCTGCCCAAGGAACATTTCACCGCGCTGCTCGGCGCCAGCAGGGAAGCGATGGTGAACGCCGCCAAGCACGCGGGCGTGCCGACCATCGATCTGTTCGCCGAGGCGGAGCCGCACCAGGTGAGCGTCTTCGTGCGCGACCGCGGTGCCGGATTCGACGTCGCCGCGGTGCCGCAGGACCGGCAGGGCCTCGCCAAATCCATCCGCGGCCGGATCGAACGCCGCGGCGGCCAGGTGGAGATCCTGTCGACTCCCGGTCGCGGCACCGAGGTGCGGATCTTCATGCCGCGCAGCGACTCCGGGGCGCACGAGGGCGCGGTCACCGACGCCGCGGGGGCCGGCGATCCGCCGACCGAGCGCGTCAGGCAGTCGGTGCGGTCCGGAAAGTAGTCGCGGAACCGGCAAGCGGTCGCACTCGGTCGAGTCGCGGGCGATGGACAACGTCGTGGCCGGGCCCGCGGTGTGGTACCGATGGAATGCGGACCTCCTCCTGGTGGGTCGGCGCAGTCAGGGTGGGTCGCTCCACCGAAGGTGAGGAGAAGCAGGTGAGCGTGCGGGTCTTTCTCGTCGACGATCACGCCGTGTTCCGTTCGGGTGTGCGCGCGGAGCTGAGCCGCGAGGCCGACATGGAGGTGGTCGGCGAGGCGGGCGGCGTGTCCGAGGCCATCGCCGGGATCAAGTCCACCCGTCCGGACGTGGTGCTGCTCGACGTGCACATGCCGGACGGCGGTGGCGTCGCGGTGCTGGCGGGTATCGAGGACGGCCCGGTGTGCTTGGCGCTCAGCGTGTCCGACGCCGCCGAGGACGTGATCGCGGTGATCCGCGCCGGCGCACGCGGCTACGTCACCAAGACCATCTCCGGCGCCGAACTCGCCGACGGCATCCGCAGGGTCGCCGGTGGTGACGCCGTCTTCAGCCCGCGACTGGCCGGATTCGTGCTCGACTCGTTCACCGGTAAGTCCCCGGTCCCCGAACCGCCGCTCGACCCGGAACTCGACTCGCTGACTCCGCGCGAACTCGAGGTCCTGCGCCTGCTCGCCCGCGGCTACACCTACCGCGAGATCGCCGAGAACCTCTTCATCTCGGTGAAGACCGTCGAGACGCACGCCTCCAACGTGCTCCGCAAAACCCAGCAGTCCAATCGCAATGCCCTCACCCGCTGGGCGCATCGCCGCCGCATCGATTAGTCCTCGCAAACCTTCCACACGCTTCGCAGCGGATACCCCTGCGAGGCGTGTGGAACGTCTGCGATGTGCCGTTACAGCGCGATGATGATGATGCCCATGATGATGAGCAGGCCGATGAAGAGGCCGATGGCTATGGCCAGGGGGGCGTTGTTGGGTTGGGATTTGGGAGCGCGCTGGGGGGCGGCAGGAGTAGTGGCTCTGGGGTTGGGAGCGGTGCGGTGAGGGCGGGGGAGAGGGGCCGAGTGCGGGCTGCGTAGGCCCGAGGCCGAATTCCGTGCCGCCCAGGGCGGGATGGTGCCGTCTTCGGTGCGCACGGGGGTGCCGAGGATATACGGCCCGGTACCGGGACCGAAAGCGGCGGTGAGGATTTCGTCGCGTGCCTCGGCCATGGTCGGCCTGCGCTGCGGCGCGGGCTCCATCATGTGCAGCAGGGCGTTGGTGAGGATGCCGCTGCGCGAGGGCGGAATGATCTGGGCCATCGCGGCGCGCTCCACCAGGACGTCGCTGTTCTCGTCCAAGCCGAACGGTGGCTGTCCTTCGATCGCGGTGTACAGCGTCGCGCCGAGCGAGAACACGTCGCTGGCCTCGGTCGGCTGCGCGCCGCGCGCCACCTCGGGCGGGAGGTAGGCGGGGGTGCCGGTGATGATCCCGTCCGGCTCGTCGGAGATCTCGCCTGCGCCGCGCGAGATGCCGAAGTCGCTGAGCTTGGCCATGCCGACGGCTTGGCCGCGGTCGGCGACGAGGATGTTGCCCGGTTTGATGTCGCGGTGGACGATGCCGACGGCGTGCGCGGCGGCCAGCGCGTCGGCGACCTGGGCGCCGATCTGTGCGACCTCGATCACCGGCAGCGTGTCGACCAGCGCCAGCGCCCGCGCCACGCTGCGCGAGGGCAGGTGTTCCATCACCAGCCATGGCTCGCCCGCTTCGAGCACCACGTCGTAGACGGCGATGGCGTGCTCGTGCGACAGCTTCGCCGCGACCCGGCCCTCGTGCATGATCTGATTGCGCACCTCGGTGGCCTCGGCCTCGGGCAGTTCGGCGGTGGAGAGCACCTGCTTGATGGCGACCTCCCGGTCGAGCAGCCGGTCGTGCGCGAGCCACACCGCGCCCATGCCGCCGCCGCCGAGCTTGGACTTCAGGCGGTAGCGGCCTGCGACCAGATACTCGGGGCCGACGATGGGACGGGGGCGATCGATCATGGTGTGCAGGGTATCCGAATATCCCCGCGTCGCCGCGCCTCTTGCGCCGACAAGTGGCGGTGCGAGAACAAGTTACGGCGATACCTCGCTTTTCGGGCGGCCTGGCGTTCGGCGCCGGAAAAAGCCGGGCGCGGGGTGCGCGGTGATCCCGGGCGCGTCCGGTGCTCTTGACGGCATTCCGGGGGTGGGTTTCTACTTGAGGCGTATCGAACGTATATTCGATCAGAGATCGATAGCTGGATCGGTGCTGGCTTCCGTTCCTCCGCGTGGAGGTGGGGTCGGTCCGCTCGCTTCGCCTCGGAGTCCATCGTGGGAAGTAGGTGGTTGTGATGGGTTCGGACGTGCGGGTGGGGGAGACAGATAGACAACAGAAGCTGGCCGAGCTGCGCAGTCGGATGGCCGCCATCCCCGGCCGCGGCGAGTCGGCGGCCGCGCGCGTCCCGCATGCCGAGGACATGCGCCGCGAACCGCTACCGGTGCCCCGGGCCCTTGCGGAATTGTTGCCGGAGGGCGGTCTCGGCAAGGGTTCCGTGGTCGCCTACACGGGGGCGCGTTCGCTGCTCGCCGGTCTGCTCGCCGCGGTGACCGAGCACGGCGGGCACGCCGCGGTCGTCGGGGTGCCGAGATTCGGTCTGCTCGCGGCGGCGGAGATGGGCGCCGAGCTGGCACGGCTGGCCGTGATCGCCGATCCCGGCCCCGACCCGGTCGAGGTGGCCGCGGTGCTGCTGGACGGCCTCGACCTGGTCGTACTCGGGCTCGGCGGCGTCGCCGTCCCCCCGGCGCGCACCCGCGTGCTCGCCGCTCGCGCCCGCAGCAAGGGCGCCACCCTGATCGTCGCCGACGGCGATTGGCCCAACCCCACTCTGCGCCTCGACGCCCGCATCGCCGGATACGTCGGTCTCGGCACCGGACACGGCCGCCTGCGTTCCCTCAGCCTCGAGGTCGAGGCGCGGCACCGGGCGAGCCTGCCCCGGCGCGGACGAGTCGAACTGCGCCCCAGCGGTGGTCGTGTCGAATGGTTCGCCCAGGAGACCTCGCCCGCGCCCGTCGAACTGCCGATCGCGCGGGGTGCGGCGTCATGAGTCACCCGGAGACCGGCGCCACGCGGCGTCTCCGAGAGGAGCGGTGCGGCGACCGCCGTGGTGTCCAGAGTGGTGGTGCGGCACCGTGATCCGGCCGCGTGGCGCGACGCGGGTGCTCGCGGTGTGGTGTCAGGACTGGCCCGCGGTCGCGGCGGCGGCCGTGGCCGAGCTGCCGCCGACGCGGCCGGTGGCGGTGCTGTCCGCCAATCGGGTGGTGGCGTGCTCGGCGGTGGCGCGGGCCGAGGGGGTGCGGCGCGGGCTGCGACGCAGAGAGGCGCAGGCGCGGTGCCCGGAATTGTTTCTGGTGCAGGCGGATCCGGATCGGGATGCGCGACTGTTCGAGCCGGTGGTCGCGGCCGTGGACGCCACGGTGCCCGGCGTGGAGGTGCTGCGGCCCGGGCTGCTCGTGCTCGGCGCGCGCGGGGCGGCCCGGTTCTTCGGGTCCGAGGAGACGGCCGCCGAACGGTTGGTCGACGCGGTGGCCGCGGTCGGGGTGGAGGCGCAGATCGGCATCGCCGACGAGCTGTCCACAGCGGTGATCGCGGCGCGGCGCGGGGCGATCGTGCCGTGCGGCGAGGGCGCGGAATTCCTGGCGCCGCTCGCGGTGTCCGAACTCGCGCTGGAGCCGAGCCTGGCCGCGCCGGAGCGCGCCGAGCTGGTGGACCTGTTGCACCGCTTGGGTTTACGCCGGATCGGTGATTTCGCGGCGCTCGGCCCCGCCGAGGTCGCCTCCCGCTTCGGCGCGGACGCCGTGCTCGCGCATCGCAGCGCGCGCGCCGTCCCGGAACGCCCGCCCGCCGCGCGCCGCCCGCCGCCCGAGCTCGCGGTGGAGCAGCGCTGCGACCCGCCGATCGACCGGGTCGACGTGGCCGCCTTCGCGGGACGCATGCTCGCCACCCGGCTGCACGCCAAGCTGTCCGACGCCGCGCTGGCCTGCACCCGGCTCGCGGTGTTCGCCGAAACCGAAGCGGGCGAACAGCTCTCCCGGATCTGGCGGTGCGCCGAGCCGCTCACCCCCGAGGACACCGCCGACCGGGTGCGCTGGCAGCTCGACGGCTGGCTGACCCGCCGCGATCGCCCCACCGCACCGGTTACATTGCTGCGCCTGGAACCCGTGGAGGTCGTGCGGGCGGGCGCGCTGCAACTCGGTCTGTGGGGCGGCGTCGGCGAGGAGGACGAGCGCGCCCGCCGCGCCCTGGTCCGGGTGCAGGGACTGCTCGGCGGCGAGGCGGTCCAGGTGGGAGTGCTCAGCGGCGGCCGCGGTCCCGCCGAACGCGTCACCATGGTCGTGCTCGGTGACGAACGGGTGCCCGCGGCCGATCCGGAGCTGCCATGGCCCGGCCGGCTACCGGAACCCGCCCCCGCGGTGCTGCTGCTGAACCGTCCCGTTGTGCGCCTGGAGGCGGCCGACGGAACGCCGGTCCTGGTCACCGAGCGCGGCCTGTTCACCGCCGACCCGGCCCGCCTGCACTGGGGCAGCCGCAGCTGGCCGCTGGCGGGCTGGGCCGGACCGTGGCCGATGGACGAGCACTGGTGGGTCCCCGATTCCGCCGCGGCGGCCCGCGCCCAGGTTCAGCTGGGCGGCGACGCGGGCGAGGTCCGGGTGTTGCTGCTCGTCTACAGCGACGAGTCGTGGCGAGCCGAGGGACTTTACGACTGATCCGCCCGCCAGTCCTGGCGCGCCGCCCAGTCACGCAGGCTGGTGGCTCCGGTCTCGAGCACCGACGGATCGGGTTCCGGAGGTGTCGGCGCTCCCGGGGGTGGCGGTGTGTATACCGAGGCGACGCCTTCGGCGGCCTCGATCCCGAGGTGCGGGGCGAGCATCTCCCGATAAGCGGTGGGAGATATGGAATTCCACCGCACCGGGTGTCCGAGGGCTGCGCTGAGTTCGGCGGCGACCTCGTCTCCCGTCAGTGCCTGTGGGCCCGCCACGATTCGCAGCGGGGGTCGAGCCGTCGCAGTGATCAAGGCCGCGACGGCTGCGCCGAGATCGTCCAGCGCGACCCATGGGACGGGTATTTCCCGCGGCAGCGGGTAGGCGATCTCTCCGGCGCGCACGAGCGGGGCGGACCAGGGCGCTACGAGGTTCTCCATGTACTGCCGAGCGGGTGCGACCACCGTGGCCGCCTCGATGTCGCGGGACAGTTCGGCGGACAGCAGCACGCGGGCATCCACGAACGGCACGCCGACGGGCGCGGGCGGCATCACGCTGCCGGTATTGAGAACGACTCGCCGCACGCCTGCCTTGCGGAGTCCGGCCAGCACGGACTCGGCCTGCCGGACGGCGAGGTCGGTGAAGACCAGCGGCAACTGCACGATCACGACGTCGGCGCCCGCGTACGCGGCGGCCAGCGACTCGGGTTCGAGTAGATCGGCCTGGACCGGCTCGGCATCCGGATGCAGCCGGGTAGAAGAAGAGCGGACGATGCCCCGGACGCGGTGCCCCGCCGACAGCAGCCCGCGGACGATGGCCGCGCCCTGCGTTCCGGTCGCGCCGTGGACGATCACGGTTGATGTGTTCATGCTCGCGACGTTAGTTTCCAGAATGAAGCAATACCTAGAAAGTGATATAGTTTTCCAATGGGAACTATTGGCGTTGAGCAGCTGAAACGCTTGCAAGAAGCCGCTTGTTCTGGCTGCGGTGTAGAACGCACGCTGAAGGTCCTGGACGGAAAGTGGACGACGCTGATCGTCCGAGAACTACTGTCCGGCCCCAAGCGCTTCGGCGACCTGCGCGCGGCACTCGGTTCGCCGAGCGCCAAGACCCTCACCGATCGCCTCCGCGCCCTCGAACACCAGCGGATCCTCACCCGCACCGTCTATGCCGAAGTCCCGCCCCGCGTCGTCTATCAGCTCACCGAAGACGGCGAGAGTCTCAGCGACATCCTCTACGCCATGTTGAAGTGGGGCGAGGAACACCCTCTCGTCGAGGACTGACAGCCGCGCCGAACGGTGCCTTCCGGCGAGTTCGGCGTCGCTCGGACGGCGTTCGGCCGCTGTGATACTGCCGACAAATCCTGGGTGGCGGCCGGGTGGTGGTCGGTACCCTCGAACATCGTGGATCTGACGGTTGCCCGGATGGCGTTCGGTGGGGTGCAGATCGCCTTTCGCGATTCGGGGGCGGTCGACGACACGCCCGTCGTGCTGGTGCACGGGATGGGCGGGGACGGGCACACCTGGGATCGCTTCGCGCGCCGGTTGGCGCGGACCGGGCGACGGGTGATCATCCCGGATCTGCGTGGGCACGGCCGCAGCGCGCACACCGATTCCTACCGATTCGACGAGTTCGGCGCCGACGTGCTGCGCCTGTGCGAACACCTCGACCTGCGCCAGGTGGATCTCGTCGGGCACTCGCTCGGCGGTTACGCGGTGTCCTGCGTCGCGCAGGAGCGGCCCGAGCTGGTGCGCAGGCTGGTGATCGAGGAGTGTCCGCTTCCGCTGCGCTCCGGTGACGAGGAACTGCGGCTGACCCGCCGTTTCCCCACCATCCCCGAACTCTGGCACGCCACGACCAGCCTGATCCGGCACCCGCGCGCCGTGCTGGCCTTCGACCGCTCGATGACCCGCACCGCACTGGAGCAGTTCCGCAAGCCGAACCCGGAATGGTGGGACCGGCTGTCCGACATCACCGCACCCACGCTGGTACTGCGCGGCGGGCCGGGCGGCATGGTCGATCCGGAGAAGCTGGCGGTGCTGCTCGACTTGGTTCCCGACTGCACCGCCACCCCGTTCTCCTGCGGCCACAGCATCCATCGCGACCGGTACCGCGAGTTCGAGGCCGTGGTGCTGCCGTTCCTCGCGCGGTGAACGCCTTCGACGGCTTGCCCTGTTCGTCGGCCTCGGCCGACGTCCCGCTGCCCGGCACCGCGACGCGGGTGAGCGGATGGCTCTGCGTCGAACATCCCGGCGCGTGGGGTCGTGACGTGATCGGCGACGAGGTGCTCGGTCCCGGCATCACCGCGGAACTCGCCGCGCGCACCACCGCCGCGCGGGTGCGCCCGACCCTGATCCGTCGCCCCGGACGCAGCGAATTCACCGGAGTCCGAACGGTTCTGCTGGTCAACTCGCGCGCCGAAGGCGGCTGGTGCGAGCGGCTCGAGATCGCCGACCTGAAGCAGTTGCTCGACATCGATCTCCACCTGCTCGACGGTCCGCCGCCGGGCCTCGGGGAACTGGTGACCGATCCGCTGGTCCTGGTATGCGCGCACGGCAAGCGCGATCAGTGCTGCGCCATGCTCGGTCGCCCCATCGCCGCGGCGTTGTCGGCCGCTCATCCCGGCCGGGTCTGGGAGTGCTCGCACACCGGCGGCCATCGCTTCGCGCCCGCCATGGTGCTGCTGCCTTCGGGACTCACCTACGGGCGCGTCGACGCCGCCGCCGCGAACGCTGCCGTGGCGGCCGTGCACCGCGGCGAGGTGGCGCTCACCGGTCTGCGCGGGCGCAGCGGACACAATCCCGTCGAACAGGTCGCCGAACTCGCGGTGCGCGCCGAGGTCGCCGCGGGCCTGGACGACCTCACGGTGCGCTCGGAACCCGAAAACAACTCCGTCGCAACAGATCCCACGTACGTGGGCAGCGCGCTCGTCAGCCACCACGACGGCAGGCGCTGGCGCGTCACCGCACGGACGGTCGCCTATGCCCCGCGACAGGCCAGCTGCGGCGCGGGCCCGAAACCGGTCACCGCGTTGGTCGCCGACCCCATCCAGCCGCTGCCCTGACCCCCGGGCTGGCGTGCTTCGGATGCTGGCGCGGCCGGGCGGCGCGGGGCAGGTAATGTCCCGACGACAAGCCGGTCGAGGGAGGGACGCGATGACGACACCGCCGTGGGGATCGAACATGCCGGGTTATCCGCCCGGACCACCGCACGGTGGCGTGCCGGGATATCCGCCGCAACCCCACGGTGCGCCTCCAGTTCCGCCGCCCGGCGGGTATCCCGTTCCGCCGCAAGGCCACCCGGCCCCGCCCGGCTATCCCGCCCCGCCACCGCATGGGCACCCGGCTCCGCCGCCCGGCTACCCGGCCCCGCCGCCGGGCTATCACCAACCGCCACCACCCGCTCAGCCGAACCTCGAATTCGCAGGCACCCCAGCGGTCAAGGCGTATCTCGCCGCGGTGACGCATCACATGACCGTCGGCCGGATGCAGATCGCGCAGCACATGGTCGGTCCGCTGATGAGCCTGGTCGGCGTCACCGCGGTGATCGCGACCGCGCTGAACCCGATCGATCTCGTGCTCTGCGTCGCCACGCTGGAGGAGATCTCGCCCGCCGCCGTCGACGACTTCCCGCGCCAGGTGGACGGTTTCGCCAAGAATCAGCGCAGACGGAGTGTGTTCGGGGTGAAGGGCGGCGCGATGGGAGTGGCGGCGCTGGTATCCGAACGCGTACACCCCGCCGCCGTGCAGGCGCTGCGCAATCGGCCGATGAGCTTCGGCTCGGTGGTGACGCCCGCGGTGGTGGATCTGGGGAATCGGCAGCTGCACATCGCCGCCAACACGCCCGCCGTCGGCCTGGCGATGTGGCACAGCGTGCGCTCGCAGGCGCGGGCCTACCTGCCGGAGCCGCGCCTGGTCCTGGGGTAGTCCCCGATCACCAGTGGGTGCCGGGGACCCAGCGCGCGGCGCGGCGCAGCACGGTGCCGGTGACTCGGCGCGCGGTGGATGGCTGCTGCGGTTCCGGTTGCGTGGCAACGGGCTCCACGTCGTCCTCGATGTCGGTGATCTCGCCCTTGGCGGCGGGGGAGTCCGGCAGCGCACGGTAGTAGCGGTGCAGCATGCGGTCGCGGAGCTTGGGTGTGAGCAGCGCGCCGTACTCGGCGAAGGTGCCGATCGGGACGTCGATCCGCTTGGGGCGCTCGGTGAGCGCGCGCACGATCGTGGCCGCCGCCCATTCCGGTGATTCCGACGGGCCCTGGTCGCCGCTCGGTGTGATCATCGGCGTGCGCACCAACGGCATGTGGATGGTGGTGAAGGTGACGCCGTCGGCCATGGTCTCCACGGCGGCCACCTCGGTGAACTTGTCCAGCGCCGCCTTGCTGGCCAGGTACGCGGCGAATCTGGGGGTCGCGACCTGCACGCCCGCGCTGCTGATCTGCACGACGTGGCCGAACTTGCGCTCGCGCATCTGGGGCAGCAGGGCGAGCGTCATGCGCAGCGCGCCGAAGTAGTTCACCGCCATGGTGCGCTCGAAGTCGTGCAGGCGGTCGGTGGAGCGGTGGATGGCGCGGCGGATGGAGCGGCCCGCGTTGTTCACCAGCATGTCGACGTGGCCGTGCTCGTCGAGGATGGTCTTGACGGTGTGGTCGACGGAATCGGAATCCGTGACGTCGCACTGGTATCCGTATGCCGAGCTGCCCGCGGCACGGATCTCGTCGACCACGGTCGCGAGCTCGTCGCCGCGGCGGGCCAGCAGGAACACGGTGGCGCCCTTGGCGGCCACGGCCGCCGCGGCGGCCCGGCCGATGCCGGAGGAAGCGCCGGTGATGAGGACGTGCCTGCCGGTCAGGTCCCGGTTGCGGCGGTTGCGTCGGCTCTGCCCGCGCGCACCGGCGTCGTCGGCGGAAGCTTGGGTCATCGGGTTGCTCCTTTGTCGCGGTCAACGGAGACGGCCAGGGTTGGCACGAACTTACTCTGAAGTAAGTTTACCCGCCAAGTGGCGCTCGTCACGCCCGAGGACATGGCCGAACGAACCTCGAATACATCGAACATATGTGCGATACTCGTGCGCATGGCGGACGATCGGATGGCGGACATCTTTGCCGCGGTGCGGCTCGGCAGCGGAAACCCGGAAGCGGCGCGGCGTGCGCTCGGCGCGCTGTGGGAGGAATTGGACCCGTCCGGTGATCCCTTGCAGCGCTGCGTGATCGCGCATCATCTAGCCGTCCTACAGGAAGCGGACGAGGACGCGCTGAGCTGGGATCAGCGCGCGCTCACCGCGGTGTTCGGGCCCGGTATCCCGCTGGACGAGGGCCTGCGCTGCTTCCTGCCCTCGCTGTATCTGAATCTGGCCGACAGTCACCGCAGGCTCGGCGACTTCGACGGCGCGCGAATGCAATTGGCGATCGCGCGCGGCCACCTGCGGATCCTGGCCGACGACGCCTACGGCGAGATGATTCGCGACGGGCTGGACCGGGTGGATGCCGCGGTGGCGGCCGGCTCCACCGCGCGCGTTCGCGGGGACTGATCGACCGGGGAAGCGGGCGGGCGGCGGATCGATGAGGGGTTCGCCGTCCGCCTGTTGCGACTCGGTATCCGTTGAGGATGCCCGCGCGCGTCTCTCTTCTATCGAATGTATGTTCGACTGAGGAGGTGATACGTCATGGGTTGGAGCAACGGGCCCCCGACCTGGGCGGAACTGGAGCGGGTGCTCTCCGGTCGGCCCGGCCGGACCAACCCGGACGCCATGTACCCGGGCGACGGCGGTGACAGCCCGGCGTGGTCGCGCAAGCGCGAGCCGTACGTGGCCGAGCCGATGCGCCCAGACGGCCCGACGGTGCCGTACGCGGAACTGCACGCGCACTCGGCCTACAGCTTCCTCGACGGCGCCTGCCAGCCCGAAGAGTTGGTGGAGGAGGCGGTGCGGCTGGGGCTGGAGGCGATCGCGCTCACCGATCACGACGGCTTCTACGGAACCGTGCGCTTCGCCGAGGCGGCCAAGGAATGGGGGATGACGACCGTCTTCGGCGCGGAACTGTCGCTGGGACCGCCGGACGCGCGTCGGCGCGCGACGGAAGCGGCCACGCACGCCGACGCGCCGGATTCGGCGCCGCGCACGGGCGAGCCGGACCCGGCCGGACCGCACCTGCTCGTGCTGGCCCGCGGCCAGGAGGGTTATCGGCGGCTCTCCCGCGAGATCGCCGCCGCCCACTTGGCCGCGGGGGAGAAGGGCATTCTCCGCTACGACCTCGACGTCCTCACCGCGGCGGCGGGCGGCCACTGGCACATCATGACCGGCTGCCGCAAAGGCCACCTCCGCCGCGCGCTCGCCGAGGACTTGCGCGCGGGCGACACCCGCCTGGTGCGAGCCGAGGCCGCGCTGCGCGAACTCACCGAACGCTTCGGCGTCGAACGGGTGGGCGTGGAACTCACCCACCACGGCGTCCCGGAGGACGACGAGCGCAACGCCCACCTGATCGACCTGGCCGACCGGCTCGGTCTTCCCGTGATCGCCACCACCGGAGCGCATTTCGCCGCGCCCGCGCAACGCCGCCGCGCCATGGCGCTGGCCGCCGTCCGGGCCAGGCGGAGCCTGGACGACATCGCGGGCTGGCTCGCGCCCACCGGCGGCGCGCACCTGCGCTCCGGCGCGGAGATGGCGCGGCTGTTCGCCGCCTGCCCCGACGCGGTGGCCAATGCCGCGGCGCTGGCCCGTGAGTGCGCCTTCGACCTGCGCCTCATCGCGCCCCAGTTGCCGCCCTTCGACGTGCCGGAGGGCCACGACGAGAACACTTGGCTGCGCGAACTCGCGCTCACGGGAGCGGGCCGCCGCTACGGCTCGCCGCGGGAGAACCCGGCGGCCTACCGCCAGATCGAACACGAGCTCGAGGTGATCGAGCAGCTCGGCTTCCCCGGCTACTTCCTGGTGGTGCACGACATCGTCAGTTTCTGCGCCGACAACGACATCCTGTGCCAGGGCCGGGGTTCGGCGGCCAACTCCGCGGTCTGCTTCGCCATCGGCATCACCAATGTCGATCCGGTGGCCAATCAGCTGTTGTTCGAACGCTTCCTCTCGCCGGAACGCGACGGCCCGCCCGATATCGACGTGGACATCGAATCCGATCGCCGGGAGGAGGCGATCCAGCACGTGTACGCCAAGTACGGCCGCGAATACGCCGCCCAGGTGGCCAATGTGATCACCTATCGCGGTAAGTCGGCGGTGCGCGATGCCGCACGCGCGCTGGGCTTCTCGCCCGGGCAGCAGGACGCGTGGAGCAAACAGGTGAGCCGCTGGTCCGGCGTCGCGGCCGAGACCGGCACCGACATCCCCGACGAGGTCCTGCGTTTGGCCGCCGACATCGAGGGGCTGCCGAGGCATCTCGGCATCCACTCCGGCGGCATGGTGATCTGCGACCGTCCCATCGCCGACGTGTGCCCGGTGGAGTGGGCGCGGATGCCAGGCCGCAGCGTATTGCAGTGGGACAAGGACGATTGCGCCGCGGTCGGGCTGGTGAAGTTCGACATGCTCGGGCTCGGCATGCTTTCCGCGCTGCACTACATGATCGATCTGGTGCGCGAGCACAAGGGCGTCGAGGTGGAGCTGCACAAGCTCGACCTGAAGGAAGCCGCCGTCTACGAAATGCTCTCGCGCGCCGACTCGGTCGGCGTCTTCCAGGTGGAGTCGCGGGCGCAGATGGCCACCCTGCCCCGGCTGAAGCCGCGCGATTTCTACGACCTGGTGGTGGAGGTCGCGCTGATCCGGCCCGGTCCCATCCAGGGCGGCTCGGTGCATCCGTACATCCGCCGCCGCAACGAGCGCGAAGAGGTGACCTACGACCATCCGGCGCTGGAGAATTCGCTCGGCCGCACCCTCGGCGTTCCGCTGTTCCAGGAGCAGCTGATGCAGATGGCCGTCGACGTCGCCGGTTTCACCGCCGCCGAGGCCGATCAGCTCCGCCGCGCGATGGGTTCCAAACGCTCACCGGAGCGCATGGAACGGATCAAGGCCCGTCTCTACCAGGGCATGCGGGAGCTGCACGGCATTACCGGCGAGGTCGCCGACCGTATCTACGAGAAGCTCTACGCCTTCGCGAATTTCGGCTTCCCGGAAAGCCATTCGCAGAGTTTCGCCGCGCTGGTGTTCTACTCGGCGTGGTTCAAGCTGCATTATCCCGCCGCGTTCTGCGCCGGATTGCTGCGCGCCCAGCCGATGGGCTTCTATTCCCCGCAATCCCTGGTCGCCGACGCGCGCAGGCACGGTGTCGCGGTGCACGGTCCGGACATCAATGCCAGTCTCGCCGACGCCACCGTGGAGGCGGCGGGCTCCGAGGTCAGGCTCGGGCTGGCCGCGGTTCGTCATCTCGGCACGGAGCCGGCCGAGCGCATCGTCGCTGCCCGCCGCGAAAGCGGTCCGTACACTTCGTTTCTCGATCTGACCGGACGGGTGCCGCTCACCGTCGCCCAGGCCGAATCGCTGGCCACCGCGGGCGCGCTCGGCAGCCTCGGCATCAGCAGGCGCGAGGCGCTGTGGGCGGCGGGCGCCGCGGCGGGGGAGCGCGCGGATCGGCTGCCCGGCACCGGGGCGGCGACCACCGCGCCCGCCCTGCCCGGTATGAGCGAGCTGGAGCTCGCCGCCGCCGACGTGTGGGCCACCGGGATCTCACCGGGCAGCTACCCGACCGAATTCCTGCGTCCCCAGCTCGACGCGCTCGGCGCGATCCCCGCCGCCGGATTGCTCGCCGTCCCCGACGGTTCCCGGGTGCTGGTCGGCGGAGCGGTCACCCACCGCCAGCGACCCGCCACCGCCGCGGGCGTCACCTTCCTCAACCTGGAGGACGAGACCGGCATGGTGAACGTGGTCTGCTCGGTCGGGCTGTGGACCCGCTATCGCCGCTTGGCCCAGGGCGCCACCGCCCTGCTCGTCCGCGGCCGGGTGCAGAACGCGGAGGGCGCGGTCAGCGTTGTCGCGGAACACCTTCAGCGGCTGCATCTGCGGATCGAGGGGAAGTCGCGCGACTTCCGGTGAGCGTGTCAACGCACATCGGCGTCAGCCAGGCGGCGCCGCACGCACCGTGGCGAGTTTTGCGGGTGGTACCCTATATGGCATGATCAAGACGACCGTGTACCTCCCCGAAGATCTGGAGGTCCGGCTCGACGCCGAAGCCGCCGCGACGGGGGTGAGCAAGGCGGAACTCATTCGACGGGGGATCACCATGCTGCTCGACTCATCGGACAGGCCCAAGGATGATCGACCGCTGCCGGTCTTTCGCAGCGGTCGATCGCGCAGTGCGGAAGAGATGGACGACGCGGTCTACGACCACATCAAGTCACGGGCGGCGCGGCGGTGATCATCGTTGCCGATACTTCAGCCCTCTTCGCGGCTTTCGATCAGGATCAGGTGGAGCATGAGCAAGCGCTCCTGGTCATGGAAACCGAGACATTGGTGATTTCACCACTGGTCATGAGCGAACTGGATCACCTCGTCCACCGCGACCTCGGATTCGAGGCGGCGATGCAGGTCACCGATGCTCTGCTGGGACGTCTGATAGACGGGCGCTACAAGCTTGCGGAGTTGAAGCACGTCGATCTCGCGGCCGCGCAGTCGATTCGCGCCAAATACGAGGGTCTCCGGCTCGACTTGGCGGACGCTGTCGGCGTCGCGCTCGCCGATAAGTATCGGACGGATTGCATATTCACGTTGGACCAGCGTGACTTCCGGGCGATCGAGCCGCTGACGCCAGGCGTTGACACCTTCCGAATCCTGCCCGCCGATCTCTGACACTTCGGATCGGGAAGTCGCGCGACTTCCGGTGAGCGTGTCCACGCGCTCGCGGCTCATCAACGCGGGGAACGAGTTCGGTGACCGTACGCACCGTGAGGGTTACGCTGCGATCATGCGGAAGCTTGCTGTGCTGTGCGTCGGTCTGCTCGGGTTGGCGCTGCTCGTCGGCTGCGGCGCCGACAAAAGTGCCGATTCGGGGGGGTCGACGGCAGTGACGGCCGGGCCCGCGCCGGTGTCGCCGCCCGGATTCCGGGAGCAGGCGCCCGCGCCGGGCGAGGGACGCGGACAGGACACCGACACCGTCGACCGCAAGGAGGTCGTCACCGGCAGTATCGAGCTCACGGCGGGCGATCCGATCGTGGCCGCGGCGCGGGTCGCCGACCGGGTGCGCGAGGCGGGCGGCCGGGTGGACAGCCGCACCGAGCAGCCCGGCACCGACGACATCGAGCCCAGCGCCTCGCTGACCGTGCGGGTACCCGCGGACAAGACCGACGCGTTCGTCAACGGTCTCGGCGGAATCGGCACCCTCACCCGGGTGAGCACCAACCGCGAGGACGTCACCATGCAATGGGAGGACCTGGACGCCAGGATCAAGGCGCTGCAAGCCTCGGTCGACCGCCTGCGCGCGCTGATCACCACCGCCGCCACCACCGCCGACCTCATCGCCGCCGAGCAGGCGCTGTCCAGCCGCCAGGGCGAGCTCGACAGCCTCACCGCCCAGAAACGCCTCCTCGACGATCAGGTCGCGCTGTCCACCCTCACCATCGAGATCACCACGACCGCCAAGGATTCCGACGAGGGACCGAGCAACTTCTGGGATGGCGTCGTCGCGGGCTGGAACTCCCTGGTCGACTGGCTGAAGGACGCGATCGTGTTCATCGGCAAGGCGATTCCCTGGCTCGGCTTCCTCGCGATCGTCGGCGGTATCGTCTTCGCCCTCGTCCGCGTCGTGCGTCGCAAGCGCCGGGCCACCCCCGAAACCCCGGCCGCCGCTACCCATTCCGCGCAGCCGGTGACCACTCAGACAGGAGCCCCCGATGCCCCCGACAGTGGTCAGGGCGATCATCAAACCCAACAGCCGTAAAGGCCCGCTCGTGGAAGCCCTCCCCGACGGCACGCTCCAGCTCTACGTCCGCGCGCCCGCGGTCGAAGGCAAGGCCAACAAGGCCGCCATCGAACTCCTGGCCGACCACTACGACGTCCCCAAAACCGCCGTCCGCCTCACAGCGGGCGCCACGTCCCGCCACAAGCGCTTCGAAATCGATACTTAGACGGTGCCGGAGGTACGCCCTAGACCCCGCCAGGGAAACCGAGCTGGCGCCAGGCTTCGTACACGGTGACGGCGGCGCAATTGGAGAGATTCATCGAGCGCCTGCCGGGCAGCATCGGGATGCGCACGTGGGCGGTGACGTGCGGGTCGTCGAGCACGTGGTCGGGGAGACCGGTGGGTTCGGTGCCGAAAAGCAGGACGTCGCCGGGTTGGTAGGCGATGTCGGTGTACCGGGTCGTCGCCTTGGTGGTGAAGGCGTAGACGCGTTCCGGCCGCAACGCCTCCCATGCCGCGGGCAGGCTCTCGTGCACGGTGACCGAGGCCAGATCGTGGTAGTCCAGTCCGGCACGGCGCAGCTTGGACTCCGAGAGATCGAATCCCAGCGGCTCGATCAGGTGCAGCTCACAACCGGTCCCGGCGACCAGGCGGATCGCGTTGCCGGTGTTCGGCGGAATACACGGCTCATGGAACATCAGGCGGAACACGGAATCAGTCAATCAGGCCGGCCGTGGAGGGTTTCGGAGCGGGTGCGGGTGGCAGGGGTTCATCTGCAAGAATCGGTGCCGTGACCGATGTCGACGCGTCCGCCGGACGACACGCAGGCGGTAGCCGTGCCGCGCAGTTCCTGCGCTGTCACCTGCCGATGGTGGCCGTGATGCTGGTCGTGCTGGTCGCGGTGGTGTTCGTGGCCTCGGATCGCTGGCGCCGCGGCGCGTTGTTCTTCGGCGGTGCGACGCTGTTGGCCGCGACCTTCCGTTTGTGCCTGCCGAGCGCGCGGGTGGGGCTGCTCGCGGTGCGCAGCAAACCGTTCGACGTCGGCGCGCTGAGCCTGCTCGGCTCCGCCATCGTCTTCCTGGCGGCCACCATCAACACCCTCGGTGTCGGCTGATCCCTCCGAGCGTTTCGACGCCGTCGCTGGACGGCGCGCGCTGGTTGGGTGGCACCGGCCGAGAAGCACAGCGACGCGCGAAACCGCTGTGTCCCAGCTGGTCTCGTGCGACGGGGAGGCTGTGGCTACCGGTTCTCGCGCGCCAGGCGCATGGTCTCGATGAGCAGTTTGGAAACGGCCGCGGCCTCGGTGAGGAATCCGTCGTGGCCGTCGCGGGAATGCACTACTTCCAGTCGATCGCAGCCGGGCAGCGCGTCGGCCAGTTCCTGCTGGGTGCGCAGCGGGTACAGGCGGTCGGAGTCGACGCCGCCCACCACGCACGGCACCGGCGTCGCGGCCAGCGCCGCTCGGATTCCGCCGCGTCCACGACCGACGTCGTGCCGGTTCATAGCCTCGGTGAGCAGCACGTAGGTGGCGGGATCGAAACGCTTGCAGAGCTTTTCGGCCTGGTGGTCGAGATAGCTCTGCACCGCGTAGCGGCCGCCGCGCCACGGGTCCTCGGAGCCCTGCGCCCGATTCTCGAAGCGGTGGTCGAGTTCGCCCTCGGTGCGGTAGGTCAGGTGCGCGATGCGGCGGGCGATGCCCATGCCGGTCCTCGGCGTGCGGCCAGTGTCGTGATAGTCGCCGCCCTGCCAGTCCGGATCGGCCTTGATGGCCGCGATCTGGGTGGTCTGGGTACCGATCTGGTCCGCGGTGGCGCGGGCGCCGACGGCGAGCACCAGCGCCGCGGCCACCCGCTCGGGCTTGCCGATCATCCACTCCAGCACCCGCATGCCGCCCATCGAGCCGCCGACCACCGCGGCGAGCCGCTCGATGCCGAGCAGATCCAGCAGCGCGGCCTCGGCGGTCACCTGATCGCGGATGGAGATCTCCGGGAAACGCGAGCCCCACGGTTCGCCGTCGGGCGCGGGCGAGGACGGTCCGGTGCTGCCTTTACAGCCGCCGAGCACGTTGGTCGCGATGACACACCATTCGTCGGTGTCCACCGGCGCGCCCGGTCCGACCATGCCCTCCCACCAGCCGGGCTGCGAGTGCACGTCGTCGGGCGTGCCGACGACGTGCGAGTCACCGGTCAGAGCGTGCTCGACGAGCACCACATTGTCCAGGGCGGGGGAGAGTTCGCCCCACCGCTGCACCGCGAGGTGCACGTCCGGGATCACCGTGCCGCTTTCCAGCCGCACGTCCCCGATGGCGATCACGCCCGGCCGACCGTCCGGCGGTGGCAGCAGGTCGACACCGGACGCCGGGCGGGCGGGGCTCTGATCGGTGCTCACGGTCACGTCGTCGCCGCCGTGAATCCGGCGCGCAGATCGGCCAGAATGTCGTCGATTCCCTCGATGCCGACGGCGAGACGGACCAGTCCCGGGGTGACGCCGGAGGCCAGTTGCTGCTCGGGCGTCAGCTGGGAGTGCGTAGTCGAGGCCGGGTGGATCACGAGAGAACGCACATCCCCGATGTTAGCGACGTGGCTGTGCAGGACTAATGCGTCCACGAACTTCTTGCCCGCGTCGACGCCGCCGCGCAGTTCGAAGGAGACGATCGCGCCGGTCCCCTTCGGCGCCAGCCGCTTGGCCCGCTCGTGCCACGGCGAGTCGGGCAGCCCCGCGTAGAAGACGGATTCGACGGCGGGGTGCTCGGCCAGGAATTCGGCGACCGCCTGCGCGTTGGCGACGTGGCGCTCGACGCGCAGGCTGAGCGTCTCGATGCCCTGCGCGATGAGGAAGGCGTTGAACGGCGAGACCGCCGCGCCCAGATCGCGAAGCAGCTGCACGCGGGCCTTCAGCGCGTACGCGGGTGCGCCGAGATCGGCGAAGACCGCGCCGTGGTAGCTGGGGTCCGGGGTGGTGAAGCCGGGGAAGCGGGACTCGCCGTTGTCGTCGCGGACGGTCCAATCGAAGGCGCCACCGTCGACGATCACGCCCGCGACAGCGGTGCCGTGCCCGCCCAGGTACTTCGTGGCCGAATGCACCACGATGTCGGCGCCGTGCGACAGCGGCTGGATCAGGTACGGGGTGGCGACCGTGTTGTCCACGATGAGCGGGATCCCGGCGGCGTGCGCGACCTCGGCGATGCCGGGGATGTCGAACACGGCGCTGCTCGGGTTGGCGATGGTCTCGCCGAAGAACGCCTTGGTGTTGGGCCGGATCGCGGCGCGCCACTGCTCGAGATCGTCCGGGTCCTCGACGAACGAGACCTCGATGCCGAGCTTGGGCAGCGAGTAGCGGAACAGGTTGTAGGTGCCGCCGTAGAGGTGCGGGCTGGACACGATGTGGTCGCCCGCGGCGGCCAGGTTCAGGATCGCGTAGGTCTCGGCGGCCTGCCCTGAGGACAGCAGGAGTGCCGCGACGCCGCCTTCCAGAGCGGCGATGCGCTGCTCGACCACGTCCTGGGTCGGGTTCATGATCCGGGTGTAGATGTTGCCCGGTTCGGCGAGCCCGAACAGCGCGGCCGCGTGGTCGGTGTCGCGGAAGGCGTAGGAGGTGGTCTGGTAGATCGGCAGCGCGCGGGCGCCGGTGCTCTGATCGGGGGCTTGGCCCGCGTGGATCTGCTTGGTCTCGAAGGACCACAGGGCAGGATCGAACTCGGCCGCGACGGGGTCGGTCATGTCATGCTCCACAAGAGTTGTTCGCCGGAACTAACGAGATCGGGAATGCGGTCTATCCACAACAACACAATTTCCGGGAACCTCCTGACAGCGCGCTTGCCCTCGACCGTCGAGGGCCCGGTCATCACCCGGAGCACCCCACCGCTGCTGGAGGGTTGCCGTCCAGCGAGCCGGGGCTTGGCGCTGGCACTCATGACCTGACGGACATGGTAGCTGGCGGGCGGTCAATGACCGAAATTCGTAGCCGATCTCACTTCGCCGATTCGGCAGGCGGTTCGGTGCAGACCCGCATGAACTCCGCGTACGCGTCGAGCAAGGTCTCCTTCGACGCACGCACCGCGGTGGCCGGATCGCCGTCCATGATCAGCGCATCGTGCGCGTCCATCGCCAAATGGCACAGCATCTGCCAGGTGGAGACGATCAGCCGGACGGAAAGCGCCCCCTGCGTGGTGTCGAGGCGCTCGGCCAGCACGGCGGTGATGGCGTCGGATTTGTTGTCGGCGAACTCCAGCGCGCGGCTGTTGACCGAAGGGCAGTCGCGCGCGATCCGCTGCATCTGCTGAAACCTGCGGAACGAGACCGGCGAGTTCTCGGTGGCAGCGTCATCGATCACCCGCAGGTAGGCATTGCACAGCGCGCGCAGTTCGTTGCCGCCACACGGCTCTTCTCGCAACTTGTCGGCAACCATTTCGCCGAAGTCGAGGACGGGCGCGAGGACGATGTCCTCCTTCGTCTCGAAGTAGCGGTTCACGGTGCGTGGCGAGACGTCGGCCGCGTTGGCGATCTGCTCGACCGTTGTCGCGTCGAAGCCCTGGGCCTCGCAGAGCTCCAGCGCGATGCTCGTGATCCGCATCCTGGTCTGCTGCTTCTTGCGCTCGCGCAGGCCGATCGGGCGTTCTCGCATCGCGGTATCGCCGCATCCTCGGTTCGCAGGCGCGGCGTTGTCCCCGGTCACGGCGGGATTGCCGACCGTGTCCGGACTCGGCGTCGGTGATTCGAGCATCTCCCCACTGTAACGCAGATCCCACATCAACTGTCCTATCCAGGCAAATGTCTGACTGCGACATTTTTCTATTGACGCCAAATGTCGGCCGATGACAGGATTGCTGCCACGCCACTTCGGACGATTGAGGAGACAAAGTGAGCGAGACTTCGACAGCCGTGCACGTGCCGGAGGGCCGGCGCGACTCGGCCCGCTGGCTGGCATTGGGGGTGATCGGTCTGGCCCAGCTGATGGTGGTCCTCGACGCGACCATCGTGACGATCGCGCTGCCATTCGCGCAACGTGACCTGGGCATCAGCGAGGGCGACAAGCAATGGGCCCTCACCGCGTACACACTGATCTTCGGCGGACTGCTGCTGCTCGGCGGCCGTCTGGCCGACTTTCTCGGCCGCCGCCTGATCTTCATGGTCGGCCTGGTCGGCTTCGCCGCCGCGTCGGCGCTCGCGGGTCTGGCGCAGAACGGCGCTCAGCTCTTCGCGGGCCGGGGACTTCAGGGCGCCTTCGCCGCACTGCTCGCACCCGCGGCGCTCGCGCTGGTCTCGGTGACCTTCACCGAGGCGAAGGAACGGGCCCGGGCCTTCGCGGTGTTCGCGGGCATCTCCGCGGGCGGCGCGGCCATCGGGCTGATCGCGGGCGGCGCGCTCACCGAATACGCGTCCTGGCGGTGGACCCTGCTGGTCAACACCCCGATCGCGATCATCGCGCTGGTCGGCGCGCTCGCGTTCGTGATCAAGGACGTGCCCGTCGCCCGGACCGGCGGCTACGACGTGCCCGGCGCCGTCACCGTGACGGCAGGCCTGATCGCCATCGTGTACGGCTTCAGCCGCGCCGCCGAGCACGGCTGGACCTCGGGCGGCACCCTCGGGCTGCTCGCGGCCGGGCTCGCGCTGCTGATCGCGTTCGTCGTGATCGAGCGTCGTTCCTCGAATCCGCTGTTGCCGCTGCGCATTCCCGGGGAGACCAACCGCGGCGGCGCGCTGCTCGCCGCGTTGCTCATCCCCATCGCGATGTTCGCGATGTTCCTGTTCCTGAGCTTCTACTTCCAGGTCACGCTCGGCTACTCGCCGCTGAAGGCCGGTGTCGCGTTCCTGCCGTTCCCCGCGGGCATCGCGATCTCAGCGGGCGTCACCAGCGCGTTGCTGCCGAAGCTCGGGCCGCGGCCGCTGATGGTGGTGGGCGCCGCGCTCGGCGTGGTCGGGCTGATCTGGCTCGCGCAGCTGAGCTACGGCGACAGCTATGCCGCGGGCGTGCTGCCCGCCCAGCTGCTGATCGCGCTCGGCATGGGTCCGCTGTTCGTCGGGATGCAGGCGGTCGCGCTGCACCGGGTGGACGAGGCCGACGCCGGTGTCGCGAGCGCGTTGCTCAACGCGGCCCAGCAGGTCGGCGGCGCGGTCGGCACCGCGCTGCTCACCACGATCTCGGTGCAGGCGGCGAAGGATTACTTCGCCGACAACCCGACCGTCAGCGACCTGGCCGCCCGCGCCGCCATCCACAGCTACGACGTCGCGTTCTACGTCGGTGCGGGTTTCTTCCTCGCCGCGATCCCGGTGATCGCGCTGATGATCAAGGCCGGACCGGAGCACTTCGCCGAGGACGCGGAGGAGGGCGCTCGGATTCCGATCGCGGTCTGATTCGGACCGGGCATAGCCCGCGCATCGGATCCTCGCAGATCCGGTGCGCGGGCGGTGTCGCCTCCGGCGGTCGTCCAGTTCCCGCCCAGGTCGGAGTGGTCGATCGCCCCGGGATGACATTATGGAGAAAGTGGTTGGGGTCACAGGGGGGCTACTCGTCGGTAACTCGGCGCGTCGTCCGCACAGTGGGCCCTCCCCGCACGGTGAGATCGTCGGCAGCAGTACGCTTGTCTTGCTTGCACCACACGTCCCGCAAACAACGCGGTACATATACGTTGTCTGTTGAACAGCTGGGGTCCGCTCACAAGCGTCTTCGCCTGGCCGTGCAATAAGGGCACCATCCTAGGAGGACACGAAGATCCATGTCCAAGATCAAGGTTGAAGGCGCCGTCGTCGAACTCGACGGTGATGAGATGACCCGGATCATCTGGCAGTTCATCAAGGACAAGCTGATCCACCCGTACCTCGACGTGAACCTCGAGTACTACGACCTGGGCATCGAATACCGGGACAAGACAGACGACCAGGTCACCATCGACGCGGCCAACGCCATCAAGAAGCACGGCGTCGGCGTGAAGTGTGCCACGATCACGCCGGACGAGGCCCGCGTCGAGGAGTTCGGCCTCAAGAAGATGTGGCGCTCGCCCAACGGCACCATTCGCAACATTCTCGGCGGCACCATCTTCCGCGCGCCGATCATCATCTCCAATGTTCCGCGACTGGTTCCCGGCTGGACCAAGCCGATCATCATCGGCCGCCACGCCTTCGGCGACCAGTACCGCGCCACCGACTTCAAGGTCTTCGAGGCGGGCACCGTCACCCTCACCTTCACCCCCGAGGACGGCAGCGAGCCGATCGTGCACGAGGTCGTGAAGATGCCGGAGGACGGCGGCGTCATCATGGGCATGTACAACTTCAAGAAGTCCATCGAAGACTTCGCGCGGGCGTCGTTCAACTACGGCCTGCAGCAGAACTACCCGGTGTACATGTCGACGAAGAACACCATCCTGAAGGCCTACGACGGCATGTTCAAGGACACCTTCCAGGAGGTCTTCGACGCCGAGTTCAAGAGCCAGTTCGATGCGGCGGGCCTGACCTACGAGCACCGTCTCATCGACGACATGGTCGCCTCCTCCATGAAGTGGGAGGGCGGCTACGTCTGGGCCTGCAAGAACTACGACGGCGACGTGCAGTCCGACACCGTGGCCCAGGGCTTCGGTTCGCTGGGTCTGATGACCTCGGTGCTGCTCACCCCGGACGGCCAGACCTGTGAGGCCGAGGCCGCGCACGGCACCGTCACCCGGCACTACCGCCAGCACCAGCAGGGCAAGCCGACCTCGACCAACCCGATCGCGTCGATCTTCGCCTGGACCCGCGGGCTCGAGCACCGCGGCAAGCTGGACAACACCCCCGAGGTGATCGGCTTCGCGCAGACCCTCGAGGACGTCGTCATCAAGACCGTCGAGGGCGGCCAGATGACCAAGGACCTCGCGCTGCTCGTCGGCGGCGACCAGGGTTACCTGACCACCGAGGAGTTCCTCGGCGCGCTCGACGCGAATCTGGCTCGCGCGCTGCGCTGAGTCCACACCGGGGGCCGGGCGTGATCCGTCCGACCCCGACCGGCGCTGGGACTTCCCAGCGCCGGGGGTTGAACCGGGCACCCGCCCACCTCGCGGTGAACGGGTGCCCGACGTGTATCCGGGAACGCCGCGGCGGATCCCGATGACGCCGGTGCGGCCGTCGCGTGCGGCACGCCGTGTGTGTCGGTCGAGTGCCGATGCGCCGCGGTCCATTCGCGCGGCGTGCTCAGCTCCCGGAAGACGCCGGTGTGTCGACCAGTCCGGCGAATGCCCTGGTGAAGCTGGCCGTTCCGTGCCCGCGTTCGACCTCGGCGTCGAACAGGCGCTGCAATGGATCGAGCAGATCCGTTGCCACGCCTTGGTTTCGGCTGGTGGTGCGGATGTCGACGAGCCCGGTTGCGTTGACCGCGAGATCGGAGAAGTTCACCGGGAACTCCCGCGAGTCGATCTCGGCGGCCAGCGTCGGCAGCATGTCGAGCAGCGCGCGCAACCAGGGCACCAGGAACGTATCGGTGAAGTCCACCGCGGAGACCTGCTCGGTGTGCACCATCGCCGTCGCCTGGAAGAACCCGCCGAACAGGCCGTACATCCCGCCGAGCACCGCCATGTCGTGCAGCGCCGCGAGGCCCGCGTCGGTCCCCACGTACCTCGTCGCGCCCAGTTCCCTGACGACGTCCGCGAATTCGGCCTCGGCGTCGGCCGCGCCGCTGTAGACGAGCAGCGTATCGGGTGTGCCCACTGTCTGCGGGACGCCGAAGATGCCGCCGTCCAGCAAGCGCGCGCCGTGCTCGGCGAGCCGGTCGGCCAGCTCGCGCGCGGTGTCGGGCCTGCCGGTGGCGACGTTCAGTACCGTGCGTCCGTTCAGCGCCGAGCCCAGCGGGGCCAGTTGGTCTCCGGCGGCCGCGGTGTCGGCGAGCACGGTGACGATCAGTTCGCCCGCCGCGACCGCGTCCGCGACGTTGTCGGCGCGCCGTGCGCCCAGCTCGTCGAGGTGAATCGCCTTGCCCGGCGTGCGATTCCACACCGTGGTCGGGTGCCCGTTGCGCAGGAAGACCTCGGCGATCGCCGTGCCCATCCGTCCGAGACCCAGCACGGTGACCGATGCCTTGCTCATGATTCCTCCGTCGTGTCGTTCTGTCGGGTGGGCGCCCGCCGACCAGTCTTCGCGCTCGGGTCGCCGAGACGTGAGTGGCAGAACTGACGCCGATCGAACTATTCCTGCCATACTCGAGGAATGAGCGAGCGAATCATGTGCCAGCGCGCAGAGCGAACGCCGAAGCCGAGCGTCAGCGGGGCGCGGGCATGAGTGGTCGAACCGTCGCCATGGCCATCGCTCCCGGCGCGCTGCACCCGTGGGATCTGTACGAATTGGGTGTCGTCGCCTCGATTTTCGGCACGCCGCAGCCGGATCTGGCGGAGCCCTGGTACGAGCTGAAGGTCTGCTCGGTGACACCGCAGCCGGAGACCCAGCCGATCGGTTTCGGCGCCTTCCTGCGCGCCGAGCGCGGTCTCGACGACCTGCTCACCGCCGACACCGTGATCGTTCCTTCGGTGGCCAACGAGTGCGTCACCGCTGAACGCGAACTGCCACCCGAATTGCTCGACGCGCTGGCGGCCGCGCATCGCGGGGGCGCGCGCATGGTCGGGCTCTGCGACGGCACCTTCGCGCTGGCGGCCGCGGGGCTGGTGGACGGGCGGCGCGTGGCCGCGCACTGGGTGCACGCGGAGATGCTGGCGAAGCGCTTCCCTGCCATCGAGGTCGACGACTCGGTGCTCTACGTCGACGACGGCGATGTGCTCACCAGCGCGGGCATGACCGCGGCGGTCGACCTGTGCCTGCACCTGGTGCGGCGCGATCTGGGCGCCGAGGTGGCCAACCAGCTGGCGCGCCGGATGGTCATCCCGCCGCACCGGTCCGGCGGTCAGGCCCAGTACGTGGACCGGACGGTGCCCGCGCACCCGGCGGACGACCTGGGCGTGGTGCTCCAGTGGGCGGCCGAACACCTCGACGAGCCGTTGACCGTGGACACGTTGGCGGCCAGAGCCAATATGAGCCCGCGCACCTTCCATCGCCGCCTGCACCGCTCCACCGGAGCCACTCCGATGCAGTGGTTGCTGAATCAGCGACTCGCGCATGCCCAATCGCTGCTGGAGACCACCGACTTCAACATCGAGCGGATCAGCCGCCTGTCCGGCCTGGGGACCGCGACCAACCTGCGCAGGCATTTCGCGTCCGTGATCGGCGTGACGCCCGCCGGGTACCGGAGGACCTTCGCGCGCCGGGAGTCGATCGGCTGACCTGTCCCACTTGCTGGAATATCGAGTGAGCTGGGCGAATACGGCGGCAGGCGGTGGTCTAACTCACGTCGGATCGGGGAGCGATCCGGCTCGCGCGCCGGTTACATGAAGACGTGACGAGCCAGGTAGCCACCCATCAGCCCGACCCGCCCGAGAAGGCGCGGACCGATTGGCATGTCCCCGCGATGCTGGCACTGGCTCTGGGCGGCTTCGGCATCGGCACGACCGAGTTCGTCACCATGGGATTGCTGCCTGATATCGCGCAGGCTATGAACGTCTCCGAGCCGATCGCCGGTCACGCGGTGTCGGCCTATGCGCTCGGTGTGGTGATCGGCGCGCCTGTACTGGCCGCGCTCTGCGCGCGGGTTCCGCGCAAGCGCCTGCTCATCGCCTTGATGATCGCGTTCACCGTGGGCAACGCGGCCACCGTGGTTGCGCCGAACTTCCAGACCTTGGTCGCCGCGCGCTTCGTCTCGGGTCTGCCGCACGGCGCCTATTTCGGCGTCGCCTCGCTGGCCGCCGCCACGCTCGCGCCGGCAGGCCGGCGCGCCAAAGCCATTGCCGCGGTTATGCTGGGGTTGAGCGCCGCCAATGTCGTCGGCGTTCCCACAGCCACCTGGCTCGGCCAGCATCTCGGCTGGCGGGACGCCTTCGTGGTGGTCGCCCTGATCGGCATCACCACGGTCGCGGCGCTCGTGCGATTCGTGCCGGAACTCACCGGCATCAAAACCACCAACCCGATGACCGAACTCGGCGCGCTGCGTCGTTCGCAGGTATTGCTGACCTTGGCGGTCGGGGCCATCGGCTTCGGCGGCATGTTCGCCGTCTACACCTACATCACCACCACCCTCACCGATGTGGCGGGCATGTCGCTCGGCCTGGTGCCGGTGGTGCTGATGCTGTTCGGTCTCGGCATGGTGGCGGGCAATATCGTGGGCGGCGTGCTCGCCGATCGCGGCGTCGATCGCGCGATCTTGCTCGCGCTGGTCGCCATGTCCGTGGTGCTGGCGGGTTTCGTCGCCGCGGCGCAGCACCCGGTCACCGCCGGGCTCGGCGCGTTTCTGGTCGGCGCGACCGGCGCGGCGCTCGCCCCCGCTTTGCAGACCCGCCTGATGGACGTCGCCGCCGACGCCCAAACCCTCGCCGCCGCACTCAATCACGCGGCCTTGAACATCGCCAATGCCGCGGGCGCTTGGCTCGGCGGCCTCGTCATCGCCGCGGGCCTCGGCTACACCGCTCCCGCCGCCGCCGGCGCGGGCCTCGCGGTGGGCGGTACGCTGCTGTTCGCCGTCACCGTGTGGATCGCCCGGCGCACCGAACCGCCAGAACATACAGATCTGTATGTAAGTGTAGAATCGTCGGAATGACCAGGACCGCCGCCGACAAGCCGCAGCGCCGAACCCAGGAGCAGCGCAGCAGCGAGATGCGCGTCCGGCTGCTCGACGCCACCATCGACTGCCTGGTCGAATACGGCTACGCGGGCACAACGACGCCGCGGGTCGCCGAGCGCGCGGGGGTCACGCGCGGGGCGCAGGTGCACCACTTCGGGTCCAAGAACGATCTCGTCGTCGCCGCGATCAGTCACCTGGCTCAGCGCCGCGCGGAGACCGCGATGCGGGAGATGGCCAAGGTCGAGAGCGGCGCCGATCCGGTCGCCGCGGCGCTGGACTTCCTGTGGGAGCTGCACCAGGGCCCGCTGTTCATCGCGACCGTCGAGCTGTGGGTGGCCGGCCGGACCGATCCGGTGCTGGCCTCGGCCATGGAGAAGGTCGAGCCGTTCGTCAACAACGCGGTGCTGATGGCCGTGGCCCGCTTCGTCCCGGACGAGATGCGCCGCAAGGACGCTCGCGATTTCGTCTACACCGCGATGGACGCCCTGCGCGGCATCCTCATCTCGAACTTCATCGAGCCCGACACCGACCGGGCTCGTCGGCGCTGGGTCCGCGCGTCGGCGAATCTGCGCGCCGCAGCGGTGGCGAGTCTCGTTCCGCGATTGCAGTGATGCGACGCGCGCCGACGCTGAATCACGCTGGCGCCGAAGCTCGCCGATGCCGGAGCTGCCCTGTCACTGTCTCCATCTCTGAGGCTCCGCAGGCTGCCTCCGGCAAGGCGTCATGTTTCACCGATGCCGACGCCGAAGCGCGCCGCGCCGAAGTGCCCCGATGCATCGGTCATGTTGTCGTCAAGTCCGTCTCATCTGATTCGGCGGATTTCTGAATGCCGCGGGTCGACGGAGGAGGCGGGGGTTGTCATCGCGGGCGCTCGGTATGCGGCGGCGGCTTCTTGCAGCTCGTTCAGGACGATGCGGCCGGGGTAGTAGCGGTGCGGGTATCGGTTTCGGTAGTAGCAGCGCCAGTAGCTGGCGACGCGTTGGCTGGTGAGGTGGAGGAAGTCGGGGTTGGCGGCGGCGAACCGTCCGTAAGCCTCGTGCTGGGCGGTGTCGACTGTGACGACATCGGTGAGTCCCCGCTTGATGTCGATGACAATGTCGACCACGTATTCACCGACGAGCTTGATGACGAAGGGAACGATCCACGGATCGGTGGCGCCGATGATCTGGTTGAGGTGGTGCTGGCGGACGTAGCCGTCGCTGTGGCGGCTGTAGAGGCAGTGCAGGATCTTGGTCTGCGTCGCAGACAGTTGGGCTGTGGTGTCGTCCGATGGAGCGGGGGTGCACAGGCGGTAAGGGATGGCGAGGTGCTCACCTTCGACAAGGACGTTGAAACCCCGAGAGAGCACCGGATATCGCGCTGGCGGCAGGCCCTGCGCGACGACGCGTACGTCATCGGCGAGGGCTGCGGGGAATGCTGCGAGAAGGACGAGTTCGAGTGCGGTGTTCAGATGGTTTATCGGGTGCGGCGAGATTGTAGGCCGGTCTGCACGAGGGGCTGGTCCGGCAGGCCAGCGTGACAGTCGGCCGGTGAAGGCCCGTGCGTCATGGACAGCGGAGGTTGGGTTGAAACCGAATTCGCCCCACTGCGGCTCGGTGAGCTCGGACCGGATCATGTCGGACCAGTCGGCGCGGGCCATCAGCGCCGAGTAATCGGCGGCCAGAGCGGCGACCTTGTCCGAGGTCCAATCCAGTTCCGGGGGCGAATCATTCAGCAATTCCGTGATGGTTCGCACGCTACGGATGCGTGGGAGGGTCGGAGCAGCGGCGGTGAGTAATTCGCAGTAGCGAACCAGCACTGGTAGCGCATCGGGGTAGTTCCGGATATCCGTGGTCGGTTCACCGACGATCAATGCGTCCAGGATGTCGGCAGCGCCGTCCAGTAGTTCGTCATCGACGGAGGACTCGAGCAGAGCGTCGCGGAGATCGCCTGTGGTGGCCGCGATGTGGGCGAGGTATGCGGTCATCACGTTGTTACGGAAGCCGGTCCGCAACAACCAAGCTTTGATCTCGGGATCTCGGGATCCCGTCAAACGCTGTACGGCGTGGACACGTCCCCATCCGTCGACCCGGCGAGCAAGCTGAAATACCGCACGATCACGATCGGGTTGGGAATTGGCCAGTGCGACAGCCGCGTAGAGCGTGAGTTCGCCCAACCCGCCCAGTAGTAGCAGCAACTCCCGATCCCGTTCGTCGCCGACCACGCCCAACATGACGATGCCGAGGGCCACCGCATTGCGGCGAGTGCCGCGTTCTGTCAGCTGCCGTGCTACCGACCGCACATCCTCGACGGGCAAGTCGATCGAGCGCAGCTCACGAACCAGGTCATCAGCCAGATCGAATGCGCGGCAATCAGCGAGTTGGTCGTGCAATACCTCGATCGCCGCACCACCGGGTGCCTCAACGATCTCTGCGATCGCCGTGACCACCGCAGCGGCAGAAGATGAATTGATTGGAGCCTTGAAGTATTGGCTCTCTACACCGACGAGGACAGTCGATTTCGGGAATTCGCATTCGTTGGGTAGGCCGTCCGGAAGCGGACTACCCCCGGCACTCCACGGCCCTGGACCGTGCAAGGCGCTGAGACCGACCGCATAAGCAAGAAGAGTGGTCTGATCATCGGAAACCAGCCACTCCCCGGGCGTCACCGGCAGGGGCGCGCGGCGCCCTTCCCACAAGAGAAGATCACGGCCACACCGTATCGGACTGTCATTCCGCCTGCAAGATTCGCGCTGCCCTCGTCACGGGCGTCCGCACCTGAGCATCCTCGCGGGTTCGAGTGAGAACTCGCCACGGTTGCGGCAGATCGCGTGAGAAACGACAGATCAGGTGAGAACTGACACCACGCGCTCGCCTGTGGGGTTGCCGAGTCGCGGGCAGTGGGGCGCATCCGGTTGACATGTCAGCGGCAGATGGCGCAGATACACAACTAGTTGTATGTCCGTCAACGCTCGATTGACCTGCCCATTCGCCATCTGGAACCACGAGTATCGGATAACCCTTGCGGTCTTACATACAGCTTTGTATGTTTGTTTCAGCTCGATCCGGTCGGATCGGACGCTGATGTCCGTCGCCCGCGCCACCGGTGCATCGCCACGGCGCGCGCAGGCCCGAAGTGAGGAGTTCGATGGCGAACAACGCCCACCCGTCGCCCGACCACCACCCCCCATCGACTCGCTTCGCGAGCAGGGTTTATGTCGTCGGCGTCGGCATGACGAAATTCGAGAAGCCGGGCCGTCGCAAGAACGAGGACGGCACCGACTGGGACTACCCGGACATGGCCCGCGAGTCGGGCACCAAGGCCCTCGCCGACGCGGGCATCGATTACCGCGAGGTCCAGCAGGCCTACGTCGGCTACGTCTACGGCGAATCCACCTCCGGCCAGCGCGCGGTCTACGAACTGGGCATGACCGGTATCCCCGTGATCAACGTCAACAACAACTGCTCGACCGGGTCGACCGCGCTGTACCTCGCGGCGCAGGCGATCCGCGGCGGGCTCGCCGACTGCACGCTGGCGCTCGGCTTCGAGAAGATGCAGCCCGGCTCGCTCGGTTCCACCTGGGACGATCGCGAGCAGCCGATGGCCAAGCACGTCATGGCGCTGGCCGAGATCTCCGAGGTGCTCTTCCCGGTGGCGCCGTGGATGTTCGGCGCGGCGGGCCGCGAGCACATGAAGGAGTACGGCACCACCGCCGAGCACTTCGCCAAGATCGGCTACAAGAACCACAAGCACTCGGTGAACAACCCGTACTCCCAGTTCCAGGACGAGTACACCCTCGACGACATCCTCGGCGCGCGGATGATCTACGACCCGCTCACCAAGCTCCAGTGCTCGCCGACCTCCGACGGTTCCGGCGCGGTCGTCCTGGCGAGCGAGGACTTCGTGAACTCGCACGATCTCGCCGGGCAGGCCGTCGAGATCGTCGGCCAGGCCATGACCACCGACTTCGCCTCCACCTTCGACGGCACCGCGAAGAACCTGATCGGCTACGACATGAATGTCCAAGCCGCACAGCAGGTCTACCGGCAGGCGGGCCTCGGTCCCGAGGACTTCCAGGTCATCGAGCTGCACGACTGCTTCTCGGCCAACGAGCTGCTGCTCTATGAGGCGCTCGGCCTCTGCGGCCCCGGCGAGGCGGGCGCGCTGATCGACGCCAACCAGACCACCTACGGCGGCAAGTGGGTCGTCAACCCCTCGGGTGGCCTCATCTCCAAGGGACACCCACTGGGCGCCACCGGCCTGGCGCAGTGCTCCGAGCTCACCTGGCAGCTGCGCGGCACAGCCGACAAACGCCAGGTCGAGGGCGTCACCGCCGCGCTACAGCACAACATCGGCCTCGGCGGTGCCGCGGTCGTGACCGCCTACCGGCGCGCCGACCGCTGACCGGCGAAAACCCTTACCCGACAGGAGCAATCATGGGACACATCGAAGCCACCAAGGACGTCAACGCCACTCCCGAGGCGCTGTGGGCGGTCGTCTCCGACCCGCAGACCTGGGACAAGTGGTTCACCATCCACGAGCGCTTCATGGAGGAACCGCCCACCGTCTTGGCCGAGGGGTCCAAGCTGGTGGCGAAGATCGTCATGCTCGGCATGGCCAACAAGCTGGAGTGGACCATCAAGGCGGTCGAGGCCCCGAACAAGCTGACCCTCGGCGGCACCGGAATGGCCGGGGTGAAGACCGAATTCACCTTCGACATCCAGCCCAAGGGCGCGGGCAGCACCATCCTGGTGTCCGGTGACTTCGAGGGCGCGCTGATCAAGGGCGCGCTCGGCAAGGCGGTCGAGAAGGACGGCATCAAGCAGCTGGACAAGTCGCTCGAGCAGCTCGACGCGCTGGCCTCGGCGTAGGTGTCGCGATGACAGCGGAAACCACCGCGTCCCGCGTCATCGAATTCGACGACGCGGGACTGGAAACCTGGTGCGACGAGGAACGTTTCTCGGTGACCGCCAAGCGGATCGCCGAATACGCCGCGGCGACCAACGATCCCATCGCGGCGCACCGCGCGGGCGAGGTCGCCTCGCCGGTGTTCGGCATCGTCCCGGTCTTCGAGGCCATGATGATGCCGGTGATCGATGTGGCGCCGATGGACATCTTCGGCCGGGTCGTGCACGGCGAGCAGGACTTCCACTTCCACCGCGCCATCCGGCCGGGCGACGAGCTGGTCACCCGGGCCAAGGCGGTCGGCTACGCGAGCAAGTCCAACGGCAGCACGATCACCATTCTCGTCGAATGCCGTGACGTGGACGGGGAACTGGTCAACGAGCAGTATCTGACCGCGTTCTTCCGGAACATCGACGCGGGCAAGACCGTCGGGCAGGCCGCGCCCGCGCACAAGTTCGACGAGTCGTTGCGCGGCACCGAGCCGTTCGCCGTCGTGGCTCAGCACGTCGACCACGACCAGACCTTCCGCTACGCACCGGCTTCCGGCGATCCGGTGCCGCTGCATCTGGACGAGCAGGTCGCCAAGGACGCCGGGCTGCCCGGCATCATCGCGCACGGTCTGTGCACCATGGCGTTCGCGTCGTGGGCGGTGCTCACCGAGGCCGCGGGCTCGGACGTGCACCGGCTGCGCCGCTTCGCGGTGCGCTTCGCCAAGATGGTCTTCCCCGGCGACGACCTGGAGACCCGGATCTGGAAGGTGGGCGCCGCCGACGGCGTCACCACCTACGGCTTCGAGACGGTGCGCGGCACGGACGTCGTGTTGAGCGACGGCCTCGCCGAGATCGCCGACTGAGCCGAGCGGCCCGCGGCTCGGACCGCCGCGGGCCGCTCTTTCGTTCGGCGCGAGCCGACACCCCATTCATCACACCTCGCCCTGTCCGGCGGGCGAGACCACAGCACAGGAGACGCACAGATGGGCGCATTGGAAGGAAAGGTCGCCGTCATCACCGGCGCGGGCCGGGGGATCGGCCGCGAGCACGCGCTGCTGTTCGCGAGCGAGGGCGCGCGCGTCGTCGTCAACGACCTCGGCGGCAGCAACGCGGGCGAGGGGACCGATTCCGGCCCGGCCCAGCAGGTGGTCGAGGAGATCGTCGCGGCGGGCGGCAAGGCGGTCGCCAACACCGATGACATCGCCTCCTGGGAGGGCGCGCGCAACCTGGTCCAGCAGGCGGTGTCGGAGCTGGGCGGACTGGACATCGTGGTCAACAACGCGGGCATCCTGCGCGACGCGTTCGTCGCGGGCATGGACGAAGCCCAGTGGGACGCCGTGATCGCGGTGCACCTGAAGGGTCACGCCGCGGTGCTGCACCACGCGGCGGCGTACTGGAAAGAGCAGAGCAAGGCGGGCAACCAGCCCAACGCGGCCGTGGTCAACACCGCGTCCGCGTCGGGCACCACCGTCCCGAACGCGGGCCAGGCCAACTACGGCGCAGCCAAGGCGGGCATCGCCGCGCTGACCCTTGTCGCCGCCGACGAACTCGCCCGCTACGGCGTGCGGGTGAACGCGATCGCGCCGATCGCGCGGACCCGGCTCACCCTCGCCACCCCCGGCATGGGCGAGATGATGGCGGCCGAGGCCGAGGCCGCCGAGGAAGCGGGCGGATTCGATGCCTTCAGCCCCGCCAATATCTCCCCGTTGGTCGCATACTTGGCTTCGGACAAGTGCCCGATCACCGGCAAGGTGTTCGCGGTGCAGGGCGGCGCCATCTCCGAGCTGGCGGGCTGGCACGACGTGAAGACGATCGAGACCGAGGGCCCCTGGCTCGTCGACGACATCGCCGCTCGGCTGCCCTGAGGCTGGGCCGCCAGAAAGGAGAACGACGATGTTCGAATGGTCCGAGACCGATGTGATGGTCCGCGACGCGGTGCGCACCTTCATCGACAAGGAGATCCGCCCGCACCTGGACGCGCTCGACAGCGGCGAGATGCTGCCGTATCCGATCATCCGGAAGCTGTTCAGCGAGTTCGGTATCGACGCGATGGGCGGCGAGGCGGTCGAGAAGCTGCTCGCCAAGCAGCGGGCCAGGGAGGAGGCGCTCGCCGCCGGTGCGGCCGCGCCGGAGAAGAGCGAGAAGCGTTCCGGCGGTAGTCCGTTCAGTGGCCAGGAGTCGCTGATGGCGGTGCTGATCAGCGAATTGTCCGGTGTCTGTATGGGTTTGGTCACCGCGATGGGGGTCAGCATCGGGCTCGGCGCGACCACCATCATCTCGCGCGGCACGCTGGCGCAGAAGGAGCGCTGGCTCGCGGACATCGTGACGATGCGGAAGGTCGCGGCCTGGGCGATCACCGAACCGGATTCGGGCTCGGACGCGTTCGGCGGCATGAAGACCTACGTCAAGCGCGACGGCGAGGACTATCTCCTCAACGGCCAGAAGACCTTCATCACCAACGGTCCCTTCGCCGACGTGATGATCGTCTACGCGAAGCTCGATGAGGGAGATTCGGTGGACAAGCGCGAGCGCAAGGTGCTGACCTTCGTCCTCGACAAGGGCATGGAAGGCCTCAGCCAGGGCAAGCCGTTCAAGAAGATGGGCCTGCACGCCTCGCCGACCGGTGAGCTGTTCTTCGACAACGTGCGCGTCGGCCGGGACCGGCTGCTCGGCGAGACCGAGGAGCACAAGGGCGGCGACGGCCGCGAGTCCGCGCGCTCCAGCTTCACCGCCGAACGCATCGGCGTGGCGTTCATGGCGCTCGGCATCATCAACGAATGCCACCGGCTGTGCCTCGAGTACGCCAAGAGCCGCAAGCTGTGGGGCCAGGAGATCGGGCGCTTCCAGCTGGTCCAGCTCAAGCTGGCCAAGATGGAGATCGCCAGGATCAACGTGCAGAACATGGTGTTCAACGCGCTCGAGCGCGGCCGTGCGGGCAAGCCGCCGACTCTCGCCGAAGCGTCCGCCATGAAGCTCTACTGCTCCGAAGCCGCCACCGACGTGGCGATGGAAGCGGTCCAGCTCTTCGGCGGAAACGGCTACATGACCGAATACCGCGTCGAACAACTGGCCCGCGACGCCAAATCCCTCATGATCTACGCGGGCTCCAACGAAATCCAGGTAACCCACATCGCCAAGGCCCTCCTGTCCCGCTGACATTTCCCGCACACGCCCCGCATAGGAACCCGCCTGTGTGGGGCGTGCGGAGGGTGAGTGAGGACGGCTGGACCGCTTACAGATGGGTTCGGCCTGAGTCCAGGCGGGGTTCTCCTATGCCGCCAGCGACACCGACAGCTCGGTTTCGAGGGCGGCGGCAATCCGTTCGAGGGTGGTGATCGTCGGCACCACGTCCCCGGCCTCGAGTCGGCTCACGGCGTGTTGGCGCATACCGGCGCGGGTCGCCAGTTCGGTTTGCGACCACCCGCGTGCTTCACGAGCTTCGCGGATCTGGCGGCCGAGTTCGTGCGCGAGCGCGTAGGCGCGGGCGGCTGCCTGGTATTCAGCGGTGGCACGGGTCGCCTCGAGGTGCGCATCGAATTCCTTCTGGCTGGTCATGATTCGGTGCCTCCTGTTGGGTCGAAGGTCAAGCGCGCCGGTTCGGTGTGCGCCGATTCGCACAGCTTGCGGGCCATTTTCGCGCGGTCGATCTGGGCTGTCTCCCGTTGTTTCGTCTTTTGAAACGCCACCCCGTCGCCGAGGTAGCGGCAATACGGTTCGCCGAGTTCAGGGCCATATGCGGCGAGAAGTCCGGCGGCGAAGTCGGCGCGAGCGAGATCGGTCGGTGACAATCCAGCCAGGAACGAGCGAACCTCGGGCTCGATCTCGATCGCGCACAGCATTACCTGGGGTTATCACATCTGTGTGATGGGACTTGCGATCGTGGGTTGCCGCCCGTACCTCTGCGCGCTCAGACCGCGCGTAGGTGGTTGCGGCTGGCGTAGACGTGTTCGGCGATGAGGGTGGCGATGCGGTCGGGGGCTTCGAGCATGGGGACGTGGCCGACGCCGTTGACGACGATGCGGTCGGCGGAGTCGGGGAGTTCCTTCAGGTAGCGGCGGGCGTAGACGCGGTTCGGGATGATGCGGTCGTACTCGGAGAGCAGCAGGCGGACCGGGGTGGTCAGGTCGGACAGGTCGGCCAGAGCGGGGGCGCGCAGGGCGCCCACGATCATCGGCAGCATCGCGGTGCAGTTCAGCGCGGCGCGCAGGACGTTGGCGATCTCGCGGCGCGGCACCGCGGAGGCGTGCTTGCTCAACAGGAACAGCGCGAAACGCTGCGGGATGACGTTGTCGGTGGCGAAATCGCCCAGCCGCCTGCCGATTCGGACGAGCGGAATCATCGAAAGGAACTTCAGCCCTACCCGGAACTGGGTGATCGAGGGGACATTCCAGCCACCGGCGGGCGCGATCAGCGTCAGCGTGCGGGCCCGGCCGCGGCGGGCGAGCTCGATGCCGACCCAGGCGCCGAGCGAGTTGCCCGCGATATGGCAGGTGCGCCAACCCAATTCGTCGAGCTGAGCTTCGACCGCGTCGGCCAGCGTGGCGACGCCGACCAGTTTGCCCTCGGCGGGCGGGCCACCCCAGTGACCTGGTAGAGCGGGGGCGTACACCTCGCAGTGTGAGGACAACCGGTCCGCCGTGCGTTCCCAGCAGTGCGGCGAGAGCATGAAGCCGTGCAACAGCAGCAGCGGATCACCGGAACCCAGGTGCAATGCCTTGATCCGTTTGTCGGCCGCGCGGGCGGCGGTTCGCGATCGGTCGGAGCGCGGGGCGGCGGCCGGGGACTTGGAGGTGTCGGACGTCATCGTCAGCACCCCTTCCTGGACGGCGGTGTCCGGGGGCGATATCTCTGACCAGCATTGTACGGTCGTTGCGTGCCCTACATCATCTCCACGGTCAACGTAAACGGCGTCCGAGCTGCCACGGGCAAGGGCATGCTCGAGTGGCTCGCGACCACCGAGGCCGACATCGTCTGCCTGCAGGAGACCCGCGCCACCGACGAGCAGACCCGCGCCGCGCTGGCGCCCACGCTGGCCGACGGCTGGTGGCTGGCGCACGCGGAGCCCGAATCCAAGGGCAGGGCCGGTGTCGGCATCCTGTCCAGGCGGGAGCCGAAGGCGGTGCGGATCGGATTCGGCAGCGCCGAGTTCGGTACCTCCGGGCGCTACCTCGAGGCCGAATTCGACGAGCTGACCGTCGCCAGCGTGTACGTGCACTCCGGTGACGCGGGCACCGCGCGCCAGGACGAGAAGTACCAGTTCATGGCCGAGTTCGGCGCCTACCTGAAGACCCGCGCCGGCGACTTCGTGGTCAGCGGCGACTGGAACATCGCGCACACCGAACGCGACCTGAAGAACTGGAAGGGCAATCTGAAGTCGGCCGGGTTCCTGCCCGAGGAACGCGCCTGGATCGACGAGCTGATCGCCGCGGGCTATGTCGACGTGGTGCGTCAGCTGCACCCCGGCGTCGACGGGCCCTACAGCTGGTGGTCCTACCGCGGCCGTGCCTTCGACAACGATTCCGGCTGGCGCATCGATTACCAGCTGGCGCGCGGGGAGCTGCCCGGCCGCGTCAAGCAGGCCGTCGTCGAGCGGGCCGCCGCCTACGATCAGCGCTGGTCCGACCACGCTCCGGTCACGGTGCAGTACCGATGAACGAACATCGCTTCGCGCATGCGGGAGCAGGGCGTCAGTGAGGTGAGGGCATGAGCGAGCGGGGTGAGCGAGTCGTGTGCGAGCGCGCTTCGCGGATGCTGGAGCCGGGTGTCAGCGAGGTGCAGGCATGAGCGAGCGGGGTGAGCGAGTCGTGTGCGAGCGCGCTTCGCGGATGCTGGAGCCGGGTGTCAGCGAGGTGCAGGCATGAGCGAGCGGAGTGAGCGAGTCGTGTGCCAGCGCGCTTCGCGCATGCCGGGGCCGGGCGTCATGGAGGTGAGGGCATGAGCAACAAGGTGATTCGGGCGCTGGCGGCGCTCGGCGCGGTGGCGGTGGTTCTGTTGCTCGCGGTGCTCACGTCGCGCGGCGGCTCCTACACCGACCGCACGGCGGGCTCGGCCACCGCGACGACCCGCGCCACGGCGACCGCCTCGAACGTCTCCGCGCGTCCGACGGCCTTCCCGCCCGCCGCGGTCACGGCTTCGCCGAGCCGGGCACAGGGCGTTCCGGACCGCGCCTACGTCACGTTGGCCGAGATCGATGCGCGCCGCTGGCCGGATTCGGCGAACGCGCCAGGCACCAAAGGCGGCGAGCGCTGGATGAATCGGGAGGGCACGTTGCCGCGCACCGACGCCACGGGCGGGTCGATCACCTATCAGGAGTGGGACGTCAATCCCAAGCAGCGCAACCGCTCCCGCGACGCCCAACGCATCGTCACCGGCAGCGACGGCACGGCCTGGTACACCGGCGACCACTACGAGACCTTCACGAGGATGCGCTGATGCCACGTCCGGTTCCGCTCTCGCGGTTCCTCGCCCGCACCGGCGACGGCGCGCCTTCCGCACCGGGCGGCAGGTCCGAGCCGGTACTCGGCGCGCTGCCGGTCGACGCGCCGGAACTGAGCGAGGTCCGCTACCGAGCGCCCGCCGGGTACCTGGTGCGCGAGTTGCGCGGGCGCAAGATGCGCGGCACCGGAGGCGTCTTCGACGAGTGGGCGGCGGCCTTCCAGTTCCCGTACTACTTCGGCGCCAACAAGGACGCCTTCGACGAATGCCTGCGCGACCTGGACGATTTCGTCGGGGAGGCGAGCGGTTACGTCGCCGTGGTGCGCGATGCCGACGCGCTGCTCGCCGATCAGCCCGACGAGCGGGACTGGTTCGAGCAGGCGATGCGTGAGTGCGCCGACTACTGGGCGCGGCGCGACGTCGCGTTCCGCGTGGTCTATCAGAGCGCACCGTTCTCGCCCGAGGTCGTCGCGCTGACCATGGCCTGATCGGCCCGCGTCACCCGAGCGGCGCGGTCACCCCAAGCGGCGCGCGAGGTCCTCGCCGAGCAGGACGAACACGTCCGTGGTGTGGTCGATGAGCTCCTCTTTCGTGAGGGGCAGTTCGCCTTGCAGCCACGTGGTCAACGTCTGCACCAGCCCGCCGACCAGGTAGGTCGCGCGGAAGAAGATGGCGGGATCCGGTTCGGGATCGGTGATGCCGTAGAAGTCGATGCCCTCGGCGGCGACCATGCGCGCGAAGACCCGGATCGTCTCGGTGGTCCTGGCCCGCAGCTCCGGTGTGGCCATGCCCGCGACCAGCGCGACCTTGGCCTTGCGCGGATCGTCGGTGAGCACATGGATGCCCGCGGCGATGGCGGCGTGTGCCTTGGCGCGCGATTCGTCCGGCGCGCCGCGCAGGCTCTCCAGGATCGCGATCGCCAGCTCCTCGGCGATCCGGTCGGTCAGCGCGGTGAGCACGGCGTCGCGGCTGTCGAAGTTCTCGTAGTAGTACCGCTCGTTGAGCCCGGCCTGCGCGCACAGCCCGGAGACGGTGAGCTTGGCCAGGCCGTGGACGCCGATGATCTCGAGTGCGGCGTCCAGCAGTGCGGTGCGCCGTTGTGCCCGGCGTTGGTCGGCGGAGACGCCGCCGTAGGTCCGCTGCGCTGTCACAGCACGATTCTGGCACGGACACAATTCTGGCATTGAGTATTGCCAGAAGGTTTGATCTGGAGGATTCTATTGCCAGATGCTGTCGGTTTCGGCTCGGGCCGGGACCTTCGATGAGGAGACAACGATGTCCGCACACTCGTCCCAGCCCGGATACTTCGCCGACAACTCCATGGCGCGACGCGTCATGAGCAAGCGCGCGGTCGGCCTCACCTACGGACAGCGGGCGCTGGTGATCGGCGCCGTGCACCCACGGCTCTACGTCGGGACGGCCGAGAACACCGAGCACCGCGGCACGCCCTACACCCGGCTGGCGCTCACCGGGAAACTGTTCGAGGCCGTCTTCCTCGGCAGCAAGGAGGAGGCGGATCGGGCGCTGGCTTTCACCACCAAGAAGCATGCCAGGGTCGTAGGCGAGCTGCCCGAGGACGCCGGGCCGCACCATCCGGCGGGAGCGTCGTACTCGGCCCTCGATCCGCACCTGATGTTCATGACCATGGCGTTCACCTTCGATTCCGCCGAGGTGATGTACGACCTGCTGGTCCGCAGGCTGACCGACGGCGAGCGTGCGGGGCTGTACCAGGACTACGTGCGCTGGGCGGAGCTGTTCGGCATGCCCCGCGACGCCGCGCCCGCCGACTATCCGGCCTTCCGCCGCTACTTCGACGGCTACCTCGCCTCCGACGAGCTGTTCCTCACCGACGAGGCCCGGTTGGTCGGGTCATATCTGGCGGGTCAGCGCGTCCCGTATCCGCAGCGTGCGCCGTTGCAGCAGGTCGCATCGGCGTTCTTCCTGCTGGTGCAGGGCAGTCTGCCGCCGCGCATCCGCGCCATGTACGGCATGCGCTGGGGAACGGCCGACGAGCTCGCCTTCCGCGCGCTGGCGGGCGGTGTGCGCACCGCGCACTTCGCGCCGCCGCTCGCCCCCAGGGTGCTGCGCGGCACGCTCGCCGGTCCGAGCGGCCCGGTCTACCGGCTGGTCTCCGACCGCGAGCGCAGGCTCACGCGGACCGGCAGGCCGAGCATGCCAGGCGTCGACCCGCGCAACTGGGCGGCTCGAAATTCCGCTGGACTCCCATGGAAAGATCGGGGGCATGTCGAGTCCCGCACCAGCCCCGGCCGCCGAGCGTAAACAGCGCGTGCTGTCCGGGATCCAGCCGACCAGCTCCTCGTTCCACCTGGGCAACTACCTTGGGGCGCTGCAGTACTGGGTCACCATGCAGGACGACTACGACGCGCTGTACTTCATCCCGGACATGCACGCCATCACGGTCCCGCAGGACCCGAAGGAACTGCGGGCGCGCACCAGGGCCGCGGCGGCGCAGCTGCTGGCGATCGGCATCGACCCCAAGAAGTCGACGCTGTTCGTGCAGAGCCAGGTGCCCGAGCACGCCGAGCTGGCCTGGGTCCTCAGCTGCATCACCGGTTTCGGCGAGGCCAGCCGGATGACCCAGTTCAAGGACAAGTCGGTCAAGCAGGGCGCGGAGAACGCCACCGTCGGCCTGTTCACCTATCCCGTGCTGATGGCCTCCGACATCCTGCTCTACCGCCCGCACCAGGTGCCGGTCGGCGAGGATCAGCGCCAGCATCTGGAGCTGACCCGAAACCTGGCGCAGCGCTTCAACACTCGCTTCAAGAAGACCTTCGTGGTGCCGGAGGCGCACATCGTCAAGGGCACCGCGAAGATCTACGACCTGCAGGACCCGACCGCCAAGATGAGCAAGTCGGCCGCCACCGACGCGGGCTTGATCAACCTGCTCGACGACCCGAAGATCACCGCCAAGCGGATCCGCTCCGCGGTCACCGACACCGAGCGCGAGATCCGCTACGACCCGGAGGTGAAACCGGGCGTCAGCAACCTTCTGGTCATTCTGAGCTCGCTGGGCGGAACGCCGATCGTCACGCTGGAGAAGGATTACGAGGGCAAGGGCTACGGCGACCTGAAATCCGACGTTGCCGACGCGCTGGTGGAATTTGTCACGCCCTTGCGCGCCAAGGTGGAAGAGTATCTGGCGGACAAAGGCGAACTCGACCGTATCCTCGCAGCCGGTGCGGAGCGGGCGCGGGAGATCGCCGGCAACACTCTCGCACAGGTCTACGACCGGGTGGGTTTCCTGGCCCGCTAGCTCGGGTACGACGCTTGCGAGGGCCGGGCGTGATTCCGCCTTCGCTTCGGCTGTGCGCGAGCCGGTGACGGACTGCGCCCGGCCGCGTTCATCGGGTGTCGAAGGGGCGAGCACGTGCAGGCGATCGACAACGTCAAGGCCGGGATCGAACATCGTGTGCAGGCGCGGCCCTGGCTGGATCATCTGATCCGGGCCGGCGGCCGCTACCAGCGCCAGCGCGGCGACTACTACGCGGCCGGGATCACGTATTTCACCGTGCTGTCGCTGTTTCCGTTGCTGATGGTGGCGTTCGCGGTCGCCGGCTTCGTACTGGCGGGCAACGAGGAGCTGTTCCGAGAACTTCAGGACAAGATCGTCGAGAACATCCCCGGCGAGCTGGGCACCCAGCTCAACGGGCTCATCGATCAGGCCGTTCGTTCCCGCGGCACGGTCGGTGTGCTCGGCCTGCTCGCCGGTCTGTACGCCGGACTCGGCTGGATGGCGAATCTGCGCGCCGCGCTCACCGAGCAGTGGGAGCAGAAGCACGAGGAAGGCAACTGGTTGCGCACCAAGATCTCCGACCTCGGCGCGCTGATCGGGCTCGGCCTGGCCTTCGTGGTGTCGCTCGGGCTTTCGGCGCTGGGCTCCAGCAATCTGGGCGCCCAGTTGCTGGCGCGCTACGGTCTGGACGAGTTGCCCGGCGCCCGGCTGCTGTTGACGCTGCTGTCGATCCTGTTCGCGCTGCTGGCGAGCTGGGCGGTGTTCGCGTGGATCATCGCGCGGCTGCCGCGCGAGCCCGTCACGCTGGCCAGCGCCGCGAAGGCCGCGTTGCTCGCCGCGCTGGCCTTCGAGGTCTTCAAGTTCGTCGCATCGATCTACCTGCAGATCGTGCTGCGCAGTCCGGCGGGCGCGGCCTTCGGGTCGATCATCGGTCTGATGGTGTTCAGCTACATCACCTATCGCATCATCCTGTTCGCGACGGCATGGGCCGCCACCGCTTCCGAGAACGAGCCCGAGGTCGCCCCGCCCGCTACGGCGGCCGTCATCCGGCCCCGCGTCGTCAACACCGCCGGGGCGTTCGGCAGCGGCGCGGCCTACTTCGGCGCGGGCGCGCTGGCTGCCCTCGGGCTGGCGACCTTGCGCAGGCGTCGCTGAGCTCGCCCGCGCCGGATCGATTCCGGCTCAGCGGCGTTGGCGATTGACGCGCCGCGCCTTGAGCAGCAGGAACAGGATCAGTGCGAGGCCGCCGACCATCACCAGCGTGCGCGTGCCCACGTGGTCGCGCTCGCGCTGCGGGCTCGCGAGCACGTCGCCGCCTTCCGCGCCCGGCGGAGTGGCCAGTGCCGCAGTGGGTTCGGCCTCGTCCGTCTGGTGGTTCGGCTCGTGGTTCGGCAGCCGGCCGACCTCGGTGCCGCGCGGCAGCGCGAAACCGTAGTCGAGCAGCCTGGCCGCCTGCTCCCACGGCCGTATCGGGCGTACCTCGGCTTGCAGCAGGGTGACCGCCAGCCTGCGCCCGTCGCGTTGCGCGGCCCCGACGAAGGTCTGCCTGGCGTCGTCGGTGTAGCCGGTCTTGCCGCCGAGCGCGCCCTCGTAGTTGTACAACAGGTGGTTGTCGTTGCCGACCGCGAAGCCGGGGTGGTCGGGGTCGTTCGGGATCTTCGGATTCTTGGGATAGCCAGGGAAATCGATCTGTTCGGTCTGGATCAACTCGGCGAACAGCGGGATGGTCATCGCCTCGCGGAACAGCACTGACAGGTCGTAGGCCGAGGTGCTCATGCCAGGCCCGTCCAGGCCGGACGGTGTGGCCGCGCGAGTATCGAAGGCGTACAACGATTTCGCCAGCTGGTTCATCTTGGTCACGGTCGCCTCGTCGCCGCCGAGCTGGGCCGCGATCGCATGCGCCGCGTCGTTGCCCGAGGCCATGATCAGCGCCTGGAAGAGCTGCAGGTTGGTGTACTGCCCGCCGGGGCCGACGCCGACGCGGGTGCCGTCGACGTCCGCGTCCTCCTGGGTGCCGGTGACCACTGTGTCCAGCTTCAGCGCGCGCAGTGCGACGGTAGCCAGCAGCACCTTGATGGTGCTCGCCGGGCGGTAGCGCCCGTGCGGGTCCTTGGCGGCGAGCACCGCGCCGGTATCGAGATCCGACACCACCCAGGCGGTCGCGGAGATGTCCCGCGGCGCGGGCGGCGCGCCCTTCGGCAGCACCACGCCGCACTCGCCCATCCTGGTGCCGCCCACCGGAGGCACGGGAACCGATAGCGGTGCGGGTGTCGGTTTTCCGGGCGCGGGCGTCTCGGAGGCATCGATCGGCGCGGGCGGCATGGTCTTCTGCGGGCAGTTGTCCGTGTTCGGTGTGGTGAACGGTGTGGTGGTCGGGGTGGGCGGCGCCGCGAGAGCAGGCGTCGCGATCAGGCCGCCGAGCAGTGCGGCAGCGGCCAGCGCGCCGGTGAGGCGGCGCGTGGCGTGGTGGCAAGGACGCGGGATCTTCATCGGGAGCGAGCGTAACCGCCGCGGTCGACCGAGGGCCGCCAATCGGCCCGCACCTGGCCGGGACGAGGGCGGACGCACATATAGCCGGTATGGCCGCGCGAAGGCCGTTGATCACCGAGTATTGACAGCGACCATGAAATGAGTGCTACTATCAAAAAGTAGTAACTTCCATTTTCTGGAGGGATTGTGAACGTGGATTCCCGGCGGTGGTTCGCTCTCGGCGCGCTGGCGCTCGCCATGCTGACCATCGGCCTGGACGTGACCGTCCTGACCGTCGCGCTGCCCACCCTCGCCGTCGACCTGAACGCGAATACCGGTGCGCTGCAATGGTTCAGCTCCGCCTACACGCTGGCGCTCGCGGCCTTCATGCTGCCCGCGGGCGCGCTCGGCGACCGCTACGGCCGCAAGCGGATCCTGCTCGCCGCCCTGGTCTTGTTCGGCCTGGCCTCGCTGGCCTGTGCCTTCGCGGACACCTCCGGCCAGCTGATCGCGGCGCGGGTGGTGCTCGGCATCGCCGCCGCGGCCATGATTCCGCTGTCCATGGCGGTACTGCCGGTGCTGTTTCCCGAGCAGCGGGAGCGCGCCCGCGCCATGTCGATCTGGGTCACCGCGACCTCGCTCGGCCTGCCGCTGGGGCCGGTGCTCGGCGGCTGGCTCGTCGACAACTTCTGGTGGGGCTCGGTCTTCCTGATCAACGTTCCGTTGGTGGTGGCGGGCGCGGCGGCGGTGGCCGCGCTGGTGCCGGAATCGCGCAACCCGCAACGGCTTCCGCTCGATCTGCCGGGTGTGCTGCTGTCGATGCTCGGCATGCTCGGCGTCACCTACGGTTTCATCCGCTTCGGCGAACAGGGCTGGGGCGACCCGTTGGCCTGGGTGGCGCTCGCCTGCGGCGCGGTCACCGCGGCGGCGTTCCTGCTGTGGCAGCGGCGTGGCCGCCATCCGCTGATCGATCTCGAGCTGTTCGGCAGCAACGGTTTTCGCTGGGGTGCGGTGTTCGCCGTGCTGATCACCTTCGCGATGTTCGGCATGTTCTTCACGGTGCCGCAGTACTACCAGGAGGTGCTCGGCGCTGACGCGCTCGGCAGCGGACTGCGGCTGCTGCCGATGATCGGCGGCCTGGTCGTCGGCGCGCGGCTGGGCGATCGGCTGCTGTCGAAGGCGGGATCGCGGATGGTGATCACGGCGGGGCTGGCGCTGCTCGCCATCGGCTTGGGTTGGGGTGCGCTGACCGAGGTCGACACCGCCTACTGGTTCACCGCGTGCTGGATCACGCTGGTCGGCGCGGGCATGGGCATGGCGATGCCGGTCGCGATGGCGGTCGCGATCGACGATCTGGACGTCGCGCGGGCCGGTGTCGGATCCGCGCTGTTGCAGGCGTTGCGGCAGGCGGCGGGCACCATCGGCGTCGCCCTGCTCGGCACCGTGCTGGTCACCCGGTACCGGGCCGAACTCGGCGCGCTGAACGTCGCACCCTACGACGACGGGGTGAGCAGTGGGACGGCCGCCGCGAAGGTGAGCGGAAGCGCCGATGCGCTCGCGCAGGTTCAGTCGGCGTTCGTCGGCGGGATGAGCCTGATGCTGTGGGTCTGCGCGGCCGTCTGCGCGGTGTCGGTACCGCTGGCGCTGCGGGTGTTGCCGCGCCGCGCGCCGGCGCCGGTGGACACACCTGCCGTCGCAGCGCCGCGCGATGAGTCAGAATCGACACATGTCGGTTGATGCAACGGGTGAAGGTGTCGTGGCGCCGGGACTGCGGGAGCGCAAGAAGGAGCGGACTCGGCGGACGATTCGCACCGAGGCGTTCCGGCTGTTCCGCGAGCAGGGCTACAGCGAGACCACCATCGAGCAGATCGCCGCGGCGGCCGACGTCTCGCCGAGCACTTTCTTCCGCTACTTCCCGACCAAGGAGCAGTTGGTCATCGCCGATGATCTCGATCCCGTGCTGATCGAGGAGGTTCGCAACCAGCCGCGCGGTCTTCCCCCGATCCGTGCCTTCCGCAATGCGATCGGCGCGGCGCTCACCACCCTGGCACCCGAGGACCTGGCCTTCGAACAGGAGCGCCAAGCTCTGCTCTACCACGTCCCCGAGTTGCGCGCCGCTATCGGCATCGAGCTCGAGCGCAGCATCGAGATGGTCGTCGAACTGATCGCCGAATACGTCGGCCGCCCCGCCGACGATTTCGAGGTTCGGGTGATGGCCGGTGCGATCGCCGGTGTTGGCATCGCCATTTCGCTGCGCGCGCCGGTCAACGCGACGAACCTCGGGCGTGCGATGGACTTCCTCGAAGCTGGTCTTCCGCTCGGCCGACCTGCCGAATAGCCCGGTTCAGCTCGCCCCGGCCACCGACGGGCGCTTCTTGTCGTGCTGCGCGCGCAGGGGAGTGTCGTCGTCCATCTCGGCGAAGAAGACGCCGATCACGTCCTCGATCTCCGAGATCGACTCGGCGCAGTAGAGAATCGGCTGGTAGTGGGTGATGTCGTAGACAGCGGTCCCCATCGTGACCACGTCGAGCGGCCGCAGCTCGGCGTGCCGGAACTCGTCCAGCTCGCCGTAGGAGGACAACAATCCCGCGCCGTAGCAGCGGATTTCGCCCCGCTCGCGTACGACGCCGAACTCCATCGAGAACCAGAACACATCGGCGAGGAACTTCAGCGCCGTCTCGGTGGTCAGCCTGGCGACCGCCGCGCCGACGGTCTCGTAGATGGCGGCGAAGCGCGGGCTGGCGATCTGATTGGCGTGCCCGATGATCTCGTGGATGGCGTCCGGTTCGGGGGTGTAGAGCGGCGCGGAGTGGTGCCGGATGTACTGGGTGGAGTGGAACACGCGTTCGGCGAACGAGCCGAAGAACTCGCGCAGCGGCACGAGCCCCGCGGCGGGGACATAGCGGAAACCGGTGAGCGGGGCCAGGGCCGCGGTCACCTCGTCCAGTTGTGGGATGTGGTCGGCGGGCAGGTCGAGCCGGGCCGTGGCGTCCAGCACCTCCGAGCAAGCGTAGGTGCGGTGCTTGAGGGCCAGTTCGGCGGAGACGATCCGCCAGACCTGCTGTTCTTCGTCGGTGTAGTCGATCTTCGGTGCGGGTTCCCCCGGCGCGTAGGCCAGCGCGAGGGCGGCGATGGCATTGCGGCGGGCACGGTACACGGGGTCGTGCACGCCGGGGTGCTCATCGCTCAGGTGCACCGTCACGTCGCCGTCACCGGTACGGGTGACCGGTGAGTACAGCTGAGCCTCGGTGAACATACTTCGATGCAAGCACCGCCTGTCCGTTCCGACAACGAAAGCCCGTCCAGCTGTACACACTGCCTAGCTGGCCGAGCCGTTTCCGTCGATTACCGGCCTCGTGCATGGAAAACAGTGGCAGCTGGCGATTCGGTGGCAATCGTGCCGTAGCTCGGCCTTCGCTGCGGCCGTCGGCGGTCGTCGGCCGGGTGCCCACCGTGTGACGGTGGGGTGGAATGGCCTGCGTGCCCGGCTGTCGATGTCGGCGTGTGTACGCGATTTGCCGGACATGAGCGAGGGCGATGGCGCAAGATGGCGAAAGTACGAAGGAGGACGCATGCATACCGTGCGGATCGATCTCGACCAGAAGCTGTTGGCCGCCGCCGCCGAGATCATGGGGACGTCCAACAGCAACGCCACCGTCAACGAGGCGTTGCGCCGAATCGTGGTGCACGAGCGGCAACTCCATCATCTGGAGAAGCTGGCGGCGGGGGTGCTCTGTGCGCTACCGGCACCGGAGGTCGTCGCCGTAGTCGACGGTCGGTCGTAGCTCCTCCGACTCTCGACCACCCGTAGGCCCTCGCGGGCCGGGTGGCCGTCCAGCTAGTAGCGCTCGACGCCATTTGCTCGTGCGTCGGCCGACTCCGCCCGCGGTAGGTCGGAGCGGCGCGCGACGCTCGATGTGGCCTAGGTCGACGAATCCGACTCCGAAGCCGAGGGCATGGTTCAGGCCGACGGGCAGGTGAGCCCGTCCGGCGGTGGGGTGAGGTCTACCAGATAACGCAATACCGGCTCGTCGACGCAGGCCACACCCTGGCCGAAGGCGCCGTGCTGCACGCCCTCGTAGGTGACCAGGGTGGCGCCGAGCGCGCGGGCCAGGTTCTTCCCGCCCTGGTGCGGAGTGGCCGGATCGCCGGTGACGGAGACGACAACGACCTTCGGCAGATTCGGCACGGAGGGGACGTGCGGCTGGGAGTTCGGCGGCACCGGCCAGAAAGCGCAGACGTCGAGCGGAGCTCGGCCGGTGGCGCGGCCGTCGTCGAAAATCGGTGCGGCGGCACGGAACTTGCGATCCAGCTCGGCGGCCGCCGCGGGGTCGGTGACGCGCTTCTCCTCCAGGCACAACACCGCCATCTGCAAATCCCGCTCGACGGTGCTCGCGTCCGCGATGACATCCGCGATGGCCAGCAGTGTGTCGCCATGACCACCGGCCAGCTCCCTCAGACCCTTGGTGATGCGGGGCCAGCCCGCCGGGTGGTACAGGGAATTGGTCACCCCGCTGAGCGCGTCACGGTAGCGGAGACCGCGAGGGTCCGCGGTAGCGGCGGGCCGGTCGATCAGCGGGAGGACGAGGGCGCGGAAAGCCTCCGTGGCGCGGGCCGGGTCGGTGCCGAGAGGGCAGTCCGGCGCTTTCACACAGTCGGCGGCATAGGTGTCGGAGGCTCGCTGGAATCCGGCGGAGAACGCCACCACGTCGATCATGTCGGTGGCCGGGTCGACGCCGCCGTCCAAGACCATGGCGCGCACGCGGTCCGGGAACATCTCGGCGAAGGTGGAGCCGAGGCGGGTGCCGTAGGAGCCGCCGTAGTAGGTCAGCTTCTCGTCGCCGAGCGCCGCGCGGATGATGTCGAAATCCCGCGCCACATTCCGGGTTCCGACATTGTCCAGCACGTCGACACCCGTGCGCTGTACGCATTTCGCGACGTAGTCGCGGTTCTCGCGCTCGGTCTGCGCGATGCCTTCCGCCGAGTAGTCGACGTCGAGTTCGTTGCGCTCGGCCTGGAACTCCTCCGGGGTCAGGCACACCACCTTCGGTGTGGAGGCGCCGAGGCCGCGCACATCGACGCCGATCATGTCGAAGCGTTGCGCCACCTCGCTTTTCGCGAACATCAACGGCATCGCCAGACCGGGCGAGCCGGGGCCGCCGGGGTTGGTCAGCAGCGCGGCGACCCGCTCGCCGTGGGCGGGCAGACGCGAGATCGCGATCGAGGCCGTGGCGCCTTCTGGCTCGTCGTAGTCGAGCGGGACGGTCACCCGCGCGCATTCCAGGCCGCCTGCGGTCAGCTCGGCGCCGTGCGGATAGTCTGCGCAGGAACCGAATTCGACGCGCTGGTTGTAGTACCTGCCGAGGTCTGGGCTCGCCGCGGTGTCGGCGCCGCACGCCGCGAGTGCGGTCAGCGCGAGTGCGGTGAGGACTCGTCCGGCCCTTGTCCCCGGGACGGACAGCGCCGCCGTGTCGATCGTCCGCCCGCCGCGGACTGCTGTGTGCTTGCGACGACCAGACATTCGGCTACCCCCCGAGATCGGTTGTCCCCTCATTCTGCCCGAACCGCGCCCACCCGACCTGTCGGTGGCCGCTGGCATGATGCGAATCCTCCAACGCATTCGAGGGGGATTGTGATGTCGGTACCGATCGCCGCCCTGCCCTTCGGCCAGCGCCCGCGCGAGCGACTGCTCGCGGTCGGCCCCGCCGCGCTCAGCGACAGCGAGCTGCTCGCCCTGCTGCTCGGCCAGGGCCGCCGAGGCGAGAGCGCGCTGGAACTGGCCGCGGAGCTGCTCGCCGAATACGGCGGCATCCCCGGGCTCGCCGCGGCCCGGCCCGAGGAACTGTTTCGCAGGGCCGGGGTCGGGGTGGCCAAGGCCGCCGCGATCAGCGCGGCCTTCCAGCTCGGCAGCAGAGCGCGCACCGAACCCGAGGCAGCGCCGCGCCTGGAAAGCGCCTCCGACGTCGTCCGCATCGCCAGGCCGCTGTTCGACGGCGCCCGCGTGGAACGGATCCTCGTCCTCGTCTGCGACTCCCAGAATCGCTTGCGGCAGAAGGTGTTCGTCGCCGAAGGCGCGGTCGATCAGGTCGCCGTCCCGATCCGCGAGATCCTCAACACCGTGCTCCGCCACGACGGACGCGCCTTCGCCCTCGTCCACAACCACCCCTCCGGCACCGCCACTCCCAGCCTCGACGACCGCCGCACCACCACCCTCCTCATCGATGCCGCCCGCACCGTAGGCCTGCGCTTCCTCGACCACGTCGTCCTCGCGGGCGAACAATGGTCCCGCGCCACCCCAACCACCCTCGGCCGCGAATGAGTCAGTTCAGGCTTCCCTGGGGGACGACCCATACCTGTGGTTGCCGGGTTACCGCGGCGATGTGCTCGAAGTCGGCGTCGTAGTGGACGAGGACCGCGCCGTGGAACTCGGCCACAGCGGCGGTCAGGAGGTCGATGATTCCGGCCGAGCGGTGTTGACTCCTGCGCGCCATCAGAAGTTGAACCTCGCGGGCGCGGTCGGCGATGGTTTCGTTGATGGGCAGATTCACGTACAGGGAACGGCGTCGCTGGCCGATGTTCTGTACGTCGGCGAGGTTGCGACCGGAGTACCCGGTCTCGAGGTCGACGGTGACGCAGGTCGCGGCGGCGCGATCGGCGACGAGGCCCGCGATGACGCTGCGTACCGGTGGATGCCTGATCCGGGCGGCCGCCGAGGTGTCGACGAGATGGAGTCGCAGCGGTGTCGTTTCGGTCAACGGCGAGCCTGGCGCATGATCTCCGGATCGTCGATGTCCGGTCCTACCCCGAAACCGTAGGGGTCGTTCAACACCTGCTCGATCCGTCGCCTGCGATCGGCCACGAACTCGAGCGCGGCGTTGACCGTGTCCTTCTTCGTGGTCGTGCCCAGCTCCTTGGCGGCCAGCGCCAGCGCTTCGTCGTTGAGGTCGATCATGGTCTTCATGTGTCTCACGATAAATCTCCAGCTGTGTGCCCAGCAATATCGATAGATGTTCGTAACCATCGCTGCCGTGGATCGGTGCGTGCCGGTCGTGGAGAAGCGCCAACGGCGAAGGCCGCCACCATTTTTGGATGGTGGCGGCCTTCGCCGTTGGCCGGTGGATCCGTTCGGGTCCGGAGATCAGCGGGTGAAGAGCAGGGCTCGCTTGACTTCCTGGATGGCCTTGGTGACCTCGATGCCGCGGGGGCACGCGTCGGTGCAGTTGAAGGTGGTGCGGCAGCGCCAGACGCCTTCGACGTCGTTGAGGATGTCGAGGCGCTCGCGGGCGGCTTCGTCGCGGCTGTCGAAGATGAAGCGGTGGGCGTTCACGATCGCGGCCGGGCCGAAGTAGCTGCCGTCGCTCCAGTACACGGGGCAGGAGGTGGTGCAGCAGGCGCACAGGATGCACTTGGTGGTGTCATCGAACCGGGCGCGGTCGGCCTGGCTCTGGATGCGCTCGCGGGTGGGCTCGTTACCCGTGGTGATCAGGTACGGCTTCACCGCGCGGAACGCGTCGAAGAACGGCTCCATGTCCACCACGAGGTCCTTCTCCACGGGCAGGCCGCGGATCGGCTCGACGGTGACGGTGAGCGACTTGCCGCCCTTGGGCAGCATGTCCTTCATCAGCACCTTGCAGGCCAGCCGGTTCACGCCGTTGATCCGCATCGCGTCCGAACCGCAGACGCCGTGCGCGCACGAGCGGCGGAAGGTGAGCGTGCCGTCCAGGTAGGACTTGATGTAGATGAGCACGTTCAGGAAGCGGTCGGTCGGCAGGACCGGCACCTGGAAGGATTCCCAGTGCGCGCCCTTCTCGTCCTCCGGGTTGAACCTGGCCACCTTGACGGTGATCATCACCGAGCCCTCGGGGACCGGAGCCGGCTTCTGCGAGGAGGGTGCTTCGGCTACAGCAGTCATCAGTACTTACGCTCCATCGGCTCGTAACGGGTCTGCACCACCGGCTTGAAGTCGAGGCGGATGTCGGAGATGAGCTCCGGGCTCTCCTTGTAGGCCATCGTGTGCCGCATGAAGTTCACGTCGTCGCGATCCGGGTAGTCCTCGCGGGCGTGGCCGCCGCGCGACTCCTTCCGGTTCAGCGCGCCGACGACGGTGACTTCGGCCAGTTCCAGCAGGAAGCCGAGCTCGACGGCCTCCAGCAGGTCGCTGTTGTACCGCTTGCCCTTGTCCTGCACCGTGATCCGCGCGTACCGCTCCTTGAGCGCGTGGATGTCGGTGAGGGCCTGCTTGAGCGTGTCCTCGGTGCGGAACACCGCGGCATTCATGTCCATCGTGTACTGCAGCTCGGTGCGGATGTCGGCGACGCGCTCGTTACCGTGCTCCGACAGCAGCATCTCCAGCCACTCGGTCACCATCTGCGCCGGCTTCTCCGGCATGTCGACGAACTCGGTGCGCTGGGCGTACTCCGCGGCGGCGATGCCCGCGCGGCGTCCGAACACGTTGATGTCGAGCAGCGAGTTGGTGCCGAGGCGGTTGGAGCCGTGCACCGAGACGCACGCGCACTCGCCCGCCGCGTAGAGGCCGGGGACGACGTCGGTGTTGTTGCGCAGCACCTCGCCACGGATACGGGTCGGGATGCCACCCATCACGTAGTGACAGGTCGGCATGACCGGCACCGGCTCCTTCACCGGGTCCACGCCCAGGTAGGTGCGGGAGAACTCGGTGATATCGGGCAGCTTCTCCTCGAGCACGTCCTCGCCGAGGTGGGTCACGTCGATGAGCACGTAGTCCTTGTTCGGACCGGCGCCGCGACCTTCGAGCACCTCGAGCACCATCGAGCGGGCGACGATGTCGCGCGGCGCGAGGTCCTTGATGGTGGGGGCGTAGCGCTCCATGAAGCGCTCGCCGGAGGCGTTGCGCAGGATGCCGCCCTCACCGCGGACTGCTTCCGAGATCAGGATGCCGAGGCCGGCCAGACCTGTCGGGTGGAACTGGTGGAACTCCATGTCCTCCAGCGGCAGACCCTTGCGGAACACGATCGCCATGCCGTCGCCGGTCAGCGTGTGCGCGTTCGAGGTGGTCTTGTACATCCGGCCCGAGCCGCCCGTGGCGAACACGATCGACTTGGCGTGGAAGACGTGCAGCTCGCCGGTGGCCAGCTCGTAGGCGACCACGCCGGTGGCGACCGGACCGCGCTCGGTCTCGGTGAGCACCAGGTCGAGCACGTAGAACTCGTTGTAGAACTCCACGTCGTGCTTGACGCAGTTCTGGTACAGCGTCTGCAGGATCATGTGGCCGGTGCGGTCGGCGGCGTAGCACGCGCGGCGGACCGGGGCCTTGCCGTGATCGCGGGTGTGCCCGCCGAAGCGGCGCTGGTCGATCTTGCCCTCGGGGGTCCGGTTGAACGGCAGACCCATCTTCTCGAGGTCCATCACCGCGTCGATGGCCTCCTTGGCCATGATCTCCGCGGCGTCCTGATCGACCAGGTAGTCACCACCCTTGACGGTGTCGAAGGTGTGCCATTCCCAGTTGTCCTCTTCGACGTTGGCCAGCGCGGCGCACATGCCGCCCTGGGCCGCACCGGTGTGGCTACGGGTCGGGTACAGCTTGGTCAGCACTGCGGTGCGGACCCGGGGACCGGCCTCGATCGCCGCGCGCATGCCCGCGCCACCGGCACCGACGATGACGACGTCGTAGCGGTGTTCCTGAATCGGTCGCGATTCACTCATCGAGGGCCTGTTCCTAACTGATGTTGGGGTCGAAGGTGAAGATGACGTAGGTGCCAACGCCCATGACCAGGATCATCGAGATGACCAGCAGGGTCTTGAGCCAGAACCGGGTCGAGTCCTTGCGGGAGTAGTCGTCGATCACGGTGCGCAGGCCGTTGCCGCCGTGCAGCTGGGCCAGCCAGAGCATGGTGAGATCCCAGATCTGCCAGAACGGGGAAGCCCAGCGGCCCGCGACGAAGGCGAAGTTCAGACGCTGCACGCCGCCGTCGATCATCAGCATGATGAACATGTGGCCGATCACGAGGACGATCAGCAGCAGGCCCGAGAGGCGCATGAACAGCCACGCGTACTTCTCGAAGTTGTTGCTGGAGCGGGCACGCGGCGAGCGGGGCAGATCCAGGCTGGCCGGCCGGTCGTGAGACTTACCGAGAACAGGTGCAGTCATGGTGATCAGTGCTCCGTGAACAGGTAGAAGAACTGGCGGCCGACACCGGCGGCGGAGACCAGGACCCAGATGGCCAGCACGATCCAGAGCATCTGGCGCTGGTAGCGCGGGCCCTTCGCCCAGAAGTCGACGAGAATCACGCGGACGCCGTTGAGCGCGTGGAACAGCACGCAGACCACGAGACCCATCTCCATCAGCGCGACGAGCGGGTTCTTGTAGGTCTCGATCGCCTGGTCGTAGGTGTCCGGGCTGACCCGGACCAGCGCGGTGTCCAAGACGTGCACGAAGAGGAAGAAGAAGATGGTGACACCGGTGATCCGGTGCAGCGCCCAGGACCACATTCCGGGGTCGCCTCGGTACAGCGTCTTCCGCTTCGGCTGGGCCGGAGCTTCGATCGTGGTCATAGAGTGCGGTGCCTCCAACGTCGTTGATGGACCCGGTTTCAGGTCCCGGGCCGGCCGCGTGAAGGGGGCGAATGCCCAGGTTGCTGCGCTGTGCTCCATGTGTGCCGTGGCACGTGCTCCGTTTGCACGGGGCCCGCCGGGAACCTGAACCGATCTGTTGTGGACTCTAATCCTCTCGGTTTCGCGGAACTAATTCGGCGTGCCGTGCGTTGCGCGACATTCAGCTGGGTTAGGTTTACCTTTGTTGATGCGTAATGGGCTGTGCGGCTGCTGTCGCGCGGCGTTGTCGCGGTTGTTCGGCGGGAGGTTCTCGATGCCCGAAATCGAGTGGAATGTTTTGCACGACAATGCTATTCGAGTAATGCGCAACGCCTATGCGCCCTACTCGCGTTTCCCGGTGGGCGCCGCAGCTCTCACTCCGGATGGTCGAATTGTGAGCGGTTGCAATGTGGAAAATGTCTCATATGGATTGGGCCTCTGCGCCGAATGCGTACTCGTCGGTAACTTATTCGCGAGTGGCGGCGGGCGTCTGACGGCCGTCTCGGTCTGCGATTCCCGCGGCGAAATCCTGATGCCGTGCGGTCGCTGCCGCCAACTTCTCTACGAGCACGGCGGCCCGGATCTTCTGGTGGACCACCGCGCGGGCCCCGTCCGGCTCGGCACACTGCTACCCGACGCCTTCGGCCCCGACGACCTGGACGCCGGGCAGCAGTAGTCGCCGTTCGTCAGCAGTCGGCCTCGAACGATTCGTCGATCTCCGCCTGCGTCGGCATCTCGGCATTCGGCACCCGAACAGGCGTGAGGCCCATTCGTTGCATCATGAGCGCGACACCCTCGCCGATGGTCGACGACTGGGCCGCGAGCCGCTTCGCGAAGATCTTCACGCCGCGAACATCCCGCAGCAGCGTCTCCTCGAGGTCGGCGACGCGCGTCTCCATCCTGGCCATCCGACGGTCCAGATCCGAACAGGTCATGGTTGCCCCCTTGTCGGCAGTCGGCTTTCGGCGATCGATTGATGCGGGGAGGCTATCGGAGCGGTCCGACAAGAACCAGGCGCGCCGGGGTGTCGTGCCAGACTGGCCGGGTGACGGGTTTGGACGCGGTTTCCATCATCACGACCAAGCGCGACGGAGGGGAGCTCTCGGACGCGCAGATCGACTGGGTGGTCGACGGGTTCACCCGGGGCGCGGTCGCAGACGAGCAGATGTCGGCGCTGGCCATGGCCATCGTCTGGCGCGGGATGACGCGCAGGGAGACGGCCCGCTGGACCTCCGCCATGATCGCGTCGGGGCGGCGGATGGACTTCACGGATCTGCCGCGCCCCACGGTCGACAAGCATTCGACGGGCGGGGTCGGGGACAAGATCACGCTGCCGCTCGCGCCCTTGGTCGCGGCTTGCGGCGCGGCGGTGCCCCAGCTGTCCGGTCGTGGGCTCGGCCACACCGGCGGCACCTTGGACAAACTGGAGTCGATCCCCGGCTGGCGTGCCGACCTCGCGACGCCGCGCATGCGCGAGATCCTCGCCGATCCGAAGATCGGCGCGGTGGTCTGCGCCGCGGGCGCCGATCTCGCCCCGGCCGACAAGCGTCTCTACGCCCTGCGCGACGTCACGGGCACGGTCGAATCGATCCCGCTGATCGCCAGCTCGATCATGAGCAAGAAGATCGCCGAGGGCACCGGCGCGCTGGTGCTCGACGTGAAGGTCGGCGCAGGCGCGTTCATGAAGGAACTGGGCGCCGCCCGCGAACTGGCCACCACCATGGTCGAGCTCGGCCAGGACGAGGGGGTGCGGACCGTCGCGCTGCTCACCGCGATGGACACCCCGCTGGGCCGTACCGCGGGCAACGCGCTCGAGGTGGCCGAATCGGTCGAGGTGCTGGCCGGTGGCGGACCCGCCGACGTCGTCACGCTCACCCTGGCGCTGGCCCGGGAGATGGTGGCGCTGGCCGGTCTGGACGTCGATCCGGCCGACGTACTCGCCGACGGCAGGGCGATGGACTGCTGGCGTGCGATGATCCGCGCCCAGGGCGGCGACCCCGACGCACTCCTGCCGCGGGCCAGGCACACCGAAACCCTGCGCGCCGACCGCGACGGCGTCCTGACCCGCCTGGACGCCATGGGTGTCGGCATCGCCGCGTGGCGCCTCGGTGCGGGCCGCGCCCGCCAGGGCGACCCGGTGCAGTTCGGCGCGGGTATCGAGATGCACGCCAAACCGGGGGATTCGGTCGTCGCGGGAGCGGCGTTGCTCACCCTGCACACCGACACTCCCGACGTGATCCCCGGAGCCGTTGCCGCACTGAAGGATTCGATCACCATCGAGGCCGTCGCGCCTTCCGGGGAGGCCCCGTTGATCTTGGACCGAATCGTTTCCTGAGCGCGGGTTCCGTGCGTGCGGCCGACCGTGATCGGCAACGCCGAATGGACGCACTGTGGACCACGTCGTAGCCGGACGGCAACGAGATGGTTGCCACGCCGGGAGTTCGCTGCCGATTCCGCGCGGCGCGGCTAACGTGTGGTCATGACAGGACCGATGCCGCTCACCCTTGCCTCGATCCGCCAAGCTCCCAAGGCACTGCTGCACGATCACCTCGACGGTGGTCTGCGGCCCGCGACGGTGCTGGAGCTCGCCGCCGATTGCGGTTACGACGACCTACCCGCCGCCGACGAGGCCGCCCTCGGCGACTGGTTCCGCGCCGCGGCCGACAGCGGGTCGCTGGAGCGCTATCTGGAGACCTTCGCGCACACCGTCGCGGTGATGCAGACGCCGGAGGGCTTGCGCCGGGTGGCCAGGGAATGCGCCGAGGACCTGGCCGCCGATGGCGTGGTGTACGCGGAAGTGCGTTTCGCGCCCGAGCAACATCTGGAGCGCGGCCTGAGCCTGGACGAGGTGGTCGAGCACACCCTGGCAGGCTTCCGCGAAGGTGAGGCGGCCGCCGCCGAGGCGGGACATTCCATCGTGGTGACCTGCCTGCTGACGGCCATGCGGCACGCGGCGCGCTCACTCGAGATCGCCGAGCTCGCGGTGCGCTGGCGCGACCGTGGCGTCGGCGGCTTCGACATCGCGGGCGCGGAGGCGGGCTTCCCGCCGAGCAGGCACCTGGACGCGTTCGAGTACATGCGGGCGAACAGCGCGCACTTCACCATCCACGCGGGCGAGGCGTTCGGGCTGCCGTCGATCCACGAGGCGCTGGCGTTCTGCGGCGCCGACCGGCTCGGGCACGGTGTGCGGATCACCGACGACATCCACGTGCCAGGCGCGCTGGAGGACGCGGAACTGGGGCTCGTCGCCAACTACGTGCGGGATATGCGGATTCCGCTCGAGCTGTGTCCGTCGTCGAATGTGCAGACCGGTGCGGTGCCCGCGCTGGACAAGCACCCCTTCGACCTGCTGGCCCGGCTGCGTTTCCGCGTCACCGTCAACACCGACAACCGCCTGATGAGCGACACCACGATGAGCGCGGAGATGCTGAAGCTGGTCGAGACCTTCGGCTACGGCTGGAGCGATCTGGAGCGGTTCACCATCAACGCGATGAAATCGGCCTTCATCCCGTTCCCGGAACGGCTGCGCATCATCGACGACATCATCAAGCCGGGGTACGCGGTGCTGCTCGGCTGAGCGCGGGCGGGGACGGACGTCCGGCGCGCAGTCCGATAGGGCGGTCTATCGTGGGATGTCGTGACGATTGTGCAGATTCCCGGTCGATTCAACGGCCCGCCGGATTCGGGTAACGGCGGCTACGTCGCCGGACGCCTCGCCGAACACCATGACGAGGGCACGGTGACGGTCATGCTGCGCAATCCGGCCCCGCTGGACACGCCGTTGCGGCTGGAGGACGGCAAGTTGTTCGACGGCGAGCGCCTGATCGCCGAATCGCGAGCGGGCGCGTTCGAACGGGACACCCCGGGACCGGTCCCGCGCGAGGTGGCGGAAACGGCCGCGGGCTCGTACGAGACCAACGAGATGTTCGCGTACTGCTTCGTGTGCGGAAACGCCCGCGAGGACGGCCTGCGTCTCACTCCGGGCCCGGTGCGTGCGAACGTGGTCGCGACCCCGTGGACGCCGGACGAATCGCTGCCGATCGGAGCCGCGCTGCTGTGGGCGGCGCTGGACTGTCCTGGTGGCTGGTCGGTGCCGAACATGCTGGACCGGCCCGCGTTGCTCGGCTCGATGACGGCCGCGGTGCTCGGCCTGCCCGAGGCGGGTGAGCCGTGCGTGGTGGTCGGGGAAAGCCGCGGCGAGCAGGGCCGCAAGATCTACACCGCCGCCGCGGTGTACGGCGCGGACGAGCGGCTGCTCGGGCACTCCGAGCACATCTGGATCCGGCTGAAATAAGTTGGGGCCGAACGATTCGGCCCCAACCTCGGTGGACTACTGCGGCGTGAGCCGAGCCTCGAACGCGCGCTCGAGCTCGCGCCAGCTCTGCGCCTCCGCGGCGAACGGCGGGTTCGGCGCCATCCGGGTCGGGTCCGGGTTGAGCAGGTAGGAGACGTACCAGCCCAGAGGAGTGGACTGGGCCAGCGCCTGGTCCACGGTGTCGTCCCCGGCGTACTCGGCGGCATCGGTGAACAGCTCGTAGGCCAGATCGAGCTGTTCGATGTCGACCGCCTCCGGGCCCTCGGCCAGATCATCGGCCAGGCCGGGCAGCACGTAGACGTTCTCGTCGTCCACCTCGACCTCGAGCGAACCGTCCACGGCGGCGGTCTGCACCTCACCGTAGGTGCTCACCTTCGCCAGATCGTGATCGTGCTGGTCGGCGAGGTAGCGGGCGAGGGCGCGCTCGGAACCGAACACGGTGATCGAGCCGTTCTTGCCGAGGAAGATCGGTTCGTCGTCGAGGTAGCAGCGCAGCGTGAAGTGGGTGCCGTCCGCGGTCACGATCTTGACCGGGTCGATGCCGACCTCGTGCCAGAACGAGTCGTCCTCGTCTTCGTCCTCTTCGTCCAGGTCGACAGACTCGAATTCCTCGTCCTCGTCGCTGTCGGCCGCGTCGTCGGCGTCGACCACGTTCTCCTCGGCCGCGAGCAATTCGGCTTCGGCGACCGCGACGGCCGCGGCGTCCACGTCCGGGGTGGCGACCACCGAGTCGATGGCGTCGAGCACCGCGTCCCAGTCCTTGGCGATGGCGGCGCCGATCTGGTCCCAGAGTTCCTCACCGTCGCGCCCGACGAACGCGCTCACCCCGCCCGGCAGCGCGCCGAGCACGGGGTGCGAGCCGAAGAACTTGGTGACGGTCTCCAGCTCGCACACCTCGCCGATATTGCGGACCATGCCGAGGGTGTCCTCCAGCTCGGCGATGCTCTCCACGTCGGGGTCGCCCGCGGCCAGCTCGGGCACCGCGACCAGGTCGAAGCTGAAATTCTCCTCCGGCTCCAGTTCCACCGCCGAGAGACCGGCGACGACCTTCCACGCGGGATGGTCGACCAGATCGTTGTCGGAGTTGGTCCGAATGAACGCGGCCAGTTCGGCGACGGTGTCGAAACCGTAGAGGGAATCCTCGTGCCCGAGGAATGCCATCCACTCGTCGTCACCGTCACGCCAGCGCGGTGCCCACAGGGTGACGAGATCGCCGTCGGTCAGGCCGAGCTCGATCGGGACGATGTCTCCAGAAGCCATGTGCGGAAGCCTATCGACCTTCCGGCTCAGGCACTATCCGGCCCGCCTCCAATAGTGCCCGCCGCGCCGTTGGGCGCCGGGGCGAACGACTCGTTCAGTGTCGCAACGACCTTGGAGCGCTGCGCTCCCGCGTCCTCGGAGGCCTGCCGGCAGGCCCAGACGATCAGCTGGGAGACGTCGGCGGGCGCCATCGACGTGACCGCCTCGGACAGCGTCAGGCCGACCAGGGCGCCCTCGCTGTTCATCTCGACGGTGACCGCGCCGTCCTCGGTCGTGAACTGGCCTCGCACCTGCTTGAGGCCGTACAGCGCGGCCTCGAGCGCCTCCAGTTTCTGGGTCGCACTCGCGACGAGCGCGTCCATCTCCGCACTCATGCCTGCACCTCGCTGACGCTCGGCTCCGGCATGCGCGCGGCGCGCTGGCACATGATTCGCTCACTGCGTTCGCTCATGCCTGCACCTCGCTGACGCTCGGCTCCGGCATGCGCGCGGCGCGCTGGCACATGATTCGCTCACTGTGTTCGCTCATTGGGGCCAGCTCCTCGTTTCGCTCGCTTCGCTCGGTCATACCGGCCTCATCCAGCTCGTCGGTCCCGTGTCGGCGTCGTCGATGCGGTCCAGCTCGTCGACCGCCTGCTGCCGGGTGGGCAGTCCGAGCCGGTCGAGGACGTCGGCGGGCATGCCCGCCTCGGCGAGGACCTCGCGGCGCTTGGCGCGCGCGGCGATGGCCGAGCGTTGGGTCAGGCGCAGGATCTCGTTGGCGAGAGCCTGGGCGCCGTAACGGTATTCGCTGCGTTCGAACTTGATCTCGACCGGCATGCCCTGGTCGGTCGCGCGCACCGCGATGGTGCCGGACCGGTTCTGGCTGACCGCGAGGGTGACGTTCGGGACCTGCTGCTCGGTCATGCTGTCGGCCTGTAGAAGCCGTAGAACTCCATACCCATGTTCTCCGTTCGGATGGAACTGACCGAGACCGGATCGCCGGCCTCGACGAGTTGCCCGTTGCCGACGACCATGGCGACGTGGCCGTCCCATACGGCCAGGTCACCGGGCATCAGATCGCCGGGCGAGACCTGCGGGTGCCCGATGTGCTGCTCTTGGGCCAGGCGCGGCAGTTCGACGCCCGCCTCGCTGTAGGCGTATTTGGTCAGGCCGCTGCAGTCGATGCCGGAGCCCGGGGAGTTGCCGCCCCAGACGTAGGGGGTACCGACCGCGCTCAGCGCCGACTGGACCGCGGTCGCGGCCTTCTCGTTCGGCGCCTCCACGACGCTGCCGTCGGGCAGGGTGATCTTCACGCCGTCCTTGCCGCTCGGCGTGGCGGTGGTGTTGCTGCTGCCGGGTTTCTGGGAGTTGGACGAGCTCGAGTTGTTGCCGGTGCCGGGGGTCGTCTTGGAGACGTTCTGTGCCGAGCTGCTCGCGATGCTGCTGACCAGCGAACCGGCCTGGCCGACGACGCCCATCAGGCCCGAGATGCCGGAGCTCGCCGAACTGGTGAGCGCGCTGGGCAGCGACGCGAGCGACGGGCTGGACGGTGCCGGAGTCAGCTGGGTCATCGACGCGGTCTGCGTGTCCAGCTCGTTGCGTACCCGGCCGACCACGCCGAGCCCCTGGTTCAAATGGTCGATGGCGGTGCCGACCAGCGCCATGAAACCCGGCGGCGTCGTGATCGTCGGCCCGAGCGCCGTCGCGGTGGTCACGAAGGACTGCACGATGGTGTCGAGATCCTTCTGCCCGGTCTCGACCTCGGTGGCGGCCTGTTCGACGACGGTTGCCATCTCGTTGCCGCGGTCCGAGATATTGGCCGCGGAGGTCTGCACGCGCAGCGCCTTCGCGGTCGCCGCGTCGGCGGCGACGCCGTCCCACGCGGTGTTCATCTGGTTGATGCTGTTGCGGCCCAACTGGTGCAGCTGATCCAGCGCCGCCGACGTGGTGGTCAGCGCGTCGGCCGGGCCGCCGGTGGGCAGCACGCCGGTGCCGAAGCTTCCGAGCAGATCGAGCAGGGGCTTGACCAAGAGGTTGACGTCGATCACCGGCTCATCCGTCCAGGTCGGCGGACCTCAGCGCGGCCGCGTTGTTCATATCGGTCTCGGTGAGCACGGTCGCCGCTCCGGCCGCCGCGCCGCCCATGCTGGAAAGGACCGCCGACAGCTGCGCGATCGACGCGACGTGTCCGGCGTGCGCCGCGGAATACGCGGCCATGAAATCCCCGCCGATGAGGCCCATGATCGGACCGAGCAACGCGGGCGAGGCGCCCGCGGCCCCCGCTGCGGCACCGGCCATTTCACCGGCCATCACCTCGGCGGTGGCGCCGTAGGCGACGATGCCTTCGGTGTCAGCCGACATCTTTGCCATAGTGCTTCCCCCATCTGTTCGTTCCCAGGCAGAGTACGTCATCCAACTGTTTCGACGCGTCGCCTTGCCATTCGGTTCCGCCGCGTCCGAAAAAAAATTTCCCGAGGACGTTCGACGCCGAACTCGTCTCGAACCTTATCGTTCCTTCATGCGTACGCACACCGTGGACCACCCACTCGCCGCCACCCTGCTGACGACGATGCGCGACGCGCGCACGCCGAACGCGGTCTTCCGCAACGCGTTGCGCGATCTCACCGGCATCCTCGTCTACGAGGCGCTGCGCGAGGCGCCCGTGACCAGGTACGAAATCGAAACTCCTGTGGCATTCGCCGAGGGCGTGCGGCTGGCCCAGCCGCCGCTGCTCGTCCCGGTGCTGCGCGCCGGGCTCGGCATGGTCGACGCCGCGGCCGAGCTGATCCCCAACGCCCAGGTCGGTTTCGTCGGCATCGCCCGCGACGAGACCACGCATCAGCCGATGCCGTACATGGAGTCGCTGCCCGCGGATCTCGCCGGAATCCCGGTGTACGTGCTGGATCCGATGGTGGCCACCGGCGGCTCCATGCGGCACACCCTCGAACTGCTCGCCGCCCGCGGCGCGACGGACATCACCGCGGTCTGCGTCGTCGCCGCGCCGGAAGGCCTTGCGGTGCTGGAGAAGTCGGGCCTGCTGGAACGACTGGTGACCGCGACCGTCGACACGGGCCTGAACGCCGACGCGTACATCGTCCCCGGCCTCGGCGACGCGGGCGACCGCCAGTTCGGTCCGCGCTGACGCGCTCGGCGCGGGCGGGCGGACAACTCCACGCCCGCGGCTACAGAGCGCGACAGAACTCGGCGAGTGTGGAGAGTCGTTGGGCGGCAGCGCTTCTCGCGGCGGGTAGCCCGGCGCGATCGGTGACCGGTTCGACGACCTCCAGGTAGCACTTGAGTTTCGGTTCCGTGCCGGACGGGCGGATCACCACGCGGGAGCCCGTGCCCTCGAAGACCAGCGCGTCGGTGCGCATCCGGCCGCGCGCCCGGAGCAGATCCGCGTATTTCATCGGCTCGCCCGCGATCTCGCCGGGCGGGTCGGCGCGCAGCCGCTCCACCACCGCCGCGGCGGCGTCGGCGTCGGCCAGCCGCAGCGCGACCTGATCGCCCGCGTGCAGGCCGAATTCGACGGCGAGATCGTCGAGTTCGTCGAGCAGAGTGCGCCGCTCGGCCTTCAGCCTGGCCACCAGGTCGGCGGTGAGGACGGCCGCGGAGATGCCGTCCTTGTCCCGAACGGCCGCCGGGTCGACGCAGTGACCGATGGCTTCCTCGTAGGCGTACGCCAGACCGTCACCGGCGCGGGCCAGCCATTTGAAACCGGTGAGCGTCTCGGCGTAGCGAGCGCCGCGGGCCTGCGCCAGCTTCGACAGCAGCCGCGACGACACGATCGTGGTGGCCACCAGCGCGTCCGGCGGCGCGGTGCGCAGCACGCAATCGCCGAGCAGCACACCGGTTTCGTCGCCGCGCAGCATGCGCCAGCCGTCCGGGCCCGGCACGCCGACCGCGCAGCGATCCGCGTCGGGATCGAGCGCGATGGCCACGTCGGCGCCCACCCGCTCGGCCAGCGCCAGCAGCCGATCGGCCGCTCCGGGCTCCTCCGGATTCGGGAAGGCGACGGTGGGGAAGTCGGGGTCGGGCGCGAATTGCTCGGCCACCACGTGCACGTCGGGGAAGCCCGCCGCGGCCAGCGCCCGCACGGCGACCTCGCCGCCGACCCCGTGCAGCGGAGTCAACGCGATCCGGACGTCGGCGCGCGCGCCAGGACCGCCGACGAGTTCGGGCAGCCGGGCCACCCGCGCGAGATAGCGATGCACGAGTTCGTCGTCGGACTCCGTGACCGGGACGCGCGGGATCGGCTCGCCGACCGCCTCGATGCAGCGCTCGATCTCGGTGTCCGCCGGGGCGATCAACTGCGAGCCGCCGTCGAGATACAGCTTGTAGCCGTTGTCCGCGGGCGGGTTGTGCGACGCGGTGATCTGCACGCCTGCCACCGCGCCCAGCTCACGCACCGCGTACGCGACGACCGGCGTCGGTACCGCGCCGGGCAGCAGCGTGACCGGAAAGCCCGCCGCCGCAAAGATTTCCGCGACCGCGGCGGCGAAATCGGCGGACCCGTGCCTGGCGTCGCGGCCCACCACGACGCGCCCGCCTCCCAGGCACCGGCCGCGCAGCCAGTCGACCACGCCCGCCGTCGCCCTGCTCACGGTCGCCACGTTCATGCCGTCCGGGCCCTCGCGCAGCGGCCCGCGCAGACCCGCGGTCCCGAATCGCAGCATCTAGAGCCGCTCCAGGACGCCGCGCAGCAGCTTGCCGAGCCGGGGCGCGGCCGCGTTGCCCTCGGCGAGCACCTCGGCGTGCGACAGATGTTCGCCGGTCACGCCCGCGGCCAGGTTGGTCACCAGCGAGATGCCGAGCACCCTGGCGCCGAGCGCGCGGCAGGCGATCGCCTCCAGCACCGTCGACATGCCGACCAGGTCGGCGCCGAGGGTGCGCAGCATGCGGATCTCGGCGGGCGTCTCGTACTGCGGCCCGGTCAGGCCCGCGTACACGCCCTCGGCCAGGCTCGGGTCGACTTCCCTTGCCAGCGCACGCAATTCGGGATCCCACGCGTCGACGAGGTCGACGAAGGTCGCCCCGGCCAGCGGGGTGCGGCCGGTGAGATTGAGGTGGTCGCTGATCAGGACCGGCTCGCCGACCTGAAGGCCGGGCCGGATGCCGCCCGCCGCGTTGGTCAGCACCACGATCTCCGCGCCCGCCGCCACCGCCGCGGACACCGGGTGCACCACGTCGGCGGGCTGATAGCCCTCGTAGAGATGCTGGCGGCCCATCAGCAGCAACACCGGCGTCTCGTCGACGTGCACCGAATGCACCATGCCGACGTGGCCCTGCGCGGTCGGTTCGCCGAATCCGGGCAGTTCTGGCATCGGCACCGACGCCGACGGCGCGCCGACCTCGGCGGCCGCCTGCTGCCACCCCGATCCCAACACGACGGCCACCCGGTGGCGCTCGACTCCCGTACGTTCCGCGATCGCCTCGGCGGCCTGTTCGGCAAGCATGCCGTCACCCTATCGAGCTTTGCCGCGCCACGCCCACGTCGGCGTGCTACCCGCGAGTAGGGGAAGTGTCCAGGGCGGATACGCTGCACGCATGCCGTATCTGGATCGTCAGGGTGATGTGTTCGTGCTGTACCTCGGGAACGAGGGACAGACCGACAGCGAGAACCGCTTCCATCCGGACTGGATCGATGAGGTGCACCGGCTGTTCGACGAGGTCGAGGCGTCCGAGGGGCCCGCGGCGCTGGTCACCACGGCCACCGGCAAGTTCTTCAGCAACGGTCTCGACACCGACTGGCTGTTCGGCAACCTCGGCGAGATCCACGGCTACCTGGACAAGGTGCATTCGCTCTACACCCGGCTGCTGACCTTCCCGATGCCGACGGTCGCCGCGATCAACGGGCACGCGTTCGGCGCGGGCGCGATGCTGGCCACCTCGCACGACTTCCGCGTCATGCGGGCCGATCGCGGCTTCTGGAGCCTGCCCGAGGTGCACCTCGGCATGCCGTTCACCGTCGGCATGAACGCCCTGCTCACCAATCGCCTGAGCAACCAGGTCTGCGTGCAGGCCATGACCACCGGCCACCGCTACCCGGCCGACCAGGCCGTCGCGGCGGCCATCGTGGACCAGGCCGCCGAAGCCGATGCGTTGCTGGACACCGCCGTCGGATACGCCGCGGCACTCGCGGGCAACCGCAAGCCGAACCTGCCGGTCATCAAGCGGGCGCTGCACGCCGAAGCGCTGGCCGGACTCGCCGTGCCGACCACCAAGGAGAACCTGGCGTTCGCCGCCGGATAACCCCTGGTCCGGCTCCGATGTGACCGGACGCACGGGCACCGGCGCGCTCGAATCGCGACACAGTGCCAGACTGTGTCCCATGCCACCACCGAGCAGCACCGACGACGCCGCGGCGGCGTCCGATGCCGCCGTGGCGGCCGCGGCCGCGCGACTGGTCGATCTCTCGCACGCCATCCACGCCGAGCCGGAGCTGGCCTTCGAGGAGACGCGCAGCGTCGCCAAGGTCCTCGCGCCGCTCGCCGAGCGCGGTTTCGAGATCAGGACCGGCGTCGCGGACCTCCCGACGGCGTTTCGCGCCGCCTACGGGAGCGGTCCGCTGACGATCGGCATCTGCGCCGAATACGACGCCCTGCCCGAGATCGGGCACGCCTGTGGGCACAACATCATCGCCGCGTCGGCCGTCGGCGCGGCTCTCGGTCTCGCCGAGGTGGCGGACGAACTCGGCATCACCGTGGTGGTGCTCGGGACGCCCGCCGAGGAGAGCGGCGGCGGCAAGGTGCTCATGCTGGAGCGCGGCGTCTTCGACGACGTCGCGATGGCCATGATGGTGCACCCCGGTCCGTACGACATCGCGGGCGCGCACTCGCTGGCCCTCGCCGACATCGGCGTGGTCTTCCACGGGCACGAGGCGCACGCCAGCGCGGCTCCCGAGCGCGGCCGCAACGCGGGGGACGCGGTCACCGTCGCGCAGGTAGCTCTTGGTTTGCTGAGGCAGCATCTCCACCCTGGTCAGCAACTTCACGGTATAGTCAGCGACGGTGGCGTAGCCCCCAACATCGTGCCCGGACGTGCGGAACTGCTGTACTACCTACGCGCAGTCGACTCCGCATCCCTCGACGATCTGATGCGACGAGCGTCGGCTTGTTTCGAGGCGGGCGCCCTAGCGACCGGCTGCACCCACGAAATCCGGACGCTCGCACCTACATATACCGAGCTGACACCCGATCCGGCATTACTGTGTGCCTATCGCGAGCAGATCGCCGACCTGGGACGGGTGCCGATCGCACCGGAGCTCGAGGCGCAGCGACCGCTCGGCAGCACCGATATGGGCAATGTCACCAACGTCATCCCGGGCATTCATCCGGTCATCGGCATAGATGCCGGTGGGGCGGTGACACATCAGCCGGGCTTCGCCGCGGCCAGTGTCAACGCCTCTGCGGATCGCGCCGTCACCGATGGCGCGGTCGCGCTCGCGCGTACCGCAATCGCCGTCGCCCGCGATGAAGAACACAGAGACAGGTTGTTGCAACGACTCGTTCAACGACAGGAGGACATTCGGTGAGCACTACAGGCCGACCGGCGGCGCGAGCGACGGGCCAGGAGGCGGCGCGCGCTACCACGGAGGGCCCCGCGAGTGCCGCATTGTCGAACACCTCGGCGCGAGCCACCGGGCCCAAGGGCGCGGCGTGCCTGAACCAGGAGTCGCCGGCAGGCGTCGCGACGAACACCGTCGTGACCGGCCGGGATGCGGTCGAATCGTGGCTGGCCGAGCACGCAGTCGACCTCGTGCAATGGCGCAGGCACATCCACGCCAACCCGGAGTTGTCCCGCACCGAGTTCGGCACCACCGAGTTCGTCGCGGCCTGGCTGACCAAGGCGGGTCTGTCGCCGCAGAAGATGCCCGGCGGCACCGGCCTGATCTGTGACATCGGCCCCGAGAGCCCGCGCATCGGCCTGCGCGCCGACATGGACGCGCTTCCGCTGCAGGAGTTCACCGGCCTCCCCTTCGCCTCGACCGTGCCCGGCGTCTCGCACGCCTGCGGCCACGACGCGCACACCACGATCCTGCTCGGCACCGCGCTGGCGCTCGTGGAGGTGCCCGACCTGCCGGTCGGCGTGCGGCTGGTCTTCCAGCCCGCCGAGGAAGTGATGCCGGGCGGCGCGATCGACCTGGTCGCCGCGGGTGTGATGGAGGGTGTGGACCGGATCTTCGCGCTGCACTGCGATCCGCGCCTGGAGGTCGGCCGCGTCGGCATTCGCGTCGGCGCGATCACCTCGGCGGCCGACACCATCGAGCTGGTGCTGGACTCGCCGGGTGGCCACACCTCGCGGCCGCACCTGACCAGCGACCTCGTCTACGCCATCGGCACCGTGATCACCGGCCTGCCCGGCCTGCTCAGCCGCCGCATCGACCCGCGGACCAGCACCGTGATGGTGTGGGGCGCGGTGTCGGCGGGCAAGGCGCCGAACGCCATACCCCAGACGGGCATGCTCACCGGCACCGTCCGCACCGGCGACCACGCGACGTGGTCGCTGCTCGAACCGATGGTGCACGAGATCGTCGACGGGCTGCTCGCGCCGACCGGGGTGCGATACCAGCTCAACTATCGCCGCGGCGTGCCGCCCGTGGTCAACGACGAGCACTCGACCAGGATCTTCGAGGACGCGATTCGCGCGCTCGGCCCCGACGCGCTGGCCGACACCATCCAGTCCGGCGGCGGCGAGGACTTCTCCTGGTACCTGGAGGAGGTGCCGGGCGCGATGGCGCGTCTCGGCGTCTGGTCCGGCCACGGCGAGCAGCTCGACCTGCACCAGCCGACCTTCGACCTCGACGAGCGCGCGCTCGCGGTGGGCGTGCGGGTGTTGTCGAACATCGTGCTCCAGCAGCAGCCGAGCTGAGTTTCACACAGCGCCGAGTAACCCGAAACGAAAGAACCCCGCCGCCCGGGTGAGCGCCCGGCGGCGGGGGTTCGTCGTCTCAGGTCGAGTAGTTGCCCGGTCCCACGTTGCGGCTGTTCCTGGTGCGTAGCGCGTGTACGTATTCCTCCGGCGCGCCTGCCTTTTCGGCCGCGTCCGCCATCACGCCGAGGTAGCGCGCCGAGGGCAGGCCGCCCTCGTAGGCGTCGAGTACGTACAGCCAGGCCAGTCGCGGCTCGGTCCCGCTGCCCGGACTCGGCGTGACGCGCAGCCGGATCTTCTTGTGGATGCCGAAGTCCGAGCCCTCCCAGCGGTCGAGGAGTTGTTCGTCCTCCGGCGAGACGTCGTAGAGCACGACGAACACCCGCGAGCCCGGTTCCTCGACGACCGTCGCCAGCGGCCCTTCCCACCCGATGTCGTCGCCGGCGAAGGTCAGTCGCCAGCCCTCCAGCCACCCGGTTCCGGACATGGGGGAGTGCGGACAGCGCTCGAGCATTTGGGTCGAGTCCATGTTGGACCCGTAGGCGGCGTAGATCGGCACCTGCAAAGGGTAGCCAATGATGTCGCCGGATCGCCGCTATCCCGCCCACATGGCGCCGTGTTCGCGGCGCAACGGCCAGGTGTGGCGCGACCGACAAGGGCCCGACCACTAACGTTAGCCAGGTACCGGAGATCCCGGTCCACAGCTCGAGCGGAGGTATCCATGACCCGCATTGCGATCATCGGTGGCGGACCGGCCGGCTATGAGGCGGCCCTCGTCGCGGCCCAGCACGGCGCGGACGTGACACTGATCGACCGCGACGGTATCGGTGGCGCGTGTGTGTTGTGGGACTGTGTCCCCTCCAAGACCTTCATCGCCTCGACCGGGGTGCGCACCGATCTGCGCCGGGCCAGGGACCTCGGAATCACGCTCGACCCGAGCCAGGCGGGCGTCCAGCTGCCCGAGGTGAACGCGCGCGTCAAGGCGCTGGCGCTGGCCCAGTCCTCCGACATCAGGTCCAAGTTGCAGTCCGCGGGCGTGACCGTGCTCTCCGGCTGCGCGCGGGTGGCCGAAAACGGGGGAGGGCGGGCGCCGCACCGAGTGCTGGTGAAGCTCGAGGCGGGCCGCGAGCGCGAACGGACGATCGAGGCCGAGGTGGTGCTGATCGCCACCGGAGCGAGCCCGCGCGTGCTGCCCGGCGCCGAACCCGACGGCGAGCGCATCCTGAACTGGCGTCAGCTCTACGACCTGCGCGAGCTGCCGGAGACGCTGGTGGTGGTCGGTTCCGGTGTGACCGGCGCCGAATTCGTCTCCGCCTACACGGAATTGGGCGTCCGGGTGAAGCTGGTGTCCAGCCGCGACCGGGTGCTGCCGCACGAGGATGCCGATGCCGCCCTCGTGCTCGAGGAGGCGCTGGCCGAGCGCGGCGTCGAGCTGGTGAAGCACGCCAGAGCCGACGCCGTCGAGCGCACCGCGGAAGGCATCGTGGTCAAGCTTTCCGACGGCCGCACCGTCGCGGGCACGCACGCGCTGATGACCGTCGGTTCCACACCGAACACCGAGGACCTCGGCCTGAAGGAGGCGGGTGTCGAGCTCGATCGCGGCGGCTACCTGCGGGTCGATCGTGTCTCGCGCACTTCGGTGTCCGGCATCTACGCCGCGGGTGACTGCACCGGCCTGCTCCCGCTGGCCTCGGTGGCCGCCATGCAGGGGCGCATCGCGATGTATCACGCGCTGGGCGAGGGCGTCAGCCCGATCCGGCTCAAGACCGTCGCCTCGGCCGTTTTCACCAGGCCGGAAATCGCCACGGTCGGCGTCAGCCAGAACGCGATCGACAACGGCGAGGTGCCCGCGCGCACCGTGATGCTGCCGCTGAACACCAATCCGCGGGCCAAGATGTCGGGACTGCGCCGCGGTTTCGTCAAGATCTTCTGCCGCCCGGCCACCGGTGTGGTGATCGGCGGCGTCGTGGTCGCGCCGATCGCCTCCGAGCTGATCCTGCCGATCGCCCTCGCGGTGCAGAACAACCTGACGGTCAACGATCTCGCCCAGACCTTCTCGGTCTACCCGTCGCTGACCGGTTCGGTCACCGAGGCCGCTCGCCTGCTCATGCGCCACGACGACCTGGATTGACGCGCCGCGGGCCGGTTCTCGCGGCGCTGACGGCCGACGCGTCGAGTGACGTTGTCGGCTCGGGGATTTCACTGCGTTGCCTGCACGGCACAACTGTGGTTGACTGCCCGCAGAGATGCGATCGGCGGGCGGTCGCGTGGTTCTGGTGTGGGGGGAAGGTCCTTTCCGAAGCCGAACAGCGAACGGCCCTCGGGACGTTCGGCGATCGCGCGCGTCTCTCCAGGGACAACTGAGTGCGGTCGATTCGATCGCACCCGGGAAAGGGATTGGCGAAAAGTGAAACATCGTAAGCCGAGTCGGGCGCAGCGAGCGATGGCTAGCACATCGTTGCCACTGGCCACCGCGGCCGCTGTGGCTACATTGTTCGCGGCGCCGGCGGGGGCAGTTCCGAACGATCCGAGCACACCGACCACACCGGCTCCGGTCCAACCGGGCACCGAGACGCCGCAGGCCGAGAACACTCCGGAGACCACTCAGCCGCAGCCGGGCAAGCCGGAACAGGCGGACCCGAACAAGCCGGAGACGAAACCGACTCCGAGCCAGCCGGGTGTCACCACCCCCGATCCGGACCAGGTGATGCCGGATCCGAAGAAGGACCCGAAACTAGCCGCGCCGACCCAGCCGGGTGTCACCACCCCGCGTGTCGCGCCGTTGCCGGTGCCGGGGCAGGTCGAGCCCGTGCAGCCCGTCGTCGTTCCCGGCACCGAGTCGAACGACCCGAAGCCGGGACAGCCGGGCGGCACGCGGCCGGGCGGCGAGAACGGCGCCCAGCCGGGCGGCGACGCCGACGCGCGCGCCGCGCAGCCGGAACGGCCGCGCTCCGCCACGCCGTCCGAGTCGGAGACGCTGGTGCAGCAGCCGCGCTGGGAGGCCCCGCGCCTGCAGTCCGCGCCCGCCGCCCCGGTCGTCGAGATGAGCGGCCCGCACCAGGAATTCGGCGCCAACATTGACGGCGGCGCCGTGCTGCCCGGTTACGTGGCCAACACTCACCACTTCCGGAACGAGGCCGGTTACGTCGGCACCGTCGGCTACAACACCCCGACCGGTAAGGGCGAGGCCGGTGTGTCGGTCGAGTTCATCGACGTCAACACGATCAAGGTCACCAGCTACACCGGTGGCGAGGGTCTCGCGCCCAACACCAACTCCTTCGTGCTCGACACCACCCAGGTGAACCTGGCCAAGGCGTCGGTCGAGCAGTGGATCGCCGCTCAGCCGGGTGGCGCCGCCGCGCTGGAAGCCGCGGCGCAGGTTAAACTTCCGCCGATTGTTCCGCCGGGCGACTTGGCTCCGCAGACGGTCGACGTGGCTGGCGTGACCACGCAGTGGGGTGGCTCGTTCCAGTACTGACACGAGCTGTTCAGCGGGTGGGGCGGTCGTTCGCGACCGCCCCACCCGTGTGTTCTGTGGAAAGGATTGGGTGTGGGCTCCGAGGGTGACGCGAAGGACAACGAAGCCGACCAGCCCGGGTCGCAATTCGGTCCGCCGCTGAGCGATTTCGGCCCGCCGGTCGGAGATTTCGGTCCGCCGGTCGGAGATTTCGGTCCGCCGGTCGGCGGCGGCGGTTTCGGTCCGCCGGTGAGCGAGTTCGGCGGTCCGCAGCTGGGCGAGGTCGGTCCGCAGTGGCCGGAGCCCGCGGGCGATCATCCGGATGTGGGTTGGCGACCCGCCGCCGAGGCGCCGTCGGTCCCGCCGGCGCCGCCGCAGTATCGCGCGCCCGACACCACGGTCTTCCCGGACAACCCCCCCGTGCCGCAGGCTCGTCCCGCATCGCAGTCTCGCCCCGCGCCCGACTTCGAACGGGACGTGTCCTCCGATGCGACCGTCCGGCACACCGTCGCGCCGGCGGGCGGGGCGTCCGAACGCTGGTGGAACAGCGCGAGCGAATCCGGCGAGGTGCCCAAGCCGCCGCAGGAGCCGCGCAAGTCCGACTCCGGGCTGTCCTGGGCCGACGATCCGATCGCCAAGCGGCTCGCGCCCAGCTCGCCCGTCGCGTCCTCCCCCAGCTCCGGCGGCGGCAACACCCGCTGGATCGTGCTGGGTGTCGCGGCCGCGCTCGCCGTGCTGATCGGTCTCGTCGTGACCATCGTCGCGGTCAACGGGGGCGGTGACGAAGGCACGACCGCCACGCCGCCGCCCGCGACGAGCGCCGCGGGCGGCTGCCCGCCCGCGCGCGACGGCAACATGACCCGTGGCAACGGCGCGGGCAGCACCGACACCGGTCCGGACGCCATCCTCGGCTTCCAGTACGCCTTCTACGTCGAGCGCAGCGGTGAACGGGTGCGCAAGTTCGTCGCGCCGGACGCGGCGAACATCTCGACCGGCGAGGTCATCCAGAAGGCCATCGATGAGCAGATCCCGAAGGGGACGACGCACTGCCTGTGGATGTTCGAGGTCGCGCCGGGCACCTACGAGGTGGACCTGCGCGAGCATCGACCGGACGGCTCGACGATCGTCTACAAGCAGACCGTGATCACGGTGGAGAAGGACGGCAAGACCTTGGTCTCGTCCATCAAGGAGCGCCCGTAAAAGTCTCATTATTTGAGACAACAATTTCACATTCTGGTAGCGGTGTGCGACAGTGGGGTATCGCGTACCGTGGCGTTCCCCTGGGAGGTTTCCATGTCGCCGACTGTTCTACCGCTGGCAGGCAAGCTCGGCGGACTGAAGAGCTCGGCGATTCGTGACCTGCTCAAACTGACCGCGCGGGCCGAGGTGGTCAGCCTCGCGGGCGGACTACCGGACGCGGAGCTGATGCCGCGCGAGCGCATCGCGACGGCCGCCGAGGCGGCGCTGCGCGGCCCCGGCTGCCTCCAATACACCGAATCGCCCGGGTGGGCCCCGCTGCGCGACGTGCTCGCCGAGCGCGAGTCCGGCCGCCTCGGGCGCCGGGTGCCGCTCGCCGAGGTGTTCGTGACGCACGGTTCGCAGCAGGCGCTGTCGCTACTGGCCGAGGTGCTGCTCGATCCAGGCGCGCTGGTGGTCGTCGAGGACCCGGCGTATGTGGGAGCGCTCCAGGTCTTCCGCGCCGCCGGTGCGCGCATCGTCGCGGTCCCGCTGGACGGCGAGGGTATGCGCGTCGACGTGCTGCGCGAGTTGCTCGCGCGCGGCGAACGGCCCGCGGTGGTGCACACGGTGAGCAACTTCCACAACCCGGGCGGGGTGACCATGAGCCCCGCTCGCCGCCGCGAACTCGCCGAACTCGCCGAGGCGCAAGGCTTCTGGGTGATCGAGGACGACCCGTACGGCGAACTCTGGTTCGACCAGCCCGCCCCGGAACCGGTGGCGACCTACTCGCCCAACGTGATTCGGCTCTCCAGCGCGTCCAAGATCCTGTCGCCGAGCCTGCGGGTCGGCTGGATGGTCGCCCCCGATGCGGTGTGCCGCGCGGTGGAACTGCTGAAACAGGGTGCGGATCTGTGTGGTTCGGCGCTCACCCAGCAGATCGCGGCGGAGCTCTTGGCGGACCGGGACTGGCTGACCTCCCACGTCGACCACGTCCGTGGCGCCTACGGCGAGCGGGCCAAGGCCCTGGTGCACGCCGTGCGCACCCGCTTCGGTGACCGCGTCGTCTGCACCGACGCCGCGGGCGGCATGTTCGTCTGGGCCGACTTCACCGACGGCACCGACACCGGGCTGCTGCTGCCGCGCGCCCTGGACGCCGGCGTCGCGTACGTGCCCGGCGCCGCGTTCGCCGTCGAGAACGGCTACCGCAACTCGATGCGCATGTGTTTCACCACGTCCGACGCGGCCGTGCTCGAGCAGGCGGTCGACCGGCTGGCCACGGCGCACGCCGGATAACGCGTCAGTCGACCCAGTTGTAGGTGCGTTCGACGGCCTTGTTCCACGCAGCGATGTGCTGCTCGCGGTCCTCGGCGCTCATGTTCGGCTGCCAGGTGGTGTCGGCGGCCCAGTTGGCGCGGATGTCGTCGGTGCCGGACCAGTAGCCGACGGCAAGGCCCGCGGCGTAGGCCGCGCCGAGCGCGGTGGTCTCGGTGACGACCGGCCGGACCACGGGGACGTCCAGGATGTCGGACTGGAACTGCATGAGCAGGTCGTTGCCGGTCATGCCGCCGTCGACCTTCAGCATGGTCAGTTCCAGATCGAGCCGCTGGGATTCGGCGTCGGCGCGCATCGCGTCGACCACCTCCATGGTCTGGAACGCGGTGGATTCGAGAACCGCTCGCGCCAGGTGCGCCTTGTTGACGAAGCGGGTCAGCCCGGCGATCACGCCGCGGGCGTCGGGCCGCCAGCGCGGGGCGAACAGCCCGGAGAACGCGGGCACGATGTAGGCGCCGCCGTTGTCCTCGACGCTGCCCGCCAGTTGCTCGATCTCCTCGGCGGAGTCGATGATGCCGAGATTGTCTCGGAACCACTGCACCAGTGACCCGGTCACCGCGATGGAGCCTTCCAAGGCGTAGACCGCGGGCTGGTCACCGAGCCGGTAGCAGACCGTGGTGAGCAGCCCGTGCTTGCTGAACACCGGGGTGGTTCCGGTGTTGAGCAGCATGAAATTGCCTGTCCCGTAGGTGTTCTTGGCCTCGCCGGGGACGAGGCAGGCCTGGCCGAAGGTGGCGGCCTGCTGATCGCCGAGGATGCCCGCGACCGGCACGCCGCGCAGCGGTCCGGAGCCGATCTCGCCGTACACCTCCGAGGAACTGCGGATCTCCGGCAGCATCGCCTCGGGTACCCGGAATTCCGCGCAGATCTCCGAATCCCATTGCAGGGTGCGCAGATCCATGAGCATGGTGCGGGAGGCGTTGGTGACGTCGGTGATGTGTCGTCCGGTCAGGTTCCACAGCACCCAGCTGTCGATGGTGCCGAAGCAGAGCTCGCCCGCCTCGGCGCGCTCCTGCGCCCCCGGTTCGTGGTCGAGGATCCAGCGCAGCTTGGGGCCCGCGAAGTAGGTGGACAGCGGCAGTCCGGTGCGGTCCTGATAGCGGGTCGGGCCCGCCTCGCCGCCGAGTTCGGTGACGAGCCGATCGGTGCGCGTGTCCTGCCAGACGATGGCGTGGTGAATCGGCTTGCCGGTGGCGCGGTCCCAGACCACGGTGGTCTCGCGCTGATTGGTCACGCCGACGGCGGCGATGTCGCCTGCGTCGAGACCGTTGCGCTCCAGCACCTCGCCGATCACGAATTCGGTATTGCGCCATATCGTTTCGGCATCGTGCTCGACCCAGCCCGGCCGCGGGAAGAGCTGCTCGTGTTCGCGCTGGGCCACCCCGACGACGCGGCCATGCCGGTCGAAGACGATGCACCTGCTCGATGTCGTGCCCTGATCGATGGCGGCCACATAGCGACGCATTGCAGCAGGCTACTAAACGACCAGCGGGCTCGGTATCACATCGCGGCATGATCGCCGCGGGATTAGGCTGAGGTGGTTACCGACGAGTAGTTCCGCACGACACACGGAGCCGCGGCGGGCGGCGCTCGGCGCGGCGATTCGCATAGCCTGTACGAGAACAGCTCGATCGGTGCCCGTGAAGACCCAAACGTCCGACGCAGGCGCGTCGGCTGGAGGAGTCGAGCATGACCATGAAACCGGAATCGCAGTTCCTCGGCCCGGAGCAGCGCCATACGGCCTGGCAGCGATTGGGCAAGGAACACTTCGACGTGATCGTCATCGGTGGCGGTGTGGTCGGTGCGGGCATCGCGCTCGACGCGGCGACCCGCGGTCTCTCGGTCGCGCTGGTGGAGGCGCGGGATCTGGCCTCGGGCACCTCGAGCCGGTCGTCGAAGATGTTCCACGGCGGGCTGCGGTATCTGGAGCAGCTGGAGTTCGGGCTGGTGCGCGAGGCGCTGCGGGAGCGAGAGCTGGCGCTGGCCAGGCTGGCGCCGCACCTGGTGAAGCCGCTTCGCTTCCTCTATCCGCTGACCCGCCGGGTGTGGGAGCGGCCGTACGTCGCCTCGGGTCTGATGCTCTACGACACCATGGGCGGCGCGAAATCCGTTCCCGGACAGCATCATCTGACGCGGGCGGGCGCGCTGCGGCTGGCGCCCGGTCTGCGGCACGACTCTTTGATCGGCGGCGTCGGCTACTACGACACGGTCGTCGACGACGCCCGCCACACCATGATGGTGGCGCGCACGGCCGCGCACTACGGCGCGGTCATCCGCACCTCCACCCAGGTCGTCGGATTCCTGCGGGAGTCGGATCGGATCGTCGGCGTGCGGTTCCGCGACACCGAGGACGGGCGTTCCGGCGAGGCGCGGGGGCACGTCGTCATCAACGCGACCGGCGTGTGGACCGACGAGGTCCAGGCGCTCTCGCACAACCGCGGCCGGTTCCACGTGCGCGCCTCCAAGGGCGTGCACATCGTGGTGCCGCGCGACCGGATCGTCAGCGACACCGCGATCATCCTGCGCACGGCCACCTCGGTGCTCTTCGTCATCCCGTGGGGCGCGTTCTGGATCATCGGCACCACCGACACCGACTGGAATCTGGACCTGGCGCACCCGGCCGCCACCAAAGCCGACATCGACTACCTGCTCGACCGGGTGAATCAGGTGCTCGTCACCCCGCTGACGAGCGACGACATCACCGGCGTCTACGCGGGCCTGCGGCCGCTGCTGGCAGGTGAGAGCGATTCCACCTCCAAGCTCTCCAGGGAGCACGCCGTCGCCCGGATCGCGCCGGGTCTGGTCGCCATCGCGGGCGGCAAGTACACCACCTACCGGGTGATGGCCTACGACGCGATGGACGAAGCGGCACAGGACATTCCGGCGCGGGTCTCGCCGTCGATCACCGAGAAGGTGCCGCTGCTCGGCGCGGACGGCTATTTCGCGCTGGTCAATCAAACCGTGCAGCTGGCCGAGGCGTACGGCGTGCACCCGTACCGCGTCAAGCACCTGCTCGACCGCTACGGGTCGCTCATCGACGAGGTGATGGCGATGGCCGCGGGCAAGCCGGAGCTGTTGCAGCCGATCACCGAGGCGCCCTCGTATCTCCAGGTGGAGGCGGTGTACGCGGCGGCGGCCGAGGGCGCGCTGCACCTGGACGACATTCTGGCCCGGCGCACCAGGATCTCCATCGAGTACTCGCACCGCGGCGCGCACTGCGCCGAACAGGTGGCCCGGCTGGTGGCGCCGGTGCTCGGCTGGGACGAGGCCGAGATCGACCGCGAGATCAGGACCTATCAGGCCAGGGTCGATGCCGAGATCCACTCGCAGACCCAGCCGGACGACGCCGCGGCCGACGCACTGCGGGCCGCCGCGCCCGAGCCGCGCGCGCAGATCCTGGAGCCGGTGCCCACCGACGGCTGAACAGCCCGCTCAGGTTCGATCGAGCGCCGACTCGACGCCGACCGCCCAGTCCACCAGCGAGCGCAGGTAGCGCAGGACGAGCTCGTCCGGATGGGCGACCGGGTCGGTGAGATGCAGGCGGGCCAGTTCCTCGATGGCGGCCAGCATGATTCGTTCCGTCGCGCCGTTCGGATCGACGGTGACCCCGGCGTAGCGGGAGAGGTGCCGCGCGCCGATGGCTCGCGCGTAGGCGCGACCCGTCTCGAGCCGGTCGCGCAGTTCGGGCGGGCCGCCGTCGGGCGGGCTGAGCATGATCCGCCAGCTGGTCGGCGCGGCGTGCAAGTAGGCCAGTACTCCGCGGCCGACCTGGTCGACGTCGTCGGCGGTGCCGACCCAGTCCACGCTGCGCACGCCTGCCAGCGCGATCGCGGTCTCCCTGTCCAGCAGTGCGGACATGAGCCCGGGCAGATCGGTGAACTGCTGATAGACCAGCGCACGGGCGACGTCGGCGGTGCGGGCGACGCGCTCGATGCTCACGGCGCCGAATCCCTCGGCCGCGGCGATATCGCGGGCCACGTCCAGGAGTTGGGCGCGTCGATCGGCCGCGGACATGCGCCGCTTCGGCGCGCGGGAGGCTCGCTCCGTGGTCACGGCACAGACGGTAGCGCAAGCAGGAGATCCACCGCCTTGGCCGCACTCTGCACCGCGCTCTCCATGGTCGCCGACCAGTCGGTGGCGGTCCAGTCGCCCGCCAGCGCGAGGGTGGGAACCGAGGTGCGCTGCTCGGGTCGCAGCCCGTGGGTGCCGAGCACCTGTGAGAAGGTCGCCTTCGGCATGCGCACCACGTGGGCCCGCACGACGCGGGCCGAGGCCGCCGCAGGGTAGTAGCGGCGCAGCAGGTCGATTTGTTCGGCGACGATCTCGTCGTTGGTCTTGTGGATCTGCTCGTAGGCGCCGCTTGTGGTGAGGCAGTACAACCAGGCCTTGTCGGTGCTCCGCCCGGTCATCAGCTGACGATCGAAGACTTCGTCGATGACGCCGGTGCCGCCGATCAGCGCCTCGAACTCGGCCGTCGTGCCGAGCGGACGGTCCAGGTAGAGGTTGGTGCTCACGATCGGCGTGTAGCCGAGTTTGTCTGCCGCGGCGTAGATTTCGGCGTGCTCCGGCAGATCGTCGAGCAGGCCCGCGATCGAGGAGTTGGGCACCGCGCAGACCACCGCGTCGGCGGGCAGCACCGAGCCGTCGGCCAGCGCGACGCCGGTCACCTTGCCATCGGCGATGTGGATGCGCCGCGCCACGGCGCGATGCCTGACATCCACCCCGTGTCGCTGGAAAACCCGTTGTGCCCCAGCGACATACAGCGTGTCGAGGTCAGTCGTCGGGTAGCCGATGGTGACCGCGCGGCGGTGCCGGACGCCGAGCCGGATGCCGGTCGCCAGCACGTCGGCGAACACCTTCGCCGACTCTCGCTGCACCGGTTCTGCGGCGATGCCGAGCGCCAGCCAATCCCACAGCGCCTCACGGGCTGTCGCGGGCATGCCGACCCGCTGGAACCACTGTTCGGTGGTGAGATCGGCCAGATCCGTCGGCTGGCGCAGACATTGCCACCCGAGGCGCAGCGTGGCGCGGGCCGCGCGCAGCCGATCCAGGGGGCTCGCGTCGGGATGCGCGCCCAGGAAGGTGCGCAGCGCCCCGAATCCGTTGGTGGACATGCTCGCCGCGCGTCCGTCCGGCCAGCGCAGCGTGGCCCGGTGCGGGAAGGCGACGAATTCGCGGGTGCCGACGCTGGTGAGATAGCGGAACAAATGCTCGTAGCCGCTGGCGATCACGTGCTGGCCGTTGTCGGGCGGATCGTCGACGGCATCGACGCGCATGGCGTGGGTGCGCCCGCCGAGCCGTCCGCGGCGCTCCAGGAGCGTGACCCGTTTCCCTGCTTCGGCCAGCCAGACCGCGGACGCGAGCCCCGCCAGTCCTCCGCCGATGACCACATAGCGCCGCGGATCGTCCATGGCCGCACCCTTCCCGCTTAACTTACATATTGCAAGTTAAGCGGGAAGGGTTGAGCGGTCAAGGGTTTCAGGCGGATACGCGCTGGAACGCGTGCAGCTCGGCGGCGTTGTGCGCGGAGAAGATCCGCACCTGCGCGCCGTGGTCGCGGAGCAGATCGCGCAGGCGCTGCTGGTTCTCGCGCCGCGGCCCGCCGAGGGTCTCGACGCTGCGCTCGAACAGCGTGACGCCGAGCGGTTGGTGCGGATGGGCGAGATCCAATTGGCCGGGGTGGAAATACGCGTCGCCCGCGGCCAGCAGCCAGCCGTCACCGGTGTCGACGGCGACGCCCGCGTGACCTCGGGTGTGCCCGGCCAGTGGCACCAGCAGCAGGCTCGGCGGCAGTCCGGCCAGTTCGCGGACGGCCTCGAAGCCGAACCACTGCTCGCCGTGATCGGCGTAGGACTGCCACTTCGGTCCGTGCTCGAATTGTGCCGCGCGGTAACGGAATCGCTCCTGCGCGGTGTGTGCGCCGCGGAAGGCGCGCAGCTCTTCGTCATAGACGTGCACGGTGGCGTGCGGGAAGTCGGCGAGGCCGCCCGCGTGATCCAGGTCGAGGTGGGTGAGCACGATGTCGCGCACGTCCTCACGGCGGAAGCCGAGCGCCTCCACCTGTCGCACCGCGGTCCGCTCGAGGTCGAAGACCGGACGGGTGAGGTTGATGAAGCGGCGGCCGAGCCATTCGCGCGGGCGGAGCACGCTCTGCTCGCCCATCCCGGTCTCGATGAGGACGAGCCGATCATCGAGTTCGAGAAGCAAGCAGTGGCAGACCATTTCGGCCCGGCGCAGCAGGCCGGGCGCGCCGTCGAGCAGCTTCCCGCCGAAGGGGCGCATGGTGCCGCAGTCGAGGTGATGGATGCGCATCAGGAGAGCTCCTGTTCGATGGTGGTGCGGAGGTGGTCGGCGACGGTGCGCAACGGGGCGAGGTCGCGCTGGGTCTTGGTGAGCAGCAGTGCGCCCTCGAGCATGCTCAGCGCGACGACCGAAAGCGGCGCTGCGCGGTCCTCGTCGACGCCCTTGTCTCGCAGGAACTCGTCGATCGCCGCTCGCCACGAGTCGAATCCGGCGACGCAGGCCTGCCGGATCGGTTCACTCTCGGCGGCGGCGTCCAGCGCGACCGTCGCCAGCGGGCAGCCGCGCTGGTAATCGGAGTCGATCAGGTTCTGCTCCAAGGCGGCGAACACCGCGTCGGTATCGCCCTCGGCGAGCAGTGCGCGCAGGATGTCGCGCACTTGCGCGCTGGATTGGGTCAGCGCCTCCGCCGTGAGCTGCTCCTTCCCGCCGGGGAAGTGGAAGTACAGCGACCCCTTCGGGGCGCCGCCCGCGCTGACCAGCTGATTGAGGCCGGTGGCGTGATAGCCCTTGGTATGGAAGAGGTCGGCGGCGGCGTCGAGGAAGCGCTGCCGCGAGTCGGTTCGTGGGGACACGAGGTCACGGTACCTCGAACTATGACGACCGGTCTAGTTATGTTCAGCGTGAGTGCTGGGTGACGCTCGAGTGCGGAACTTCCGCGGTGCGCGCGGGCTGCGGTGCATGCAGCAGCAGATAGCTGAAGACGACCGTCGCCAGCAGCGCGACCAGCGCTGCGACGTACTGCGCGGCAATCGCTCGGAGCGAGCGCGTGCACCGCGCCGATCGGGTCGTCATCTGTCCTGCTCCTGTCGAATGAGTGGCGGTCGGCCGCAAGGGCTGTCGTCGGCGAGGGCCGAACTGTTAGCAACTGAGTGGCAACTAACACTCGGTGGACGCGCGTCCCTGCCGACCCGGCGCCGCGCCCTCCCTCAGATGACTGTCATGCGAACCGGAACGGGTTACGACGCGGGTGCGTCTGTCGCGTGAATTTCGGTTCGGGATGCGGTGCGCTGCCGGGTTCGATGACAGAGAGCCGGTCGGCGGGAAGACTGTGCACCGAGGAGGCGATGGTGGTCGAGATCGGGCCGTATGGCGCGTTCGCTGTGAACAGTGTCGGGAGTATCGCCAGTGGCCGTCGTCGGCGATCGCGGCAGCGCAGGGCATCGGTCACGAGACTCACCGCCTCGACGGGCTGGCATCTGGTGTCGTCGGTCTGAGCGAGGAGGTGTTGGTGATTCGTAGGGACGATCTGCGTCGGTTTCTCACCGACTGGTCGCCGTACGAGCTGGCGTGGGTTGACGTGCCAGGTGCGCCGACGCCCGAACAAGTAGATGAGATCGCCCTGACTATGGGCACAATGAACCTCGACGAACCGGCCTTACTCGAGATGGTTGGTTCGCGGGTCTGGTTCTCTGGACACGACGACTGCTACGTCACTGTCGAGTCGACGAACTCGGTAGTGCCCCCAGCGATTCTCGGCCGCCTGATGGCCCTGCTGGTCGGCTCCGCGTTGGTCGACGAATCGCCGGTCGACGTACCGGATCCCGATGACGCGATAGCGGAAACCCTCATCGAGCAAAGCCCGTGCTGGGTCGGACGCCTCGGTACCGTGTCGGACGATTCGGTAACCGTCGACCTGTCCGCAGTGGCCGGACGGTGGCGACTCGGTCACCAGCTTCCAGAACGTGTTGATCGCACCGTGACTTACGATGTGAACCAACGGGTTTGGCATTCTTTCTCACGGTGACCTTGTCGCCGGCTACGATCACCGCGCCGACCGAGAACGCGCCCTCGACCACCGGGCACAAGCGCGCGAGCTCGACGGCTCGATTCATCCAGTGGTGATGATCCGGTGCTGTCCCTGGTTCTCCTTGGGGTGGTAGCGCAGCACGGCAACGTCGCCGAGCTGGGTCACGTCGACCAATCGCATTCTGTGCGTCGAGCCGCCCGAGCTCCGTCCACGAACGAGATTCGTTACGGTCGAAGTGTGAGTCGTACCCAGTGGACAATCCACGGCGAAACCGTGGTGGACGAGAACCGGCACATTCGCCTCTCGACCGTGGACGTCGAGCTGCCCGACGGCGTGAAGTTCACCCAATACGTTGCGCGGATGCCGCGGTGCGCGATGACGCTGGTCCTCAACGAGAATCGCGAGGTCCTGCTGGTATACCGGCACCGGTTCATCATCGACCGATGGGTATGGGAGTTGCCGGGCGGCTATGTCGACCATGCCGAGGACGTCGCCTTCGCCGCGGCCCGCGAGGTCGAAGAAGAGACGGGCTGGCGCCCGCGGACCATGGAACGCCTCGTCACCTACCAACCCGCCATCGGCACGCTGGACCACCCGCAGGAGATCTATCTTGCCCGCGGTGCCGACTTGACCGACACGCATCCAGATATCAACGAGGCCGAGGATATCCGCTGGATTCCGCTGGAGGAGGCGGCGCGGATGATCGAACGCGGCGAGATCGTCGGAGCGGCTACTGTCGTTGCGGTGTACCGGGCCCTCAGTCTGCTCCTGTAGCGGCGGCAAGTACCTGCTCGCGGAAGTGGGCAACGTCGGGCAACTCCTCGTACGGCATGAGCCGATGTCGCAGCTCTCGCAGATAAGCGAGGATGCGCTGGGATTCCAGCCCGGCCGCGATCGCCAAGGCTTCGGAGCCGATGCGCACAGCTTCATGCGGGTCTTCGTCGGCGCGGGCGGAGGCCAGCAGACATAGATTGAACGAGCGACCCCGGGTGTAACCCTCGGACATGTCCAGCGACTGCTCGGCGAAATGCGCCGTCCTGGCATGGTCACCCAGGTCGCGGAAGCAGTGTGCAGTCTTTGCCGACAGATAGGCTTCGTCGAAGTAGTCGAGCCACGGCGGCCGAGCACTGTCGACGCGACCGAACGCCCGCTCGGCGGCATTGAGCGAGCTCGCGCAGAGCGAGCTGTCCGATCGTGCGGCGTGCCCATGAGCCTCCACCATGTGGCACTCGGATTCGAGTGCTCCCAATCCTGCTGTGCGCGCGGCGATCTGGGCCGCGCGCGCTAGGTCGACAGCGTCCCCGGGGCGACCGACATAGGTGGCCTGGTGGCTCATCGCCGCGAGAATTTCGGCGCCGAGAGCGGCGTCTCCGGCGGCTCGGGACATTCGCAGGGCCTGGATCAGATACCGCTGCGCCAGACCGTGCTCCTCGAGGTCGTAGGCGGCCCAGCCCGCGAGTTTGGTGAGCTCGGACGCGGTAGCGAACAGCTGGCGGCCGATCGGCTCCGGATAGCTGCCGTGCAGCAGGGGAGCCACTGAGGTGTGAAGGTAGTGGACAATGGTCGAACGGACTTTGCCGCCGCCCACCCGGTTGTCCAAGTCGCGGAACGCTGCGGACATCGTGCGCACCGCGTCGACATCGGCCTGCCCGATGCGTCGAAAGCCCTTGCCGGACATAGGGTGTTCTGGGCCGGGCATTGTCAGCCAGCGCATCGACGCGGCCGGGTAGACAGCCACGGCGTAGGACGCTCCGACGAGGAAGCGGCGGCGCTCCACATCACTCCTCCATAGTGCGGTCGCAGCGGCGGTTGCCTCTGCGAGGCTCAACGAGAACTCCAATCCCAGGTCGGCTGGTACCGGACTGCTCACCATTCCGCAGTCGGCTGGGGTGACGCGGCGTCCGGCGACTTCAGTCAGCACCTCGGCGATGAGCTGTGGCCCTGGGGGATTGGGTTGTTCACCGGCGACCCATCGGCCTACTGCGGTGTGGTCGTATCCGAGTTCGATGCCCACGGCACGGCCGCGCTCCACCACCCTGCGCGCGAGTCCTTTTCGGCTGAGCCGAGTTTCCTCGATGAGCTCAGCCAACTGCCGGTTGGGTTGCTTGGGCTGGCGTCCCATACCTCGGAGTCTGGCACGCAGATCTGCTGGCTGGCCAGAATTGCCCTCTCGTACACACCCCCTGTGCACACACTTGCCTGACATGCGCGCCTTACCTAGAACGACGACCACGCGGTTGCCTGGATCTGCACACCGGTGCCGGACCGCAGGCGTTTCCTCTATCTCGTCTCGGATACGTGAACCGGCCGCACGGGACGTCGTGTAGGGCTCATGGCTCGGCGCGGTCGGACCGGTGCCGGTGTGCCCTAACCATCGCAGGGGAGAGGCACGAAATGTCGTCGCTGATGAACCGCATACAGCAGTGGGAAACCGAACACGGGGACTGCGCAAGTCCGCCGATCGTCATGGACCGCGAGCGCGCTGCGCTGGTGCTGTCGCAGCACGCCGAGCACGGCCCGCGCTGCCGCCAGTATCTGGCCGCGCTCTCCCGCGTCTCGACGATTTTGGGCTGAGCGGCAATGTCGGAGGACATCGTTCGGGCGGCCGGTTACGGTTCCCGGCCGACGCTTCCTGGATGGCGTGAGCTTTCGGCCGCGTTCCGCGGCGCCGCCGGACATCAGCCCGGCGACCACCTCGTGCTGCGGTGGGCACACGCACTGGCTCATCTGCACCGGACCCGAATCATCGACCCCGCCACACAAACCCGGATCGACGGCCGTCGCGGCGCACTGTGCACTCTGATCGATGACTGGGTGGCCGTGCACATCCAACCGCGCCAACCCTGGTCGCAGGCGACCGGCTACGGCCGGGCGGTCGACGGCATGGCCGCCGCACACGTCGCCGCCGAACTCGTCCTCGGCGCCGAACACACCGCCGACGAACTCCACCGAGCGTGGTCGCACGTCGGCTACCTCGCCACCCGCTGGGCTGATCTCGTGACCGAGGCCGTCGATGGCCAGCGCACGAGACAGCCCCGGCCGCCGGTTCGCGACCTCATCCCGGAGACCCCGAAATGACTCTGCTCCAACACGATCCCCTCGTCCTGATCGCCCTGGCCGTCATGATCGCCGCGATCCTCGCCGTTGGCCTCCGCACCGAGGACGAACCGCCGAGACCGAAGGTGCAGCAGATCCAGGACCGCCTCGTCCGCCAGGGCTATCGCATCACGCCCGGCCGGGAGCCTGGCGCACACCGCGCATCCACTTCGGCCGTTCGATGCCCGCCGTCGAACGGAAGGAACCGCTGATGCAGCCGAGCACCTACAACTCGAAACCGTTGCCGGTCCACACTCCGCGCAACAGGCCATCCTTCGCGAAGACGTGCGCGAGGGCGAATACCGCAATGCGCGGGAGCGATCCGGCGCGGTACCGAACTCGATCAGGAGCCGGGTCGATCGGGTATCGGCTGGTCGGGCACGGGCTGATCGTTCCCGGCGCGGCGGTGCCAGCGGGAGCGGGCGAGGTCGTGGGCGGCTCGAAGTAGGTCGAGGACCGCTGGTTCCGTGCGCGGGCCCGGATTCACCGCGGCAAGCCACCCCTGGCCGCCGTAGACCGGGTGCGCCATGACGATGTCGGTGGCGCTTGGGTCCGTGTCCTCCGGGGCGGGGTCGCGGGGTGTGCGGCCGGTCCAGTTCTGGAAGGCGTCCTTTCCGGCGAAGAAGTTCACGCGGAAGGTGTCGGGGCGGCTCAGGCGCGAGGTCTCGTCGCCGGGGTAGTCCTTCGTCAGGATCGTGGCGAAGGGCTGCGTTCGCGGGACGACGCCGTCGGGTGCGAAATAGAAGAACGCGTCGCCCCAGCTTATTTCGGGGGAGCCGTCGCCGGGTTGCGGCTTCAATGTCAGGACTCCGTCGAGTCCCGCGACGAATTCGATGATCTCGTCCATCTCCATGTGTTCTAGCGTTTCATTCATGTGCTTGTGGAGACTTCGGTCCGCGACCGCCGAGTTGTCGACGTGACAAGTCGCAAATCGCCTGGACTGCGCACGGTCGATGTCGCCAGACGGGTGGGGTGCTCCGTCCAGCAGGTGCGCAACCTGGAACGCGACGGCGTCCTGCCTCCGGCGACACGCACCGCCGCCGGTTACCGGACCTACACGGAATCGCACCTGCATTCCGCGGTGGCCTATCGCGCCTTCGCGGTGGGCGCGGGCCCGGTGGAGGCCAAGCGAATCATGCGCGCCGCGCACGCCTACCCGGGCTCGGACCTGCTCGCGCTCCTGGACGCCGCGCATGCCCGGCTCGACACCGAGCGCCGGGAACTGGAGCTGGCCAAGCGGGCGGCGGGTGCGATCACCGTCGAGCCGATGGACGACGTCCGGCCTGCCGATTCGATGAGCGTCGCCGAGCTCGCCGGTGCGCTCGGCGTGCGGCCGTCGGCGTTGCGGCACTGGGAATCCGAGGGACTCCTCGCGCCGCGTCGCGGCAGTCCGCGCGGGGCGCGCGAGTACACGCCGAGCGATGTCCGAGACGCGCGGATCGTCAACCAACTGCGGCGGGCTGGTTACCGGATCGGCCCGTTGCGCGCCCTGATGCCGGAACTGCGCCGCGCGAACAGATGGCACGAGATCTCAGCCGTGCTGGCCGCGCGAGACGCGAGCATCGATGCCCGCTCGCGCGCCCTGCTGGACGGCGCCGCCGCGCTCGGCATGGTGCTCGCATCGAGGTGATCGTTCCTCAGACCGTGCCTGGCACAGACGGCCCGGGGCGCGCGAGGCCGTCGACGCACAGACGATGCTGATCGATGACAGTGCGTGCCAGAGGATTTCGATGCCGATACCGAGGGGATGGTTCAGTCCGTGATCTCGCGGACCTGTTCCTCGTACTTCGCCCGCACGTCGGTGTCGGCGGGATTCAGCGCACGGTTGCCGTCGAAGAGTTTGCGAACCAACTGGACAGCGCGTTCCGGCGCGGCGGCCAGGGCGATGTCGAGAGGACCGAGGTAATTCGGCACGGCCACTTCGGCTTTGCGCGTCTGGAGGGTCTGGACGATGGCGGCGGCGACGTCTTCCGGGTCGACGGTGGGCATCCCGCGCCCCAGGGTCAGGCCCGAGGACAGCCTGGTGCGCACCGCGGAGGGCAGCACGCAGCTGACGCTCACGCCTTGCTCGGCGAACTCCAAACGCGTTGCGGCCGAGAGGCCGACGGCGGCGAACTTGCTGGCGTTGTAGACGGCCAGGCCGGGAATCGGGAGCTTGCCCGCCAGGGAGGCGACGTTCACGATGTGTCCGCGCCCGCGCGCGATCATCCCCGGCGCCACCGCGCGCATTCCGTGGATCAGACCCCAGACATTGATGTCGATGGTGGCGCGGCCGACCGCGTCGGGCTCGTCCAGGAACGCGCCCGCCGGCATCACGCCCGCGTTGTTGACCAGGATGTCGACGCGACCGAGCTCGGCGACGGCCTTGTCCCACTGGTCGCGGACGCGTACGTCGAGCTCGAAGGCGCGGGCGCCGATGGCCGCTACCGCGGCTTCGGCTGCTGCGGTGTCGACGTCGGCGATGGCCACCTCGGCTCCGGCGTCGGCGAAGATCTGGGCGGTGGACCGGCCGATGCCGCGCCCGGCGCCGGTGATCAGCACCCGGGCGTCCCGCACATCGATGGCTGGATATCCGTGACCGAGAATTCTCATGCGAACGCTCCTTGTTCGAGGGCGCGGCGAGTGCTGCGCAGACTGTGCCGGAAGGTGTCGAGACGGCGGCGGCCGTCCATGAAGTTGGGGCCCATCACCGCGAGGTCCTCGGCGGTCGCGCCGAGCAGCAGCACCCGGGTGCCCCCGGCGCGCAGTTCGGCGATCTCCGCGTCGAGCTGGGCGCTCATCCGGTCGCGCAGCTGACGTTCCAGGAAATGGCCGGGACCGGTGGCGGGCACTCGCGCCGCGGAGGCCATCGGTGCGAGCACCACGACCTCGTCCAAGCCCTGCCCGGTGAGCAGATCCACCGACGCGGTAGATCCGGCGCCACCGTCGACGAACCGGCGTCCGGCGATCGAGACCGGCGGCAGCCAGCCGGGGATAGCCCAGGACGCGCGCAGCGCCGCCCCGAGTGTGGCATCGGGCGCGTCCGGCGCGCCGAACGGAACCCGTTGTCCCGTGGCGTAATCCATGGCGACCAGCCACGTCGCGGGGTGTGGCGTCCAGTCGCGGCCCGGGTTGAGCCGCTCGGCGAGCCGCTGCAACCAGCCGGCGTCGCCGCCGCCGATCGGCAGCAGGCCGCTGCCCGCGGTGAGCAGCCGCTGCGCCGAACCCGCCGCGCGCAGACTCAGCCGCGGTGCGCCGAGGCGGGGGCGGGGCAGCGGCGGGAATCGTCCCGGCGCGTCGCGCATGTGCTCGAGCAGGATCGGGTTCGTGCTCCGGCCTTCCTGCATGGCGACCAGTTCCTCGACGCCGATGCCGCTGCCGAGCATGGCCACCAGCTCCGCGCCCGCCGACGTGCCGATCAGGACGTCGGCCTCGCGCGGATCCCAGTCGAGCGCGTCGCGCACGGCGGCCAGTGCGGCGACGATCCAGGCGGCGCCGACCGTGCCTCCGCACCCGATGGCCAGGCCACGTCGCTGTGTCCCGTTGTTGTTACCCATGGTTTCGCACACTAGCAGAATCCAAATTCTCTCGGTATCCGAAATCTCACGGTACGTAGAATCGCCGCATGGCACGACTGACCCGCTCCGAGAGTCAGGCCCGCACCAGGGCCGATCTGGTCGCGACGGCGCGCGATCTCTTCCTCGCCGACGGCTACGCGAAGACCTCGATGGAGCGGGTCGCGGAGGAGGCCGGCTACTCCAAGGGCGCGGTCTACTCCAACTTCCGCACCAAGAAGGAGCTGTGCCTCGAGGTGCTCGAGCACATCCACGCCACCAAGTTCGGCGAGGTCGCCGAGCTCGTCTCCGCGGACGAGAGCCTGGACGACCGGCTCACGCGACTTCAGGACTGGGCCGAACACACCCTCGGCGACGTCGGCTGGACCATGCTCGAGTTCGAATTCGCCACGCTCTCCCGCGACGATCCCGAGTTGCGGGCCGCGCTGGTGTCCAGCCTCGGCGCCGTGCGCGGCGCGGTGGCCGCGCAGTTGCAGACCCTGGCGGACAGCCTCGGGTTGGTCCTGCCGATGCCCGCCGAGGACGCCGCGGCCACGGTGCTCAGCCTCGGTCTCGGGCTCGGCATTCAGCGCGCCATCGACCCGTCCCTGTCGGCCCGGTTGATCACCGACGCGGTGCGGCTGCTGCTGAGCGTCGCCGAACGGTCGACGCCCGTGCGCGCCGCCGAATGAGTACTCGCCACGTTCACGGCGGGAAGTGCAGGGTCCACTCGCCGCGATAGTGCAGCCGGGTGACGCTGCCCGGCGGAATGTCGATCCGCCAGAACGATTTCGGCGGGGCGTCCAGGGTCACCAGCAGCGCCGCGCGGATCACCGCGGGGTGGGTCACGGCGACGGTGGACATGCCCGCGGACGCGATCTCGGCCATCCAGTACCTGGTCCGCTCGATCACGTCGGTCACCGATTCCCCGCCGTGCCCGCGGAACTGCGGGTTGGTCAGCCAGGCGTAGAGCTCGTCCTGCGGCACCGACATCAGCTCGCCGCCGCGCCACGCGCCCGCGTCCAGGTCACGCAGCCGGTCGTCCTCCTCGCCGGGCAGGCCGAGCAGGGCAGCGGTCTCGACGGTGCGACGCTCCGGTCCGGTGAGCACTCGCGGCGCGGTCAGCGGCGTGCAGGCGGCGATGGCGCGGCGGCCCGCCTCGGTGAGAGATTCGTCGACTGGAAAGCGTGCCTTTCGCATCGCCTCGGTCATGCCATGGCTGACCAGGTCGAGTCTGAGCACCTTCTGCACGGTGGAAGCGTATTACCCGCCGCCCGCGAGCGGGCCCTTATCCCTCGCTAGGTGGCTCGACGGGTGCCACCTAGTAGCGCGCGGTTTGCCTTCCGGGCGCGCGTCAGATCTGTCCTCGCTCCGGTGTGGTGAGGCCGAGGGTGGCTGCGACGTATCGCCACAGCAGCGCGGTGGCCGTCTCCGTGGACACGCGTGGCACGGTTCGTAGCTGCTGCGCCAGTGCGTGACGCAGTCCGCCGATGATGTAGGCGCCCGCGCTGTCGGGGTCGATGTCGGCGTCGAGTTGGCCGAGTTGCTGGCCGCGCCGGATGTTGCGTGCCGTGGCGTCACTGACGCGCTGGATCAGCAGAGGTTCCAGTTCGGCAATCTGCGGATCGGGGGCCGCGCGATTCAGGAAGATCTCGGCCAGCGGATCGGCGAAGTGGTAGTCGACGATCCGGCGCGTGCGTTCGCGCTCCCGTGCGCTCCAGTCGGACTCGTCCGGCAGTCCCTCATCGGACAAGAGCTCGTCGAGACCGTCGTAGAACGCCGTGTAGATCGCCGTGACCAGTCCGGCCTTGGACCCGAAATGGTGGTAGAGAGCGCCGCTCGTGACCCCGGCTCGCCGGGTGACCGAGGCGAGGTCGAGGTTGCCGTTCCCGGCTACGAGCTCGGCCCTAGCCGCGGTGAGGAGCTGTTGACGTCCCAGTGGTGCGCGTGCCATGGTTTTAGCGTAACACAACTACGTTATGTTTGGGAGACGTAATGACCCATGTGGTCTTCAACCAGGTTCCCCCGCTGACCGGCCACAATCCGGCCGACGATCCGGCTCTGCTGGAAGGTCTGCACCGGGACGGGGGCGGCGAGGCCGAGGCCGAGGTTCGGGAGGTCGGCGCCATGGCCGCCTCGGAACGGGTCCAGGCGTGGGCGCGGCAGGCCAACGCTCATCCACCAGTCCTGCGCACCCACGATCGGTATGGGCACCGCATCGACGAGGTCGAGTTCGACCCCGCCTGGCACGAGGTGATGGCTCGCGCGGTCGGCCACGGGCTGCACGGATCGGCCTGGGACGACGACCGGCCCTACGCACATCTCGCTCGGGCGGCGAAGCTGTACGTCTGGCCGACGGAGGCCGGTCACATCTGCCCGATATCGATGACCTATGCCAGCGTGGCCGCGCTGCGGCACAGCCCCGCCCTGGCGAGTTCCTATGAGCCGCTTCTGGTCTCGCGGTCTTATGATTTCGGGCTTCGACCGCCGCTCACCAAGGCGGGCCTGATCGCGGGTATGTCGATGACCGAGAAGCAGGGAGGCTCGGATCTGCGCGCCGTCACCACTCGTGCCGTCCCGCAGCCCGACGGCTCCTATCTGGTCACCGGACACAAATGGTTCACCTCGGCGCCGATGAGCGACATCTTCTTGCTCTTGGCCCAGGCGCCCGGCGGGCTGTCGTGCTTCCTGCTCCCGCGGGTCCTACCCGACGGCACCCGCAACCGCATGCACTTGCAGCGGCTCAAGGACAAACTCGGCAACCACTCCAACGCCTCCGCCGAGGTCGAGTACGACGAAGCGACGGCCTGGTTGGTCGGGGAGGAAGGCCGCGGTGTGCCGACGATTCTCCAAATGGTCAACCTGACCCGATTGGACTGTGTGATCGGCGCAGCCTCGGGCATGCGCGCCGGCCTCACTCGAGCTATCCACCACACCGCTCACCGCCGTGCGTTCGGCCGCCAGCTCATCGACCAGCCGCTCATGCGCAATGTCCTGGCGGATCTGGCCGTCGAGGCCGAGGCTGCCACCACCTTGATGACCAGGCTCGCGGCCGCGACCGACCGGGCGAAGAACGGCGACGAGGCCGAGGACCACTTCCAACGGCTCACGCTCGCCGTGTCGAAATACTGGCTGTGCAAGCGTTGGCCGGCGCATATCGCCGAAGCCCTCGAATGCCTCGGCGGCAACGGCTATGTCGAGGAATCGGGGATGCCCATGCTCTACCGTGAAGCTCCGGTGCTGGGGATCTGGGAAGGCTCCGGCAACGTCGCGGCGCTCGACGTGCTGCGCGCCATGGCCAAACAGCCGGAGACGGTCGCCGCTTTCCTCGCCGAGGTCGACAAAGCCGCCGGCGCCGACCGGAACCTCGATGCTGCCGCCGATCGTCTGCGCACCGAACTCGGCGCCCTGCTCACCACCGACGATCTGGACGGTGTCCAAGCCGGAGCCCGGCGCCTCGTCGAAACCATGGCCCTCACCCTGCAGGGCTCGCTCCTGGTCAGGCACGGACACCCAGCGGTGGCGGATGCGTTCTGCGCCACCCGCTTGCACCGCGACTGGGGAACCGCCTACGGAACTCTGCCACCAGCCCTCGACACCACCCCGATCATCGAACGGGCCCTCCCCAAAGTCATCTAGTCGATGTGGCCATGCTTTCGGGTTCGTCCGAGAGGTTGTAGGCGGCGTTGATGCCTTCCTCGACCCGGCTCGACGGCGACTGCGTCTCCGAGCGGCCGGTTGCCGCCGCGCGGCCGGGTGCCTGTCGGTGGCGGGGTGCAGACTGATCGCATGGCCACCTTCTCCACCGCCATGTTCTCCCGCGCGACCCAGGAATGGTTCGACGGCGCCTTCCCCGCGCCGACCTCGGCCCAGCTCGGCGCGTGGCAGGCCATCGCGGCCGGAGAACACACCCTGGTGGTCGCGCCGACGGGCTCGGGCAAGACACTCTCGGCGTTTCTGTGGGCGATCGACGAACTGGCCGCGCGGGAGCGCCGGGACCGCGAGGCAGCCCAGCGCCGGACGCGCCGTCAAGGTGGCGAGACCGGAGACGGCAAGGTCGAGCACGCGGGCACCACGGTGCTGTACGTGTCGCCGCTGAAGGCGCTCGCGGTGGACGTGGAGCGCAACCTGCGCGCGCCGCTGGTCGGCGTCACCCAGACCGCCAAACGGCTCGGTCTCGACCCGCCCGACATCACCGTCGGCGTGCGCTCGGGCGACACCAGCGCCGCTGACCGGCGCGCGATGCAGCGCACGCCGCCCGACATCCTGATCACCACGCCGGAGTCGCTGTTCCTCATGCTCACCTCCGCGGCGCGCGAGACCCTGCGCACCGTGCGGACGGTGATCGTGGACGAGGTGCACGCCATCGCCGGTTCCAAGCGCGGCTCGCACCTGGCGCTGTCGCTGGCCCGGCTGGATCTGATGACCGAGCGGCCCGCCCAGCGCATCGGACTCTCGGCCACCGTGCGCCCGCCGGAGGAGGTGGGCCGGTTCCTCGTGGGCAACGCGCCGATCACCATCGTGTCCCCGCCCGCCCCCAAGACCTTCGACCTGTCGGTGCGGGTGCCGGTGGCGGACATGACCGAGCCCGGAGAATCCGATCAGCCGGGCTCGATCTGGCCGCACGTGGACGAGGCCATCGTCGATCTGGTCCTGGACCACAACTCCTCGATCGTGTTCGCGAATTCGCGCAGGCTGGCCGAACGGCTCACGGCCCGGCTCAACGAGGCCTACGCGGCCCGGCTCGGTGATCCGATCGACACAGCGCACGCGCCGCCCGCGCAGCTGGGCGCGTCCACCGAGGTGATCCACGGGGCCGACCAGCTGCTGGCCCGCGCGCACCACGGATCGGTGAGCAAGGAGCAGCGCGCGCTCATCGAGGACGATCTGAAGAGCGGTCGCCTGCGCTGCGTGGTCGCGACGAGCAGCCTGGAACTCGGTATCGATATGGGCGCGGTCGACCTGGTGGTGCAGGTCGAGGCGCCGCCCTCGGTGGCGAGCGGCTTGCAGCGCATCGGGCGCGCTGGTCATCAGGTCGGCGAGATCTCCCGCGGCGTGCTGTTCCCGAAGCACCGCACCGACGTCATCCACTGCGCCGTCGCCGCGCAGCGGATGGTGACCGGGCAGATCGAGGCGATTCAGATCCCGGCCCACCCGCTCGACATCCTGGCCCAGCAGACGGTCGCGGCCTGCGCGCTCGAACCGATCGACGTGGACGCCTGGTTCGACATCGTGCGCGGGACCGGCAGCTACGCCGGGCTGCCGCGCTCTGCCTACGAGTCGGTGCTCGACCTGCTCTCCGGCCGCTATCCCTCCGACGAATTCGCGGAACTGCGCCCCCGGCTGGTGTGGGATCGCGACGCGGGCACGCTCACCGGCCGCCCCGGCGCGCAGCGGCTGGCGGTGACCTCCGGCGGCGCGATCCCGGACCGCGGCATGTTCGCGGTGTACATGGTGGGCGAACGGAACTCACGGGTCGGCGAACTCGACGAGGAGATGGTCTACGAATCCCGCGTCGGTGACGTGTTCGCCCTCGGCGCGACCAGCTGGCGCATCGAGGAGATCACCTTCGACCGGGTCATGGTGACGCCCGCCTTCGGACAGCCGGGCAGGCTGCCGTTCTGGCACGGTGACGGCCTCGGCAGGCCCGCCGAATTGGGCGCGGCGCTGGGCGAATTCATCCGCAATGCGGGTCGGGAATCCGCCCAGGCGCTCACCAGACCGGTCGCCCCGACGGCCGCCGCCGAGGGACCGTCCGCATCCCGGAAGGGCACGTCCCGGCGCGCCGAACGTGGGAAAGGCGGCGCCGCAGGCGATTCCGCACCGAATGTGGAGACCGACGGCCTCGGCCGCCTCGCCCGCGCCGCCGGACTCGACGACAACGCCACCGCGAATCTCGTCACTCTGCTGGAGGATCAGCGCACCGCCACCGGTCAGCTGCCCACCGACCGGACGCTGATCGTCGAGCGGTTCCGCGACGAACTGGGCGACTGGCGGCTGGTGCTGCATTCGCCGTACGGTCTGCCGGTGCACGCGCCGTGGGCGCTCGCGGTCGGCTCCCGGCTGCGCGAAAGGTTCGGCGTGGACGCCGCGCCGACCGCCTCCGACGACGGCATCGTGGTGCGGCTGCCGGACACCACCGACGATCCGCCCGGCGCGGAGCTGTTCGTCTTCGAACAGGACGAGATCGACGACATCGTCACCGAACAGGTCGGCGGCTCCGCGCTTTTCGCGTCCCGGTTTCGCGAATGCGCGGCGCGGGCGCTGCTGCTGCCACGGCGCGATCCGGGCAAACGCGCCCCGCTGTGGCAGCAGCGGCAGCGCTCGGCGCAGCTGCTGGACGTGGCGCGCAAGTTCCCCGACTTCCCGATCCTGTTGGAGACGGTGCGCGAATGCCTGCGCGACGTCTACGATCTGCCGAACCTGCGGGATCTGCTCGGCCGGGTCGCGCGCAGGCAGGTGCGACTGGTCGAGGTGGAGACCGCGACGCCCTCGCCGTTCGCGGGCGCGCTGCTGTTCGACTACATCGGCCAGTTCATGTACGAGGGTGACAGTCCGCTGGCCGAGCGAAGGGCCGCCGCGCTCTCGCTGGATTCCGGGTTGCTCGCCGAGCTGCTGGGCCGCGTCGAACTGCGTGAGCTGCTCGACCCGGTGGTGCTGGCGCAGACCGAGCGTGAACTGCAACGGCTCACGCCGGAACGCCGCGCGCGCGACGCCGAGGGCCTCGCGGACCTGCTGCGCTTGCTCGGGCCGCTGACCCCGGAAGAGGCGGCGTTGCGCTGTGTCGGTGCGGTGCGGCCGCAGGGTGTCGACGGTGCGCTGCCGCATGCTGCCGGTGATGTGCAGCTGCGCGGGGTCGATGGTGCGTCAGCGCACGAGGTCGATGATGAGCGGCCGCAGGGTGCCGATGAGGCGGTGCCGAGCCTTGTCGATGACGCGGTGCCCAGCGCCGCCGACGAGGGGGCGGATTCGGGTGCGGTCGACGAACCCGCGGCCGACCCGCGTCCCTGGTTCGGCGAACTCGCGAAAGCCCGGCGCGCGCTGGAGGTCTCGTTCGCGGGCCGGACCTGGTGGGTCGCCGTCGAGGACGCCTCCCGCCTGCGCGACGCGCTCGGCGTCCCGCTGCCGATCGGCACTCCCGCCGCGTTCATCGAACCGGTCGCCGACCCGCTCGGCGACCTGGTCGGCCGCTATGCCCGCACGCACGGACCGTTCACCACCGACGCCGTCGCCGCGCGCTTCGGTATCGGCCCCGCCGTCGCCGCTACTGCGTTGCATCGCCTGGTAGCCGAAAAGCGGGCGGTGGAAGGCGAATTCACGCCGGGGGCCAACGGCGCCGAATGGTGCGACACCCAGGTGCTGCGGCGGCTGCGACGGCGGTCGCTCGCCGCGGCGCGGCACGAGGTGGAGCCCGTCGCGACCGCGGCCTTCGGGCGCTTCCTGCCGTCCTGGCAGCATGTCGAGACCGGCGAGCTGCGCGGCGTCGACGGTGTCGCGGCCGTGGTGGAACAGCTTGCCGGAGTGCCCATTCCGGCCTCGGCGTGGGAGTCGCTGATCCTGCCCGCCCGGGTCCGCGATTATTCGCCCGCGATGCTGGACGAGCTGATGGCCACCGGCGAGGTGGTGTGGTCAGGGCACGGCGCCATCACGGCCAAGGACGGGTGGATCGCGCTGCACTTGGCCGAGCAGGCCTCGTTCACGCTGGCGCCGCCGGACGAGATCGAGCTGTCCGAGACACACCTGCGCCTGCTCGACGCGCTCGGCGCGTCCTTGGCGGCGCGGACACAGCTCACCCTAGGAGACACCGCCTCGCCGCTCGATGGTTCCGCGCCGTCGGCGGACGAGCATCCGGCCGGTGCTGCGCTCCGCGCCGATGCCGAGCCCATCCGGCTGCCTCCGGTACTGCACGGCGGCGGCGCGTACTTCTTCCGTCAGCTCTCCGACGCCACCGGCCTGCTGGACGACACGGCGGTGGCCGCGGCCCTGTGGGAGCTGGTGTGGGCGGGGGTGGTCTCCGGCGACACCTTCGCGCCGGTGCGCGCCTTGCTCGCGGGCACCTCGCGCACCACGACCGCGCACCGGACGCCGCGTCGCGCACCACGCGGCCGCGCCTACCTGCCCCGCCCGAGCATGCCGACCCGATCGGGTCCGCCCGCGGTCGCCGGGCGCTGGTCGCTGCTGCCGGAACGCGTCGCCGACAACACGATTCGCGCGCACGCCACGGCGGACATGCTTCTGGAGCGCTACGGCGTGCTGACCAGGGGATCGGTGCAGAACGAGGGCGTGGCGGGCGGTTTCGCGCTGATGTACCGGGTGCTCACCGAATTCGAGGATCGCGGCCGGTGCCGCCGTGGCTATTTCGTCGACTCGCTCGGCGGCGCGCAGTTCTCCACCACCGACGTGGTCGACCGGCTGCGCTCCTTCGACACCGACCGCGCCCGCTCCGGCGATCCGGCGCGGCGGGGCAAGGCGCTGGCGATAGCCGCCTGCGACCCAGCCAATCCGTACGGCGCGGCCCTCGGCTGGCCCAAGGGCGACGGCGACAGCGGCCACCGCCCCGGCCGCAAGGCGGGCGCGCTCGTCGTGCTGGTGGACGGTGACCTCGTGCTCTATCTCGAGCGCGGCGGCAAGACGCTGCTCACCTTCACCGAGGACCCGAACGCGCGCCAGGCCGCCGCCGCGGAACTCGCCGAGCTGGTCCGCCGCCGGAGGGTCGACTCACTGGTGATCGACCGGGTGGACGGAGAATCGGTGCACGGCAACACCTTCGCGGGCTTCCTCGCCGAGGCGGGTTTCTCCGCCACGCCGCGCGGGCTGCGCCTGCGGAGGCAACCGTGACGGCGGGAGAGGTGAATGCCCGAGGGTGACACGGTCTTTCTGACCGCGCATCGGCTGCGGCTCGCGCTCTCCGGAAAGACGCTGGTGCGCAGCGATTTCCGGGTGCCGCGCTATGCGACGGTGGATCTCGTCGGCGATCTGGTGGAAGAGGTCGGCAGCTACGGCAAGCACCTGTTCATCCGCACCACCACCGCCAGCATCCACACCCATCTGAAGATGGAGGGGGAGTGGCGCACTTACTGCGTGGGCGAGCGCTGGACCCGGCCGCGGGTGAGCGCGCGCGTGGTGCTCGGCACCGACGACACCGAGGCCGTCGGCTTCTCGCTCGGCACTGTCGAGGTGCTGCGCCGCGCCGACGAGCACACCGCGACCGATCACCTCGGCCCCGATCTGCTCGGCGCGAATTGGGATGCGGCCGAGGCGGTTCGGCGCTTGGCGCGACATCCCGCGCAACCCGTCGGCCTCGCCCTGCTCGATCAGCGCAATCTGGCGGGCATCGGCAACATCTACCGCAGCGAGGTCTGCTTCCTCCGCAGAGTGCACCCGGCCACCCCGGTCGCCGCGGTGCCGGATCTGCTCGCCCTGGTCAACGAGGCGCACCGGGTGCTCACCGAGGCGGTGCACCGGCCGCCGTGGCGACCGCTGGTCTACGGCCGCCAGCGTCGTCCGTGTCAACGCTGCGGCACCCGGATCGAGGTGCGGCCGCTCGGTGAGACGAACCCGGCCTCGGATCGCATCACGCAGCGCGAGCGCGGCATCTACTATTGCCCTCGCTGCCAACCGGAACCGGCCTGAGGGCGCAGCCCAAGGAAGTTGTTTCGCATTCTCTGTGAGCGTCGGTAGGACACGGCCCCAATCGGTTGCCAATCGGTCTTTACGCCCACAAAACTCCGGAGTAGGGTTCGAGCTCGTTGAACGTATGTGAGCAGCAATTCCGATTGCGCCGCACACTTTTCCGGTCTCGGGGAGAATGCCATGGAACTCACGGCAGGGCAGCGGGCGGCGCTGGAGCTGATCTGCGACACGTTCGCGCCCGGCGACGGTCTCGCGCTGCCGCCCGCCTCCGAGCTCGGCGTCGCCGACGTGGTGGTCCGACTGCTCTCCCGCAATCCGCGTGAGGCCGAACGCAAACAGGTGGCGACGCTCCTCGGCCTGTGGGATTCGCCGGTCCTCGGCCTGCTCGCGGGCATGGGTCCGCGCCGGTTCTCGGCCCGCTCGCAGGCCGACCGCGAACGGCTGCTGCTTCGGCTCGGCGAATCGCGGTTCGGCGCCAAGCGCGCGATCTTCCAGGCGCTCAAGCAAGCCGCGCTGCTGGCGTACTACACCACGCCGGGACCCGACGGCAGCAATCCGCTGTGGAAGGAGATGGGCTACCCCTCCCCGCCAGGCCCGTTGCCCAACGCGCCGAAGCCCGCCCTGCATCCGGTGCGGCCCGAGGCGGGCGCGGCCCTGGACTGCGATGTGGTCGTCGTCGGTTCCGGTGCGGGCGGCGGCGCGGCGGCGGCGGTGCTCGCCGAGGCGGGCCTCGACGTGATCGTGCTGGAGCGCGGCGAGTACTACGACGACGCCGACTTCGGTGCCGGGGAACTCGACGCGCTGCTGCGGTTGTACGCGCCGGGCCCGGCGGCCACCGCGGAAGGCCAGCTCACCCTGGTGGCGGGCACGTGCCTCGGCGGCGGCACGGTGGTCAACTGGAGCACCTCGCTGCGCACACCGGACGAGGTGCGCGCGGAATGGGCGAGCCTGGGCGCCACCCAGTTCGCCGAGGACGAATACGGCGCCGCCCTCGACGCCGTCGAACAGCGGCTGGGCGTCACCTACGACCGCTCGCCCGGCTCGGCGCGCGACGGGGTGCTCGAGCGCGGGCTCGCGGCGCTGGGCTGGGACGTCGCCCCGCTGCCACGCAACGTCACCGCGGCCTGCGACGCGAGCGTCGAGTGCGGTCGCTGCGGCTACGGCTGCCGGCTCGGCGCGAAGCAGACCGTGACCAAGACCTGGCTGGCCGACGCGGCCGCGCACGGCGCGCGCCTGGTGGTCGGCGCCGACGTCCGCCGCGTCGAGGTCTCCGGCGGCCGCGCCGAGGGCGTCCGCGCGGTCACCGCCGACGGCGCGGAGTTCACGGTGCGCGCCCGCGCCGTGGTGGTCGCCGCGGGAGCCGTCCAGACGCCCGCGCTGCTGCGTCGTTCCGGGTTGCGGAACAAGAACATCGGCGATTACCTGCGGCTGCATCCGGCCTCGGCGGTGTTCGGCGTCTTCGACGAGGAGATCCGGCCGTGGGAGGGCGGGTTGCAGACCCGGATCTCGCGCAGGCACAGCGATCTCGACGAGCACGGCTACGGCGTGATCTACGAGACCGGCCCGCTGCACCCCGGCCTGCTGGTCGGCTTCATGAACTGGCGTGGCGGGGCGGAGCACCGCGCCGCCATGCTGGATCTGGCCCGCACCGCGGCCGTCGGCGTGATCACCCGCGACCGCGACCACGGGCGGGTCACGGTGGACCAGGCGGGTGAGCCCATCGTCCGCTACCGGCTCTCCGAGCGCGACCGCGCCCACCTGCACACCGGAATCGCGGGCGCGGCAAGCATTCTCGAGGCGGCGGGCGCGCGACGCGTCTTCTCCGGCCATCAAGCGGGCGCGACGTACGAGCCCGGCGTCAGCGGCTCGCACGCGGAATTCGTCGCGTCCTGCCTCGCGGCCGGATACGAGCCGGGTCGCTGCGGGATGGGCGCGCTGCACATCATGGGCTCGGCGCGAATGGGCGGCTCGCGCGACATGTCGGCGACCGATCCCGACGGCGCGACCTGGGAGGTGCCCGATATCGTCGTCGCGGACGCGTCCTGCTTCCCGACGGCGTCCGGCGTGAACCCCATGGTGTCGATCGAGGCGATCGCTCTGATGAACGCGAAACGTCTTGCCGCGCGGCTGAGTTGAGCGCGCGGGTCAGAGCGCCTGAATCCCCTTGAGCACGGCGCGCAGCACATCCATGTCCCGCGGACCCGCCTCGGGCGTCGGTTCGGGATCGCGGAAGTTGAGCAGGCCGTCGTCGATGAGGTCGCCGACCAGGATCTTGGTCGAGGTTAACGGCAGGTTCAGCTGCGCGGCCAGCTCGGCGATGGACTGCGGTTCGCGGGCGAGCCGCATGATGTCGGCGTACTCGGGTTCGTTGCGCCGCAGTGTCCGCGATCCGGCGCGTACCACCAGGGTGAGCATGTTCAGCTCGGGGCGGCCGCCGCCCGCGCGCCCGTTGGTGACCGCGTAGAGGCGGACGAGGGGACCGGCCTCCTCGTCGAACCAGGACTCCCGCCGGTCGTTCATGGCCGTCGCGAACCGACCCCGTCGAGCGGTTGCGGACGCGGGTCGACCGAGAGGTGCGCGCCGACGCGCTGCACGGTTTGGTTCATCTCGTAGGCGACCATGCCCATGTTCGCGTTCTCCGCGGTGAGCACGGCCAGGCAGGCATTGTCGCCCGCGGCGGTGATGAACAGCACCGCGCGGTCGAGCTCCACCACCGTCTGGCAGACCCCGCCCGCGTCGAAATGGCTGCCCGCGCTGCGCGCCACGCCGTGCAGGGTGGAGGCCATGGCGCAGAAGCGTTCCGCGTCCGAGCGATTCATCGCCGTGCTGTGGCCGAGGAGCAACCCGTCGGTGGACAGCACGACAGCGTAGCGGACATCGAGCAGCCGTTCGACGAGATCGTCTAGCAGCCAGTCGAGACTACGGGGCTTGGAGGTCGTCACCGGTGCCTTCCTGCGGGTCGGGGTTCGTTGCGGTCGGGTCGTCGACGCGGTTCAGGCGGCCCTGCCGAGTGCCGTTCTCGATGGCCGACATCAGCGTGCGCGCCTCCTCGGCGCTGCGCGGGCGTGCGCCCGCTGTGCCGCCGAGCCGAGCGGCCGGTTCGTCGGAGGCGTCGGAGCGGCGGCGTCGCGGCAGCGCCGGTCGATCGCCCTCGCCGGTCGCGGCGGGTGCGATCTCGACGGGGCTGGGAGCGGCGAGGACAGGGACGGGGGCGAAGCCGTTGAATGTCCCGTTGTTCGCCAACGCGTGCGGTTGCTGGACGGCCTGGTTGCCCCGCACGGGTGGTTCCTGGCCGGTGGCGATCACCGCCGTCGGCACCAACACGATGGCGCGCACTCCGCCGTAGTCGGATTCGGTCAGCCGCACCGAGATACCGTGTCGCACGGCCAGCTTCCCGACCACGAAGAGGCCGAGCCTGGCATCACTGGAGAGCGTGGCGACGCTGAAGTCGGGCGGGGACGCCAGCACGGCGTTGCGTTCGGCCAGTTCGGCTTCCGGCATGCCGAGTCCCTGGTCGATGATCTCGATAGCCACGCCCTTGCCGACCAGCGTGCCGGACACCTCGACCCGCGATTCCGGTGGCGAGAAGGCCGTCGCGTTGTCGGTCAGCTCGGCGATCAGGTGCATCAGGTCGGCCACCGCTGCGCCGGAGACGCGCACGTCGGGCAGCTTGCCGATCTGAATCCTGGTGTAGTCGAGGCTTTCCGCGACCGCGCTGCGCACCACCTCGATCAGCGGCACCGGATTGCGCCAGCGACGGCCGGGCTGCTCGCCGCCGAGGATGACGAGGTTCTCGGCGTTGCGCCGCGCCCTGGTGGCCAGGTGGTCGAGCTGGAAGAGCAGGTCCAGGCGTTCCGGGTCCTCCTCGTGGCGTTCGGCCTTGTCCAGCAGCGCCAGCTGGCGGTGCACCATCACCTGGTTGCGGTGCGCGATGTTGAGGAAGACCGCGGCCACGCCCGCCCGCGTCTTGGCCTCGGCGACCGCGGCCGAGACGGCCGATTGGTGGGCGCGGTTGAACGCGTCGGCCACCTGGCCGATCTCGTCACCGCCGTAGTCGAGGCGCGCGACTTCCCGCGCGTCGACCTCGGCGCCCTCGCCGAGCTGACGGATGGTCTCGGGCAGCCGTTCGTCGGCCAGCTCCAGAGTGTCGCGGCGCAGCCGCTGCATGCGGCCGATGAAGCGGTTGGCCAGCAGCAGGGCGGCGAGGAAGGCGAGCAGTGTCAGCGCGAGCACGCCGAGGCCGCCGTAGAGGGAGTTGCGCGCGATCTGCTCGCCGGTGGCCTCCGCGGTGCGGTGGGCGTCGCGGCTCTGGTCCTCCCACAGCTTCAGCAGCTGCGAGCGCACGGCGGTGGCGGACTGCTGCCATTCGCCGACGCCGAGCGGCAGCGGCGGCGGGATGTCGGCCGTGCGGGTGGTGCGGGAGGTCGACTGCCTGCCGGAACTGTCGCCGGTGGAGTTGTTCGAGGTCGAGGTATTCGGGGCGTCGGAATCGCCGGTCTTGGTGCCCCGCTGGATGATCGCGTCCTCCATCGCGGTCAGCTGCCGCCAGGTGGGACTCGCGGTGATCTCTTGCAGTTGTGCCTGCCGCTTGCCGGTCAGCACGGTGGTCGCGTAGGCGACCTCACCGCGGCCGTCGCCGACGTAGCGGCTGAACTCGGTGAGCTGTTCGGGGGTGAGCTGTTCGGTGATGAGCGCCGCCGTGCCGAGCGCGCTCGCCCGCGACACCGCTTCGGCGGCGCGCAGCGCGTGCACCGCCTTGTACAGCTCGACGGCGATCTCGGCGTCCGGCGCCACCTCGGCGGCCAGCAGCGAGGCCTGCACGATGGTGTCGATGATCTGGCTGAAGGCGAGGAAAACCTGCGCCGACGGCAAGGCGTGCGCGTCGATGCCGCCGCGCAGCGCGGGCAACTGCCGGTAGAGCACGTCGTAGCTGTCGATATCGCCCGCGAGGTCGGGACGCAGTTCGGAGGCGGTATCGCCCAGGGAATCCAGCGTGGCCAGCGCGTCGTCGGAATTCTTGCGTGCGGCAGGCAGGGTGTGGGTCGCGTCGTCGTCGCCCGCCAACAGCAGCAGCGAGGCGCGACGCTCCTCCTGGAACGCCTCGATCATCAGGATCGCCGGGGTGGTCACGGAAGTGGCCATCTCGGCCCAAGACGCCGCATTGCGACCGGTTTTCACCAGGTACGCGGTGGCGCCGATGCCGAGCGCGAGCAGGGCGACGCTCGGAATGAGGACGATCGCCAATAGTCTGGTTCGGACGCCGAGGGGGCGGGACCGCATGCCGGTCGGTAATACGCGTCTGATTCTGCTGCTTATCACCGATGTTCTTGCCTACCTCTGGGCATCGCTGCCCCCGTGCGGAACCGGCTCGTGCCAGGCCGAGAACCGGCATGGTGCCGAGTACCCCGTGTCACCCTAGTCACTGAAAGAACGGCGACGCAATAACTTTCGTCGAGCAAAGAGCAGGGTAATCGGCGATCGCGGAGTTCGGGTAACCACGGGATATATTCGCAAGTGCTACCAATGGGAATGTGGTGGTCACAATGCATTTCGCGGGGTATTTCGGGAAAACTCACGCGTACGCGGATTCGAGCGCTCGCTGCTATGCGGGAGGGAATTCGTGCTTCTCCACCGCCGAATGTTCTGACCGCGAGGCGCGTCGGCACCGGGTTCGCGGCGTCTCCGGGTGGTTCGGGCCGAGGGCGTCGCGAGACCGGCTACCGGAGCCGGTCGGCGTGCCGAGTGGTGATCGAACTCAGCAGGCGTTGCCGGTGGCCGTGCCTTCCGGATGGCGGAGCGGGTGGCCGTGCCTTCTGGATGGCGGATTCGCCGGTGTCCGACGTCGGCCCGACACGCGCGACGGCCGTGATCAGGTGATTTGTCGCAGAGTGTGATAGCGGTCATATCGATCTCGCATCATGCATAGGGGATGCCCAGCAGTGAGCGCTTCAATTGAGCAGATTGCTCAACCTTTGATCCATCTATTGTTCATTCAGCGCTTTGGGGACAGTATGTCGGCACCAAGTGCTCAACGATGCGAAGCGCCCCGATCGGGCGCCGAGCGGATGGGTGGACCGATGACCGAGCTCGCCGACCGCGATCTGATCACCGCGCCGTACGACCTCGCCGACCGCTATCGGGTCGGCTCCGGCGCCGTCGTGCTCACCGGAGTGCAGGCGATCGCGCGACAACTGGTGGAACAGCACGTGCGCGATCTGCGGGCGGGTCTGCGGGTCGGCACCTTCGTCTCCGGTTATCAGGGCAGCCCGCTCGGCGGCGTGGACAAGCTGCTCAACGGAATGCCCACCGTGCTCGCCGAACACGACATCTCCTTCGTGCCGGGCCTCAACGAGGAACTCGCCGCGACCTCGGTGTGGGGGAGCCAGGCGGAATTGCCCGCCGGGAACGCGACGCACGACGGCGTCGTCGGGGTCTGGTACGGAAAGGGACCCGGCCTCGATCGCGCGACCGACGCGTTGCGTCACGCGAATATGTACGGCGCGAATGCGCGCGGCGGCGTGCTGCTGCTGGTCGGCGACGATCCGGCCGCGAAATCCTCGACCGTGCCCGCGGTGAGCGAACGGTCGCTGGCCGCGATGAACATCCCTGTGCTCTTTCCCCGCAACGCGCGCGAGATCATCACCATGGGCCTGCACGGCGTCGCGCTGTCCCGGGCGTCCGGGTGCCTGGTGGCGCTGAAGATCGTCGCCGATGTGGCCGACGGCGCCTGGACGGTGGACGGCTCGGTCGGCGACATCGCCATCACGGTGCCCGAGATCGACTGGGAGGGCAGTCCGTTCACCTATCGGCAGCGGCCGATGGCGGCGCCGACCGACAGCGTCATCGCCGAGGCGGACCTGTACGGGCCGCGCTGGGAACTGGTGAAGGCCTACAGCACCGTCAACGAGCTGGACGTGATCGAGGTGAATCCGGCGCGCGCCAGGGTCGGCGTCGCCGCCACCGGAACCGCCTTCGACGCGATGCGCCAGGCCCTGCTCGATCTCGGCGTGGACGACGCCGCGCTGTCGCGGGCAGGCGTCCGATTGCTGCGCATCGGCATGCCGTATCCGATCGCGCCCGAGCGGGTGCGGGAGTTCGCCGACGGGCTGGAGCGGATCGTCGTGGTGGAGGACAAGACCGCGTTCGTCGAGACGCAGATCCGCGAGATCCTCTACGGCCGCGCGGGTGCCCCGGAGATCGTCGGCAAGGCCGATGCCGAGGGTCGCACGCTGTTCAGTCCCAACGGCGAGCTCACCTCGGGTCGCATCGCCGGGCCGCTGCGCCGGGCGCTCGCCGGATATCTGGAGACGAAGAGGCCACTGCCGCAGCCGCTGTCGCTGTCCGTCCTGCCCGCCAAGCGCGCGGCGTACTTCTGTAGCGGTTGCCCGCACAATCGGTCCACCGCGGTGCCGGAGGGCTCGCTGGCCGGTGGCGGCATCGGCTGCCACACCCTGGTGACCATGTCCGGCCGCACCGACAGCGCGGTCACCGGCCTGACTCAGATGGGCGGCGAAGGCGCGCAGTGGATCGGGCAGGCGCCCTTCACCGACGTGGGCCACCTGTTCCAGAACATCGGCGACGGAACCTATTTCCACTCCGGCCAGCTGGCGGTGCAGGCCTGCGTCGCCGCCGGCGTGAACATCACCTTCAAGCTGCTGCACAACGACGTCGTCGCGATGACCGGCGCGCAGGACGCGGAGGGCTCGCTCGGCGTTCCGAAACTCACCCACAAGCTCAGCGTCGAGGGCGTGCGGCGGATCATCGTCTGCGCCGACGAGCCCAAGCGCTACCGAAAGCGCGATCTCGCGCCGGGCACCCTGCTGTGGCACCGCGACCGGCTCGACGAGGCCCAGCGCATGCTGCGCGAGATTCCCGGCGTCACCGTGCTCGTCTACGACCAGCACTGCGCGGCCGACGCCCGCCGCAAGCGCAAGCGCGGCGCGCTGCCGGTGCGCCGGACCAGGGTGATCGTCAACGAGGCGGTCTGCGAGGGCTGCGGCGATTGCGGCGTCAAGAGCAACTGCCTTTCGGTCCAGCCGGTGGACACCGAGTTCGGCCGCAAGACGCGCATCGATCAGACCTCGTGCAACACCGACTACAGCTGCCTGGACGGCGACTGCCCGTCCTTCGTCACCGTCGAGCTGCCCGACCCGGCGAATCGCAAGCGGCGCAAGGAGGTTCGTCGTCCGGAGCCGCCGCGCCTGCCCGAGCTCGCGTTCGAGGCGCCGACGGGCACGCAGAACGTCTTCCTGGCCGGGATCGGCGGCACCGGCATCGTCACCGTGAACCAGGTGCTCGCGACCGCTGCGCTGCGCGCCGGATACGACGTGGCGAGCCTCGATCAGATCGGCCTGAGCCAGAAGGCCGGACCGGTGGTGTCGCACCTGCGCTTCGCGGCGGACGCGCTGGAGCCCGCCAACCGGCTCGCCCCGGCCTCCGCCGACTGCATCCTCGCCTTCGACCTGCTCGCCGCGACCGACGACAAGAACCTGGCCTACGGCTCGCCGACCGCGACCGTCGCGGTGGCCTCGACCAGCAAGACCCCGACCGGCGACATGGTCTACGACAAGTCCGTCGCCTACCCCGACGAGGCCTCGCTGCTGGCCCGGCTGGCGCGGGCGGCCAGGGTGGCGGGTTCCTTCGACGCGCTCGCCGCCGCCGAGGCGCTCTTCGGCACTACCGCGGCCGCCAATTTCCTGCTGGTCGGCGCGGCGTACCAGAGCGGGGGACTGCGGCTGCCCGCGGCGTCGATCGAGGAGGCCATCGAGATCAACGGCGTCGCCGTCGCCGCGAATATCGCCGCCTTCCGTTGGGGCAGGCTGGCGATCGCACGGCCCGCGGAGTTCGCCGCCGCCACCACGCGCAGCAAGCTCGCGGCGGCGCGGGTGACGCCGCCCGCGAACCTGTTCGACGGACTGACCGCGACCGGCGAGACGCGGCAGCTGGTGGAGCTGCGGGCGGCCGAGCTGATCGGATTCCAGAGCGTCGCGGTGGCCCGCGAATACGTAGGCACCGTGCAGCACGTCTGGGAGACCGAACGACGAGTCACCGACCGCACTGAGTTCAGCGAGCAGGTGGCGCGCGGTCTGTACAAGTTCACGGCCTACAAGGACGAGTACGAGGTGGCGCGGCGGCTGACCGACCCGGCGTTCCTGGCCGAGGTCGCCGAGCAAATGCCCGAAGGCGCGAATCTCACCTACCGCCTGCACCCGCCCGCGCTGCGGGCGCTCGGCAGGCAGAAGAAGATCGGCATGGGTCCGCGCAGCCACTTCGCGCTGCGGTTGCTCGCCAAGGGAAAGCGCCTGCGCGGCACCAAGTTCGACCCCTTCGGCTACGCGCATGTGCGCCGCGTCGAGCGAGAACTGCGCGCGCACTACCTCGGCATGGTGACCGACCTGGCCACCACCTTGGACGCAGCGGGCTACGACCGAGCCGTTCGCGCGGCGGGCCTCGCCGAGGTCGTGCGCGGCTACGAGGACGTCAAGCTCGCCAATGTCGCGACCTACGCCGAGCGGCTGCGCGAACTCGGCATCGAGCCGCCAAGGATCTGAGGCTCGTGCCGGCCCGCGCCGGTATCACTGCACCAGGCAGGCGCTTCCGACGTTGATGCCGTTGCCCACCTGGATGGTCAGGCTGGTCTCCTCGTAGTCGCCGACGACCAGCTTCGCTGTAAGGACGTGGGCCCCGGTAGAATTCAGGGTCCACGTCGGCGTGACGGTGTCGCCGTTGACGGTCTTGGGCCGCCGGCGCGAAAGTGCGCCCGCAACTTCGATCTTGATGAAATCCGTTGTGCGACACAAGGCGCCGGAAATCGTTCGGCTCCGATCCGAGCCGTCGCGTAGCGGCCCGGACGGTCGGTCCGCAACCCCTTTCGTGCCGGGAAATACGCCTCGTGAACTGCGATATTCGTGGTCTACTTGTAGCGAACACCGCCGGTCAGCGTTCGCCGCTGCGGCGGGCGGGGACTATCCGGGGGACGGATATCATGGCGCCGATCAAGGTTCTGGTGGTAGGGGACGGGCGATCGTCCGCGCGAGCGCGAAAGGGCATCAGCTTCGCCGGCGGAGTCGATCGCAACCGCGATGCCTTCACCGTCACGGAGTTCGTCTACCTCTTGGAGCACGCTCCGGCACAGGACATTTCGGTGCAGACCGCGCATCGAAGCGACGACCCGAATGCCGCCTTCCCGAACTTCGACTTCCGATCGGAGCGTCTGCGCGACTACGACGTGTTGTGGCTGTTCGGATTCGAGGGCAACAACGACGGCGCCGTGCACGGGACGCCGATCGCCGACGGCGAGGTCGCGGCCGTCTTCGATTTCATGAACGCGGGCGGAGGGGTCTTCGCGACCGGTGACCATTCCGGCATGGGCTCGTTCATGTGCGGCCGGATACCTCGGGTGCGCACCATGCGTAAGTGGTTCGGTGTGGAATATCGGCCCATCGACGCGCCGACGCACGCGCTCGATTGGCGCGGCGAGGTCGTGACGGCGGCCAATTGGCCCGCCAAGTCGGTGCCGGGTGGGCTGGACCGCGCCGACACGCTGGTCTTCAATCCGCGCGGCGGGATCGCCGCGGACGGCACCCTGGTGCGGGACACGGAGTCGCTGTACCAGTTCGACAACCAGTCCGACGACATCGCCCAGACTCTCGTCCTCGACGCACCCGTCCACGACATCCTGCGGCGTGCGGACGGCGCGCCCATCACCCGGTTCCCTGATCACATGCACGAGGGTGAAGTGGTGACGCCGGCCGATCTCGAAGCGGTCGTCGCACCGCGCGACACCCCGGTGCCGGAGTACCCCTCGGCCGACGGTGTGCGACCCGCGCCGCGCGTCATCGCCACCGGGACCGCGACAGCGGGCCACTCGGTCGCCCTCACCGCCGACCCGTGTCTGTCCGCCGATCCGCCCGGCGACCCGGCGCCCTCGGTCGCGATGACCCTCGGCATCCTGTGCGCCTACGACGGTCTTCCGGCGGGGGTGGGCCGGATCGTCACCGACTCCTCGTTCCATCACTACGTCGACGTGAACCTCATCGGTGACCCCTGCGGCTCGACACCGGATCGCCGCCGCGGGTTCGGTGTGCCCTACCACCCACCCGTACCGGGAAGTGTGCTCGCCGATCTCGGGACGTGCTACGTCAACACCGTGCGGTGGCTCGCCGGATCGGGGTAGGAGTCGTCGCGCGCCGAGGACAATACGAGAAAAGGCTCAGGCCAGAGAGATCGAATCTCTCTGGCCTGAGCCGTTTGTAGCGGGGACAGGATTTGAACCTGCGACCTCTGGGTTATTTGCCAACCGGATTGCGGTCTCTGAGTCACGCCTCGTCCCGTATGCGCTGGTCAGCGGGTCCGGGCGCGAGATCGGCATCCGCTCGGTTCTACATGTCTCGGCCGCGTATCTATGCGTTTCATTCCAATCCGTTCCCATCCGGTGCGCTGGAATCGGGATCGCGGCCTATCTGCGGTTGCCGGAACAAGTGACTTCGCTACGGCGCTGCCGTGCGTCGATGCGCATGTCGCCCACTGGAATGCTGCACGCGCTGTCCGGCGGCATCCGGCGCAATCGGGGCCTGGACTCGCGTAGCTGTCCCCGAACGGCGCAGCTGTGTTGGCCTGTCGATTCATGGTACGAATCCGGACGCGGCCCCATCAACTCTCATGTTGATCGGAATCTTCAAGTCAGCGTTGCCCGAAGGGGCGAGCTACAACTTGCTGTCAGATCATCGGAGGTTTGTCCGGCCGGAGTTCCCCCCGAATCCGATCGTGTCACCTGACAGAGGACTCGTGCACCAGTTTCGTGCCCAACGCTGTTTGCGCTCGCGGTCACGGTTGATCCAATCCCGGCCCTCGGTGGCCACTGCTTCCAATACCCGTAGCGCGCTGTCGAACCCCGCGGCCGGCACGAACGCCACGTCCTCGAGCTCGTCGTCCTCCCCGGGCGGTTCATCGCCTGTCGCTCGGCCGTTCTCCCGGACTTCGGCGATACAGGTGCCGTTGAGCAGAATCAGCCGAAAGACCCGGCCAGCGCGGTTACCCACCGATGGGCTGCCGTCGGCCCGGAAAGTGCGGACACCTTTCTCGGTGACCGAGGCCGAAGCCACAGCATCGTAGGTGCACATCTGGTGCTGCTCGTTCCGCACGTCGCCTGTGGTGAGGTTCAAATAGGTTCGTGTGGTTCGCATTCCGAACTTGGTCAACAGGAAGATGTAGACCATATACGCCTCGTATCGCGGCGGCCCGCCGATGATCCTGCTCCTGCGCGCGAAGGGAGCCCGCTCGGTCAGCACCACATACGTGACCAGGTCACGCTCACGAAGATTCGCCCGCCGCAGCGCCTCGTTCTTGAGATGGGCCTTGTCCAGGGCCAGCCAGCGCTCCATCTCCAAATCACTGGGCCGGTCGGCAAGAACCCCGCGCCATCGGTGATGCTCGGCCTGCTCGCCGTCGAACACCATCTCGGCATCCTGTGCGAGAAGACGCTGCGTCCGAGACACCGAGACGATCCGGGCGACGCCGCCGATACCCCACCAGCCGCCGACACCAAGCAGGAACGCCCCGTACTCTCCGACGAGCACCAACACACCCAAAACTGCCACCCACACTATTGCGCCGACGGTCCGAAAGTTAGCCGCCCGCTGCGCTTCGGCTGGCCGCGCCGGTGGATAGTCGAATCCTTGGCCGATGCGAAGGACATGCCACCGGATCAGCCATTGCAACTCGAAAGGGTGGCATTCGTAGTGGCCGTACTGCTGTTGCAACCTGCGCTTGAGATATCCTCGATAGCCCTCTGTGGTTTCCCATAGGCCTTCGGGATTCCACGCCCGGAAGCACTGGTCGACCAGTTTGTCGAACTTACCTTCCTGCTGGTAGGGCTGTGGCTGGCGATGGGCCCACACGTTGTGCACATGCCTTGTGTGGGTCTGCCAGACGGTCGTGCAACGCACCGCCACGTAGCCCCCGGCCACGACGAGTGCCACTCCGGCCACGGCGCTGGCCGTGACCTCACCGATCAGCATGGTCACGATCGCCGAAACCGTTGCCACCGAGCCGAGGACGGCATCGCGCCAGTCGGTGGCGGTGGCCGGAGCAGGCGCTGTTACCCATCTCCCGGGCGGTCGTGGATCGGCTTCGAAGAACTTCCACGCCCGTCCGACGCGATCGCCGCTCATCCGTTGCACTGCGACCTGGTGTTTGCGCGCAGCGGTGAGCCACTCCTGCTCGGCACCGCTGAGAATCCGGCTCAGGTGTGTGACGATCTCGTCCTGCCGATCCACGCTCAGGGCGCCGAACATCTTCAGCGGGGTCGCGAGTTCGTTCTCGATGGCCCCCTCGCTGAACTCGGCATGAGCGTAGCGCAGCAGTTCGTTGACAACCTCGAGCGCTTCCCGCCACTCGTCTCGGGTTTCTCCCGGCACCGCGTTCATGGCGTGGTGGATCTCGTCGGACAGCTCATTGGTGATTTCGGTGAACGAGCGGTCGCTGAGCACCGACAGCACGTACAGGTAGGCGCGTTCAGTGGTGGCGTGGCCCGTGTGGTGCAGGCGGCGCAGGATTTCCTCGGCCTGACGGGGATTGCCGCCGGCGAGGAAATCTCTGGCCACCTTGTGCCTGCGGTCCGGCGAGTCGTCGGGCGAGGTGTGGTAGATCGTCTCGTTGTGCTCCACGAATCTGTTGTATTGGGCACCGATCTGCTGCCCGACGTGGGCGCGGCCGGTCGCGTTGAGATGGTTGTGCACCGACATACCGGCCGCTGTGGAGTCGGGGATCATCTCGCCCCCGAGTTGAATTGCACACCGATCTGCTCGCCGACCTTTGCGTGGTCCCGTGCGGTCATCGTATTGTGGATCGGCGGCAACGACGGAGGCGTCGGCGCAGCAGACCCTGCCGTTGAATCGGGTTTCGGCTCGAGGGAAACCGCCAGCGCAACCGCGAACGCAGCAGCATTCCGCGCAGCGATGAGCTGACCGCCATCCCGGTCCGCCTCCGCCTTCCCTCCGTCGGCACGGTCGCTTATGCCGCGGACGACCGCGGCAGGCACCTGATCGGCGAGGGCCGCCGCATGCGCGAATCCCGAACCCTCCATCTCCACGGCGACCGCGTCGTTGAACGACGCGCGGATGCGGCGAGCGAGCTCCGATGTGGTGGAGTCCAAGACCACGTCTCCCACCGCGATCGGCGCGAAGGACACCTTCGGTTCGGTCGTGCGCGCTTGCTCGGGCAGCCAGTCGTGCCAACGATTGCCCCGGCATAGCCGCCGGGCTTTCTGGTCGAGCCGGTGCGATAATTCCCAGGAACGTGGCCGCACCAGAAACTCGTCATCTTCGCTGCGCCCGCCCTGATACGAGTGGACCTTGGTCGCCACTACGACATCACCGATGGACAGCTTGCCACGCAAGCCACCGGCGATGCCGACGAACATCATGACCGCAGGCGAGAATTCGGCTCGGGCGCGTTCGGTGAGCGCCGCCGCGGTGGTAGTGCCAGCGCCGGTGACCCCCACCGCTACATGATGCCCGGGGTACCCGGCGATGGTGCCTACATCGAACAACGTGCCCTTGTCGTGCTCATACACGGTGGTGTCGACCAGATGCTCCAGCACGGCGTCCTGCTCGATGTTCAGAGCGGTCAGAATCACGATCATATTTCTCCCCAACGTGATCGGAACGGAGCGTCACCTGAGACCTCCGTGGACTGACGCTATCCGCCGGATCCTTTTACGTCAATAAGACGTAAAGTAGCCGTGGAGAGGAGATACGTTATGCCCGAACGTAACTGGCCAACGACCGAAGTCGCCATCGCGGTGGACCTTGCAGTCCTGACCGTGCGCGATGACACGTTGCAGATCCTGATGGTGGAACGAGGGACCGATCCATGGCAGGGGTTGCTGGCCCTGCCCGGCGGATTCCTCGACGACACCCGCGAGGACCTGGACACAGCGGCAGAACGCGAACTGGCCGAAGAGACCGGCCTGGACCTGGACCGTGCACATCTCGAGCAGCTACGCACCTACGGCTCACCGAACCGGGACCCACGCAGACGGGTCGTGACCGTCTGCTACCTCGCCTTCATTCCCGACCTGCCGGCACCGGTAGCCGGTGGCGATGCACGTGAGGCGGGATGGATGCCCGTCAAATCACTACTGAACGCACACACCGAGCTCGCCTTCGACCACAAGCGAATCGTCGCCGACGCTGTCGAGCGCACCAGAAGCAAACTCGAGTACACAATGCTCGCCACCCGATTCTGCGCACCGGAGTTCACCATCACCGAGCTGCGCAGGGTGTATGAGATCGTCTGGGGCCAAGCTCTCGACCAGCGGAATTTTCACCGCAAGATCACCGCCGCGAAGGGTGCGTTGATTCCCACCGGAAAACAGACCAACCGCCACGGAGGCCGCCCCGCCGCCCTTTACCGTGCTGGCTCCGAATCCATCCTGTATCCAGCGATACCGCGCACAACCACCCACTCCAGCGCGAATTGAGCCGATCCGCGATCCGGATCTGTCGCGCCTTCGAGGACGTAGGTGCTGGGACCGCCCCGATACGTCACCTATCGCCGAAGCGGTCTCTCCAGTACGGATGGTTTCGGAGGAAGTCGATGTTCTGCTGAGTTTTGCCTTCAAATGCGAAGTCGATCAGGTCATCCCAGACCGGAGTCTTCCCGCGTACCAGCGCCCAGACGGTGTCCTGACTCGTGTACAGGTAATAGCGTCGCGGCGCGGGCGGTTCGGGGTCCCAGTCGACCCGCACCGAGCACCCGTTGCCGGGATTTTCTGTGATGGTTCCGGTCAGTTCGAAATCCATGACCGATACGCGTTCGTCGCGCCGGTCGAACGGGACGTCGTCTACGGTGGTGCGGCGGGTGCGTACGGCGATGCGTTCCCCTGACAGCATGTCGGCGACTTTGCTTTCGAAGCGGGGGTTCGGGTCCATTCGCCACTCGCCGCGCTCGATGAAATCGCGAATCTGGTTGCGCCCGGTATGGGTTGGGCCTGGAGACACGATCCAATAGCAGACCAGGTCGCCAGCCTTGCCCTCGGCGGAATTGCTTCGGCGCACCTCATCCAGGTGGGCTTGTGGCGCAGGTTCGGTTGGGCCCCCGGGTTTTCCAGTAAGGCTGCCCTCGAGGAGGGCGGGCAGCGGGTGTTCCGGATCGACCACTTCCGGAACGTCGACGTCGAGATCGGTGCGTCGAGCGAGCTCGGCGGCGGTGATGCGTTGGCGAGCCGCGGCACGGCCAACGGCGTCAAATCGAATCCCTTCCTTTTCCAGGATCGTGCGGGGATCCTCGGTGCGAGCCGGGTCGGGCCACCTGAAATCGGGCGAGATCTGGCCGGTCGACTTCAGAACCCGATGAGCATTGGGAGCCGGGACGGAAGCCAACCGGGCACCCACGGCGACCGGTGCACACCCGATCACCTCCGCAACGTCGCCGTAGGTTGTCCACCGCCCGGAGGGGATCGAGGCGAGCACTTCGATCATCAAGCGCCACCTCGGCTCTGGCGGCAACGTACCGACCGAATCATCCGGTCCTGGCCAGATCTTGACGATGCGCTCGGCCAGCGACTTGCCGCGGGCGCGGATCTCCTGGCCTCCCCATCGTGCCGCCTTGGCGATCTCCCGGTTCATCGCCAAACCACTGTCGCGCAGGATCTGTTGTTTGGTAGAGAACCCGTCGTTGCCGAGCTTCCCGTTGTAGGCGGTGAGACTCAAGTTGCCCAGCGTATGCACGACGGCTTGGTGCAAATCCTGCGGACTGTCGTTGCCGTCCACCTCGTCGGCGAGCATGGCCCACCATTCCTCGGTCGGCGACTGTGGAAGTACGTGCTCGATGGTGAGTTTGGCTCGGTCGAAATCCACCTGCTCGCCGTGCCGGAGATCTTCTTCCAAGCAGCGCAGGATATAAGCCCGCTGCGGGCCCCTGCCACTCCAGTAGAAGTTGTTGGCCAGCACAGCTTCTCGAATATGTTGATCGGTCGGAAATCGTTTGCGGTTGCCGGACAGGATCTTTGTGATCTCCTCAGCGGTGGGCACTGCGTCGCCGAGCTCCTTGACCAAGGTCATCAGCACACGATTACTACCCGTACTGCCGATACCGGCGATCATTCTGCGCACCAGGTAGCTCTCCACCGCCCGCATTGCACGCGCAGCAGCGGCACCATCGAGTTCCCCGGCATCGCGGGCAAGCAGAATCCGTAACGCCACCGGATGCACGACCTGCGCGCCCCACCTATCGAGGCGGTCCAGCCCGCGGCGCAGCGCATCGTCCGGTTCGCTGTCCGGGTTGAGAATTGTGCGGAACAGCCGCGCCTTATGGTGCAGCTCAATGATCCAGGATTCGATCTCAGCCTCGCCGAATGCCGCGAGGCGTTGCTGCTGCGCGTGATAGGCCGCCGCCTGGGTAGCCCGGTCATCGCCACGCATGACCAGATCGAGCCAGATCAGAGTCTCCAGCTGATCATTGGTGAGCAGGCCCTGAAGCGGCCGCCACTGCTGCTCGTAGACGAATTCAGCGCGGGTGGGTAGACGCATGAACACGTAGTTGCGCAGCAAGTCAGCCTGGGTCAGTGGCTGGCCGGTGTGATTGAGCGACTCGAAGATCCGATGCACATTGTCGCCGGGATGCGCCGCGATCTCCACGATGCTCAACTGGGACGCGATAGCTTGCTCGATACGCGCGATCTCGTGCGGGTTCTCCGAGTCAGCGGCTGAGGCCAGTTCGCGACAAAAGTACTGGTACGCCTCCCCGATCGGGTCCTCTCCGCCAGCGTCCGGAGATCCTTCCACCAGCGCCTGCCACGAGGCTCGATCCGCCTGCGTCGGCAGCAACGTGTAGCGCTCGAGGCCATTGGCATACCGGTTGACCAGGTAAAGATCATCGATCTTCGCGGCCAGGCGACCGTCTGTTGCGCGAACATGATCACGGATAGCGCACAGCAGAATGCTCAACGTCGTCAGCCGCTGCTGGCCATCCACCACAAGCCAGACCTGCACACCGGCCGGCGTGTTCGCAGGACTCGGTGCCAGCACCACCGACCCCAGAAAATGCGAAGCGCCGTCTCCTGCGTCGATAACCCCGATAAGGTCGTCCCACAGCTTCCGCAGATGCTTCCTCTCCCAGCTGTACCGACGCTGGTAGAGCGGCACTACATACTGCCGCTCGCCCTGCAACAAACTCCGAAGTGTTGTCTCGCCAGCCTTCATCTTCCCCCACTTGCGCTGTGTGCCAACGTCTTTCAGTCAAAGATCGACAGGATCCTACCTTCGATAAAACGATCACGAAACCCCGCGCTGAACCGCACCCCAAACGACGAAAGATGCTGGATACGAGGAGAACCGATTTCATGTTCTGCCAGTCTTTGGCCCCAGCACTCGGCGACGAGCACTGCGATCTTGTACATGCGGTCGCTGACCACCGCGTAGCAGGTTCCCGAGAGTAGATGGACCGTGAGGCGCTCGAACTCGCCACTGGTCAGCGGCGCGGCGAAATATGTGGAGTCCGCTGGTCATCTCTCGATCTCGACAGTGCCATGCAGTCGATCCACGAGAGCCGCGTGGTCGTCGCCGGTCGCGGGGCCGACGGTCAGGTGAAGTCGGATGATTACGCACGTCAAAACTCACTCGACCCGGACGCTGTCCAGTGCTGCGGGATTGGAAGGAAGTCCGGGACGCTGAGCGAAAGTTCTTCGGTGAGGACTACCAGGACACCGGCGGAGTGTTCACGTGGGAGGACGGGCGGCCGGTCCACCCGGATTCGATCCGGGCGCGGTTCAAGCGTCTGGCAGCTGAGGCGGGGTTGTCGGAGATTCGCTTCTACGATCTGCGGCACTCGTACGTCACTGGAGCAGCGTTGGCTGCCGGGATCAGCCCCAAGGTGGTCGGCGAACGGGTGGGGGACGCCGATGTGGTGTTCACCCTGAAGACCCCGGCATGGACGAGGAGGCGGCGGTCCGCGGTGCAACCTATTTACTGGGCGGCACCGGCCCTGTCGACGGGGTTACCAGTCGTGAGCCTGGCTAAGGTTCCCCAACCCGCTCCCATCCGTCAATGAAGAATGGCCCGGAACATGCTGTTCCGGGCCATTCTCCCTAGTAGCGGGGACAGGATTTGAACCTGCGACCTCTGGGTTATGAGCCCAGCGAGCTACCGAGCTGCTCCACCCCGCGTCGGTGATCTCAACCTTACACATGCGGCGGGCGTGGCGCCTAATCGGCTGGTCGGAGGCGGTTTCAGCCGAACTGGATGCCTTGGGCGAGGGGCAGTTCGGTGGAGTAGTTGACGGTGTTGGTGGCGCGGCGCATGTAGGCCTTCCACGAGTCCGACCCGGATTCGCGGCCGCCGCCGGTGTGCTTCTCGCCACCGAACGCGCCGCCGATCTCGGCGCCGGAGGTGCCGATGTTGACGTTGGCGATGCCGCAGTCGGAGCCGTCGGCGGCGAGGAAGCGTTCGGCCTCGCGCTGGTCGCCGGTGAAGATCGCGGACGAAAGTCCTTGCGGCACCGCGTTGTGCAGCGCGACGGCGTGCTCGAAGTCGTGGTAGGTCAGCACGTACAGGATCGGCGCGAAGGTCTCCTCGCGCACCACGGCGGTCTGCGCGGGCATCCGCACGATGGCCGGGCGCACGTAGTGGGCGTGCTCGCCGAAGCCGGGCACCGGCTCGCCGCCGCAGACCAGTTCGCCGCCGTCGGCGAGTGCGCGATCGATCGCCGCGCGCATGCCGGTGCGCGCGGATTCGTTGATCAGCGGCCCGACCAGCACCCCCTCGTCGAGCGGATTGCCCACGCGCAATTGCCGATACGCGTTCGAGACCCGGTCGAGCAGCGGCCCGACCACGTCGACGTGCACGATCAGCCGCCGCAGGGTGGTGCACCGCTGCCCGGCGGTGCCCGCCGCCGCGAACACGATGGCGCGCGCGGCCAGCTCCAGATCGGCAGAGGGCGTGACGATGGCGCCGTTGTTGCCGCCGAGTTCCAGCAGGCAGCGGCCGAACCGCGCGGCCACCCGCGGCGCGACCATGCGGCCCATCCGCACCGAGCCGGTCGCGCTGAGCAGCGCGACCCGCTCGTCGTCCACCAGCCGGGCGCCGACCTCGGAACCGCCCTGGATCAGTTGGTGCACTTGCGGATCCGCGCCCACGTCGGCGGCGGCCCGCCGAAGCAGCGTGTGACAGGCCAGCGCGGTGAGCGGGGTGGTCTCGGAGGGCTTCCACACCACCGTGTCGCCGCACACCAGCGCGATCGCGGTGTTCCACGCCCAGACCGCGACCGGGAAGTTGAAGGCCGAGATCACGCCGACCACGCCGAGCGGATGCCAGGTCTCCATCAGCCGGTGACCAGGCCGTTCGGAGGGCATGGTGCGCCCGTACAGCTGGCGGGAGAGCCCGATGGCGAACTCGCAGATGTCGATCATCTCCTGCACCTCGCCGACCGCCTCCGGGCCGATCTTGCCCGCCTCCAGGGTGACCAGCTCGGCCAGCTCGGACTTGTGCGCGGTGAGCAGCTCGGCGAGCCTGCGCACCACGGCGGCCCGCGCGGGCGCGGGCACCGTGCGCCAGGCGCCGAACGCGGCGGCGGCGCGTCCGATCGCGGCGTCGACTGCCTCGGGCGGGTCGGCGGGCAGGGTGGCGAGCGCGCCGCCCGTAATGGGAGTGCGGGCGGTCAGCTCACCCGTCTGGGGCGGCTCGGCGCCGAGACCGCGTAACAGGGTTGCCGCGCGGTCGGCGAGATCGCGGGTCAGCTGGTCGCTCAAGGTGTTCGTCATCGATTGCTCCGCTTCGGCTTTGGGCTCTGCTTCGGGCGTGCACGCGGTGCTGTCAGGTTGCCAGAAGTGAACGAGTCGGGGTTTTCGACACGAGCAGCGTTCACTGGGTTAGCCTCCACTGATGGCGGATACACCGGCAAGACCCGTACTCGATGACATCGATCGCCTGCTGATTCGTGAACTGATGGCCGATGGTCGCGCCACCCTGTCGAACCTGGCCGAGAAGGCGAGCCTATCGGTCTCCGCTGTGCAGTCGCGGGTGCGCAGGCTGGAAGCGCGCGGCGTGATCCGCGGCTACACCGCGCACGTCGACCCGGAGGCCCTTGGACAGCTGCTCTCGGCATTCGTCGCGATCACTCCTCTCGACCCGTCGCAGCCGGATGACGCCCCCGCTGTGTTGCAACATATCCCGGGTATCGAGGCATGCCACTCGGTGGCGGGTGACGAGAGCTACGTGTTGCTGGTGCGGGTCGCTTCGCCGCGCCACTTGGAGCAGCTGCTCCAGGAGATCAGGGCGACCGCCAACGTCCGGACGCGCAGCACCATCATCCTGCAGACATTCTATGACAGGTAGCAATTCGGAGTAATTACTCCGCAATATTGTAGAGATTCCGTAAATATTTTCGTACCCTACAGGTGTGACCCTCGAACTGGAGCGCACCCGATCGGGTGGTGACACGGCACCGGTCACCCCCGCGACCCGGGTACACGAGATCCTGTCGGCGCACCTCCTCGCCGACGGCTTCGAATTGGTGCTGGACCTGACCAACTCCCGCGGCTGCCGCCTCGTCGACGAACGCGACGGCAGCACCTACCTCGACATGTTCGGCTTCTTCGCGTCCAACGCGCTGGGCATGAACCATCCCGCGTTGGCCGACGATCCGGACTTCTGCGCGGAGCTGGCGACGGCCGCGCTGAACAAGCCCTCCAACTCCGACATCTACACCGTGGAGATGGCGCGGTTCGTCGAGACGTTCGCGCGTGTGCTCGGCGATCCGCGACTACCGCACCTGTTCTTCATCGACGGCGGCGCCGCCGCCGTGGAGAATGCGCTCAAGGTCGCGTTCGACTGGAAGAGCAGGCACAACGAATCGCAGGGTAGGTCAAGGGATCTCGGCACGAAGGTGCTGCATCTGACCGGAGCGTTCCACGGCCGGACCGGCTACACCATGTCGCTGACCAACACCGACCCGGTGAAGACCGACCGCTTCCCGAAGTTCGATTGGCCCCGCGTCGACACGCCGTACCTGGCGGTCGGACGCGACATCGAGGCCGCCGAGGCGCACGCGCTGGACCAGGTGCGCCGCGCGTTCGCCGAGAATCCGCACGACATAGCGTGTTTCATCGCCGAGCCGATCCAGGGCGAGGGCGGCGACCGGCACCTGCGCGGGGAGTTCCTGCTCGCCGTGCAGCGGCTCTGCCACGAGAACGACGCGCTGTTCGTCCTGGACGAGGTGCAGACCGGCGTCGGGATGACCGGAACCACCTGGGCCTACCAGCAACTCGGTCTGTCGCCCGACGTCGTCGCCTTCGGTAAGAAGACCCAGGTGTGCGGCGTGATGGCGGGCGGGCGAGTCGACGAGATCGCCGACAACGTATTCACGGTCGGCTCGCGGCTCAACTCCACCTGGGGCGGCAACCTGGCCGATATGGTCCGCGCCCGCCGCATCCTCGAGGTGATCGAGCGCGACGAGCTCATCGAGCGGTCCAAGCCGCTCGGCGAGCACCTGCTGCGCAGGCTGGAGGGGCTGGCGGCGGAGCACCCGCGCGTCACCGAGCCGCGCGGGCGCGGCCTCATGTGCGCGATCACCCTGGCGACGGTGGAACTGCGCGACGCGGTGCTGACCGGGCTGCGGGAACGCGAGCACGTGCTGATCATCGGCACCGGCGAGCGCGGCATCCGCTTCCGGCCGCCGCTCACGGTCAGCGCGGCGCAGCTCGACGCCGCCGTCGACGCCGTGGAGAGGGTGCTGGGTTCGGTCGACTGACACGGCGCGCGGCGCTGCTGGCGTGGATAGCCCGGAAATCGCTGTCCGGCCCGTAGGCTTCGCTCACATGTCGTCTCACTCCTCCCAGGTACGGTGCAGACGCGTGAACCGACGTGGCGCACCTCGCGGATACTTCGCGGCCTTGGCCGCTGTGGCGGCGGTGACCAGCTGTACGACGAGCGAGGCTGGCACCGTCGTCACCGAATCGACGAGCTCGGCCGTCGCGGCGGCGCCGAGCCCGGACGCGCCGCCCGCGCAGATCGCCAATCTGTTGCCAGGCATGCCACCGCCGCTGTCTCCGACCGACGTGTACGCGGCCAACCGGGAGCTGAGCCCCTCGGTGGCCGATCACCGGCCGCTGGTGTACGTGCCCAACAGCCAGTCCCACACCGTCTCGGTGATCGACCCGAACACCTTCCAGGTGATCGACACCTTTCCCGCGGGCGGGCAGGAGCCCCAGCACGTGGTGCCGTCCTACGACATGCAGACGCTCTACATCACCAACGACCTTCCGATCGGCGGCGGCAGCTTGCGGCCGATCGACCCCCGCACCGGTCTGCCCGGCGAGCCGTTCCCGGTCCGCGACCCCTACAACATGTACTACACACCCGACGGCCAGTTCGCCCTCGTCGTCGCCGAGGCGGACAGGTCGCTGGACTTCTACGATCCGCGGACCTGGCAGAAAGTGCACGCCCTCTCGGTGCCCGATTGCGCGGGCGTCGACCACATGGACTTCACGGCCGACGGCCGCTTCGCCCTGGCCAGCTGCGAATTCATCGGCCGCATGCAGGTTTTCGACGTCGCGGACCGCAAACTGGTCAAGACCATCGATCTCGCGGGCGGACGCTCGGGCAAGCCGCAGGACGTGAAGCTCTCTCCGGACGGCCTCACCTTCTACGTCGCCGACATGGCGGCGGGCGGGCTCTACGTCTTCGACGCGCTCACCTTCGAGAGCAAGGGCTTCGTGCCCACCGGCGACGGCGCGCACGGGCTCTACATCACCCGCGACTCCAAGCAGATGCTCATCACCAACCGGCACGAGGGCAGCATCTCGGTGTGGGACTTCGCGGAGAACCGCCTGGTGCACAAGTGGTCCGTGCCCGGCGGCGGCAGTCCCGACATGGGCAACATCTCCGCCGACGGCCGGGTGTTCTGGGCCTCGGGCCGCCACCACGGCGAGGTCTACGCGATCGACATCGTCGAGTGGAAGCTGCTGGCCCGCATCCCGGTCGGGCGCGGACCGCACGGCCTCACCATCTGGCCGCAGCCGGGGCGCTACTCGACCGGCCACACCGGCGTCATGCGTTAGCCGTAGCTCGGCGTCCGCTGCGGCCGTGCGCTCGTCCTCGTCGACCCGGCCACGACGGGTCCGATCGACGGCGACCGATCAGCTGGTCTCGGTCAGGCGCAGGCCGAGGCCGCCCTCGACGAATCGGCCGACCGCCGTGCGCCCAGCGTCGAGCGCGGGTTCGAAACCCGCGCGCGACCAACCGGTGAGCTCGGCGGTGCCGTCCGGGGCGGGGGTGACGACGATCTCGGCGACCATTTCCGCCGTGGTGGGTTCGCAGACCGCCCAGGAGTAGTGGGTTTCCTTGTCCCACTGGGTGGTTCGCCGGGTGACGTACTCGGGATCGGTGATGCCGCCGGCGGCGAGCGCGGGGCGGTCGTCGATCCGTTCGTCGGCGCGCAGTGCGCGCAGGTACCAGCTGCCCGCGTTGATCTCGATGGGTTCCATCAGTGCTCTCCCTGTCGGTCGCCGAACGGCAGGGCGCGGCCCATCGCGCGCTCCCGCACGGGAGCGCCGATCCGGAGGCCGGGCAGCTCGTCCACGGGAAAAGGCTAGCGTGACCGGCCGCGGCCACCGCGGGGCGGGCGGCGGGCGCGCGGAAGTCGGGCAGCTCACACCATTCGTGGTGGTTCGCGCGGGGTACGCTCCCTGTAAGGCTGGGCCCGCGACGAAAGTCGTGAGCTGGACTTTCGGTGATGTACCCCGGCATTCGGGAGTCCGCGTCGGCGCGGCGGATGTCGATGGTGACTGGGAGGTTCGCGATGACAGCGGCGCGGTTCGGTCGTTATCGGCTGGAACGGCTGCTCGGCAAGGGCGGCATGGGACAGGTCTGGCTGGCCTACGACACCACCGACCACAGACACGTCGCGCTGAAGCTGCTGCCCGCCGAGCTCGCGGCGGACGAGGTCTACCGGAAGCGTTTCGAACGCGAGGCCCAGGTCGCCGCCGCGCTGCGCGATCCGCACATCGTGCCCATCCACCGGCACGGCGCCGTGGACGGGCGGCTGTTCATCGAGATGGCCTTCGTCGAAGGCACCGACTTGGCCGCGCGGCTCTCCGAGGGCGGACCGCTCACGGCGGGCGCGGCGCTCGACATCCTCGGGCAGGTCGCCGCCGCCCTGGACGCGGCGCACCGCGCCGGGCTGGTCCATCGCGACGTCAAGCCGTCCAACATCCTGGTGGCGCCCGGCGGGTTCACCTATCTGATCGACTTCGGCATCGCCCGCGGCACCGGTCAGACCTCGGTCACGACAACGGGTCTGGCGATCGGCACCTGGGCCTACATGGCGCCGGAGCGCTTCAGCGGTCACGCCGACGCGCGCGCGGACGTCTACTCCCTCGCCTGCGTCCTGTACGAGACCCTCACCGGTCGTCGCCCCTACGGCGACACCGACCCGGCCCGGCAGATGCACGGGCACCTGATGACCGATCCGCCGAGCGCGTCGTCGGCGAACCCGGACGTTCCGGCCGGCCTCGACGCGGTCATCGCGCGGGGGATGGCGAAAGAGCCGGGGGATCGGTACGCCAGCGCGGGAGAGTTCGTGCGGGCGGCCTGCGAGATCGTCGCGCCGATGCCCGGCGCACCCGGTTCTCCGCACCCGCCCCGTGTGCTCCAGCAGCCGGGGCTCCCGCCGACGCGGGTCGAGACGGTCGGGCCCGATCTGCCCGCCGATGATGCTCGGACTCCGATCGCCGCCGGGACCGGTGCGCCGACATCGACGGAAGCGCCTGCGCAACTGGCCGGCTCGAAGGCCTCGGGGGTTCTTCCTCCGACGAAGGTGATGCCCGCGCCGGGACCCACTCCGACGCTGGTGCAGACCAGAGTCGCGCCGCAGGGCTATTCGGCGGGTGTCGTGCCCCCGCGCTCCGCGCCGCCCGGTGTCGTGCCACAGGGCCCGGCACCGTCAGGCGTCGCGCCGGGCCTCGTGCCGATCGGCTACGCGCCCGCGATGCCGCCGTCGGCCGCGGCCCGGCCGGTGCTGCCCGTCGCGCATCCCTATGGCAAGCGGTGGTACCTGCGGCGCAAACCGGTTCCCGCGATTCGTCGTTCGCCGTCGCCCGGGCCGGTGTGGCCGTCGCGCGGGCCCGCGTACGTCGCGCCGCCCCGTCCTCAGCAACCGCCGCCCCGGCGCAAGCGAGGCGGGGTGCTGCGCAAGGTGATCGGGGCGTTGGTCGTGATCTTCTTGGCGCCCTTCGTCTTCGCCGCGGGGTGCCTGGCGTTGATCGCCGCGGTCGGCGGGGACGAGTCGGCGACCGCGCCTCCGCCGACCGCGATGGTCGAGGATCATCCTGAGCCCGCGCCGAATCCGGGCGCGCCCGCCCCGGCGTACAGCGCGGTGCGGGACGGCAAGTTCGAATTCGCGGTGACCGACGTGAAGTCGGGAGTCTCGCGCGTCGGTCTACAGTCGGCGCGCGGCGCGTACCTGGTCGTCACGCTCGCCGTCCGGAACATCTCCGACGAGGTGAAGTGGTTCCTGCCCTTCGGCCAGAAGCTCGTGGACGCCCAAGGCAACGCGCTCGATCACGACACCACGGCCACCGCCTGGCAAGCCATGCAGTCGCGCCTCGGCTACTCCTTCGAGCTGCGCCCCGGCGCCTCGGCCACCACCGTGCTGGTGTTCGACGTGCCACCAGGCAGCACGCCTGACCACCTCGAACTGCACGACTTCGTGCTGTCGAACGGCGTCACCGTCGCGCTCGACTGAGGAGCCGAGCCGCTGTCGGCACTCGAAGCGTGGATCGAGGCGCGATTTCCGCTCGTCTGCCGGATAACGGCCCGTTGCTCGCGGATCGGCCGCGTTGTCCGCATCGTGACCCGACCACGGGCGCGTTCAGGCGGCGTCGACGCGGGCGAAGGCGGTGTAGACCGCTTGGCGGCCGAGTTCCAGAGCCTTGGTGAGCAGGTCGGTGTCGCGGGCGGTGCCTTCGACGGTGGGCGCCCCGGCGGGCGGGTGGATTTGCAGGACCGTCTCGCCGAGGGAAGCCAAGAGGGCGACCTCCGCCTGTTCCTGCTCTGGGCGGCGCAGCCAGGCGCGGTAGGCGCCGGGGGCCCGCAGGCGAAGATAGTTGCCGCCGACCAGCTGGTGAACGCGGGAGGCGGGCGGACGGGCCTCGTCGGCACGGCGAGTGCGCAGCACCAGGCAATGGGTCGCGCCGCCGCGGACCGCGGTGTGGATGGGGATCGGCTCGGCGATGCCGCCGTCGAGATAGGGCACGCCGTCCAAGACGACGGGCGGACCGGCCAGGATCGGCAGATTCGCGCTGGCCCGCAGCGCCCGCATCAGGGTCGGCTTGTCGTAGATGTGCGGGCGGAGGTCGATGGCGTTGCCGGTCCGGATGTCGGTGCCGATCGGATGGAAGGTGGTGGGGTTGTTCAGGATCGCGGGAAAATCCATGGGTTCCAGGCCGTCGTAGACCCGGTGCACCAGGTACCGCACGTCGAAGGCGGCGCCACCGCGCAACAGCCGGCTCGGATCGATCACCCGCCGCATGATCTCGGGATCGGACCAGGAGCGCATTCCCGGCACGGCCCGCCCGCACAGCAGCCAGGCGCCGTTGATCGCGCCCGCCGAGGTGCCGTAGACCGCGTCGAACACCCCGGAGAGGCCGAGCTCCTCGAGCGCCTGCACCATGCCGCTGGAATAGACCCCGCGACTGCCGCCGCCCTCGATGACGAGCGCGAGCCGATGGCCGTCCGCGCGGGATCCGGTGGTGCTGCGGCCTCGGATGATCTCGGCCACGGTAGAGCTGATCACCGGTCCACGATACGACAAGAGCGGGCGTGGACTCCGTTGTCCATCGCCCGCTCTCGTGCGGTGTCGGCCGGGCCCGGTGGGCACGGCCGGACGCAATCCGTCCTCAGCGCTGCGAACAGCGGAGGCGCGGTACGCCTTACTTGATCTCGGCCAGCACCGTGCCCTGGGTGATCGCGGCGCCCGCCTCGACGGCGAGACCGGTGACGACGCCCGCCTTGTGCGCGTTGACGGGGTTCTCCATCTTCATGGCCTCGAGCACCACGATCAGGTCGCCCGCTTCCACGGACTGGCCCTCTTCGACGGCCACCTTGACCACGGTGCCCTGCATCGGCGCGGTGACCGCGTCACCGGAGGCAGCGCCGCCGCCCGCACCGCCACGCTTGCGCGGCTTCGGCTTCTTGCGGATCACACCGGCGCCGTTGCTCGCCGCACCTGCGGCGCCGGCACCCACGGTGAAGTTGCCGGGCAGCGAGACCTCGACACGGCGACCGCCGACCTCGACGACGACCTTCTGCCGGGGCAGCTCCTCGTCCTCGTCGGCCGGGGCGCCGCTACCGGTGTAGGGCTCGATGTTGTTGGTCCACTCGGTTTCGATCCACTTGGTGTAGACGTCGAACTTCTCGCCGTCACCGATGAACGCGGGGTCCTCGACGATGGCGCGGTGGAACGGGATGACCGTGGCCAGGCCCTCGACCTGGAACTCGGCCAGGGCGCGGCGCGCGCGCTCCAGCGCCTGGGTGCGGTTCTCGCCGGTGACGATCAGCTTGGCCAGCATCGAGTCGAACTGTCCGCCGATCACGCTGCCCGCTACCACGCCGGAGTCGACGCGCACGCCGGGGCCCGACGGCTCGCGGTAGACCTCGACCGGGCCGGGGGCGGGCAGGAAGCCGCGGCCCGCGTCCTCGCCGTTGATGCGGAACTCGAAGGAGTGGCCGCGCGGGGCCGGGTCTTCCTCGAGCTCCAGCTCTTCGCCGTTGGCGATGCGGAACTGCTGACGCACCAGGTCGATGCCCGCGGTCTCCTCGGTGACCGGGTGCTCGACCTGCAGGCGGGTGTTCACCTCGAGGAACGACACCGTCTCGCCCTGCACCAGGTACTCCACGGTGCCCGCGCCGTAGTAGTGGGCCTCGCGGCAGATCCGCTTGGCGGACTCGTGGATCTTGGCGCGCACCTCGTCCGACAGGAAGGGCGCGGGCGCTTCCTCGACCAGCTTCTGGAACCGGCGCTGCAGCGAGCAGTCGCGGGTGCCCGCGACCACGACGTTGCCGTGCTTGTCGGCGATCACCTGCGCCTCGACGTGGCGGGCCTTGTCCAGGTACTGCTCGACGAAGCACTCACCGCGGCCGAACGCCGCGGTCGCCTCGCGGGTGGCCGACTCGAACAGCTCGGGGATCTCCTCGATGGTGTGCGCGACCTTCATGCCGCGACCGCCGCCGCCGAACGCGGCCTTGATCGCGACCGGCACGCCGTACTGCTTGGCGAACTCGACGACCTCGTCGGCGTTCTTCACCGGGTCCTTGGTGCCCGCGGCCATCGGGGCGTTCGCGCGCTCGGCGATGTGCCGGGCGGTCACCTTGTCACCCAGATCGCGGATGGACTGCGGCGACGGGCCGATCCAGATCAAACCGGCGTCGATCACGGCCTGGGCGAAGTCGGCGTTCTCCGAGAGGAAGCCGTAGCCGGGGTGGATCGCGTCCGCGCCCGCCTTGGCGGCGGCGTCGAGGATCTTGTCGAACACGAGGTACGACTCGGCCGAGGTCTGACCGCCCAGCGCGAACGCCTCGTCGGCGAGCTTCACGAAGGGCGCATCGGCGTCGGGCTCGGCGTACACCGCGACACTGGCGATGCCGGCGTCCTTGGCCGCCCGGATCACACGCACGGCGATCTCGCCTCGATTAGCTACGAGTACCTTCGTGATCCGCGCGCTGGCATGGCTGGGCACTGAGCCTCCTGGTTGCAATCTTCTGGTCGCTTCGCGGGATGGGGCCGCAGATGGCCCGTTCCCGGTAGGGGTCGGAACACCGCGCAGGCCCCGTGCCCGTGACGACAGTTTTCGTCTGGGGCGAGTGTAGGCAGTCTGCCAACAGACGCCGAACTCGGATAGCCCTACTGAACAGTAGGTCGCGCATCACACAATCGCATCCGGTGTGATCCAGCCCCGATTCGGGTCGGCGAGCGTTACCGGGCGCAGTCCGTCCACAGTTCCGCGCACGGCCGGACCGAAGGCCGGAGGTACGCCGATCAGACGCCGCCGGACGCAGTCCGTCCACAGCCCCGCGCACGGCCGGAGCGAAGGCGGAGGTACGCCTACTTGCGGCCTCGCCGAGGGGCGGTCGGAACCTCGCCCGGTTCAGTCCCCTTGGCGATGGGCATCCGAACCGAATTGCCCCACTCGGTCCACGAGCCGTCGTAGTTGCGGACCGTACCGTAGCCGAGCAGGTAGGTCAGCACGAACCAGGTGTGGCTGGAGCGCTCGCCGACGCGGCTGTAGACGACCAGGTCGTCGGCGCCGCCGACCGGCGCGTAGATCGTATCCAGTTCGGCGCGCGAGCGGAAACGTCCGTCCGAGCCGAGCGAACGGTCCCACGGGATGTTCAGCGCCGTGGGGATGTGGCCGCCGCGCAGCGCCGCGTCCTCGGGACTGTCCGGCTTGGGGGTGAGCTCGCCGGAGTACTCCTCGGGGGAGCGCACGTCGAGCAGCGGCTTGCCGAGGTGGGCGAGCACGTCGTCGCGGAAGGCGCGCTCGGTCGCGTCGTCGCGGTGCACCGCGGGGTAGTCGCTCGGCGGGAGGTTGGGGGTGTCGAAGGTGGTGTCCCGTGCCTCCGAGATCCACGCCTCGCGTCCGCCGTCGAGCAGCCGCACGTCCTCGTGCCCGAAGAGCGTGAACAGCCACAACGTGTGCGCGGCCTGTGCGTTTCCCCGATCTCCGTAGATGACCACCGTGTCGTCGAGGGCGATGCCCTTGGCCCGCATCAGTTCGGTGAAACGCGCCCCGTCGATATAGTCACGCGTGACCGGATCGTTGAGATCGCCGCGCCAATCGATCTTGACGGCCCCGGGGACGTGTCCGATGTCGTAGAGCAAGATGTCCTCATTGGACTCCACGATCCTGAGTCCCGGCGCGCCTATGTTTGCCGACAGCCACTCTGTGGTTACTAGTCGGTGAGGATGTGCGTACGTTCCGAATGAGGGATGGGCGTCCGGGGCAACGGGCACGATATGGGTCCTTCACACGAGGTAGACGGTGGTTACAGCGGTTCGGGTCTCACTGCGATGTTAAATGTGAGGCGATAGTGAAACTCGTTTCAGATCACGAATCGGCTGATTGGGCGAATAAATCGCACCCTCATCCGATAAAGTCTCCCGGGAGGAGGGGTGAGCTATGTCGGATTCCTGGCCGCGGCGGCGACTGCTCGCGATCCTACGTGGCGCAAGCGAGCCTCTCGATGCCCAAGAACTGGCCAGAATCACCGGACAGCACGTCACGACGGTGCGATTTCACCTGGATGTGCTCACCAAGGAATCCCTCGTTCGGCAATTCCAGCAACCTCCGCGCGGCCGCGGCCGCCCGCGCATCGGCTACAGCGCGGTCCAGCGCTCGGTCGGGTATCAGGAACTGGCGCAGGTGCTCGCCGACCAGCTCGGTCTCGACCCGCGCCGCCGCTCGGAGGCAGCCGTCGCGGCCGGGCGCGCCTGGGGCGGCAAGCTCGACGCCGGTGATCACCCCGTGGAGTCACTGGAGGACGCCAGAGACGTCACGCTGACCTTGCTCTCGGAACTCGGGTTCGCGCCGGAACGCGATCCGGCCGCCGAGAACGACGACGAGATCCTGATCCGGATGACCGCCTGCCCGCTCCGCGAGCTGGCCCGCACGCACTCCGAGGTGGTGTGCGGCGTGCATCTCGGGTTGATCAGAGAAGTGCTGGACCGCAACGGCGTGCGCGGCGAGGTGAACGTCCGGCTGCACCCGTTCGTGGAACCGGAGCTTTGCCTGACCCGGCTCGAACACCTGGCCCGCCGGAATCAGGAGAATCGCGAGACGGCGTCGGTGCCCGCCGGGGCCGAGCCGGGCGGTGCGGAACCGCCCCTCACGCCGCCGCTACTGGGCCGTGTGGCGCCACAACTGCGCAATGCCGACCCCAACGTCGCCAAGCAGTCGGCGCAGCAGTGGTAGACCGATACCGATGACGCTCGACGGATCGCCGTCGATCCGGTCGACGAACCAGCCGCCGAGCCCGTCCAACGTGAACGCGCCCGCCACCTGCAGCGGCTCGCCCGTGGCGATGTAGGCGTCCAGCTCGCCGGGTTCCGGCTTCGCGAAGTGCACCGTGGTGGCACTGCAGTCCACCGCCTCGGTGACGATCTCACCGTCACGCATCCGCAGCACACAGTGCCCGGTGATCAGATCGGCGCTGCGCCCGGCCATGTCGGCCCAGCGGGCCCGCGCCACCTCGGGGGTGTGCGGCTTGCCCTGCAGGACGCCGTCCACCAGCAGCATCGAATCGCAGCCCACGACAACGCAATCGGCGGCGTATTCGGGGATGGTGGCGGCGACGGCGGCCGCCTTGGCCTTGGCCAGCTCGACGACGACGGTCTGCGGGGTGGTGTCGGCGGGCAGCGCCGCTGCGACCGCGTCCTCGTCCACGTCGGAGACCCGGACCACCGGGTCGATGCCCGCCGAGCGCAACACCTCTCGGCGGGCCGGTGACGCGGACGCGAGAACCAGCGTCGTCGTCACCGAAGGTGCGACAGCTGCGGGAAGGCGTACGGCGAGAACGGCGACGAGCCGCGGTGCAACATGGTCGGGCGTCCCCACCCGTCGGCGGGGCCGGTCGAGGCCGCGGCGCCCGAGGCGTTCGCGGCGGCGGAGAACACGCACACCAGCGCGGCGATCTCCTCGTCGCTCGGAGCGCCCTTGACGATTCGAATGAACGGCTGCTCGCCCGCATCGGCGGCGGCCGTGCCAACGGTGACCGCCTCGACCTCTTCCGCGATCGGGTCGACTGCGAGATCCAACTCGGCGGCGGTCAACACGTCTTCCTCTGCCACGGTCGTCACAGTGCCAGATCCTTCCTCTAGCTCGATCGGGCGTAGTCCCTCACCCGAAACGGGATGACGCGATAATCATCCTCGGTTTCACTCATTGCGTCTCTGCAACCAGTGTGCGCGGCTCACCGAGGTTATCGCCGAATCAGAGCGGGATGTTGCCGTGCTTCTTGGGCGGAAGGGTCACCATCTTGCGCTCCAGCAGTCGCAGCGCGGACACGATCTGACCGCGGGTGTGCGACGGCGGGATGACCGCGTCCACGTAGCCGCGCTCGGCGGCGACGTAGGGGTTCACGAGAGTGTCCTCGTACTCGTTCTGCAGCTCGAGCCGCAGCGCATCGACGTCGTTGCCGTCCTTGGCGGCCTGCTGCAGCTGCTTGCGGTAGACGAATCCGACGGCGCCGGAAGCGCCCATCACGGCGATCTGAGCGGTCGGCCACGCGAGGTTCACGTCGGCGCCCATGTGCTTGGAACCCATGACGTCGTAGGCGCCGCCGTAGGCCTTGCGGGTGATGATCGTGATTTTGCCCACAGTGGCCTCACCATAGGCGTAGAGCAGCTTCGCGCCGCGCCGGATGATGCCGTTGTACTCCTGGCCGGTGCCGGGCAGGAAGCCGGGAACGTCGACAAGGGTGATGATCGGGATGTTGAACGCGTCGCAGGTGCGCACGAAGCGCGCGGCCTTCTCCGAGGCGTCGATGTCGAGGCAGCCCGCGAACTGGGTGGGCTGGTTGGCCACGATGCCGACGCTGCGGCCGTCGACGCGCCCGAAACCGACGATGATGTTCATCGCGCGCTCGGCCTGCACCTCGAGGAACTCGTCGTCGTCGAGCAGGCGACGGATCACCTCGTGCATGTCGTACGGCTGGTTCGGCGAGTCGGGGATGATCGTGTCCAGCTCGAGGTCTTCCTCGGTGAGGGACTCCTCGATGGCGCCGTCGATCGGGTCGGTGGGCGCGAAGCGCGGGGCTTCGGCGCGGTTGTTGCTCGGCAGGTAGCTCAGCAGATCCTTGACGTAGTCCAGCGCGTCCTGCTCGCCGGAGGCCACGTAGTGCGCCACACCGGACTTGGTCATGTGGGTGTGCGCGCCGCCCAGGTCCTCCATGGTGACGTCCTCGCCGGTGACCGTCTTGATGACGTCCGGACCGGTGACGAACATCTGGCTGGTGCCGTCGACCATCACCACGAAGTCGGTCAGCGCGGGGGAGTAGACGTGGCCGCCCGCGGCCGGGCCCATGATCAGCGAGATCTGCGGGATCACGCCGGAGGCCTGGATGTTGCGGTGGAAGATCTCGCCGTAGAGGCCGAGCGAGACGACGCCCTCCTGGATGCGCGCGCCCGCGCCCTCGTTGATGCCGATCAGCGGACGGCCCGTCTTGAGCGCCAGGTCCATGACCTTGACGATCTTCTCGCCGTACACCTCGCCGAGGCTGCCGCCGAAGACGGTGACGTCCTGGCTGAAGATGCACACGTCGCGGCCGTCGATGGTGCCGTAACCGGTCACCACGCCGTCGCCGAGCGGGCGGTTGTTCTCCAGCCCGAAGTTGACGCTGCGGTGGCGGGCGAGCGCGTCGAGTTCCACGAAAGAGCCCTCGTCCAGCAGCGCGAGGATGCGTTCCCGGGCGGTCATCTTGCCCTTGGCGTGCACCTTGTCGACCGCCGCCTCACCCATCGGGTGCTTGGCCTCTTCCAGCCGATTCCGCAGGTCAGCCAGTTTCCCGGCCGTGGTGTGGATATCGGGTTCGCCCGCCGAACCGGATGCGGACTGCTGCTGGACACTCGTCATGGCTCGGAGTGTAACCAGTGGCAGTTGGTCTTTCTAACCCAGTAGGGGCTACCCGCTAGTAGAAAAGCCCAGGTGGACAAGGGCTCAGAGGGAAAATTCCACGGTCGTATACGAGGCGCCGCCGGGTGCCCGAAACCGGGTCCGGCGAGGCGCCGGGTCGCCGTCCGCGGGCGCCGCCGGAAAATCGGTTTCGCCGGTGCGCGGCGTCCGGATACCCTCAGGGAGTCCATTTTTCGGCTCATGGGGAGGAGCCAGACATGTGGGAGTGGGGTAGAACCGTCGCCGAGTACGCCACGGCGGCGGCGTGGACGCATTGGGGAGTTCGCGAGGCCGAGCCGACCATCCTCGATCCGGAGACCGACGAGGAAGAGGCTGCCGCGGACAACGGGGCGCGCGGGGAACGAGAGCCGGGCATGATCATGGCCGGCTACGACCTCGCGGGCTGACACACCAGCTCCCGTCCCGGCTCGGGACGGGAGCTAGTAGCCTGCACGTCCGTGCAGACGCCACCGCCCGATACAGCGCATCGACCGCCTCTGGATGCCGAGCAGTTGCGGCGGGGTCTCGCCGAGAGCGACTACGCCGGCTTCTTCTCCCGCGTGGAGGTGGTGGAGTCCACCGGTTCCACCAACGCCGATCTCATCGCCGCGGCCGCGACATCCGACGACCACCGCGTCTTGATCGCCGAAGCGCAGGAGGCGGGCCGCGGTCGGCACGCGCGCACCTGGGTGAGCCCGCCGCGGGCGCAGATCGCCCTGTCGATGCTGGTGCGACTGCCCGGCATCGAGCCCGCGGCGCTGGGCTGGCTGCCGCTGCTCACCGGCGTGGCCGCGGTGGACGCGCTGCGTGCGACGTCGGGTGTGGACGCGATGCTGAAATGGCCCAACGACGTCCTGATCGGCGGTCGCAAGGTGGCGGGCATCCTCGCCGAGGTGGCCGCGAGCGGCGACGTTCCGACGGTGGTGGTCGGGGTCGGTGTGAACGTGAGCCTCACGGAAGCCGAATTGCCGGTGCCGCATGCCATCTCGCTCACGCTGGCCGGCGCCGCGCAGACCGACCGTACCCTGGTCGCGCAGTCGCTGCTGACCGAGTTCGCGCGCCGCTTCACCGACTGGCGCGACGCCTCGTGGGCGACCGGCGACCTGGCCGACGCCTACCGCGAGCGCTGCGCCACGCTCGGCATGGACGTGCGCGCAGAACTACCCGGCGGGCAGACCCGCACGGGTATCGCGACCGGCATCGACGCGGGCGGGCGCTTGCTGATCGGGGACTACGCGGTGTCCGCGGGCGACGTCACCCATTTGCGCGCCGACTACTGAGATCGCCGTCAGGCGCGCTGCAGGTCCCCCTTCGCCGCCTCCCTGGCGAACATGCGGTCGCGCTGCTCCTCGAACTTGAGCACATCGCGGGCGAGCTTCTCGACGAACGCGGCGAGCCGCTCGCGCGCCTGCTCGCCGCGCGGCCCGAAATCGTTGCGTTCGAAGACGTCCCACTTGTTGAGCACCGGGTTCACCACCTCGTCGAGGTGCTGGCGCAGGTCGTAGATGCCGTGCTTGGCCATGAGCACGCCGTTGCGGCGGAAGTTCGGCATCCCGGCGCCCGGCATGACGAAATTGGTCAGCACCTGGGTCAGTGCGATCATCGCCTGGTCGGGAGCCAGGTCGAGGGCCGCGCCGCACATGTTGCGGTAGAAGATCATGTGCAGGTTCTCGTCGGCGGCGATGCGCTGCAGCATGCGGTCGGCGACCGGGTCGTCGCAGACCTTGCCGGTGTTGCGGTGGCTGACCCGGGTCGCGAGCTCCTGAAAGGTCACGTACGCGACGTTGACCAGGAAGCCGCCCCAATCCGCCGGCGCGTGGACGCCCTGGGTCATGTGGATCATCCTGGCCTGTTCCAGTGCGACCGGGTCCACGCCGCGGGTGACCACCAGGTAGTCGCGCAGGACGATGCCGTGCCGGTTCTCCTCGGCGGTCCAGCGGCCCACCCAGGTGCCCCACGCGCCGTCGCTGCTGAAGTTCTCCGAGATCAGGCGGTGGTAGGAGGGCAGGTTGTCCTCGGTGAGCAGGTTGGTGATCATCGAGGCCTTGGCCACGTCGCTCAGCGTGGACTGTTCGGGATCCCAGTCGACGCCGCCCATCGCGGCGAAGTTGCGTCCTTCGTTCCACGGTACGTAGTCGTGCGGGTGCCAGTCCTTCGCCATCGACAGGTGCCGGTGCACGTTCTGTTCGGCCACCGGTTCGAGTTCGATCAGAATTTCGAGCTGAGTCAGATCCCTGGTCACACACGCCTCCACAGTCGTCGTCGGTGCACGTCTTGCCGAGCGGTTGTCTGCTGGTCGGGGCCGAGCTGGTAGAGCAGGCGAATCAGGTCGAGCGCAGTGCGAAAACAGCCGAGTGACGCGGTCTCCCGCAAGCTGACGATTGTGCAGCACACGGGGGCCGGTGTCAGGCATTTCGGCATCTTGCCGGGGTAGGGTTCCCTCCATGGGTTATCCGGAGGATGTGCTCGCACCCGACGAGCAGTTGATACTCCATCGCCATCCGCATTGGAAGATGCTCTTCTGGCCCATCGTGACGCTCATCGCGGCCACGGCGCTGGCCGGTTTCGCGGGGGGTCTGGCATACCGCAACACCCCGGAGAGCGCCAGGACCGCGGTGCTCGTCGTGGTCTTCGCCATCTGGCTCGCGATCGTCCTATGGCGTTGTGTCGCACCGATTCTCAGCTGGAAGACGACGCACTTCATCGTCACCGAGCGGCGCGTGCTCGTCCGTCAGGGCGTGCTCACCCACACCGGCATCGACATTCCGATGAGCCGCATCTCCAGCGTCCAGTTCCGGCACGGGCTGTTCGACAGGATGCTCGGCACCGGCACCCTGATCATCGGCTCGTCCTCGGAGGAGCCGCTCGAATACGACGACATCCCCGGCGTGCAGGAGGTGCACGCCTTGCTCTACCACCAGGTGTTCGAGGTGAGCCGATCGAGCAATCAGCACGGGTACGGTCAGGCGGGCGGCTATCGATGAGTCCGGCGTCGTCGCCGACGATCCGTAATCTGTTTGCATGACCGCCGTACTCCTGGCCGAAGACGACGAGGCCATCGCCGCCCCGCTGTCGCGCGCGTTGGGGCGCGAGGGTTATCACGTCACCGTGGAGAGCTTCGGCCCCGCCGTGCTGCGCCGCGCGCTCGAGGGCAACCACGACCTGCTGATTCTCGACCTCGGCCTGCCCGGCATGGACGGGCTGGAGGTGTGCAGGCAGGTGCGCGCCCGCGGCGCCGATCTGGCCGTGTTGATGCTCACCGCGCGCACCGACGAGGTGGATTTCGTGGTCGGGCTGGACGCGGGCGCCGACGATTACGTCGGCAAGCCGTTCCGGCTCGCCGAGTTGCTGGCCCGCGTGCGAGCGTTGTTGCGCCGCAGCGGAATCGGTGACGAGGCCGTCGAGGTCGGCGGCATTCGGCTGGAGCCCGCCGCGCGCCGGGTGCTGGTCAACGGCGCCGAGGTCGGTCTGGCCAACAAGGAGTACGAACTGCTCAAGGTGCTCATCGACCGGGCCGGTCAGGTGGTGCCGCGCGAGACGATCCTGCGCGAGGTCTGGGGCGACGCCGAATTGCGCGGCTCCAAGACGCTGGACATGCACATGTCCTGGCTGCGCCGCAAGATCGGTGACGAGGGGCCGATGGCCGAGCGGCGCATCGTCACGGTGCGCGGCGTCGGCTTCCGGCTGAACACCGACTGACGTGCGGCGCCGGATCCTGCGGTCGATGCTGACCGTGCTGACCATCACGACGGTCGTGCTCGGCGTGCCGCTGACCTACACGGCCTGGCTGTGGGTCGAGGACATCACCCGCAACGACCTGCAGAGCAGGCTGGACCGGATCGCCACCGAGGTCATCACCCAGGAGCAGGGCGACGGCCTGGTGCGCGGCGGCCTCGACGTGCGCGTGGTGCGCCCGCTGGTGCCGGAGGACGGCAAGCTCACGATCGTCTACCCGAGCCCGCAGGACAACGCCTCGCGTCTCGACATCGGCGCGGACTCGGTGCCGGACCCGCTGGTGGAGTCGCTGTCCATGGGGACCTCGGGATCGCTGCGCCTGGAGGTGCCCGCGGGACCGATGCACGCGCGGCAGCGGCAGGCTGTCGCGGTCGTGGCGCTGGCCGTGCTCGCCTCGCTCGGCGCGGCCGTCACGGTCGCGGTGGTGACCGCGCGCCGTGTCGCCGACCCGCTGCGCGACGTCGCGGCGCGCGCGGCGCGGCTGGCCATGGGCGATTTCCGCCCCGATCCGCGCCGCCACGGCATCTCCGAACTGGACCGGGTCTCCGACGTGCTCGACTCGGCCACCGTCGAGATCGCGGGCAGGCTGCAACGCGAGCACGCGCTGGTCGCCGACGTCTCCCATCAGCTGCGCAGCCGTCTGACGGCGGTGCGGCTGCGGCTCGACGAACTCTCCGCGCACGCCGACCCCGAGGTGGTGCACGAGGCCGAGGAGGCGATGGCGCAGGTCGACCGGCTCACCGACGCCATCGACGAACTGGTCCGCGCCTCCCGCGACGAGGACGCCGCCGACCGCGATCCGATCCCGGTGATGGACGAGCTGTGCGGGATCGTCACCGAGTGGACGCACCCGTTCGCCGAGGCGGGCCGCAACCTGGTGTTGACCGGTGACGCGTCGCTGCGCGCGCCGATCACCGCGTCGCGCCTGCGGGAGGCGGTGACGGTGCTCATCGACAACGCGCTCATGCACGGCGGCGGCACCTGCACGGTGTCGGTGCGCACGGTCCGTCCAGGCAATGCCCGCGAGCCGCTGGTGTGCGTGGAAGTGGCCGACGAGGGGGAAGGCGTGCGCGACGAGTTGGCGCCGCACATCTTCGATCGCGGCTTCTCGGCGGGCGGGTCGACGGGTGTCGGCCTGGCCTTGGCGCGCGCGTTGATCGAGGCGGACGGCGGTCGCCTGGAATTGCAGCGCCGCAGGCCCGCGCTGTTCGCGGTGTTCCTCGGGTCGTGGGTGTCCGCACGGACGGCGGGCACGGTCCCCGAGCCGCGCTGAGACGTCAGCTGCGTCCCAGCTGTTCCTCTTCGATGAGCTCCTCGAGCTCGGCCTCCAGCTCGGTCATCTCGTCTGGGAAGACCCAGCGGCGCATCGACCAGAAGCGGAAGGCCATCTGCAGGAAGTTGCCGATGACGAAGGCGCTGACGAAGTCGGCGACGTTCTCGACGGTGAAGCTGACGTTCGGCTGCCGCAGGTCGAACACGTAGCTGGAGATCCACAGCGGGATGTTGCTCAACACCACCCCGACGCCGCTGACCACGAAGAACAGCAGGGCTTCATGGTGGCGTTCCCGGCCGCCGCGGTTCTTGAACGACCACTCCCGGTTCAGGATGTAGGAGGCGATCACGGCGATGACGCCCGAGATGATCTTCGCGGTGACCGGTTTCTCGGTCAGCACCGTCCATTTGAGCGCGTAGAAGATGCCGCTGTCGATCACGAAGGTCGTCGCGCCGACGATGGCGAACTTGATCAGCTCGTGATGGCGGTAGGCCATCTCCCGCAGGGGCTGGGGGAGGACGCTGACCACGCCGTCGACGAAAGACACGAGAGCCGAGTGTACCGGTAGCGGTCATGGCGGCCGGACATGACAAGATTGCACGACGTGAGCACCCGTTCCTTCGACCAAGCCGCCATGCCCACCGTCACCATGATCGGTGGCGGTCAGTTGGCGCGGATGACCCATCAGGCCGCGATCGCGCTCGGCCAGCGGCTACGGGTGCTGGCCGAGAACCCAGAGGACCCGGCCGCACAGGTCAGTCCCGACGTGGTGCTCGGCAGCCACACCGATCTCGCCGCGCTGCGCAAGGCCGCGGTCGGTTCGCACGCGCTGACCTTCGATCACGAGCACGTGCCGACCGAACACCTCGCGGCGCTGGTCGCCGAGGGCGTCAACGTGCAGCCGCCGCCGCAGGCCCTGGTGTACGCCCAGGACAAGCTGGCCATGCGCACCAAGCTCGCCGAGCTCGGCGTTCCGGTGCCCGCGTTCACCACGGTCGCCGAGGCGGCCGACGCGGTGCGCTTCGGCGACGAGCACGGCTGGCCGTTCGTGCTCAAGGCGGTGAGCGGCGGCTACGACGGCCGCGGCGTCTGGATGCCCGCCGATGCCGACGAGACCGAGCGGATCGTCACCGATCAGCTCGCGCACGGGGTGCGGCTGCTCGCCGAGGCGAAGGTCGATCTGAAGCGCGAGCTCTCGGCGATGGTGGCCCGTTCGCCGTTCGGTCAGGCCGCGACCTGGCCGGTGGTGGAGACCGTGCAGCGCAACGGTCAGTGCGCGGTGGTGATCGCGCCCGCGCCCGATCTGGCCGACGCGCAGGCCGCCGAGGCCGAGACCCTGGCGCTGAACCTGGCCGCCCAGCTCGGCGTGGTCGGCGCCATGGCCGTCGAGCTCTTCGAGACCCACGACGGCGCGCTGCTGGTGAACGAGCTGGCGATGCGCCCGCACAACTCCGGCCACTGGGGCATGGACGGCGCGCGCACCGGGCAGTTCGAGCAGCATCTGCGCGCGGTGCTGGACTATCCGCTCGGCGACACCAGTCCGCTGGCTCCGGTCACCGTGATGGCCAACATCCTCGGTGCGGCGCAGGCGCCCGAGATGTCGATGGACGAGCGGCTGCATCACCTCTTCGCCAGGCTGCCGGAGGCGAAGGTGCACCTGTACGGCAAGGGCGAGCGCCTCGATCGCAAGATCGGGCACATCAACATCCTCGGCGACGACGTGGCCGAGGTGCGCGAGAAGGCAGAGCGGGCGGCGCACTGGATGTCGCACGCGGTGTGGACCGACGGATGGGACCCCCATGAGTAATCCTCGAGTTGGCCTGATCATGGGCAGCGACTCCGACTGGCCGACCATGGAGGCGGCCGCCGAGGCGCTGGCCGAGTTCGGTGTGCCCTTCGAGGTGGGCGTCGTCTCCGCGCACCGCACGCCGCAGCGCATGCTCGACTACGCGCGCGACGCGGCCGACCGCGGCATCCAGGTGATCATCGCGGGCGCGGGCGGCGCGGCCCATCTGCCGGGCATGGTCGCCTCCGCGACCCCGCTGCCGGTGATCGGCGTCCCCGTCCCGTTGAAGTATCTCGACGGCATGGACTCGCTGCTGTCGATCGTGCAGATGCCGGCGGGCGTCCCGGTCGCGACCGTCTCCATCGGCGGCGCCCGCAACGCGGGCCTGCTCGCCGTCCGCATCCTCGCCGCCGCGGACCCGGCCCTGCGCACCCGCATGACCCAGTTCCAGTCCGACCTGGAAAAGCTGGTCCTCGAGAAGGACGAAGCTCTCCGCACCAAACTCCTCGGCTGACGTGCGGCCGTATCACCCGGCGCGCGGGCGTCGGTCGTCTCGCGTCGGTCGCTACTACGGTGACTGCCGTGGCAACTGAGGAGAACGCGCGGGCCCGGGCCGGGGAGGATCCGGCGCGGTTTCGGCTGACGGTGGTGGATCAGGCGCTGCGGTTGTTCGCGGACAAGGGGTACGAGGCGACGACGGTCGACGAGATCGCGGAGGCGGCCGGGATTTCGCGGCGGACGTTCTTTCGGCAGTTCCGCTCGAAGGAGGACGTGATCTTCGCCGATCACGAGTCGCAGTTGGCGCAGGCGGCGACCTATCTCGCCGGCGCGCGGGACGACGATCCGTGGGAGGCCGTGTGCGCGGCCGTCGTGCAGGTCTTCGAGCGATTCACGCAGTGGCGGGAGATCGCGGCGCGCCGCTACCAGGTGGTCCGCCGGGTGCCGGCGCTGCGCGAGCGCGAGATCGTCACGGTGTTCCGGTACGAGCGCTTGTTCACCGACTATCTGCGCGAGCGCCTGCCCGAGGTGCCCGACCTCGCCAGGGTGCAGTTCGCCGCGGCGGTCACCGCGACGCACAACTATCTGCTGCGCCGCATGGTGCGCGGCGAGTCGGACGCGGGCGCGGCGGATCTGCGGGTCGAGCTGGCGGCCATTCCCCGCGGCCACGGCCGGATCTGCGACGCGGAGGAGATGGTGGTCGCGGTCTTCCCGAGGGACATGTCGTCGCGCCAGGTGGTCGATCTGCTGACCCGCAAGCTGGGCAGTCTGTGATTTGGCCTACAGTGCCACCGTCTGACACTCAGTGCCAGTAGGTATCCGCATGTTGTGGCGAATCTCGTGCGTATACTGGCACTCGAAGTGGCACTCAGTGCCGATCTGTTGAAAGCCGCCGACCGCGGCCTAAGACCATCACCCAGGAGCGTGTCCCATGGCGGGAAACCCCGATTTCGACCTGTTCAAGCTCGAGGACTTCCACGACGAACTGCGGGCGGCCATCCGCGGTCTGGCGGAGAAGGAAATCGCGCCGTACGCCAAGGACGTCGACGGTAACTCCCGCTTCCCTGAGGAGGCGCTCACCGCGCTGAACGCCGCCGGCTTCAACGCCGTGCACGTGCCGGAGGCCTACGGCGGCCAGGGCGCCGACTCGGTCGCCACCTGCATCGTGATCGAAGAGGTCGCCCGCGTCTGTGGTTCCTCCTCGCTCATCCCCGCGGTCAACAAGCTCGGCACCATGGGTCTGATCCTGAACGGCTCCGAGGAGCTGAAGCAGAAGGTGCTTGCCGACATCGTCAACGGCGAGATGGCCTCCTACGCGCTGTCCGAGCGCGAGGCGGGCTCCGACGCCGGCTCCATGCGCACCCGCGCCAAGCGGGACGGCGACGACTGGGTCATCAACGGCTCCAAGTGCTGGATCACCAACGGTGGCAAGTCCTCCTGGTACACCGTGATGGCCGTGACCGACGCCGAGAAGGGCGCCAACGGCATCTCCGCGTTCATGGTGCACAAGGACGACGAGGGCTTCGTGGTCGGCCCGCTCGAGCACAAGCTCGGCATCAAGGGCTCGCCCACCGCGGAGCTGTACTTCGAGAACTGCCGCGTCCCCGGCGACCGCATCATCGGCGAGCCCGGCACCGGCTTCAAGACCGCGTTGCAGACCCTCGACCACACCCGCCCCACCATCGGCGCGCAGGCCGTCGGCCTCGCCCAGGGCGCGCTGGACGCGGCCATCGCCTACACCAAGGACCGCAAGCAGTTCGGCACCGCCATCGCCGACTTCCAGAACACCCAGTTCATGCTGGCCGACATGGCGATGAAGATCGAGGCCGCCCGCCTCATGGTCTACACCTCGGCCGCCCGCGCCGAGCGCGGTGAGAAGAACCTCGGCTTCATCTCCGCCGCCGCCAAGTGCTTCGCCTCGGACGTGGCCATGGAGGTCACCACCAACGCCGTCCAGCTGTTCGGCGGAGCGGGCTACACCACCGACTTCCCGGTCGAGCGGATGATGCGCGACGCGAAGATCACCCAGATCTACGAGGGCACCAACCAGATCCAGCGCGTGGTGATGTCCAGGGCGTTGCTGCGCGGCTGACGCCTGCGCACTGCGAATTCAGGGACGGCCGGGTTGTTACCCGGCCGTCCCTTCTTTTCTACGAGCGGCCGTCCGGCGAAATCCATTCGAGTTCGATCGGTTGCCTCATCGTGTCCATGCCACAGCTCGATTCGAGACCTCCAGCGCCATAAACATTGATAGCTGGATTTTGCGGAAGCCGGTCGGGGCTTTGTTTGTGGCTGACGTCGATCCTCGCTGATAGGAAGCGTCTGAACAGGCGTTTCGACGGTACGTCGGCAGGAGTTGACGGCATGTTACGCCATACTGAATTCACTGTTGAGAGTCACTCGAGTAGAAGAAAATGGGGTGATTCGTCGATCGCCGACCGCGCAGACTCGCGGAGCGATGCACGACCTCGTATCGCGACGAGGTGAGTCATGTCCGAGATCGTAATCGGACCGCGGTCGGGGATGGAATGGTTCCCGTTGTCCGACACCGAGATCCCGTGTCCGCACACCAAGTCCACGGTGGACGCTGTGCGGACCTGGTCCGAGGACTATTTGACCGGTACCGAGCCGGAGCTCGGCCGCGACGGGCCGGTCTGTCCTTATGTCGGACCGTCGCTGCGCCGCGATCTGATGTGGGTGGGCCGGGTATCCGGCGTGCGTCCGTGGCCGTCGTACGTGCGACTGGTCATCGAGGACGCGCTCGAGGTATTCGAGCGTCTGCCACCGGAAGACGGCGGCGGGGCCGTCCTGCGCGCCCTCGTCACCGCGCTGCCTGATCTGCGGGAGTTCTCGCTGATCGACAACCTGCACGCGGAACTCAAGACGCGATTCGTCGAGCGCGGCTTCATGCTCGGGCAGTTCTACCCCGGGTGCAAGGAGCCTGGGTTGTGGAACAAGGACTTCCACCCGCTCGATTCGCCGATTCCGATGATCGTGGTGCGCACCATGATGGCCACCGACTTCCCGTTCCTGCTGGGGCGGCCGGAGTGGATGGCCGCGTACGTCAAGAAGTTCGCGCCAGGTCTGCCCGCCCACGTCCGGCACGTGGTGGTCGGCCGGTTGACCGCGAGCTCGAACCTCGATGTGCCCGCCTACCAGCTGCAATCGGAGCAGGGCGGCCCGGCGACGGCAACCAAGAACGGCAGGCCGGTCCATCTGGGGCCGCGGAAAGCCAGCTGAGACAGACAGCGATCGACGACCAAGGGATCGACTTATGACGCACGGACTTTCGGCCGCGCGGGGGATCGACACGGGCCAGAACGGGGAGTTCCCGCTCTCGCCCGCGCAGCTGGGCATGTGGTACGCCCAGCAGCTCGATCCTTCCGTGCCGCTCAACGAGGCCCAGTACATCGAGATGCGCGGCCCGCTGGACGTCGACACCCTCGTCGAGGTCGCGGGCCGCGCCGCGCGCGAGTTCGAATCGGTGCTGCTGCGCTTCGGTGAGCGCGACTCGCGTCCCTATCAGGTCGTCGACCACAGCCTCGACACCACGCTGTCCTACGTGGATCTCAGCGATTCCGCGGATCCGGACGCCGAGGCCATGCGGTGGATGCGGGCGGACCTCGCCGCACCGGTGGACCTGTTGGGTGAGCGGCCAGGAGCATCGGTGTTGATCCGCGTCGCACCCGATCGGGTGCTGTGGTACGGGCGCGCGCACCACATCGCAGTGGACGGGTTCGCCTCCGTGACGGGCTTGTACCGCGTGGCCGAGCTGTACAACGCGGCGCTGGCGGGCGAGGAGCCGAAGCCGAACAAGGCGGCCACGCTGCGCGAGATCTACGACTCGGAGATGAGCTATCGGGAGTCCAGCCGGTTCACCGCCGACGCGGAGTACTGGGAGCAGCGCATCGCGGAGATGCCGCAGCGATGCAGCCTGGTGACGGGCGTCGCGCCCGCCCACGCGCTCGGGCGTGATCACCGGCACCAGCTGTCCGACGAGGTGAAGGCTCGACTCGACGCCGCGGCAACGCGTTTCGGCGTCGGTGCCCCCGGGCTGGTGATGGCGGCGCTGGCGGTCTACTACGCGCAGGCCACCGGTGCGCACGACGTGGTGCTGAGCCTGCCGGTCTCCGGGCGCACCACCGCGATGCTGCGCCGGTCGAGCGGCATGCTGGCCAATGTCGTTCCACTGCACGTCACGGTCGGAGAGCGGACCACGCTGGCCGAGATCGTGAACGCGATCCGCATCGAGGTCTCCGGCGCGCTGCGCCACCAGCGGTACCGGCACGAGGAGATCCGGCAGGCGACGGGCGAGGTCGAGGCGACGGGCGGACGCAATCTCGTCGGCCCGGTGGTCAACATCATGCTGTTCCCCGGCGAGGTCGAATTCACCGGCATCGAGACCAGCCTGCACGTGCTCACCTCGGGCCCGATCGAGGACCTGTTCGTCAACATCTACCAGCACGGCGCGCAGGCGCCGGTCCACCTCGATTTCACCGCCAATCCCGATCTCTACGACGAGGAGACGCTGGCCCGCCATCACCTGCGGTTCGTGAAGCTGTTCGAGGGTCTGCTCGAGGCCGAGCCCGACGCCGCGGTCAGGGACGTCGAGTACTTCCTCGACGACGAACTCGCACTGCGCACGGGCGCGCACGGGCCGATGCCGTCCGTTCCCAGGCTGCTCTCCGATGTGCTCGACGAGGGGCTGCGCGCGGCGGGTCCGGACACCGCTGCCGTGGTGGACGGCGCCCGCACCGTGACGTACGGCGCGCTCGACCGTGCCGCGGCGGTGCTGGCCGGACGGCTGGCCGAGCTGGGCGCGGGACCGGACGACGCCGTGCTCGTCGCCCTGCCGCGCTCGGTGGAATCGGTGCTCGCGTTCTGGGGCGTGGTGCGTTCCGGCGCGGCGTATGTGCCCGTCGGCACCGGGAATCCAGCCGAGAGGGTCGCCAAGATGGCGGCGGAATGCGGTGCGCGCATTGGTATTACGACCAGTGATCAGGCGTCCCTGCTGCCCGATGGGGTGCAGTGGCTCGAGATCGATACGGATGCGGCGGTTCTCGCGGCCCTCGAACCCGGCGACGGTGCGCGAGAAGCTGGGGAAGGTGAAGCCGCAGGGGAGGATTCGACCGGATTCCGGCCGCGTGCCGACGTCCGCCTCGACCACACCGCCTACATCGTCTTCACCTCCGGGTCGACCGGCGTGCCGAAGGGCGTCGTCGTCACCCACGCGGGCATCGCGGGCCTGGCCGACGCCGTGCGCGAGGCCTACCGGCCGGAGGTCGGCTCGCGCGTGCTGCACTGTCTGAACCCGAGCTTCGACGCATCCATGCTCGAACTGCTCATCGCCTTCGGCAACGGCGCGACGATGGTGATCGGCCGCGGCGAGTCCATGGCGGGCGTCGAATTGTCCACCGCTGTCGCCGATTTCGGGATCACCCAGGTGTGCTCGACGCCCGCCGTGCTCGCGACGCTGCCGGAGGGTGCGCTGGACGGCGTGGTCGCCGTCTCCACCGGCGGCGAGATCTGTCCGCCGGAATTGGTGGCGCGCTTCGGTCCCGGCCGCAGGCTGGTGAACTCCTACGGCCCGTCCGAGACCACCGTCGCGGCCACCTTCACCGACGCGATGGACCCGGAGCGCCCCTCCGGCATCGGCAGGCCGGTGCCCGGCGCCCGGCTGATGGTGCTCGACCGCAGGCTGCGCCCGGTGCCGATCGGCACGCCGGGAGAGCTCTACATCGCCGGACCCGGCGTGGCCCGCGGTTACGCGGGACGCCCCGGCTTGACGGCGGACCGGTTGGTCGCCGATCCGTTCGGCCCGTGGGGAAGCCGGATGTACCGCACGGGTGACCTGGTCCGCTGGCGTTCGGTCGAACCGTTCGACGACACGGCGCGGGCGAGTTCCGACGGTGTGGTGCTGGACTACCTGGGCCGCAGCGATTTCCAGGTCAAGCTGCGCGGAATGCGCGTCGAGCCGGGGGAAGTCGACGCGGTGCTCGATTCGCATCCCGAGGTGGAGATCGCCGTCACGGTCGTACGCACCGGTGCGTCCGGCCGTGCCATGCTGGCGTCGTATATCGTTCCGGTGCACCGTGATTCGCAGCTCACCGAGCTGGACGTGCCCCGGCTGCGGGAATTCTGCATGCGCAGGCTGCCCGGCCACATGGTGCCCGGCACCATCACCGTGCTCGACGCCCTGCCGCTCACCAGCAACGGCAAGGTCGATCGGCGGGCGCTGCCCGAGCCGACGGCCGACACGGCGCCGCGCGCGGCGGCGACGGAAGCCGAGGGCGCACTGTGCGCGCTGTTCGCCGAGGTACTCGGCGTGCCCGCGGTCGGAGCGGACGTCTCGTTCTTCGCGCTCGGCGGCGATTCGATCCTGTCCATCCAGCTGGTCGCCCGCGGCCGGGCCGCCGGTCTGGTGTTCTCCGCGCGTGACGTGTTCGAGCATCCGACGCCCGCCGCGCTGGCGTCGGTGGTCACCGCGCCCGGCGAGCGGACGGTACTGGCCGAACTGCCCGGCGGCGGCGTGGGTTTCCTGCCTCGGACGCCGATCGTGGACTGGCTGCTCGAGCAGCCGGGGTGGCAGCGGTTCAGTCAATCCATGGTGCTCGCGCTGCCCGCCGGGCTGAGCGAGTCGGAACTCGTGCGCACCCTGGGCGCGGTGCTCGATCGGCACGACATGTTGCGCGCCAGGGTCGTTCGCGGCGGCCTGGAGGTCGCGCCGCCCGCGACGATCGCGCCCGAGTCGGTGCTCGTTCGCGTCCCGTGCCACGAAATCGACAGCGTCGATACCGAATCCGCGGTCGAGGCGGTCGCCGCGCGGCTGGCGCCCGACGCGGGCGTCATGGTCGCGGCGACCTGGCTGGATCCGGGCCGGGATGGCGCGGGCCTGCTCGTGCTCGTCGTCCATCACCTGGCGGTCGACGCGGTGTCCTGGCGCATCCTGATCGCCGATCTGATCTCCGCCTGGGCGCAGGTGCGCGCCGACGAGACGCCCGAGCTGCCGTCCGTCGGCACCTCCATGCGCACGTGGGCGCACGCCCTCACCGAGGCGGCGACGACCGAGACGTGGACCGCCGAGGCCGACTACTGGGCCGCCGTGCTCACCACTCCCGATCCGCCGCTCGGCCGCCGCGCGCTCGACCCGGTCGTCGACACCGGCGACACCCTCGACAGGCTGGAGCTGCGCCTGCCCGCGGCGACCACGGCGACGCTGCTCGACCGGCTGCCCGCGACCTACCGCTGTGGCATGGAAGAGGCTCTGCTCGCCGCGCTGGCCACGGCGCTCGCCGAACACCGCGCGGCGATCGGTCCCGCGCTCGTCATGCTGGAGCGGCACGGCCGCGACGAGGCCGCCGTCCCCGGCGCCGACCTCTCCCGCACCGTCGGCTGGTTCACCAGCCAGTTCCCCGTCCGGCTCGAGATCGGCGACACCGGTCCGCTGGACGCGCTCGCCACCGTGAAGGAACAGCTGCGCGCCGTCCCGCGCGGCGGCATCGGCTTCGGCCTGCTGCGCCACTCGAACCCGCAGACCGCCGCCGTCCTCGGCGCGGCCCCGCATCCGCAGCTCGGATTCAACTATCTCGGCCAGGTGGCCGAGGGCGAATCCGACGCGACGGAGAACGCGGTGCCGTGGCTTCCGGTCTCGCTCGCGGCGAGCCTGGGCGGTGGCGGCGGCGCCGAACTGCCCGCCTCGGCGGTCCTGGCGATCGACGCGGTGGTCGTCGAGGGCCCGCAAGGTTCGGTGCTGCACGCGGTGTGGCGCTACGCCTCGGGGATCGTCGACGGTGCGGAGATGGAAGCCCTTGCCGGGAAATGGATCTCCGCGCTCGAGGAGCTGGCGGGCGCGCTGGCCGAGCCCGATGCGGGCAAGCTGACGCCCTCCGATCTGCCCCTGGTCGCGGTCGGTCAGCGACAGCTGGACGCCTGGGCCGCACGGTATCCCGACATGGCGGACGTGTGGCCGCTGGCCCCGCTGCAGCAGGGTCTGCTCTTCCACGCGCAACTGTCCGCGGGCCACACCGACGAGTACGCGGTGCAGGCCGTGTTCGAATTCGACGGCGCCGTGGACATCGAGCGCTTGGCGGCCGCCGCCACCGCGACCGTGCGGGCACACGAGGCGCTGCGCACCGCGTTCGTGGCGGGAGCCGACGAGCCGGTGCAGATCGTGCTCGCCGACGTCGAGGTGCCGTGGCGCACGGTGGACGTCGATCCCGCCGAATTCGACGCGTTCGCGGCGCGCGAGCTGGCGGCGCCGTTCGACACGGCGCGCCCGCCGCTGGTTCGGTTCGTGTGCGCGCGGTGCGGCGACGACGACATCCGGCTGCTCGTCACCAACCACCACCTGGTGCTCGACGGCTGGTCCATGCCGCTGCTGCTCGCCGAGCTGCTCGCGCGATACGAAAGCGGCGGGGACGGAGCGGGTTTCCCGCCGTCGGTCTCCTACCGCAACTATCTGGAATGGCTGACGCGCCGGGACCGCGCCGCGGCGATGGCGGCGTGGACGGACGCGCTGTCCGGACTGTCCGGCCCGACGCTGGTCACCGCGGGCCGCACCCCGCTGCGCACCGGCGCGGGGAAGCTGGATCTGGAGCTGCCGCTCGCGCCCGCGAGCGCCCTCGTCCTCCAGCGCATGGCGGCCGACCAGGGCGTCACCCTCAACACGGTGGTGCAGTGCGCATGGGGCATGCTGCTCGCCGAGCTGACCGGCGAGACCGACATCGTCTTCGGCGCAACGGTTTCCGGTCGCCCGGCCGATCTGCCCGGCGCGGAGCGGATCGTCGGCATGATGGTCAACACCCTTCCGGTGCGCATCGCCCTCGATCCGGCCGAGTCGGTCGGTGACCTGCTGCGCCGGGTCCAGCGCGAGCAGGGCGCACTGCTCGACCACCACACCGCCGGGCTCACCGAGATCCAGTCCGCCACCGGGCTCGGCGTGCTGTTCGACACCGCCATCGTCTACGAGTCGTATCCGGTGGACGCGGCGGCGCTGCGCGGCGCCGCCGAGCACGCGGCACTGCGGGTCCGCGACTTCCGCGGCCGCGACGGCACCCACTACCCGCTCTCCCTGGCCGCCCACGCGCGCGACACCCTGCGGCTGATCCTGAACTGCGCCACCGGATTCTTCGACGCCGACGAGGCGAACGCGATCGGCGCGCGCCTGGTGCGGATGCTCGATCGCATGGCCACCGACCCGGCGGGGCAGGTCGCCGCGGTGTCCGGCGTGGATCGCGCCGAGGTGCTGCGTTGCCGCCCGCAGCCGGCGCGGCTGCTGCCCGATCTGCTGCGCTGCGGCGTGCGCCCGGGACGTATCGCGATCGAGGACGTCGCGTCGACGCTGGACTACGTGGAACTCGATGCCCGCTCGAATCGCCTGGCCCGCAAGCTCATCGCCGCCGGGGCTGGCCCCGAGACCAGGGTGCTGCTCGCGCTGCCGCGGTCCGTCGACTGGTTCGTGGCGGTCTGGGCGATCGCGAAATCCGGCGCCGCGTTCGTCCCCGTCGACGTCGACCATCCCGAGGATCGCCTCGCGACGCTCGCCGCCGACAGCGCCGCGCCGCTCGGCATCACCACTGCGGAACACCGAGATCGACTGCCCGGCACCGTGTCTTGGCTGCTGCTCGACGATCCGGCGCTGGTCGCCGAGCTGCCGGAGCATTCCGACGCGCCGGTCACCGACACCGACCGGTCGCGTCCGCTGCGCGCGGAACACCCGGCCTACCTGATCTACACCTCGGGATCCACCGGAACGCCCAAGGGCGTCATGGTCACCCACGTCGGACTCGCCGGACTCGCGGTGGGGACCTCGGCGCGCATGCGGGCCAGGCCGGGCGATCGCGTCCTGCTCAGCATGAACCCGAACTTCGACGCCGCGATGCTGGTGTGGCTGTCCACCTTCTACAACGGCGCCACACTGGTGGTCGCGCCCGCGGTGGCGACCGCGGGCGACGAGCTGACGTCCGTGATCGTGTCGAACGAGGTGACCCACGTCATCGCGCCCCCCGCCGTGCTGGCCACGCTCTCCACCGCGTCGTGGAACGGCGTGCGCACCGTGGTCACCGGCGGCGAGGTCTGTCCGCCCGAGCTCACCGCCCGGGTCGGCGCCGGGCGGTCGATGATGAACTCCTACGGCCCGGCCGAGGCGACCGTCGCCGCGACCTTCAGCGGGGCGCTCGTTCCCGGCGAGGTCGCGGGTCTCGGCGCGCCGATGCCCGGATTCGGGCTGGTCGCGCTCGACCGCTGGCTGCGGCCCGCACCGGTCGGGACGGTCGGTGAGCTGTACCTGATGGGTCCCGGCCTGGCGCGCGGTTACAACGGTCGTGCGGGGCTCACGGCCGCGCGGTTCGTGCCCAACCCGTTCGGAGCCCCCGGCGACCGGATGTACCGCACCGGCGACCTGGTCCGGCGCGTCTCGCACAGCGGCCTGGAATACGTGGGCCGCAACGACTCCCAAGTGAAGCTGCACGGCATCCGGGTCGAGCCGGGCGAGGTCGACGCGGCGCTACGCGACCTGCCCGGCGTCGGGCTCGCGGTCACCGTGCCGCGGCGCGGCCCCACCGGCGATCTGGCGCTCGCGGCCTACGTGGCACCGACGGCGGGCGCCGAACTGGACGCCGCGCGCCTGCGCGACCATCTGGTGCGCCGCCTGCCCCGCCACCTGGTGCCCGCGGCGGTGACCGTGCTGGACGTCCTGCCGGTGACCGGCAACGGCAAGGTCGACGTGCGCGCGCTGCCCGAACCCGAGAGCGTCGCCGTGGAATACGTGGCCCCGATCGGCGTCGAGCGCGTCGTCGCGGAGGTCTTCGGTGCGGTGCTCGATCGTCCCGGCGTCGGCGCGTTCGACGATTTCTTCGCACTCGGCGGCGATTCGCTGTCCGCGACCAGGGTGACCGCCAGGCTCGGCGCCGCACTGGACATCCAGGTGCCGGTCCGGCTGCTGTTCGAGGCGCCGACGGTGCGTGCGCTGGCCGCTCGGTTGCCCGCGGCGGGCGACGGCGCGCGGCCGAGCATCGGACCCCGCTCCGGGCCGCGACCCGAGCGGATTCCGCTCGCGCCCGCCCAGCAGCGGATGTGGTTCGTCAACCAGTACGACCCGGAATCGGGCGCGTACAACATCCCCGCGGTGCTCCGCCTGCGCGGCGCCCTGGACGTGGCCGCACTGCGCGCGGCGCTGTCCGATGTGCTGGCCAGGCACGAGGCGTTGCGCACCGTGTACCCGGCGCGCGACGGCGTCGGTTACCAGGTCGTGCTGCCGCCGGACGCGCTCGAACTGGATCCGGAGCCGACCGCGATCGCGGCCGACGAGCTGCCCGCCGCGGTACTCGACTGCGTCACCAAGGGTTTCGACGTGGCGTCGGAGGTCCCGTTGCGGCTGCGCCTGTTCCGCATCGCCGCCGACGAGCACGTCCTCGTCGTGGTGGTGCACCACATCGGCGCGGACGGCTTCTCCATGGGCCCGCTCGCCAGGGACGTGCTCGCGGCCTACGCGGCGCGGTCCCACGGCGTCGTTCCCGACTGGACCGAATTGCCCGTGCAGTACGCGGATTACACACTCTGGCAACGGGAACGGCTCGGTTCCCCCGACGACCCGGAATCCCTGCTCACCGCCCAGCTGGACTACTGGACCACCACGCTGAAGGGCCTGCCCGACCGCCTCGAGCTGCCCGCCGACCGGCCGCGTCCGGCCATCCCGTCGCTGCGCGCGGGCACCGTGCTGCGCACCCTCGACGCCGAATCGGCCGCCGCGCTGGACGAACTCGGCCGGACGCACCAGAGTTCGTTGTTCATGGTGCTGCACGCCGCGCTCGCGGCCCTGTTCGCCAGGCTCAGCGGCACACCGGACATCGCGATCGGCACGCCGGTCGCCGGTCGCGGCGCGGCCGAATTGGACGACGTGGTCGGCATGTTCGTCAACACCGTCGTGCTGCGCACCGAGATCGACTCCGCCGCGTCGTTCGCCGAACTGCTGGCCGGGATCCGGCGCACCGATCTGGACGCCTTCGCGCATGCCGACATTCCGTTCGAGAGCCTCGTCGACGTGCTCGATCCGGCCCGCTCGGCGGCGCGGCACCCGCTGGTCCAGGTGATGCTGGTGTTCCAGAATCTCGCGCCGGTGGAACTCACCCTGCCCGATCTGCACGTGGCCGCGGTGGAACTGGAACAGCAGAGCCTGCGGTTCGACCTCAGCGTCACGGTGGCGGCGGACGAGACGTCCGGCCTGACGATCCGCTTCGGCTACGCCACCGATCTGTTCGACCACGAGACCGTCGAGCGTTTCGCGGACCGCTGGCTGCGGCTGCTGCGCGCCGTCGCCGCCGATCCCGAAGCGCCCGTCGGCGATGTCGACCTGCTCGACCCGGAAGAGCGCACGGCCCTCGCGATCCCGGCTCGCCCTTCGGTGGCCGAACCGACCGTGCTGCCGCGGTTGCTGGCCGACGCGGTGGCCGCCAATCCGGACGGCGTCGCGGTGGTCGATGGCGTCACCCGCCTCACCTATCGCGAACTCGACGAGCACGCCAACCGGTTGGCTCGGGTGCTCATCGGCGCCGGAGCGGGCCCGGAAGGGCTGGTCGCGATCGCCATCCGACGCTCGCTGGACGCGGTGCTCGGGGTGTGGGCGGTGGCCAAGACCGGCGCCGCGTTCGTGCCGATCGACCCCGCCTACCCGGCCGAGCGGATCGCCCAGATCCTGGACGATTCCGGGGCGCGGCTCGGGGTGACGGTCCGCGCCGTCGCGCCGTCGCTGCCGGGCTCGGGATTCGACGAATCCGTGGAGACCTCCGGCGAGCCGCAGGTGCACTGGCTCGCGCTCGACGATCCGGCGACGACCGAGCTGGTGAACTCGGCCGCCGGTGCGCCGATCGACGCCGCCGAACGCACGGCGCCGGTGCGCTGGCAGAACCCGGCCTACGTCATCTTCACCTCGGGGTCCACCGGACGGCCGAAGGGCGTCGTCGTCACCCACGAGGGCCTGGCGAATCTCACCGCCGCCCAACGCGATCGGATGCGCATTACGGCGGACTCGCGCGTGCTCAACGTGGCGTCACCGAGCTTCGACGCCGCGGCGCTCGAACTGCTCATGGCCGTCGGCTCAGGGGCCACGCTCGTGATCGCGGGTCCCACCGCGTTCGGCGGGCCGGAACTCGGTGAATTGCTTGCCCGCGAACGTGTTTCGCACATCGCGCTGACGCCGTCGGCGCTGGGCTCGGTCGATGCCGCCGCGCTCGGCCCCGAGCCCGCGCTGCGCGCCATCATCACCGGCGGCGAGCCGTGCCCGCCGGAACTGGTCGAGCGGTGGGCCGCGCCGGATCGCCTGCACTTCAACGACTACGGCCCCACCGAGACCACGATCTGGGCGACGGGCAGCGAGGCCCTGCGTCCCGGCGACGAGATCACCATCGGCGGCCCGGCCCCCGGCCTCGCGGCCCGCGTGCTCGACGAGCGGCTGCACCCGGTGCCCGACGGCGTCGCCGGCGAACTGTATCTGTCCGGCCGTGCCCTCGCGCGCGGCTACCACGGCCGACCCGCGCTGAGCGCCGCCCGATTCGTCCCCGATCCCTACGGCGCGCCGGGCGAACGCATGTACCGCACCGGCGACCTGGTGCGCAGGCGCGACGGCGCACTGGACTACCTGGGCCGCGGCGACCTGCAAGTCAAGCTGCGCGGGCTGCGCATCGAGCTCGGCGAGATCGAGTCCGCGCTGGCCAGCGATCCCGCGGTGCACCAGGCGACTGTCACGGTGTACACCGATCCGGCCGTGGGCGAGCTGCTGGTCGGCTACGTAGTGCCGCACGGGGCCGGGTCGAACGAGGCGAAGGCTCTGGACGCCGAGGTGCGCGATGCGGAGGCGCACGGCATGGAGACGCTCGAGGCGAAGGCAGCCGACGCCGCGACGCGCGAGGCGGAGACCGACGACGCGAAGACGCTCGGAGTGGAGGCACGTACGGCGGAGACAGTCGATGCAGGGGCGCATGGGGCGAAGCCGCTCGACGCTGAGGCGCTCGAGGCCGAGGTGCACGCTGAGACAGAAGCGCGTGGGGCGAAGCCGCTCGGCGCTGAGGCGCTCGAGGACGGCGTGCACGAGGCTGAGACAGAGGCGCACAAGGCTGCGGCAGTTGACGCTGGGGTGCGCGAGGCTGAGGCAGAGGCGCACAGAGCTGCGGCAGTTGACACGGAGGTACAGGAGTCTGCGGCATTCGAGGCTGAGGCGCACGCCGCGCAACCGCACGACGGCGAGCCGTCCAACCTCTCCACGATCGACCTCGAGGCGCTGAAAACCTCGATTGCCCAGCGGCTTCCGTCGTACATGGTGCCGTCGGCGCTCGTCGTGCTCGACGCCCTGCCGCGCACCGCGAACGGCAAGCTCGACCGGAGCGCCCTCCCGGCCCCTGACATCAGGGCGGGGCGGTTCCGCGAGCCGAACACGCCCGCCGAGCGCGTCGTCGCCGACACCTTCGGTGAATTGCTCGGTGTGCCACGGGTCGGCCTGGACGACAACTTCTTCGCGCTCGGCGGCAATTCGCTGATCGCGACCCGCATCGCGGCCCGTCTCGGCGCCGCGCTGGACACCCGCGTTCCGGTGCGGATGGTCTTCGACGCCCCGACCGTCGTCGAACTGGCCGAGGCGGTGCGTACCGCGGCCGCGGCTCCCGGTCTGCGGCCGGGTCCGCGTCATCGCCCCGCCCGTATTCCGCTCTCGGCGGCGCAGCGGCGGATGTGGTTCCTCAATCGGTACGACCCCGCGTCACCGGCGCACAACGTGCCGATCGCGGTCGAGGTCGAGGGCGATTTGGATCCGACGGTCCTGCAGACGGCGTTGATGGACGTGCTGGCTCGCCACGAGTCGCTGCGCACCGTGTATCCGGTGGACGCCGAAGGCGAGCCGTACCAGGACGTCCGCGGTCTCGCGGAAGCCTATGTGCCGGTGCGTATTTCCGACGTCGACCCGGACACGGTGCCGGGGCGCGTCGCCGCGGCCATCGCGCAGGGCTTCGATCTCACCACCGAGCTCCCGATCCGCGTCTCGCTGCTGCGGCTCGACGCGCGGCGGGCGGTACTGGTGGTGGTCATGCACCACATCGCCTCCGACGGCTGGTCGCTGGCGCCGCTGACCCGCGACGTGATGATGGCCTTCGTGGCCCGCCGCGCGGGCGCCGCACCGTTCTGGTCGCCGCTGCCACTGCAATACGCCGACTACGCCCTGTGGCAGCACGAACTGCTCGGCGCCGACGACGATCCCGACAGCGTCGCGCACCGGCAGCTCGAGTACTGGCGCGCCGCGCTGGACGGATTGCCCGAGGTCTCGACCCTGCCGAGCGACCATCCGCGGCCCGCGGTGTCCACCCACCGCGCGGGCGTGGTCGAGTTCGACATCGATGCCGCTGTGCAGCAACGAATTCAGCAGATGTGCCGGTGGCACGGAGTCAGCATCTTCATGGTCGCGCACGCCGCGCTCGCCGTGCTGCTCGGCAGGCTCTCCGAGGAGCAGGACGTGGCGATCGGCTCGGTCATCGCCGGGCGCGGCGACGGCGAACTCGACGAGATGGTCGGCATGTTCGTCAACACACTGGTGCTGCGCAGCCGGGTGCGTCCCGAGGACACCTTCGAAAGCCTGCTCGGCGCAACGAAAGACAGCGATCTGGACGCCTTCGGCAACGCCGACCTGCCGTTCGAGCGGCTGGTCGAGCTGCTCGCCCCGGCTCGCTCCACGGCCCACCATCCGCTGTTCCAGGTGCTGCTCGTCTTCCAGAACTTCGAGCGCGAACCGGGGGCGCTGCCCGGCCTCGACATCCGTCCGCTCGAAATGCCCACGGTGGGAGCGAAGTTCGATCTGGAGTGGATGCTCGCCGAGCGCTTCGACGAGGAGGGCGCGCCCGCGGGTATGCGCGGCAGCCTCACCTTCACCCTCGATCTGTTCGAAGCGTCCACCGCGCAGACCTTCGCCGACCGATACGTCGAGGTGCTCGACGCCGTCACCGCGAACCCGGGTCTGCTGCTCGGTGAACTGGACGTCACGGCCCCGCCGGGAACGGTCGTCTACGAGCCGCCGCCGAACCTGACCCAGCGGCGCACCGACCTGCCCTACCGGCCGCCCGTCACCCGGACCGAGCAGGAGGTGGTCAGCGCCTTCGAGACCGTGCTCGGCGCCGACCGGGTCGGCTTGGACGACAACTTCTTCGAGCTCGGCGGCACCTCCATGGTGGCGATCCGCCTGTGCGCCGAGCTTCGGGAACGACTCGACTGCGCCGTGCCGGTGCAGTGGATGTTCGGCGATCCCACGCCGGGGGCGCTCGCCCAGCGCATCGTCGAACAGCGGGAGGCCGGGCCGGACGCCGTGGATCCCGCGCTGCTTCCGCTGCTGCCGTTGCGGCCCTCGGGCAGCGGACCCGCGCTGTTCTGCGTGCATCCGGCGATCGGATTGGCTTGGGGCTATGCGGGATTGGTGCGTCATCTGGATCCCGGCCATCCGGTGTACGGTCTGCAATCGCCCGGCGTCGCCGCCGAGCAGCCGGACATGTCGCTGACCGAACGCGCGGCGCGCTACGCCGACGAGATGCAGGCCGTCCAGCCCGACGGTCCGTACCGGGTGCTCGGCTACTCGGCGGGCGGACCGCTCGCGCACGCGGTTGCCGTGGAACTCCAGCGCCGCGGCGCGACGGTATCGGCACTGGTCATCATCGACGGTCGCGCCGACGTGGAACCCGAGAGCGCCACGGAGATGCCGCCGCCGGAGGTTCTGCTCGCCGAGTTCGGCGGCATCGATCCGGACCTGCTCGCCGGAGAGCAGCCGCTGGCCGAGCGCGCCGCCGAACTTCTACGCGGTGGCGAGAACGCCTTGGGCGCAATGACAGGTGGCGGCTTGGCCGCCGTGGCGGATGGCGGCTCGGCCGCCGGGCCGGATGGCGCTTCGGGTGCTGGGCCGGATGGCATGGTGGGCGCGCCGCCCGATGGCGCCCTCGGCGTTGAGCCGGATGGCGCGCTGGGCGCTGGGCCGGATGGCGCGCTGGGCGCTGGGCCGGATGGCGCGCTGGGCGCTGGGCCGGATGGCGCGCTGGGCGCGGTGGCCGCAGGCGCTCTAGGCGCACTCGACGCCGCGGCCCTGGAACGCCTCCACCTCGATTACCAGCAGCTGGTCCGGCAGGCGGCCGAGTACCGGCCTGGTGTGTTCGACGGTGACGTGCTGTTCTTCAGCAGCACCAGCTCCCGGCCGGGCTACGGGCCCAATGTGGACACCTGGCGGCCGTATGTCGGCGGCGCGATCCTCGATCGTCAGACCGGTCACGAACACAACCGGCTGACCAGGCCAGAGGCCCTCGCGGTGATCGGCCCGATCCTGGCCGAGTAC
>NZ_CBDQZP010000003.1:0-533788 GCF_965341865.1 Nocardia sp. bgisy134
GGCTGGCCGGAGACTCCCCCCCCCCCCCCCCGCGATCGGGTCACTGGCGGGCCAGCCACTCCGACAGCCGCGTCGGCGCGACCTGCACGCCCTCGCCGGGCAGCAGGCTCTTGCGCTCCAGCACCGCCCCGAAGTACTGCGCCTGCGGATCGGTGACCACCTCGCGCGGATCGGAACGCGCCGTCAGCACTGTGCGAATCCACTGGTCGAGGCCGAATACCTCGGGGCCTGCGACCTCGATGGCGCCGTTCACCGGACGGCCCGCCGCGGTGCGGCCGACGGCGGCCGCCACATCGTCGGCGGCCATCGGTTGGGCACCGGCGCCCGACAGCCGCACCGTGCCGCCGGTGGTCGCCGAGTCGGCGATGGCACCCGCGAACTCGAAGAACTGCGTCGCGTGCACGAGCGAGTACGGCAGACCCGAGCCCTTGATCAGTTCCTCCTGCGCCACCTTCGCCCGGAAGTACCCGGACTCCGGCAACCGCTCCGTGCCCACCACCGACAGTGCGACGTAGTGGCCGACGCCCGCCTCCCCGGCGGCGGCGAGCAGATTCGTGGTGGAGGTCTGGAAGAAGTTCATGACGTCGTCGTCGGCGAACGACGGCGAATTGGAGACATCGACCACTACCTCCGCGCCCTGCAGCACCTCCTTCACGCCTTGACCAGTGAGTGTGTTCACCCCCGTGCTGGGCGCGGCCGGAACCGCTTGGTGGCCGTGCTCCTCCAGCCGAGCGACGAGTTTCGAGCCGATAAGTCCGGTGCCGCCGATGACGACGATCTTCATGCGCATTCCTTCCGTTCGAATGTTGCTTCGGGGGCCGGCGAGGTCCCCCTGTATCGAGGACAGGACGGTCGGCCATTTCGTGACATGCCCCGGGTACCCACGGCTGCCTGGCGATCACCGCCGGTGGCGGCGGCCACCGGCGGTCAGCCCCACTAGGCCCGCTGTTCCGGCGGCACGTACTCGAAGGTCGGGCCCGCGGTCGTTCGCCCGTCACCGCTCGGCATCTTCATCAGAGCCTGGGCCTGGGACTTCAAGTCGTACATCGCCCCTACGGCGTCTCATCTGCGAAGGACTGCCGTTGAAGGTGTCTTCCAGCAGGAAGAGCAACAGGCAGTAGGTGTTGTTGAACTCCTCTTGCGCGAGGCGGACGGGGCTGCCTTCGGGATAGTCGGCCGTGCGCGGATTGGGCCGCATGGGCAGGACGCTCTCGGGGTCGACACCGATCGGTTCGCCGGTCGGACCGGACCGCGGCGTGTCACCGAGACGGAATCGCCTGCCTTTCCGCCAGCGCCAGATGCAGCATCTCCTCCACGAACACGCTGCCGATCACCTGCGCCGCTTCGGCATTGCGGCCCGGATCCAACGAGTACAGCGCACACAGGTGGGGCGGGCTGGTCGCGTGCTCGAGTGTGACGAGATCCGTCAGGCCACGATGTCGAACAGCGTCAGCTCCCGCGCCGCGGCCGCGCGCTGTTCGGCGCGCTCACGGATCGCACACGTCGGCCCGATACCCTGCGCGACCGATTCCGCCGACACCAGCCAGCCGTGACAACGGCGGCAATGCGCCACCAGCCTGATCTCGGGACGGTCATCGATCTCGGCCATCTCGCACTCCTTCGGCCGCAGTGGTCTCCCCACCCAGAGAGTGACAGAGGGGACCGACACCTTCCGACGATCTCTCCTATCGAGACCGACTGCGCTGCAAGACATCCTGCGATGCGGAGTTCAGGACACAGCCCGACCCCTAATCGCGTGATGCCGGGGCGAGCAAACCGTCGATCACGTGTCGCGCCATCGCTACCCGGTCGTCGTCGCCCAGGCGCACGGCCAGATTGACGGCATTGAGCAGGGCGATCACGTGGAAGGCTGCCGATTCGGGATCGATCGCGGCTATCTCACTGCCTGCGACGGCCTTCCGGAACTGTGTCGCGAGCGTCGTGTGCCAGGCATGTTGTTGCTGTTGCAATAGGTCGAGGACAGGCCCGGGGTGGCTGTCGAATTCCGGCAGGTTCGCGCCCCAGAAGCAGCCACCGGGAAACAGTGGCTTTACGGCGTAGTCGATCCACCGATCGATCAGGGCGCGAATGCGTGCCACGCCCGCGGGGGACCGCAGGGCGGGTCGGACGACCGCATCGACGAAGGCCTCACGGGCCGCTTCCGCGGTGGCGAGCTGCAGTCCCTCCTTGGTCCGGAACAGGGTCTGGATTCCCGCCTTGCTGATGCCGAGATCCTCGGCCAGACGCCCGAAGCTGAGCCCGTCGAGCCCGTCCAGCGAGGCGATGTCGACCGCTCGCCGGGTCACGATCCGCCGCGACTGCGCGCCGCGCAGTAAACGCCGGTCGGTGGTTTCCTCGGCAGCCCGCCGCTCAGATGTCGCCATACGGTCGATCGTATGCCGTCGGCTCGGTCCGTGGTATTGCCACCGTGCCGGCATTGCCGTGTCGAGCCGTGCCGAGATGCTCCGCGCTCCCGATCGGAGCGGTTATAATTAACATACGGTCGGACGTATGTTCTTTGAGACTTCGTCGTTCCGAGGTCGGACCGTGTGGACAAGAAGGGATTCCTGATGCATGAGATAGCCGAGACGGCGACGCTACGGCCGAGTCGGGATCATTCGACCGCGATCGTGTGGGTGCTGTGCTCGGCCGCGTTCATGGCGATGCTCGACGTGTTCGTGGTGAACGTCGCCTTCACCGAGATCGGTGAGTCGTACCGGGGTTCGTCGCTGGCGGACCTCAGCTGGGTCCTCAACGGGTACGCGATCGTCTATGCGGCGCTGTTGATTCCGGCCGGGCGTTTCTCGGATCGATTCGGGCGCAAGGCGGGATTCCTGGTCGGGCTCGGCATTTTCACACTGGCCAGCCTGGCCTGCGCGCTGGCGCCGTCGCTTTGGACGCTCGTGGCATTCCGGGTAGTGCAGGCTGTCGGTGCCGCCGCCCTGACCCCTGCGAGCCTCGGGCTGCTGCTCACGGTGCTGCCGCCCGCGAAGGTGCCTGCTGCGGTGAAGGTCTGGGCCACAACGAGTTCCTTCGCCGCAGCCTTCGGTCCCGTGGTCGGCGGGGCGCTGGTCGAGGCGTCTTGGCGGTGGATCTTCCTGATCAATCTGCCGGTCGGTGTGGTGACCGGAATCGCGGCCCTGCGCCTGGTTCCGGATCGGCGGCAGCAGGTGCAGGCGCGGATGCCCGATCTGCTCGGGGTGGTGCTGCTGGTCGCGGTGATCGGGGGCGTCGCCGTTCTGGTCGCCGTCGTCGGGTCGCTGAGTGTCGCCTCCGACCAGTTGTTGACCGGCTTCCAGCACGGCTGGGGGTTCATCGCCATCGTCGCCGCCGTCGGTGCGGCAACGGCATTCGGCATCACGTCGCGCACCCGTCGGTAACAGCCGGAAGCCAGGACTGCGCCACGTACGATCTGCCCGCGCTTGCCCAGACGGAGATGAGAAATCGAGAGGCGCGCATGCGAATCGGAGTGTCCGGACCGCAAGGTTTCACTGTTCCCGTGTGGTGGCGAGTTGTCGCGCTCGGTGGAGTAGGTGCGGGTCGTGCGCGTTGACCAGGAGAAGTTCCGATCCGGCTGACGTCCAGAGTTCGGCGAGCCGTTCGTGATTGGCCCGTACCGCGGGCAGATCGTGAGCGACCAGTCGTTCCATGACGGTCAGAGCGCGCGGCGCACGGCCGGTGCCGTCGATCTGACCGTGGTGGTAGAACGCGTCGCCCGCGTGCAAGATCCATCGGTCACCGGTGTCGACCGCGACAGCGGCGTGGCCACGCGTGTGGCCGGGCAGGCTGATCATGACGAGGCCAGACGCGATCTCGGCGAGTTCCTTTGCGGCGGCGAAGCCCTGCCACGATTCGCCGTCACCGGGAGTGTGACGGACGAGCGCCGGGCCGTGATCTCGCTGCGTCGGAAGGTAGCGGCCCCGCTCGATCAGCCCGCGCGGACGAAGTGCCGCGGCGGCTTCGTCCGCGGTGAGATGGACCGTGGCCCAAGGGAAATCGGCGAGCCCTCCGGTGTGGTCGGCGTCGAAGTGGGTGAGGACGATATCGCGGACGTCACGAGGGTCGTACCCGAGGCTTTCGATCTGCCTGATGGCGGCCTCGGACTCGTCGAACACCGGACGGACGTAGCACCGCGCCGGGCCGAATCTGCCGCCGGGATCGGCGGCATCACGCAGCCCGAGTCCACTGTCCACCAGCACCAGCCCGGTGGCGGTCTCCAGCAACAGGACGTGGCACACCAATCCCCCCGGCGTCCGTGGCGGGCGCATGGTGCCGCAGTTGAGGTGGTGAACTCTCATCCGAGCATGGCCGTCATGACCGCGGGGTCGCCGCCGATGAGGCCCGCGTCGACGATCCGGATCGGGTTGCTCCCATCCCAGGTGGCAGCGGCCAGCTTGACCAGGTCGAAGACGAATTTCTTGGTGCCGCCGACGTCGGAGATCTCGATGACGGTGCCCGGGTGGTGTTCGGTTTCGAGGTAGGCGAATCTGCCGTCGGCTCCGCCGATCCGGCCTTCCTGGCCGACGGTGAAACCGGCCGCGATCGCCCGTTCGTACAGCTCCTGATAGTTCCCGCTCCAATAGGCGACGTGCTGCACGCCTTCGTTGCCCGCATCGAGGAAGTCTCGATACATCGAGGGAGCGTCGCCGACCGGGCTGATGAGTTCGATCTGGACGTCACCGCTGTTGGCGACCGCGACATCCATCGCCATAGGCGAAGGCTCGCCCTTGTAGGTGAAGTCCTCCGGTCGCACGCCACGCAGGTAGAACCACGGTCCGATACCGCACGCGACGAAGTTGCACATCGACGCCTCGATGTCTCGTACCACATAGCCGATCTGGGCGATCCCGCCGAACATGTTGGCCACCGGGTTCGGCGCGGGCGCGGGACCGGTGTGCGCGTCGGCGAAAGACAGGACGATCTTGCCGGTTGCGTCGTTGTCTCGCAGGCGAAGTGCCGCCGCCGCGGCGTCACCGATGGAGTAGACGCTGTCCAGCCGCGGCGCGATCTTTCCGTCCGCGACAGCGGGCAGGACCCGATCGGTCAGCGCCTCGACCACCTCGGCGAGTTCGGTGCGGGTGCGAATGCTGAAGGTAGTGCCGATCAATCGTTGCCGACGAAAGGCAATGGTGTCGAGATCGACGTGAGTGGCTGAGCCCGCGAGCCGTCCGATGCTCACGATCGTGCCCGACACAGCGGTGGCCCCGGGAAGTTGCGCGAAGAGGTCGCCGCCGACGTGGTCGAGGGTGATGTCGGCGCCCTTGCCATCCGTGGCCGCCAGCACAGCGGCGGTCAGATCCTCGGTGGCGGTATCGACCGTGACGTCGGCTCCTGCCTCTGCCAGCGCGGCGCGTTTGTGCGCACTGGTGGTTGTCGCGATGACCGTTTCAGCGCCGAGGGCCCTGGCCAGCTGGATGCCGATCAGGCCGATCGAACTGGTTCCGCCGACGATGAGAACGGTTCCCCCGGAATGGAATCCGGCTTGAGTGACGAGCGCGTCGTGCTCGGTGACGAGTCCCACCGGCAGCGTCGCGGCCTCGTCGAAACCGAGGTTGCCGGGGATGGGGACAACCAGCCGTGGATGGCACAGGGCGTAGTCGGCGAAGGCGCCGGCGGTGATGCCCATGACGCGGGTGCCGACGGGCAGGTGCGGCGCGAGCGGGCTCGAGGTCTCGACCACTCCCGCCACTTCCATACCGGCGATGAACGGGCCTTCGCCCTGGGAGTTCGCGGTGTAGCTGCCATCGAGGGCATAGAGATCGGCGCGGTTGAGGCCTGCGGCCATCACTTGAACCCGGATGGCGCCGAGTTGCTCGGGAACATCACGGTTTTCGAGGATCCAGTCGGATCCCTTGCCGCCGACGAGTGCGCGCATGGTCACGGTCTTCTCCTACGGTGCGTTCGGGTCGTCGACGGCGGTCAGTCGCCGAGCTCGGGTGGTGTGGTGGCCAGCAGGCGCGGGTCCGGTTCGGCCCCGGCCATCGCGAGGGCTCCGGCGACGGCGCGACCGAGCTTGAGCAGGTCACGCGGATCGCGCTTGTCGAGCCCGCCCACCAGCTGTTTGAGGATGGTGAGCTGGTCGAAGTAGATCCGCTCGGTCACCAGGTTCTCGTGCTCGTCGAAGACGAAGTAGGCCGTCATCCTCGTGCGGTGCCTGGAACCGGTCGGGGGAATCTTGCCGAGCGGGCCGAGATGTGTTCCGAGCAGCCAGAATTCGACAACGACCGCGTCGTGGCTGTGCCGGAGCGCGATGAGCTCGTGATCCTGATCGGGGAAGGCGACGCGGGTGTCGTGGTAGTAGTCGCGCACTTCGCCGTCCCCGTCGTGCACGAGCATCTGCGCGATCAGCTCGTAGTGCGGGTGCGGGAAGGTCGACAGGGTGGCGTCCCAGTCCTGGCGGACCTCGTCATGAAAATGGTCGAGCACCAATTTCTCGCGTGCGCGCAGGACGTCTTCGGACGGCAGGCTGAATCGTGATGACACGGAAGTACTCCTCAAAGACTCGGTCCGTGGGTGATGTGACCGTGGCTGAATGTGGGCCGGGTGCCCGGGTTGGTCCATGCGCCGGTGAGCTCACTGGAGGGGAAGAACTGCAGGAATCGCGGGTCGGTCTCGCTGCGGTCGGCCAGCGTCTTCTCGAGAATGATCGAGTTGTACTGTTCGGCGGTCGTTTCGATCGTGTTGGCGTTGAGCACGACCTCCTGCTGCCAGCGCGCCGCCCACGCCGCCAGGCCGGGTAACCGGGAGTGCTCGGGAGTCAGTGCCTCGGTGGCGATCACGTTCTCACTGCTGACCCAGATACCGGTCGAGGTGTTGAGCACCAGACTCTGGTTGCCGAATACGTGCCCCGGCGTCTTGACGACAGCGACGCCCGGCCCGAGCACCACCGAGCCCTCGATGGGCAGGAACGCCTCGGCGGGCACGTCTCGGTACGCCGCTGGCTGATACCACGGGCGCTGCAGTGGATGCAGTTCGGCCATCGCGGCCAGCTCGTCACGCTGCACGATCACCTTCGCGTTCGGGAAGATCGCCCGCGGCGTGCACTCGAGATCGTCCTGATGGACCGTGGCGCCGACCCACCGGCGCAAGTCCTGGGTGTGCAGGTGGTCGAACATCAGGTAGTCGACTTCCTCGGGCCCGATCCCCAACCGCGCGAGATGGCCCAGCACGGTGCCGTGCTCGCGAACGACCCGCCGCTCGAGCACTCGCGGGGTGCGCTGCGACAGGTTGGCGAAATACGGCGTGTACCTACCTAGTTCGACATCCGAGGGCTCGAACAGCAGTGTCCGGCGGCGATGGGCGGAGTCGTGCCAGCGGACCACGAGCATCCGGTTGGTGATCGACAGGAACGGCGCGATCGCCCGCGAAGCACGGAACAGACCGAACCGTGTCGGATACGGCAGTGTCACCAGGTCGCATGTCGTGACGCTGTCCGGTGTGCCGGTGCTCGGGAACTCGCGGCGGAACGAGCGTGCCCGTTCCCGAACCACCCGCAACCGGGCACCGGGACTGTCGTCGCCTTTCGTCGCGTCGCCGAAGGCGTCGATACGGTCCCCCACGGCCGGAAGGTCGTCGACGGTGGTCGGACCCCAGGGAAAGCGCATTCGGATCTCCAATATCCACAGTGTGGGTTTTCGTGGAGACGAACTTATACCCACGATGTGGATTCAATCAAGGGGTTACGGAAAGATGGCGATATGACCACTCCTGCCTCCACCACCCGCCGCGGACGACCGCCGAAAGGCGCGGCCCAGCTCACCCGCGCCGGGATCGTCGAGGCAACCCTCGAAGTCATCGGCACCGAGGGAGTCGGCGGCGTCGGCGTGCGAGCCGTCGCACGCGTGCTCGGCGTCGACCCGAAAAGCCTGTACAACCACGTCGACGGCAAAGACGGCCTGCTCGACGCGGTCACCGAGCACTTCCTGGGCTCGATCGCACTGCCACCCCCCGCGGGCGACCTACGAGGCGATCTGCGCGCCATCGCCGACGCATTCCGAGACCGCGCCTTGCTACACCCCGAAGCCGCTGCGCTCGTGCTCACCCGGCAACTGGCCTCGTTCGAGGGCTTGGCGCCGATTCAGCGGGTCCTCGAGGTTTTGCGCGCCGCCGACTGCGACCCGCGGGAAGCCGTCCACCTGATGCGCACCTTGCTCGCCGCACTCATCGGAACCCTGCTTCGCGAAGTCAACGCGGGCCCCACCTACGGCACCGACGACACCGAAGGCATCGCCGAACGCCAAGCCACGCTCGAACACTCGGGACTTCCCGCCGTAGCCGAGGCGGCTCCCTACCTGGCGCGATTCGACAGCCGGGCCGAGTACGAGTACGCGATGAACCTCGCCCTCGACGCGGCGGTCGCCCGTATCGAGAACTCGTCGCGAATTTCGCGGTAGCGACCGGGGCGGGCACGACGGGCAGCATCGGAGCCGACAGCAGCGAGGGATCGTTACTGTCGCCCAGCGCCACGGGCGGTCAAGTGCTCCCGCCACTGCTCCATGGCCTGCCGCAGGGCCTCGCCCACGATCTGTCGACCCGCGCGGCCGCAGCGTGTCACGGGGTCCGCTGTGGGCCTCGTGACACGGCGGCGTGGCAGGTCAGGGACGTCTGATCGAGCAGGGTGAGGTAGGTATCGAGCTGGGCCGCGCCGGCGAGAAGGTTGCGGCTGCGGGTGGCCAACCGGTCCTGCCAGGAGTCGAGGAAGGCGCTCAGCGCGTCCGCCCCGCCCGCCTCGCGCAGCGAGGCGATGAACTGCGCGACCTGGGGCAGCAGGTAGCCGCCCCGGCGCAGCTGCCGTGCGATCTCGGCGTCGCGCACGCAGTCCGGTCCGTATTCGCGGTAACCCGTTGCCCGATCGCGTTCGGGGCGCAGGATGCCCTGGGTCTCCCAGGCACGCAGCGTGGCCGGATGCACGCCGAGCCGACGCGCGAGCTCACCGACGGTCAGCGGTCGACCGGTCACCGGGGTCGGCATTGTGGTGGACAGGCTGCCCAGGGCTGATGCGACCTCGGTGCGGGTGTCGCGTTCGGCGAGCAGCGCGACGTGTGCGGCGTCGATGAGCCGGTAGGCGGACTCGGCATCTCCTTGGTTGGTCGCGCGCATGATTTCCATTGCGCGCTGGTGCCCATGGCCACCGCGCAACGCGAGGAAGGCGCGTAGGGCCTGCGCGTGCAAGGGCGTGTAGCGCCGGTAACCGGACGCGCTCCGCTCGGTCGGCGGGAGGATGCCCGCGTCGTCGTAGTTGCGGATCGCCTGTGCGGACAACCCGTGTTCCCGGGCAAGGTCGATGGGACGCAGCTTGCACCTCCGATTGAGGCTTTGATCTCTGAATCCCCGGTAAAAGTCGCCGAAGATTCACTGGAATATTCAACGATACTGTCGAGGGCAGTGCCTTCCGAAAAGGGGTGTTCATGTCCACCGCCGCAACACTGCGTGAAATCGGCCGCCAGCTCGACGACCCGGCCGGCCTGGGCCGTGCCGTCGACGAACTGCTCGCCGCGCGGACCGAGCCGCCGGCTCTACTCGCCCTCGGCGAGCCGACACACGGGATCGAGGCGTTCCCGTTGCTGCGCAACGAACTTCTCGGACACCTCGTCGAACGGGGGTACCGGTCGATCGTGTTGGAGATCGACTTCTTCGCCGCGTCTGTCGTCGACGACTACGTGGCAGGGGCACCGGCGGAGATCGACACGGTGCTCGCGACCGGGTTCAGCCACGGGTTCGGCGCCGTGCCCGGCAACCGTGAACTCGTCGAATGGCTTCGCGCGCACAATGCCGACCGCGCGCCGCAGGATCGAGTTCGCTTCCACGGCTTCGACGCGCCGGTGGAGTACTCCGGTGCGCCGAGCCCGCGACGTGCACTGTCCTCGGTCATCGACTACCTGCCCGCAGCGCTGTGGCCCGAATCAGTCCGCGACCTCGGCGCGCTGCTCGGCGAGGACGCGGACTGGACGAACCAGGCCGCCATGTTCGACCCGGCGGCGTCCATCGGCGACTCCGATCGCGCTCGCGCCCTGCGCATCGTCGCGGACGATCTCGCCAGCGCACTGCGCCGCGCGGCACCCCGACTGCGTCCCGCCGACCCCACCGGTTACGACCACGCCGTCGCGCACGCGCGCACCGCCCAGGGTCTGCTGCGCTATCACGCGGCGATGGCCAGTCCCGCACCCGATCGCATCGCGACCCTGCTCAGCCTGCGCGCCGAGATGATGGCCGAGAACCTGCTCGCGATCGTCGCGCAGGAGCAGCGACGCGGGCCGAGCCTGGTGTTCGCGCACAACAGCCACCTCCGGCGGGCGCACCCCGACATGTCGATCGGCGAGGACGACGGGAACTGGTGCAACGCAGGCGCACTCGTCGGGCTCGCACTCGGCGAGCGTTACGCGTTCCTGGCAACCGACGCCAGCCCCGACAGCGATCCGGGCACCCTCCAGCGTGTGTTGGCCGAGGCGACCACCCGCCGCGCCCTGTTCCCCGCAGCGGCCCTGCGCGCCTCGCTTCCTCCATCGATCGGCACGAGCAAACCGATTGTGCCCGGTCACATCCCGCTCGATCCGGCAGATTTGCATGGCACCGTCGCGGTTATCTTCGTCGCCGACACCGACGGAAAACGGCATCAGTACTGGTAGTAGCCCCCAAGGGGACGCAATGGGCCGCATGTGAGTCTGCAGCAAGCCCTCGCTTGGAGAAACACGCTCATCTGCCGCTGACCACGCTGTTCGATACGACCGCAACACAATTGGCCCGAAAGGGGACCGAGCCCAATCCGTATCCTCAGGGTTTTCGCGGCGCGGCTGGACACACCGAAGGTATGCCCAGCCACGATCACCGCCGTTGGCGCCGACCGGCTTTGGTCCGAGCGTCCAGTACGTCGCGTCGAGCGCCGCGCGAGAGTCGCATCAAGCGTTCCGCCTCGCTGATCGAGGCAGCGTGGTTGAGTATCCAGCGAAGGCTACGTTCGGGCTTGTTCAGCGCTCTGAGCCAGAACAGCTCTGAGATGGCCTCCGTAAGAACGGGAACCAGCGCTATGAGGACAAGCACGATGGCGCCGATGACTAATCCAGGGGTGTGGTGGCCTACAGCGGCCACGACGGCGAACGGCAGACTGCCGATGGTTCTCGAGCTAGCCGGCATGCTCGTCACCGCCCCGCCGAGCGGTGAGCATTGTCGATCATGGTTTGCCTCCTCGGGCTTGTGGTTCTGGAGGCTTGGGATCGGAGAGGATCGAATCTCCCCCAAAGTTGGCGGACTTCTCAGGAAATTCTCAGGAATCTCGTCAGGAGCCCGGTGGTGACCACCGAGCCGCGCTGGTCCCAGGTGCCGGACGCAGGGTTGGTCGAGCGCGTGCGGCACCCGATCGATCGGGACGAGCAGGAGGCGGCGCTCTGCGAGATCTTCCGGCGTTACCAAAAGGCCATGTCCACCGTCTGTGTGTACAACCTGGACGACCTGGATCGCGTGGCAGACGTCGTCCAGATCACCGTCGAGGCCGCCACGAAAGAACTGATCCGCAGGGACAACCCGCGAGAACCCGACAAATTGCGGGCGTGGCTGTGCGGGATCGCTCGCAACCGCTGCCACGAGGACCGTCGAGGCCGGAAAAGCGAAGCGCCCCTGCCCTTGAAAACATTGACGTCGGACGACGACGAGAAGGACAGCTCGAGAAGACTGGACGAGGTCAACCGCATGCTCGACCTCGTCGCCGAGACGTTCACCCCGCGGCAGCGAAAGATCTACCGATTACATATACGTCAAGAATTACATGGGAAAGCTTTGGCTACCGCCCTTTCGGTCAGCGCGAAGAATGCCTACAAATTCGCCTATGAGAACAAGATCCGGCTGGACGAGGGGTTCGGCGCACTGATACTGGCCAAGCACGGTCGGCCGTTCTGCGTTCAACTCGCCGGCATTCTCGATCGGGCCGGCTGGGACGGCCGGCGTGACGAGCAGTTCACCCGTGTCCTGCGGCAGCGCGTCGTCCGCCATCTCGGCACCTGCCGGCAGTGCGACAACTGTGGCACCTGCGACCAGCAGCAGTCCCGGCTCAAGATGGTCTATGCGCCAGTCTTGATCCCCATTCTCATCGCGCCGGAACTGACCGAGAAGATACCCGAGATCATTCGTCGAATTCTCGACGAGGAAGAGCGCGATCGCACGAACAAGCGCGACGGCATGAACAGTGCTGCCGCCGGCGTGGTTCTGGCCACCGCTGCGGCCGACCAGAAAGTCGAGAAGAACAATTGGGTGCTGGATGGATTCTTGTCCTTTCTCAAGGCAATATTTGTGCTTTTCCTCGTCGCCACGATCGGTCCCAAGTTGTTCCCCAATGTCTTCGACAAGCTGCCGAACTGGCCGAACACGCAGAACGCGGCCACGGTGCGGTTGGAGATCTGGGTTCCCGGAGGCTACGAGGTGTACGTCACCCCGGCCGGCGTGACGTGCACTCCGACGTTGCGGAAGAACTGCGACATCCGGATGCGACCCGGTACCCGTGTGACGCTCACCTCGCGACGAGGGGAGTTCGCGTCCGGCGGGCCGCTGACGTGGATGGGTTGCCCCGCAGGCTCGAACTCCTCCGGCAACTCCTGCACGTTCGTGCCGACCGGCAGAGCCACGGTCTGCCTCATCGAGTCCGGATACCAAGGAGTGCCCTGGGACTGGTGCCGCGGCAAACGATGAACACCCGGCCGGGGGGGTTGCTCGGTGACTCGCTCACGGCTCCTGGCGCCCCGGCGAACCCCTGGGGCAGCGATATAGCCGGTTATGGTTGATTTACCACGCGGGCTACGGCGCGCGGGCCTGGGTCCGGTGCTCAGAGCGGCAGAGCAGGAAACGAGTGTGGCGTTGAGGGAGAATACCGACGTGATCGACGCAATCAGGAAGAAGTTCAGAGATCAGCTCGGGGTACCGGCGATCGTGGCGCAGACGGGTGCCACGGCACTCGTCGCCTGCTAGCTCGATGTCGGACCGGGAAGTGCCGGGACGGGGATCCCAGCCGGAGCCCCGCGGAACCAGGTTCGATGCGATGGAACGGCTGCGCAGAAAGCTGGAAGGTACGAAGGCTGCCGAGACCGGTTCCCCCGAGGCGGGCGACGGCACGTCGAAAATCACCCGGCTGCCGCGTCGACCGCGGCGAATTTCAGAAGCCGGTGACCGTCCCCACAAACCTTGGCGTCCGGAAGGCGGCTCCGTCTACGATCCTGCACCGACCAGGCCCGTGCTGCGATCGGAACTGCAACTCGAGACAGGGGCGTGGCCGCTCGACCCCGGTGCCGCGCGGCACCCCGCTCCGGAGGATGCTCCGGGCAGCGCCGAGCATCCTGGGAGTGTCATCGATCTCGGCGCAGCGCGGCGGAAACGAGCTGGTGACGATGCCCCGGCCGCCGGCATTCGGCGCATGGCCAGACCGCGCAGAATTGCCCCAAGGGCAGGCGAGGGATCCGGCACCGATGGTGATCAAGACAGTGGCCGCAATGGTGACACCGATCCTCCACAGTCGGACGGACCCGCCCGGCGGCACTGACTCTGCCCGATGCCGTCGCCGCAGTCGCGCCGGGCGAATCAGAAGCAGACAGAACGCCAGATCGTGCCGCAGAATCAGCGGTTCAGATCGGCCGAACCACTGGAAATCTCGCTGTTGCCGATCTACCGGGGCCTGAGCCTGCGTGGGAGCTACGGACATCAGCACCGCACCGGACAGCAGGGCACCCGCGACGATGTGGCGATCGAATCGAATCATCTCGATCGAAACCCCTGCGGCACAACCACTTTCATATATCACGATGCACAGCGGTTTGCGGTGTGGAGTTCCGAAGCCACATAGCCTCTGCCCGATCAGCACCGATCCCACCGCGACGCCGAATATCCTGCAATGCCGATTTCCGTGCGCGCCCGACGAGTGCGGGGAACCTCATCGCTTACCGTGAAGCCGTTGATCCTGATGAGCCTGGCTGCGTTCGAACCGTCACATCCGGCAGTGCTGCCTCGTCTCCCTGTCGGCAACACACGACAACGAAGGACCAAGCGTGCAAGCCATCATCGTTGAAGATCGTGACGCCGGCGTCGCTGGGATGACACTGACTCACGACCTGCCGTACCCCCACGCCGTCGAGAACGACGTGATCGTGAAAGTACACGCCGCCGGGTTCACCCGCGGCGAGCTGGACTGGCCCGGCACCTGGACCGACCGCGCAGGCCGGGACCGGACCCCGAGCGTGCCCGGGCACGAACTGTCGGGGGTGATCGTCGAGCTGGGTTACGGCACAACAGGTTTGACCGTCGGCCAGCGGGTCTTCGGCCTGGCCGACTGGACCCGCAACGGCACACTGGCCGAATACACCGCGGTGGAAGCCCGCAACCTCGCTCCCCTGCCCGCCGATATCGACCACACCGTGGCCGCCGCGCTGCCGATCTCGGGGCTGACCGCCTGGCAGGGCCTATTCGACCACGCCCGCCTCACCACCGGTCAGACCGTCCTGATCCACGGCGCTGCCGGCGGTGTCGGCTCGATCGCGGTGCAACTCGCCCGCGAGGCGGGGGCCCGAGTCATCGGCACCGGCCGGGCCCGCGACCGCGACCGCGCGCTCACGTTCGGCGTGCACACCTTCCTGGCCCTGGACACCGAGCCGCTGGAGCAGGTCGGCGAGGTCGACGTGGTGTTCGACGTGATCGGCGGAGACGTCCTGGATCGCTCGACCACCCTGGTACGCGCAGGCGGAACCCTGGTCACCATCGCCGTGCCACCCACGATCCAGCCCGACAACGGACGTGCCGTCTTCTTCGTCGTCGAACCCGACCGGACCCAACTCACCGAACTCGCCACGCGCCTGCGCGACGGCCGCATCAAGCCGGCCGTCGGCGCCGTCCGCCCCCTCGCCGAAGCACCCGACGCCTTCGGTCCCGGCACGCACAGCCCCGGCAAGACGATCATCCGTGTCAGCGACGAATGAACACACCGGAACTGGCCTCCCGAAGCCGAAAACCTCTGGTGCGCCGCACGTCCTGTAATGCGGAGGACGTAGACCACCGCCCACTCCACGAACGCCGGTGCCAGGCATGGCTCAGCCCGGGCGGAGGTTCGTGACCGACAGGCCGTGCTCGGCGCGCAGGCGGGCGGCCACGAGCGATCGGTGGCATGCCTCCGGATCGCGCTCGACGCAGAAGAGGGCGGTTGCCGAGTCGCTCGGAAACCCGGCTACGAGGGCGCCGAGGTCGAACGGGTCGAGGATCTCACGGGTGTAGCGCTCGGCGTACTCGGGCGCCAGTGCGATGCGGTTGCGCTTGCCCACGCCCTGGCGGTCGTCCTCGCGGTACTGGAGCAGGCGCAGCTCGGTCGTCGGCGCCAGCTCCGGCACGTGCCGGTAGCCGATGCCCGCCGCGGCGAGCGCGCGCTGGAGCTGCGCCGAATTCGCCCAGGAGTAGTCGTGGCCCCGAACGCCGCGGCGTTGGCGGAGGTCGAGCAGCAACCCCACGCCCTCGCCGGTGAGCTTCTCGAGGAAAGCTTCGGCCGTGAAGCCGTAGACGCCGATCGTCACCATTCTCGGCACCGGAAATCACCTACCTGCTCCTTGTGCCGGTTCAACCGGACGCCCTGCCGGAGGCGGCGAGGTCGCGTCACGCGACGGCGGTCCCCTCGAGCTCGACCATCAGGACGGGGATCGCCAGCCGCGTCACTCCGAGCATCGTGGTGGTCGGTGCCACCCCGGCGGCGCCCAATCGCGACGCCAGCACGCCGTAGTGCTGGAAAAGCAGATCGACGTCGGTGGTGTAGACGTTGAGCCGGACGAGGTTCGCGAGGGACATGCCTGCCTCGCCGAGAACGACCTCCAGGTTGTCGAGACTCAACGCCAACTGCGCCGCCATGTCGCCGGGATGTCGGGGCTCGCCGTCGCCGCTCATCGCGGTCTGCCCGGCGCAGTACAGGGTCCGGGTGTGCCCGGAGACGATCTCACCCTGGTTGTACCCCATCTCCACCGACCACGCCCACGGGTTGACCGCCGTTCGCTCCATTGCCACATCAGCACCATTCGATTCATCGAGAGTGCGTACGTCCATCGGCTCGATAGCCACGATCTTGTTTGTCATATCGATAGCCTCCCAACAAATCACGACATCCTGTGTCGTGTATTCCGGTAGAGTTTTCGTATGCGCGCCGACCGGTTGGTCTCGCTGGTGCTGCTGCTGCGCCAGCACGGTCGGCTGTCCGCGACCGCGCTGGCCCGCGAGCTGGAGGTGTCCACCCGCACCGTGCTGCGCGACATCGAGGCGCTGTCCGTGGCCGGCGTCCCGGTCTACGCCGAACGCGGCAGGCACGGCGGTTTCGCATTGTTGCCCGGTTTCCAGACCGAGCTCACCGGGCTGAACCACGACGAGGCGCTTGCCCTGCTGGTCGCCGGATCGCGGCGCGGCGCACAGGCATTCGGCCTCGGCTCGGCGCTCGCTTCGGGCATGCGCAAGGTGGTCGACGCGCTACCCGAGAGCTATCGGGCCACCGCGGCAGGCGCGGCCCAGCGATTGCTCATCGACCCGGAGACCGACCTCCTCTCGCGCAGGCTGGTCGCCGAGGAGGTGCCCGACGCCGTAGTGACCGAGGTCCGGCGCGCGGTGTTCGCCGGACACAAGCTGCGCATTCGCTACGCGGCCGTGGACCAGACCCCGAAGTGGCGCACGGTGGACCCGATCGGCCTGGTCACCGTGCGCGGTCAGGGCTACTTGCTGGCCGCGAGGTCCGGCGCGGACCGCACCTACAGGCTGTCGCGGATCTTGGCCGCCGAGGAGCTCGCCGAACCCGCAGAGCGACCAGACCGGGTCGATCTGGACCGGGCCTGGCAGGAACGCAGCACGCAGTTCCGGACCGGCGGCGACCAAGTCACCGTGCTGGTACGGGTGAACCCGGCACAGCGGGAGGAACTGCTGGGCACCGCGCTGGCCGTCCTCGCCGAGGAAACCGACGCAGACGGCTGGCTGCGGCTGGAGGTGACGTTCCAAGATCCAAGGCACGCCGAATGGGCGCTGTGGCAGCTCGCCACGAACGCGGAAGCCTTGGACCCGCAGTGGTTGCGCACCTCCCTGCGCAACCGCGCCGCCGCGATCACCACCTGTTACGGAGTGTCATCCTGAGAGTCCGGGCCGACACCGAACTCGCTGCGCGCCGCCATGGCCAGCGGTCGGGCGAACAGTCTTTCAGCCCGAGAGGAACACGACAAGTACTGAGATATCTATCCCGTTGTGCGAAACGGCATTTCATGGCTTGTGCCAATGGCACCAGCCCGCTGCCAACACAATGACCTGGGGTGGGCCACCTCTGATGATGGATCGAGTGCGTGACATTGCCGGTGAAGGTGGCCCGTTCGACCTTCCCGTTGTGCGAAGCGGCATTTCATGTCCTCTGCGGCAGGCCAATAACGTCGGATTCATGGAGTGGAATTTTCGTTCGGCCGAAGAGCTTTCAGCTGCCTTGCGTGCCGGTGAGGTGACCTCGGTGGAACTGACCGACGAGGCGATCGCCCGCATCGAGCGGGACGACAAGGTGATCAACGCGATCTGTGTGCCGAACTTCGACCGTGCGCGGGCTGCCGCACATCGTGCCGACCAGGCGCGCGCCCGCGGAGAGGACCGGCCGCTGCTCGGTATCCCGGTGACGGTCAAGGAGTCCTACAACATCGCTGGGCTGCCCACGACCTGGGGCATGCCGATGCACCGGGACTATGTGCCGGCCGAGGACGCGGTGCAGGTGTCGAGGCTCGAGGCCGCTGGCGCGGTGGTGCTCGGTAAGACCAATGTGCCGTTGAGGCTGCAAGATATACAGAGCTTCAACGAGATCTACGGCACCACCAACAACCCGTGGGATCACGATCGCACGTCCGGTGGATCCTCCGGCGGATCGGCGGCGGCGCTGGCGTGCGGATTCGGCGCGCTGTCCATCGGCTCCGACCTCGCTGGTTCGCTGCGCACCCCCGCACATTTCTGCGGCATCTACGCACACAAGCCGACAGTCGGGCTGGCGGCGACCCGCGGCATGGTCGCGCCGCCCGGACCGGCATTGCCGGACGACCTCGACCTCGCCGTCGTCGGTCCGATGGCGCGCACCGCCCGCGACCTCACACTGTTGCTGGACGTGATGGCCGGACCGGACCCACTGACGCGCGGTGTGGCATACCACTTGACGTTGCCGCCCGCGCGCCACCAGCGGCTCGCCGACTTCCGAGTCTTGGTCCTCGACGAGCATCCGCTCATCCCCACCGGGTCCGCCGTGCGAGCGGGCGTGAACCGAGTGGCCGACGCGCTCGCCGACGCCGGCGCCCGCGTCGAACGGCACAGTCCGCAGTTGCCCGATCTGACCGAAGCCGCAGGGCTTTACATGCAGTTGCTGGTTTCGGGCTCCGTTGCACGCTTTCCCGTCGAAGCCTACGAGCAGCTGCAGATCCGCGCCGCCGCACTGAACGCAAACGACCGGAGTCTCGACGCGACACGGCTGCGCGCCATGGTGTTCAGCCACCGCGACTGGATCGAGGCAACCAACCGTCGCGAGCTCCACCGCCACGGCTGGCGGCAGTTCTTCGCCGAGTTCGATGCCGTGGTGTGCCCGATCACGCCCACTCCTGCGTTTCCGCACGACCACAGCCCCAATCCGTTGGAACGCCAGATCGACATCGACGGCATCGCGTACCCGTACTTCGATCAGCTCGTCTGGGCCGGTCTGGCAACCATGCCCGGCCTGCCTGCCACCGCCATCCCTGCGGGCCGGTCCCCCGAGGGGCTGCCGGTGGGAGTGCAGCTGATCGGTCCGATGTTCGAGGACCGCACCCCATTACGGCTGGCCGAACTACTCGAGCAGAAGATCGGCGGCTTCCGGACACCGAAGTAACCCACCGCCGGGTGTCCACCCAGGACGAAGCGCCCGCAGAAATCGCAACCGCCGACGACGAACCGAGAATCGTTGCAGAAGTCGACATCCGCCATTGCACGGGCGTTCGACGGCCATGTCCCCGGAATGCCACCGGCCGGTGCGCCGGAGAAAGCAAGCGAACCAACCCCAGTCCATGGCAGCCGGATACGACGGTAGCGACTGTATTTGTTCTCGGATGACCTCTGGAACTTCCTTCCAGTCGAACTTCGCCCATATCGCGGGTCCGCCGTCGGAAGGCTCGCCCAGCATTTCGAAGAGGATTGGCCATGGTCCCCAATGCAGACGTTCGGAGTCATTGAGTGCCGCTCTCACACCCGCAACGAGCTCCGTCCTGCCTGGTGCGAGACGTTCTACGAAAGCAATCAGATCAGCGTGTTGCGAATCCGAAAGAACCACGGCGCCTCCCCATCTGACACAGCTACCCTAACTCGGCGGCCAGTCGGCTAGCCCACTGAAGCCGTACTGGAACATCCGCTCATGCCGCATACCGCACTGACCGAACCGGGCATCAGGCGGTGCCGGCGAAACGACTGATCCCCCACCCAGACACCGAGAGGGGGCTCAGCAGAGTCTCTACCAGCAGCGATACACGCGCTGCCCTACTTCTTCGCAGACGCTAATCCGCTTCGGAACTCGACGGCCTTGACGTCCAATAGATGCACGTCAAACGCCCTGTTCAGAGCTCGACTCACGTTCCGAAGCCGAATAGCCTCTGCACTCCGGCTCGCCGATACACCCCGTCGGCCTCCGATGATCCGCCCGGCGCGGTCGATGTGCGCAGACCCACGACGTCAACGGGTTCGATAGGGCGGTCTCGGCCATCGCCGCCCCGGCCGGAAGCCCTTCGGCATCACAATGACCATGCCATTCGCACCTGATGCGGCCGCCAGCGGTCTACCGGGTCATCGGGATCGCCGCCGGTGCGCGCAATTCGTTGTCGCCGTGAGTCGTTCGTGCTCGGGTTGGACGCAGGTCAGCTGTTCCAGGTTCCAGCCCAGGTCGACACGCGCTGTAATGCCTGCGGGTTCAGGGTGTTCGCAGGAGCGTGGACACGATCTCGGCTGCACCGATGAATTTTGTGTGGATCCGTCGTCGATACCTCTGGATACACCGACAGCGGTGGGTCAGAGCAGGAGCAAGCGATCCGGACGTGATCCGGACGGGTGAGCAGGAGGCATAGTGAGCGATACCAGAGTGTTGGTGGCGGGGGCGAGCATCGCGGGGCCCGCGCTGGCCCACTGGCTGCGCCGGCGGGGGGCCGAGGTGACCGTGGTGGAGCGGGCCCCCGAGCTGCGTCCCGGTGGGCAGGCGGTGGACGCGCGGGGGGTTGCCAAGGAGGTCATCCGGCGGATGGGGCTGGACGCGGCGGTGCGCGCGGCCTGCACCGAGACCGCTGGCGCGTACACCGTGGACGTGGACGGGAACGTGCTGGAGACCTACCGTGCCGATGACGACGGCGGCGACGGGTTCATCTCGGAGATCGAGATCCTGCGCGGGGACCTGTCCCGGGTGCTCCACGACGACACCCGCGACGGTGTCGAGTACGTCTTCGGCGACCGGATCGCCGAGCTCACCCAGGACGCGGACGGGGTCGACGTGGCCTTCGCGGGCGGCGACCGGCGGCGCTTCGACCTGGTGGTCGGGGCGGACGGGCTGCACTCGGCGCTGCGAGCGATGGTCTTCGGGCCGCGCGAGCGGTTCGTCCGTCACCTCGGGCACGTGCTGGCCTTCTACACTGTGCCCAACGAGTTCGGGCTGGACCGCTGGCTGATCGACTACCAGGAATCCGGGCGCTCCGCCGGCCTGCGGCCCATCCCGGACGCCACCCGGGCGATGGCCATGTTCTCCTTCCCTTCGGCCGACCTCGACGTGGACTACCGCGACGTCGCGGCCCAGAAGCGGCTGCTGCGCGAGCGGATGGCCGGGCTGGGCTGGTTGACCCCGGACATCCTCGCGCACCTGGACGACACCCCGGACTTCTACCTCGACCAGGTCGCCCAGGTGGTGATGGACCGCTGGTCGAGCGGGCGGGTGGGGCTGCTCGGGGACGCGGCGTTCAGCTCGTCGCCGATGTCCGGGGCGGGCACCGGGCTGGCCCTGGTCGGCGCCTACCTGCTGGCCGGAGAGCTGGCCGCCGCCGGGTGGGACCCGGAAGCCGGGTTCGCCGGGTACGAGAGGCGGATGCGCTCGTTCGTCGAGGCCAACCAGGAGATCGGCCGGTTGAACGCGCGCAGCCGCGACGTCCCCGGGCCGGACGCCGAGCCGAGCATCGATTTCGACAGCGAATGGTTCACCGAGCTGATCGAGCGTGCGATCAACGGCGTCGAGCTGCCCGACTACGCAGGGGTGCCGGACTCCGGGGCCCCGGCCGGACCGCCGATCACCTCGTCGGCCAAGCCGTAGGTGTCACATAACGTGTCGAGCGGGACGACGCTTCGGTAGGCCACCGCCGGACTACGTCCGCTCTATGCCGCATACCGCGCTGACCGAACCGGCCAACGCTTGACGCCAGCGAAACGACTGAGCCCCCACCCGGACACCGGACGGGGGCTCAGCAGAGTCGCTACCAGCAGCGATACGTGCGCTGCACTACTTCTTCGCAGACGCTAATCCGCTTCGGAATTCGACCCTCTTGACTTCCAATATCTGCACGTCAAACGCCCTGTTCGCACCTCGGCTCACGTTCCGGAGCCAAATAACCTCAGACTCGCTCGCAAGGACACTGACCGCCGATAAGACCCAATTACCAGCGGCTAGCCGAACGCCCTGTAATGCCGAACGCCGTGCACTGGCCGCTACGCCCTCTCGGCTCGACGGTACCGGCCCGGTTGTGACTGTTTCGGGATCCCTGCTTGTCTTTGCGGTCGTTGTTGATCTGCTGTGACAAGCGGAATCAGCCGATGAAGGGATTACCCCAGCCGTCGCCGAATGCGGCGATGATCATCGATGCGCCGATGGAGCAGGGAATGATCCCGAACCCGGCCAGGAATCGCATCGTGGCGGAGTTCCAGCCTCGAAAGTGCATGCGTACGGTGCTGGCGATCGCGGTCACTGCCCAGATGGCAAGCGCGAGAATCGATCCCACCGGTAGGGCCCAGAAGTACAGGACGCCGACCAACGCCAGGGTGAAGAAGAACACCAATGCGAAACCCGACACGACACCGAGGATCACGCCCCAGCAGTACCCGATCCAGGTCAAGACGGTTCCTCGCGCACCCGCCTGATTCTGTGGTGCTCGTTTGCCCCAATCTAGGTCAGTGTTCGTGACAGGGGAGTCGAAGTGTGCGTTCATCACTACTCCTGGGTGCGATCGGCAGCCAGGAACCGGTCTACCGCTTCGATGTCGTCGTCGCCGGTTTCGAGCAGGCGCTCGTTGAGGATCGGTATCGAGCCGTCCAGCCAGGCAGGGCGTTCGCCGTTCGCGGGCAGCAGTTCGTGTCGTTCGACGAATTGTTCGGCTAGGTGACGGACCGATTCTCGCAAGGCGCTGACGACTACTCCTTCGGCCAGGCCGGTCAATTCCTGCAGGAGTGCCCGGATCCGGTCGAGTTGGTCGGTCTCGGAGCTGTCGGCCTGGATGCGAGGCCACAGCGTGCGCTCGAAGATGTCGCCGAAGTCGGCTGCGATCTGGTCGGTGTGTGCACGTAACTGGACGATCTGGTCGAGCACCTCACTCGGCGGTAAATCGAGTTCGGCGACCCGCAGGCCGCTGGTGAGCGCCCAGCGTCGCGTCTGCGGCCGGCCGCGCCTCCACCGGATCAATCCGAGCTGAGTTGCCTTGCGCAGCAAGCTGGGTCGCAGACCTTTGGGCTTGATCATCAGTCGGATATCTCCCAAGCCGAGCGGTACCCAATCTTCGGGCCCGCCAGGCAACGCGAGCAGATCGGCGACTGTCGCCCCCTGCTCGCGTGCGGTCAACAGTTCGGCGATCGAGGTGAGTGAGAAGCCGCGGTCCTGCAGGCGCTGCACTAATTCGAGACGTTGCAGGTGTGAGCTGTCGTAGCGCGCGGTGCGGCCGACTCGGCGTGGTGCATGCAGCAACCCCTTCGACTGATACATGCGCACGGTGCTGGTCGGCACTCCGGCCCGCGCGGCGACCTGCTCGACGGTGAGGTCGGTATCGGTCGTTCGCATGAGTCAAGCATCGCGGGATCAAACTTCGCTAGTCAATACTGTTCTAGTAAATGCTCGAATAGTCACAATTGAGGACTGCCGCATGGGGACGGATCCTCATACCTGTTCACAGCCAGTGGTTCGACCAGGATCGAACGTCCTGACATGCCGCATACCGCGCTGACCGAACCGGCCAGCGGACGGTGCTGACGGAGCGACTGAGCCCCCGCCCGGATACCGGACGGGGGCTCAGCAGAGTCTCTACCAGCAGCGATACATGCGCTGCCCTACTTCTTCGCAGAGGCTAATCCGCTTCGGAACTCGACCCCCTTGACATCCAATATCTGCACGTCAAGCGCCCTGTCCAGAGCCTGGGTCGAGTTCCGAAGCCGAATAACTTCTACACGCAACTCTCTGACCCCAGCCGCCGCCGCTGCGACCATTCGCGGCGCGTTCGAACTCGGACTATGGCGCCGTGAATTCTATCCTCGACAATCGGTCGTCGTCCGCGACCGCGGTGATCTCCGCGATGCGCTCGCCCGCGAATCGCAAGGTCATGACCAGCATCAGCATGCCGCGCGGGGCCAGGACCATGCCCGGCTCGCCGTCGAGCATGATCGCGCGGGCAGGCCGCGCCTTTCCGCAGAACGCTGCGGCGAGGTCTCGGCCGCCGTCGAAGTCGGTTCCCGCTCCCAGCAGGCGGGCGGCTTCGTCCGTGCGGTAGGTCGCGTCCGGGTCGAGCATTGCCAGGAGCGCCTCGAACTCACCGTTCTGCGCGGCCCGCAGGAACGTCTCGACGGCGCGGTATCGCCGCATCCGGTCGTCGCTGTCCGACTCGGAGTTCCCTCGCACCCGTCGACGCGCGCGGCTGGCGATCCGCTGCGTCGTCTCGGGGCTGCGGTCGACGATCGGGGCGATGTCGGCGAACGATACGGCGAACAGGTCATGCAGGACGAAGGCGATACGCTCGGTCGGAGACAGCCTGTCCAGCACCACCAGCAGCGCCAAGCCGACAGAGTCCGCCAGCAGGGCCTCCTCCTCGGGATCGGCCCCAAGCCGCGCACCGAATCCTGCGTCGTGTTCGTCGAGGAAGTCCTCGCGGCGCGACTCGCGGGACCTGAGCATGTCCAGGCACACCCGGCCTACCACGGTCGTCAACCAGCCAGGCAGGTTCGCGACGTCGCCGGTGTCGGCCCCGTCCGCCTTGAGCCAGGTCGTTTGGACGGCGTCGTCGGCCTCGCTGAGCGACCCCAGCATCCGGTAGGCCACCGCCCGCAGGTGGCTCCGATGCTCCTCGAAGCGCTTCGCGAGCAGTTCGTTTCCGTTCATGTGTCTGGTTTCCTCGCCGTCACCCGTCAGAGAAGCAGGAAGCCGTTCCGACATGAATATTGGAGGCAGTAAATCATGAACGTCGCCCTGTGGATCGTGGCCGGGGTGCTGGCGGCCGTGCTCCTTGTCAGCAGCGCCAAGCTGGTGATTCCCAAAGAGAAGATTGTGGCCGCAGGCGACTACGCCGCGTGGGCAAAGGATTTCAGCCCGGGCACCCTGAAAGCTCTTGGAGTCGTGGACCTTCTGGGCGCGGTAGGGCTGATCCTGCCCGCCGTGCTCGACATCGCACCGATCCTGGTTCCGGTGGCGGCGACCGGCACGGCCCTGCTTTTCGCCGGGGCGATCATCGTGCGGCTCCGGCGCGGTTTGTGGACGACAGCCATCGCCGAGGTGCTCTACCTGGCCATAGCCGTCTTCGTGGCCTGGGGCCGTTTCGTCCTCGAGCCCTTCGCCTGACTCGGCTCCAATGCCGCAACCACTACAAAGGAGAAACACATGACCACGCACCCGACCTCGGCGCTGATCACCGGCGGCAACAAAGGACTCGGCCTGGAGACCGCCCGCCGACTCGGAGAACTGGGCTGGACGATCTTCCTTGGCTCGCGTGACCCTGGACTCCTATTGGATCCATGATGATCGCGACCGACCCCACGCAGCCCCCCGCGACATTCCACGAGCTCGCCTACAGCTCCTCCAAAGCCGCACTGAACATGATCACCATCAGGTACGCCCAAGCCCTCCCTGAGATCAGATTCAACGGCCTCACACCTGGAGAAGTCGCCAACCGCAAATACACCGCCACCGACATCAACAATCACACCGGCCAACTGACCGTCACCGAAGGCAGTGACCCGATCATCGAACTCGCGACCATCGGCGCCGACGGACCGACCGCAACCTTCATCGACCGCCTCGGCCCCGTTCCCTGGTAATTGCCCGTGTACCGCGCCCACCGAACCAGCCAACGCGCGGCCCTGTCGAAACGCCTGAGCCCCCACCCGTCCGCGGGATGGGGGCTCAGCAGAGTCTCTACTGGCAGCGATCGATCAGGCGACCTACTTCTTCCCAGAAGCTATACGTTGAAGCGGAACTCGACGACGTCGCCATCTGTCATGACGTAGTCCTTGCCCTCCATGCGGACTTTGCCCGCAGCCTTCGCGGCCGCCATGGATCCCGCTTCGACCAGGTCGTCGAAGGCGACGATCTCGGCCTTGATGAAGCCGCGTTCGAAGTCGGTGTGGATGACGCCCGCTGCCTTGGGGGCGGTGTCGCCCTGGTGGATGGTCCAGGCGCGGGATTCCTTAGGGCCTGCGGTGAGGTAGGTCTGGAGGCCGAGGGTGTGGAAGCCGGCGCGGGCGAGGGCGTGCAGGCCGGGTTCGGTCTGGCCGATGGATTCGAGGAGTTCCATGGCGGATTCGGTGTCGAGCTCGAGGAGTTCGGCTTCCACCTTGGCGTCGAGGAAGACGGCGTCGGCCGGCGCGACGGAGGCCTTCAGTTCGGCGACCTTGGCCTCGTCGGTGAGGACGGACTCGTCGGCGTTGAAGACGTAGAGGAAGGGCTTGATGGTGAGCAGCGAAAGCTCTTTCAGCAGTTCGGTGTCCACCTGATCCTGCGCGGCGAAGAGGGTCTTGCCGCTGTTGAGGATCTCCTGGGCCGTCTTGGCCGCGTCGGCGACCGGCTTGCGGTCCTTCTTGACCTTGGCTTCCTTCTCCAGCCGCACGACCGCCTTCTCCAGGGTCTGCAGGTCGGCGAGGATGAGCTCGGTCTCGATGACCTCGATGTCGGCGGAGGGGTCGACCCGGCCGTCGACGTGCACCACGTCGTCGTCGGCGAACACGCGCACCACCTGGCAGATGGCGTCGGCCTCGCGGATGTTGGCGAGGAACTTGTTGCCGAGGCCCGCGCCCTCGGAGGCGCCCTTCACGATGCCCGCGATGTCGACGAAGGACACGGTGGCGGGCACGATGCGCTCGGAACCGAAGATCCCGGACAGCTGGTCCAGCCGCGGATCGGGCAGCGGGACCACACCGACGTTCGGCTCGATGGTCGCGAACGGGTAGTTCGCGGCAAGCACGTCGTTCTTGGTCAGCGCGTTGAACAGCGTCGACTTTCCGACGTTGGGCAGGCCGACGATTCCGAGGGTGAGACTCACGAGGTAGAGAGTCTACGCGGCGCGGACCTGCGCCCTGCTCGCGCCTGCCGCATGGTTCCGGCGGACGCCGGAGCCGCGCCGCCGACCGGGACCGCGGCATCACACCGACACCAACCCGCCGCGCGCGCACCACTCCACCGGCGCAACTCGCCTCCGACGTCGGCAGATCGACCTTCCGAAGCGCCGATAGACAGGTGACCAGGCAAGCCCGGCGTTCTACAGAGCGCGAGCCAGCGTTCGCGCAACGCTGCGGGCCAGCTCGTCCGACGCGGCGGCCGCCTCCGGTCCACCCTCGTAGTACCGCAGGAACGCCTGATGGAAGCAGACGCCGTCGAGCAAAGCCGCTACCGTCTCCACTTCGACGCCGTCACCGACTCGACCCAACCCTTGCTCCGCGCGCAGGTACGCCGCGATGCCCTCGATTGCCTTCCCCGGACCCGCGCCGTGCCTGCTCATCGCGTCCCGATGCGCCGCCATCCGTTGCGGCTGCGCGAGCAGACCACCGAGCAGCGGCAGCGACTGCTGATAGAAGTTCAGCGCACCGCGAGCCAGAGTGGCGAGGTTGTCCTCGACGGTGGCCGCACCCGGCACCGGGTACGCCTCGGCCGGGCTCGGCATGCGATGCCGCAAGACATTGAGAATGATGTCTTCCTTGTCGCTGAAGTGCTTGTAGAGCGCAGCTTCGGAGTATCCGGCCGCCTTGGCGATTTCCTTGGTCGTGGCGTGCACGACGCCACGGTTACGCATGATCTCGGCGGCGGCGTCGAGGATCTGGTCGCGAGTCCCCACGAATCTCCCTCTTGACAGGTTAGTAAGTGCTCACCCAGTATAGGTGAGTAAATACTCACCAACCACAGGGGTCAGATATGCGACTCACCATCTTCGGGGCCAGCGGCGGTACCGGCGGACGCCTCGTCCAGCAAGCACTGGCGCGCGGGCATCAGGTCACGGCCGTGGTCCGCACGGCGCACGACCTTCCGGACCACCCCGAGTTGCGCGTGATTACGGCGGATGTGATGAACCCCGCCGATATCGCGACCGCCATCCAAGGGGCGGACGTCGTACTCGACTCGATCGGATCGCGTGACACCGGACCGACCACGGTTTCCACCGACGCCGCGCTCTCCATCGCGAAGGCCATGGAGTCGACGGGGGTCCAGCGCCTGATCCTGGTCAGCAACAGCGCCAGGATCGCCGGGCCGGGCGACGACTGGTTCACCCGATTCGTGGTGAAACCGCTCATCCTGCGCCGATTGCTGCGGCACAGCCTCGCAGACATGGCGGCGGCCGAACAGGTGGTGCGCGATACCGACCTGGAGTGGACCATCGTCCGCGCGCCTCAGCTGACCGACAAGGCCGGAAAGGGTTCGTATCGGACGGCGCTGGACCGCAACGTCACCTTCGGCATCCGTATCAGTCGCGACGATCTGGCCGCGTGCATGCTCGATCTGGCGGCCGACCCGCGGACGATCCACCGGCACGTCAACGTCGCGAGCTGACGGGCACGCGTCGGCTGGCATCGGCCATGCGGCCGTGCCGATCAGGGGACGATCACGATGTCGGCCGCGCATTTCCGGTGCGGCCGACAGGTGATCGGCGAATCGATCAGGGAATCAGTACGACTTTGCCGAGGTTGCCGCGGCTTTCGATCACCGCGTGCGCCGCCGCCGCGTCCTCCAGCGCGAATTCCCCGTGCACCACCGGCCGCACCTGCCCGGACGCGAAGTACTGCCACAGCTCCTGCCGCCAGTGCTCGTACACCTCCGGCGTCTCGCGTGCGACCCGCGCCATCTGGAAGCCGATCACCGACTTGGCGCCTGCCAGCAGGTCGTAGGCCTGGATGACGCCGCCGCCGGAGCTGTAGGCGACGAGACGCCCGCCGGGCGCGAGGGCGGCGAGGGCGGGTCCGAGCAGTTCACCGCCGACGGCGTCGAGGACGTAGTCGACGGGCTCGCCCCACGACTGGTCGTAGACGACCACGTCGTCGGCGCGGAGTTCGCGCAGGAAAGCGCCCTTGGCCGGGTCGGAGACGGCGGCAACCACGCGCTTGGCTCCACGCACCCGCGCCAGCTGCACGGCCAGGTGCCCCACACCGCTCGCCGCGGCGGTGACCAGCGCGGACTCACCGGACGCCGGCTTCGCGGCATCGAGCGCACCGAGCGCGACGAGGCCGCTGCGCACCAGCGCGACCGCGTCGACGGCGGAGGCGCCATCGGGAATGGGCGACGCCATGTCCTGGCGCAGCAGCGCGTACTCGGCGTAGCCGTGCCCGAAGCACAGGCCGGTGACGCGATAGCCGGGCGCGAAGTCGGTGACGCCCTCCCCCACGGCGATCACTTCGCCCGCGATCTCCCCGCCCAGCGGGATGGGCTCGCGCTGTTCGCGCACCTTCCGCACCACCGGCAGGGTCACGCCGATCGCGTGCACCTTCACCAGCAGTTCGCCGGGTCCGGGCGCCGGTGTCTCGGCCGACTCCAGCCCGAGCACTTCGGGACCACCACTGCGCTCGTATCGGATTCGACGCATGACACCTCCACTCCTCATCTGAAGGCGTAAAGGTAACCGGCCGACAACCCGAACTCACATACTCGAGGCCACCCGTGTGCGCGATCTCACCGCACCCCGAACCGCGGCGTGTGTCACGTTTGCGGGCCGGAAGATCGGTAGGCGGACGACCCGTGCGGGCGTACCGTGACCCGTATGGAGCCGACCACGGAGGTGGTGACGGCCCGACCGGCGCCCGCGCTGGCGGCCTTCATCGATCACTACCTCGGCTACCGGATGACCGGATACGCGCCCGGCCTGCACCGGGGAATGCCGTCGCGCCATCTGACCTTCATCGTCGCCATCGGCCCGACCATCGATGTGGTCGCGCAGACCGATCCGGCCCAGCATCCGCGCGACTATCGCTGCGTCCTCAGCGGATTGCAGGCGAGTTCGGCCGCCATCGCGCACACCGGACATCAAGAGGGCGTGGCCATCGCGCTCACCCCGCTCGGCTGCCGGACGCTGTTCGGGCTGCCCGCCGCGAAGATCTGGAACACCTCGCTCGAATGCTCCGAGCTCGCGGGACCGACCGGTGACGAGCTGTGGGAGCGTCTTCAGGGCGCGGCGCCGTGGGCGCGGCGATTCGCCGTCTGCGACGAGATCCTCACCCGCATGGCCTGTCCCGACCGGCTCGTCACTCCGGAACTCACCTGGGCTTGGCGTGCCGTGGTCGCCAGCGGCGGCACCGCGAGCATCGGTCCGCTGGCCGATCGCATCGGCTGGTCCCGCCAGCATCTGACGCGCAAGTTCGGCGCGGAGTTCGGTCTGAGCCCGAAGCTCGCCGCCCGCGTCACCCGTTTCGAGCGAGCCAGGCGGATGCTCGAGCACACACCCTCGTTCGTCTCCATCGCTCAGGTTGCCGCGACCTGCGGATATTACGACCAGGCCCATTTGAATCGCGACTTCCTCGACCTCGCGGGATGCAGCCCGACCACCTGGTTGGCCGAGGAGATTCCATCCGTCCAAGACGAGCCAGGGGTCGGCGGATGAGGCTGGAACCATGACGAATCCCACGACAGCAGACACCACCACCCGCACCGCGATCTGGCCCTGCCTCGCCTTCCGCGACGCCAGGGCGATGACCGATTTCCTGGTGAACGCCTTCGGCTTCCAGGTCTCGGCCAGCTACGCCCGCGAGGACGATCCGTCGATCGTCGAGCACGGCGAACTGCGCTGGCCGCTCGGCGGCGGCATCATGTTCGGCACCGCGGGCAAGGACGACACCCCGTTCGGGCAGCGAAGGCCCGGCAACGACTCGATCTACGTCGTCTGTGACAAGCCCGACGATCTCTTCGAGCGCGCGACCGCCGCGGGCGCCGAGGTGGTGCGCGGCCTGCGCGACGAGGACTACGGCTCGCGCGGCTTCACCGTCCGCGATCCCGAGGGCAACCTCTGGAGCTTCGGCACCTACTGGGGCGAATAGCGCTACCGTCCGCCGAAGCCGGACATCGCGATGCCGCGGAGGAAGGCGCGCTGACCGATCGCGTAGACGGCGAGCAGGGGCAGCAGGATGACGACGGCGGCCGCCATCAGGAGCGGCCACTGCGAGTAGTACTGCCCCTGCAAGCGGACCAGCCCGAGGGTGGCCGTCGCCAACTCGTTGCGCTGGATCATGACCAGCGGCCAGAGGAAGTCGTTCCACACGGTGATCCAGGTGAGCACCGCTAGCACCATGAGCGCCGGGCGGGTGTGCGGGAGCAGCACGCGCCAGTACACCTGCCAGGTGGAACAGCCGTCGAGAATGGCCGCCTCCTCCAATTCCGTTGGCAGCGTGCGGAAGAACTGACGCATCAGGTAGGTGCCGAAGGCGCTGCCGAACAGGCCGGGCACGATCATCGACCACGCGGTGTCCACCCAGCCGAAGGCCCGCATGAGCAGGAACTGCGGGATGACCGTGACGGTGAGCGGCACCATCAGTGTCGCCAGGTAGGCGAGGAACAGTGCCTCGCGCCCGCGAAAACGCAAGCGCGCGAACGCGTATCCGGCCAGCGAACAGAAGAACACCTGCCCCGCGGTCACACATATCGCGTAGACGGTGGTGTTGAGCAGCATGCGTCCCATCGGCAGCAGCTCGAACACCCTTCCGTAGTTGGACCATTGCGGATCCGCGGGCAACAGAGTGGGTTCGGTGATCTCTCCGTCGCGCTTCAGCGAACCCGACAGCGCCCACAGGATCGGCGCCAGCGCACACCACGCGACACCGACCAGCGCGGCGTAGATGCCGATACCGCGCACCAACCTGCGTACGGCCGCCCGTTCCGCGCGCCCACCCGCGTACTTTCCGGGAGTGTGCGGATCGGTCTCCCTTGCGACCACGCTCTCCCCCACCCCGTGTGCGCAGGTGATCACAGCGGTCCCGCTTCGATGCTCGCCTGCCGACGCCCGCCGAACGATCCTGTACACGTTCACAGTTCGGTCTCCGTACGCCGGGCCAATCGCAACTGAACGATCGTGAGCGCCAACAGGATCGCGAAGATCACCCACGCCAGTGCCGACGCGTAGCCCACTTCGTAGAACCCGAATGCGTGCTGGAACAGCATGATCCCGAGCAGATAGGTGCCCGTCTCGGGTCCACCGTTGCCGCCGGTGAGCGCGTACGCCTGGTCGAAGGCCTGCACCGAGTTGATGACGGTGATCACGAAGACGAACGACAGCGGCCCGCGGATCAGCGGCAGCGTCACCGAGCGGAAGCGCCGCACGGCGCCCGCGCCGTCGATCTTCGCCGCCTCGTACAGAGTTTCCGGCACGCCCTGCATGGCCGCGAGCAAGATGACGGTGGCGAAAGGCACGCTCTTCCAGACGGTCACGATGCTGAGCGAGACCAGCGCCCAGTCCGGGTCGGTCAGCCACGGCACCGGGTCGACGCCGAACCAGCCGAGCACGAGGTTGAGCAGCCCGTCGTCGGTGGTGAAGATGAACCGCCACACCACGGCCATCGCCACCGTCGAAGCCACCAGCGGCAGGAACGCGAGCGTGCGAAACAGGCCGATACCGGCCAGCTTTCGATTCAGCACGGCCGCGACGACCAAGCCGATCGCCACCGTCGGCAGCAAGGTCAGCACGGTGAACACCGCGGTATTGCGCATCGCTATCAGGAACAGCGGATCGGAGCCGAACAGCCTCCGATAGTTCGCCGTCCCGACGAACCGCGGCGGGCTGAACAGATCCCACGCGTGGAAGCTCAGATACAGCGAGAAGCCGAGGGGGAACAGCAGGAACACCAGCACCGCGGCCAGATTCGGTGCGATGAACAACCATCCGGCCCGCTCGCGCCGGCGCGCGAGCCGACCGGGACGCGCCCGGCGCATCGTCTTGTGCGGCGGAGTCGCCACACCCGCCTCGTCCAGTACCGCGTCGTCGACGGAGGTACTCATCGCGCCGCCAGCAACGCGTCGACGTCCGCGGCGAGCCGTCCACTCTGCGACTGCGCGGTCGCCGCACCGCGCAACACCCGGTTCCCGCCCCGTTCGAGCAGCGCCGACACCTTGCCCCACATCGGCGTCACCGGCAGCGGACGCGAACTGTCCGGACCGTCGGTCATCACCGCCAGATTCCGGATCTCGCGATGCGCCGCCGCGAATCCCGCTGTGGCCATGGCGGATTTCAGCACCGGCACGAACAGTCCGGACGCGGCGACGATGGCCTGCCCGACCGGTCCGGTCGCGAACTTCACGAATTCCCAGGCCTGTTCGATGCGCGGGCTGTCGGCGGCGATGGACAGGCCGGTGCAGCCGACATCGGTGATCGCCCCGGGTCCGCCGTGCGGGCCGACGGGCAGCACGGTCAGATCGATGGGAACGCCGTCGTTGCCTGCGAATTCGGAGTAGAGCCAGTGTCCGCCCAGCGCCATGGCCGCGCGGCCGCGCCGGAACAGGTCCGGCGCCGAAACCGACTGCTGGTCGGCGACTCTCGGCGCCACTCGATGGTGCACCGCGAGATCGGCATAGAACTGGAAGCCCTCCGCGAAGCGCGGGTCGCCGAGATTGGTGCGGGCCGGATTCACCGAGGGCGTGAACCATTCGGCGCCGTTGTTCATCCCGAAGCAGGCGGCCGAGAAGTACGGCACCCAGGCGTCGGCGAACCCCCACTGCCTGGTGCGGCCGTCGCCGTCGCGGCGGGTGAGCACGCGAGCGGCGTCGAGGAACTCGTCGAAACTCCAGGCGTCACGCCAGCGGGTCGGGGGCGTCAGCCCGGCGTCGGCGAACAGTGCGCGGTTGTAGTAGAGGAAGACGCCGGACCACTGCTCGGGCAGTGCGTATTGGCCGCCACCGTAGGTGAAAGTGTCGTACAGCGTGGGGAAACTGTCACGCCGCAGCTCGGCGGCGTACTCCGGTTCCCGGTCGAGCAGTGTGCGCAGATCGAGCAGCACGCCGCGCTCGGCCAGCCCCGCGTAGAGCAGTTCCCAGGCCATCAGCACGTCGGGGCATTTGCCGCCCGCGCAGTAGGTGAGCATCTGCTGCAACGGGTCCGGGCCCGACATGATGGTGCGCACCGGAATATCGGGATGCCGTTTCCGGAACTCTTCGATGATGCGCAACCGGACTCGCGCTTCCTCGGGGCGGGCCTGGAAGAAGAATGTCAGTGCATCATCGCCGGAGCCGCACGCGCCTGCCAGCAACGGGGCGGCGAGCGCCGAGCCGAGCAGGGTGCGCCTGCGAACTCCGCGCGGCGCGTCCGCGATCTTCGGCGGCCCGAGCGGGCGCGCGGGCGGGCACGGCGCGGGCGAACGCGGGATCGGATCCAGAACAGCCCTCCTCGGGGCGGACATGGAGTGTGACGAACCGCATCGCAGCATACGTCCGGCTATGACAGCCCGGACGACAGACACACGAACAATATTTAACGGTCGTCCATCGATGGCCGGAATCCGCGCAGCAGCGATCGGCCATCCGCTACCTTGTCTCGTGTTTCAGCAAGATCCCGCACGTCGAGATCCTGCGCGTTTCACAGGAGAGTAGGCAGATGGCGACAATCGAATATCTGCGGACCGACCCCGACCTGCCGCCCGTCGGCGTGGTGGACAGGTCCCCGATCACCCCGGCCAAGAAGGCTGTCTTTGCCGGAATCGCGATACTCGGCGCGGTCGCCTGGACCATCCTCGCCATCGCGCGCGGCGAGAACGTCAACGCGGTCTGGATCGTCATCGCGGCGGTGTGTACCTACGTCATCGCCTACCGCTTCTACGCGCGGTTCATCGAGTGGAAGATCACCAAGCCGCGCGACGACATCGCGACGCCCGCCGAAATCCTGGAGAACGGCAAGGATTTCATGCCGATGGACCGGCGGGTGCTCTACGGGCACCACTTCGCCGCCATCGCGGGCGCGGGCCCGCTGGTCGGCCCGGTGCTCGCCGCGCAGATGGGCTATCTGCCAGGCACCATCTGGATCGTGGTCGGCGTCTGCCTGGCCGGTGCGGTGCAGGACTACCTGGTGCTGTGGGCCTCCACCAAGCGGCGCGGGCGCAGCCTCGGCCAGATGGCGCGTGACGAGCTCGGCGTGGTCGGCGGCATCGCGGCCATCGCGGCGATTCTCGTGATCATGATGATCCTGCTCGCGGTGCTCGCGCTGGTCGTGGTGAACGCGCTCGGCGAGAGCCCGTGGGGCGTGTTCTCCATCGCGATGACCATCCCCATCGCCCTGTTCATGGGCGTCTACCTGCGGTTCCTACGTCCCGGCAAGGTCGGCGAGGTGTCCGCGATCGGCATCGCGCTGCTGCTGCTCGCCATCGTCTCCGGCGGCTGGGTGTCCGAAACCGAATGGGGGGCCGACTGGTTCACGCTTTCGCGGACCACCATCGCCTGGCTGCTGATCGCCTACGGCTTCCTCGCCTCGGTGCTGCCGGTCTGGCTGCTGCTCGCCCCGCGCGACTACCTGTCCACCTTCATGAAGATCGGCACCATCGGCCTGCTCGCCGTCGGCATCCTGATCACCATGCCGGTGCTGAAGGCCCCCGCGATCTCCGACTTCGCCTCCACCGGCACCGGTCCGGCCTTCGCGGGCAGCCTGTTCCCGTTCCTGTTCATCACCATCGCCTGCGGCGCGCTCTCCGGTTTCCACGCGCTCGTCTCCTCCGGCACCACGCCCAAGCTGCTGGAGAAGGAATCGCACGCGCGGATGATCGGCTACGGCGGCATGCTGATGGAGTCGTTCGTCGCCGTGATGGCCATCATCACCGCCTCGATCATCGACCAGCACCTGTACTTCGGCATGAACGCGCCGCTCGGCCTGACCGGCGGCACCCCGGAAAAGGCCGCCGCGTACACGAATTCGCTCGGCCTGGCCGGTCCGCCCGCCACGCCGGAGACCTTCTCCGGCGCCGCCGCGGACGTCGGCGAGAAGACCATCATCTCGCGCACCGGTGGCGCGCCCACGCTGGCGGTCGGCATCTCCGAGGTGTTCCACCAGTTCCTCGGCGGCGAGAGCATGAAGTCGTTCTGGTACCACTTCGCGATCATGTTCGAGGCGCTGTTCATCCTGACCACGATCGATGCGGGCACCCGCGTCGCGCGGTTCATGACGTCGGACGCGCTGGGCAACTTCGGCGGCCCGCTGGGCAAGTTCAAGGATCCGTCCTGGCGGGTCGGGGCGTGGCTGTGCTCGTTCGTCGTGGTCGCGGCGTGGGGTTCCATCCTGCTGATGGGCGTCACCGATCCGCTGGGCGGCATCAACGCGCTCTACCCGCTGTTCGGCATCGCCAACCAGCTGCTCGCCGCCGTCGCGCTGACCGTCGTGATGACCATCATCGTGAAGAAGGGCCTGGCGAAATGGGCGTGGATTCCGGGCATTCCGCTGGTCTGGGACCTCCTCGTGACGATGACCGCATCCTGGCAGAAGATCTTCTCCGCCGATCCGAAGCTCGGTTACTGGAAGCAGCACTCCCTCTGCCAGCAGGCGCAGGAAGCCGGGAAGCTCTGCCTGACGGCGAAGACGCCGGAAGACGTGGACACCGTCATCCGCAACACCTTCATCCAGGGCACGCTCTCGATCGTGTTCGCGGTGCTGGTGCTGATCGTCGCGGTGGTCGGCGCGCTGGTGTGCGTGCGCGCCTGGCGCTCCGGCGGGGGTGAGACGACCGAGTCGCCGGAGGAGCCGTCGAAGATCTTCGCGCCGAGCGGGTTCCTCGCCACCGCGACCGAGAAGACCGTTCAGAAGGAATGGGACGAGCTGATCGCGACGGGCAAGGTGCGCGCACCCGGCGCGGCCCACACGCACGGCGCGGCCAAGGCGGAAGCGCCCGCGTAATGGGTGAATCATTCGCGCCGCGGGAGGGCAGGTCAGCGCGACCGGCCCTCCCGCGGCGTGCGCTCGACGCGGTCCGCGCGGTCATCTGGTGGTTCGACTCGATCCTCGGCGGCCAGGACTACCAGCGCTACGTCGCGCACCTACGACGCAACCACCCGGACTGTCCGATCCCCACCGAGCGCCAATACTGGCGCGACCGCCACGCCGAAGCCGACCGCAGCCCCACCAACCGCTGCTGCTGATCCCACCTGTCACAGACTCCCCATACGCCGCACACAGGCTTCTCGACGCGATGACGTTTCCCGCCGACCGGGGCGTTTCCGCCGCCCGTCCGGCGAGCCTGCGCCACCGCGCCTGTGCAGCGCGTGGGCGGTCCGCGCCGCCTCGGCGATGGTGTCTGTTTTCCGCTAGCACGGTGCGGCGAGAGCTGACATTGTGGATTGCGTGACGATCACGGCGTTGGATTTCGAGCAGTGCTATCGGGCGGTGTCGACGCGCGACTCGCGCTTCGACGGTCAGTTCTTCACGGCGGTGCGTACCACCGGAATCTATTGCCGCCCTTCGTGTCCGGCGATCACGCCGAAGCGGGCGAATGTCAGCTTCCTGCCGACGGCGGCCGCGGCGCAGCACGAGGGGTACCGGGCATGCCGCCGTTGCCTGCCGGACGCTGCGCCCGGCTCGCCGCTGTGGAACACCCGGGCCGATCTGGCCGCCAGGGCCATGCGGCTGATCGGCGACGGCGTCATCGAACGAGGCGGGGTACCCGCGCTGGCCGCCACCCTCGGATACTCCCAGCGCCAGCTCACCCGGGTGCTCACCACCGAACTCGGGGCCGGGCCGCTGGCGCTGGCCAGGGCGCACCGCGCGCACACCGCGCGGCTGCTCATCCAGACCACCGCGATGCCGATGTCGGATATCGCGTTCGCCGCGGGTTTCGCCAGCATCCGCCAGTTCAACGACACGGTGCGCGAGGTGTTCGCGGTCAGCCCGACCACCATGCGCACCGAGGCACAGCGCGTTCGCAAGGACCCCGGGCAGACCACGCCGACGGCGAACGGCACACTCTCGCTTCGCCTTCCGTTCCGGGAGCCGCTGGACCGCGCCTGGCTGGAGTGGTTCCTCTCCGCGCACGTGGTGCCCGGCATGGAGCTCTGGGAAGACCAGGTCTACACCAGGAACCTGCGCACGCCGCACGGGCACTCGACGGCGCGGCTGAGCATTCGCGGCGATCACGTGCGCGCGGAACTGGCGCTGCACGACATGCGTGATCTCGCGCCGACCGTCGCACGGGTGCGTCACCTGCTCGATCTGGACGCCGACCCCGTCGGCATCGACGAGGTGCTCGGCGCGGACGCGACGGCGGCGCTGCGGGAAGGCGCGACGTCGACGAGGCGGGGAAGCGCGACGTCGACGAGGCGCGGGTCCGCGGGCCGCCCGGTGGACGCCTTCGATGCCGAGGACGCGCGGCGGGTGCGGACAGCCACCCTGCCCGATGTGGGCAGCGCGCCAGCCACCGTCGGCACGGGCACGTCGCGCGCCGGCGCGGACCGGGTGGTGTTCACCCCCGGCATTCGGGTGCCCGGTTGCCTGGACGGCCCGGAACTGTTGTTGCGCACCATGATCGGACAGCAGATCTCGGTGTCGGCCGCGGCCACCCACACCGCCCGGTTGGTGGAGGCGCTCGGCGATCAGGTCGAAGGGCCGGCGCGGCGACTGTTCCCGACCCCGGACGTCATCGCCGAGCGGGGCGCCGAGGTGCTGACCGGTCCGTCGCGGCGCATCCGCTCGATCGTCGGCGCGGCCGCCGCTCTGGCGGCGGGTGATCTGCAACTGCATGCCGGTCGCACCGCGGCCGAACTGCGCCGGGATCTGCTGGCACTGGACGGCGTCGGGCCATGGACCGCTGACTACGTGACCATGCGGCTGCTGGCCGATCCCGATATCTTGCTCGACACGGACTTGGTCGTCCGGCAGGGCGCCGACCTGCTCGGCATCGACCTGAGCGACACCGCACGCTGGGCGCCTTGGCGCTCCTATCTGTCCATGCACCTGTGGAAGACCGCGCTGAGCAGACGCGCCGCCGCACCCAAGCGACCGGCCCGCTCGGCACGCAAGACCGACTGACCCACCTGCCGCACCATCGAAAGCGAGCACACCATGAGCATCGAATCGACCCGCGCCGCCGACTTCGGCATCGTCGACACACCCATCGGCCCGTTCACCGCGATCACCGACGGCGAGGGCGCGGTGCTGGCCTCCGGCTGGACCGCCGACGCGGAGAACCTGCGCCTGCTGATCCACCCGGCGCTGCGTCCCGGCCAACTGCGGCAACGGGATTCGCTGGGCGCCGTATCGGAGGCCATCCTCGCCTATCACCGCGGCGACGTGCACACCATCGACGATGTTCCGGTGCGTCAGCGGTCGGGGGAGTTCCTCATGCACGCCTGGGACGTGCTGCGGAAGGTCCCCGCGGGCGATCCGGTGACCTACACCGAGTTCGCCGCCATCTCCGGACGGCCGGAGGCGACCCGCGCCGCGGCCAACGCGTGCGCGCGCAATGCGGCGGCGCTGTTCGTGCCGTGCCACCGGGTGCTGCGGATCGGCGGGGCGCTCGGCGGGTTCCGCTGGGGGCTGGACGTCAAAAGGTGGTTGCTCGATCACGAGGCGTGAGGTTTCACCCGGCTCGCACGCGCCGGTCGCCCGCTGGGGTGACCGGCGCGTTCTCGTTTCCGGAGCCGCTCACCGAAGGGCGCGCCTTGACTAGAGTTCAACTCTAATGACAATCTCACTAGAGTAAAACTCTAATGAGAGGACGGCTCATGGCCGAGAGAGTCTTCGACCGCAGGGACCGGCTGGTCCTGCTGCTGATCACCGTCGTGGAACTGGTGGTCTTTCTCGACACCACCGTGCTGAACGTGGCGTTACCCGCCATAGGCGCCGACCTCGGGCTCGGCGAGGCCGGGCTCGGGTGGGTCACCAACGCCTACCTGCTGGCGTTCGGCGGGTTCATGCTCCTGGGCGGGCGAGCCGCCGACCTGATCGGACCGCGCCGGGTATTCACCGGCGGGTTGGTCGTGTTCACCGCCGCGTCGGCGCTGGCGGGCTTCGCCGACTCCGCCGCGCTGCTGATCGCGGCGCGCGCCCTCCAGGGCGTCGGGGCCGCGGTGTTGATTCCGGCCCAATTGGCCCTGCTCACCGCGAGTTTCACCGCGCAGGCGGCCAGGAACCGAGCCTTCGGGGTGTGGAGCGCGATGGGCGCGGCGGGCGCGGCGATCGGCACCGCGGTGGGCGGGCCGCTCACCGACGCGTTCGGCTGGCCGTCGATCTTCCTGGTCAACGTGCCCGTCGGGCTCGTCGCCCTCGCAGGCACCCGGCTGCTGCCGCCCGACACCGCGCGTCCCGCCGAAGGGCTGCGCAGACTCGACATCCCCGGCGCGATCACCGGAACCACGGCGTTGCTGCTCATCGGCTACGCGATCGGCGCGCTCGGCTCCCCCGGCACCCGTGCGATCGCGGCCGGTCTTCTCGTTCTCGGGATGGCGCTGCTCGCTGGCTTCGTGGTCGTCGAAGCGCGCAGCCCGCACCCGCTGATGCCGCTGCGGCTCTTCACGATTCGCCAGGTGAGCGGCTCGGCGGTGGTGAACGCCCTGGTCGGCGCCGCACACGTGCCCACTTTCGCACTGCTGGCGCTGTATCTACAGAACAGCCAGGACTACAGCCCGACCCGCTCGGGTCTGGCGGTGCTCCCGGTCGCGGCGGTCAACATCCTCGCTTCCCGCACCCTCATCCCCTACCTCATGGATCGCCTCGGCGCGGCGCGCGTGCTGGCGCTCGGCCTCGGCCTCCAAGCCCTCGCCATGGGGTGGTTCGCCCGCCTCCCGGCGCACGCCGACTACCCGATCGACATCCTCCCCGGCGCGATCCTGCTCGGCATCGGCCTCCCCGCCGCCTTCGTCGGCGTCACCGCGCCCGCCGTGACCTCGGTCGACACCGCCGATACCGGGATCGCCGCAGGCATCGTCAACACCGCCCAGCGTGTCGGCTCCGGCCTCGGCGTCACCGCCCTGCTCCTGCTCGCCGACCTGATCACCGCCCGCGCCACCACGCCACCGGACACCGCCTACCGCACCGGGCTCACCGCGGCATTCGCCACCGCCGCAGGCTTGGCCACGCTTGGTGTGCTGCTCACTCTCGCTTTGCTGAGGACGCGGAACGCGGCGTCCGACAGCGACGCATCGACGAAGACATCACACGCAGGAAAGACCCTGTAGTAACGCTGTAGTAATTCCGTAGCAGGGCAGCCTGATCGACGTCCATCCGGTCACTCATCCCGACGAACTTCGTCGGTAGCCGCACCTCCGCCTCCGGCCATGCGCGGTCGAGGGCAGCACTCGTCCGGATGTTCCGTCAGGCGACGGTGGTCTCCAGGCGGGAGCCGGTGCGGCCGCGCAGGACGTGCAGGCGGCTGGGGATGCGCTGGCGCATTTCGTCGACGTGGCTGACGAGGCCGACGACGCGGCCGCCCGCGCGGAGTTCGTCGAGGACGCCCATGACGGCGTCGAGGGTGTCGGGGTCCAAACCGCCGAAACCCTCGTCGATGAAGAGGGTGTCCAGGACGAGGCCACCGGATTCGGCGGCGACGGTGTCGGCCAGTCCGAGCGCCAGCGAGAGGGACGCCATGAAGGTCTCTCCGCCGGAGAGCGTCTTGGCGGGACGCACGGCGCCGGTGTAGTCGTCACGAATGTCGAGGCCGAGGCCGCCGCGCCTGCCGCGCGGACCTGCCTTGTCGGAGTGCACGAATTCGTAACGGCCACCGGACATTCGGCGTAGTCGCACCGAACCGGCGAGGGCCACCTCCTCGAGGCGAGCGGCGAGCACGTAGGAGCGCAGCGACATGCGCCGGTTGTTCTCGCCGCGTCCCGCAACCACATCGGCGAGTCCGGCCAGCTCTTCGTGGGTGCGCTGTAGCGGCGCGATCCGGTCCACCTCGGTCCACAGCTGGCCGCCGAGTTCCTCGAGCAACTGCACCCGCCGCCCCGCCTCGGCCTGCGCGGCGACGGCCGCGTTCAGCTCGACCTGCGCGTCGGCGAGCCCGCGCTCCAGCTCGGCGAGATCGCCGGGTTCGGCGGTGGCGGCGGCCTGGATCTCGGGTTCGGCGAGCACCTTCTCGGCGTGCGCGCGGGCGTGCTCGGCGGCGACGAGTTCCGCGTCGATCTCCTGCTGCCGCTGCGGGGTTCGTGAGGCCGCGTTGACGACGCGGGCGAAAGCGGTGAGCAGCGCGACGTCGTCGCGGGCGGTATCGGCGCCGAGCTGCTCTTCGGGAACGAATCCGGCTGCGCGGGCCAGGCTTTCGACGCGATCCGCGATCGCGGTGACGTGCTCGCGCGCGGTGGCCGCCGCGGTGCGTGCGGCGCGCAGCGCGGTGGCGTCGGTGACCATTCCGTTCAGCCGGGCGCGGCGGCGGTCGATGGTGTCGTCGGAACCCGCGGCGGCGCGCAGGCGTTCGGTGAGTTCCGCGAGGCGGGCGACCGACGCGGCGATGCGGGTGGCGACGGTGCCCGCGCCCGTCTCGGCCGCGCGCAGATCGTCGTGCATGCGGGTTTCCTCGGTGCGCAGCCGGGAGAGTTCGGCGGTCGACCGGTCGGCCAGTGCGGCGAGTTCGGCGGCGTCCTCGTAGCGGTGGGTCGCCGAGCGCAAGGCGGCCGCGAGCTCGACGTGGTCGGCGTCGCCGCCGCGTGCGGTCAGCGCCTCGATCTCCTTTTCCAGACCGATGATTCGGGAGTGAACTCGGTCGCGGCTCCCCTCGGCGGTGCGCTCGGCGGCCACCGCCGCGTCCTCGGCTTCCTTGGAGACCGCGCTCGGCGCGGGCTCGGCGGGCGCCGGGTGCTCCGCCGCGCCGCATACCGCGCACGGTTCCCCGTCGACCAGCTGACCAGCCAGTTCGGCGGCCATGCCGGCCAGGCGACGCTCGCGGAGGTCGAGCACGCGCTCCTTGGCGTCGTTGTGGACGGTCCGCGCGGTCTCGAATTCGATCCGCGTGCGGTCCAGATCAGTTCTGCGACCCGCCAATTCGACGGCTGCGGTGGCCGCGGCCTGGAGTCGTTCGCACTCGGCGGTCAGCGAAGGCAGCGTGGCGGCGGCCTCGGTCGCCTCACGGACCCTGGCCTCGGCCGCGGCGATCGTCGCGGGCAGGCGCTCGCGCCGCCCGATCAGCTCGGCCGTCCGTTCGGTCAGCGCCGCGGATTCGGTACGCAGCTCGTCGATTTCCCGCCGCAGCCGGTCGGCAGCGGTGGCATCGGCCCGCACCTCGTCGAGCGCGCCGATCTGGGCGCTCCAGCGACGAACGACGGCGTCGAGATCGGCGTCCTCGCGAATCGTCGGACCCGATCGATCCGCACCCGAATCTGCTTCCGCACCAGGACTTTCCGACGCGACCAGAGTCGCACCATCGAGATCGGCCGCGGCGGGATCGAGCAGCGCGGCCGCCGATCGCGCCGCGACCGTAGCCGCCTCGCTCTCCCGACGGCGCGAGGTCATGACCGCGGCCCGCGCCTCGTCGATGGCCTCGGCGACCGGCTGGGCCCGCTGAGCGGCCTCCAGTTCCTCGCGCAGCGCGGCGCGATGCTCGGCGCTCGCGGCGTAGTCGTCGAGCTGACCTCGGGCGGCGATCATCCTGCGCCGCAGTTCCGCGAGCCGCCGCTGTTCGTCGGCGAATTTTCGCAGCTCGGACGAAGCCTGTTGGCAGCGTTCGGCTTCCGCGGTCGTCTCGACCAGGTCGGTGCGCGCGGTCGCGAGCAGATCCTGCGACCAGCTCACCGCCTCCAACACGCCGACCGACTCCGTCACGCTCAGGCCCGCGGCGCCGCGGATCTGCGCGATCAGCCGTTCGATGCCCTGCCTGCGGGATTCCAGTTCGGCCGCCGAAGCGCGGCGCTTGTCGGCGAGCCAGTGCTCGGCGGTGCCGAAACGTTCGGTGTCGAAGAGCTTTTCGAGCAGCTTCTCGCGATCCTCGTTGTCGGCCCTCAGGAAACGCGCGAAATCGCCCTGGGGCAGCAGCACCACCTGGAAGAACTGATCGGCGCTCATGCCGAGCAGGCGGATGATCTCGTCACCGATGTCGGGGATGCGGGAGAGGTTCTCGCCGCGCCCGTCCAGCCAGGTCAGCGTGGCCTTGGGCGGGTCGGTGCGCATGCCGGTGCCGCGCAGCTTGGGCCGCTCGAACTCCGGAATCCTGGTGAGCCGCAATCGTCGCCCGCCGAGCGTCGCCTCCAGCACGACCTGCGGGGGCGTCTGTTCCGGCGCGTGATCCGAATGCAGGCGCTTGCTTTCGCCGCGCGCGCCGGGCACCCGGCCGTAGAGGGCGAAGGCGATCGCGTCCAGCACCGTCGTCTTGCCCGCGCCGGTCTGCCCGTGCAACAGGAACAGACCGTCCGCCCCGAGCGCGTCGAAGTCGACGACCGTGGTGTCGGCGAACGGGCCGAACGCGGTCATCTCCAGCCGATGCAGTCTCATGCGGCGGCCTCGCGCGGAACCCGCCACGCACCGGCGCGCCCGTCGATCGGCACCGCGCGCCGTCCAATCAGGACAGCCGCGGGCCGTTCGTTCAGCGCGGCGCCGTCCCCTTCCCTCGACACGGTCCCACGCCAACCGCTCGACACGGCCCCACGCCAACCGCTCAGTGCGGTCACGCGCCATTCAGGCGGCACAGCCGTGCGCAATTCGTTCGGCACGGCTCCGCGCCATCCGCTTAGCGCAGTCCCAGGCCGCACGCTCAGTGCAGTCACGCGCCATTCAAGCAGCACAGCCGTGCGCAATTCGTTCGGCACGGCCCCGCGCCATCCGCTTAGCGCAGTCCCAGGCCGCACGCTCAGTGCGGTCACGCGCCGTTCACTACACGCGATCATGCGCTCAGCTCGCCGGACAACGGCAGCTCGGCAGGCACCGTGGACACCCGCTCGGGTTCGGCGACGGCGGCGGCCAGCGCACGCTCGATCCACGTCATCTCCCCCTCGCTCGGCACACCGCGCACGTCGGTGAGGAAGCTCTGCGCTACTTCGGTGTCGCGGCGGCCGTGCACCCGCTCACGGTAACGCAGCTCCGGGTTGCCGTCGGGGCGTACCCATTCCACGTGCACGGCGTGCGGGAAGCGCTCGCGCAACTTGCGCAGCGCGTCGATCGGACGGGCCTGATCGACGAGGGTCGCGGAGACGTAATCGTCGACGGCCGCGTCGTGCGCCGGGTCCGCGAGCAGTTCGTCCAGGGTCCCGGTGAGGCGGCTCAGCCCGCGCACCACCGGCAGGTCGCGCCGCTGCACGGCGGACAGGCCGCCGGCGTCGAGGTCGACGAGCCACACGGCCTTGCGATGCGAGCTCTCGGCGAACGAGTACGGCAGCGGCGAGCCCGAGTAGCGCACCGACCCGGACAGCGTCTGCGGCGAATGCAGGTGGCCGAGCGCCACGTAGTCGATGCCGTCGAACTCCGCGAGCGGCACCGTCTCCACCCCGCCGACCGAGATGGACCGCTCCGAACCGGTCGCCTCGCCGCCGACGACGAACGCGTGCGCGAGCACCACGGCGCGCGCGCCTGGCCGTGCCGCGAGATCGGCGCGAATCCGGCTCATCGCCGCCGCCAGGATCTCCGCGTGCGAACGCGCCTGCGGGACACCGAGTTCGGCGCGGGTGATCTCCGGCTCCAGATAAGGGATGCCGTAGCAGGCCACTTCGCCGTGCTCGTCGGTCAGCAGGACCGGCCGATCGGCGTCGGCGACGGTGGTGCGCAGGTACAGCCCGCCCGCCGCCGCGAAACTCGCGCCCGCGCCGAGCCGCGCGGGCGAATCGTGATTGCCCGAGGTCGCGACGATCACCGCGCCCGCGTCGCGAATCGCCTCGAAACCCCGGTTGCAGACCGCGATCGCGTCCGCGCTCGGAATCGACCGGTCGTAGACGTCGCCTGGCACCACCACCACGTCCACCGACTCGGCCGCCACCAGTTCGGCGATGGCGGCCAGCGAACGTGCCTGGTCGGCAAGCAGATCGACGCCGTGAAAGGTGCGCCCGATGTGCCAGTCCGAGGTGTGCAGCATCCGCATGGGCAGAAACCGTAGAGCCATCCACCGACAGTGTTCAATTTGCCGCGCCTGCGGCGCGGCGTGTTCGCGGCCCCCTATGTCTCGCGTCCGTGCGGCCGAGACTCGCGACTGCGTCGCATGCGCTTCGACCGCCCGGACGCGAGACGGCCGCGAACGGGCTCGGCAGGCTCGCCCCCGACATGGTTGGGAAAGTGCGGCCGTGAAGTGTGATTCGGTGCCCAACCGGCTGACGACACCGAATATGCGCTGCCTGGTTGCTCGGATGTCGGTGGCATGCGGCACCATCTGCGCTATGACCGCACCGATGCTCGTCGCGCTGCTGCTGGTGTTCGCCGCTGGATTCGGAGTGGGCTGGTTGGGGCATACCGCGCGGGCCGGGCAGCGGGCGGCCGTCGCGGAGGCGAGGCTGGCGGCCGCCACCGACAACGAGCGTTTGCTGCGGCAGTCGCTGCACGCCGCGAACGAGGATGCGGCGCGCAGGCATTCGCACGCCGTCGGCGCCATGGTGGAACCGCTGCGCACGGCGGTCGGCGCGCTCGAGCAGCACATCCAGCAGGTCGAACACCATCGCATCAACGCCTACTCGGGCCTGCGCGAGCAGGTGGCGACCATGCAGCGCACGTCACATCAGCTGTCCAGCCAGACCGGTCAGCTGGTCGCGGCCCTGCGGGCGCCGCAGGTGCGCGGGCGCTGGGGCGAGATCCAGTTGGAGCGCGTGGTGGAACTCGCCGGGATGACCAAGCACTGCGACTTCTCCACGCAGGTGAGCAAAGCGGTGCGCAGGGACGGCGGGCTGGACCGCACCGGTTCGGTGCGGCCGGATCTGGTCGTGCATCTGGCCGGGGAGCGGCACATCGTGGTCGACGCCAAGGTGCCGTTCACCGCGTACCTCGACGCCAGCACGGCCGAGGACCCGGACGCGCGCGCCGAGCTGCTGGTGCGGCACGCCAAACACCTGCGGGCGCACGTCGACCAGCTGGCCGACAAGGCGTACTGGGCAGCCTTCGATCCCGCGCCGGAGTTCGTCGTGCTGTTCGTGCCCGGCGACCCGTTCCTGGACGCCGCGCTCACCACGGATTCGGGACTGCTGGAGTATGCGTTCGGCCGCAACGTGATCCTCGCCACCCCGACGACGCTGATCGCATTGCTGCGCACGGTGGCCTTCGGGTGGCGGCAGGAGGCCGTGTCCCGCGATATGGCGACGGTTCAGCAACTGGGCAGGGAGCTGTCGGCGCGGCTCGGCATGACCGGCAGGCACCTGGACCGGCTCGGCGACCGACTCGGCAAGGCGGTGGACGCTTTCAATTACGCGGTCGCTTCGGTGGAATCGCGGGTCATGGTCACCGCGCGCAAACTGCACGAGCTGGAGATAGCCGAACAGGAGGCGCCCGCGATCCAGCGGGTGGACTCCCGCCCCCGCGCCGTGGCGTTCGCCGACGCCGACGATTAGACGTATCGCTCCGGCCGTGCGCGGCATGCCGACGGGACGCCAGTTAACGGAGCAACGGCCCCGCCGTAACCCGACCGAACGGTGCGGCAGTTAGTGTTCATGGCGTGGCTGCTACCCAACGTGTGCGATCCCGGGTGCCCGCGCCGCAACGTTCGGTCCTGCCTTCGGTGCCGGGAGTCCCGGCCTGGGGAGCAGTCCTGATCGCGGTCGCGTGCACGTTGCTGGGCTTCCTGATCGATGCCGTCGGCGACAGCGCCGAGCTCACCGCCAGCTTCGCCGCGCTGTATATCGCCGGCTGTGTCGCCGCGGTGCTCACTGTGCGGTTCCGCGGGATCTTCACCACGATGGTGTTGCCGCCGCTGTTGCTCTTCCTCGCGGTTCCGCTGGCCTATCAGCAACTGACCGGCCGGATCTCCACCGGACTCAAGGACATCCTGCTGAACCTGGCCATCCCCCTGGTGAACCGGTTCCCGACGATGATTCTCGCCACCGCGCTGGTGCTGGCCATCGGCGGCGCGCGCATCATGATGGTCAGGCGCGAGTCGGCCACGGAACGCTCGAAGGAGGCTCGCCGCGGTTCGAGTTGGGGGCGCAGCGCCGTGAAGCGTCGAGACGAGGACGAGCCCGCCGAGCCTGCCCGCCGCCGCTTGCGGCGACCACAGCAGGAGGTGGAGGAGGACCCGGTGACCGACAAATACGAACCGCCTCGCCCCGGTCGCCGTCCGTCCAATGCCGTCGCCGACGCCCCGCCCCGGGTCGGCGCGAACGGCCGAGGCCGCGATGGCAGACCGGCCGGGCGCGGCCAGCGTCCGTCGGCGGTGTCGCGCCCGGAGGCCGAACCCCAGCGCGGCGCCCGCGGCCGGGCCGAGGTGCCGCCGCATCCGCAGCCGAATGTGCGCTACCGCGAACGCGATTCGAGCAGCACCCAGCGGCGCAAGCCGGAAAGCCTCTGAGCGAGTTCGAAGCTCGGCGCGAGTTCGAAGCTCGGCGACCGATCGCTCAGCGTTCGGCGGTCGATTTTGTTCAGCGCCGAGTGGTGCGCAGTTCCCTCGGCAGCGAGAAGACCAGCGTCTCGTTGGCGGTGGTCACGGGCTGCACGTCGGCGTAGCCGTGTTCGGCGAGCATGTCCAGCACACCGCGCACCAGAATTTCCGGCACCGACGCGCCGGAGGTGATGCCGACCGTGCGCACGCCTTCCAGCCAGGCCGGGTCCACCTCGCGGGCGAAGTCGACCAGGTGCGAGGCCCGCGCGCCCGCGCCGAGCGCCACCTCGACCAGCCGCACCGAGTTCGAGGAGTTGCGCGAGCCGACCACGATGACCAGATCGCATTCCGGCGCCATCGCCTTCACCGCGACCTGGCGGTTCTGGGTGGCGTAGCAGATGTCGTCGCTGGGCGGGTCCTGCAGCGCGGGGAAGCGTTCGCGCAGCCGCTGCACCGTCTCCATCGTCTCGTCGACGCTCAGTGTGGTCTGCGAGAGCCAGATGACCTTGTTCTCGTCGCGCACGGTGACGCGGTCGACGGCGTCCGGCCCGTCGACCAGCTGGACGTGATCGGGCGCCTCGCCCGCGGTGCCCTCGACCTCCTCGTGGCCCTCGTGGCCGATCAGCAGGATGTCGAAATCGTCGCGCGCGAACCGCTTGGCCTCCTGGTGCACCTTGGTGACCAGCGGGCAGGTGGCGTCGATGGTGTGCAGATCGCGGGCCGCGGCGGCCTCGTGCACGGCCGGGGAGACGCCGTGCGCGGAGAACACCACGACCGCGCCGTTCGGCACCTCGTCGGTCTCGTCGACGAAGACGACACCGCGGTCGCGCAGCGTCTCCACCACGTGCCTGTTGTGCACGATCTCCTTGCGCACGTAGATCGGCGCACCGTGCTTCTCCAGCGCCTTCTCCACCGTTTCCACCGCGCGGTCGACGCCCGCGCAGTATCCGCGCGGCTCGGCTAGCAGCACACGCTTACCACCGTCGGCATCGGCGGTTCCGGCGCCCGCCGAGCGGGCGATTCCGACGTTCAAAGGGATGGCCGAAGACATGTCCCCCAGAATACGTGCGCGCGGCCGGTCCCATGATGGCGGTCGAGCCTGATCGGCCTTCACCGGATAGTTGAGTCACAATCTGTCTGTGACAGCGAATGACAACGTAACCAGCGAACACTCCGGAGGATCCGTCCCGGGCCTGGACGGACGAAGGTCCGGACATCGCACACTAATTCTTTGCAGATCACGCGGTATCGGGCAGGCTATGACCATGTTCCGACCTCCGTTTCTGGCCCGGGTCGCCGCCGGGGCCGCCGTCTACGCCCTCGAAGAAACCCGTCGGCTACCGACGGCCGCGATGAACTTCCCGATCACCGCGATCAGCCAGATGCTGCAGACCACCATGCACGTGCAGCAGTTCGTGACCAGCCTCGCTCTCAAGGGCGACGCGGTGTTCGAGCGGCTGTCCAACAGCCCGGTGGAACAGCCGGAATGGGCGACGTTCGACGAGGATCTCGGCGCCGAGCAATCCTCCGGCGACGACGTGACGACCGCGGGCCGCACCAGCCGCTTCGACCTGTACACCGCCGACGAGCCGACGGCGAGCTCCACCAACGGGTATGTCGCCCCCGTGCAGAGCATCACAGTGCCGGAGATCACCGACCCCGAGCCCGCCGAGGAGACGGCTTCCGCCGAGACGCCGTCCGCTTCGGACGAGCAGGCCGAGGTCGCCGAGCCGGAGGTCGCCACCCGCTACGACTACGCCACCATGACTCTCGCCCAGTTGCGCGCGCGCCTGCGCATGCTGACCGTCGAGGACCTCACCGCGCTGCTCGACTACGAGCAGCAGACCCGCGCCAGGGCGCCGTTCGTGACCATGCTGACGAACCGGATCGCCACCGTCCGGGCCCAGTGACCGCACCCGCGACGACCTCGCCGATGGTTGGCCGGGCTCGGTCCGGCCAACCCCGCCGCGTATACCTGTCCGTATGACACAGAGCGGTCAGCAGTCGTCCGCCGAGGCAGGCGCGGCATCCGCCAACTCCGCCGAGCATCCGTGGCCGGTGCGCTCCGTGGCCGTGAAGGTCATGCAGTGGATCGACCGGCTCGGCTCCATCTGGGTGGAGGGTCAGATCACCCAGATCAACGTACGTCCCGGAGCGCGCACCGCGTTCCTGGTGCTGCGCGACCCGTCGGCCGACATGTCGCTCCAGGTGACCTGCGACCCCGACCTGCTGCGCCGCTCCCCGACCCCGCTGCAAGAGGGCAGCCGGGTGGTGGTCTACGGCAAACTCACCTACTTCACCGGCCGCGGCACCCTGTCGTTGCGTGTCATCGAGATCCGGCCCGTCGGGGTGGGCGAGCTGCTCGCCCGCATCGAGCGGCTGAAGGCGCTGCTCGACGCGGAAGGCCTCTTCGATCCCCGGCTCAAGCGGCCGATCCCCTTCCTTCCCCGCACCGTCGGCCTGATCACCGGCCGGGCCAGCGCCGCCGAGCGCGACGTCCTGACGGTCGCCAGGAACCGTTGGCCCGCAGTGTGTTTCGAAGTGCGCAATACCGCGGTGCAGGGTCCGACCGCGGTGCCGCAGATCCTGGACGCACTGACCGAACTCGACCGCGACCCCGCCGTCGATGTGATCGTGCTCGCCCGCGGCGGCGGCAGCGTCGAAGACCTGCTGCCCTTCTCCGACGAGGCGCTGTGCCGCGCCATCGTGGCGGCGACCACCCCGATCGTCAGCGCGATCGGCCACGAACCCGACAACCCGCTCACCGACTACGTCGCCGATCTGCGCGCCGCGACGCCGACCGACGCGGCCAAGCGCATCGTGCCCGACGCCGCCGCGGAACTGTCCGGCGTGCGTGACCTGCGCGCCCGTTCGGCCGCCGCGCTGCGCGGCTGGGTGGAGCGCGAGACCCGCGCGCTGGCCCAGCTCCGTTCGCGCCCGGTGCTGGCCGACCCGCTGCGCGAGATCGATCGGCGCGGCGAGGAGATCGAACGGCTGCGCGCGTCGGCGCGGCGCTGCGCCGATCACGCGGTCCGCACCGAGGCCACCGCGACCAGGCACTTGCGCGAGAAGCTCACCGCCGTGGGTCCGGCCGCGACGCTGGCCCGCGGTTACGCTGTCGTACAGCGCGTGACCGGCGCCGAACGGCACGTCGTACGCAGCATCGAGGACGCGCCCGCGGGTAGTCAGTTGCGCATCCGGGTCGCCGACGGCGCCGTGACCGCGGCCGCGCTCGGCACCCAAGCGCTCGGGGCGCGCACGCCGAGCGCACGCACCGCGGATTCCGGCGCCCGCCGGGACGACGAGGAACGCACAGGAGGGAACTGACCTTGGCCGAAGCCGGCAAGGACGAGCTGGCCGAGATCGCGAGCTTCGGCTACGAACGCGCCCGCGACGAACTGGTGAACGTGGTCAAGATGCTCGAACAGGGCGGTATGGACCTCGACGATTCGCTGGCGCTGTGGGAGCGCGGCGAGGCGCTGGCCAACCGGTGCGAGGAACACCTGGCGGGCGCGCGCAAGCGGGTCGAGGACGCGCTCGCGCGCGCCGCGGCCGACGAGGAGTGACCCCGAGGTTCGGACACCCGCAAGGAGGAGCTGTGACCATCCGCCGCGCGACACCCGATATCTGCACCGACGACATGGAGCGCAGCCGCGATTTCTACCGGCTGCTCGGCTTCGCCGAGGCGATGGACCTCGGCTGGGCCGTCACCATGGCCTCGCCCGCCAACCCGACCGCCCAGGTGCTGCTGATCGGGCCGGAGGTGGAGCAGCCACAGCCCGGCATGAGCGTGGAGGTCGACGATGTCGACTCCGTGTACGCGGCGATGACCGCGTCGGGCGCCGACATCGTCTACGAACTGCGCGACGAGCCGTGGGGCGTGCGCCGATTCTTCGTCCGCGATCCGAGCGGAACGATCGTCAACGTCGTCAGCCACGCGTGAGCGCGGGCGGTCGCCCAGTGCGAATCAGCTCAACGCCCCAGCACGAATCGGCCCAGCGCCCAGCGCGAATCAGCCCACGCGCCAGTGCGAATCAGCTCAACGCCCCAGCGCCTGATCGACCTCAGCGTCCGATCGACCTCAGCGCGCCAGCGGCTGAGCGGCCGTGACCGCCTGGGCCAGCGTCTCGAACGCCGCCTTGTTCCCTGCCCCCGTGATCAACACGCGCACACCGCCCAGGTCGGCGATCCACGCCGTCTCCTCGGTCGGCTCGGCGTAGACGACCCACTTCTGGTCACCGATCTTTTCCGCGCCGCTGGCGTAGCGCGAGCCGAGCACGAAGCGCGCGAGCGACTCCTCGGTGGCGCTGCTCTGGGTCAGCTGCATGTAGGTGCCCTGCCCGGTGATGTAGCCGACGGTGCTGACCGGGCCGCCGCCCGCACCGGTGACGGTGTCGCGGTTTCCCGAGTTGGGAGTCCACTCGGCGGGCACGCTCGGATTGCGGATCGGGAACGCGAGCGTGCGCGCGTCGGTCTTCAACGCCGCGTTCACGTCGAAGTGGGGGATCTGGCCGGGCGTCGGCCCCTTGGCGGCGAAGCTGCACTGGCTGGCCAGCGCGGCGAAGACCACGGCGATCAGCACCAGGGGGATCAGCGAGAAGAACAGATCCTTGTAGTCGTGCAGGATGCGTGGCTTTTGGTAGGACACGCTCCCAGTATCCACTCGGTGGCCGGGTGCGCGGCCGGGCACCCCCGTGGCCTGGACCAGGGGTGCAGGACGCGCGACCATGAAATGAGACAATCGTCCCGTACGCACGAACCGAGGGAGGCACCCCGCCATGACGGCATCTTCGCCCGCACCAAGCCGCCGCGAGGCGCCGGACCGCAACCTTGCGCTCGAACTGGTCCGGGTGACCGAAGCAGGAGCCATGGCCGCCGGGCGCTGGGTCGGCCGCGGCGACAAGGAGGGTGGCGACGGTGCCGCCGTGGACGCGATGCGACAGCTGGTCAGCTCGGTTTCCATGCGCGGCATCGTGGTGATCGGCGAGGGCGAGAAGGACGAGGCGCCCATGCTGTACAACGGCGAGGCCGTGGGCGACGGCACCGGCCCGGAACTCGACTTCGCGGTCGACCCGATCGACGGCACCACGCTGATGTCGAAGGGCTCCCCCGGCGCGATCTCGGTGCTCGCGGTCGCCGAACGCGGCGCGATGTTCGACCCGTCGGCGGTGTTCTACATGCAGAAGATCGCGGTCGGCCCCGACGCCGCCGACGTGATCGATATCTCGGCCCCCATCGGCGAGAACATCCGCCGGGTGGCCAAGGCGAAGAAGTCCGCGGTGTCCGACCTGACCGTCTGCATCCTGGACCGGCCCCGGCACGCCGACCTCATTCAGGAGGTCCGCGACGCGGGCGCCCGCATCCGCCTGATCTCCGACGGCGACGTCGCGGGCGCCATCGCGGCGGCCCGCCCGGATTCCGGCACCGACATCCTGGTCGGCATCGGCGGCACGCCGGAGGGCATCATCGCCGCGGCGGCCATGCGCTGTATGGGCGGCGAACTGCAGGGCATGCTGGCTCCGAAGGACGACGAGGAGCGGCAGAAGGCCATCGACGCGGGACACGACCTGGACCGGGTGCTCACTACCCAGGACCTGGTGTCCGGCGACAACGTCTTCTTCTGCGCGACCGGCGTCACCGACGGCGACCTACTACGCGGCGTCCGCTACTACGGTGGCGGCGCCTCCACCCAGTCGATCGTCATGCGCTCCAAGTCGGGCACCGTCCGCATGATCGACGCCTACCACCGCCTGACCAAGCTGCGCGAGTACTCCTCGGTCGACTTCCACGGTGACGAGCACGCGGTCCCGCCGATGCCCTGATCCGCTTTCCCGCACGGCCGCATCCGGACCTCCGGGTGCGGCCGCTCGCGTATAGGGGACTCTCGGGCGAACTGGCCGCCCTGTGCTCGTGTGAGCACTGCCGACGGCGCTGGGGCTGCCCGGTGGTGAGCCGTGACCCGGCGGCAGATCATAGGGGACGATGACTCGGTGGGGATCGAGTCCGACCGGGAATCACCGTCGAACACAACCGAACTCGTCGACGCACTGGCCGAGACAGCCGCGCGGGCCGGTGCGGGCTGCGCGCCGCCGGTGCTCGTGGTCGAGCGTGCCGATGTGCTCGTGGTGCGGGTCGGAGCGGTCGTCGTCAAGGCCCACTCGGTGGAAACCGATGCGGCAGCGTTGCTTTCCCGCCTTCGACTGGCGACCGCACCGCGCTGGCGCGAGATCCTGTTGCCGCCGTTGCCGATCGGCGACGCGCTTCTCACACGCCACGCGGGCCGGACGATCACCGCCTGGGCCTACGGCGAACCGGTCGACCCCCACGATCCAGACGCCGCGCCATGGGAAGCCGCCGCGACGCTGCTCGCCCGGTTGCACACGATGCCGGAACCCGGGCGGCGCGACCTGCCGGAGGCGGGCGGCCCTGCGCGCGTCCACCGCGCGATCCATCGACTGCGGGACGCCGGTGATATCGCGAACCAAGCGGCCGCGGCGATCGTGTGCCGAGCATTCGCCGCACTCCCCGAACAGACAGCGACCACCCGCACCCTCGTGCACGGCGACTTCCATCTGGGTCAGCTGGTGCGTGGGCCGTGTGGCGGCGACCCGTGGCGGCTCATCGACATCGACGACCTCGGCGTCGGCGATCCGGCGTGGGATCTGGCCCGGCCCGCCGCGCTCTTCGCCGCGGGCATTCTCGAGCCCGTGACCTGGCTTCGGTTCCTCGACGCCTATCGCGCCGCGGGCGGTGTCGCGGTACCGCGGGGCGCGGACGAGTGGACCGCGCTCGACCGTCCGGCGCGCGCCGTCGCGGTGCAGGCGGCCGCGCTGGCCGTGGTCGCCGCCGGACGCGAGGGACGCGAACTCGATGATCTGGACACGGCTTTGGTGGACGCGTGCCGACGGATAGCCATGGCATCGGACAGGTCATGACGCCCGCACAGGCGCCGGAAATCGACTAGCCTCGCCGGAATGCAGTGTCCGAAATGTCATGGATTGATGCAGACGTACAACCGCAGCGGTGTGCACATCGAACAGTGCGGTAACTGCCGGGGGATCTTCCTGGACTACGGCGAGCTGGAGAACCTCACCCGGCTCGAGGCGGGCTACGCCGCACCGCCGCCGCCCCCGGCCGCTCCCGCTCCCGCGTGGGGCGCGCCCGCTCCGCACTACGGGCATGGGCACCACCATCGGCACAACTCCTTCGGCAAGATGCTGTTCTCCTCCTGACGTCGGCGTCGCCGGTTCGGCGGACGGTATTCCGCCGGACCGGTGTGGGATTCCGCTCAGGCGTGGCGGCCCCACGGCGTCCTCGTGCGGCATAGGGTCGGAAATATGACCGAGGAGACGCAGTACCGCATCGAGCACGACACCATGGGCGAGGTACGGGTCCCGGCGAACGCGCTGTGGCGCGCGCAGACCCAGCGGGCCGTGGAGAACTTCCCGATCAGCGGGCGCGGCCTCGAGCGCGCGCAGATTCGCGCGCTCGGACTGCTCAAGGCCGCGTGCGCCGAGGTGAACAAGGATCTCGGCCTGCTCGACCCCGTCAAGGCGAACGCGATCATCGCCGCCGCAGGCGAGATCGCCGCAGGCGAGCACGACGACCAGTTCCCGATCGATGTCTTCCAGACCGGTTCCGGCACCAGCTCCAACATGAACGCCAACGAGGTGATCGCCTCGATCGCCAAGGCCAACGGCGTCGACGTGCACCCCAACGACGACGTGAACATGTCGCAGTCGTCCAACGACACCTTCCCCACCGCCACGCACGTCGCGGCGACCGAGGGCGTCATCAAGGATCTGGTTCCCGCGCTCGAGCATCTGCGACTGGCGCTGCTGGACAAGTCCGAGGAGTGGCGCACCGTGGTGAAGTCGGGGCGCACCCACCTGATGGACGCCGTCCCGGTGACGCTCGGCCAGGAGTTCGGCGGCTACACCCGCCAGGTCGCCGCGGGCATCGACCGCTTGATGGCGACGCTGCCGCGCCTCGGCGAGCTGCCGATCGGCGGCACCGCGGTGGGCACCGGCCTCAACGCGCCCGCCGGTTTCGGCGCGAAAGTCGTTGCGGAACTGGTGAAGTCGACCGATATCGACGCCTTGACCGAGGCCGTCGACCACTTCGAGGCGCAGGCCGCGCGCGACGGTCTCGTCGAGCTGTCCGGCGCGCTGCGCACCGTCGCGGTGAGTCTCACCAAGATCGCCAACGACATCCGGTGGATGGGATCCGGCCCGCTCACCGGCCTGGCCGAACTCCAGCTGCCCGATCTGCAGCCGGGCAGCTCGATCATGCCGGGCAAGGTGAATCCGGTACTGCCCGAGGCGGTCACGCAGGTGGCGGCGCAGGTCATCGGCAACGACGCGGCGATCGCCTTCTCCGGCGCGAACGGCGCCTTCGAGCTCAACGTCTACATCCCGGTGATGGCGCGCAACGTGCTCGAATCGATTCGCTTGCTGGCCAACGTGTCCCGGCTCTTCACCGACAAGTGCGTGCGCGGCTTGACCGCCGACGTGGAGCGGCTGCGGACGCTGGCCGAGTCCTCCCCCTCCATCGTCACACCGCTGAACTCGGCCATCGGCTACGAGGAGGCGGCCGCGGTGGCCAAGGAGGCGTTGAAGGAGAAGAAGACCATCCGGCAGACGGTGATCGATCGCGGTCTGCTCGGCGACCGGCTCACCGAAGCCGAGCTCGACCGCCGCCTGAACGTGCTGTCCATGGCCAAGGTGGAAGACGAGAAGTAGACGCACGGTGCGCCGGGCGGATCGAAACCGCCCGGCGCACTACGTGATTCAGGACCCGCGAAATCAGGCGGGCGAGACCACGCGCAGGTGCTCCAGTTCGGCGCGGGCCTGCTCGCCCTCGAGACCGAGGTCGGTCCGGTCGAAGACGTTCCACCGGCGCAGCAGCGGCGCGAAGACCAGTTCGCCCTCTTTGGCGCGATCGTAGATGCCCGCTTCGGCCAGCACCTCGTCGCTGCCGCGGCCGTCCGGCAGCGCGACGGCGGGCACCTCGAAACCGGCGACCCGGTCGGCGATCGCGCGCATCGTCTGATCGGGCGCGATGGCGAACGCCGCGGCGACCAGGTCGGCGAAGAACTCCGACTGCAGCTCGTCGTCGGCCGCGATGCGCGCGGCGATGGCGGTGACCATCGGGTTCTCGTTCAGCGCGGCGATATTGCGGTGCCGGATCCCGGAGGCGGCCTCCTCGAACGCACAGCTGGCGAGGATGTCGAGCAGATGCAGGGCCGGACGGCGGAATCCCGCCGTCATGTGTGCCATCCGCTGCCGTTCCAGGTCCACCGGGTCCACCGACCTGGTCACCATCAGGTAGTTGCGGATCAGGATCTCGTGCCGGTTCTCCTCGGCGGTCCAGCGACCGACCCAGCGCCACCACGAGCCGGTGCGCAAGTGCTTGCCGATCTCCCGGTGGTAGGAGGGCAGGTTGTCCGCGATGAGCACGCTGACGGTCAACGCCACCTTGGCGAGCTCGCTGAGCTCGGACTGCTCAGGGGTCCAGTCCTCGCCGCCGAGGAAGGCGAAGTTACGGCCGTCGTCCCACGGGACGTAATCGTGCGGCTGCCACCCGTCGGCGACGGCGATGTGGCGCCGCAGATTCAGTTCCACCTCATCCGCGAGCGCCTCGAGCAGCTCACGGTCGGTCAAGAGATTTTGCACGATGACAACCTAGCCGTTCGGCCCGCGCCGCGGGACTCTACCGATGGGAATGGGAACGGCGCCCGAGCCGCGCTGGTGCGCGATCTCGGGCGCCGTGTCGATTCACTATTTCATGGTGACGGTGATCTGCCCATTCACCCAGGTGATGGTCCCCCCGCTGAACTCGGTCTGCTTGCCGCCGGGGATGTCGGTCTCGTCGCTGACCGGGTAGCCGAGCTCACCCGCGGCGCCGCCGTTCTCCTCCCACGCCTTGCGGATCTCGCCCCACACGATGTGCGGCTCGCCGTCCTCGGGCTCGTAGATGGTGCCGCCGACGAAGTCCTGGTACTTGCCGTTGTTCGGGGCGTTCTCCACCGGCTCCAGTGGCGCACCGAGCGGGCCGGTCGGGCCGCCCGCCGCCATGTACTTGTCGTAGATGTCGCCGGAGACGGTCACTTCGGCGCCGCCCGCGGTGGGGATCTTGGTCTCGTCCGGGGTCTCGTCGCGCTCCGGGGTCCCGGTGCCCTGGGTGCCGTGCGCCTCGCTGTGCGTGGTGGCCATCGCACCGGTCGTCGTCATGCCGATGGTGGGGGTGGTCAGGACCGACTTGGAGTCGCTGTCGTTGTCGTCACCGCAACCCGCGACCAGCAGTGCCGCGGCCGCCAGTGCGATGGTGAATCCAGCCGTGCGTCGAGCGTGGTGCATCAATCGTCCCCTCTCGAGTGTGGCTCCGACGGCGCCCTGACACCGGCGCCGCGCGTAGCCTAGGCCGATGTTCGGCAACAGTCCGGCGAATCGCTTCGCGACGCGCCGGACTGCTGCTCAACTGGTAACTCGGCGGATATTACCCACTCGATGTGAGACGAAACACACCCCGAGTATTAGCTCAGGGTGTGTTTGCGCCCCTGCTCATGCGTTCGGGCCGTACTCCTCCAGCATCTCGGTGACCAGCGCCGCGATCGGCGAGCGCTCGCTACGGGTCAGCGTGATGTGCGCGAAAAGCGGGTGTCCCTTGAGCTTTTCGATCACCGCGGCCACGCCGTCGTGCCTGCCGACGCGCAGGTTGTCGCGCTGGGCCACGTCGTGGGTGAGCACGACGCGCGAACCGGTGCCCAGTCGGCTGAGCACCGTGAGCAGCACGTTGCGTTCCAGCGACTGCGCCTCGTCCACGATCACGAAGGAGTCGTGCAGCGAGCGACCGCGAATGTGGGTGAGCGGCAGCACCTCCAGCATGTCGCGGCTGAGCACCTCCTCCATCACCTCGGGCGAGGCGAGGCCGTCGAGGGTGTCGAAGACGGCCTGCGCCCACGGACCCATCTTCTCGCTCTCGCTGCCGGGCAGGTAGCCGAGGTCCTGGCCGCCGACCGCGTAGAGCGGACGGAACACCACGACCTTGCGCTGCGTGCGCCTTTCGAGCACCGCCTCCAGACCGGCGGTCAACGCCAGCGCCGATTTGCCGGTGCCCGCCTTGCCGCCGAGCGAGACGATGCCGACGCTCTCGTCCATCAGCAGATCCAGCGCGATGCGCTGTTCGGCCGAGCGCCCGTGCAGCCCGAAGGCCTCACGCTCGCGCACCAGTTGCACGCGCTTGTCCGGGGTGACCCGGCCCAGCGCGCTCGAGCTCGTGCCGAGCAGCCGGATTCCGGTGTGGCAGGGCAGTTCCCGCGCCTCGTCCAGGTCGATCACCGACTCGGCGTAGAGCTGATCGATCCGAGTGGAGGAGACGTCGATCTCGACCATCCCGGACCAACCGGAGGTCACCACGTCCTGCGCGTGATATCCGTCGGCGTGCAGACCCACCGCGCTCGCCTTGACGCGCAGCGGAATGTCCTTGGACACCATGACGACCTGGCGACCTTCGGCCGCGAGATTCAAGGCGCAGGCCAGGATCCGGGAATCGTTGGTTTCGGTGCGGAAGCCCACCGGCAGAACCGTGGGGTCGGTGTGATTGAGTTCCACCTGCAGCGTTCCGCCCTCGGTGCCGATCGGCACCTGCTCGTCCAGCCTGCCGTGCCGCAGGCGGAGGTCGTCCAGGTTGCGCAGGGCTTCCCTGGCGAACCAGCCCAGTTCGTGGTGGTGCCGTTTGGCCTCGAGTTCGCTGATGACGACCAGCGGGAGGACGACATCGTGCTCGCCGAACCTGGTGAACGCCCAGGGATCGGAGAGCAGGACCGAGGTGTCGATGACGAACGTCTTGGCACCGGGAGTGTGGGAGAGCGAGGGGCGGGCCCCCTTGGTGTCCGAAGAGACAGCGGCGCGCTTTCCTGTGCCAGCGGAACGGGAGGAGTGCGCCGAGGGGGCGGGAACGGAGCGTGCAGCAGTCACGGTGGGCTCCTTTTGTGTCCACACGGCACCCGCGTGGACGATCTCGCTGGACCGGTCCGTCCTTCTGGATCCGACTTGCGTCAGATGCCACGAGGGCCGGGTGCCGGCCCCCTCGTACTGAGTAGCTCAGTCACGGTCAGGACCTCCCGTACGAACCACACCGACGCGGTCCGCATCTCCGAAGTTACCGCCGACTGGCCGGTCTGCGCTCGGGGACCGTGAGGCGTGTCGGTGAAGATCCCGTTAACGCGCGCCTCAGCTCGGCCGCCGGATCTGTTGTCGCCGCAGCTCACCGGAGGCGAACCGTCATCTACGCCCCGGCCATTCGCGGGTTTTCGCCAGAATGCGTCCAGCCCTGCGGACCGCCTCCGTTCCGGCTATGCGCGGGGTCTTCGGCGGACTTCACCCGGCTGCGCCGACCAGGCGCACCTCCGGCTTCAGTTCCGGCAATGCGCGAGATTTTCGACGGACTTCGCCCGCCTGTGCCGACTAAAGTCGAAGCATGGCCGGTAACGAGGAATTCGAGAACCTGTCGTCCAAGGAGCTGCACGACCGGGCGGTGCGGCTGGCCGTGCGCCGCGGTGACATCAAGTACCTGTGGCAGCTGCTCACCCGCATTCCCGCCGCCGAGGCCGCCGCCGGGAACGTCGGCGACAGCGAGGCGGACATCAAGTACGTGCTGCCGCTGCTCGACAATTACATCCACGCGGGCGACGGCGCGGTGGCCGAGCAGCTGCGGCCGTTCTACCTGGACTACCTGATCGCGCATTCGTGACAGCACGGCCGCGGGCAACGCGGCCGCGACCGTCCGGCAATCGGCGCCGAAAGCCGCTGCGCCCCGGGCGAATCGATAACGGCGAGCGTGGATTCAGTGGCGGGCGAACACGGCGCGGAAGAGTCCGACGGCGGTACCGCGCAGGAAATTCTCCCAGCTGAAGTGGTCGTGCCACAGCGCGATTCGGCCGTCGCGCAGTGCGAAGGTGCCGGTCACCCAGAACCCGATCTCCACCCGGCCCAGGCGCAGGTAGTCGGTGCGGTCGGTGAGCACGATGTCACCGTCGCCCGCGATGTGGTGTATGTCGACCCGGAAGCCGAACACCGGCCGGTCGAGCCCGCGCAGCACGCCGCCGACGCGTTGGATGCCGCGCACGTCCGGTAGCGAGGTGTTCTTCCAGACGATGCCCGGGTCGAGCAGTTCCAGCGCCTCGCCGACCGCGCCGAGCTCCAGCGCGGCGAAGAATTCCCGCACGGTGGTGATGGCGTCCTGCTGCAGTTCGGGTTCGTCGTCGGACATGCTTCGACTCTAGGCCCTGTGTCGAGGTCCGGCCGGATGCCTTCGTGAATCGGATCGTCGCCTGGCAAGGCGGAGGACCTATGCCGCCGGGCCGCCCGCTGTGGTGTCGGCGGCCCGGCGCGCCACCAGGACCGCGAGGCCGTCGAGGACGCGCTCGATCCCGAAGGAGAGTGCGTCACCCGGGTCCTGTGTGTAGGGCGGGTGCGCCGCCTCCTCGGCGAAAGCCGCCTTGACCGCGGGATAGCGATCGGCGGCCGCGTCCATCGTCTCGGCGAACTGCCGGACCACCTGCTCGGCGAGATCCGTGTCGCCGACGGCGCCGACCTGCTGGGCGAGGCTGCGCACGTGGCCGTTGAGCAGGACCACGGTGTCCAGCCGCTCGGGCCCGGTGAGCCCCATGCCGTCCATCGCGGTCACGGCGGCCTCCAGCCAGCCCATCTCGTTGGGGCCGATCGGGCGCGCTCCGACCGCGACCTCGATCGTCCACGGGTGCGCGCGGTAGCGCTCGAAGATGGCCAGCGCCCAAGCGCGCAGGGCCGCCCGCCAGCGCTCGGGACCGGAGGCGTTCCCCGGCGGTTCGGGCGGCTCGCCCATCGCGGCGTCGAGCATCAGCGCGATGAGCTGCTCCTTGCCGGGCACGTACCGGTACAGCGACATCTTCGTGTAGCCGAGCCGCTCGGCGAGGCGCTGCATGGACAGGTTGGCCAAGCCCTCGGCATCGGCGAGCGCGATGGCTTCGCCGACGATCCCGCCCAGCGTGAGCGAGGGCTTGGGCCCGCGCCGCGGCGGCTGCCTGGTCCCCCACAGCAGTTCGACGGTGGTCGGTGACGGCATTGGCGAATCCTCCAGGACTGACGGGTTGACCCGGAACTGTGTCTACCATACGCTGATCTGCGTCCGCCGGAAACAGAATACGTCGGACGCAATTCCTATCTCAGGAGAGATCATGCGCAACCTGTCCGTTCTCATCTCCGGCGCCGGGATCGCGGGCCCCTCGCTCGCGTACTGGCTGCGCCGCTACGGCTTCGCCGTCACCGTGGTCGAGCGCGCCGCCGCGCCGCGCCCCGGCGGGCAGGCCATCGATTTCAAGGGCCGCACGCATCGCACCGTGCTGGAGCAGATGGGCGTCTGGGACGAGATCCAGGCGCACCGCACCGGCGCCTCGGACGTCGTGTTCGTCGACGAGCGCGGCACGCGGCTGGCCGTCATGTCCGGCGATTTCACCGGCGGCGACGTCGAGATCCTGCGCGGCGACCTGGCCGAAATCCTGTACCGCCGCAGCGCGAGCGACTGCGAATACGTCTTCGGGGATTCGATCACCGGACTCACCGAGACCGCCGACGGCGTGCAGGTGACCTTCGAGCGCGGACCGGCGCGCACCTTCGATCTCGTCTTCGGCGCCGATGGAATCCATTCCCGGGTCCGGAGTCTGGCGTTCGGGCCGGAGCGCGACTTCGTGCGGCACCTCGGGCACTACTACTGCGTCGCGGGCGCGAGCCCGTGGAGCGACTCGGCGACGCCGCGCGAGCGCGCCGTCGCCTTCGGCTACAACGCGCCCGGGCTGCTCGCGATCAGCGGCGGCTCCAAGGCACAGCAGCTCTATCTGTTCGCCGCACCGGAACTGGAATACGCGCGCGACGACGTCGACGCCCAGCGGCGCATCATCGCCGAGCACTACGCCGGATTGGGCTGGGAGGTGCCGCGGATGCTCGCCGAACTCGCCGAGTTCGACGACGTGTACCTCGATTCGATGGGCCAGGTGCGGATGGACAGCTACACCGCGGGGCGGGTCGCGCTCGTCGGCGACGCGGCGTACGGAAACACGCTGGGCGGCTTCGGAACCGGGCTCGCGGTGGTCGGCGCGTACGTGATCGCGGGCGAACTCGCGCTCGCCGATGGTGACCACGCCGCGGCCTTCGCGCGCTACGACGAGATCATGCGCCGATACGCCAAGATCGCGGGCAACTCCAGCGCAGGCCGGTTCCTCGCGCCGACCACCGCTTTGGGTATCCGGCTGCGCAACTGGTTCCTGGAATCGCGGCTCTTCTCGCTGATGACGAAGTACGGCGACAACGCCGCCAACGACATCGACCTGCGCGACTACCCCGCCCTGCTGGCCGCCCGCTGAACGGATTTCGCGAGTTTCGGTGGAACCGCGCCGGGCTCGGGCGCGTCTATTAGGTTCAAACAGCACTGACGGAAGGGGCCACCGCGATGGCAGTGCATGGCACCGACGGCCGCGCGATCACCAATCCCGAGAACGCGCAGAGCTTTTCCCACGCGGAGATCAAACAAGCCGCGGACCGAATGAATCCCGCCGGGCTGGCGAGCGCCCACGCCTCATGGTCCGCGCTCTCCGCCGCGGTCGGCACGGCGAGCGAACAGTTCGGCTCCGCGCTGCAACGCGCGGTCGAGCAGCGGTGGGAGGGCGCGGCGGCCGATGCGGCGGTGCGCGGCGTCCGCGACTTCGTCGCGCAGCTGGGGGAACTGGGGGCGGCGCTGGGCCGACAATCCGAGCCACTCACGGCGGCGGGGAGCGCCGCCGCCGAATTCAAGGCGGCTATACCGGATGCGGCGGCCGGGAATTCGACGGCGCCCGAGGAGCGCAACGGGCGCGAGGAGCAGGCGCGCGACGACATGCACAGGCTCTACATCCGGCCGTACGGCGCGACGGCGCCGCGCATTCCGACGCTGCCGTCGCCGGTGGGTCCGAGCGGCGGGGGAATGATGGACGGACTGCTCGGCGGAGGTGGGCGTCCGGGGTCCTCGTCCGGGGCGGCGCGGCCGGATGGAGCGCATCCGGTGACCGATTCGGAAGCGGCGGAGGGGGTTTCGGGGTCGCATCGCGACGAGGTGGTCGGCTCGTCGACGTCGTCGGGACAAGGGGCCGACGGGCAGGCATCCACCGGGGTTCAGCCCGGTGCGGGTGCACAGGGTGATCGAACCGGCAACGGAGCCCGACCGGAGGCGGGAGACCCGATCTGGAGCGGTGCGCAACCGGGGAACGGCGCACAGTCCGACCCTGGTGCGCAACCGGAGCCCGGCAAACCGCCCGAGTCCCATGCGCAGCCCGAGGGCGACGCGCCGCCGCCCGATACCGGAAACCGACCCGGTGGTGGAGGCGAGCCCGAGGGCGGACCGCCTTCGGATACCGGAGCGCACGGGTCGGCGGTGACCAAGCCGGAGACCGGCCAGGGAGACGAATCGGAACCGTCACCCGGCGCGAACGCTCAACCGCATGCCGATACGGATTCCGTCGCCGCGCAGTCTGTCTCGTCGCCGACAAGCACCCCATCGGCACCGCCGTCCCCCTCGCCCGCACCTTCCTCGTCACCCACGCCTTCCCCCGCACCTGTCTTCTCGACGCCGACCACTCCCCTCGCACCCACCGCCCCGCTCGGCGCATCCCCCGTCGCGAGTCCGCCGTCTCCCCTCGCTTCCGCCACGCTCCACGAAACCTCCGCCCGACCCGCCGCGCCCGTCCCACTCGGATCCACCAGCGCTCCGGCGACGCCGCCACCCGGGCCCGGCTCCTCGGTACCCGCCCAACCCGCGGCCGCCCCGAACTCCGCACCGCCGTCGGGCGTTCCGGCCCGTCCGGGCGCTCCCGGTGCCACCGGCTACGCGGGCGTGATGCCGTCCGCTCCCCGGACCCGCACCGAGGAGGACGGCGAACACCGGACGGCGCGGTACCTGCGTTCCGAGGAGCACGGCCAAGAACTGATCGGCGAGACGCCCAAGACCGTCCCGCCCGCTTTGGGAGCCGACTGATGGCGCAGTGGACACTCTCGGCCGAACAGTTCGCGGCGGTGTGGTTCGGCACCGGTCTGGATCGGATGCCCTTCCCCTTCCGCTTCACCAGCCGCTACCCCGGCCTCCGCGAGTACCAGGCCTTCCAGCGCGATTTCCGCACCGAGCTGGATCACGACGAGCACATGCCGCTGCGCCGCGCCATCGGTGTGCTGGCCCGACCCGATTGGCGCATCGAGCTTTTCGGCATCGACAACCGGCGGGGCGGCGCCGAGCTGCGCGCCATTGGCTGCGCGCACCGGGGCGGTTCCGGCGTCGTCGCGTTGCAGAACCCGGCGCCCGACGGCGGGAAGATCCGCCTGCGCCGCTGCCGAACCGACCAGCTCGCCACCGAACTCGTCCGGCTGCTTCCCGACCACGAACCGGGGACCGTCGCCGAAAGGACCTATCTCCTGGACGATCTCGCCGACGACCGCCCCGACCCCTTCGGCTCGGCACCGGCCGCCGGGACCCGGGACCGCTACCGCCGCTTCTGGCGGCAGTCGTGCACCACCCGAGGCACCGTCACCGTTCTGCTCGGCCCCCGCAACGCCGACCCACTGCGCACCGGCAAACTCCGCTGGATCGACACCGACGACGGGCGCTACTGCGAGATCCCCGCCAACCGCGCCCTCATGATCCGCCCCGGCTCCAGCGCCGACATCGGCCGCTACCTGGACGAATCGATCATCCGAGCGCGGGCCCGCATGGACGGGTAGCCATTCGTCACCGAGCCCGTCCGCAATCGTGACGACCAGTGCGATGGCCTCGGTCGACAGCCGGGTCAGGTAGCTGCGTCGGCGCTCTTGTCGGTGGCCACGTCACGAGCTGTTGCTGGGGGCAGGGTGGCGGAGGCGAGGATCGCGAGTTTGTCGGCGTCGTCGCTTCCGGTGTCGGCGTGGTACATGACGAGCATCATTCCGTTGGTACTGGTGATGAGGAGCTTCTCGCGGTTGAGAACCAGGCGGCCGACCTGGGGGTGGTCGAAGCGCATGAGCGTGCCCTGTCGCGGTTTGACGTCGTGCCGGGCCCAGAGCCGGAGGAAGCGGGGGCTGGCGAGGGAAAGTTCGCCGACGAGCTCGATGAAGCGGGGATCGTCGATGTCGGTGCCGACCGACTGTCGGAAGCCCGCGATCAGACCCTCGGTGGCGATCTCCCAGTCCGGGAACAGGGAGCGCTCGGCGGGGTCGAGGAACACGTCGCGCAGCCTGTTGGCTCCGACCGTGAGGCGCGGCGACAGCGCCGTGGCCAGGGGATTGGCGGCGAGGACGTCGAGGTAGCGCCCTTCCACGAACGCTGGCAGCGGAAGAGTTCCCAGAAGCTTCACGATGCTGGGCGGCACGGTCTCCTTGACCGGTCGCCGCCGGCGTCGGGGCTTGTCGGCGGCGAGCCCGAGCAGGTAAGCGCTGGTGTCCTCGTCGAGTTGCAGTACGCGGGAGATGGATTCGAGGACCTGGACCGAAGGCTTGCGGTCGCGGCCTTGCTCGAGGCGCAGGTAGTAGTCGGCGCTGATGCCGGCGAGCATGGCGACCTCCTCGCGGCGCAGGCCGGGGACCCGCCGCACACCCAGGACGGGGATCCCGACCTGCTCAGGGGTCACGAGCTCGCGGCGGGCGCGCAGGTAATCGCCCAGCAAGTTCTGTTCACCGGTCACGTCCCCACCGTAATCCGCGAGGCCGGAACGTGACTGGTCCTGACACCCCCAGGAACGCGAAGGCGCTGGCTGTCGGCCTGCCCGACACGGAACATGGCGGTTATGACCCAGCAACTCGTGCTTGTCACCGGCGGATCGGGCTTCATCGCCGGTCACTGCATTCTCCAACTCCTCGAACAGGGCTACCGCGTGCGCACCACGGTCAGGTCCCTGCGCCGCGAGCCCGCTGTGCGATCCGTGCTCACCGACGCGGGCATGGCGAGCGGCGACAACTTGAGCTTCGCCGCCGCCGACCTCACTGACGACGCCGGCTGGGCCGAAGCCGTCGCCGACGTCGACTTCGTACTGCACGTCGCCTCCCCCGTCCAACCCGGACACGTCCACATCGAGGACGACCTGGTCCTCCCCGCCCGCGAAGGCGCCCTGCGAGTCCTGCGCGCCTCCCGCGACGCCGGTGTCGAGCGCGTCGTCCTCACCTCCGCGTTCCACGCCGTCAGCTGGGGCCACCCGCACGACGGCCACGTCTTCACCGAGGCCGACTGGACCCTCCTCAACGGCCCCGGCGTCGACGCGTACGCCAAGAGCAAGACCCTCGCCGAGCGTGCCGCCTGGGACTTCATCGACGCCGAGGGGGGTTCGATGGAACTGTCCACGTTGCTCCCCGTCGCAACGATGGGGCCTGTCATGGGCGCGGACGTCTCGGGTTCGAACCACCTCATCCAGGCGCTACTGGGCGGCGAAATGCCTGGTCTCCCAAACCTTTTCATCCCGATCGTCGATGTACGCGACGTGGCCGCGGCACATATCCTGGCGATGACGACGCCGGAGGCCGCCAGCCAGCGCTTCCTGCTCTCGAACGGGCCGGCGATCCCGATGAAGGAGATCGCCGCCATCATCAGGGCACACCTCGGCGACGCAGCCGACAACGTCCCGACCCGCAACATCCCGAACATCATCGTGCGGATCGGCGCCGTGTTCTCCACACAACTGCGTTCTGTCGCGCCCGACCTCGGCTACGCCAAGAAGACCTCCAACGAGAAGGCCCGCCGCGTACTGGGCTGGCGGACGCGCAACCCCGAGGACGCCATCATCACCGCCGCGCAGAGCATGACAGCGAAAAACCTGGTGAAAAAGCAGTGAAGAGGACCGCCCCGGCGCCCTGGCTGCACACAAATTGCACCGCCGCCACCAGCGCCGGCAACCGACAGGAACGACCCGCATGAGCAAGCAACAACGCGCCCGGCTCGACGCGATGCTCCGACAGCCCCGACCGCAAGGCCCGCAATCGGTCGAGGCGTTCCGAGACCGATTCAAGGCGACGATGGACCAGATGATCATCCCGGGTGGCCTCCGCACCACGCGGACGACGCTCGGTGACCGACCCGCACTGCACGTCGAGCCGGACAACAACCCACGCCCCGCAACGATCCTGTACTTCCATGGCGGCGGCTGGGTGGCCGGTTCCCCCCAGACCGCGCTCTCGTTGACCGGGAACCTCGTGGCCAAGACCGGGTTCAGGTCGTACTCACTGGACTACCGGCTCGCCCCTGAGCACCCGCTCCCAGCCGCGATCGACGACGCACTCAGCGCCTACCGCGCCCTCCTCGACAGCGGGCACGATCCCTCGGCCATCGCGTTCGCCGGAGACTCCGCCGGCGGCGGCCTCACCGTCACCACCTGCCTCGCCGCCCGCGACGCAGGACTCCCGCTACCCGCCGCGATCGTCGCCTTCTCCCCATCCCTCGACGCCACCGGGTCGGGCGAGAGCATGGACACCAAAGCAGGTATCGACCCGATCTTCACCCGTGAGTACCTCGAGGAAACCATCGCCCCCCTCTACCTCGCCGGGCAGGACCCACACCAGCCGATGGCGAGCCCGGCCCTGTGCGCCGACCCGACAGGTCTCCCGCCGATGCTCCTCCAGGCCGGTACCAACGAGGTCCTCCTGGACGACTCGACCCGTATGGCCGCTCGCGCCCGCGACGCCGGCGTGAACGTGATCCTCGACATCACCGCCGACGTGCCCCACGTCTTCCAGTCCTACGCCGGCGTTCTCGACGAAGCCGACCAGGCACTCGAGCGCGCAGCCCTCTTCCTGACCCAACACATCCGCAGCAGCAACACAGCAGCCACGCCACCACGGTCAGCGTGACCCACGGCGATCCCGCGTCAGTTCCGACAGCGCAGCGAAAGGCGAACGCCCCCACGGTGTCCCGTGAGGGCGTTCGCCAAAGGCACGGCTCAGCCGAGCAGGCGCCAGTCCTCCAGGCCCTGGTAGAGCGGCACGCTCTGGGCCAGCTTGGTGACGCGGCCGCGCAGGGTCTCGACGTCGGAGCCGCCGACCAGTGCGGTGGCGATGGTGTCGGCGACCTCGGTGAACTCGGCGTCGCCGAAGCCGCGGGTGGCCAGTGCGGCGGTGCCGATGCGCAGGCCGGAGGTGACCATCGGCGGGCGCGGGTCGAACGGAACGGCGTTGCGGTTCACCGTGATACCGATCTCGTGCAGCAGATCCTCGCCCTGCTGGCCGTCGATCGCGGAGTTGCGCAGGTCGACGAGCACCAGGTGCACGTCGGTGCCGCCGGTGAGCACGCTGATGCCCTTGTCCTTGACGTCGGCGCCGTTGAGGCGCTCGGCCAGGATCTTGGCGCCCGAGAGGGTGCGCTCCTGGCGGTCACGGAACTCGTCGGTGGCGGCGATCTTGAACGCGGCGGCCTTGGCGGCGATGGCGTGCATGAGCGGGCCGCCCTGCTGGCCCGGGAACACCGAGCTGTTCAGCTTCTTGGCGAACTCCTGCTTGGCCAGGATCAGGCCGGAACGCGGACCACCGAGGGTCTTGTGCACGGTGGAGGAGACGACGTCGGCGTAGGGCACCGGGGAGGGGTGCAGACCGGCGGCGACCAGACCGGCGAAGTGTGCCATGTCCACCCACAGGTAGGCGCCCACCTCGTCGGCGATCTCGCGGAATGCGGCGAAGTCCTGGTGACGCGGGTAGGCCGACCAGCCCGCGACGATCACCTTCGGCTGTGCCTCCAGCGCGATCTTGCGGACCTCGTCCATGTCGACGCGGTGGTCTTCCTTGCTCACCCCGTACGAGTGCACCTCGTAGAGCTTGCCGGAGAAGTTCAGCCGCATGCCGTGAGTCAGGTGACCGCCGTGCGCGAGGTCGAGGCCGAGCAGCTTCTCACCCGGGTTCATCAGCGCCATCAGCACCGCGGCGTTGGCCTGCGCACCGGAATGCGGCTGCACGTTCGCGAATTCGGCGCCGAACAGTTCCTTGACGCGGTCGCGGGCGAGGGTCTCGACGACATCGACGTGCTCGCAGCCACCGTAGTAGCGACGGCCCGGGTAGCCCTCGGCGTACTTGTTGGTCAGCACGCTGCCCTGTGCCTGCAGCACGGCGCGCGGCACGAAGTTCTCCGAGGCGATCATTTCCAGGGTGTCGCGCTCGCGGGCGAGCTCGCCTGCCATCGCGGCAGCGAGCTCGGGATCGAGCTCACCGAGGGACTGGGTATTGACAGAGGCGGTCGTCTGCGTCACGGGCCTCAGTCTATTGGGGCCTGGTCGGGCTTCCGGCAGGGGGTTGGCGGTCCGTTCACCCGGCGCGGAGCAAGATCACGAGGTTGTCCCGTACATCGTCGAGCGGGCGGGTCGATTTCGTCGCGCGCGCCTGGACGATCGCACCCTCCACGGCGCTGATCACGAAGCTCGCCAGTGAGCTCGCTCGCGCGGCGTCGACGCCGCGGTTCGTCAGGGCGGCGGCCAGCACTTCGGTCCAGCCCGCGAAGGCGATGCCCGCGGCGGCCTGCACACCGGGCTCGGATTCGGCCAGCGCGGCGCCGACGACCGGACAACCGGCGACGAAGCCGCTGGACTCCAATGCCTGCTTCCACCAGCCGACCAGCGCGCCGACCCAGCCCTCCGGCTCGCCGGTCCGGGTCAGCGCTTCGATGACGGCCGACATCCTGCGGCCCGCCACCTCGGTCGCGGTCGCGACCAGCTCGCTCTTGCCCGAAGGAAAGTGCTGGTAGAGCGAGTTGCGCGAGGTATTGCTCCGGTCGAGCAGCGCGGCCAGCCCTGCGCCGTGCACACCCTGCTCACGCACCAGTTCGATGGCGCCCTCGATCAACCGCGCGCGCGGACCCTGCGTCATGACCTTCCTCTCCGGCAGCTTGCGTGAACCGATCGGTCCATGCTCCAATCATGACAGATGTGGACCGATCGGTTCATCGAAAGGACGGAAATCCATGAATGCGCCCGCGCAGATCGATCCGGCCCGCCTTTCGGGCCTCGAATTGCTGAAGATCGCGATGACGCTGAAGGACCGTCCGCCGTTCATCGGCGACCTGCTCGGCATGGAGGCCGAGACGCTCGAGCACGGCAAGGTGGTGTTCAGCCTGCAGACCCGCCAGGAGTTCGCCAATCCGCTCGGCAGCACGCACGGCGGCATCTGCGCGACGCTGCTCGACTCCGTGATGGGCTGCGCGGTGCACAGCACCCTGGAAGCCGGCGTCGGCTACAGCACGCTGGAGCTCAAGGTCAACTACATCCGCTCGGTGCCCACCGACGGCCGCAAGCTCACCGCCACCGGCACCACCATCCACGTCGGTCGCACCACCGCGACGGCCGAGGGTCGCGTCGTCGACGACCAGGGCCGCCTCGTCGCCCACGCCACCACCACCTGCGTCATCTTCCGCTGAGGAGCATCGCCGTGACCGAACGTGACACCCTGCGAAAGTTCAAGCGGGAGAGGCTGATCGGCCGCTACATCGCGAACCCCGCGGTGGCGGCGCTCGACCGGCTCGGCATCCGCACCGCGCTGGTCTCCGAGCTGGAGACCACCGGCGCGAAAACCGGCCTGCCCCGGCGAGTTCCGGTGACGGCGTCGTTCGACGACGCGGGCGCCTGGATCATCTGCCAGCACGGACCGCGTGCGGGCTGGGCGCGCAACATCACCGCCGACCCCCGGGTCCGGCTGCGCCGCGGCGACCGCTGGTACACGGGAACCGCGGCGTTCGTCCCCGACGACGACGTGGTGGCCAGGGCACGCAGCTTCGCCACCGGCAGGATCGCCCGGCCGGTCCTGGCGTGGACGATCAAGGCGCTGGAGACCGAGCCGATCTCGGTGCGCGTCACCTTCTCGGCGGCCTGAGCTCCCTGCCAACGCTTTTGGGGGCAGCTCGGAGCGTAACGAGGCGGATGGGGCGGACCGGTTTCACAGGTGACGTCGTCCCCGTCGAGTCACCGAGGAGATCACCGTGCTTCATCTCGCCTCCGTCCCCAGCAACCCGATCGAAGCGCTGCTGCGGACGCTGTCCCTGCTGATGTGTTCCCTTTCCTCCGGCGAGGGGTGCGCGGTCATTCAGTGACGAACCGCGCGCCCACGCCGTACCTTGCCGTTCACATTTCGCGCAGTGCGCCGGGGGTGAGCGGCTCGTCGAGCAGTCGCCGGAAACGGTCGGCGCGGTCGTCCGCGTCGACGGCGCGGTCCAGCCAGCCGCCGAGCAGGCGATATCCCTCGACATAGGTGCTGATGTAGGCGCGCCACAGCGGCGAGGAGAGGAACCGCAGCGACTGACGCGCCCGCTCCGGCGTCACCAGATTCCACCGCTGCAAGAACTCCGCGACCTCGGTCTCGTCGCGGCGCCGATCGTGCAGCAGCAGGGCCGCGTCCTGGCGCACGGAGAGCAGCTTGGCCGAGGCCGTCGACAGGCGCTCGGCGCGGTCGCCGTCGAAACGCAGACCGAGGTCGGCGTAGATCTCCTGCGCCCACTTGCCCCAGCCGGGCCCCACGATCGAGCGCAGCGCCTGATCCGCGAGGCCCTCGGCCATCAGACACTGGGGCGTGTTGACCACGAACAAGGTCTGCTCGGCCTGCCCGGCCGCCACCAGACCGGCCTCCTTGCGGCAGTGCTCGGTGTGGTGGCCGGGGTAGGACTCGTGCGCGATCAGGTGCGGCAGGTTCGCCATGTGCTGCTTCAGATCGGAGTTGATCGCGACCGTGGAGCGGTAGTTGCCCAGGTAGTAATTGAATCCGGACCACGGCTTGTCGCCGACCACCTCGTAGGTGACGTGCTCGTGGTCGGGCAGCGGATAGCGTTCGCGCACCAGCTCGCGCAGCGCGCCGGAGAATGCCTCGACACAGTCGCGCAGCCGCTCCGGCGGAATCTCGTCGGCCTTGCGGTGTGCGGCGACCCGCTCGGCCAGCAGTCCGTCGCCCGCGAGCACCTCGTCCATCTGACGGTGCGCGTCGCGATAGGCCTCAGTGTCGCCTGGCGCGATGTCGACGTCGAAGTAGGCGCGCACCTCGTCGACGAAGCCGATGTTCTCGCCGGCGAACTTGCGACCCGAGCACTCCAGCGCGCGCAGGTGCACGTCGAGGAACTCGGTGCGCTCCGGCGCGAGACCCGCGTCGGGCAGCGCCGCGCGCAGGTCGGCGGCGCGCCGGGCCAAGTCGCGGGGCTGGGGTGCGGGGGCGTTGTCCACCTCGCGACGCAGCCGCGGATCGCCGGTGTAGGCGTCGACGAAACCTTCCTCGAGCCGGTCGAAGGCCAGGCCGAGTCGCAGGTACTCGGTGACGAGCGGATGCGCTTCCATGCCAGCCGACACTAGCGGGTACCGCGCACGGTATCGAGGTGGTTACCAGCCGGTAGCGGCACCCCCCGTTTCACACAATGGTGAAGCGGAGGAGAATTCGACCATGCGGCGAGAGCTAGATCGAATCTCACAGGGCCGAACCGGCTTGTGTGCGTGTTTGCCGAAATGGAGCGTCGGGTAAGTGGCACGAATGAGCGAGCCGAGCCCCTATGTGGAATTCGACCGTAAGCAGTGGCGAACGCTGCGCAAATCGACTCCGCTGGTGCTCACCGAGGAAGAACTGATCGGCCTGCGCGGCCTCGGCGAACAGATCGACCTCGAGGAAGTCGCGGAGGTCTATCTGCCGCTCGCTCGTCTCATCCACCTCCAGGTGGCCGCCCGGCAGCGCCTGTTCGCCGCCACCGCCACCTTCCTCGGGGAGAAGCACCCGGATCAGCAGGTGCCGTTCGTGATCGGCGTCGCGGGCAGCGTCGCGGTCGGAAAGTCGACTACTGCGCGTGTGCTGCAGGCGTTGCTGGCCCGCTGGGATCACCATCCGCGTGTGGATTTGGTCACAACCGATGGGTTCCTCTACCCCACCGCCGAACTCACCCGGCGCGGCATCATGCACCGCAAGGGTTTTCCGGAGAGCTACGACCGGCGCAAACTGCTGCGCTTCGTCACCGAGGTGAAATCGGGTGCGCCCGAGGTGTGCGCCCCGGTGTATTCGCACAATTCCTACGACATCGTGCCCGGCAAATTGCACTGCGTGCGTCAGCCGGACATCCTCATCGTCGAGGGACTGAATGTGCTGCAAACCGGTCCGCGCCTGATGGTTTCGGATCTGTTCGATTTCTCCATCTACGTCGACGCGCGTATCGAGGACATCGAAAAGTGGTATGTGCAAAGGTTTCTCACCCTGCGCAAGACCGCCTTCGCCGACCCCAACGCCCACTTCCACCACTACGCGGGCTTCACCGACGACCAGGCGACCGCCACCGCCAAAGAGATCTGGAACTCCACCAACCGCCCCAACCTGGTCGAGAACATCCTCCCCACCCGCCCCCGCGCCACCCTCGTCCTCCGCAAGGACGCCGACCACAGCATCAACCGCCTCCGGCTTCGGAAGTTGTAAATCACCTCCCCACAACGGGTTACGCTGCGAACGGGAGTACCATCCAGCCAGTAGCAAACAGCTGCAATCCCCCAGCCCCTAGTTCCTATCGCCTATCTCCTTGCTGCCCAAGGGTTTCCAGCCTGCACGCGGCAAGCTAGTATCGGGGCGATCGATGCGGGGGCACAACGGGGGGTACTGTGCAATCTCTGACGTGGTGGCGATTCTTGACGATTCCGGCCGCCTTCGCTGCGGCATATCCGTTCATGGGCGTGTACATCGGCACCTTCCCTGACCACGAGCTGATTCCCTACCCGTGGAACTGGCGCACGGTGGCGCTTGCGGCACCGCTGATTTCGGCTGTTGTGTGGTGGAAGTTTCCACGCGCTCGCGACGAAGCCGTCGCATTCGTGGCGGGGGTCTGGGCGTGGACCGCGGTCTTCGCCAGCATCTTCTTGGGTCTGTAAACCCCTACAACCGCCAGGCCTGGTCCAACCGGCTCGCCACATCGATGTCGAGCACCGCCGCGATGTGGGGTTTGCGGATTTCGGTGGCGATGTAGCGGGCGACGAAGCGGCGGATCTCGTGGTCGACGCCGACGAGGACGCGCAGGAGTTGGGCGCGTTTGGTGCCCGCGGCCACGTTGACGTGCACGTCGCGCCGGCGAGGTTCGGCGATGTCGATGAGGACCCGGAGCGGCTCGGCGGTGCGGGCGGTGAGGTGCAGGTGAACCGTGCCGTCCACCTCGAAGCGGTGCCGATCGATGCCGAGGTCGACGAGAATGCCGACGCGCAGCGGGAGGACCAGTTCGAAGGTGATGACCTCGTCGAGGCGGCGGTGCACGCGCGGAATGCCAAGGCGCACATGGGCGACGACCTTGGCCAGCCGCGCCGGGCCGACCCGCAAGGGGCCGACATCGAATGCCGCGCCGGTCAGCTCGCCGAACGCGGCGGCGACGCGTTCCTCGGACACGGCGTACTCGAGGAAGCGGCGGCCGAACTCCTCGTAACCGATCTGCCGACCCGGTCCGTCACCGTTCGGCGCCGGGGCGGGCGCCGGCGGGGTCTGCGTCAGAACATGCACAGACCGGACGGTACTGGAAGGTGGCCGTTTCAGACCCCGAAACGGCGATGTCGAGCCGCGTAATCGCGCAAGGCGCGGAGAAAATCCACCCGGCGGAACTCGGGCCAGTAGACCTCGGTGAACCATATCTCCGAGTATGCGCTCTGCCACAGCAGGAAGCCCGAAAGCCGCTGCTCACCCGAGGTGCGGATGACCAGATCCGGATCCGGCTGACCCGAGGTGTACAGATGCTGACCGATGGCGTTGACGGTGATCGACTGCACCAGATCCTCGCCGGTCTCCCCCGCCGCCATCTCCTGGCGCACCAGCGACCGCACCGCGTCGGTGATCTCCTGACGCCCGCCGTATCCGACCGCCACATTGACGTGCACGCCCTTGCGCCCCTCGGTGCCTTCCGCCGCGGTCCGCAACCGCTTGGCGATCAGCTCGGGAAACCCGTCGAGCGAACCGACGATCCGCACGCTCCAATCCCGTTCGGGCGCCGAGAGCTCCTCGACCACATCGGTGATCACCTCGAACAGCGTTTCCAGCTCGTCGGGGTCACGCTGGAGATTCTCGGTCGAGAGCAGGTAGACGGTGACCATCTCGATGCCCTCGTCCGAACACCAGCCGACCAGCTCCGCGATCTTCAGCGCACCGACGCGGTGGCCGTGACTCACGTCGGTGAAACCGTTCTCCCTGGCCCACCGGCGATTGCCGTCGCACATGACCGCGACGTGGCGTGGGTGTTGTTTATCGGCCAGCTGCTTGGACAGCCGGGCCTCGTAGATGCGGTAGGGCAGACCACGCACCCGGCTCCGAAGCTCCACGGCGTCCAACAGTACGCCTCGAAGGCACGATCACGGCATCGGCCGCGATTCCCCGGTACAGTGACAGCCGGAGTCAACCTACGGTCGCGTAGGTTACTCACCAGTTAACTAGGAGGTCACTCACGTGTCCGAATCTGTCGGCGCCGCCGACGCGGAGCTGGTCGGAACCTCTCCGGCGGAGGCGCTCGTCGCGCTGGTGAAGCCGCGGATGCGCGGCTGGATCCACACCTGGGCGGTCGGCATCGCCGCGATCGCGGGGATCACACTGGTCGCCGAGGCGGCCACCGTGTCCGCGACGGCGGGCTGGTCCACCCTGGTGTATGGCCTCACGGTGTGCGGATTGTTCGGCATCAGCGCCGTCTACCACCGCATCACGTGGCAGACCCCGCGCACCCGCATCAGGATGAAGCGCGCGGACCACTCGATGATCTTCCTGTTCATCGCGGGCAGCTACACCCCGTTCGCGCTGCTCGGCCTGCCGGGAAGCACCGGGCAGACGCTGCTCGCGGTGGTCTGGGCCGGCGCGCTCGCGGGCGTCGCGCTGAAACTCCTGTGGCCGACCGCGCCACGCTGGGTCGGCGTACCGCTGTATCTGCTGCTCGGCTGGGCGATCGTGCCGGTGGCCGGGCAGCTCAACGACCAGATCGGCATCGCGCCGCTGATCCTGCTACTGATCGGCGGGCTGATCTACAGCGGCGGCGCCATCCTCTACGCCACCAAGTGGCCCAATCCGTGGCCGACGGTCTTCGGGCATCACGAGTTCTTCCACGCCGCGACGGTGCTCGCGGCGCTGAGCCACTACATCGCGATCTGGTTGGTGGTGCTGCGCTGAGTTGTCGAAGCTGCGCTTAGTCGTCGGGAGCCGCGCTGAGCGGTCGTCGGCGCTGCGCTGAGCCGTTGGAGCTCGCCGGGTCGTCGAGAGCGCCGCGCTGAGTTGTCGGAGCTGCGTGAGTTTCGCATTGCCGCCCCTCCGCCGAGATTCGGCCGGATAAGCTGCTCTTTCGTGTCACTTCTCGCCGCCTGTACCCGGTCGACGTTCTCGGCGGGTGGTCGCGCGTCGTGATCGCCAAGCTCGTCGTCTGGGCGCTGAAGGCCCGCTGGGGTCTGTCGGCGGTGGTCATCACCGCGAACCTCAGCGGTCTCGCCGTGATCGTCACCGGGCTGTGGCTGAGCGGGTTCTTCGGCAGGCTCGGTGCGGACTGGATGCGCACCATGGCCCTGGTCGCGATCTATCCGCTGATCGGACTCCTGGCCGGTGTCGGGTTGGCGATGCGCGACCGGGGCAAATACTTCGGCTGGCTAGACCAGACCCGCAAGCCGACGCCCGAGGAAGCGAGCAGACTGCTGCGGCTGCCGATCGCGATCACCGTCCGGGCGCTCGCCCTCTGGATACCGGGCGTGATCGTGGTGACGGCCACCTTCACCCACCTGACCGAGATCGACGCACCCGGCGTGACGGCGGCGCTGTTCACCCTCGGCGCGTTGCAGTCGGCGGCGGTGACCTTCCTGATCGTGGACCGGCTGATCCGGCCGACCATTCCGGTGGTGTCCGCCGTGCTGAGCGACACCATGCACTGGAGTTCCTCGGTGCTCATGCGGGTCGTCGTCACGTGGGCGGTCGCGGGGGCCATGCCGCTCGCCATGCTGATCGCGGTACTCGCCGACCCGGCCACGCCCGCGTCGGACCGCATCCGCACCGCCATCTATCTGTCCGCGGTGGGCATCAGCGTCGGCGCGCTGGCCACCGCCATCTTGGCCCGCGCGGTGGCGAGCCCGATGCGGACGCTGCGGCTGGCGCTGGATCTGATCAGCAGGGGCGAGACGAACGTCCGGGTGCCGGTCGGCAGCAGCAGCGAGATCGGGCGGCTCGAGCACACGGTCAACGAGCTGGCCGCGAACCTGCGCGAACGCGAACGGATGCGCGCGGTGTTCGGCAGGCACGTCGGCGCGCAAGTGGCCGAGCGGGCGCTCACCGGAGGCATGGACCTGACCGGTGACGTGCGGATCGTCTCCGCGCTCTTCGTGGACGTGACCGGATCGGTCGCGCTGTCCACCGGCCTGCCGCCGCAGGAGTTCGTCGCCAAGCTGAACCGGCTGCTCTCCATCGTCGTCGCCGCGACCGAGGACAACGACGGACTGGTCAACAAATTCGAGGGCGACGCCGCGCTGTGCATCTTCGGCGCGCCGATCGCGCTGCGGGACAACGCGACTCCGGCGCTCCGCGCCGCCCGCCGGATCCGCGACGAGGTGACCGCGAGCGGCGAGCTGGACATCGGCATCGGCGTCGCGCACGGCCAGGTCTTCGCGGGGGACGTCGGCACCGACACCCGCCTGGAGTTCACCGTCATCGGCGACGCGGTCAACGAGGCCGCCCGCCTGACCACCGAGGCCAAGGAGGCGCCCCGCCGAATCCTGGTGAGCGGCGCGGTGATCGAGGCCGCGGCCCCGCACGAGCGCGAGCAGTGGACCCTGTACGACAACATCCTGCTGCGCGGCATGCAGGAACCGACAGCCTGCTGGACCGACACCGAGCAACCCGCGATCCAGGGCGATGATGCCCCGGAACCCGCGCTCGGCCGCGACGAAAGCCGCGTGCCCAACCGCATCACCCCGGAACGCACACCCGGGAGCGCCGACAGCCGCGCGTCCGACAACACCACGCTCGAACCCGCACTCGACGACGTCGAGGACCGCGTGCCGTCCGATGCCAAGCACCCCACGCCCCTGGGCGACGACGGCCCGGAACCCACACTCGGCCGCGACGAAAGCCGCGTGCCCAACCGCATCACCCCGGAACCCACACCCGGGAGCGCCGACAGCCGCGCGTCCGACAACACTACCCCGCAACCCACGCCCGAAAGCGCCGACGACCGCGCGCTCACCAATGCCACTCCGGAACCTGCACCCGGCGGCGCTGACAGCGGTGCGACTGGCGACTCCGCCCCGGAACCGGTCGCCAACACCGCACCCGAACCCGAGCCCGCCGCCGATAACGCCGACGATCCGGCACCGATCAGCGCCGTTGCCGAAATACGAAGCGCCGCAACGGAAGCTGAGTAGCCGGGCGCGCGCGGCCGATCCCGGCGGCGGTATCGGTCAGGCGCTGCGAGGTTTGCCGAACTCTTCGATCAGCACCGGATACTGCTCACCGCCGTGCCCGGCGGCGATCGCGCGGTCGGCCATCGCCTTGATCAACTTCGGCAGTTCGGCGTTGACACCCACCGCCTCGCTCTCCTCTATCAAGTGCGCCATCGCCCGCGCGTCGGTCTCCAGCGCGGACACTTCGGCCGGGAAAGACCCGTTGTCGATCTGCTCGGCATACCCGGGCAGCCACTCGGCCACACCGGCGGCGATCTGCCGCGCGAACGGCGCGTAGGTCGCCGCGTCGACACCGACCGTCCTGAGCAGCGCGGTGCCCTGGAGCCAAGCGTTCAAGACGCTCCACATCATGGCCAGGCCCGCCACGTCGTACAGGGACGCCAGCCCGTGATCCGCACCGAGATAGGCAACGGTGCCGAGCGCGTCGAGTGTCGGCTTGTGCGCGTCGAAGTCCGGCTGCGGCCCGCTGTGCAGAATCACCGCCTCGGCGGTGCCGATCGCGGGCGGGATGGCCATGATGGCGCCGTCCAGGTAGTTGGCGCCGCGCTCCCCGGCCCATCGGGCGGCTTCCCTGGCCTGGGCCGAGCTGCCCGAGGTCAGGTTGATCACTGTCGTTCCGTCCAGGTCGATTTCGCTGCCGCCGAGCAGTTCGTACACCGCCTGGTAGTCGGTGACGCAGAGGATCGTCAAGGAGCTCGCCGCGAGCGCGTCGGCGACCGTCGGCGCCAGCCGTGCACCCTCGGCCACCAGCCGGTCGGCCTTCGAGGTCGTGCGGTTCCACACGGTTGTGGGATGCCCGGCTTTCAGGAACGCGCCCGCGAGCGCCTGCCCCATCAGTCCGAGTCCGATGACTGTCACGGGTGTTTCGGTGTTGTTCATGGCAGCATCGTCATCGTTGATACCGGTGTGAAGGTCAAGCGAGGATTCGATGCGAATCGGGGAACTGAGTCGTCGGACGGGCGTCAACGCTCACCAGTTGCGCTACTACGAGGCGCAGGGTCTGCTGGAGGCCGATCGCGGCGCGAACGGTTACCGCGAGTTCGACGAGAGCGCCGTGCTGCGGGTGAAGCAGATCCGGCACCTGCTCCGTGCGGGTCTGTCGTCCGAGGACATCGCGTATCTGCTGCCCTGCGCGGTCGGCGAGGCCCCCGAGCTGCCCGGGTGTCCCGAGCTGCTGGCCGCGATGCGTTCCCGGCTGAAGCGACTGAACGATCAGATGGACCGGCTCGCTCGATCCCGCGACGCGCTCACCGGCTACATCGACGCGGCCGAGCGCATGGGCGGCGACAACTATCCGCCCTTCGACGATGCCGCCGTGCAGCGCGTCCCCGCCTGAGCAGCTTGCGCGCCGGAACATTCACCACCGCACCGAACTTCACCTTCGAGCGCACCGCGGTCTGCCGAAGCCGGGCGCGTTCGCGCCGACGGCATCCGGCAGCCACCGCGCCGGGCGATGGTGAGCGGCACAGTGATTCGGAGTCGCCCGTACGAATTCAGCTGCGGGCCAGCGACTCCCGCAGATCCTCTGCCGTGGTGACCGGCAGGTCGCAGACCGACCCGCGGCAGACATAGGCCGCCGCTGCGCCCGCCACCAACGGCCGATCGACGAGCAGCGGTGCGGAATCCGGCGCTCCGGCCAGAACGACCGAGCCGCCAGGCGCGAGCTCGCGCGCCACGGCGAGCAATTCCGTTGCGGTGTCGGCATTCTCTGCCACCGCGGCGACGGCGATCTGGACCGGACCGCGCAGGGCGGCTTCCGCCACGGTGAGCCACTGGCCCGCCGAGCGCGGCGCGCGAGCGAGCACGACCGCGCCGCGCCGGAGCGTCGTTTCCGCGAGTTCCCGGTAGCGCGCCGCCCGCTCGACATCGCTGACCGCGGCGGCGGTGAGCAGCGCCTCGGCGAGTGCCGACGCACCGGCCGGGGTGGCGCCGTCGATCGGGTCGCGCGGACGGGCGACGAGGGTTTCGGCGTCGTCGGCGGTGTCGAACCAGCTGCCGGGCGCCTCGGCATCGGCGAAGCGTTCGACGGCGGTGTCCAGCAGCCGCTGCGCCTGATCGAGCCGCTCCGGATCGCCGGTGGCCTGATACAGCGCGAGCAGGCCGGTGACCAGCCAGCCGTAGTCCTCGAGCACGCCCGCCGAAGCGCCGACCGCACCGCCCAGCGAGGCCCGCCGCACCCGCCAGTCGACCACGTGCTCGGCGAGCAGGAACCGCGCGCAGCGATCAGCGGCCGCCACCCAATCCGGCCGTCCGAGTGCCGAACCCGCCTCGGCGAGCGCGGTGATCGCCATGCCGTTCCACGCGGTGACCACCTTGTCGTCGCGGGCGGGCTGCGGGCGACGGCCGCGTTCGGTGCGCAACGTCTCCCTGATCCGGTCGAACCGCTCCTGCTCGGCCGCGTCCCGCGGATCGCGGTAGCGGGTGAGCACCGAGGTGCCCTGTTCGAAGTTCCCCGCCGTCGTCACGCCGAAAACGTCTGCGGCCCAAGCGCCGTCGATGGGACCGAGCGCGCCGACCAGTTCCGCGGGCGTCCACACGTAGGTCGCGCCCTCGACGCCGGGGCCGCCCGGTTCGAGATGGGTGTCGGCGTCGAGCGCGGAGGCGAACCCGCCGTGCTCGGTCCCGAGATCGTCGAGGATGAAGTGCGCGGTCTCGCAGGTGATACGCAGCGCGAGCGAGTCTTGCGCGTGCGGCGTGCGACGCGCCAGATGCGCGTAGCCGCGCAGCAATTGCGCGTTGTCGTACAGCATCTTCTCGAAATGCGGTATGAGCCAGCGATTGTCGACCGAGTAGCGGGCGAAACCGCCGCGCAGCTGGTCGTAGATGCCGCCGCGCGCCATCGCGTCGGCCGCGCGCTGCACGACATCGCGCACGGCCTGGTCGCCCGTGCGCTCCCAGCTGCGCAGCAGCCCCTCGAGCAGCGCGGACGGCGGAAACTTCGGCGCCCTCCCGAACCCGCCGTGCTCGGCGTCCTCGTCGCGCAGCACCGCCGCCACCGCGTGGTCGAGCAGCGCGGCGGAGAGGGTCAGATCGGCGTCGGGCAGACCGGCGGCCTGCGCCCGCAGGGCCTCGGCGACCTGCGCCGACGCCTTGTCGACATCCTCGCGCCGGTTGCGCCAGGTGTCGCCGACGGCGGTGAGCACCTCGGCGAACGAGGGCATCCCGCCGCGCCGATGCTTCGGGTAGTAGGTGCCGCAGTAGAACGGCTCGCCGTCGGGGGTGAGGAAGCTGGTCATCGGCCAGCCGCCCTGACCGGTCATGGCGACGGTGGCGTTCATATAGACCGCGTCGAGGTCGGGCCGCTCCTCGCGGTCCACCTTCACGCAGACGAAGTGGTCGTTCATCAGCGCGGCGGTCGCCTCGTCCTCGAACGACTCGTGCGCCATCACGTGGCACCAGTGACAGGAGGCGTAGCCGATCGAGAGCAGGATCGGCACGTCGCGCCGCCGCGCTTCCGCGAGCGCCTCGGCATCCCATTGCCGCCAATCAACCGGGTTATCGGCGTGCTGACGCAAATAAGGGGACGTCGCGCTGGCCAACTGGTTCACGACTCCAGCCTGCCACACCGGCGGGCATACGAACCGGTCCACACACAGCCCCGCGCAACCGATGTTCCCCGTCCCTCTCGCCACCGTTTCTGGTGGAGCTCGCCATGCGGGTGGCGCTGTGGCTGCTCACCACCGGGCGCGGGGCGGCGAGCGAACCGTCCGGCCGCAGCCCCAGCTCCTGAAGGCGGGCCGGTGCGGAGCGTCTCCGCCCCGGGCTCGCTCGGGTGCCTGGAGGTCGGGCGACGGACCGCACCGCGCTGCCGGTGGCGCGACGGGCTTCCGGGCCGGACGATCCCCATCACGGACAACGACGGCCGACCGAACAGCGGCACATGCCGCACAAGTGGCAGCTCGCGTCGCCGATGGACAGCGGGATCGGCATGTCGCGGCACCCTGCCTCGGCCAAGGCATCGGCATCCCACGACCTCCAGTCCACCAGGTTGTCCACGTGCTGACGCAGAATCGCGCGGTCACGCTGGCCGATCGGTTCACCATGCCACCCGGTACGGAGTCGGCCCTGTGATCGAAAGTTGTTGTCACCGTGCGGCTCTACAGTGACGGCAAACATCTCGGGTCCGGGAAGTACACGCATGGAGGTGCTGGGTGTCCGCCGAATTGGATGATGTCGACTGGGAGTCGGTGGATGTTCGTTACGGATCGGATACCGGCATTCCCGAGTTGTTGCGCGAGGTCGCATCGGGAGATGACTTCGAGCGCACGGAGGCGCTGCGGGAGCTCGAGGATCAGCTGCATCCGGACGGCAAGGTCTACGACGACGACTACGGCTATCAGTACGACTACGACCACGACTTCGAACGGTCGCCCGTCGATGAATCCCGCGCTGCGCGATTGGCGGCGTTGTGTACGCCGTTTCTGCTCGAATTGGCAGCACGGCCCTTTGGACCCGACCGGCTCAGGATGCTACGGCTCATCGCCGCGCTCGCGCTCGTGGGCGAGGACGAGGACGAGGACGAGGAACAGCCGTTCCGACTCTGGTCCGATACCGAACTGTCAGCCAGTGTCGCGTTGCGGAACCGGCAGGAAGTCCGCCGGGCCATCGGCCGCGCACTGCGGGAGTTGCTCGATCTCCTCGACGATACCGACGCGGACATCCGCGTGGCCGTCGTTCGGGTACTCACTGTCTGCGAAGAGCAGTGGGCAACGGTGGTCCCGGCACTACAGGCGCGACTCGGCTTCGAACCCGATTCGAAGATCAGAGTCGCGATGATCGGGGTCATCGGCGCGATCGCGCTGTACCGGCCGGAACAGGCGGCTCGTCTGGGAATTCCGCAATGGTTCGCCGAATTGCTCTGCGCAAGCGAAGATCCGATAGATCACCTGACGGCGTTGGACCACCTTCTGGCCGCGGACCCGCAGGCACTCCCCGGCCGCGTGGTACCGATCGTGATGGGTGCCGCACATCGGATTCTGGAGCCTTCAGGAGATCATGCCGAGACCCTTCACACGCGAAGGGATGTGTGGCCGATCAGAACTGTCTACACACGGATGGCCTCGCGGCCCGAGGAACAATTCGACCTCGTCCGGGGCCTGATCGGCAGCGAACTGCCGACCGCCCGGGGTTTCGCATGCGAGCTGGCCGAGGACCTGATCCGCACCTGGCGCACGGATCACGTGGAGTTGCTCGAAGCCATCACCGACCAGTTGGCGGACTCGGGAACCTGGTTCGCCGCCGCACAGGTGCTCGCTCGTCTCGGAACGGCAGCCGCACCCGTGATCGACCGCATTCTCGAACAACTCGAGCGCTATGAGCGGGTCACCGAATGGCACGGGCAGGCGACGAGATTCCCACAGCCGCTGGAACTTCCGTGGCTGTCACTGCATACCGAGCTCCCCATGCTGAACCAGCCCGGTCCGCTGCTGCGGGCCGCCGCCAACACCGGCGACGCACGCGCGGTGCCCGCGGTGCGCTGGGCATTGGAACTCGACGAGACACCGGATCGGCTCGAGGAAATCCTGGCGCCTCTCGGCACGCATGCGATCGAGCTGGTGCCGCTCATCCGAGACCGTATGGTCCATACGCATACTCATCCAGCGGACCCCTACCTGGACATGCGGGCTTACCGGTTGGCGCGCGCACTCGGGGCGATCGGCGAACCGGCCGCGGCGGCCGCCCCGGACATCGCGGGCATGCTGTCGGACAGGAAAGCGGAGTTGGTCGAGGTGCTGGGCCAACTCGGCGTGGGCGCGCGGTCGACCGTCGAGACGGTACGCCGGTTCCTGGATCACGACCGCCCCAGAGTTCGTTTGGACGCCGCGGTCGCGCTGTGGCGGTTCACCGGCGATCCCGAACCAGCGCTGGCGCAATTGCACGCGGTGCTGGCGGATGACGATGACGCCGTGCGCGCGGTGAAGCTTCGCGCTCATGCCATCGAGGTCGCCGGGACCTTGGGGTTCGCGGCAGGCGACTGTGCCCCGGCGTTGCGTCGGCTCATCGACCTCGACACGGACCGGTGGGCGACGACCGCCGCCGCCATCGCGTTGTGGCGGGTCACCGCAGACCCCGAACCAACGCTGACTCTGCTGCTCGATCTGAGCGCCGGAGAGCCCGCCGATCCCGACACTTCCGGCACCGAGCCACGGCCGCATTGGCTGACGGTCGCGGCGGAGTGCTTCGCCGAGATCGGACCCGCCGCGCGGGCCGCCGCACCCCTGCTGGCCGCCGAACTGGCTCGACCTCGCCGCCGTCCGGGCAGCGTGCCCGCCGACATCGAGCTCTGCCACGCCTGTCGACGCGCACTCGACGCGATCTTCGCCGCCTGAGGCGCTCGGCCACCGCCGGGACCTCCTCCGGTCGAAACCGATCGAGACCGAATCAGCGCGCGCACGACGATGGGCGGTCGGTGTCCCCGCAAGTCGTCAGGTCCTGACTGAGGTCTGGGGATCGCTGGTTCTCGCTCAGGTTCGTGGGGCGGTGCTGTCGATGACGATGCGGTGGATGGTGGAGCGGGCCGTCCCCGGCACTGTAGTGTTCGCCGCTGAGGGACCGGCGCGTCGAGCGGCCGGGATGGAGGAGATCCCAGTGGACTTGGGCAAGTACCACGACGCGACGAACGGTGGCCGCGAAAGTTCTCGACTGGATCGGCCCAGAATGAAGTTCGATCACGAACGGCGAGCCGCCATACTGCGTCAGCGACCGAAGGTGAAATTCTCTGTGGGGATGAACAATGCGGGGGCGGAATCGAAATGCACACGCACGCCTTCAGGTTGCCAGTCGACGACGCTGATGACGAGTCGATGGTCGCTCGGGACGTCCACGAAGTGGCCGTATCCCATGTTCGGGTAACGACCGGCGTAGATCTCGTACGGCAGCCGCCGGTGGAACAGCGCACTGCGAACCTCGATCAGGCCGATGTAGTGGGTCGACCCGTCGGCGTAACGGACATCGGCAGGCTGCTCGAAGCGCTGCAGCTGCTCGGTATCGTGCATCAGGGTATCGGCGAAAACCAGAGCACCAGCCACTGCCAGCACCAGGCAGACCGCTAACGCGACAAACCGGCGACGCGAAGACGGCCCGACATCAGGTTGTTTCTCCGGTACCGGGCCGTTCACGGGGCAAATGTATCAGAAGTTGATCATATGGCTGGACGGACCGGTGTCGCCCCAATTGTGCTGTAGGAGCGTTCTTTTCCGAGCTCGGGCAGGTACTTGGACACGATGCTGCGGGAGACCAGCCGAGCCGGGCGCCCGAGGAGACGGTCTCCTCCGGTCGAGTCAGGATGGCGCGGGCTTGGCGGATCTGTTCGGCGGTCATGGCCGGCGCTTGCGGAGTCCGGCCACGATCGAGATCAGGTCCTGCGGCGAGCGGCCGAGGCGGTCCAGCGACGGCACGACGAGGGTATCCCCGGGGCCGAGCGCGACACTTGCCCCCTGCTGTCAGCACGGCGGCACGGCGCAGCTTCGCCCGCGATCTCCGCACGGAATGCCGCGAGAGATCCCCCTGATCCGGCGGCAAGTTGAAATAGTCAAGTTTCACAGTGCGCGAGATTAAACTTGCGACGCTAGTTTTCTGTCTGCCCGCAATGAAGCGAGCAGATCGGAGTCAACACACATGCACATCACATCGACCATGCGCCGCCTCGGGATGGCCGCGATCACCCTGGTCGCGACGGCCACCGCTGCACTCGGCATAGCCACGCCACAGGCCACCGCGGCGCCGGCACGGGATCCGATCCTTTTCGTCCACGGATGGCAGGGAGGGGCGTGGAACTGGGATTACATGTGGGGCCGATTCCTGGGCGCCGGGTACTCCCCGGGGGAGATGGCACGATTCAGCTACGACAGCTCACAGTCGAACAAGGACATCGCACTGGAGGTGAAAGCGCAGGTCGATGCGCTACGCGCGAAAACCGGTGCGGCCAAGGTCGACATCATCACCCACTCGATGGGCGGTCTCAACAGTCGCTGGTACCTGAAGAACCTCGACGGCCTGGGTTTCGTCGACGACTGGGTCTCCATCGGCGGCCCCAACCACGGCACCGAGGTCGCCAACGGATGCGCCGACGCCTCCTGTGTGGAGATGCGGCCCGGCTCAGCCTTCCTGGCCGAACTCAACAGCGGCGACGAAACCCCCGGCCAGGTGAACTACGGCACCTGGTGGTCACCGTGCGACGAGATCATCAACCCCGATCAGAGCACCATTCTCAGCGGTGCCACCAACACCCAGACGCTGTGCCCCGGACATCTCACGCTGCTGTCCTCGTCGACGGTTTTCGAGGGCGTGCGCGACTTCGTGAAGTAGTCGGCTGAATCCTGCCGACGGAGTGGTGGACCAGATCGTCGCCATGCTCCGGAGCTGATGAACAGCATGTTCCCGGGCATGCCGATGACGAGGTCATCACGCACCGCTGAAAGCCCGATGCCGTCGACTGCACTGCCTTCGGCGGCATCGGCCTGCTCTGACATTCGACGTAGTCGCCGGTAAGGCCCGACCATCGGCGGCCGGAAACCCGTTTCGCTTGACTCTCCCGCCACTGGAGACCGGAGGCTCGATCCGAGTCCGACAGGAGGAGACATCGTGAAACTCGATCTGGCCAAGAGCGACAAGCAGTACTACACCGCACCGGCCGACCCGGTCTTACGCGCGTTCGACGGCTACGACTACGCCATGATCACCGGCTCCGGCGCGCCCACCGGCCCGGCGTACACCGACGCCGTCAAGCTGCTCTATCAGGCCGCCTACCGCGCCAAGAAAGCCGCGAAGGCGGACGGGCGGGATTTCGTGGTGCCGAAGCTCGAGGGTCTGTGGTGGGTCGAGTCGGACGAACCGCCGCTCTCGGTACCGCGCGAGCAGTGGCACTGGACCATGATGATCCGCATGCCGGACGTGGTCACCGCGGGGATGATCGGCGAGGGGCCCGTGCGGTTCGAGCGCCTGGTCGAGGGCGAGTCGGTGCAGGCGCTGCACGCCGGGCCGTACGCGACGGAGCCGGAGACGCTGGCGCGGATGGAGGCGTTCATGGCGGCCGAAGGACTCACCGCCCACGGACGCCACCACGAGATCTATCTGACCGATCCGAGCAAGAGCCCGGACAGCAAGACCAGGACGATTCTTCGCCAGCCGGTTCGGCGGCCGAGCTGATCGACCGCGCCGCCGTTATCGTCCGGCCCGCGGCCTATCGACCGCGCGCCGGATTCACCACTTACGGCCGGTGTAGGCCAGCAGTTTGCGGTGCGGCGGGGCGTCGTCCGGAATCGGCACCTCGGCCTCGTAGATCCCCGGTGTGCGGAAGATATCGATGCCGCCCATGCTCCGCATGGTCGCGAGCAGCTCGGCACACAGCGCGTCGTCGGCCAGGTCGGGCCGGTCGAGCGCCAGGGCGATGTCGACGCCGTGCACCACCACCTCGGTGAGGTGGATCATCGCGGCGGCCGGGCCTGGCATGGGGCCGAGGCCGATCTGCACCGTCGCCGTCGGCACGTCGGGTCTGCGCCAGGCGGCGCGATCCACTTCGGCCGCGGCCGCGTAGGCGCCCTGCGGGTCCCCGCCCAGCCAGTCGTCGCCGCGCGCGCCGCGCGGATCGTTCCCACTCAGCGCGGCCGCGAAGGTGTGCATGCCACCCACCGTGTGGTTCAGCACGGCCCGCACATCCCAGTCGCTGCACGGCGTCGGCGCGGCGAGCAGGTCGTCGTCGACTGCGGCGACGATTGCGCCGGTCATGTCGAGAGCGCGGTCGATCTGGCCGATGAGAGTGTCCATGGGCATCCTTCGGTCGAGCGGAGTTGGAGCATTGATAGCACGACCGGGTGACAGGCGTCGGCCGACGCACGAAGCGATGCGTCCAGCCCGAACGGCGGCGAAAACGATTGCGCCCCGCCGAATGTCGCGAATCAGCAACCGCGCCGTAGCTCGCCTACCTCAGCAAAAGCGTTGTGCGACAACAGAACTGAATATCGACGTAGCGATTGCCGGAACCGCGGTTCGGAAACCTGTTCTCGCGCGATCTGTGACGAACTCGGCACCCGATCGGGCGTCAGCCCACTCGACAACGCATTTTCCCGAGCCCGGAAATCCCGGCTCGGCGGGCGAATTCGCGCTACCGCGCCGACGATCGCGCTGGGCTCAGCTGGTTTGCGGTCGCCCCTCGGCGCCGGCGTCGTCGGGTCCGTCGGGACGGTGCACGGCGCCGTGATCGGTCCCCTCGTCGGCTTCCTGATCCGGTTCCGGATGCTCCGGCTCGAAGGTCGGCGGCAGGTTCTTCAGGTGCCGGTTCATCGAGCGGACCAGCAGGAAGGTGCCTGCGAGCAGCAGCAGGATGACGGCCAGGCCCAGCGGCGAGGCCTTGCCGAATTCGGGGCCGGTCGGCGTCCCCGGGGTTTGCGCGAGCAGTACCAACATCACCGGGTCGCGTCCTCGATGCCCGCGAACAGGTCGGTCTCCGGGATGGCGGTGCGGACCCGGGTCTTGGCCAGCTCGAACTCCTCGGTCGGCCACAGCCGCTGCTGCATCTCCAGCGGGATCGCGAAGAAGGCGCCGTTCGGGTCGATCTGGGTGGCGTGCGCGCGCAGCGCGTCGTCACGCTGCGGGAAGTACTTGCCGCATTCGATCTGCGTGGTCACCCTGGACATCACGTCGCCGCGCTCCACCGCGTAGGCGCGGATGCGATCCAGCCACTCCTGCAGCGGGAAGGGCTCGCCGATCCGCTCGTACTCGGCGGCGAACAGTTCCAGCCGCTTCATGCTGAAGCCGTGGTCGTAGTAGAGCTTGAGCGGGGTCCACGGCTCGCCCGCGTCGGGGAAGCGCTCCGGATCGCCCGCCGCCTCGAACGCGGCCACCGACACCTGGTGGCAGCGGATGTGGTCGGGGTGCGGATAGCCGCCGGTCTCGTCGTAGGTGGTGATCACGTGCGGCCGGAACTCGCGAACCACGCGCACCAGCGCCTCGGTCGCCTCCTCCAGCGGCACCAGCGCGAAGCAGCCCTCCGGCAGCGGGGGCAGCGGGTCGCCCTCGGGCAGGCCGGAGTCGACGAAACCCAGCCAGGTCTGCCGCACGCCGAGCGCACGCGCCGCGGCCGCCATCTCCTCGCGCCGGATCTCATCGATGCGCTCCAGCACCCCGGGTGTGTCCATCGCGGGGTTGAGGATGCTGCCGCGTTCGCCGCCGGTCAACGTCACGACGAGGACCTCATGGCCCTCGTCGGCGTATCGGGCGGTCGACGCGGCACCCTTGCTGGATTCGTCGTCTGGGTGGGCGTGCACCGCCATGAGGCGAAGGCCACTCACGTCTCGTTCACCATCGCTCTCGGTCGCGGGTGTCGGGTCTTCGTTCCCTATAGTTCCATTCGACCGACTTTTGTTCCGACGTACCCCCCGGGAGCGAGCAGTGACGAGCGATCCCACGCCCGAGCGCAGCGGCGACTCGGCCGCCGAGCAGGCGCGGCGACACGCCGACCGCTACGGGACGACACCGCGGACGCCACGGCGCAAGCTGGCCGTCGCGCTCGGCGTAGTGGTGGTGGCCGCCGGATTTGGCGTCGCTTACCTCGGGTTCCAGAAGTTCGGTCCGGAGGACATCGACGCCGAGCAGCTCGGCTACACGATCGTCGACGAGTCCACCATGACCATCCGGTTGAAGGTCACCCGCGACGAGCCCGGTGAGCCGGTGGTCTGCTTCGTGCGCGCGATGGACCGCGACGGGGCCGAGGTAGGCCGCCGCGAGGTGCTGATCGGCCCGTCGACGAGCGGAACGATCGAACTCACCACCAGGGTCCGCTCGTCCGCCCGACCCGCCGCGGGCAACGTCTACGGGTGCAGCGACAAGGTTCCCGAATACCTCCGGGCGGGGTGATTCAGCACCGCCGCACGGGGTAGTTCAGTATCGCCGGACGGGGTGACTCAACGCCTACGGGCGGGGCGATCGCCCGCTCAGATCGGCGCCTCGCGGGGTGAATCGACGGCCCGACGCCGACAAAATCAACTCCGACCTGCATGTTTGTGATTCATGCTAAAATGGCGTGATACACGGTTCCGCACCCCGGAGCCGTGTTTGCTGCATTGGCGGCCAGCGCTGCGCGTTCCGGGTTTTCGGGTTTGCCCGGAACCGGGCCTGTCGGGGTTCGTAGAACCACCCCCCAGGATCGCTCTAGCCGTCGGCTGGTGCATGCCCTCCGCCAGGTGGGTAATGCGGCAGTGCTCAGGGAATCCCGGCCCGCCGGGAACAACTACTAGGGAGTGATCGAGATGACTGAGACGAACGTGACCTGGCTGACCCAGGAGTCGCACGACAGGCTCAAGGGCGAACTCGACGCGCTCATCGCCAACCGTCCGGTCATCGCCGCGGAGATCAACGAACGTCGGGAAGAGGGCGACCTCAAGGAGAACGGCGGATACCACGCCGCGCGTGAGGAGCAGGGCCAGCAGGAGGCTCGCATCCGCCAGCTCCAGGAGTTGCTGAACACCGCCAAGGTCGGCGTCGCGCCGACCAAGTCCGGCGTCGCGCTGCCGGGCTCGGTCGTGAAGGTCTACTACGACGGCGACGAGTCCGACACCGAGACCTTCCTCATCGCCACCCGCGAAGAGGGTCTGCGCGGCAACTCCAACCTGGAGACGTACTCGCCGAACTCCCCGCTCGGCGGCGCGCTCATCGACGCGAAGGTCGGCGAGACCCGCGAATACACGCTGCCGAACGGCAACACCATGAAGGTGACGCTGGTCAGCGCCGAGCCGTACCACAGCTGATCCCGCCGCGCGCCCCTCGTCTGCGCGCGGGCGCCGATCCGGTCGCCGACCGGATCCGGGCCGAGAAAACCCGACCGATACGCGAGCGGCCGCACTCGATCCCGAGTGCGGCCGCTTCGTCGTATCCATTCCTGTCTCTGTCCTTATTTCGCGAGCGCCTGCTCGACGTCGGCCAGCAGGTCGCTGATGTCCTCGATGCCCACCGAGAGCCGCACCAGATCGGCGGGCACCTCCAGCAGCGACCCCTCGGTGGACGCGTGTGTCATGGCGCCGGGGTGCTCGATCAGCGATTCGACGCCGCCCAGCGATTCGGCGAGGGTGAAGATCTCGGTCCGCGCGCAGAAGTCGTGCGCGGCTTCCTTGCCGCCGTGCAGGCGCACCGAGATCATGCCGCCGAACCGGCGCATCTGCTTGTCGGCCACCACATGTCCGGGGTGCTCGGGCAGGCCGGGGTAGATGACCTGGGAGATGGCCGGATGCTTGCTGAGGAAGTCGGCGAGGGTCTCCGCGTTGTCGCAGTGGCGCTCCATGCGCACCGCCAGCGTCTTGGTGCCGCGCATGGTGAGGAACGCGTCGAACGGGCCCGGCACCGCGCCCGCGCCGTTCTGTAGGAAGGCGAACGCCGCGTCCAGCTCCGCGTCGTCGGTGATCAGCGCGCCACCCACCACGTCGGAGTGTCCGCCCAGGTACTTGGTGGTCGAGTGCACCACGATGTCGGCGCCGAGCAGCAGCGGCTGCTGCAGGTACGGGGTGGCGAAGGTGTTGTCCACCACCAACTTCGCGCCCGCGGCGTGCGCGATGTCGGCGAGCGCGGGGATGTCGCCGATGCTGAGCAGCGGGTTGGTCGGGGTCTCGACCCAGATCAGCTTGGTGTTCGGGCGGATCGCGGCGCGCATCTCGTCGGTGTTGAACACGTGCGCGGGCGAATGCTCGATGCCCCACTGGCTGAACACCTTGTCGATCAGCCGGAAGGTGCCGCCGTAGGCGTCGTCCGGGATGACGATGTGATCGCCGGGGCGCAGCGTGGCGCGCAGCGCGCAGTCGGTGGCGGCCATACCGGAGGCGAAAGCCCGTCCGTAGCGGCCGGATTCGAGCGCAGCCAGATTCGCTTCGAGGGCGGTCCGCGTCGGGTTGCCGGTGCGCCCGTACTCGTAGCCGCCGCGCAGACCACCGACGCCGTCCTGGGCGAAGGTCGAGCTCGCGTAGATAGGCACGTTGACCGCGCCGGTCTGGGGGTCGGGATCGAATCCGGCATGCACGGCGCGTGTGGAGAATCCCAGCTCACTCATGGGGACACTGTAGAGGGAGCCATTTTCGGGCTATCCGGCCGGGGCGCGTCGTGACGCCCGTCTCAGCCCCGGTCCCGGCCGATCCGCGGGCGTGCGGCCGTGGCCGCTTCCATCCGGCGGACTTCCTTCGGCGGCGCAACTTACGCTGAATGCATGGTGACTGTCGAGGAACTGTTCGCGATCGATGCGCTGCTCTCCAGGGAGGAGCGGGAGATCAGGGATACCGTCGCGGCCTTCGGCGCGCAGCGGCTGCGCCCGCACATCGCGGACTGGTTCGAGGCGGGCACGTTCCCGGCCCGTGAGATCGCGCCGGAGCTGGGCAAGCTGGGTCTGCTCGGCATGCACTTGGAGGGTTACGGCTGCGCGGGGATGTCCGCGACGGCTTACGGCCTGGCCTGCCAGGAGCTGGAGGCGGTCGATTCGGGCGTGCGCAGCATGGTGTCGGTGCAGGGCTCGCTGGCGATGACCGCGATCCACAAGTTCGGCTCCGAGGAGCAGAAGCAGCGCTGGCTGCCGGAGATGGCCGCGGGCGCCGCGCTGGGTTGTTTCGGACTGACCGAGCCCGACTTCGGCTCCAATCCCGGCGGAATGCGCACCAGGGCCAAGCGCGACGGCGACGGGTGGGTGCTCAACGGGTCGAAGATGTGGATCACTAACGGCTCGGTGGCCGATGTCGCGGTGGTGTGGGCCTACGCCGAGGACGGCGACGCCAAGCCCGTGGTGCGCGGTTTCCTGGTGCCCGCGGGGACGCCGGGCTTCACCGCGCGGGAAATGCACCGCAAGCTCTCGCTGCGGGCATCGATCACGGCCGAACTCGATTTCGACGACGTCCGGTTGCCCGCCGACGCGGTGCTGCCGGAATCGCGCGGGCTGAGCTCCCCGCTGGCCTGCCTGAGCGAGGCGCGCTTCGGCATCATCTTCGGCGCGCTCGGCGCTGCCCGCGATTGCCTGAGCGCCACCATCGAATACGCCAGGACCCGCGAGGTGTTCGACAAGCCACTGGCCGCCTATCAGCTCACCCAGGGCAAGCTCGCCGACATGGCGCTGGAGCTCGGCAAGGGACAGCTGCTCGCGGTGCACCTCGGCCGGCTGAAGGATCGCGGCGAGATCAGCGCCGAACAGATCAGCGCGGGCAAGCTGAACAGCACCAGGGAGGCCATCGCCATCGCCCGCGAGTGCCGCACCATCCTCGGCGCCAACGGCATCACCCTCGACTACCCGGTGTTGCGGCACGCCAACAATCTGGAATCGGTGCTCACCTACGAGGGCACCGCGGAGGTGCACCAGCTCGTGCTCGGCAAGGCCCTCACCGACGCGAACGCGTTCCGCTGAGGTAGAGCCAGTAATTTGCTGGAAAATTCGGCGATACGCTCGGGCAATTAGTCGAACATCACAGTTTTATGGATTCTGGCCGATTGCTAGCATGGATGAGTGTTTTCGCTCGGCCCCGCGTTGCTCGAAGTATCGGCGCGAAGAATGTTGAACCGCCTGCACACGACGCACGGGGCCGGGGCACTCATGGCGGCTGCGGAATTCCCGTCGGTATCGGCGGCGCTCGATCAGCACGCGGCCGCCGTACGCGACATTCTCGACATGGGCATCGAAGGCGCGAGCTCGGTGCCCGCGACGGTGCTGCTCGCCGGATATGTCAGAGGGTTGCTCGACCACCCCTGCCCCGCGGACTCCGGCACGGTCCCGTTCGTCAGCGCCGCACCCGAGAACGCTCTCGGCTGGCTGAACGCCGACTGGCTACAGCTGCGTCTCGCCGGGGTCTGCCGCTACGCCGCAGGGCAACAGGACTGACAGAACGTCCGCCCCGGGTACGCACCCGAGGCGGACGTTTCGATCACCGGTCCTACCGCGTGTCGCGCGGCTCGTCGTACTCCGCGTACTCGCCGCCGCCCTGGGTGTAACCGCCCTGCGGGTAGTTTCCGCCCTGCGTGTAGCCGCCTTGCTGGTAGGCGGCGCCCTGCGAATAGCCATGCTGCCCGCCCTCGGGATAACCACCGCTCTCGGGATACCCGGCGCCCTCGGCGTAACCACCGCCCTGGCCGCCCAGCGCATGGGCGCCGCCCTGGCCGCTCTGCGGGTAGCCGCTGCCCTGCGGGTAGCTACCGCTCTGCCCCTGGGTCATGCCCGCCCGCTGCTGCGAGTAGCCGCTCTGCGAACGTCCACCCGTCATGGCCGCTTCCTGGACCCACTGCTGAGCGGGCACGGGCCTGCGCGCCCACTGCTGCTCGCGGGAAACGTCCTCGCGGCCGCGCTGGTAGGCGTCAGCGTGGCCTTTGACCACGGGCATCTCCGCCTCGAGATTGCGCAGCCACGTGTCCCAGCGCCGCTGCATCGGCCGGATCAGGCCGCCGCCGACGCCGACCACCAGGATGCCGCCGACGGTGGCGAGCACGGCGATCAGGATGGGGATGGTCACCGAGGTGGCGACACCGATCTGGTTCAGCGCCCCGATGATGCCGACACCCCAGACGAACACCGCCGCCACCCTGCCGAGCACGGCGCCGTAGGACAGGCCGCCGAGCATGCTGGTGATCATCTCGCGCACCGCGTGGGCGATCGCGCCCGCGACGACCACGATGATGATCGCGACCGCGGCCTGCGGCAACCAGGAGACGATGCCGTCGAGCATGTCGCTGACCGCATTCGGACCGAACACGCCGAAGCCGAGTTGCAGCGCGATCAGCAGGATCGCGTAGTAGGCGAGCTTGGCGATCAGGTTCGAGGCGTCGTATTTGCTGCGTTCGAGCATCTGCCTGATCCCGCCGCGCTCGACGAGCCGGTCGAAGCCGACTCGCTCGAGCACCTTGCCGACGATCGTCGCCACCACCTTGGCAACGATCCAGCCGATGAGGAGGATGACCGAGAAACCGGCGAGCTTGGGCACGAACGTCGCGATCGAACTCCACGCGTCCGAAAGTCCTTGCTGGAAATCGATAGCCAAACTGGAGGTGTACACCGCGCCTTCCCTTCGCTATCCGATTAAGCCAGGGCGATTGCCGTGGCGATGTCCAGGCCCGGTTATACCTCCGCGAGGCACTGAACTCCGGTTATTTGCGAAGAATTTGCCGTTCGCGCCATGGCGCCCTAATTCGGGGCCGAAGTCCATTCGACGCCTATCAGGAACGAAGCCGCCGCGCGGTCGAAGCGCCGAGAACCCCTCCAGCCGAACCGGATCCCGTTGCCATCACACGGCGCGACGACGCTCGCCACTCATGCACTACCTGCATGAAATGTGATCTAGAGCACACTCACCACGAACATGCCGGCCCTACCGGCCTACGGCGAAGCCGAACCAGAGCCTCTCGACGCCGCGCAGCCCGTGCAGGCACGGTGCGTCGAAAGACCTGCAGTGACGAGCTGCGCGGCGGTCAGTGACCGATGCGGCCGGTGCTCAGGAAGCCGAGCAGGTCGTGGCGGGTGATGACGCCGACCGGCTTGCCGTCCTCGACGACCATCAGCGCGTCGGTGTCCGACAGCGCCTTGGTGGCCGCGGAGATGGGCTCGCCGGAACCGATCAGCGGGAACGACGGGCTCATGTGCTCGGCCACCGAGTCGGTGAGCTGCGCGCGGCCTTCGAAGACCGCGGAGAGCAGGTCGCGCTCGGTGACGCTGCCCGCCACCTCGCCCGCCATCACCGGCGGCTCGGCGCCGACGACCGGCATCTGCGAGACGCCGTATTCGCGGAGGATCTCGATGGCGTCGCGCAGCGTCTCCGACGGGTGGGTGTGCACCAGGTCGGGCAGCTCGCCGGACTTGCCGCGCAGCACGTCGCCGACCAGCGGCTCCGGGCTGCCGTCGAGGCGGCTGCGCAGGAAGCCGTAGGAGCTCATCCACTCGTCGTTGAAGATCTTGGAGAGGTAGCCGCGACCGCCGTCCGGCAGCAGCACCACGACGACCGCGTCCGGGTCGCGGCGCGCCACCTCGATGGCGGCGACCACGGCCATACCGCAGGAACCGCCGACGAGCAGCCCTTCCTCACGGGCCAGCCTGCGGGTCATGTCGAAGGAGTCGGCGTCGGAGACCGCGATGATCTCGTCCGGCACGGCCGGGTCGTAGGCCGAGGGCCAGAAGTCCTCGCCGACGCCCTCCACCAGGTACGGGCGGCCGGTGCCGCCGGAATACACCGACCCCTCGGGGTCGGCGCCGATGATCTTGACCTTGCCGCCCGACACTTCCTTCAGGTAGCGGCCGGTGCCGGTGATGGTGCCGCCGGTGCCGACGCCCGCGACGAAGTGGGTGATCTTGCCTTCGGTGTCGCGCCAGATCTCCGGGCCGGTGGTCTCGTAGTGGCTCTGGGGGCCGCCGGGGTTGGAGTACTGGTCCGGCTTCCACGCGCCTTCGATCTCGCGGACCAGGCGATCGGAGACGCTGTAGTAGCTGTCCGGGTGGTCCGGCGGCACAGCGGTCGGGCAGACGACCACTTCGGCGCCGTAGGCGCGCAGCACGTTGCGCTTGTCCTCGGAGACCTTGTCCGGGCAGACGAACACGCACTGGTAGCCGCGCTGCTGCGCGACGAGCGCCAGCCCGACGCCGGTGTTGCCCGAGGTCGGCTCGACGATGGTGCCGCCCGGCTTCAGCAGTCCGGCCTTCTCGGCGGCGTCGATCATCTTCACCGCGATCCGGTCCTTGGCACTGCCGCCCGGATTCAGGTATTCGATCTTGGCCGCGACGAGTCCGTCGGTCGGCCCCACCACACTGTTCAACCGGACCAAGGGCGTGTTGCCGATGAGGTCCACGACATGATCCGCGATGCGCATAGCCCTATCGTTGCAGAAGGCTCCCTGTGACATGACCGACGGTCCCGGGGCAGGCAGCGGCGGCGTAACCATGCGGCGACCTGGGAACACCGCCGAGGGCGGCCTTGTGAGTTCGCGCACGTCCGTCCGGAGCGTCCGGTCGGCGACACGCCACGGAGCGGGCCTGCCGCCCTTAGGATCGGGAAACATGAGGCAGCCCACTATCACTCGCGCCGCCACCGTCCTCGCCGCGACGGCGACGGCCGCGCTGATCGGGACCGGAGCGCAGGCCAACGCAGGCACCGTGTCGTTCCCGCAAGTGCCGACCATGGCCCACGGCGGACTCTGCTGGACCACCATTCAGACCTGGGCCGACACCAGCCCCGATTGGCCGGGCCGCGCCATTCTGAACGTCCGCGCGCTGCCGGTCGCGGGCATCGGCCCCGGCCGGTACCCGCTGGCGCCGCTGTGCGAGGTGCGCACCACCGTCGCGTGGCGCAATCTGAACACCGGGGCGACCGGCGTTTACGAGAACACGGTGGTCACCGGCATCTACGGCAGCATCCAGTACGCGCTGTTCCAGGACACCGGGCCGGGCCGCATCGAGGTCACCGTCACCACCGACGCACTGAGCATTCCCGCGCGCGGCACCTTCGACGTCGCCTGACGGTTCCGTTCCTCGGGATTCGCTCGCGCCGAGCCCTCGGATCAGCCCGTAAAATTCCGGAACGTGGGAGCATCTCGGATCAGCCTGCGCACGGCCGCCGTCACCGGGGCTGCGACGTTGCTCGCCGGTTCCGGGGCGGGTACCGCATCGTGGGCCGCCTATCGGCTGCTCATGGCGCAGGCGGGCGTGGCGCGCGGCGTGATCGGCCGCGACACCTCGAAACCGCCGGTGGCGGACGGCGTCTACACCGCGGGCTGCGGCGCGCCCGAGCCGTGGCGCACCGGTAAGCACGCCGATCTGCACCTGATGATCTTCGGCGACTCCACCGCGGCCGGCGTCGGCTGCCTGACCGCCGACGGGGTGCCGGGCGTGCGCATCGCCCGCGCACTCGCCGAGGCCAGCGGGAAGCGAATCCGGTTGAGCACCAAGGCGATTTCCGGTGCCACCTCCAAGGGCCTCGCCGGCCAGGTGGACGCCATGTTCGTCGCGGGACCGCCGCCCGACGCGGCGGTGATCTTCATCGGCGCCAACGACATCACCAAGAAGCACTCCGTCAGCGCCTCGGCGCGCAGGCTCGGCGCCGCGGTGGCCAGGCTGCACCTGGCGGGCAGTGTCGTGGTGGTGGGCACCTGCCCCGATCTGGGCTCGGTGTCAGCGATCCCGCAGCCGCTGCGCACCATCGTGCGCAATTGGAGCGTGCGACTGGGCAGGGCGCAGTTCGCGGTCACCGCCGCCGCGGGCGGGCACCCGGTAGCACTGGGCGAGCTGGGTCCGGAATTCCGCACCGACCCCGAGCAGATGTTCTCCGCCGACGGCTTCCACCCCTCGGCGGCCGGTTACGAACTGGCCGCGGCGCGAGTGCTTCCCGCGCTGCTCGCCGCCCTGGAACAGCGCGGACTGCGCACCGACCGCGACGCGCACGGCCCGCGCCGTGGGCTCGCGGCCCGGCTGCGCGGGCTGGTTGCCCAGAAATCCGGCGTGATCGCAGCGGACGACGCCGAAGCGCGCAATGGCCGGGGTGGCGTTCCCGGCGCTCGACAGGTTCGGTACACATAGAAGTGCCAGTACAAAACTGAGCAGCAAGTACGAAGGAGCCCTCATGCCAGAGGCAGTTATCGTTTCGACCGCCCGCTCCCCCATCGGCCGGGCCCGCAAGGGCTCGCTGGTCGACATGCGGCCCGACGACCTGACCACCCAGATCGTGCGCGCGGCGCTCGACAAGGTTCCTGCGCTCGACCCCACCCAGATCGATGACCTGATCCTCGGCTGCGGCTCCCCCGGCGGCGAGCAGGGCTTCAACATCGCCCGGATCGTCGCGGTGCAGCTGGGCTACGACTTCGTTCCCGGCACCACCGTGCACCGGTACTGTGCCTCCTCGCTGCAGTCCACCCGGATGGCGTTCCACGCGATCAAGGCCGGCGAGGGCGACGTGTTCATCTCCGCGGGTGTCGAGACCGTCTCGCGCTACGTCAGCGGCTCGGCCGACAGCTGGCCGAACACCCAGAACCCGCTGTTCGACGAGGCCCAGGCCCGGACCGCGAAGACCGCCGAGGGCGGCGCGGGCATCTGGCACGACCCGCGCGAGGACGGCCTGATCCCGGACGCCTACATCGCGATGGGGCAGACCGCGGAGAACGTCGCCAGCCTTACCGGCATCACCCGCGAGGACCAGGACCGCTGGGGCGTGCGCTCGCAGAACCGCGCGGAGGAGGCCATCAAGAACGGCTTCTTCGAGCGCGAGATCACCCCGATCACCCTGCCGGACGGCACCGTGGTCTCCACCGACGACGGCCCGCGCGCCGGCGTCACCTACGAGGCCGTCTCCCAGCTGAAGCCGGTCTTCCGCCCGGACGGCAGCATCACCGCCGGTAACTGCTGCCCGCTCAACGACGGCGCGGCCGCGCTGGTCATCATGAGCGACACCAAGGCCAAGGAACTCGGCCTGACCCCGCTGGCGCGCATCGTGTCCACCGGTGTCTCCGGCCTGTCGCCGGAGATCATGGGTCTCGGCCCGATCGAGGCCGTGAAGCGCGCGCTGGCGCTGGCGGGCAAGACGGTCGACGACATCGACCTGTTCGAGATCAACGAGGCCTTCGCCGTGCAGGTGCTCGGCTCGGCCCGCGAGCTGAAGATCGACGAGGACAAGCTGAACGTCTCCGGCGGCGCCATCGCGCTCGGCCACCCGTTCGGCATGACCGGCGCCCGCATCACCACCACGCTCATCAACAACCTCCAGACCTACGACAAGCAGTTCGGTGTGGAGACCATGTGCGTCGGCGGCGGCCAGGGCATGGCCATGGTCATCGAGCGACTGAGCTGACGCTTTCGCTCCCGATGCGGCTCTCGATCCTCCGGGATCGGGAGCCGTTCTTCGTTCCGCCGCTGCCCGGCTGGTAATCGACTCCGCCGACGAACAAGGCGGCCGCCGGGAATCCCGGCGGCCGCCTCCGTCATATCGCGGCATCAGCCGCGCCTCACTAGTCGTTCTGGAAGTAGCTCAGCAGTCGCAGAATCTCGACGTAGAGCCAGACCAGCGTGACGGTCAGGCCGAGGGCGACGCCCCAGGCCGCCTTCTCGGGAGCCTGCGCCCGGATCAGCTGATCGGCGGCGTCGAAGTCGAGCAGGAAGCTGAACGCGGCGATCGCGATGCAGACCAGGCTGAACACGATGGCGAGCGGGCCGCCGTCGCGCAGGCCGAAGCCGCCGTCGGTGAAGAAGCTCGCGATCAGGTTGCCCAGCATGAGCACCACGACGCCGATGACGGCGCCGATGATCATGCGGGTGAACCGCGGCGTCACGCGGATCGCGCCCGTCTTGTAGACGACCAGCATGCCCGCGAACACACCGAACGTGCCGAGCACCGCCTGCCCGATCAGCGCGGCACCGCCCGCGCCGCCGAAGGTGATGTCGGTGAACATGAACGACAGCGCGCCGAGGAACAGGCCCTCCGCGACCGCGTAGCCCAGCACGAGCGCCGGGTTGTCCATCTTGTTGGCGAAGCTGGCGATCAGCACGAGCACTAGGCCGACCAGACCGCCGACGATGACGAACAGCGGCGCGAGGCTCGTGTTGGCCGCGGTGAGGCCGAAGGCGACGAGCGCCGAGAGCGTCAGCACGCCGAGCGTGATGCCGGTCTTGGTCACCACGTCGTCGATGGTCATCGCCCGGGTGGTGGGCGGGGCCTGCTGGTACGGCTGGTACTGGTTGGGGTACTGGTTACCGAACTGCTGTCCGAACTGCCCGGCACCCGCTACACCCGAACCGAAGTTGGCGTAGCCGCCGCCCTCTTGCTTGGGCAAATTTTTGAAGACCGGATTGCTTGTAGTGCGCACCGTGAGTGCCTTTCTGGAGTCGTTGCCGCTGTCTGCCGAGCTGGTGCTCGATATCCAACTGCCTGGTCCAACGTCCGGCACTCGTGCCGAGTTCCCGAGACGTTCGCCAAGGCGGACAATTCGGACTCTACCGTTGCCTGACGTCGTGCAGGCCACGCACCGATCGTGTCACGGTGAACTTCCGGTTCCGGCCGATCACCTCGGTGCGCCCGACCATCCGCTCCACCACGCCGCGATAGTTGAGATGGGTGTTGTACACGGTCCACAGTTCGCCGCCGGGGCGAAGCACACGGCCGGTCTCGGCGAACATCTTGATGGCCGACCCGGTGTGCACCGCCGCGCCGACGTGGAACGGCGGATTGCACAGCACCAGATCGGCGCTGTTGTCGGCGGCCGAGGACATCGCGTCGTCGCGCACCACCGTTACCCGGTCGGCCACGTCGTTGGCGGCCGCCGTGGCCCGCGCCGAGGCCACCGCGGCGGCCGATTGATCGGTGCCGACCACCCGCAGCGCCGGGCGCGCTTTCGCCAGTGCCACGGCCAGAATGCCGGTGCCACAGCCGAGGTCGATGGCGTCGCGGGCGTCCGGCTTCATCCACTTCAGGTGCTGCAACAGGAATCTGGTGCCGATGTCCAGGCGCGGACCCGAGAACGCGGCCCCGTGCGCGACGACCTCGATGCCCACCTCGTCCAGGGATTCGCGCACCGGGAACCTGGGATCGCCAACCGGTTTCGGCCCCTCGATGAAGAGCGTGCGCGACTTCTGCCTGCCCCGGCTGGCATTGACCGTCGAAAACGACTCGCTCAGCACGTCGTTCATCGACTTGGTCAGATATTTGTCGCGTCCGCCCGCGATCACGATCACCCCTGGGTCGGCGTACCGCGCGATGGCATCGGCCACCTCCGCCAAACCCGCCAGCACCCTCGGCAACCGAAGCAGCACGACCTCGACGCCGCTGAGCAGATCCGCGCCGAGCGCATGCGCGGTGTAGCGGTCCGCGAGCCCGAGCGTGCGAGCGTTGTTGGCCAGCGCCAGTTCGCCGGTGAGCAGATCCTGGTGCACGCGAACGTCGCGCAAGTCGTGCCGCGCGACCGCGCCGAGCGTCAGCGCACCGTAGCTGTCACCGATAACGGCAATCTTCCCGTTACCCGCCGACTCGATCGCATCGACGGCCACGTCGAGGATCAGCCGGTCGGCGGCATCGACGGCATAGAGGTTCAGCGCCTCCACATCCGGATACCGCCGCAGTCGGCCAAGCACATCCTCGACATCGTCCACACGTCAAGTGTGCTAGATCGTTGCCGAATAGTCGCGCCCGCCCCGGCAAATCGCGTACCCACACTTTGCGACCTCGGCGTATTCACTCTGAAACATTCTGCCACAGGAACACTCGCGACTTCCGGGGCCGCTCCGCCGGCCCCGGCGGCGGTGCGGCGGCGTGTCCGGTCGATCGATCCGAGCCCGCTCGGTCGTCGATTCGGTTTTGCGCGTACGACATCTCACGTTCACTCGAAGGCCGGTCGGTCCGTGTCCACGTCTCGGCGGCCGAACGGAGGAATTCGAACCGGAGAACCGCCGCTTCACATCCGGACTTCCGCGAGCGGCGCGGCTCAGGCGATCGGTGGGCGAGCTGGGGCGCCACCGAATCAACTGCCCAGCAATCGATCACCGGATCGTGTGTCGCCCCGCGTCCGAGTGGGTCGATGGCGGACTGGCCACCTCCCACGGCAACAACTCACCGCTCGAGGCGCGGGCGGCCGGATTCTCCCTGTGAGTTGGGTGCGTCGATCGGACGGCGGGCGTCCGGCCGCGTCGCGCGAAAGGGGTGATCGCGAATTCGCACACACCGAGTCCCGCATTGTCCCCTGTCAGGCCCACGTGCTGAGTAACATCAGCCCCATGCGCAACAGGATGGTGCTGACGGTCGCGGTCGCGGTAGCCCTGATCGCAGGCTGCGACAAAGCCGAAACCGACTCGGCCACGACGACAACCCCGCCGACCACCACGGGCTCGCTCGTGGAAGCGCCCGCCCAGGCGCCGGGTGACGCGGCCCCCAAGCGCGGCACGCCATCGAGCGGCGCCGGGCTGACCGTCACGGACCTGCGCATCGGCCACCATTCCGGTTTCGATCGCGTCGTCTACGACCTGGGCGGCACCGGAACTCCCGGCTGGATCGTGCAATACACCGATCGCGCCGTCCAGGATGGCAGCGGCAAGGAGATCGACGTAGCCGGACAGTCCGTCCTCGAAGTGCAGATCACCGGCTCGGCCTATCCCTTCGACAGCGGCGTCACCCCCTACTCCGGCCCCGATCCGGCCACCGACCCGAGCGCACCTGCCGTCGCAGGCGTCTACCGGACCGCGGTCTTCGAAGGCACCACCCAATCCTTCATCGGCGTCAACGCCGACCGCCCCGGCTTCTCGGTCACCACCATGTCCAACCCGACCCGCCTGGTCATCGACATCGCATCTCCCTGACCCTCCGAGGCGACCCTTCGACACGCTTCGCAGCGGCCACAACCTCTGCGAGGTGTGTGAACAATCTGCGACAACAGCCGAGCCGGACGCACGTGAGCAGGGACGGATCGCCGATACATACAGGGGGTATAGGTAGCCGCACGCGGCACCCGCTACCCTGATCGACGTGGCCGCACCGCACGCTTCCCAGCACGCATCCGGGTTCACCCGGCTGCTGGGCGTGCTCGCCTTGATCGCGGGCATCGCGGCCATGCACGTCGGCATCTTCACCACGCCCGCGACCGCCGCACACCACACGACTGCCGCGGCAGACGCGTTCACCGCGGTCACGTCGCACCATGCCGCCGCCACCTCGGGCACCAGTGCCGACCGCACACCGATCCCGGACCGCCCGGCCGACGGAGACCGAGCCGGCGACATTCCCGCGACGGCCGTCGATCCGACGGCCGTCGGTACCGCGTCCGCACCACACCGTCCCTGGCCGGGCCAGCAGCCCGAGTCGGGGCGGCATCCGATGACGGCCGCGGCCGGCAGCGTTTTGACCGAGGCTCCGGCGGACCACCCACTCACACAATCCGAATTCCTGGCGAGCCCCTCCGCGGAACCCGGGTGCACCGAGTGCGGCGACGGCCACGCGGGTCTGCATGCCTGCGTCTTCATCCTGACCGCGCTCGCCCTGGCGGTCTTGCTCGTGGCGCTGTACCGAATTCCGGGTGATCAGCCCGGTGACAGCGGCGGCCCGAAGGCTCGCCACTGGCGACCTCGACGCGAACGTCCACCGCCTTGGACCGTGTTGTCCCTGGCCGAATTGTCGATTCTGCGGATCTGACAGGTCCACCACGTCCGTGCTGCCAAACGGTCGCGGTATCCGCCTGCCCTTTTCACCGTGCTTTTCGCAATTCCCAAGGAGTTCAACCATGTTCATCACCCGTACCCGCATCGCCGTCGCCACCGTCGCGGCGGGCGCCCTGCTGTTCGCCGCCGGGTGTGGCGACGATTCCGATTCGACGTCCGGCACGGACCACGGCACGTCGTCGACCACCGCCGGGGCCACCTCCGCCGCTCGGACCGACTTCGACAACGCCGATGTCACCTTCCTGCAGATGATGTACCCGCATCACGCCCAGGCCGTCGAGATGGCGAAGCTGGTGCCCAGCCACAGCCAGAACCCGCAGCTGCTCGCGCTCGCGGCGGAGGTCGAGAAGGCGCAGGCGCCCGAGATGGAGCAAATCAGTTCCCTGTTGCAGAGTTTCGGCAAGCCCGCGCCGACGGCCGGTGGCGGACACGAGGGTCACGGCATGCCCGGCATGATGTCGGCCGAGCAGATGTCCGCGTTGCAGGCGGCGTCCGGCGCCGAGTTCGACCGCATGTGGCTGGAGATGATGATCCAGCACCACGCGGGCGCGATCGACATGGCCGAGACCGAACTGGCCGACGGCGTCAATCCCGATACGCAGGCGCTGGCCCGCTCGGTGATCGCCGCACAGGAGGCGGAGATCGCCACCATGCGCACCATGCTCGGCCAGAACTGAGCGCGCGACCGGTCCGCATCCGCCCTGATCCGGGGTTCGATGCGGACCGGTCGGACCGGTCCACGCCCGGCGGTATCGGTTGGCCATCGATATAGGCACGCCGAGCTGACGGGGCACGGCGCGCGAAGTAACGTCGTAAGGTCCGGTCTCCTCCGCGCCGGACGCACAGAGGGGAAAGGCGAACGGACATGCGACGACTGGAACGCGCAGGCCTGACCGCCGCCGCGGCGGCGACCGCGACCGGCATCATTTTCATCGGCGCCTGCTCCACGCAGGTCACCGGTAATCCCCAGGTCGATCAGACCGAGCTGGCCGCCTACACCTCCGAAGTCGCCGCATCCTCGGCCGCGGCGTCCTCGTCGCGAGCGGCGGCCGTCGAACGCGCGGCGGGCGCCGCCTGCGACGCTTTCGCGGCGGCGAACGAGAGCTCGGTGGATTCGTTCAACGCCTACATCGACGCCAGCAACAACAACGCGCCGGACGCGAACGCCAAGGCCACCGCCGCCGTCAGCACGTTGCGCGCCAATGCCCGCAACGTGGATCAGAAGCTGACCAGGGACGTCCCGACCGAGGTCGCGAACAGTTTGCGCGCCTACCGTGACGACACCAACGCCCTCGCCGATCTACTCGACCGCCGCGTGGACGTGGACACGCTCAACACCGCCATCGACAAGTTCAACGCGACCAAGAACACCGCGCGCGAGGCCTGCCGAAGCCACTGATCCGAGCCATCTCGCTGCCACCCCCGAAACCGCACAGGGCTCAGGACGGCGGGACGCTCGCTTGCCACGCCGCGTACGGCTCGTCCGCGCTCGAACGCTGCTGTCGCGCACGCTGATTCCTCCACTGGAAGACGAGCAGCGCGGCGCCGGTCGACAACGCGACGCAGGCGATGACGGCCACGAGCAGCGCCCACCCCTGGACACCGAGCGCCACGAGTGCGACCGCCGGGATCACCGTGAGCAATCCGATTCCGACCAGCACGAAACCGGCCCAATTCCGGGTGTCGGCCATAGTCGCCCCGGGTTGGGGTCCGGTCGTGCGGGCGATGTCCGGTGCGTCGTCGAGTGGGGGGATCTCCCACATGCCGTCGGATGCCATGGTGCGACCACCTCGTTCAGCGGATTGTGCGCGATACTCTCGGCAGCTGTATATCCCGAGTCACCGCGGCGAAACCGTCCGCGCGAACACACTGTGCCCCAAGGTAGTCGGTGTCACGTCGCCGTCGGATCACCCCGGCGGACTCGACCTATACCGCTCATCCGGCGAGTGCGCGACCGCGCAGGTCGCCGCGATGGACGAATCTGTGTACCGCGCCGAGCAATTCGGCGACGAACGGACCGGGTTGCGGCAGTTCGTAACCCGGCGGCCAGAGCCAGCGGCGTTCGTCGGACGTCGGCTTGCCGGATTCGCTGAGCAGCGGCAGCGCGACGTGTTCACCCCATTCCGCGATCCGTACGTCGGCCTCGGAGAGCAGGGCGCGGTGCGGTGATTCGCAGGTCGGGATGCCCGCGGTCAGGAAGACCCACCGACCGGTGTCCGGGTCGACGAATACGGGACCTGCCTGCTGCGCGGGCTGCAACAAGGACTGTAGGCGCGCACCGAGCGGGTCGGGCATGGAAACGACCCCCACGACGCCCACCCGGAGGACCACCTGGGTGCCCATGATCGCGACGGGGAATCGGTACATCTCCCGATAGGTCACGAGGTTCTGCCGCAATGTCATCGTCGCCATCCACCTTCCACGGGTCGGCAGGCTTGTGGAATCGACCGCGAGGCAGCGGCATCGATCCGCCGCGTCGCGTTCTCTTTCGATCGTCCAGCCGCGCAGCACGCCCGGCAACGCGATCGGCAATCGCTGGGGAAATCACCAGTTCGGCGCGCGCCGACCTGGAGATCCCACAACGCGCCGCCCCTGATTGGCCGGAACGATCGCGGGTAACCGGCGGATATGGAGCTACTGGTGGTCATCGGGATCGCCGTGCTCGTCGGCGCGGTGGTCCTGTCTCGCAAGATGTCCGGACGGCGACCGCACGCGCCCGAGTCTCCGGGCAACGACGGGGAGTGATTCTCATGGCGGCAATGGATCCCGATCCCGCACGCACCCCGGATCTGGAACCGGGCGGTGGCGTCGCCCCGGGTGCGACTCCGCCGGAAACGGCGCAGACCTCCGGCCTGTCCGCGCCGGAGCCGCGCACCAGGCACGGGTTCCCTGGAACCGGCGTCGCCGCGATGGTCGTGACGATCGCCTTGGTGGTCGCCTTCACGGTGGTCGCGATTGCGATAATCGTGTCGCTGATCTGACCGGGTGGTCGATCACACACGCCGGTGAGCCGGGTGCGCACCTAAGATACAACTTGTGTCTAAGACGTACTCATCGGCCGAGCACGCCTATCGCGAGGTCAAGGAGCGCATCCTCTCGGGCGCGCTGCCCGGCGGAGAGCTGATCAGCGAGGGCGAGATCGCCGCCGCGCTCGGCACCTCGCGCACACCCGTGCGCGAGGCATTTCTCCGGCTGGAGACCGAGGGCTGGATGCGGCTCTACCCGAAGCGCGGCGCGCTCGTCGTGCCGATCCCGCCCGGGGAAGCCGAGCACGTCGCGCACGCCAGGTACGTCGTCGAGACCGCGGCCGTCCGCGCACTGGTCACCGCCGACCCCGGCGCGGTCGCACCTCCCTTGCGCGCTTCCCTCGACCGCCAGCGTGCGCTGGCCGCGACCGAGGACCTGGACACCTTCGCCGTCGAGGACACCGACTTCCACCGCAGCTATGTCGTCGCGGCGGGCAATCCGCTGCTCAGCGGCTTCTACGATTCGCTGCGCGAACGGCAGCGCCGGATGAACAGCGTCGCCCTGCGGCGCGGTCCGCTGGACATCGACCGGATCATCGACCAGCACGCCCGGCTGGCGGAGCTGATCACCGGCGGCGACGTCGACGGTTTCGCGGCGGCGCTGATCGAACACCTCGCCGGGGTGCACCAGCTGGAACTACGGGGCCTGTGATGACGACCCTGACAGCCCTACGCCCCGCCGAATCCCCCGCAAGCACCAAGCACTGGTGGGGCCTCGCCGCCGCGGTATTCGCCATCGCCTGGGGCGGAAACGAATTCACTCCGCTGCTGGTCATGTACAAGAGCCACGGGCTGCCACCGACCACGGTGGATCTACTGCTCTTCTATTACGTGCTCGGCATCGTCCCCGCGCTGCTGATCGGCGGCCCGCTCTCGGACCGCTACGGCCGCCGCAGGCTCCTGCTGCCCGCGCCGATGATCGCCGCGAGCGGATCGCTGCTGCTCGCCTTCGGCTCCGGCTCGGTGCCCGCGCTCGCGGCGGGCCGGGTGCTGTGCGGCGTCGCGCTCGGCCTGGCGATGGCGGTGGGCAGCAGCTGGCTGAAGGAACTCTCGCAACCCCCGCACGGCCCCGCGCTGCCCGCGGGCACCGGCGCGCGCCGCTCCGCGATGAGCCTCACCGGTGGGTTCGCCATCGGGGCAGGAACCGCCGGGGTTCTCGCGCAGTGGGCGCCGCTGCCGAACACGCTCGCCTACCTGCTCAACGCCGCCCTCTGCCTCGCGGCGGCGGCATGGATGTCCCGGGCTCCGGAAACCGTTCCACCGCAGGAGAACCCACGCCGCCTCATCGACGACCTGAAGATCCCCGCCGCGGGCCACCGCCGCTTCCGCTGCGTCGCCCTGCCCGCGGCACTGTGGTTGTTCACCTCCGCCGCAACGGCTTACGCGGTGATGCCGACGCTCATGCTGCCGCGCGTGCACGGCGCGCCCATCGCGTTCTCGGCACTGATCACCGTGATCACCCTCGGCTGCGGGTTCGCCATCCAGTCGGTGGCCCGCCGCATCGACCGGCCGGGCACCGCCCGCGCCGCCGCCGTCGGCCTCACCCTCGTCACCTGCGGAATGCTCGCCGCGACTTGGGCTTCCGGCGCGCTCACCCTCGGCGCGACCATCCTCACCGCCGTCATCCTCGGTGCGGGGTACGGCATCGGGCTCGTCGCCGGTCTACAGGAAATCGAACGCATCGCCCGACCCGACGACCTCGCCGGGCTGACGGCGGTGTTCTACTCGGTCAGCTATTTGGGATTCGGTGTCCCCGCCGGATTGTCGTTTCTGCATCAGAATGCGGGGTTCGGTTACCCGGTGATGTACACCGGGCTGGCCGTGGCCGCGGCGGGCTGCTTGACGCTCGTGCTTCGGAATTATCGGGTGGCGCCGGAGGTTCGCCGCTAGGTCGCAGCCGAGACGCCACTGTGCGGGGCGCTGAAACGGGACATCGTCAGCGGTAGTCCGGGTTCTCGAAGTCGAAGCGGCAGCCCGCGTCCCATTCGGAGCGCTGGTTGCCGTGCGCGGGGATGCCGCCGTTGTCCTTCAGCATTCTGGCGAGGTGCAGGAGGTTCCAGGTCATGAAGGTGGTGTTGCGGTTGGTGAAATCGTTGTCCGGGCCGCCGGATCCCGGATCGAGGTAGGAGGGGCCGGGGCCCGCCTCGCCGATCCAACCCGCGTCGGCTTGCGGCGGGATCGTGTATCCGAGGTGCTGGAGGCTGTAGAGAACGTTCATGGCGCAGTGTTTGACGCCGTCCTCGTTGCCGGTGATCAGACAGCCGCCGACCCTGCCGTAGTAGGCGTACTGTCCGTGCTCGTTCAGGATCGAGGAGTTGCCGTAGAGACGCTCGATGACCTTCTTGGTGACGGAGCTGTTGTCGCCCAACCAGATCGGGCCCGCCAGCACCAGGATGTCGGCGTCCATCACCTGGCGCTGTAGTGCGGGCCATTCGTCGGTGACCCACCCGTGCTCGGCCATGTCGGGCCAGACGCCGGTGGCGATGTCGTGATCGACGGCACGCAGCTGGGAGACCCGAACCCCCTGCTCGGTCATGATGTGGGCGCTGCGGTCGATGAGCCCCTGGGTGTTGCTGATCTCTGGAGAACGCTTCAAAGTGCAGTTGACGAACAGTGCCTTCAGATCCCCGTAGCTCGCCATGGTTCGTCTCCTTCGTCCGCTGGAGGCTGTGTTCGCGGGAGATTTGGGAACCATAGCGAGAACAGCCCGCCGCCGGACCGGATCGGGCAACTCGAGGCCGATGCTCGACCCGGCTCGATGGGACTCGCGAGCCGAGCCGGACGGTCAGTCGCGGCTGGGGACCGCGCAGCCCTCGGGACCGCACGCGTCCGCGTCGCCCACGATTTGCAACGCTGGCTCGCGGTCGGCCCAGGCTCGCTCCAGCGCCTGCGTGAAGAGAGCCGGAGGCTGCGCGCCGGACACGCCGTACTTGTTGTCGAACACGAAGAACGGCACCCCGTTCGCACCGAGCCGCGCCGCCTCCCGTTCGTCGGCGCGTACCGCGTCGGCGTAGGCGGTGGGATCGGCCAGCACCGCACGGACCTCGGCTTCCTCGAAACCTGTCGCGACGGCGATCTCGACCAACCGCTCCGCATCGCCGAACAGGGACGTCTCCTCGGCGAAATTCGCGTGGTAGAGCGCGTCGAGAAGTTCGTCTTGGCGGCCCTTCGCCAGCGCGAAATGCAGGAGGCGATGCATGTCGAAGGAACTGCCGTAGTCACGTCCCTCGGTCAGGTAGGGCAGGCCGAGCTCCCCCGCCTGCGCGCCGATGCCGCGCTCATTGGCTGCTGCCTGCGCCTCGCTGATTCCGTACTTGCGGGCGATCTTCGCGACGACGGGACCGGACTCGTCCGCGGGCAGCGTCGGATCCAATTCGAACGAGCGGTGCACCACCTCGACCTCCGCACGCTGCGGAAACTCCGCCAACGCCTGCTCGAACCTGGCCTTGCCCAGGTAGCAGAACGGGCAGTTGATATCGGTCCAGATCTCGACCCGCACGGTCGTCCTCGCTTTCGTCTTCGCCCCGGTTGGTGGCAACGTCGCGGCAATCGAGGGTGTTCCCCGGCGGCCGAGTGCCGATGATCACGACACGGCTCGCCCGCCGCTACGCCTCGATTCGACATCGGTACCGACCTCGGTAGTGGCGGACTCGAAGCTGCGTCGACCCGACAGCGACAGCGACAGCACCTACCGCCGCCCGGGCGTAGGCGTCGAGCATCCCACGACAAAGCAACCCACCGGCCAGTCCGCGAACGGCGGCGGCAACGGCTTGCCGAGGCAGGTGATCGGATCGCAGCCCGGATAGGCGAAGGGCCCGAGTCCGAGCGCGGCGAGAGTGGCGTCGGGGTTGGTCATCATCGGGTCGGTGATGCTGACGTCGGGCAGCGGGACGAACGGCCCCGGGTCCGGCAGCGCCGGTTCGCGGAACGCGCCGACGAGGGGGCGCAGCACCTGGTACGCGAAGCCGACATCACCGGGCACGGTGAACCCGGTCCAGCTGACCAGCAGGTTCAGGCTCGGGACGATGTAGTTGTCCTGGCGCATCATGCCGCTCATCTTCAGCGCGTCGGCGGGTAGACCGTGAAATTCCGGACCGCAACCGGGACCGTTGACCACGAACAGGAAGCCGTAGCACTCGTTTCCGGGCGAGGATTCGGCGGCGTGCGTCAGGTACTCCGCGGAAATGACCTGAGCCTCTCCCCAGAGTCCTCGATTGGCCACCAGCAGACCGAGCTTCGCGAAATCGTCCGGCGCCATCACCAGATGCGCGTAGCCATAGGTGTTTCCGCTGCGATCACGCGCCCAGTAGTAGTGGTCGGCCCGGATACCCAACGGATCGAACAACTTTCGCTGCGCATAATCCTGAAAATCCTCGCCGACCGCCTGCTGCACCACATAGGCGATGAGATCCACGGCGCGCTGGCTGTACCGAAACGTCGTGCCTTGCGGATACTCGATCGGCATCGCCAAAGCCTGGGCGACCACATTGGGATCGAGCTGCCCCAACCCGGTCACCCCTTCGGACACCACCGCGACCTCGATACCGGAGGACTCGGTGAGCAGATTGCGCACGCGAATCGCCCGGTGCTCCGCGTCGCCGAGGCCGGTCGGCAGATAGTCGCCGATCGGATCGTCGAGCCCGAGCAACCCTTCGTCGACCGCGATACCGGCCACCAGCGAGACCACGCTCTTGGTCGCGCTCCACAGATTCCACGGCAATCCGCCGGTCCGCTCGTTCTGCGGCCCCGCGGCGATCAGGCAATTGTTGCGAAACACCTTGAAGTTCAGCCGGGTCGGCGACGCAGCCGCCGCGATCGCGTCGCGCAGCGCCGCCGAATCCACCCCGACCTCCTCGGGAGTCGCCGTCGGAAACTGCCGCCCCTGCCGCACTTCACAGTGCTTCAGCCCGCCGGGTTCCGCCACCGCAGTGCCACCCAAACCACCGGCTATCGTCCACAAACCAAATGTGATAACCAGCGCCACAACACTTTTCAGGGAAATCCGCATGGCCCGCCTTCCGTTTCCCGAGATTCGGTTGTGAAATCGGCGGACGCGACCCCCTGTTACGAAAAAACGCCCGTGACCAGCGCCCCGAATTCCTTGGGCGCAAATTTCACGGGCGGTCCTCGCCGCTTCGACGGCAGCCTGCTGGTATCGGATAGGTCGGGCCTTACTCGGGAAGCCCGAGCCCTTCGGCCAACATAGGCCACGAGCGATGAAAAGCGTCCTGCCAGTAACCCCACGAGTGGGTACCGGTGGGCTCGAAGTCGAACGTGGCGGGGATCTGCAGATGACTCAGCCGATCCTGCAGATTATGGGTGCACCAGTTCGTCGCGGCCTCGATGACGCCGCCGATGAGGAGTTGATTGGCCAAACCGTAGGGCGTCTTGTTCAGCGTGAACTGGCTGTCCATCGTGTCGTGCGGTCCCGGCAGGCCGCTGCCGGTCGAAATGAACAGTTGCGTTCCACGCAGACGTTCGGCGTTGACCACAGGGTCGTTTTCGACCCATGCCGGATCGTCGTCGGGGCCATACATGTTCACCGTGTCGCCCCCGCCGTAGGTCTCGACGACCAGCTTGACGAACCGCTGACCCGTCGGATCGGAGATCTGAGCGCAACCGCTGTAGCTGGCCACGGTCGTGAAGAGTCCCGGCTTCATCTCCACCATCTGCAATGCCGCGGTGGCGGTCATGGAGTTCGCGGCGATTGCGTTGACACCGTTCGGTGTTCTTCTTCATCGCGACCGAGAACACCTGCAGAGTGATATTGCGGCCCTCGATCGTTCCGGAGACGATCTTCGAGCCGTCCGACGAAACCAGTTCGGCGAGCAGTGTTTTGGAGTCGATGACCGGTTCGGCCGGAACGTCTTCCGCAACCGCGTTACCGGCACCGGGCGGAGTGGAAAAACGACAGAGATCACACGCTGCCGAAGCAGCAGGGTATGCTGGCATACCATGAAGCGTACTACCGTGAAGCTACCCGACGAACTCGACGAGCGCCTACGCCACGAGGCGCAGCGGCGAGGCATCACTGTCGCCGAGGTGACTCGCGAAGCGATCACGCAGTACCTGTCCATGCCGAGCGGCGGGCGGCGACAGTTCGGCGCCGCAAGCGCGGGGCACAGCGGGCATTCGGACGTGTCCAGCCGGATCGATGAGATCCTGAGCCAGGAGTGGGACCGATAAGCGCCCTCGTCATCGACGCCGGGCCGCTGTACGCCTACGTCGACGCAGACGATGCCCACCACCAAGCCTGCCTGGAACTCCTGCAGACTCACCGCGGACCACTCGTCATACCGACCCTGGTCATCACCGAGGCCGTCTACCTCATCGGCACCCGCCTCGGCACCGATGCCGAAGTGCGCTTCCTCGGCGACCTGGCCGAGGGCCTGTTCAGTATCGAGCCCGTGCATGCAGCAGACTGGCTTCGCATCGCCGAGCTTGTCGCCAAGTATCGCGACCTACCATTGGGGACCGCCGATGCTTCGGTGATCGCCACAGCCGAGCGGCGAAATCTGACGCAGATCGCCACCACGGATCGACGTCACTTCTCCATAGTTCGCCCTCTGCATACGAGCAATTTCACGCTGCTGCCGTAGGTCGCCGACATCACCGAGCTGTGTGGAACAGGCCTCGCAAATCGCGCTTATGGCAAGAAGTCATGTGCCTCCTCGGCAGAGAAGAGTCCGACGAACGGCATCTGTGGTACGACTTCGGACTCCAGCAGGAGGAAACCGTTGCGGCGGTTCGCATTCCCACGCGCTGTCGGTTCGAGCCCGGAGCCGCCGCAACTCAACCGCCGACATCGAGACATAGAGCCCGCAGTACATCACTCCGGCGCGCAATCGTTGGCGCGCCTGCTCCTCGCCGTTCGTCTCGTGCCCCCAGTCGGACTCGAACCGACACTGAATGGATTTTAAGTCCACTGCCTCTGCCAATTGGGCTATAGGGGCCGTTCGGTCAGCCTACCGACTCGTACGGCTGTACCGGAATTGTGGCGCGGCCGGTCTCGGGTTGTGGGATGGACGGGTTGTTCAGGATACGCCGTGCCCCGCTCGTGGGCAGGGCACGGCGAGCAGCGGCTATTCGGCGAGCGCCTTGCCGAGCAGCGAGTTCCTGCGGCTGTAGGCGAAGTAGACCACCATGCCGATGAGCATCCAGACGAGGAATCGCAACCAGGTCTCGACCGAGAGGTTGAGCATCAACCACAGGCAGGACAGGACGCCCAGGATCGGGATGAGCGGGACCAGCGGGACGCGGAAGCCGCGCGGCAGGTCGGGCCGGGTGCGGCGCAGCACGAGCACGCCGAGCGAGACCAGCACGAAGGCGAACAGGGTGCCGATGTTGACCATTTCCTCCAGGGTGCCGAAGTCGACGAAACCGGCGAGCAACGCGCAGCCCACGCCGACGATGACGGTGAGACGGACGGGCGTTCCTTTGGCGCCGGTGTGCGCGAGACGCTTGGGCAGCAGTCCGTCGCGCGCCATGGCGAACAGCACGCGGGTCTGCCCCAGGTACATCACCATGACCACGGTGGTGAGACCTGCTAGCGCGCCGATGGAGATGATGTTCTTTGCCCAGTCCGCGCCGTGCAGCGCGAAAGCCGTTGCGAGCGTGGCGTCGTCGCCGGACAGCTCGGTGTAGGAGACCATGCCGGTGAGCACGAGGGAGACGGCGACGTAGAGCACCGTGACGATCAGCAGCGAGCCGAGGATGCCGCGCGGCACGTTGCGCTGCGGGTCCTTGGTCTCCTCCGCGGTGGTGGCCACGACGTCGAATCCGATGAACGCGAAGAACACCAGGCTGGCCGCGGCGAGCAGGCCGTACCAGCCGAAGTTGCTGTTCCCGGCGCCGGTGAGGAAGGAGAACAGCGACTGGTGGATGCCCTGACCGCCCTCGCCCGCCTCGGAAGGCGGGATGTAGGGCGAGAGGTTCGACTTGTCGAAGTACGTCGCGCCGACGACGAGCACCACCGCGATCACGGCGAGCTTGATCGCGACCGCGATCGCCGACACCCGGGACGAGAGCTTGGTGCCGACGGCGAGCAGCACACCGAGCACCGTGATGAGCGTGACCGCGCCCCAGTCGAAGGTGACCGGCCCGAGGTCGACGACTGCGGCCCCGGTGCCCATCACCTGCCCGAGGTACTGCGACCAGCCCTTGGCCACCACCGACACGGCGAGCGCGAATTCGAGGATCAGGTCCCAGCCGATGATCCACGCGGCCAGCTCACCGAAGGTGGCGTAGGAGTAGGTGTAGGCGCTGCCCGCCACCGGCACGGTGGAGGCGAACTCCGCGTAGCACAGCGCGGTCAGGCCACAGGCGACGGCGGCGAACACGAAGGCCAGCGAAACCGACGGTCCGGCAACGTTTCCCGCGGTGCGGGCGGTGAGTGTGAAGATACCGGCGCCGACCACGACGGCGACGCCGAAGACGGTCAGATCCCAGGCGGTCAGATCTTTGCGTAGTTTCGAGTCGGGCTCGTCGGTATCGCGAATCGATTGCTCGACGGATTTGGTGCGGAACAAGCCATTTCGCCGAGAGGAGCTCGAAATCGCCACGTGTTCTCCTTAAACATGCTCAGGCAGGACGCCGGGATTGCCGGGTGCCGCCGGTTTGCTAGTGGACGCCGGCCATGTAGCGACTGATCCACGGTCCCAGTGCCGCGACGATCAGTCCCACCGCGATCGCCACGGCACCGGTGATGCCAAAGTAGGCGACTTCATGCCCAGGGGCGTAAAAACGAGCAAGAACGCCCGACATCGACGTACCAATACCGACGGAAAAGAAGTACAACGCCATCATTTGCGCTCGAAACGCTTCCGGGGCGAGCTGGGTGGTCACCGCCAGCCCGATCGGGGAGAGCAGCAGTTCCGAGACCGCGAACCCGGCCATGATCATCAGCACCGCCAGCGCGGGCACGGACTTGTCGTCGAATCCGGCGAGCGGCACGAACAGCAGGAACGCCGCGCCCATGCCGATGACGCCGAGCGCGAACTTGTGCGGCGTGCTCGGCGCGCGGTTGCCGAGCTTGGTCCACAGCAGCGCAAACAGCGGCGAGAGCGTGATGATCCAGACGGGCTCCACCGAGCCGATCCAGCTGGCGGGCGCGGTCCAACCGAAGATGCTCCAGTTCATCCGCTCGTCGGAGTACACGGCCAGCACGGTGAAGATCTGCTGGAACAGCGACCAGAACACCGCGTTGGCGAGGAACAACGGGATGAACGCCCGCACCCTGCTGCGTTCGATCGGCGCGACCTTCGCGCTGGTGAGCATGACCGCGAAATACCCGAGCGAGGCCAGGGCAATCACGACCGTCGTCGCCTCGGGCAGATTGTCCAGCGTGACCAACCGGGTCGCGAAAGCCACCGCGACCGCCGCCGCGGCGCCGAGCGCCACACCGGCCATCCGCCCGATCGCGCTGCGCGGCAACGGGTTCGGCACCTCGCGACCGGCGGTGCCGAGGTTGCGCCGGAAGATCACGTACTGGGTGAGGCCGAGCGCCATGCCGATGGCGGCGGCGCCGAAGCCGTAGTGGAAGCCCAGGCGAGTCTGGAGCAGGCCGGTGAGCAGCGGGCCCGTGAACGCGCCGATGTTGATGCCCAGGTAGAAGAGCGTGAAACCACCGTCGATGCGCGCGTCGTCCTTCGGATAGAGCGTGCCGAGCAGCGAGGAGGCGTTCGCCTTCAGCGCCCCGCTGCCGAGCGCCACCAAGACCAAGCCTGCCGCGACGCCTGCCAGTCCCGGCACCACGGCGAGGGCGATGTGCCCGGCCATGACCACCACGCCGCCGTAGAAAACGGTCCGCTCCATCCCGAGCAGCCGGTCGGCGATCCAACCGCCCAGCACGGTGGACAGGTACACCAAACCGCCGTAGGCCCCGACGATGCCGACCGCGGTGCTCTGCGGCAGACCGAGACCCCCGTCCGCCACCGAGTAGTACAGGTAGTACCCGAGGATCGTGACCATGCCGTAGAAGGAGAACCGCTCCCACAGCTCCACGCCGAACAGGTTGGCCAATCCGATCGGATGGCCGAACAGAGTCCGAGCCGGGATCGGCAGCTCGGATTCCACTACTTGGGACATGCCCAGCACCTTGTCACAAACCGCAACTGTGCAGCAACTCACCTCACCTTCGGCGTTGGGGCCGCGTTTACGCACGGCAGGGATAGCACGCACGCATTGTCGGGCGGCCCGAGCGGTTCGCACCTACGCTAAAGAGGCGGACGAGCGAGAACCCAGCAACGTGACAATCGGAGCCGGAAGGAAGTGAGGCGCATATGTTGGATGCCGAACTGACCGTGCCGGTCGACCCCGAACAGGCATTCGCGACCCTGGCCGACGGCTGGTTGTATTCCAGCTGGGTGGTCGGAGCATCGCACATCCGGCAAGTCGATCCCGGCTGGCCCGATGTGGGCACCCGAATCCACCACAGCGTCGGCCTGTGGCCGCTGAACGCGCGGGACGTGACCACCGTCCGCGATGTCGATCCGCCGCGGATGATCGAGCTGGAGGCCCGGCTGTGGCCGTTCGGCTCGGCCCGAATCATGCTGGAGCTCACCGAGATCCAGCCCCACACCACACACATCAGGATGACCGAGTACGCCAGGAGCGGGCCCGCGACGCTGCTGCCGAGTCAATTGCAGCGGGTGGCGCTGAAACCGCGCAACCACGAATCGCTGTCCCGTTTGGCCGCCCTCATCATGGGGCGCGCCGACGAGCGCTATCGACCCAAGGGCCCGACGTAGGGCAGCACCACCGCGCAGTCGGCGGGCCCGGCGTTGGCCGGGTCGAGGGCGTTCAGGACTTCGCGCACGGTCACCGGGTCGGCCGTGAGTTCGTAGTGTTCGGTGTAGTCCGTCGGGCACAGGTCCTGGAGGACGATGTTGCGCACGTTGGGGCCGTCGAGCAGGCCGGTGGTGTAGGGCGTCGCGATCTGGTCGTATCTGCTGACGATGGTCGTGAAGTCGATCTCGGGCGCGATCGCGGGGTCCGGGTTGATGATGCCGAGCATCGGCGATCCCGGCGACACCTGACAGGGGCCGCACCGCTCGGCGACCGCGTCGCGCACCCCGAGCGCGTCCAGCACCGAGGAGAACAGCGCGTCGGTGCCGCTGAGCGTCGATCCGTGCAGCGGCGCGGCCAGCGCGATGTAGTCGTCGACATTCGGCACGCCGCCGAGGTGGTTGAGGTAGTAGAACGGGATCGCGCCGCCCATCGAATGGCCGACGAGATCGACCTTCGCGACGCCGGTCGCGGCGCGTACCCGATCGATGAAGTCCGCGATCTGCCGCGCGCTCTCCGGTACGGGCGCGATGGCGCCGATCGGGCCGAGCGGGCCGGTGCCGTAGGTCGTGGAGAACACACAGTAGCCCGCGGCGGAGAGCACGGGCGAGAGAGTGTTCCAGGTGATGGTGTCGTTACTAAGGCCGTGCAGCAGCACCACCGGATTCGGGTGCGCCTCGGTCGGACGGCAGGACCAGTCGTTGGCGCCCGGCGGCGGTTGACTCGGACCGGTGAGCTGGGCGGCGAGCCCGGACAGATAGCTGTAGGTCGGCGATTCCTCGGCCGTGGCAGAACCGGCGGGCCAGCAGGCCGCCATGGCCACGGCGGTCGCCAGTGCCGCGATCCACCGTCGGGATATTCGCATGGTCGATCTCCTCGTGGGGTACCGTCGATCCGTCGTGACCGACCGGTCGGTCACACCGTAGCGGGTCGGTAGGATCTGCGAAAGAGGCAACAGGAAGGATCCCCCATGCCACGTCCGGCCGAGCCAGGTCGCACCGCCCTGCTGACCGCGGGGGCGCGCGTCGCCGAGGACAAGGGACTGCGGGGGCTATCGATCAACGCGGTGGTCGAGCTCGCCGGAATGGCGAAAGGCACCTTCTACCACCATTTTTCGGATCGGCGCAGTTACGTCGTCGCACTGCACCGCCGCTACCACGACGAGCTGGCGCAGACCGTCGCCGCCGCGATCGCCGACCTGCCGCCCGGGCCGGAGCGGCTGCGCGCGGGCGTTGCCGCCTATCTGGACGCGTGCCTTGCCACCCGGGGCACGAAAGCCTTTCTCGCCCAGTCGCGCACCGACACCGACCTGCTCGACGAGGTGCACGCCCGCAACCAGCTCGCCGCGGCGGCGATCGAGCCCGACCTCGGCGCCCTCGGCTGGCCGGACCCCGCGGCGATCGCCCACCTGCTGGTCGCGATGATCGCCGAGATCGCCCTCACCGAGTTGTACGGCGAAGGGCCGCGCGCCGACCTGCGGGCGGCCGCGCTGCTGATGATCGAGTCACCGCCCGCCTGATCGAGCGGCATCGCACGTCACCGATATCGCTTCCGCCGAACACCTTTCGCGCCGTGCGCGGGCGCTCAGGCGATGGACAGTGCGATGCCGTCCAGGATGTCGTGCTCGCTGACGATCAGTTCGGTGATGTTCGCGCGACGGGCGAGTTCGTAGGCGAGCACCTCGGTGATGACGGCGCCGCCGCCGATCACGTCGACCCGGCCGGGGTGCATCGGGCCGAGCGCGGCGCGTTCGTCGTGGTTCATTCCGATCAGCCGGTCGCAGACCTCGCGGACCTGGTCCAGCGTGAGCGCGGTCAGATGTACCCGGTCCGAGTCGTATTCGGGCAGGTCGAGGGCGACCGCGGCCAGCGTGGTCATGGTGCCCGCGACGCCGACCCAGGTGTGCGCGTTCTCGACGGGCACCTTGGCGAAGGCCTCGTCGAGTCGCTCGGCGGCGAATTCGCGGGCCGCGGCGACCTGATCGGCGGTGGGCGGGTCGCCGGGCAGGCAGCGCTCGGTGATGCGCACGCAGCCGATGTCGGCGGAGAACGCGGCGTGCACGCCGTCGCTGTCGCCGAAGACCAGCTCGGTGGAGCCGCCGCCGAGATCGACGACGACGAACGGACCTGCCGCGCTGGACAATTCGCCGATAGCGCCGGTGAACGAGAGGCGTGCCTCTTCGTCGCCGGTGATCACCTCGGCCTCCGCGCCCGGCACCACGGTGCCGAGTTCGGCGCGGGCCATGGCGAAGAAGTCCTCGCGGTTGGACGCGTCACGGGTCGCCGAGGTGGCGACCATCCGCACCCGCGAGACGCCGGCCTCGCGCATGAGCCCGGTGTACTCGGCGAGCGCGACCCTGGTGCGCTCGATCGCCTCGGGCGCCAGCGAGCCCGTGGCGTCGACGCCCTGGCCGAGCCGCACGATCCGCATCTCGCGGTGCACGTCGGCGAGGCGACCGTCCTCGAGCACGTCGGCGACCAATAGTCGGATGGAGTTCGTTCCGCAATCGACTGCGGCGACCCGGTCACTCATGCTGTGCTCCGTCCTTCGGCGGGTACTTCGGCCAATCGGCCGGGATGGCGGTGCCGCGCAGTCCGTGCTCGGCGGCCAGCGCCACGGCTTCGTCGCCGAACGGGTTGACGCCCGGCCCCTTGGCCAGACTGTGCGCGATGAGCACGTGCAGGCACTTCACCCGCTCGGGCATCCCGCCGCCGGTGAAATCGGTGCCGAGGGATTCGATGGCGTTCCGCTCGGCCAGGTAGCTCTCGTGCGCGGCGCGGTAGGCCGCGGCCAGTTCCGGATCGGCGGCGAGGCGCTCGGTCATCTCGCGCATCACGCCCGCCGACTCCTGCCTGCTCGCCTCGGCGGTCAGCCGGGGGTCGGTCAGGTAGTACAAGGTCGGGAAAGGGGTGCCGTCCGGCAGCCGCGGCGCGGTCTTGACCACCGCGGGCAGCCCGTCCGGGGTGCGGTAGGCGACGGCGAGCACGCCGCGCGGCGCACGGCCGAGCTGTTCGGCGATGATCTCGAGATCGCGGTCTGTCGGTGCGGTCACCTGGGTCCTTCCTGGTGCGGGACGGCGGGCGGCAAGCCCGCGGCCGGCGGCTCGAGGCCGGGCGTCGGCTGCGGTTCGGAGAGAGTGCGCCACAGATCCGTGTACCACGGGTCGGGCGCCTTGGATCGCGGCGGCGCGGCGGGGCGCGGCGGGGCTTCGATGCCCGGCACCTGCACGATGTAGGGCGTCTCCCCCGGCATCACCAGCCGCAACCGATCCCTGGCCTCCGACCGAATGTAGGCCGGATCCTGTTGCTGCGCACGGCGATCCCGCAACCTGGCCACATCGGCCTCCAGCTGCCTGCGCTCCTGCGCCAGCTGCGCGGCCTCGGCGCGCTGGCTGAAGTAGGTGCGCATCGGCACGGACAGCGTCAGCGCCAACGCGCACACCACGCCGGCCAGAATCACGGCCTTGCCGGTGGACAGGCCGAGAATGGTGCGCTCGTGCTTGTCCACGCCGCCCGCGCGCGGGGCTATCTTGCGCGGTTGCGCCTTCTCGGCGGTCTCGCTGCGTCTGCGCGTGCGTTTGGCCGCGGCGGGACGGGCAGCGGTCTCGGTGTCCGCGCCCGCCCTCGGGCGCGATCGAGCGGCACGCGACGTGCGGCGGTCCCCGCGTCCGGCCGGACTGGTCCCGCGCGCACGTCGCTCCGTCATCTCGTCCCCTGTATCTAATTTGCGGTGCTCTCGGGGCCCTTCGTGGTTACGCCGGCTGCCGCCTCCGGGCCCGTCGTTCGCACCGCGGCTATCAGCCCTCGAACGCGAAGCGCGGGAACGCCACGTCACCCGCGTAGCGGGCGGAGTCGCCCAGCGCGTCCTCGATGCGCAGCAGCTGGTTGTACTTGGCGACCCGCTCGCTGCGCGCGGGGGCGCCGGTCTTGATCTGGCCGCTGCCGACCGCGACGGCGAGGTCGGCGATGGTGGTGTCCTCGGTCTCGCCGGACCGGTGCGACATCATCGTCTTGTAGCCGTTGCGGTGCGCCAGCTCGACCGCGTCCAGGGTCTCGGTCAGGGTGCCGATCTGGTTGACCTTCACCAGCAGCGCGTTGGCCGCGCCCTTGGCGATGCCCTCTTCCAGACGCTCCGGGTTGGTGACGAACAGGTCGTCGCCGACCAGCTGGATCTTGTCGCCGATCTGGTCGGTCAGCGCGACCCAGCCGTCCCAGTCGTCCTCCGACAGCGGGTCCTCGATGGAGACCAGCGGGTAGGCGGTGAGCAGCTCGGCGTAGAACTGCGCCATCTCGGCGGCGGTGCGGTCGGAGCCCTCGAACTTGTAACCGGTACCCGCGGTGTAGAACTCGGTGGCCGCGACGTCCAGCGCCAGCGCCACGTCGGTGCCGAGCTTCAGGCCGGTCTTCGCGATCGCGACGCTGATCAGGTCGAGCGCCTCACGGGTGCCCGCCACGTCGGGGGCGAAGCCGCCCTCGTCACCGAGGCCGGTGGACAGGCCCTTGGACTTCAGCACCGACTTCAGCGCGTGGTAGACCTCCGCGCCCCAGCGCAGCGACTCCTTGAAGGTCGGCGCGCCGATCGGGGCGACCATGAACTCCTGGACGTCGACGCCGGTGTCGGCGTGCGCGCCACCGTTGAGGATGTTCATCATCGGCACGGGAAGCACATGCGCGTTCGGCCCGCCCAGGTAGCGGAACAGCTCCAGGCCCGAGGACTCGGCGGCGGCGCGGGCCACCGCGAGCGAGACGCCGAGCAGCGCGTTCGCGCCGAGGCGGGACTTGTCCGGGGTGCCGTCCAGATCCAGCAGCGTCTGGTCGACGGTGCGCTGCTCGACCGCGTCCAAGCCGATGACGGCCGGCGCGATCTCGTCGAGGACGCCCTCGACGGCCTTCTGCACGCCCTTGCCGAGGTAGCGGTCGCCGCCGTCACGCAGCTCGACGGCTTCGTGCTCACCGGTGGAGGCGCCGGAGGGCACCGCGGCGCGGGTCAGCGTGCCGTCGTCGAGGGCGATCTCGACCTCGACGGTGGGGTTTCCGCGCGAATCCAGGATCTCGCGAGCTCCGACCTGTTCGATGATGGCCACGAAAACGACACTCCTTCGGCTGCGGGCACGGTAGGTCTCACGGATGGGCCCGTGCGCTGCCGAGCCTAGCGTCCTCACCGCCTCCGAGGTAACCGGCACTCCGAGCGATGGCTCGCGCGACGCTCAGACGCGGCGGCCGACGCTGTAGGCGGCGGCGCGATCGCGGACGGTGAGCAGGTAGCGGGTGGACTGGTTGTAGGTCATCAGCGCCTGTTGCCAGCCGCGTTCGGAGGTGAGGTCGCCGCCGCTGGCGCACAGGTAGCGCGCCGCGGTGAGGGCGGCGTCGTCGATGTTCTGCGGGTCGATCACGCCGTCGCCGTTGGCGTCCACGCCCCAGCGCTTCCAGGTTTCCGGAATGAACTGCAACGGGCCGACGGCACGGTCGTATACCGAGTCGCCGTCGAGTCTTCCGCCGTCGGTGTCGCGGATCAGCGCGACGCCGGGCGCGCCGTCCAGCGGGATGCCGATGATCGGCGGAACGACGGTGCCGTGGTCGTCGACGCCGGAACCGCGGTGGGTGCCGTGCTTGCTCTCGACGCTGGCGATGCCTGCGAGCGTGGTCCATGCGATGCCGCAACCGGGCCGCGAACTGGCCATCACCGCGGCGGCGTAGCCGTACGCCTCCAGCGCGACCGGCGGGATGCCGAGCGTGCCTGCCTGCTCACCGGCCCAGCCGCGCAGTTGCAGCGCGGTGCGTCCCGGTCCGTCGACATCGATCAGCGGCAGCGGGGCGCCGGGGCCTGGCGGGATGCCTTCCGGGATGGGCGGCAGGTCGGGGCCGATGCCGCAACCGGCGAGCGCCAGGACCACCAAGGCGACGGCCATGATGCCGGTCTTCTTCGGGAGCACCATTCCATCATCCAGATCCGGCGGAGTCCTCCCCGGCGGTTGCGCGCCGCCGCGTGTCGGACGTCACTGTCGTCTAGACCAGCAGATCGTGGGTGGCCTGTTCGGCGGGATTCGCAAGAACCTCGGCGGTGCGACCGGATTCGACGATCCGGCCGTGATCCAGCACGACGAGTTCGGCGCAGTGCCCGGCGACCAGCGCCATGTCGTGCGTGATCACCAGCACTGCGGTGCCGCGTTCGGCGCGAATCCGGTCCAGCAGGGCCATGATCGAGGCCGCTGTCGCGTGATCGAGGGCCGAGGTGATCTCGTCGCAGATCAGGACCGAGGGCTCGGCTGCCAGGGCGCGGGCCAGCGCCACCCGCTGGCGTTGGCCGCCGGACAGTTCGTGCGGGTACCTGGCCGCCAGCGCTGTCGGCAGTTCCACGGCGTCGAGTAGCTCGGTGATCCGCTGCGGTGCCGCGCTTTTCGAGACCCGCGCGATACGGCGCAGTGGTCTGTCGAGAGCCTGAGCGACCGTTCGGCGCGGGTTGAGCGCCGACATCGGGTTCTGCGGAACGAGCTGAATCCCGTCGCCGCCGCGCCCGATCCGGCGTTTCCCGCCGAGTTCGATCGATGTGCCTGCGAGCGCCAGCGCGCCGCCCTCGGCCGCGCGGAGACCGGCGATCACCCTGGCGAGGGTGGTCTTGCCTGCCCCGGAGGCGCCGACGACGGCGAGCGCGGAGCCCGCGGTGAGCGCGAGGTCGATGTCGGTGAGGGCGCGATGCCTGCCGATGGTCGCGCTGATGCCGCTGGCGCGCAGGGCGATCTGGGGTTGTGGATTGTCGATGGCGGGGCTGACAGGGCGCTCGGATACCCGATGTTCGCCGTCCGCGGCGGCGCGGACGGCGTACCCGAAAGCGCCCCCACCGTGGTCGTCGCGGTCCGCAGCAGCGCCAACGTCGCGAGCCGAGGAGTCGGCGTGGTTCCCTTTCTCGGCAACATCCTCGCGCGGCGCACCGTCGGGTGACTGCGGTGTGCCCGTGGCCGACCCTCCGTCTGTGGGGCCCACGACGGCGCGTGCGGACCGCCCACCGTCGCCGGTGTCGTGGCCAGGAGCCTCGGGCGTGCGTTCGCCCGCCGACGGGAACACGGCAGCCGCGTTCGGGCCTGGTGCGGTGGAGGCCAGCGACGAGCGAGACGCTGCCGGATGCGTGCCGACCTCGATCACCTGATCGGCGATGGCGTGGATGGCGGCGGTGTCATGGCCGGACAGCAGGATGGTGGTCCCGCGGTTCGCGAGATCGACCAGCAGACTGCCGATTTCGGTGCGCAGCGCGCCGTGCAGACCGGCCAGCGGCTCGTCGAGCACCAGGACGTCGGTGCCACGGACCAAGGCTCTGGCCAAGGCGACCCGGCGTTGCTGACCACCCGAGAGTTCGCCGGGGCGGCGGCGCAGGTGCTCGACGGAGAGACCGACCGCGTGCACGGCTTCGAGGAGAGCGGGCTCGGAGCGGTCGCGTGCGACTTCGGCGAGCAGGGTCCGCACCCGCATGAGCGGGTTCAGTGCGGAGCCGGGGTCCTGGCCGACGTAGGTGATGTCCGTCCGCCGAAAACGCCGCAGCGCACCGGAATCCAGTGTGAACACCTCGTGTCCTGCCACCGTGACCGTGCCCGCCGCGCGAATCGCCCCGGACGGCAACTGTCCGAGCAGCGCTCGCATCACGGTCGTCTTCCCCGAACCCGACGGGCCGGTGAGCGCCGTGATCGTGCCCGGCGGCATCCGAAACGAGAGGGCCCCGACCAACTCTTGTCCGGTCGGTCCCCGGACGAGCAGTCCGTCCACGACCACGATGGGGTGCGGCTCTCGGATACCGGCACCCCGCGCCGGCCGCGCACCGTTGCTCGAGGCAGGGATGACAGGCGGTTCGACTCCACCGCGGGGTGTCATGGACAGCCGAGCCGCTACCGCAGCCGACGAATTCGCGTCAGTGCCGACGCCGCCCAGCACCGACGATTCGGCCGCCGACAGCGACGCCGCGGAACCCGCCTCGCAACCAACATCACCGGGATGGGCTGCGACCGCCGCGGATTCGGAGCTCGAACTCGTATCCCATGCCGGATGTGCGCCGTTGCCGTCGCCTCCATCGCCGGGTGCCGCGGTCAGCCGAGCCGACGCCGTGGTCAACCGAGCCGATGCTTCGGACGACGAATTCGCCACAGCACCAACGCTGCCCGGCATCGAGCTCGGTGCCGGGCCGGAGCCTGTATCAGGGCCGCCCTCGAGATCCGTGCCCGATCGAACGCTCACCGCGTACACCGGCGCCGATCCCCGTGTGCCCCGGCCGAATTCGGTGACCGCCAGGTTCACGCTGACCGCCACGATGGCGATGGCGAGGCTGGGAGCCAACACCGACCACGGGTTGAGTAACATGCCAGAGGCGTTGTCGCGGACCATGACCGCCCAGTTGCTTGCGCCGAGGGTGGTGGGCAGGTGCAGGAAGGACGCGGTGCTGACCAGGTAGACGGCGGCGACGAAACGCAGTCCGAGTTGGGCGGCGAGCACCTCGCGCAGGTTCGGCAGGACCTCGCGGAATACCAGGTGGGCCAGGGTTTCTCCGCTCGCTCGCGCAGCCTCGACGTAGCCGCTCGCCGCGACGCCCGCCGCGCCTGCGGCGAAAACCCGTGCGCAGTAGGGCACTCCGAACAGGACGGCCACCACGATCAGCCCGTACATGCCCGCGTCCGGCCAGGTCGTGAGAACGAGCAGGATGCCGAGCACCGCGGGAACAAGCATCGCGAAATCGGTCGCGGTTTCTATCATCGCGCCGACCCGGGGCCGCAGCGCCGCGATCGCGCCGAGCACGCTCGACACCGCGGTCACCAGCACCGCGATCACGGCGGCGAGCAGCAGCAGACCCCAACCGCCGTACAGCAGATGACTCAGCACGTCACGACCGAGCCGATCGGTGCCGAGCCAGGCGTCGGCGCTCGGGTCGGCGAACGGTATGCCCACCGCTTGCTCGGCGGGCCGCGGCGCGAGGGCCGGCCCCAGTGCCGCGGACACGATCACGGACAGCGCGGGCAGCAGAGTCAGCAGCCGTAATTGCCTCATCGCGACCCCTCTCTCCACGCAGAATCGCCGATCGCGAACGTCGCGCCGTCGGCGATCCGATCACTCGGCGGAAGCGGCGACTTCATCGTCGCCCCTGCAGCGACCATGCCCGAATGCCGTCCGCCACGGCGAGCATCAGCATGATGACCACCCCGGACAGCGCCACCACCGCCGCGACCACCGACGTGTCACGGTCGGCCACCGATCCGGCCAGCACCGCGCCGAGGCCCGGGTAGTTGAAGATGGTCTCGACCACCAGCGCACCCCCGAGCAGCATGCCGACGGTGGTGGCGAGGCTGGCCACGATGGTTGGCGCGGCGAACGGCACCAGATAGCGGGTCAGCACGTGCGGCGTCGAAAGTCCATCCAGCAGCGCGCTGTCCACATGCGGCGCGCGAGCCGCGTCGGCCAGCGCCGCCCGCACGACCCGGGTGTTCCAGCCGATCTGCGGAATGGCCAGCGCGAGGACGGGCAGCACGAGCATGTCCGCGCGCACCGGGAAACCGGAGCGACCGGTGATGGTGACCGCGGGCAACCAGCCCGTCGCCAGCGAGAACACCATGATCAGCAGCGTCGCCAGTACGAACTCGGGAATGGCCGCGGCGACGGTGCTGCCCGGTTGCAACACCCGCGCCGCCGCGCCGCGCGGACGCGTCGCCCACCAAGCGCCGAGCAGCACCGAGACCAGCACCGTCAGCGCGAGCGCGAGACCGCCGAGTAGCAACGTCGGCGGAAACTTGTCCGCGAGTAGCTCGTTGATCGACCTGCCGCGCGCGGTGCGGCCGAAATCGCCGGTCGCCACGCCCGAGATCCAGTCCACGAACCGCACGACGAGCGGGCGATCGAGTCCGAGCTCGCGTTCCTTCGCCGCCACCTGCTCCGGCGTGGCCTCGCGGCCGAGCACCGCACGGGCGGTGTTGCCCGGCAACAGATCCACGGCCACGAAGACCGCCGCCAGCAGCGCGATCAGCAGGGCGACGCGCCGGAGCAGGAGCCGGGCGAAGGTCGTCACGCCAACCAGGCCCGCTCGAGCTGCACCCGTCCGAAACCGCCGAGGGCCGGCAGGTCACGCACCGAGGCGGTGGCGATGTCGACGCCGTCTGCCATGCCCCACACCAGGTAACCGCCGCGCTCGTGCTGAATCGATTGCACACGGCGGCTTGCCTTTTCGACTTCAGCCGGATCGGAGGCGGCCAGAGCCGCGGCCGTTGCGGAATCGAATTCGGCGTCGTGGAAGGCGGTTTCGTTGCGGTTTGAGCCGCTCGCCATGAGTCTGCTCGCGTAGAACATCGTCGAATCGTTGGTGCCCCAGGAGACGGTGTAGAGCGGGGCCTGCAACCAGGTCCGGTCGTAGAAGGCGTTCGATTCCTGCTCGACGACGTCGAGCCGGATGCCGATGTCCGCGAGCTGAGTGGCGATCACCTTCGCCGACTCCACCTCACCGGGCGCCTCCGGCTTCGTCACCAGCGGGTAGCTGCGCCCCGTATCGAAACCCGCGTCGCGCAGCAGGGTTTTCGCGCGTTCGACATCACGGGTGCGCTGCGGAATGCTCGCGTCGTAGCGCGGGTCGGCGGTGCCGAGGATGTCGTTGGCGACGGTGCCGTAGCCCGAATGCACCTGATCCACAAGCGACTTGCGGTCAACGCCGAGCCGCACCGCGGCGCGCACCCTGGGATCGGCGAACGGCCCGTCGGCGGTGCGCATCGCCACGCCGAGCATCGTGTCGTTCGCGCGCCGCACCACCCGCAGGTCGCCGCGCCCCTCCGCGGTGCGCCCCGCGATCGCGCCGACATTGGACGCCAGATCGATCTGCCCGCTCAGCACCGCATTGCCCAGTGCCGTCACGCTTTCGAACATCGTGACCTCGATGGCGTCGAGCAACGGCAGTCGCGGATCCGATCCCGCGCCGTACCAGTTGTCGTTGCGCACCAGCCTGGCATTGCCGCCCTGATAGGACTCGAGCCGAAACGGTCCGGTGCCGATGGCCGAGGCGAAGTCCGTAGTGTCTTTTCTCACAGTGAACGTCATCAGCCGAACCAGCAGCGGCAGTTGGGTATTCGGCTCCGGGACGGTGAGCACGACGCGGTTCGCACCGTCGGCGGCGATGTCCTCGGCCGCGGCGGGCATCTTCGACGCGCCGCCCACCGAGCGCAGTCTGCGCAGCGACCACACCACATCGTCGGCGGTCACCGGGGCGCCGTCGTGGAAGGTGGCGCCCTCGGCGATCGTGAACGTCCAGCGCCGCTGCGTCGGATCCGACTCCCACGAACTCGCAATGCGCGCAGCGGTATTCGGCTCCACGCCCGGTACCGTCAGCGCGTCGTAGACCAGCGACGTGACGAGGAAATCGCTCTCGTTGGTCAGGTTCGCGTGCGGGTCGCGCTCGATGCGCGCCGCGGTGCCGAGCGCGCCGACCCGCAGGGTGCCGCCGCGTCGCGCGGGGCCGCCGGGATCGGCGCCGTCGGTACACGCGGCCGCGACCAGAATCGCGCCGACTCCGACGCTCGAACGCAGAAGCTGCCGTCGGTTGAACCCCATCGGTGCCGCCTTCCCTCATCGTTCGCTGCGGGCCCGAGACCCGACACTACAAGGCTAGGACAGGCTAGCCTAAATATGCTGTCTACCTGTGCGAATCCGCCGAACGGCGAATCCACGCGGCCCCACCGGGAGTCGTTGCCGACGAATGCACACCGCCCGGTCCGAACGAGACTTAGGCTTTTGATGCGTCTCAGCTCTTTTTCGCGACTCGCTTAGGTAAGCCTTGCTTAACCGCGCCCGAGGCACTAGCTTCGCAGATCGAATCGTCCCCACCCGCTTTTCGACCCGATGCGAAGAAGGGAATCTCCGGTGAAAAGCGTTCTCCCCGAACGTAAGACGCTTCACCCGCAGGACATCGAACGACGCGAGCTGCCCCCGGACGCCGGGCGAGCGGTGCGTGAGCTCGCGCGCGAGATTTGTACCACAGTCCATCGCAGCCCCCGTGGCGCCGCTCCCGTGACGATGACGCTGACCGACCCGGCGCTCATCGCGTCGATCGAGGAACGCGCTCGCGAACTCCCCGAGGAGGTGCGGCTGGCCATGCGCCCGCCCGCGGGACCCACGGGCGCGACCATCGTGAGCAGGCTGCCGTTGACCGACGACGAGTTCGGGCCGACGCCGCCGAGCTGGCGCGAAGCCGCCCGCTGGAGCGGCGATCCCCAGCGCGGCAACTCTTTTCAGCTCGATGTCGTCATGCTGCTGCTTGCGCGCTGCGCGGGTGAGCCGTTCGGCTGGTACGGCCAACAGGATGGGCGCTTGGTGAACAACATCGTGCCGACGCCGGGCCACGAACACGAGCAGTCGGGAGCGAGCAGCAAGACGTTGCTCAGCCCGCACACCGAAGACGCCTTCCACCCGGACCGCGCGAACCTGCTGATGCTGGCCTGCCTGCGCAATCCGGATCTGGTGGGCACCACGGTGTCCTCGGTCCGGCAGGTCGAGCTGACCGAGGACGAGCACCGGCTGCTGAGCACGCCGACATTGCCGATCCTGCCCGACGTCTCCTACGGCGACGGCCACGAGCGCTTCACCCCGCCCCCGCTGCCGACGATCTGGGACGCGGCCGAATCACCCTCCGGCGCAATGAATCCGACCCTGCGCTACGACCCCGCCTACACGCCCCTCGAGCTAGCCGACGACGAGTTTCGACGCGCCTACGCCCGGCTCGCCACGGAACTGGAGCGGGTGTGCCACACCGCCGCGCTGGCGCCCGGCGAGTTGTTGCTGGTCGACAATGACGTCGCCGTGCACGGTCGGGTACCGTTCACCGCGCGTTACGACGGCACCGATCGCTGGCTCAAGCGGGTCAACATCCGCCTGCCCGAACGTCGGCGCCGAACCGCTGAGGCCGACGAGAATGGTTACGGGCAGCGAACAGTCGCCCCGTTCCGAATGGGAACTGGCCGAGCGGATGCAGAGCGGGACACAACACCAGATGAACGAGGAACCGTTGAACACTCGTGATCGGAGCACGCCGCTGCGCGTGCTGAGCCGTAGCGACCTCGCCGACGTCCCCATCACGCCGGGCGACGTGGTGCGTGCGGTCGAAGACGCGTATCTGGCGTTCGCGGCGGGAGATTCGGACAATCCGCGCAAGCTGAGCGTCGCCAATCCGGACGGCTGGTCGGTGGCCTACGCCATGCTCGGCCGCGACGGCAGACGTCGCGTCGTCGCCATGAAGACCTCGTACAAGTTCGATCCGGGGCACGATCGCAGCACCAAGCGCTACTACACGACCATCACGCTCTACGACGACGCCACGGGCGCGCCCATCGCCATGATGGATTGCGCACGGGTCGGCGCGCTGCGCACGCCGGCCGTGTCCGCGCTGCTCGTGCGCGAGACGATGCGCCGCGGCGCGGAGAGCGTGCTGCTGATCGGCACCGGCACCCAGGGCCGTCACGCGCTGCCGCACTTGCTCGCCGCGAATCCGCAGTTGCGCAAGCTGATGGTGTACGGCACCCACCCCGACGGCCTCGCCGCGGTGCACCAGCACCTGGCCGAGCACCATCCGCAGGCCCTGCTGGAGACCGTCGCCGACCCGCGCGCCGCCGCGGCCGCCGCCGACGTGGTGCTGGCGACCGCGGGCCCGGGCACCGAAGTCGCCTTGGAGGCAGAGGATCTCGCGCCCGGCTCGACCGCGGTGCTGGTCGGCTACGGCCTCGCGCCGTCGACGCTGGTACAGGCCGACCGGGTGGTGGCGACGAGCGCCGAACAGATGCAGCTCACCGGCACCGACATGGTCGGCCCGGACGGCACGCTGCGCACCGTCGACGCCGAACTGCCGCAGATCCTCAACCGCAGGGCCGTGGCACGTCGCTCGGACGACGAGAAGATCTTCGTCTACAACAGCGGCCTGGTGCTCACCGACGTCGCCGTCGCGCACGCGCTCGCCGAACGCGCCATCGCCGAGGGCCGCGGCACGGAGGTGCCCCTGTGGGATTAGAGGCCGCCGTCGAGCCCGAACCGGAGCTCGTCGATCCGGAAGCCATGGTGCTGTTCGACATCGCCGCGCCCCGGAAGTCGAGAGCCGGTGCACGCGCGAGCCGAACAGGGCGCGAACGTCCCGCATCCGAACCCGCGGCCGCCGCCTCGTCGGCGCGCGAGACCGGGACACCGCTCGACACCGGCGCGGAGACGTTCGAGCCGAGCACGTCGTCGTTCGATACCGAACCGATGGCGTTCGCTGCGAATACAGTTGCCCACCAGACGAACCGGATACAGCTCGACGCCGAACTGCCGACGCTCGACCCAGCGTCGCTCGAGCCCGGCGCGACGCCATCGGCTCCCGCCGCATCGTCGCACCCAGCGGCGATGCCCTCATCCGAAGATGTTGGCGCGCTGGCGACTTCCGACGCCGTCGAACCGGCCGCGGAAGGCAGCCCATGGGTGGACCTCCCCGAGGACTCCGAGCCGGCGGCGTTCGAGGCCGACCACGCCGTTCTACAGCGCGTCGCCCTGGCGACGGAGGGCAGACCGTGGGCGGAGCTCCCAGGGGAAACCGAGGCGGAGGCGCCCGAGGCCGTCCACGTGCTTCTTCAGGACGTCGAACCGGTCCCTGCCTCGGAGCCGGACATCGACGCGACCGATGGGTACGTCACGAACCAGAACGACGTGGACGACTACTCCGAATCCGGCTGGGACGAGATCGATTCCGACGAGGTCCTCCTCGAGATGCTCGTCGAGGAAGTCGCCGAACTGCTCGTCGAAGAAATCGCCGACGACCCGGCGGGCCTGACCGCCGGGATCACCGCCCCCGCCATGCCCGCGCACACCGACGAGTGGGAGCGGAGGGTGCTGGCCGACCCGCAGCTGCTCGCCGATATCGCGTTCGCGATCGGCGGGCCGTTCCACCTGATGTATCCCGCTCGGGTGGCGCAGAACATCCGCGGATTCCGCGACGTGTTCCTGCGGGCAGGGGTCGACGGGGTCGTCTACTACGGCAAGAAGGCGAACAAGGCGGCGTGTGTGGCGCGGGCCTGCGCGGAGAACGGTGCGGGCATCGACGTCTCCAGCGTCGGCGAGCTGACGGCCGCGCTCGCCGCCGGGGTGCGCGGCGGTGAACTGATGGTCACCGGTCCGGCGAAATCCGACGACCTGCTGTGGCTCGCCGTGCGCCACAGTGCGTTGATCGCGGTGGACAGCCTCGACGAGCTCGACCGCCTCGGCACGATCGCCTCCGCGGCCACCCCGGCCAGGGCGCTGCTGCGGGTGTTGCCCGCGGGCTCGGCCAGCCGGTTCGGGATGACCGACGACGAGCTCGACCGGGCGCTGTCGGTGATCGCCGCGTCCGGACCGCGCGGACTGGAGCCGGTTCAGTTGGAGGGCTTCAGCTTTCACCTCCCCGGCTACGACGCGATCGCCCGCGCCGAGCAAGCCGCCGACCTGATCGCCCGCTGCACGGCGGCGCGCGAGCTCGGGCATCCGGCCTGCACCATCTCGATCGGCGGCGGATTCGGCGTCGACTACGTCCCCGAAGGCGCGTGGCGCGAGTTCACCGAGGGCGTCGACCGTTCCTGGTTCCACGCCGGGAAATCGTTCGACTCCTACTACCCGTACCACTTCCCGGTTCCTGGACCGGCCATGCTGTCGGAGATCCTCGCCCACCGCGAACTGGCAAGGCGCCTGCGCGACAACGACATCCGCTTGGCCGTCGAACCGGGCCGCGCCCTGCTCGATCGCGCGGGCAGCACCGTCTTCCGCGTACAGGGCAGCAAGAGCAGGTACGCGGACGGACAGCCGTACCGACTGCTCACCGTCGACGGCACCAGCCTCAGCCTGTCCGAGCAGTGGTTCGACAGCGAGTACCTGCCCGACCCGGTGCTGTGGCCCGTGCGCGAATCGACGCAGCCTTTGCCGGAACCGACGCCGACCAGCGTCGGCGCGGCCAGTTGTCTGGAATCCGACATGCTCAGCTGGCGGCGCGTCCCGCTGCCGAGGCGGGCCGAGCCGGGTGATCTGCTCGTCTACCCGAACACCGCCGGATACCAGATGGATTCGAACGAATCGGCCTTCCACGAATTGCCGATACCACCGAAGGTCGTGCTCTTCGGCGGGCACGGAGATCGACTGCGCTGGACGCTCGACGCCGGGTAATCAACCACGACGACCACAACTCAGCATCGCCCCCGCTTGCGACCAGCAGCGCGGGGCAGGCGACACCCCGAGCCGGGATCGCCCATGGATAGGAGACTCGTATGCCTGTCGTCACACGCGTGACGGACCTGATCGGTCGCACCCCGCTCTTCGAACTGGCCACCACCGCGACCGGAACCCGGCTGCTGCTGAAGCTCGAGCAGTTCAATCCGACGGGCGCGGCCAAGATCCGGATGGCGCGCGAGATGGTGCTCGACGCCGAGCGGCGCGGTTTGCTGCCGAGTGGCGGGCATATCATCGAATCCACGTCCGGTAACACCGGGCTCGGCCTCGCGGTGGTTGCCGCCGAACGCGGGTACCGCTTCACCGCCGTGGTCGACCACCACGCATGTAAGGACAAGCTGCGCGCGATGCGAGCGATGGGTGCGGAGTTGGTGTACGTGGCCGACGAGGGCGACGACAACCTGGCCACCTCGGCGCGAGAAGACCTCGCCGAGGCGATGGCCGCGGCGCAGGACGACGCCTACTTCACCGAACAGCACAACAACGACGCCAACGCGGTCGGCTACTACGCGGTGGCCGAGGAATTGCTGGAGGACGTCGATCGGGTCGACATCCTGCTCTCGTCGGTCGGCACCGGCGGTTCGCTGTTCGGCACGGCGACCCGGCTGCGTCAGCTGGGCTGCCCGCCCTACGTGATCGGTGTGGAGCCGGTCGGTTCCATCGCCTTCGGCGGGCCCGGCGGTCCGTACTGGCAATCCGGCACCGGCACACCGCCGGGCGCCACCATCGGCACCGCCGTCGACTACTCGCTGCTCGACGAGGGAGTGAAGGTGTCCGACGTGGCGGCCTTCGCCACCGCCCGCGCCGTCGCGGCGAAGCTCGGCTTGATGCTCGGGGGCTCGGCGGGCGGCTCGGTGTACGCGGGGCTGACCCGGCTCGAGGAGTTCCCCGCGGGTTCGACCGTGGTCACCATCGTCTGCGACGGCGGCGAGAAGTACCTGGACACCGTCTTCGACGACGACTGGATGAACGACCGCGACCTGCTCGACGGCGACACGGAGCGCGAGGTGCTCGGTCTGCTCGACCGCTACTCGCCCGCCCGCCGAAAGCAGCTGGTGGAGGCGCGGTGAACCTGGGCGAGTTCCGCGCCGACGGACGTCGGCTCGCCGCATTGGCGACGCCGATCGCGCTGACCCAGCTGGCTCAGATCGCGGTGTCCACGACCAATATCGCGCTGATGGGCACGCTCGGCGTGCGACAGGTCGCGGCGGGCGGCCTGGCCATCGTGCTGTTCAACCAGATCCGCACCATGTGCGTCGGGTTGATCACCGGCACCGGCAACCAGATCGCCTCGGCGGTCAGCGCCGCGGGCAAGCGGGGTGATTCCGCCGACCGCGAGGTGCGCGAGGTGGTGCGGTCGAGTTTCCTCATCGCGACGATCTCCGGCCTGCTCGGTGGCGCGGTGCTGATCGGACTCGGCTGGTCGTTGCAGTGGCTCGGCCAGGACGCCGGCGTGCTCGCCGACGCGCGCCCGCTCATGGTCGCGCTGGCTCCCGGGCTGCTGCCCTGCCTGTGGTTCCAAGTGCTGCGGCAGTACACCGTCGGCATGCAGCGTCCACAGGCTTTGCTGCTGGTGACGCTCGGCTCGGTCGCGCTGAATCTCGCGCTGGCCCTGGCGTTCATCCACGGCTGGGCCGGGCTCCCAGCGCTCGGCCTCACCGGCATCGGCGTGGCCACCTCGCTGGTCTTCTTGATCACCTTCGGCGTGTTCTGGGCGATGGTGCGACACGATCCGCGACTGGGTCCCCACCTGTCGATCCGGCCGTGGCCGGTGCACCGGTCGATGGTCGTCTCCGAACTGAAGCTCGGCACCCCGATCGCGCTCACCTACGGGTCGGAAGCGGGCATGTTCTCGGTGCTGGCGCTCGTCATGGGCAGCTTCGGTCCCGCCGCGCTGGCCGCGCACAACGTCGTCTACCAGATCATCTACATCGTGTTCCAGGTGGCGATCGGGCTGTCGCACGGCGCGTCCATCCTGGTCAGTCACGCGACCGCTCGCGATGAATACCAGCACGCCAAGGCCCTTGCCTGGCTGGCGCTGCGCTACGCGGCGATCGTCGCCGCGATCACCGGCGCGGTGTACGTGCTCGCGCCGAACGCGGTGCTGCGGCCGTTCCTGGAGCCCGGCGACACCGCGACCATCGAGATCGCACGCACCCTGCTGCTGATCGGCATCGTGCTGCAATTCTTCGATGCCGCGCAGAACATCGGCACTGGGCTGCTGCGCGGGCTGAAGGAGACCAACGCGGGCTTCCGGCTGTCGTTGATCGGCTATTGGCTCGTCGGCCTGCCCACCGCCCTGCTGCTGGCTTATCCGCTCCACCTCGGCGCCGCGGGCGTCTGGTGGGGACTGACGGCAGGGCTGGCCACCACCGCGGTCCTGATGGTGCGGCGCTACTTCGGTTTGCTCGACGGCATGGCGCACGCGTACCCGCGGCGCCTGCCCGAGACGTTGTCGAGCCCCGGCTGATCGCCGGGGCCGACCGATTCAGATGTTGACGCCGTAATCGCGGGCGATGCCCGCGAGACCGGACGCGTAGCCCTGCCCGATGGCGCGGAACTTCCACTCGCCGCTGTGCCGGTACAGCTCACCGAACACCATGGCGGTCTCGGTGGACGCGTCCTCGGTGAGGTCGTAACGGGCCAGTTCGGCGCCGGTGTTGGCGTCGACGACGCGGATGAACGCGTTGCGGATCTGGCCGAACGACTGCCCGCGGGCGTCGGCGTCGTGAATGGACACGGGGAAGAAGATGTTGGTGATCGTCGGCGGCGTCGCCGCGAGATCGACGTTGATCACCTCGTCGTCGCCCTCGCCCTCACCGGTGAGGTTGTCACCGGTGTGCTCGATGGTGCCCTCCGGCGAACGCAGATTGTTGTAGAACACGAAGTGCTGATCGGAGAGCACCTTCAGGTTCGGGCCGGTGGCCAGTGCGCTCGCGTCGAGGTCGTAATCCGCACCGGTGGTGGTGCGCACGTCCCAGCCGAGTCCCACCGCGACCTTGGTCAGGTTCGGCGCCTGCTTGGACAGCGAAACGTTTCCGCCCTTGGCGAGTGTGACGCTCATGATCCCTTCCCGTACGGCGCGCGGGCGCCGCCTTTCTCGTTGTACCGGTTCAGTTCTGGTCGTCGGACCAGCCGCGCAGGGTCGCCACGCGGCCCTGCAACGCGTGCAATTCGCTCGCATCGAGCACGTCGCGCTGAATGCCCTTGTCCACCGCGAACGCGGACTGGCGGTGGTCGTCGATCACCGCGACGTCGATCTGCACCGCGGCGTAATCCTCGGCGTCGGGCATCTGTTCGGCGATCACTTTGGCGGTGCCACGCGCGCACAGCGCGACGTTGCCGCCGCCGAGAATCAGCAGCGCGATCTCGGGACGTTCCCGCAGCCGGGCCAGCGAACCTCGGTCGAACTTCAGGCTGATCAGGATGCGCCGATCACCGGCGCGCACCGGCCAGGACACCGGAATCGCATGCGGCGCTGGGTCTGTGGTCACCAGCACGGCGATCGTGTCCTGCGGCCATTCCGGTAGCACGTCCAGTTCGGGATGATCGGTCGAGTGGTCGCGATGTTGCGCGGGGCTCGCTCCGGCTGCCATCTTCGTCACCTCATGCATCGTCGCGCGCGACGGGCTGTGCCGCGCTGATAGCAGTCTAAGGTGCTGGGACACTTGCGCGCTGGCGCTGTGCCACTTGTCTGCTGGCACTGTGGAACTTGTCCGTTACGTCCGCACGGCTCGTCGACCACCGAGCTCGGCGGGTTGCCAGGCCGGAGGGTTCGTTCAGGCCGAAGCGAATTCGGGAATCGGCAGCGACCGCGCCCATTCGCGCGCCATGTCGCGCACCCGGACCTCGGCGGACGCATCGTGGCGCGCGTGCTCGCCGACCTGGACCGCACCGCGCGCGGTCAGCTTCTCGGCCGCGATCTCGCCGCCGCGGTTGAACGTGTCGCCGTAGACGGAATCGCCGAGCCCGAACACCGCGAATCGCAGTCCGGTGAGATCGGGCGCGCGGGCGTCGAGTGCGTCGAAGAAGAACTCGGCGCCGGTCGGCAGGTCGCCGTCGCCGTAGGTCGAGCAGACGACGACGTGAAAGTCCGCGACGTCCAGATCATCGACATCGAAGTCGGTCATGTCGTAGACCGAGACATCGTGCACGCCGGCCAGGGAGTCCGCGACGCAGTCGGCCGCGATTTCCGAAGTACCCATCTCCGACCCGAACAGAATGACTACGCGCACCGCGCCCGCTCCTTCCCGTCGCCGCTTCGGCATGCACCGAAGTTTTCCCTTTACTTTGGCGAGGCTACCCTAATTTTTCGAGCGAAGGTTGTGACGTTCCCCGTGTCCGGGACACTTGCGCGGCTTCCGATTGACGGACGGTCGCCGCGGATGCATCATTCAGTAACGACCCTGTTCAACAGGGGTTCTCCGATCAGCCGGCCGATGTCTGTCCGGCCGTGCGTGCTGCTCCCGGCCACGCCCGGTTCACCTTCGCCGTGGGTCCGGTCAGCACTTCCCCAATGACGCTTCTCGCGTCCGTGCCGTGAGTGAGGTGAGAACGATGGTGTACCGATCGTCAGGACTTCCGCGGATCACCGCGTTCCTGCACTACGGCAGCACACCCCATTTCTGAATCCGCACCGCATCGGGCGGGTCCCGCGGCGGCGCCTCCGGCGTCTCCGGGACCGGCTGATTCCCGGTGCGGTGCACGCGCGGGCGATAGCCGGAACGACGAAATGGGAGGCGAACATGGACATGGGGGCAGTGAATCCTGGGGGCTGGGAGACGGGCACGGCCCGGATGGGATACGACACCGCCGCGATCGCGGCGGGCAATCTGGCGGTCTCGGCGGCGATGATCGACGACCTCGGCTACCTGCGCGGCCAGCTCGCCGCGGCGGAGGTGCCGTTTCTCCTGGTCAGAGACAGCGGGCACCGCTTGATCCTGGCCGCCGACGCCGCGCACCGCGCGATGGTGCGACGCGTGACGGACGGCGCGCTCGCCGCGGGCTTCGCCGTCGCGGAAGCCGGGGATCACATCCTCCGGTTGGGCCGCGACGCCGATCCCGCGCACCACGTCGAGCTGGAGCTGTGGGAGTACCACGGCGACACCGTCGAATGTCCGCGCCCGAACGCGCTGACCCGCGCGGTCTTCGATCTGGCCGACGTGGAATTCACCCAGGTCGGACTGTTCGACCGCAGCTGGCCGACCCTGACCGACATGTTCGCGCCGCACGTCACCGATGTCGATTTCGACATCGACATCGTCTTCTCCTGGGTGGACGGCACGGATCCGGAATTCCGCGCGCGGCGCGCGGGCCTGATGGCGCAGGTCGTCGTCGGAGAGGGCGACGACGCGGACGCGAGAATCCGCCAGATCGACGAACTCAGGTACGCCCTGCGCTCGGTGCACAAGAACGCGCCGTGGATCCGCCGCATCTTCGTCGCCACCGATTCCGCGGTCCCCGAGTGGCTCGACGAGCACCCGAAGGTCACGGTGGTGCGGGCGGGCGACCACTTCAGCGACCCGGCGGCGCTGCCCACCTTCAACTCGCACGCGGTGGAATCGCAGTTGCAGCACATCGAGGGGCTCAGCGAGCACTTCCTGTATTCCAACGACGACATGTTCTTCGCCAGGCCGGTGCGTCCCTCGATGTTCTTCACCCCCGGCGGCATCAGCCGGTTCATCGAGGCGGACACACGCATCGGGCCGGGCCGGAACAACGAGCGCCGCAGCGGATTCGAGAACGCGGCGCGGGTCAACCGGGCGCTGCTCGCCGATCACTTCGGGCACGTCATCACCCGGCACTTGGAGCACACGCCCACGCCGCTGCGGCGCAGCGTGCTGCTGGAGATGGAGGCGGAGTTCGGCGGCGACTTCGCCCGCACCATGGCGAGCCGATTCCGTTCGGCCACCGACATTTCCGTCACCAACTCGCTGTACCACTACTACGCGCTGCTCACCGGGTGCGCGGTGCCGCAGGAGACCGGGCGAATGCGCTACGTCGACACCACGAGTCGCGCCGGGCTCACGCTGCTCGACGAGCTGTCCGCGCGGCGGGACGTCGACTTCTTCTGCCTGAACGACGGCAGCTTCCCGGAGGTGCCGGAATCCGAACGGGTGCAGCGAGTTTCGGATTTCCTCACGGACTGGTTCCCGGACCCGGCGCCGTGGGAGCGGTTCAGCGAACCGCCTCGTCGTCCGCTTCCGGAGTCGGCTCCCGGCGCTGCATGACGTGCGGGATACGACCGGCGGGCGGGATGACGATGCCCGCCTCGGCAAGCTTCGCCGCCGCCTCCTCCGGGGTGGCCGGCTCGCCGACGGTCGCGCCCGCATCGATGGGTACCACCGAATGCACCACCGTGTCCGGGTAGATGTGCACGAAGTTGAAGGCCTGCGCACCGTCGCGGCCGCGCAGGCCGCCCGTCGCGGTGGCCAGATCCTGGGTGTAGCAGGTGGACGAGGCGACCGAGACCGGGATGCCTGCGAACGTCGCGTAGGTGGAGAAGTGCACGTGGCCAGCGAGGATCGCGCGCACGTCGGTGCCGTCCAGCACGTCGGCGAGTTTGCGCTGGTCACGCAGCTCGACGGTGACGGCCAGATCCACCACGCACGGCACCGGCGGGTGGTGCATGGCCAGGATGGTGCCGAACGGCGCGGGCTCGGCCAGCACGCCGCGCAGCCAGGCCAGCTGCTCATCGGAGATCTCGCCGTGGTGATGGCCGGGCACCGAGGTGTCGAGGGCGATGATGCGCAGTCCGTCGATCATGTGCACGCGGTCGAACGGCTTGGTCGACGGCGGCTCGTCGAGCAGGGTGTCACGCAGGACACCGCGATCGTCGTGGTTGCCCATCACCCACACCACCGGCGCTCCGATGTGCCGCGCGAACGGCTCGACCAGCGCGCGCAGCTTCTCGTACGCCTCGGACTCGCCGCGGTCGGCGAGGTCGCCGGTGAACACCAGCGCCGTCGGGCGGATGCGACTGGCCGCGGCGTGCCCGAGCAGCTTGCGTAACCGCTGCTCGGCGTCGACATCCCCGTACAACTCGCCGTCACCGGCGATGAGGTGGGTGTCACTGAAATGGAACAACACGTGATCCGGTCGCGGATGCTCCGCGACTCTGCTGATGCGCACCGGACCGAACGTCCCTCCCGGCGGGTGGCCCGCCCTAGGCTTCGGGTTCCAGCCAGAATAGCGAACCCCTACTGACAGTTTTCCCGCCGTGCTGTGACGACAAGCTTGCGGGAAGATGAGGGTTCGGTGTACGCGAAGGCTGTTCGAGCGGCTGCCGGAGGAGCTGCGGACCAGTGGTGTGCACCGGTATTCCAGCTGGATTTCGACTGGTTTCGACCCGTGCTCGGGTGGGTGCGATCGGTGCCCGAGGTGGTGCGTCCGACGTGGGACGATGCGACCCGCGCCGAGCGGTACGTCCACCGCGAAGGCGATTCATCCGACGCCGAGCGATGCTGCACCGAACGGCGCATTCCGCGCGATGCGACCCGCACCGCGCGACACGTCCGACACGACGCGATGCGTCCCAACGGGCAGAGTACGTCCCGCGCGGAGCGATGCATCCGACGCGGGGCGATCCGTCCAGCACGGCGCGCAGTACGTTCCGCATCTAGCGATGCGACCCCCACCGAGCGGTGCCCACGCTCGTCGGCCTGCCTCCGCTTCTGCGGGCGCACTGGGTGAGCACTGCCGAGGGCGCGAGCACGGCATCGACCGGAGGCTCTCAGCTTCGAGGGCGTTGAAGGCGGCGGGCGGTCCGAGACTTATTCGGGACTCGGCGACCCGCACGCCGGAGCCCCGAGCACTCGCCGGGATCGGCGGTCGGACCGCTGGAAGGTCGCGGGGTTCGGGGCGCTCACGGTGGAGTGCGCGGACCGCCGCCGCCCAGGTCAGCGGCCGCCGAGTGAGTCGGCGGCGAGCAAAGCGTCGTGGAGCAGCGCGGCGTCCACCGCGAACGGTTCGTTGTGGATCGTCTCGCCGGGGGCGGTGGCGCGAGTCGCTATGGCGGACAACGTTTCCTGGTCCGCGTCGGCGAGTCCGAGGTCGGCCAGCGAGGTCGGCAGGCCGACGCGGTCGCAGAAGTCGAGAACGGTGCCGATCTCGTCGTCGGACGCGCCTTCGAGCACCAGTTGGGTGAGCACGCCGAAGGCGACCTTCTCGCCGTGCAGGTACGGGCGGGTCTGCGGCACCGCGGTGAGGCCGTTGTGCACCGCGTGCGCGGCCGCTAGGCCGGAGGATTCGAATCCGAGCCCGGACAGCAGGGTGTTGGCCTCGACGATGCGTTCGAGCGCGGGGGTGACGGTCTGGGTGTGGACCGCCGCCAGCGCCTGCGGACCGTCGGACAGCAAAGTGCGGTAACACAATTCGGCGAGTGCTCCGGCGCTGCGGGTGGACGCGCCGCCGCGCATGTTGCGCACGTGCCCGGCGAGGCAGGTGCGCGCCTCGAACCAGGTGGCGAGCGCGTCGCCCATGCCCGACGTGAGCAGCCGCGCGGGGGCTTGCGCGATGGCCGAGGTGTCCACCAGCACCAGCGCGGGATTGCGGCGCACCAGCTGGTACGCCTCGAATTCGCCTTCCTCCGTGTAGATCACCGAGAGCGCACTGCACGGCGCATCGCTGGACGCGGTGGTCGGACAGCTGATCATCGGCAGCCCGAGATCGTCGGCCACCGCGCGCGCCGAGTCGATCACCTTCCCGCCGCCCGCGCCGAGCACCGCGGCGCTCCCGCTCGCCCGCACGGCCTCGGTGATCCGCGCGAGTTCGGCCCTGCTGCACTCCCCGCCCGACGGATGCACCGAATAGTCGATACTCGACGCCCCGAACGACCGCTCCCACATCTTGGCGAGCAGCCGCCGCGCACTCTTCCCCGCCACGATCAACACCGGCCCGGCGATCCCCAGCCGGCGCAGTTCCTGCCCCAACGCCGCCGTAGCATCGCGCCCCTGCACATAGTGCCCCGGCGAGGAGAACACACTCAGCATCATCCGGCACCTCCCGACTCGAGGGGCGCCGATTCCCCAGCGCACCCGCTGTCCGCCATCGACTCGCCATCAACGCTACGCGCCTGCCCCCGCGCCGCACCGTGGATTCACACCCCTGCCTGGAGATGCCAGGCATAGAAGGAACCTGATGGCCCTTGGACCGGATGCGGGCTCAGAACCCGGTGGTGTCCAGACTCAGATCGAACGGCGCGGGCAACGCGATGGCGGTGCCGAACGAGTAGGGGCCGTGCACGTCGCCGTAGCCGAGATCGTGCGGGTCGGAGAAGAGCGTGCACTCCTTGCGCTGTCGGTCGACCAGCAGATACAGCGGTGCGCCGTACTGGGCGTAGCGCTTGCGCTTGATGATCCGATCGGTGTCCGCGTTCGAATCCGATGTCACCTCGACCACCAGCAGCGTCTGCTTGGGCAAGAGAGCGCCTGCCCCTTCGGCTAGCGCCGTCGGAATAACGGCCAGGTCCGGCATATACCAGTTCACCGAGCCGGGCAGATCCAGATTTCCAGAGCCCATGAGGCAGTCGAGTTCATCTACACGGGCATCGAGCTGCCGACGAATCTGGGCGACGACCTTCTCGTGATCCCACATCGGTGACACCAGTACGATCCGCCCCTCGATGACCTGAGCCCACCGGTGGTCGATGAGCTGCACCGCGTACTTCAGGGCCGCCTCGTGGTTCACTTCGCCATACGCGATCGGCTGCGCCATGGCACTCCACCACCCTTCGCCTCGGCCCGGTCACAACTGCCTGCCAAGCTAAGAATAACCACTGCATCGGACAGGCTCGGCGACGACGCTACCCATCGGATTCGCGCGACCCGCCGGGTTCCAGCGATTCGCGCGTTCGTCAGCGTGGCCAGTAGTGGCGCCAATCCGCAGGGTCGAGTGGGTCGCGGGAGCCGCGGGCGGACTCGGCGGCGTCTTCGGCCGCGCGGATGGCGGCGGCGAAGGACAGGGTGGCCTTGCGGAGGCGTTCTTCGGCGCTGTCGGGGCCGCCGAGGTGGACGACGCGCAGGTCGGGCGGGATCAGGTCGTCGGGGAGGCCTGCTTTGGTGCTGCGGGCGATGATCTTCTCGGCGAGGGCGAGGGCGGGCTGAGCCATGGCGATGCCATCGAGGCAGGAGCGCCGGGACTTCTCGGCGGACTTGCGTTCTTCCCAGGCCCGCTCCTGTGCGGCGATCTTCTCCTCGACGGTGGCGTCGGGGGCGATACCGGAGTCGATCAGGTGCGGGCTGCGGTTGACGAGCTTGGCGACCAGCGCGGCGGCGACGTCGTCGACGGTGAATTCGCCTGCGGCTTCCGCGATTCGGGAGTGGAAGAGCACCTGGAGCAGCAGATCGCCGAGTTCTTCCTTGATGGTCTCGGCATCCGCGTGCTGAATGGCGTCGAGGAGTTCGTAGGTCTCCTCGAGCAGGTAGGGGCGCAGGGAGTCGTGGGTCTGGGTGACCTCCCAGCCACCGAAGTTCCAGAGCCGGTCCATGACCTCGACGGCCCCCGCCAACCCCGCGGCCACCAGTGCTACGTCGCCCGCGGACCGCGACGAATCTCGGCTCTCCGCTGCGCCGTTGCCCGACGCGGAGGGCCCGGGGCCCACCCCGGCGGCGCCGTCCGGAGTACTCATCGAGCCGCCGTCGCCTCGGTGTCCACCGTGAGATCCACTGCCCCCTGCGCCTTTCCGTCCAGCGCGAGCAGCAGGTCGGCGACGAACTGCAACAGCTGCACATCGCGGACCCGATCGGCGCCGACGCTGTCCTCGACCCTGGGCAGCGGCAGTTGCACGACGCCGCTGGCCGCCTTGTAGCCCGCGCTGGGGTAGAGCCGCTTCAACCGCAACTGCTTGGAGTCGGGCAGATTCAGCAGCGGCGAGACCTTCAAAGTCGTTCCGGTGACGGCGATCTCGGTGACGCCGTACTCCCGCGCCACCAGCCGCAGCTTCGCCACCGACACCAGGCGACCCACCTCGACAGGCAGCGGACCGTAGCGGTCGACCAGTTCCTCTATCACCGCGGCGAGGGCCGGATCATCCTGGGCGGCGGCGAGTTTGCGGTACGCCTCCAGGCGGAGCCGATCGCTGGCGATGTAATCGGGCGGGATGTGCGCGTCGACCGGGAGGTCTATGCGGACCTCCTTGACCTCTTCGGTGGTGATCGGCTTGCCGTCCGCCGCGGCGCGATACGCCTCGACGGCCTCGCCGACCAGGCGCACGTACAGGTCGAAGCCGACGCCGGCGACGTGACCGGACTGCTCGGCGCCGAGCACGTTGCCCGCGCCGCGGATCTCCAAGTCCTTCATGGCCACCGCCATGCCCGCACCGAGGTCGGAGTTCTGCGCGATGGTGGCGAGCCGGTCGTAGGCGGTCTCGGTGAGCGGCTTCTCCGGCGGATACAGGAAGTAGGCGTAGCCGCGCTCCCGGCTGCGCCCGACCCGGCCGCGCAGCTGGTGCAGCTGCGAAAGGCCGAGCGCGTCGGCGCGTTCCACGAGCAGGGTGTTGGCATTCGAGATGTCCAGGCCGGTCTCGATGATGGTGGTGCACACCAGCACATCGAACTCGCGCTGCCAGAAGCCCTGCACGGTCTGCTCGAGCATGTCCTCGTTCATCTGGCCGTGCGCGACCACCACCCGCGCCTCCGGCACCAGATCGCGAATCCGCTTGGCCGCCTTGTCGATCGAAGACACCCGGTTGTGCACGTAGAACACCTGGCCGTCGCGCAGCAGCTCGCGGCGGATGGCGGCGGTGACCTGCTTGTCGTTGTACCCGCCGACGTAGGTGAGCACCGGGTGCCGTTCCTCCGGCGGAGTGAGGATGGTCGACATCTCGCGGATGCCCGCCAGGCTCATCTCCAGGGTGCGCGGGATCGGGGTCGCCGACATCGTCAGCACGTCGACGTGCGTGCGCAGCGCCTTGATGTGCTCCTTGTGCTCGACACCGAAGCGCTGCTCCTCGTCGACGATCACCAGGCCGAGGTCCTTCCACCGCACGCCCGTCTGGAGCAGGCGGTGGGTGCCGACCACGATGTCGACCGCGCCGTCGGCCATGCCCTCCAGCACCGCCCGCGATTCGGCGGGATCGGTGAACCGGGACAGACCCTTCACGGTGACCGGGAACCCGGCGACGCGCTCGGTGAACGTCTGCAAATGCTGCTGGGCCAGCAGCGTCGTCGGCACCAGCACGACCACCTGCTTGCCGTCCTGCACCGCCTTGAACGCCGCGCGCACCGCGATCTCGGTCTTGCCGTAGCCGACGTCGCCGCAGACCACGCGGTCCATCGGGACCGGCTTCTCCATATCCGACTTGACCTCGGCGATGGCGGTCATCTGATCGACCGTCTCGGTGAACGCGAACGCGTCCTCCATCTCCTGCTGCCACGGCGTGTCCGCGCCGAACGCGTGCCCCGGTGCCGCCTGCCTGGCTGCGTAGAGCTGCACCAGCTCGCCCGCGATCTCGCGAACGGCCTTGCGCGCCTTGCGTTTCGTGTTCGCCCAGTCGGAGCCGCCCAGCTTGGACAGGCTCGGCATCTCGCCGCCGACATAGCGCGAGAGCTGGTCGAGCGACTCCATCGGCACGAACAACCGGTCGCCGGGCTGGCCACGCTTGCTCGGCGCGTACTCGATGACCAGGTATTCGCGCCGCGCGCCGCCCACGGTGCGCTCGATCATCTCCACGAACCGGCCGATGCCGTGCTGGTCGTGCACCACCATGTCGCCCGCGTTGAGGGCGAGCGGGTCCACCTGATTGCGCCGCTTGGCGGGTAGCCGCTTGCCCTCGGCGGGCGCGGTGACCCGGTTACCGGTCAGATCGGACTCGGCGACCACGACCAGCCCGGCGTCCTCGAACACCAAGCCGTCGTGCAGGGAACCGCACAGCACGCCGACGACGCCCGCGGTCGGCTCCGCGCCCGCGTCCAATGCCGCCGCCGCCACGTCCGCGTCGGCCAACCGCTCCAGCACGCGCTGCGCGGTACCGTGACCGGCCACGACCACCACCGCGCGCCCGCCGGTGGCCACATGCGCGCGTAGCGAGGCGAAGATCGTCGCCACCAATTCGTCGGAGCCACGGGCCGCGGGACCCGCCAGTACCGGAAGCACGACCTCCGCGGGATCGCCCGACTCCAGCGGGCTCAGGCTCCACCACGGCAGGCCGTTCCGGTCGGCACTCTCGTGGATCTCCGGAAGCGCGCGGTAGGAGGAAGCCGCCAGATCGAGCCCGTTCCCGCCGAGCGGCGCGGCGCCGCCGAACGAGGCCGCGGTCCAGGACGCCTCCAGGAACTCCTCCCCGGTGCGCACCAGGTCGGCGGCGCGGGTGCGGATCTTCTCCGGATCGCACAGCAGCACGTGCGTGCCCTCGGCCAGCTGCTCGGTCAGCAACCGCAGCTCACCGGGCTGCAGCACCGGAAGCAGCGCCTCCATGCCGTCCACCGGGATGCCCTCGGCCAGCTTCTCCAGCATCTCGACCAGCGCCGCGTCGGCGGCGTTCGCCTCGGCCACCTCCGCCGCCCGCGCCCGCACCTCGGGGGTGAGCAGCAGCTCCCGGCACGGCGGCGCGACCACCACGTCGACCGGGAGATCGCCGAGCGAGCGCTGGTCGGCGACCGCGAAGGGCCGCAGCTCGGTCACCTCGTCGCCCCAGAACTCGACGCGCACCGGATGGTCGGCCGTCGGCGGGAACAGGTCGAGGATGCCACCGCGCACCGCGAACTCGCCGCGCTTACCCACCATGTCCACCCGGGTGTAAGCGAATTCGACCAGGCGAAGGAGCAATTCGTCGAAATCGAACTCCGCGCCGACCCGCAGCACGATCGGCTCGATGTCGCCGAGCCCGGCCGCCATCGGTTGCATCAGCGAACGCACCGTGGTCACCACCACGCGCAACGGCTCGGGGAACACCGGGTCCGCCCGCCCGTCGCCCGACCACCGCCCCTCATCGAATCGCTCCGCGATGCCGTAGTCCAGGGCGAGCCTGCGCAACACCTCCAGCCTGCGCCCGACCGTGTCCGCGCCCGGCGACAGCCGCTCGTGCGGCAGGGTCTCCCACGACGGGAACTGCGCGACCGTCTCGCCGAGAATCTCCTGCAACTCGACCGTCAGATCGTCGGCCTCCCGGCCCGTCGCCGTCACCACCACCAGCGGCCGCTTGGCCGCCACCGTCGCGGCCACGAACGGGCGCACCGCCGAAGGCGCCACCAACTCGACCGACGACTTCCCGATCAGCTCGGCGACCGTCCGCAGCGCGGCATCCGCTCCGGCCGCCGCGACCAGTCCTTCGAGTGGTGGACGGTGGGTGGACATCGACAACTCCTGAGCTCAAGCGGGTGTTTCGAGCGAACTGAGTCTATTGGCGCGCTGGCGCGCGCGTGTTCGCGGGGCTGTGTTTTCGGCGCGCTGGCGCGCGCGGGGTTCGCGGCCCTTCTTGTCTCGCATCCGAGCGGTCGAGACTCGCGACTACGTCGCATGCGCTTCGACCGCTCGGAAGCGAGACGGCCGCGAACGGGCTCGTAAGACTCGCCCTCGGGGTGGTTGAGAGGGAGAGGAGCGCGCGTTCCGGTCGAAGCGGAAGCTGCGCTCGAGCAGACTTCGGTGTGAACGACCACCGCTGGAGTCGGTGGTTGTGAACCGACTCGGAGCGGGCATCGAGACCGGCGATCGCGGCTTGTCGAGCGCGACGAGCTTCGCGCCGGTAGGGACCCGCTGGTCTGCGCGCGGCGCGGTGGACGGTTCTCCTCATCACACCCGTTGGCACACGCGATCATTGAATTCCCGGCGCGCCTAACGCATTGCGCACCTGCGCTTCCGGCGTTACGGCACGTAGCGGCGCAGGCGGCGGGCGGCGAATTCGCGGAAGTACGAAAGCTTTTCCGGCGGCACGATGGACGGGAGCAGGAAGTACCAAGCCCGCTCCATGCGGGTGGCCATCTGGTCCATCGACTCGGTGCCGACCGCGACGATGTGCACGCCCGCGGTGACCTCTTGCAGTAGCAGGCCGACGACCTCGGGATCGAGGTCGGATTCCAGATCGCCTTGGGCGATGGCACGTTCGGCCAGAAGGCGATACGTGTCACCCCAGGTCTTGGCGATGTTGTCGCCCTGGGCGCCGCGGTAGTCGCCGATCTGGTGGGTGAGCTTGAGCATCGCGCCGACCATCGGATCGTTCATCGACAGGTCGGCCACCACGTACGTGATGCCGATACACGCTTCCAGCGCAGGCACTCTGGGATCGAAGAAGCCCTGGCACGAACTGATCAGTCGCTCGTTGCCCTGATCGACGACGGCGCGCGCCAGTTCTTCCTTCGAACCGAAGTGAAAGTACAAGGCGCCCTTGGTCACGTTGGACTGCGCGATGATCTCGCTCAGGCTCGCATTCGCATATCCCAAGCGCAGAAAGACATCGGCAGCGCCCGCAAGGACGGAATCGCGGGTGATCTCCGCGCGCGCTTGCCTAGCCATCAGATCCGCCTGTCATCCCTAAAACCAGCCATCCTGAAGTAGACCGACATCCCGAAGTAAGACCGACATACCGCCCGAACAGCACCCAGAGGATGGGTGAACCGTACCACCAGGTGGGCGCACGACAGTCAATTCGAGCATTCGGCCGAGCCTCCATCGCAATTCGCTGGTTAACAATCGGTCAGTCCGGCGCGCCCGCGGGCCATTCCGAGCTCAGCTGCGGATCGGCCTCCAGGTGGCTCAGACCGTTCCAACAGAGATTCACCAAATGCGCTGCCACAACCTCTTTGGATGGCTCGCGCACGTCCAGCCACCACGTCGCGGCCGTGGAGACCATACCCACCAAACCCTGTGCGTACAGCGTAGCCAGGCTGGTGTCGAGCTGCCGCCGCTCGAAATCGCCCGCCAAGATGTGCGCGACCTGGTTCACGGCCTCGTTGAGCAGGCTGGAGAAGCGGCCGTCGTCGGTGGTCGCGACCTGGTCGCGCACCAGAATCCGGAAGCCGTCGGTGCGTTCCTCGATATAGGTGAGCAGCGCGAGCGCGACCTGCTCCAGCCGCACCCGCGAACGATTCTGGGTGAGCGAGGAGGTGATCATGTCCAACAGCATCGACATCTCGCGATCGACGACCACCGCGTAGAGGCCCTCTTTGCCGCCGAAGTGTTCGTACACCACGGGTTTGGAGACCTGGGCGCGCTGCGCGATCTCCTCGATCGAGGTCGCGTCGTAACCGCGTTCGGCGAACAGCGCCCTGCCGATCTCGATCAACTGCTGGCGCCGTTGAGTTCCCGTCATCCGCGGACGAGACACGCTGTTCCGCCTCTCCGTGTCAGGTCGCCGGTCGTGAGCGGCTCGCCGGTTCCGCGCCTGGCCACCGAGCTGGCCGTGCCGGGTTCCTGGCGTTCCGGGCGAATTGTCCATATGTTTGCGAAATCAGTCGTTTGCCTGGGGCGTCTGCGGGGTACCACGCCCTCGCGCAAAACCTTACCGCGCGACGCCAACTGTTCCAGACAGCGAGTGCCCCCGAAGTCGTCGGCCGCCCGGCGACCCGCGCCACGCGCGCAGAGGGTGGGTATCGGTTCGACGTGAGCCGGGTCTTCGTGCGAGGATTCAACCCGTGCCGAGGCACAGCGGCGGTTCATCTGGTCCGCCGGTGTGGCGATCCGCCGTAGTGTAATGGCAGCACCTCTGATTTTGGTTCAGATAGTTCAGGTTCGAGTCCTGGCGGCGGAGCACACCGGCACGGTGACTATCGTTGGCCCCGCACATCGCTGACCAAGCAGGTTACAGCCAGCACGATGACAGGCAGCCGAGGGAGATCCATGCCACAGCAGACCGCCGTCGTCGTTCTCGCCGCCGGAGCCGGGACGCGAATGCGGTCGAAGACCCCCAAAGTTCTGCATTCGCTGGCCGGCCGAAGCATGCTCGCGCACGCGCTGCATGCGGCGAACGAGATCGACCCCGCGCACCTCATCACGGTGGTGGGCCACGACAGAGAACAAGTCGGCGCCGCGGTCGCCGCGGTGGCCGCCGAACTCGGCCGCGACATCACCTCCGCCCTGCAGGAGGAGCAGCTCGGCACCGGCCACGCCGTCCAGTGCGCGCTGCGCTCGCTGCCCGACGACTTCACCGGTGACCTGCTCGTCACCTCCGCTGACGTGCCGCTGCTGGACGGGCACACGCTGTCCGCGCTGCTCGACGAGCACCGCAGCTACCCGGAACGTCCCGGCGTCACCGTGCTGACGTTCGTGCCCGAGGACCCGAACGGCTACGGCCGGATCATCCGCGACGCGGACGGTCAGGTCGTCGAGATCGTCGAGCACGCCGACGCCACCCCCGAGCAGGCCGCGATCCACGAGGTCAACTCCGGCGTGTACGCGTTCGACGCCGCGGTGCTGCGCACCATGATCGGCAGGCTGTCCACCGCCAACGCCCAGCACGAGCTGTACCTCACCGACGTGCTGCGGCTGGCCCGCGAGGCCGGGCACCCGGTGCACGGCGCCCGCCTGGTGGACGCGGCCAAGGTCACCGGAGTCAACGACCGGGTGCAGCTCTCGATGGCCGCGCGCACGCTGAACCGCTACATCCTGGAACGCCACATGCGGGCGGGCGTCACCATTCTGGATCCGGCTACCACCTGGGTGGACGCGAGCGTGCGGATCGGCAGGGACGCCGTGCTCCGCCCCGGCGTCCAATTGCTCGGCGCGACGGTGATCGGCGAGGACGCCGAGATCGGACCCGACAGCACGCTCACCGACGTGGTGGTCGGCGACGGCGCGACAGTGGTGCGCACGCACGGCGAGCAGTCCACCGTCGGGCCGGGCGCGGCCATCGGACCGTTCAGCTACCTGCGGCCGGGCACCGTGGTCGGCGACTCCGGCAAGCTCGGCGCCTTCGTGGAGACCAAGAACGCCACCATCGGCGCGCACTCCAAGGTGCCGCACCTCACCTACGTCGGGGACGCGACGATCGGCGAGCACAGCAACATCGGCGCTTCCAGCGTCTTCGTCAACTACGACGGCGTGCGCAAGCATCACACCGTGGTCGGTTCGCACGTGCGCACCGGCAGCGACACCATGTTCGTCGCGCCGGTGACCGTGGGTGACGGCGCTTATACGGCGGCGGGTACTGTACTGCGCAGAAACGTTCCACCGGGTGCGCTCGCGGTATCGGGTGGAGCACAGCGCAATATTGAGAACTGGGTGCAGCGGTACCGGCCGGGGACCGCGGCGGCGATCGCGGCGGCGGCAGCCATCGCGGCCGACGAGATGTCGGGTCAGGCAATCGAGCAAAAGGATGGCAAACAGCAGTGACCGCGTCATGGATCGATAACCAGAAGAACCTGATGCTCTTCGCGGGACGCTCCCATCCTGAGCTGGCCGAGCAGGTCGCCAAGGAACTCGACGTCCACGTCACGCCCCAGATCGCCCGCGATTTCGCCAACGGCGAGACCTTCGTTCGCTTCGAGGAATCCGTCCGCGGTTCGGACGCCTTCGTGCTGCAGAGCTTCCCGGCGCCGGTGAACCAGTGGCTGATGGAACAGCTCATCATGATCGACGCGCTCAAGCGCGGTTCGGCCAAGCGGATCACCGCGGTGCTGCCGTTCTACCCGTACGCGCGCCAGGACAAGAAGCACCGCGGCCGCGAGCCGATCTCGGCCCGCCTGGTCGCCGACATGCTGAAGACCGCGGGCGCGGACCGCATCATCACCGTCGACCTGCACACCGACCAGATCCAGGGCTTCTTCGACGGCCCGGTCGACCACATGCACGCGCTGTTCCAGCTCTCCGAGCACGTGCGCGCCAACTACAGCCTGGACAACATCACCGTGGTCTCGCCCGACGCGGGCCGCGTGAAGGTCGCCGAGAAGTGGGCCGACGCCCTCGGCGGCGCGCCGGTGGCGTTCATCCACAAGACCCGCGACCCGCTGGTCCCCAACCAGGTGAAGTCGCACCGTCCGGTCGGTGACGTGGACGGCCGCACCTGCATCCTGATCGACGACATGATCGACACCGGTGGCACCATCGCCGAGGCCGTGCGCGTGCTGCGCGAGGCGGGCGCGGGCGACGTCGTCATCGCGGCGACGCACGGCGTGCTCTCCTCCCCCGCCGCCGAGCGCCTCACCGCGTGCGGTGCGCGCGAGGTCGTGGTGACCAACACCCTGCCGATCACCGAAGACAAGAAGTTCCCGCAGCTGACGGTGCTGTCCATTGCGCCGCTGCTGGCCCGCACCATCCGCGAGGTCTTCGAGAACGGTTCGGTCACCGGCCTGTTCAACGGCAACGCGTGACGATCTTCTAGCCAACCGACGACGGCCCGGGCTTTGCGCCCGGGCCGTCGTCGTCTCGTCGGCAGGGTGAACGCGCTGGAGATGGTCGGCCGAACGTGATACCCATGTGGGGCAATCGAATACCTAGAGGGGGGCACCGTGACCACGCCGCAGGAACCGCGACCCGGCATCGACTTCGGTAAGGCAGGGGCGCAGGACGACGCCCGTTCGGCGGAGACCCAGGTGTATCAGCCGGGCACGGCGCCGGAGACCCAGGTCTACCAGCCGGGGCAGGGATACGGTGCGGGCACCGCCCCGGAAACGCAGGTGTACCAGCCGGGGCAGGGATACGGTTCCAGCACCGCGCCGGAAACCCAGGTGTACCAACCCGGTTCGGCGAGCGCACCTGAGGTGCCGGCCTATCAGCCGCCGGAACCGCCCGCCTATCAGCCGCCCGCGCCTCCGCAGTATCCGGCCGGTGGCGTCTACGGTTATCCCCCCGTCGACGGCCTTCCCACGGGCACCCCGCCCACGGGCTATCCGCAGCAGCCGAGCCCGTACGACGCACCACCCGCCTACCCCGCCGCTCCCGCGTATCCCCCGGCGCCCGCTTACCCTGCCCCGCCCGCCTATCCGGCCGCACCGGGTTATCCGGCGGCTCCGGCGTACCCGGCCGCTCCGCAGTCCGGCGGCTACGCGCCATATGGGCCTTACGCGCCGACTCAGACGCAGACGCTGTCGATCATCAGCTTCGTCTGCCTCGGCCTGAGTCTGATCGGAACCGCGCTCTGCTTCTTCCCCATCCTGCTCACCGGACCCGCGGGCATCATTCTCGGCTTCGTCGGTCACTCGAAGGGTGAATCGCTCGGCAAATGGGCGGCCATCGCGAACGCCGTCGTGCTGGTGCTGGCGATCCTGCTGGTCGTGTTCGTGATCGGAATCGCGAGCGTCTCGTCCTGACGCGCGCTCGCCGCTCCGCGAATTCCTGGCGTCGAGTTGGCCCCGCCCCGGGACCGGCGGGACGATACTGGGACCCATGAACCGCGACCCGCTGGACATGGGAGACGACGAACAGGAAGACGAGATCCGCGCATACGAGCGCTATATCGAGAACCCGCCCGAGAACCTCACCATCCGCGACCGGGAGAGCGAGGACGACGGCAGGCTCGGCATCGGTGAGGACCTCGACCAGCGCTGGACCAGCCGCCGTCAGCGCGCCGAAGACGCGGCCGAATCCACGCTGCCCGCCGAGGAGGCGGCGATGGGGATCATCGAGGATTCCGATTTGGAGAATTCCGATCTGGAGGATTCCGATTCCTGAGTCACTGCTCGGCCGTGCGCGCGGGGCAGAGGACGGACTACACCCGCCCGTCAGGCGTACCTGCGCCTTTCGGTGATAGAACTCGATCACGTGGTACCCGGGGGTTGGCGAGGCGAACACGACCAGGAGGCCGCTGATGACCACACCGAAGAATCCCGACGAGTCGTCCGAGACACCGCCGACCGGCAGCGCACCGCAGTCGGGGCAGGAATCCGCGACCCCGCCCTCGCTGTCGAAGAAGGCGGAGGAACCCCAGCCGACGGGCACCGAATGGGCGACGCCCGCATCGTCCGAGCAGTTCCCCGGCGAGACGACCCAGCCGTCGAAGCGGTCCCCGGGCGGCGGGGAGTCCTCGTCGTCCGGTAGCGCGGCGGAACCGCCCGTGACGGGCGCGGCACCGCAGTCGACCGGGCCGGAGGGCTGGAATCAGCCGGGAGCGGGTCAGCCCGAGTACCCGTCCGGCGGACAGCCCGGCTATCCCTCAGGCGAACAGCCTCCCTATCCCGGTTCCGGCCAGTACCCCGGCGCCGGTCAGTCCGGCTATCCACCCGGCGGCCAAGCCGATTACCCCGCGGCGCAGCCCCAGCCCCCGTACGGGCAGCAGCCCCCGTACGGCGGCGGCTACCCGCAGGGCGGCTACCCTTCCTACCCGCAGCAGGGCCAGCCCTACGACACCGGGCAGCCGCGCAAACCCGGCACCCAGACCATGTCGATCATCGGCTTCGTCTGCGCCGCGCTGGCGCTGTTCCTGTGCCCGATCCTGTTCGGCCCGGCCGGGATCGTGTTCGGCATCCTCGGCCACAACAAGGGCGAGCCGCTGGGCCGCTGGGCCGCCATCGCCTCCGGTGTCGCGCTGGTCGCCGGACTCATCCTGAGCTTCGTCGTGCTGAACACCGAGATGGTCCCCGACCAGAATTGAGTCGGTGTCCCGTCGTAAGTTCTCGGCTATGAGTGGTTTCGGTGGGTTTCCGTTGGTCGGGCTGGATTTCTACGAGGACCTGGAGGCCGACAACTCCAAGACGTTCTGGAACGCGCACAAGGCCGTGTACGAGGAGTCGGTGCGCGCGCCGATGGTCGCGCTCACCGCGGAGCTGGAAGCCGATTTCGGATCCGCGAAGATCTTCCGCCCCTACCGCGACGTGCGCTTCGCCAAGGACAAGTCCCCGTACAAGACCGCGCAGGGCGCGGTGGTCGGCACCGCGCCGGGCGTCGGCTGGTACGTGCAGATCAGCGCCGCCGGGCTCTTCGTCGGCGGCGGTTTCTACTCCGGGTCGCCCGCGCAGGTCGCGCAGTTGCGCACGTCGATCGACGACGACGTGCGCGGCCCCGAGCTCGAGAAGATCCTCGCCAAGCTGACCAAGGCGGGCTTCACCATCGGTGGGGAGAAGCTCAAGACCAAGCCCAAGGGCTACGACGCGGACCACCCGCGCCTCGATCTGCTGCGCCACAAGTCCCTGACCAGCAGCCGCCAGTTCGGCGCCCCCGAATGGCTGGAGACGCCACGCGCGGCGACGGAAGTGCGCAAGGCCTGGGAGACGATGCGGCCGTTCATCGATCGGCTGACCGCGATCGTCGGCCCGGCGAACGCGTAGGGGTCAGATCCGCGCCGCGAGCACCAAGGCGAAGCGGTCGTCGGGATCGGTCCACACCCGCTCGGTGCGGAAACCCGCGGCCGCGAGTTCGGCGTCGAGTCCGTCGACCCGGAACTTCGCGGAGATCTCCGTGCGCAGCTGCTCGCCGCGCGCGAAGTGCACCGTGAGGTCGAGGTCGGCGACGGTGACGGTCATGTCCTCGGTCGCCGCCAGCCGCATCTCGATCCACTCGCGCTCGGCGTCCCACAGCGCGACGTGCGTGAACTTCTCGGGCTCGAAGTCCGCGCGCAGCCGCTGGTTGAGCACGTGCAGGACGTTCCGATTGAACTCGGCGGTGACCCCGGCGGCATCGTCGTAGGCGGGTACGAGCACCTCGGGTTCGATGACCAGCCCGGCGCCGAGCAGCAGCTGCTCACCCGGCTCGAGCACCTCCCGTATGCCCGCGAGGAATTCGGCGCGCTCGTCGGGGACCAGATTGCCGATGGTGCCGCCGAGGAAGGCGATCATGCGGCGACCGCCGCCAGGCAGGTTGTGCAGCGTGTCGGTGAAATCGCTGACCACGCCGTGTACGGCCAGCCTGGGGAACTCCGCGGCGACCTGTTCGGCCGCCGCCCGCAGCGCCGCTGACGAGACATCCTGCGGCACATAGGTCTTCAACGGTCCCTCGGCGCTCAACGCGGAGAGCAACAGGCGGGTCTTGGCCGCCGAGCCCGCGCCCAGTTCGACGAGGACCTCGGCTTGCGCTGTCCGCGCGATGTCGTCGACGACCCGTTCCAGCAGCGCGCGTTCGGTGCGCGTCGGATAGTACTCGGGCAGCTCGGTGATGCGTTCGAACAGTTCGCTGCCGCGGGCGTCGTAGAACCATTTGGGCGGCAGCCACTTCGGATCGGCGGTCAGTCCGCTTCTGGCGTCGGATCGCAGTGCTGCGGTCAGATCGTCGTCGGATAGGTAGACATCCAGCGTCGGTGCGGTCATTGTGTAGGCCTTTCGGTATCGCTGGTTCGGGGGTCGGAAGGCGCGGGCCGGATGGGAAGGGCTTTCGCGGCTTCGCGATCGGTCAGACGGAGTCGTCGGGCGGGGTCAGTTCTTCGATCGAGAGCACGCCGGGCCTGGCGTACACCAGTTTCCGGTCGGGGATCGGCTGCCAGCGCGGGTCGTCGTCGTACGGTTCGGAGGAAAGGATCGCCACGTCGTCGGTGACCAGCGCGGACAGCGCGTGGTGCACCGTGGTGGCCCACACCTGCTCGCCGTCGCCGATCAGCAGGTTGAGCCGGGCCGTCGGCATATGCCGCAGCACGGCGGCGACCAGCAGGCGCAGCGCGGTCGCCGGAGAACTCGCGTAGCCGCCGGATTCCGCGGAGCGCAACAGGTCTCGCAGCAGCACCCACAGCGCCGCGGCATCGGTGATCGATTCGACCTCGAGCAGCCGCGCCGTTTCGAACAGGCGGGTCGCACCGGCGCGGGTCGCGGCCACGTCCAGATCCGACATGACCGCGGTCAGCACCCGCCGCCATTCCGGGACCGCGCCGTTGTGGCTGAACGCCCAGCGTCCGTCGGTGAATGGCGCGCACGCGGCCCGTTCGATGGGCATACCCACCGTGGCCGATCTGATCGAACCGAGCACCGCGCCCGACACCAATTGGGGCAGTACCTCTTCCACGGCCGGATCGGTCCAGATGGGGTCGGCGTTGCGGTAGCGGCTCGCCTCCGGCGCGCCCCCCGCGCCGTCGCGCCACCACGCGACACCGAAGCCGTCGGCGTTGATGGCGCCGCCTTCGCGCATGTCCTTCGGCGCCCACGCCTGGGTGCGCAGGGAATGCGTACCGCGAGTGAGCAATTCGCCCACGGACGTCGGCGGGCCGACATAGCCCAGGTGACGGCACATCAGATCTCGTCCCGGCCCAGGTCGCGCGCGAGGCGGAAGCCGGAGAAGATCTGGCGGCGGATCGGGTGATCCCAGTTGCGGAAGGTGCCGCGGCAGGCCACCGGGTCGGTGCCGAACGAACCGCCGCGCAGCACGCGGTAGTCACCGCCGAAGAACACCTCGGAATACTCCCGGTACGGGAACGCGCGGAAGCCGGGGTAGGGCTCGAAGCCCGAAGAGGTCCACTCCCAGACATCGCCGATCAGCTGGTGCACGCCCGCGGGCGAGGCGCCCGCCGGGTACGCGCCGACCTCGGCCGGTTCGAGATGGCGTTGTCCGAGATTGGCTGTGGCGGAGTCGGGTTCGGCGTCGCCCCAGGGGTAGCGGCGGGTGGCGCCGGTGTCCGGGTCGTACCGCGCGGCCTTCTCCCACTCGGCCTCGGTGGGCAGCCGCTTGCCCGCCCACTGGGCGTATGCCTCGGCCTCGAACCAGCAGACGTGCAGCACCGGCTGGTGCGGCCGCAGCGGGGCCATCACGCCGAAAACCCTTCGCCACCAGTGCCCGGCCGGATCGCGATCCCAGAACTGGGGCGCGACCAGTCCGGCCTCGACGCGGTGCGCCCAGCCGCGCTCGGACCACAGCTCGGGGCGCTCGTAGCCGCCGTCCTCGACGAAAGCCAGGTACTGCTCGTTGGTGACCGGCGCGGCGTCGATCGCGAAGGCGGGCAGCCGCACCGGGTGCGCGGGGCGTTCGTTGTCCAGCGCCCACGGATCGGTGGAGGTGCCCATGGTGAACTCGCCCGCCGGAATGATCACCTCGCCCGAGACCCGGACGGCCGCCGCCGGAGCGCTCGGCGCGGTGAGCACCGCGGGCCCCGTCCGCAGCTGATGGGTGGCCAGCATGGTCTCGTCGTGCTGCTGCTCGTGCTGGGCGATCATGCCGAACGCGAAACCGCCGTCCACCAACTGGTTTCCACGCAACGCGCTGGTGTCGAGCACGTCGAGCACCTTGTCGCGGACGGTGCCGACGTAGCCGCGGGCCTCGGTCGGATTCAGCAGCGGCAGTTCGGGGCGATTGACCCGCTTGTGTTTGAAGGCGTCGTAGAGCTCGTCGATATCGGCGCGGACGGGGTCGCGCCCGCCCACGTCGCGCACCAGCCACAGCTCTTCCTGGTTGCCGATGTGCGCGAGATCCCAGACCAGCGGACTCATCAGCCGGGAATGCTGGGCGACGAGTTCGGCCTCGTCGACGACGTCGGTCAGGCCGAGGGTCCTGGCGCGTGCGGTGGTGAGCACCTCGGCGATCCGGTCGCGGAGTCGCTCGGTGCCCGAATGGTCGGTGGGGGCAGAAGAAGTGGTCACGGTAACGCTCTCCGGGCGGTAGTGCGGCAGGACGGACCGGACACGCCGCGGCCTCGTCGAATGATGCTGTGCGCGTGGTCGTTACACGCTGCTGGTTGATTCACGACGCGGCCTCCACCCGAGCATCGGTCGGAGTGCGGCCGCGACGACATCGTTGCGAGGCGTCGTCGAGTTCACGAGCCGCCGACCGCGTGCGGGCGTGCGCGGCGGCGAGGGCGAGCAGGTCGACGGCCACCTTCCCGATCTCGGCGTCGGCCAGACCGTAGCGGGCCGCCTGCAACCACCGGCCCGCAACGGGCGCGGCCAGCGCCGTCGCCTCGGCGACCACCGCGGGTGCGGACAGCAGCGCGTCGATGGCGTGAACCGGCACCGTCCAGGTGTCGCCCGGCTGCGCGTCCAGGTAGCGGACCTCCAGGTGCCCCGAGGCGCGGACCGGCGGGAACAAGGTGGTCAGGTGGTAGTCGAGGTCGGCGATGTCGGGGCGGCGGCCGATCTCGTCGTCCAGCGCGCCGGACAGCCAGTCGCCGAAGGTCGCGCCCGGTGGGGCCGCCCATCCGAGACCGTCGCCGTTCGCGGCCGCGTCGGGTCTGCGCACGCACAACAGCGGCACGTCGAGCGCCCAGCGGCCGTAGGCGGCCACGGGGTCGGACCACTCCTGCACCGGCGGGCGGGTCCTGGCGTTGTCGAGGCGGAGCCAGGCGCGCATCCGCTGCGAGGCCCAGGCACCGTCGGGTGCGCCGTGGAGCGAAGGGGAACAGGCGAAGGCGGCGACAAGGGCCGGGCCCATGGCATACAGCGCGGTCCACCGGGCGGTGACCTCGGCGCGGTCGGCGCCCGCGTCGACGCTGACCTGGGCGGCCGCGGTGTTGCACATCATCAGCTTGCCGAAGGGGCCGATGCCGCCGAATGACTGCTCCATGGCGCGGTAGCGGGGCAATTGCAACACCCGCTTCGGGCGGCGGTCCGCGTCGGCGGCGAGCGAAAGGATTCGGATGCACTGGGTTTCGAGCAACTCGCGCAGGTAGCGGGCATCGTCGACAAGGCGCTCGCACAGTTCGGCGGCGGCGGCATACGGTGCGCTGGAGAGTTCGATCTGACCGCCGGGTTCGAGAGTGACCCGGCTTCCCCCCGGCAGCGGTAGCGCGGGCGAATCGGGGGTGATGGACCGCGGAGCGTACGGTCCGAGGGCGGCTGCGAAGGCAGACAGCTGCGGGCGTGGCCCTGCCGCGGGCCCGGACGCCGAACACTCACCCTGCACGGTGAGCCATTCGAGCTCGGCGCCGATCAGCGTCGGTGGCCCCAACTTGAAGCAGACGCCGCCCACATAGGCCTCGGCGGCCGCACGCGTGGACAGATCGCCGGGCTCGATGGCTTGCCTGGCTGATTCCGGATGTTCGAGCATGGCCGCCATGCCAACCTCCACCTGAGTTCGTGCGCGGGCCGGACATCCGTCCGAGCGCCATGATCGTGGTTCGTGTCGCTGTCGTCCGCGCTCGAACACTCATCCGAACGCGCTCTCATCGTGGTTCCGTTCCAACCAGGGTAGCCACGGATACCGACAAAAATCCGTCCAGCAACCGAACAGATGGTCCTACCTGGGGCACTGCGCGAGCGCCTGCGCCGGGACTTCCGTACCGATAAGGTCGTCGACATGCTGGACGAGACACGGGTACGCGAGGACACGCCGGGCTGCCGGTCCGATTCCGGGCTGGTTTTCCTCGACAGCGCGGGCTCCTCGCTCCCGCCCAGGATCGTCCTGGACACCGTCGTCGACCACCTGCGCAGGGAGGCCGAGATCGGTGGCTACCGCGCCGCCAACGAACGCCTCGACGACCTCGCCGCGGTCAAGACCGCGATCGGCGGACTGATCAACGCCGATCCCGGCGCCATCGCCCTCAGTGACAGCGCGACGCGGTCCTGGGCCGACTTCTTCTACTCCGTCCCGCTCGGGCCCGGTGACCGCGTGCTGATCTCCGGATCGGACTACGCCAGCAACGCCATCGCGGCCATTCAGCGGGCCCGCGCGACCGGCGCGACGGTCGAGCGGATCCCGGACGACGGCAGTGGGCAGCTCGACCTGGACGCCATGGCCGAGCTGGTCGACGAACGCGTCAGACTGGTGTCGCTGCTGCACGCGCCGACCAACGGCGGACTGGTGAACCCGGCCGCCGAGGCGACCAGAATCGCCCACTCGGTGGGCGCGCTCGTGCTGCTCGACGCCTGCCAGTCGGCGGGACAGATCCCGATCGACGTGGTCGAACTCGGCGTCGACGCGCTCTCGGTCACCGGGCGCAAGTGGCTCCGCGGGCCGCGCGGCACCGGATTCCTCTATGTGCGACCGGAATTGGCCGCTTCGATGGAGCCGCAGCGGCTCGACTTGCACAGCGCGGAGTGGACCGGTCTCGACGAGTACCGGCTCGCGCCGGACGCCAGTCGCTTCGAATTCTGGGAATGCGATGTGGCGGCCCGGCTCGGGCTCGGCGCGGCCGTTCGATACCTGCTCGACCTCGGGCCGGAGGACGTCTACGCCGCGATCGGCGCGCGGGCGGAGTACCTGCGCAAGGCGCTGCCCGAGATCGGCGGAGTCACCGTGCGCGACAACGGCGTCCGGCACAGCGGCATCGTCTCGTTCACGGTGGACGGGCGCGCCGCCACCGAGGTGCGCGACCGGCTCGCCGCCCAGAACATCACGGTCACGGTCAGTTTCGCCAGTTCCACACTGCTGGACATGACGGCGCGGGGTCTGGACTCGGTGGTCCGCGCGTCCCCGCACTGCTTCGTCTCCTTCGAGGAACTGGACCGATTCGTGGCCGCCGTCGCCGCGCTCTGATGTCGCAGCGCGAACTCGTCGTGCTCGGCACCGCAAGCCAGGTGCCGACCAAGCAGCGCAACCACAACGGCTATCTGCTGCGTTGGGGCGCCGAGGGTGTGCTGTTCGATCCCGGCGAGGGCACCCAGCGTCAGATGGCGTTCGCGGGGCTGGCGGCGGGCGACATCACGCGGATCGCGGTGACGCACTTCCACGGTGACCACTGCCTCGGATTGCCCGGCATCGTGCAGCGGATCAACTTGGATCGGGTCGCCCATCCGGTGGACGTGTACTACCCGGCTTCCGGCGAGGCGTATTTCGAGCGGCTGTGCAATGCCACGGCGTTCTACCGGACGGTCGAGCTGCGGGCGCGGCCGATCGCCGGGCCCGGTGCGTTGCCCGCGCCGGACGCGCCTTTCGGTATCGAGGCAGTGCCGCTGTCGCATCCGGTCGAGGCGTTCGGCTATCGACTGACCGAGCCCGCCGGGCATCGGATGCTGCCGGACCTGCTGCGCGCCCGCGGTGTTCGCGGACCCGACATCGGCCGCCTGCAACGCGAAGGCGTTCTCGAAATCGACGGCGGCGCCGTCACTCTGGCCGAGGTCAGCGAGCCGAGACCGGGGCAGAGTTTCGCCTTCGTCATGGACACCCGCCTGTGCCAAGGCGTGTACGAATTGTCTTCCGGCGTAGACGTTCTGGTCATCGAAGCGACCTTCCTCGACGCCGACGCCCACCTCGCCGAGGAATACGGCCACCTCACCGCAGGCCAAGCGGCGCGCGTCGCCGCCGAAGCAGGCGCCCACACCCTCGTCCTCACCCACTTCTCCCAGCGCTACCGCACCCTCGACGGCCACCGCGCCGAAGCGGAGAAGTACTTCACCGGCGACCTGGTCATCGCCGAAGACCTGACGCGAATCCCGTTCCCCCCGCGCCGCTAATCGCGGAACAGATCGTCCGCGTCCTCGACCACCGCCGCGCGCCGCAGCCATGCCGACAGCTGTTCGGTCTCGGCACAAGCCGAGATGCGATCGCGGACATCGTCCGGCACCGGGATCGCCCGCACGTTCAGCACGACGAACACCGAGTCTCTGATCGCATCCCGCTTGCCCTGTCGTATGCCCGCCTTCTCGCCGTCGGCGAAGTATCGCCGAGCGAACTCGCTCTCATATACGTATGGGCGCCCGCCGATACGCATCATCAGCGTCTCCCCACACCGTCGTCACACATGGAAGAGCAATGACCTTGTAAACCAGCGGAGCCAAAGTGCACCGGCGCCCGCTCCAATGGCTCGGCGCTACTCCGCGAACAGCTCCTCAGCCGTCGCAACCGTTACCGCACTGCGCACCCACTGGGTCAGCCGCTCGATGTCGGTACACGCCGTGATGCGATCGCGGGCCTCGTCGGATACCGGAATGCCACGCGCCTCCAGCACCGTGAGCAGGGCACGGACTTCGCCCTCCGCTTCCCCCTTCTGCTGCCCATCCGCGAAATACCGGCGGGCGAAGTCACTCTGATATTCGTAATTGCGGAGCGTGGAGGTCATCAGCGTCTCCCAAACGGATCGGGCGGCTCTGGGCAGCCTCTCGAGGATGAAGTCATAGTACAGCTTGGACCGGTCTGCCTCGAAAGTCGCGAGTGCCGCCACGGCGGCCGCGAACACCTTCGCGTTGTCCGGGTGCGTGTGGTGCGACGCAGCCGACAGCACCGCGAGTTCCGGCAGCGTATTGGCGGTTTCCAGGTCGGTGACCACCGGGACGGCGGACGGATCGAGTACCAGCGGCACCAGCCGGGCATACGGGTGGCCATACCCGAAATCGATCGGCTTCGCCGCCCAACGCGCGGTCCGCTTGTCAGGGCACAGCACCAGCAGCACCGTCGGGCACTTCCACCGCGCTCGCAGTGCGGCGACGTAAACCGGCCACGACCACCGCTTGTCCGGATCAGGACGTAGCTGGACCTCGACCACCACCGCCAGCACCGGCCCTGCCGCGGCATGCAGCACCGCCACCGAATCCGCGTGGTACTCGGTCGGCGCCAGAATCGGCAGGTCACCGGACAGGTTCTCGATTTTGTCGAACTCGGGCAGCTGCCAGCCGAGCGCTGCCAGCAACGGCGGGATCAAGTCCGGTCGGCTCCGGAACATGTCGATGATCAGCTCATGCTGGTGCGATGGCATGCGCGGCACAGTACCGGCGCGCACCGACGGAACCGATCGCCGTCGGCGTGCCGCTCCGCGACGCGCCGTACCAGCGGAAAGTTGTTCAGCTGAGGTGTAATTCGAGGATTTCGTCGACCAGTGTCGAGTCGTCTGCGCTGGGCGCGACGAGGGTGAGGCTGCGGTTCGCGCGGAGGGTGGCCAGGCCGTGTAGTGCGGTCCAGAGGAGGAGGGCGCGGTCGGGGGTGGCGGGGCAGGTCCGGCGGACGAGATCGGCGAAGCGGTCGAAGAGCGGGAGGGTGGTGGCGCGCAGGTTCGCGCCGGAACCTTCGAGGAGGTCGTGCCGGAACATGAGGGTGAACATCTGCGGGCGGGCGGCCGCGAAGCCGACGTAGTCGACGGCCATGCGGCGCAACCGCTCTCGCGCCGGAGCGTCCACGGCGTCGGACGTGGTGAAGCGCTCGGCGAGGTCGGCGAAGCCCCGCGCCGCGATGGCCGCCAGCAGCGCCTTGTGGGTCGGGAAGTGGCGGCGGGGCGCGCCGTGCGAGACGCCCGCCGCGCGGGTGATGGCGCGCAGCCCGAGCCGGTCCGCACCTTCCTGTTCCAGCAGATCGACGCCGACGGCGATCAGTCGTTCGCTCAGCGGTTCGTTCCCTGCCACGCGAAACATTGTGCCCCTTCGGTGAGGCGCCCGCGCCCAGTGGGGTAGACAATGTCTACGCGCGCCGTGTAGACATTGTCTACGTTTTCGCCGATGGAGAGGTTCCCGTGTGGTATCACCTGTTCAAGCACGTCCTGCTCGGTCCGCTGCTGCGGATCCTCGGCCGGCCGGAGGTGGTCGGCCTCGAGCACGTGCCGCGTAGCGGGCCGGTGATCATCGCCGCCAACCATCTGGCGGTGATCGACTCGCTGTACCTGGCGCTGGTGCTGCCCCGCCGGGTCACCTTCCTGGCCAAGCAGGAGTACTTCACGGGCACGGGGTGGAAGGGCCGGTTCAATCGCTGGTTCTACACCGTCTCCGGCCAGGTGCCCGTCGACCGGACCGGCGGCACCGCCGCGGCGGACGCGCTCGCGGCCGCGACCAGGATCCTGGAAGAGGACGGCATCTGGGCCATTCATCCGGAGGGCACCCGCTCACCGGACGGACGCGTCTACCGCGGCCGGACCGGGGCGCTGCGGGTGGCCATCGCGACCGGCGCACCGGTGGTGCCGGTCGTGCTGTCCGGCACCGACCGGGTCAATCCGCCCGGCAGCCGCATGTGGCGATTCGCCAAGGTGCGCATTCACTTCGGCGCGCCACGCCATTACCCGCCCGCCGGGGCGCGCACGGACGCGCGGACCAAAACCGACGCGCTGATGCGCGAGCTGGCACGGCGATCGGGCCGCCAATACGTAGACACCTACGCCGCCACCTTCTCGTCCCGCGGCACGAGCACGCAGAGGCATAGGCGTCGCCCGTATGGGCACAACTGAGGGAGAACCGCAGCTACAGCCCGCGCAGGAACCGCGCACATATCGGATGCGGTGAGGGGTTAACGTCGCGGCTTTCCCGCGGGATAGTGGGAAGAGGCCGGGTGCTCGGTCCATCGTGTGACGAGGAGTCCGACAGTGAGCAGGTTCACCGACGAGATGTACGCGACGGCGCGGTCGACCAGCCGTGGGCTGGTGACCGGGGAGCCGGACGCGCCGCTGCGACAGTCCTGGGGCGAGATCCACCGGACGGCGCGCCGCATGGCGGGCGGACTCGCGGCCGCGGGGATCGACCACGGCCACGCGGTCGGCGTGCTCGCCGGCATGCCGGTCGACATCGCGCCCGCCTGCCAAGCGATCTGGATGCGCGGCGCGTCCATCACGATGCTGCACCAACCGACCCCGCGCACCGACCTTGCGGTGTGGGCCCGCGACACCGAAACCGTGCTCGGCATGATCGAGGCGCACGCGGTGGTCCTCGGCGCGCCGTTCGAGGCGGCGGAACCGCTGCTGCGCGAACGCGGCATCACCGTGGTGCGGATCGACCAGCTGGCGGAGGGCCCCGACACCGATCCCGTGCCGACCACCGAATCCGATGTCGCCCTGCTGCAATTGACCTCCGGCTCCACCGGATCGCCGAAGGCGGTGCAGATCACGCACGGCAACTTCTACGTCAACGCCTACGCGATGTTCGACCGGGTGAAATTCCAGCTCGACCACGACGTGATGATCAGCTGGCTCCCGCTCTTCCACGACATGGGCATGGTCGGATTCCTCAGCGTCCCGATGCAATTCGGCGCCACGGTGGTGTGCGTGACGCCACTGGACTTCCTGACACGGCCGGTGCTGTGGGCCCAGCTGATCGACAAGTACCGCGGAACCGTCACGGCGGCCCCGAATTTCGCCTACTCCCTGCTGGCCCGCAGGCTGAAGCAGGCCGAGGACGGCACGCTCGACCTGAGCAGCGTCCGCTACATGTGGAACGGCGCCGAACCGGTGGACCCCGACACCATGGAGGCACTCGCCGAGGCCGGAAAACGCTTCGGGCTCAATCCGATGGCGCTCACCCCGGTGTACGGGATGGCCGAGACGACGCTGGCCGTGTCCGTCCCCGACGCGGGCCACGGACAGGTGCTCGACATCATCGACGCCGATCTGCTGGAGGCGCTCGGCAAGGCGGTGCCGGTGCCGGATCAGCACATCGGCCACGCCAACGTGCGCCGCCTGCCGACGCTCGGCTACCTGGTCGACCAGTTGGAGGGCCGCGTCGTCGACTCCGAACGCCAACCACTGCCGACCCGTTCCGTCGGCGTCATCGAATTGCGCGGGCCCGCAGTGACTTCCGGCTATGTGACGGTCGACGGATTCCGCCCGGCCCAGGACGAGGACGGCTGGCTCGACACCGGCGACATCGGCTACTTCACCGACGAGGGCCTGGTGGTGGTCTGCGGCCGCATCAAGGACGTGATCATCATGGGCGGGCGCAACATCTTCCCGACCGATATCGAGCGGGCCGCCATGCGCGTGTCCGGCGTGCGGCCCGGCAACGCGGTCGCGGTCCGGCTGGACGCGGGACAGAAGCGCGAAAGCTTCGCCGTGGTGGTGGAATCGAACGACCATCAGAACCACGACGAGGTCAAGCGCATCGAGCGCGAGATCGTGCACGCCGTCTTCTCCGAGGTCGGCGTCCGTCCCCGCACGGTGGCCGTGCTCGGCCCCGGCGCACTGCCGAAGACCTCGTCGGGCAAGCTGCGCCGCTCCGCCACCGCCGTCCACCTGCACTGACGCGCACCGATGAATTCCGCGGGGTCGCGTCGTCCAGACAGGTGAGCGCGCGGGGTAGCCACCCGCGCACCGGACGACCCCCGACCCCGAGGAGACATCGTGTCCGAGCCCACCATCGAACTCGATCAGCGCTTCAGCAGCCCGGAGGCCACGCCCCGGCCGTGGGCGGAGGTGGACGGCGTGCTGGCCGCCGCGCGGATGTTCTGGATCGCCACCGTGCGCCGCACCGGCGCGCCGCACGTCACCCCGCTGCATGCGGTGTGGCACGACGGTGGCCTGTACTTCTGCACGGGCGCGACGGAGCAGAAAGCGAAAAACCTTGCGGCCGAACCGCGCTGCACGCTGACCACCGGCACCGACGACGCGGACAGCGGCCTGGACGTGGTGCTGGAGGGCAGGGCGGCGCGGGTCACCGACGAGTCGACGCTGCTGCGGCTCGCACAGCTCTGGAAGGAGCGACTGGACTGGGATTTCGGCGTCCGCGACGGTGGTTTCGACAACGGCGAGGGCACTACCGCGCTGGTCTTCGGAGTCGCCCCGGACAAGGTCCTGGCGTTCGGGAAGGGCGAGTCGTTCAGCCAGACCCGCTACCGGTTCCCGGCCTGAGCACCGATTCTCGCCCGCGTCCAGTGCCGTCGACGGCTCGGTGCGTTCGATCGGTCAGTGCAGTTGATTCTGCGCGGTTTCCAGCCCGACGCGCAGCAGCAGTTCCACGGCGTCGGCGGCCTGCTCGACGATCACCGGAACTTCCTTGCGCTCCGGCGTCGAGAACGGCTTGAGCACGAAATCGGCCGGGTCCTGCCTGCCGGGCGGACGACCGATGCCGATCCGAGTGCGCACGTACTCCTTGGTGGTCAGCGCGCTGGAGATGGACCGGAGCCCGTTGTGGCCGCCTTCCCCGCCGCCGCGCTTGAGCTTGACCGCGCCGAAGGGCAGATCGAGTTCGTCGTGCACGACGATCACCTCGGTGGGCGGCACGGAGAAGAACCTGGCGAGCGCGGCCACCGACCTGCCGGAGAGATTCATGTAGGACCGCGGCTTGGCGATCAGGACCTGGCGGCCGTCGAGGCGGGCCTGCAACAGGTCGGCGCCGGACTTCTTGTGCACGGCAAAACGGCCGCCGACGCGCTCGGCGAGCACGTCGGCGACCAGAAAACCGACATTGTGCCGGGTGCGCTCGTACTCCGGACCTGGGTTACCAAGTCCGACGACGAGCGCGGGCCCGGTCGTTGATTCGGTCATCGACGAACCGGTTCCGGCGTCCTTATTCGGCGCTCTCGGCCTCAGCCTCGGCGGCCTCCGGCTCGGCGGCCGGCGCGGCGATGACGTTGACGACCAGGGTCTCGGCATCGGCGGCCAGGGCGACGCCGGACGGCAGCTGCAGCTCGCCCGCGGTGATCTGGGTGCCCGCCTCGACGCCCTCGACGGAGACCTCGATGGCCTCGGGGAGGTTCAGCGCCTCGGCCTCGATGGAGATGGTGGTGGCTTCCTGGGTGACCAGGGTGCCCCCGGCGGCGTCACCGGTGACGGTGACGGGGACATCGGCAGTGACCTTCTCGCCACGCTTCACGATGAGCAGGTCGGCGTGCTCGATGTAGCGGCGAATCGGGTGCACCACAACGGATTTGGTCAGCGCCAGCTGCTGCTTGCCGTCGATGACGAGGTTCAGCACCGCGTTGGTGCCGTGCTCGCGCAGGATGGCGGCGAAGGCCTGGGCGTTGAGAGCGAGGTGCTGCGGGTCGGCCTGGTGGCCGTACAGCACGGCGGGGACGTTGCCGTCGCGACGGGTGCGACGCGCGGCTCCCTTGCCGAACTCGGTGCGTACGGCGGCTTCGAGAAGGTTGACGTCGGACATGACTGGATCTACTCCTACGGCTCTTCCGGGCTTGTCTAAGGTGCCCGCCAGGGAGGGTGGCGCCCTGGGCTGGGTTCTGGTCTACTCGTCGGGGCGAAGACCGAACGAGGACGGCCGGAAGCCGAGCCGCGTCGATCACGGTGTCGCAAAAACGTCTGCGGACACCCTCGCCGAGACAACCCGAACACCATACCCCAGCCCTTACGCGGCATATGAATCGGGTGGTCAGACGCGGTTCGGCGGTGCGCAACCCCGGTCGCGTAATCTGGACAGGTTGTTCGTTCGCTCGCCTGTGAAAGGTTGCTCACGTTGACCGCCCCTGAGGACGTCGTCGCGCCGACCCCGCGCGGACTGCCCGCCGAGGTCGCCCGGCGCCGCACCTTCGCAGTGATCTCGCACCCGGACGCAGGCAAGTCGACGCTCACCGAGGCGCTGGCGCTGCACGCCAGGATGATCTCCGAGGCGGGCGCGATCCACGGCAAGGCGGGCCGCAAGTCGACAGTCTCCGACTGGATGGAGATGGAGAAGGCCCGCGGCATCTCGGTCAGCTCCACCGCACTGCAGTTCAACTACCGCGCCGCGGGCTCCGAGGTCGACAACGTCATCAACCTGGTCGACACCCCCGGTCACTCCGATTTCTCCGAGGACACCTACCGGGTGCTCACCGCGGTGGACGCGGCCGTGATGCTCATCGACGCCGCGAAGGGCTTGGAGCCGCAGACGCTGAAGCTTTTCCAAGTCTGCCGCCACCGCGGCATCCCCGTGATCACCGTGATCAACAAGTGGGACCGCCCTGGCCGCGCGCCGCTGGAGCTGCTCGACGAGATCGAGGAGCGAATCGGCCTCACCCCGACGCCGCTGTTCCTTCCGGTCGGCATCGCGGGCGACTTCCGCGGTCTGCTGCGCCGAGGCACGGACGGCGAGGCGCTCGAATACATCCACTTCACCCGCACCGCGGGCGGCGCGACGATCGCGCCGGAGGAATCGATCACCCCCCAGTCCGCCGAGGTGCGCGAGGGCGAGGCGTGGATCACCGCCGTCGAGGAGAGCGAACTGCTCTCGGCCACCGGGCAGGACCACGACCAGGAGCTGTTTCTCGCGGGACAGACCTCGCCGGTCATCTATGCCTCCGCGATGCTGAACTTCGGTGTGCGCCAGCTGCTGGAGACGCTGGTGGCGCTGGCTCCCGCGCCCGGCGCGCGCAAGGCCGTCGACGGCACGCCGCGCAACACCACCGATCCGTTCAGCGCGGTGGTGTTCAAGGTGCAGGCGGGCATGGACACCGCGCATCGCGACCGGCTGGCCTTCATGCGGATCGTGTCCGGCGAGTTCGAGCGCGGCATGGTGGTGACGCACGCGCAGACCGGGCGACCGTTCGCGACCAAGTACGCGCTGACCGTGTTCGGCCGGGAACGCGCCACCGTCGACACCGCCTACCCGGGCGATGTGGTCGGCCTGGTGAACGCGACCGCGCTGGCGCCCGGCCACACGCTGTTCGTGGACAAGAAGGTGGAGTACCCGCCGATCCCGTCCTTCGCGCCGGAGCACTTCGCGGTGCTGCGCGCGCGGACCGCGGGCAAGTACAAGCAGTTCCGCAAGGCCATCGACCAGCTCGATTCCGAGGGCGTGGTGCAGGTGCTGCGCAACGACGTCCGCGGCGACGCCTCCCCCGTGCTCGCGGCCGTCGGCCCGATGCAGTTCGAGGTGGTCACCGCGCGCATGATGGCCGAGTTCAACGTCGAGACCACCATGGAACACCTCGGCTACTCGCTGGCCAGGCGCACCGACGCCGCGTCGGCGGAGGAACTCGGCCGCCAGCGCGGCGTCGAGGTGTTCACCCGCAGCGACGGCGCGCTGCTCGCGCTGTTCAGCGACAAGTGGCGGTTGCAGTACATCGAGAAGGAACACCCGAAGCTGACGCTCGAACCGCTGGTCGCCGCCGCCGACAACTGACGGCGACGGCGTCACGGCCTGAAGTCGAACCGCCCGGGCCCGGCTTCCTCATCAGGGCGTCGTATCAATCCTGGTGTAGCGCAGGGAGTTCCGCCTCGGCTGCGGCCGGATCGGCGGTCGGTAGCGGGAACGAGTGGTGTTCGTGAACGACCACCCAGCGGCCGTCGTCCTTGCGCAGCCCGATGGTCAGCCGCAATCGGTTGTCCGGATCGGCCAGGAACTCCTCGGGCGTCCCGCAGCGCAGCAGCGCGTGCGCGAACGCGACGTCTTCGCCCGCGGTGACATCGAGCGCGACGATCTCGAACACCGCGCCCGCGGCCAGCCAGGCGAAGAACGGCGGCCAGGTCTCCCGGTAGGCGTCGATGCCGCGGACGCCGTCGTTTGGCGGCGGCACGTCGTACATCACGATGCCAGCCGCGTGGTCAGCGAGTACCGCGTCGAGATCTGCCGCGCGCACGGCGGCGGCCCATCGTTCGATCAGCTCGCGGATCTGCGCTTCGTCGGTCATGGTGGCATTCCCTTCGGTGCGGCCGCCGGTCGCGGCGGCGTGCGGGTCCGTCCCGTCGGCCGTATAACCCGCGCCGCGCGCCGAACTCATCGGTGCTGCGGATATTTTCGGGCGGGTAGCTGTCAGGCGGGCAGTTCCGCGGGCAGGCCGAAGGCCGGGAAGAGTCCGGGATCCAGGAACGAGACCACCTCGGCGATGCGCCCGTCGCGCATCGCGACCACGTCCAACGCCATCGCGGCGAAGACTTCGCGCTCCTCGTCCCAGAGGTAGGTGCCGAAGGCGGGCTGACCGTTGGCCGAGGCGAGCAGGAAGCGCCAGCGATAGCGCAGCGGACCGTCGAGCAGGAACTCGCGGATGGCGGACCGACCGGCGTACCACTCGGGCAGCGGCGGCATCGAGTACTTCGCGTCCGCGCTGAGCAAGGCGACGATCGCCGACACGTCGCCCGCCTCCCACGCGTCCGCGTACTGCCTCGCCAGATCGCGGATCTCGGCGTCGGCCATGCTGCGCGACGCGCGCTGGGATCGCGCGGGCAGCCGCGACTCGACCCCGGCGCGCCCGCGCTGCAACGCGCTGTTGGCCGAGGCCACGCTGATCTCCAGCAGTTCCGCGGTCTCGCGGGCCGAGAAACCGAGCACGTCACGCAGCACCAACGCGGCGCGCTGCAATCCGGGCAGATATTGCAGCGCGGCGACGAACGCCAGCTCCACCGCCTCGCGCGCCTCGTATCCGGCCTCCGGAGCCGTGCCGCGCACCTCGGCGTCGGGATAGGGCTCCAGCCAGGCAATATCGGTCAGCGGCGCGCCGGGGCTCAGGTCCACCGGCAGTTCGCGGCGGCGGCGGGTCTCGAGCAGGGTCAGGCAGCGGTTGGTCGCGATCCGGTAGAGCCAGGGCCGCAGTCCGGCGCGATCGGTCAGTTTGTCGAGGTTGCGCCAGGCTCGCACCAGCGATTCCTGCACCGCGTCGTCGGCATCGTGCACCGAACCCAGCATCCGATAGCAGTGCACATGCAGTTCCGCGCGCAGCGGGGCGACCATGCGTTCGAACTCCGGTTCGGTCACCCGCGCCGGCTCCACGGTCATTCGGCCTCGGGCTCCTGGTGCACCGGCGCGGCTCCCGGTTCGCGCTCGACCGGCGCGATGCCGTCCTCCCTGGCGATCAGACCCCAGCGGCTGGAGGTCAAGCGCAGGCTCGGCAGGTCGCTGAGCGAGAGCACCACCTCGTAGGTGCGCTCGTATCCGGTGTGTGCGATCCGCCACTGGCCGTCCTCGCAGCGCGCGTAGCGGTCGGTGTAGAAGGCCGCGCCGCGCAGCAGCATGTTGTGCGCCGGGATGAGCACGGTGTCGGCAAGATACCAAGTGCCCGTTGCCGTGTCGCCTTCCACGTCGATCTCGGGGTGATCGCAGCGGTGCTCGGTGATGACGTGCGGACCGAGCGTGTTGCGCATGAAGGCGAGGAAGGCGTCACGCGATTCGAACTGCAGGTACTCGCTGTAGGTCGCGGTGGCCTCGGGAATCATAGTGTCGGCGAATTCTTCCCAGGACTTGGTGTCCAGTGCGCGCAGGTAGCGGAACTTGAGGCGGCTGATGGCCGCGACGTCGTCCATACCCGGCCGGTCGGCGGGCGGCTGGACGACAGCTCGGGGATCCCGGATGTCGGCTTCCTCCGACTGGGCAGCGGCCTCCGGCTGAGCAGCTTCCTCCGGCGCAGCGCCGTTGCGCGGTTCGGAGCCCGCGCGTTCGGCGGTCTCTTCCGCACGCTCGGCGGTATCCTCGGCCGCTTCCACGGTCGAGTCGCCGCGCCCCTGCTCGCCGCTTCCCTGATCCATACCTCAACAATCCCATCCGAAGCCGCCGAGCTTCACGGTTTGGGAGATCTGTATCAGATTGCTATCAACGCCGGACCGGAGCCCGGGAAGATCAACTACCGATGGTAAAGCAGGTGCGGCAGAAATCCTCGCCGAATTCGGTCAGCCGCAGACTCTTGCGCACGATCTTCGGCGCGCGCCCCGCCTTCTTCAGCGCGGCCTCCACCACCGGCTGCACCTCGAGCACCATGTAGCGGCTGAGGACCACCGGATCCTCGGAGGTCAGCGTGAGGCCGAGCCGGTTGAGGTTGATCAGGTAGGACCGGGCGCGGTCCGGGTACCGCACGCCCGCCTGCTCCGGCACCGAGGTCAGGTCGCCCTGGACGAGTTCGGATCCGATGCCGAGCGGACGGTTGGTCCGCACGTCCACCGCGGGCTGCGGACCGTTCAGCGACATGAAGCGCAGGATGCGCGCCTCGTCGGGGGCGATCTCGTCGAGGATGCGGTCGTAGGCCGGGTGCACGTCCTCGGTGAAGTAGACGTCGGCCGACCGCGCCAGCAGCGCGTCGCCGCGTCGGCGCAGCTCCTCGGTGGTGGCCGAGCGCAGGTACGAGCCCATCGCGATGGCCTGCTGGGCCGCGCCGGTGGGAGTCGGTACGTAACTGACGATTTCGCGCACCGAGCCCTCGGTCACGCCGAGCGCACTGCGCGCGATCGAGCGCAGCGCGTTGCCGGTCCGCTCGGCGATCTCCGCCGAGGATTCGCCGTCCAGCGCGGCCTGAGCGATCTCCTTGGTCACCTCGTACGAGGTGTTCACCGCCCACTGCCCGCCGCGCACGGCTGTACCCGCGGCCAGCCCCGCGGCCCGGAACACCCCGCGGATCAGCCTCGCCTCGTTGCTGATCTGCCGTTGTTCGACATCCGAGCTGCGCTCTACCGCGCGGGAACCGGCCCGGGTCACGTCCTGTCCGGTCCTGTCGTCTGCCACGTGCTACTCCGAAGTGTCGCCAAGTGAACGAATCCGCCCACAGATTATTGCCCGACCGTCTTCCAGGCACAGCGAACCCCAACTGTTCGCGCGTCCCGGCCGACCCACCCGTCGGACCCGATCGCCAGCACCCCAGCATGTTTCATTCGCGAATAAGGATGTGGCGGACGTCATTCTCTCGTCCCGACCGAGACAATGCGGCATTCGAGACAGATACTGTGACTGATGTCTCAGACACTACTCTCTGGTCTGTCTCTGCGGGTTGTGGACGAAGCGCCGCAACTCACAATAGGGTCCAGCTGCCGACAGGGTGCTAGTTTGGGGTGCCGGTGAGGCGGCGATCACCGGTTTTTCGGCAGGAGGGTGTCGTTGTTAGAGAGTGTTTTCGGAGTTCACCCCACGATCCTCCTCGAGCTTTTGACCATTCCGCTTTTCACAGGAGTGATCGGCTACATCACCAACTGGACCGGCGTGCTCATGCTGTTCCAGCCCATCGCCTTTCACGGCGTCCGGGTGCCCGGCCTGCGGGCGCTCTATCCTTTCCTGCCCAAGCGAATCCAGGTGCTGCCGCTGCTCAGTTACGACGGCAGAATGGGCTGGCAGGGCATCGTTCCCTCACGTGCCGACAAAATGGCCAGCATCGCCGTCGACAAAGGACTCGCCAAGCTCGGTAGCGTCTCCGACTTCTATCGCGAACTGGAACCCGACAAGCTGGCCGAGCATCTGGCCAGCATCGCCGACGCGCAGATCACCGACATCGTCGAAGAAATCCTGCGCCGTGAGCACCCGCAGCTCTGGTACAACCTGCCCGGTCAGGTGCGCGAGATGGTGCACGCGCGGGTGCGCCAGCAGCTGCCCGAGATCCTGCGCGAGCTGACCGAGGAACTCGGCGCCAACATCGATCAGCTGATCGACGTCAAGCAAATGGTGATCCGCTACTTCCAGGCGCGACCGCAGCTGCTCAACACGCTGTTCCAGGTGCTCGGCGCCAAAGAGCTGCGGTTCATGCAGAACTTCGGTTTCTACTTCGGCGCGCCGATGGGTGCGCTGCTCGTGCTCATCCTGCACGTCACCGGATGGTCGACGTGGGTGGTGCTGCCGATCGGCGGTGTGATCATCGGGTGGGTGGTCAACTGGATCGGCATCAACATGATCTTCGCCCCGGCCTACCCGAAGTGGTGGTGCCCGTGGCGGCAGGGTCTGCTGATCAAGCGCCAGTCCGAGATCACCGACGGCTACGCCGAACTGGTGTCGAGTCAGGTGATGACGGTCGCCAACATCGGCGACGAACTGCTCAACGGTCCGCGCTCGGATCGCACCATGCAGATGCTGGAGGACACCCTCCGCCCGGCCGCCGACCGCGCGCTCGGTCCGGCGCGGCCCGCGGTGAAATTCATGCTCGGCAGCCGCGAATACGACTCGCTGCAGGCGACGCTGACCACCGAGGCGATGTCCATCGCGCCGATCGCGTTCGCCGATCCGGACTTCAATGTCCAGCAGGGCAAGCAGATCAACGATTACATCGCCAAACAGATGTCCGCCCTACAGCCGCCCGACTTCGTGGAAATGCTGCGCTCGGCCATCAAACAGGATGAATGGTTGCTTTTCGTCCATGGCGGCGCGCTGGGCCTCTTCGCCGGATACGCTCACATTCTGATCTTCGGAATGGGAGTGGCGACGACATGGCTATGACGGGCTCGGGCGAGAACAACGCGGGATCGGACGCCGACGCGGTCGGCGACGATATCCAGGCCGCCGAGCATTCCGCACCCGTCGCGCCGTCGACGGAGCTCGCCCGGTGGCCGCTCTCCGATATCGAACCGGCGGCGAAGCCGCCCGCCAAACGCCGCGTGCCGTCGCCGCGCGAGACTGTACGCGCCGCGAGCGGGGTGGCCAAGGTCGCCTTCACGGCCGCCTCCGAAGTCACCGCGTGGACCGTCGACACCGCGCTCGGCGTCACCGGGACCGTGGTGAAGGGCAGCATCGCGGGCGTGCCGCCGCGCGAAGTGCTCGCCGAGGCCGAAGCCGAGGTCCGCGACGCCGTGCGCCGGGCGCTCGGTCTGCCCGCCGCGACGCCCGAGCGCACCGATCCGGCCGTGCCCACCCTGCGCGAACAGGGCGCCGCGCTGCTGCGCCTCTCGGCGAGCACACACGCCGAGGCGTCCGAAATCCACCCCGCCTTCGCCGGAATGCTCGCGGAGCTGACACCCGACGAGGCGCGCATCCTGCGCTTCCTGCACGTGGACGGCCCACAGCCCTCGATCGACATCCGCGTCGGACGGCCGAGGGCGCTCGGCGCGGAGCGCTACCTGTCCGGGCTCACGCTGATCGGCGAACAGGCCGGGCTGCGCTTCCCGAACCGGGTGCCCCAGTACCTCACCAACCTGCGCAGACTCGGGCTGATCGAGTTCGCCAAGGAACCGGTCGACAATCCGAACCGCTACCAGCTGCTGGAAGCGCAGTCGCCGGTGCGAGAGCTGTTGAAGCGCTCCGGATTCGGCACCAAGGTGCACTACCGCAGCATCGTGCTCACGACCTTCGGCGCGGACTTCGTGCAGACGTGCCTACCGGTGGTGACCGAAGGCCGCGCCGAGTCCAGCTGAGCGGACCCCGCCGTGCCTTCGCGCGCGAGCTGGGTTGCCACACACCACACGCACGCTTCACGCAGGCGTGGCTTGTGTGAAGCGTGCGGACGGTATGCGGGACCACGTCGACGGGCTGCGAACGGGTGGCCCGCCACGGGTCCTCAGACGCCGTCGGCGAGTTCGAGCCAGCGTTCTTCGGCGGTTTCCTTCTCGGCGAGTACCTGTTTGAGTTCGGCGCCGAGGGTGACGAGCTTGTCCGGTTCGGTGGCGGCGTCGGCGAGGGCGGCGTGCAGGCGCTCTTCGCGTTCGGACAGCTTGTCGATGGCGCGCTCCAGCCGGGTGAGTTCCTTGCGGGCCGCCCGGTAGGCCGCGGAATCGGTGGCCGTCGCGGCGGGCTTGTCGGCAGAGGCGCGGGCGGGCGCGGGTGCGCCCTGCGCGGCCCGCTTGTTCAGGTATTCCTCGATGCCGCCGGGCAGGTTGGTGAGTTTCCCGTCGCCGAACAGCGCCCAATTGGAGTCGCAGATGCGCTCGATCAGGTAGCGATCGTGGCTGATGACCACCAGGGTGCCCGCCCAGTTGTCGAGCAGATCCTCCAGCTGCTGCAGGGTGTCGATGTCCAGGTCGTTGGTCGGCTCGTCGAGCAGCAGCACGTTGGGCTCGGCCATCAGGATGCGAGTGAGCTGCAGCCTGCGCCGCTCACCGCCGGACAGATCGCCGACCGGCGTGCGCTGGCGGGCCGGGGTGAAACCGAGCCGCTCGGCCAGCTGACCTGCCGAGATCTCCTTGTCTCCCAGCATTATTCGCTGCGCGACCTGCTGCACCGCCTCGAGCACGCGCATATCGGTCGGCAGATCGTCGAGTTCCTGTCGCAGCCAGCCGATCTGCACGGTCTGGCCCTGGATGCGCTTGCCCGCGGCGGGCGCGGCGTCACCGGCCAGCGCGCGCAGCAGGGTGGTCTTGCCCGAGCCGTTGACGCCGACCAGGCCGACTCGCTCTCCCGGCGCGAGCCGCCAGGTCAGGTCGCGCACGAGCTCGCGGCCGTCCGGCGTGGCGAGTGTGGTGTCCTCGAGCTCGATGACGACCCGCCCCAGGCGCTTTCGGGCGAACGCGGCCAGCGAGACGCTGTCGCGCGGCGGCGGCACGTCGGCGATCAGCGCCTCGGCGGCCTCCACCCGGTAGCGCGGTTTGGAGGTGCGCGCCTGCGGACCGCGCCGCAGCCAGGCCAGCTCCTTGCGGGCCAGATTGCGCCGCCGCGCCTCGCTCGCGTCGGCCTGCCTCGCTCGTTCGGCGCGCGCGAAGATCCAGTCGCCGTAACCGCCTTCGTAGCTTTCGACCTTGCCGCCGACGACCTCCCAGGTGTTGGTGGCGACGGTGTCGAGGAACCAGCGGTCGTGGGTGACGACCACCAGGGCGGAGCGGCGGCTCAGCAGGTGCGCGGCCAGCCACTGCACGCCCTCGACATCGAGGTGGTTGGTCGGCTCGTCCAGCACGAGCAGGTCGAGCTCGCGCACCAGCGCGGCGGCCAGCGCGACGCGGCGGCGCTCACCGCCGGACAGGTTGGCGACCGGGGTTTCCATGCCGAGGCCCTGGATGCCGATGCCGTCGAGGACGGTCCGGATCCGCGGGTTCGCGGCCCATTCGTGTTCGGCGACGCCGTCGGTCATCTGATCGTCCGCGAGGCCGGCCAGCACCACCTCACCGACGGTGGCGCCCTCGGGCAGCGTGCCGCGCTGCGTGACCACGGCAATCCGCAGCCCGCCTAGCCTGCTCACCCGGCCGCTGTCCGGTTCCTCGATGCCGGTGAGCACCTCGAGCAGTGTGGTCTTGCCGCCGCCGTTGAGGCCGACCACGCCGATGCGTTCCCCCGCGTGCACGCCGAGCGAGACGTTGTCCAGGAGGGGCTTGATCCCGAAGCTCTTGGAGACCTGCTCCAGGTTGATCAGGTTGGACATGAACGCTGCTAGCCCGCCTCTCCGGGTGATTTGCCGACCGTACGAGCCTACTCACCCGGCCACGGGCGCCCGCGCGCGGTCGATGCGCGGCGGGATCAGCGCTTGGCCGACGTGTCCGTGTCGATGATCCGCGCGCCCGGCACCGGCCCGCTCGCGGTGCGGATGCTGCGGGCGACGCCCGCGCCCGCGAGTTCCGCGGCCACCGCGACGGCGGCGTCCTCGCTCTCGCAGAGGAAGGCGCAGGTGGGCCCGGAGCCGGAGACCAGGCCCGCGAGCGCGCCCGCGCCGACGCCGGCGCGCAGCGTGCGCCGCAGCTCCGGCTTCAGCGAGACCGCGGCCGCCTGGAGGTCGTTGCCGAGCAGCGGAGCGAGCTGGTCCGGATCGCCGGAGGCCAGCGCCTGCATCAGCTGCTGGGGTTCGCCGAGCCGCGGTGGTTCGCCCAGTTCGCGCAGCCGGTCCAGCTCGGCGAAGACCGACGGCGTCGACAGCCCGCCCTTGGCCAGCGCGAGCACCCAGTGAAAGGTGTTGCGGGACAAGACGGGAAGCAGGCGTTCGCCGCGGCCGGTGCCGAGCGCGGTACCGCCGTGCAGCGCGAACGGGACGTCGCTGCCGAGTTCGGCGGCGACCGAGGCCAATTCGTCGCGGGAAAGGCCGATGTCCCAGAGCTCGTTCAGGCCGACCAGCGCGGCGGCCGCGTCGGCGCTGCCGCCCGCCATGCCGCCCGCGACCGGAATGCCTTTGCTGATGGTGATTTCCACCAGCGGGGCCCTGCCCGCGAGGTGCGCGAGGCGCACAGCGGCCTTCCACACCAGATTGTTGCGGTCGGTGGGCACCTCGGCCGCGCCCTCGCCGGTCACCCGGACGGTCAGCGCCGACGAGGGCGCGAGTTCGAGATCGTCGCTGAGCGAGAGCGCCTGGAACACCGTGGTCAGGTCGTGGTACCCGTCCGCGCGCAGGTCGCCGACGCCGAGGTGGAGATTCACCTTCGACGGCGCGCGCACGGTGACGGGGCTGGGCACTACTGACAGCACGGTGTTCAAGCCTAGTGGGTGGGTCCGACAACTGCCGGGCTCGATATCCGTCATTCACCCGCCGTGATCCGTTTGGTCACAACAGCGCACCGCCGGTCGCGTCGATCCACTGACCGGTCACCCAGCGGGCGTCCGCGGAAGCGAGGAAGCCGACGATATCGGCGACCTCGGCGGGCTGCGCCACCCGGCGCAGCGGCGAGAACGCCGCGACCGCCGCCTCGGCCTCGGGATTGCGCAGCCACCCCGCGTTCATGTCGGTGTCGATCACGCCGGGGGCGACCGCGTTCACCGTGATGCCGCGGGCCCCGACCTCTTTGGCAAGCACCGCGGTGAACGAGTCGATAGCCGCCTTCGTCATCGTGTACGCGATCAGCTCGGGCATGCCGAGCCCGTGGGTCAGTCCGGTGGAGACGTTGACGACGCGCCCGCCGTCGCGGAGCCGGTCCAGCCCGAGTTTGGTCACGAAGAACGGCGCCTTGGTGTTGATCGCGAAGACCCGGTCGAAGGCCGCCTCGTCGGTGCCGCCGATCGGCTCGCGGATGCCGTCGGTGCCCGCGTTGTTCACCAGGATGTCCAGGCCGTCGGCGTGTGCGTCGAAGGCCGCCCACAGCGCGGCCGCGTCGCCTGGCACGCCGAGTTCGGCGCGGAGCGCGAAGGCGGCGCCGCCCGCCGCTTCGATCGCGGCGACGGTGTCCTTCGCGGCCTGCTCGTTTCCGTTGTAGTGCACGGCGACTCGCGCGCCGTCGCGTCCCAGTCGTTCCGCGACGGCGCGCCCGATGCCGCGGCTGCCGCCGGTCACCAGTGCCGTCTTACCCGTCAGTGCGCCCATGACCGGGCTCCTTTCTCTAGCGATCACTACAGAAGGGGACAGTAGCAGATTATCTAGTGATCGCTATAAAATCGGGGTCATGAGCACAGCGACCAGGGGCCGACCTCGTTCCTTCGACCGAGAAGCGGCGCTGGACAAGGCGCTGCGCCTGTTCTGGGAACGCGGCTACGAGGCCACCTCGATCGGAGACCTGACCAAGGAACTCGGCATCGGCCCACCGAGCCTGTACGCGGCGTTCGGCGACAAAGCGAAGCTCTTCGCCGAGGCCGTGGCGAACTACGGCGACAACTACGGCGGCTTCACCGCCCGCGCCATCGCCGAGGAGCCGACGGCGACCGCGATGACCCGCCGGATCCTGCGCGAGGCGGCCGCCGAATACACCGCACCCGGCAGGCCCGCGGGATGCCTGGTGATCAGCGCGGCCGTCAACACCACGAACGCGGAGGTCGCCGAATTCCTTCGCGGACTACGCAATCGCAACGTCGCCACGTTCGCCGCGCGCATTCAGGCCGACATCGACACGGGCGAGCTGCCCGCCGACACCGACGCCGCGACCCTGGCGCGCTTCGTGGCGACGGTCCTGCAAGGGATGTCGCAGGCGGCGCGGGACGGAGCGAGCCGGGACGAGCTGGAGCGGGTGGCCGAGCTGGCGATGCTGGCGTGGCCTGCCGACTGAACGAGCCGGGCCGAATCACTTGCGGACACATACCCACAGGGGGTATGTTCTCCTTCGTCGGAGATACCCCGGCACCGTATGATTGCAGCGAGCGAAGGAGTTGGAGATGGCCACCACCACTTACACCGTCAAGGGAATGACCTGCGGGCACTGCGCCGGCTCGGTCAAGACGGAGATCGGCAAGATCGATGGCGTCACCAGCGTCGACGTCGACCTCGCGACCGGGGCCGTGCGCGTGGCCAGCGCCGCGCCGCTGGCCGATGCCGACGTGGCCGCCGCGGTCGACGAGGCGGGGTACGAGGTCGCCGTCTGATGCGGGATCGGCTGCGGTTCGCCGCGTTCGGTGGCGGGCTCGTCGTGTTGCTCGGCGCCGCGCTCGGAATCGGCGTCCTGGTGGGCGATCCGTCCGACCGGGGCGTCGAGCACAGCGGCGTCGTCCTCGACGGGTCGTACCGGTCGACCGGGTTGTCGGACTCCGAATCCGGCTACACCCTCGCCGACCTGAGCGCCCCCGCGTCGCCGAACCGCGCCGGTCCCCTGCACTTCCGCATCACCGGTCCCGACGGCGCGCCGGTCACCCGGTTCGCCGTCCGGCACGAGAAGCCACTGCATCTCGTGGTCGCCCGGTCGGACGGCGCCGAGTTTCGGCACGCGCATCCGACGATGGCGGCCGACGGCACCTGGTCGGTCGAATGGACTTGGGCCACACCGGGGACGTACCGGGTGTTCGCCGACTTCGCGCCGGAGCTGGGCGACGGGGCCGGGCTTGTGCTGAGCCGCACCGTCACGGTCACCGGGGACGCGGCCGCGCGGCCGCTGCCGCCCGCCGCCGAGACCGCTTCGGTGGACGGCTACCAGGTCCGGTTGCAGCGCGACTCGGGCGACCTGCGGTTCACCGTGACCCGCGACGGCAGGCCCGTCACCGATCTCGAGCCGTACCTCGGCGCCTACGCGCACCTGGTCGGCCTGCACGCGCCGTCCCTCGCCTACCTGCACGCGCATCCGCAGGGCGAGGTCGGCCGGACGAGCCCCGGCCCGGAGGCGGCGTTCCACGTCGAGCCGCCCGTGCCTGGCCCCTATCGGCTGTATTTCGAATTCGCGCACGGTGGTTCGGTGCACACCGCCGAATTCACCCTCGAATTCGCGCCGCTCTCCACAGCGCCATCCACATCCGGCGCCGGACATCATCCGGGTGGCGAACACCGATGACCGCGACCGCGGGCCATGCCGCTCTCGAACTCGAGATCGGCGGCATGACCTGCGCGTCCTGCGCCGCGCGCATCGAAAAGAAACTGAGCAGGCTCGACGGCGTCACAGCCACCGTGAATTTCGCGACAGCGAAGGCAAAAATTCGCTATCCACAGTCTGTTTCAGCGGAACAGCTGATCACCACGATCGAAAACGCGGGCTACACCGCGCACCTGCCCGAGCCGCCCTCGACCGAAGCCGACGAGTCCCACGACGCGGCACTCGCCACACTGCGCCACCGCCTGCTCGTCAGCCTGGCGCTGGCCGTTCCGGTGATCGCCATGGCGATGATCCCCGCGCTGCAATTCGAGAACTGGCAATGGCTTTCGCTGACCCTGGCCGCGCCCGTGGTGTGCTGGGGCGGGTACGAATTCCATCGCGCCGCCCTGATCAACGCCAGGCACGGCACCGCGACGATGGACACGCTGATCTCGGTCGGCACCCTCGCCGCGTTCGGCTGGTCGGTGTACGCGCTGTTCTTCGGGCACGCCGGGATGGCCGGTATGAAGCACTCGTTCAGCCTCGGCATCGCCCGCGCCGACGCCGCGTCCAATGTGTACTTCGAGGTGGCCGCAGGCGTGATCGTGTTCATCCTGGCCGGTCGCTACGCCGAGACGCGGGCCAAGGACCGCGCCGGTTCCGCGTTGCGCGCCCTGATCGAACTCGGCGCCAAGGAGGTCTCGGTGCTGCGCGGCGACACCGAGGTGCTCGTGCCCATCGATGCACTGCGCGTCGGCGACCGGTTCCTGGTACGGCCCGGCGCGAAGATCGCCACCGATGGCGTTGTGGTGGAGGGCGATTCGGCCGTCGATCAGAGCCTGCTGACCGGAGAGTCGCTGCCGGTGGACGTCGGCCCCGGCGACACGGTGATCGGCGCGACCGTGAACACCGGCGGCCTGCTCACCGTGCGCGCCACCCGGGTGGGCTCCGATACCCAGCTGGCCCAGATGGCGGCGCTGGTCGAGGAGGCGCAGAACGGAAAGGCGCCGGTGCAGCGGCTCGCCGACCGCGTGGCGGGGGTGTTCGTACCGATCGTCTTCGTGATCGCGGGCCTGACGCTGGTCTATTGGCTGATCACCGGCGCGCCGACGGCGGTGGCGTGCGGCGCCGCGGTCGCGGTGCTGATCATCGCGTGCCCGTGTGCGCTCGGCCTGGCAACGCCCACCGCGCTGCTCGTCGGCACCGGGCGCGGGGCGCAACTGGGAATCCTGATCAAGGGCCCGCAGGTGCTGGAGTCGACGCGGCGCATCGACACGGTGGTGCTGGACAAGACCGGGACGGTCACGACCGGGCGGATGGCGTTGGTCGAGGTGATCACGGACGAGCGCGCCGACGAACCGCACGCGCCCGTCAGTGAAGTGCGAACATCCGCCGACGAATTGCTCGCTACGGCGGCGGCAGTGGAGCACGGCTCCGAGCATCCCGTTGCCCGCGCGGTGGTCGCGGGCGCGCGTGAACGCGGGTTACGGCTGGCACCGGTGCAGCGGTTCACGAGTCATGGCGGTATGGGCGTGTGCGGGGTGGTCGACGGGTGGGACGTGGTGATCGGCCGCACGGAACTGCTGGCCGAACGCGGCATCGTCCTCCCCGAGCGCCTTGCCGCGGCGAAGGAGAACGCCGAACGCGAGGGCGCGACCGCGATCGCCGTCGCGTGGGACGGCATGGCGCGCGGTGTCCTGGTGCTGGCCGACGCGATGAAACCGACGAGCGCCGAGGCGGTCGCCGACCTGCGCGCCCTCGGGCTGACGCCGGTGCTGCTCACCGGTGACAATGCGACGACTGCCCGTTCGGTCGCCGCCCGGGTCGACATCGACGAGGTCATCGCCGAGGTGCTGCCCGACGACAAACTGCGCGTGGTCCGCGAATTCCAGGACCGAGGCCGAGTGGTCGCCATGGTCGGCGACGGCGTGAACGACGCCCCCGCACTGGCCGCCGCCGACCTGGGCTTGGCCATGGGCGGCGGCACGGACGTCGCGGCGGAAGCGGGCGATATCGTGCTGGTGCGCGACGATCTACGCGCCGTCGCCACCGCGATCCGCCTGTCCCGCGCCACCTTGCGCACCATCCAGGGCAACCTGTTCTGGGCCTTCGGCTACAACGTCGCGGCCATCCCGCTGGCCGCCGCGGGCCTGCTGAACCCGATGCTCGCCGGGGCGGCGATGGCCCTGTCCAGCGTCTTCGTCGTCACGAACAGCCTGCGGCTGCGCCGTTTCCGCTGACCGCCTCGGGACGCGCTCCGCCTATCGCCCGAAGCAGCGCATTCCACGACCCGCCGGTCGTGTGCGGCTGCGAAGGCGATCGCTCCTTCTGCGCGGCGAGCCGGACGATGGCCGCGGTAACCAGCGTTTCCCGCGCCCCTCTAAGCCACACCCCGCCGTAGTGCCGCGGGAAGCGGTCGCTACTTTTGCGCGGCCAGCCTGACGAAGGCGGCAGTATCCAGGGTTTCTCCGCGCGCGGTCGGATCGATTCCGGCGGCGACCAATCGACGTTCGGCCTCGGCGGGCGATCCGGCCCAACCGGACAGCGCCGCGCGCAAGGTCTTCCTGCGTTGCGCGAACGCCGCGTCGACCACCTCGAAGACGCGGCGGCGGTGCTCGTCGTCCATCGGCCAGGGCGGCTCGGCGAAGCGCTGCACGCGCACCAGGCCCGATTCCACTCGCGGCACGGGCCAGAACACCTGGGTGCCGACCGCGCCCGCGCGGCTCACCTTGCCGAAGAACCCGGCCTTCACGCTGGGCACCCCGTAGATCCGGCTGCCCGGTTCGGCCGCGAGGCGGTCGGCCACCTCGGCCTGCACCATCACCAGAGAGGTTGTGATGCTGGGCAATTCGGCGAGCAGGTGCAGCAGCACCGGCACCGCGACGTTGTACGGCAGGTTCGCCACCAGTGCGGTCGGGGCGGCGGGCAGGTCGGCGGCGGCGACCCGCAGCGCGTCGGCGTGCACCACCCGCAGCCGGTCGGCCAGTTCGGGAGCCCGGTCGGCGACCGTGACCGGCAGATGCTCGGCAAGCACCGGATCGATCTCGACCGCGATCACCGAATCCACCACGTCCAGCAGCGCGAGCGTCAGCGAGCCGAGTCCGGGCCCCACCTCGAGCACGGTGTCGGCGCGCCCGACTCCCGCCGCCGCGACGATCCGCCGCACGGTATTCGCGTCGTGCACGAAGTTCTGCCCCAGCTGTTTGGTCGGCCGCACCCCGAACTGCTCGGCGAGCACCCGCACCTCGGCGGGCCCCAGCAGCGCAGCACTCCCCCTCGCGGAAACATCGGCATCGGACACCCGAAGAACCTACCAACCCGACGCCCTACCCCCGCCCACCCGGCAGCACTACGCAGGTCCACCACCTGCCTCGCCGCGACCACAGGGTCTGTGGAGACCAACAGCGCGAGGGGCGGAAGCGCGGGTTGGCGTGGGCTGGGTGTACGCGGCCGGAACCGAATCGCCCCGTGCGAACCGGCAGCGCCAGGCTCAGCGCTCGGCGGGCGTCTCGCGGATGCGGGCGAGGAAGGCTTCGACGGCGGTCCACATGGCGGGATTCAGCTGGGTGTGTTGACCCGTACCGAAGACGGTCTCGGAGTCGACGTCGTTGGCGGCGAACTGAGCGATCAGGGCCGCGTGCAGCGGGGAGGGCACCACGGTGTCGGTCGCGTTGACCAGCAACAGGATCGGGGCGTCGTAGCCGCGCACCGGAACGGTCAGGTAGTCGGTGTACGCGGCGCGGATCGGCTCGGAGGACAGCGGCCTGGCCAGCAGCTGGCCGATGCCGAGACCCGCGACGCGCTCGATGATCCGGTCCAGGCACAGGCCACCGACCTCGTCGAGCACGGTTCGGCCCAGCGGCGTCAGGTACTGGTCGACGTGCACCTCGGGCCGCGCCGCCCGCACGCCGGCCAGGATGCTGACGAAGAAGCTCATCGGCGCCGCGGTGTCCGACATCGTCGGGATCACCGGGCCCGCCAGCGGAAGCACCTTCTCCACGTCGGACTCCGGGTCGACCGCGATGGTGCCGCGGAAATCGAGGTCCGGCGCGTAGGTCGCCTGAAGCTGCGCGGTACCGAGCGCGGCCTGCCCGCCCTGCGAGGCGCCGAACACCGCCCAGGTGCGCGACAACTCCGGGTGCGCTGCGCGGGCGGCCTGCACCAGATCGATGGTGGCGGTCGCCTCGGTGCGCAGTTCGAGGTACGGGTGCGGCCCGGTGTCGAAGCGCCCGAGACCGAGGTAATCGGGCGCTACGACAGCGAAGCCCTGCGAAACCAGACGTCGAAGCAGCTGGTCCTGCCTGCCCTGCATGGCGGGGAACGGCGCGCGCTCGGGTTGCGACATACCGCCGCAGCCGGGTCCGAGCCCGCTACTGCCGTGGTCGTAGGCGAGGATCGGCCAGCCGTCGGGCGGCGGTGTGCCCTCGGGCAGGAACAGCGCGCCGCTCGCGCGGTGCGGGGCGCCGTCGGATCCGGTCATCCAGTAGTCGACCACCGAGCCGCCGGACATGCCGTGCCAGCCGTCGGGTTGCGCGGTCACCGAGATCACCGAGCCCGGCGTCGCCGCCGCGGCGGGCGCGCTCGTTCCGGACAGCACGGCTCCGACGGCGAGCGCGGCGGCGAGCGCCGAACGCCGCGCGGTGTGTAGCAATCCCATCGCGGATTTCCCTCTCGCCCTGACCGCACCGTCACGAATCCGGCCGAGTGTACAACCGAGTCGGGGGATGGCGAGGCGGGATCGACCGCGAAAACGACTGCGGCGCCGCCCCACCCGGGGACGGCGCCCCGCGACGACGCGTGGGTCAGCTCAGGCCGAGCCTGCTGGTGCAGGCGGGCCAGGCGCCCCAGCCCTGGCGAGCCCTGGTCACCTCGGCGATGGCGATCTGCTCCTCGCGGGTCGCCATGTCGGCGCGCGGGGCGTAGCGCAGGCCGCCCTGCCGTTCCCAGGTGCTCTGGTCGAACTGGATGCCGCCGAAGTAGCCGTTGCCGGTGTTGATGGCCCAGTTGCCGTTGGACTCGCAGCGGGCCAGCGCGTCCCAGATCTGGCCGTCGCGCACCGCGGGCACCTCGGTGCCCGGCTTGGTGCCCTTGCGCACGGTCTTGGGCTGGGCGGGAACGGAGACCTTCGACTCGACCGCCTTGCGATCGACTTCCTGACCGTTGACCATCGTCACCGCGAAAGTCACGTCGTGCACGCCGGGCACGCCGGGGTTCTCCACGATGGTGCGGCTCATGTTCATGGTCTCGTCTTCGATGACGGTCTCCGCGGGATCGAGCGGCAACGTCTCGGTGTGGCGCTCGATGCGCTTGCGGGTCACCACGATTCGCAGGCCGTCGGCCAGCGGGGTGCTCGGCGCGGGCTCGACGGTGTCCTGCTCGATGAGCGGAATGCCCGCGACGGCGAGGAATTCACCCACGGTCGGCGCCGCGAGCCGCACGTCGACCGGCGCGCCGATGCCGTCGAGCAGCGACACCGAGCGCGGGCTCGCGATCCGCAGCGTCGCGCCGTCCAGCGGCAGCCGCTCGTCGCGTGCGGGCCAGACGTAGCTGTCGCCGGGGAGCTTCAGCTGAGCGAGCGCCTCGCCCGCGGTGAGGCCGGTGGTCCACACCGTCTCGGACTTGCCGTCCACGGTCAGCGCCACCGCGCGCGCCCGGTTCAGCACGATCGTCGCGCCGTCCGTCACGGCGGAGCCGCGGCCGGGACGGACCTGGTCGCGATCGGTCAGGTCGAATCCGGCCGCCCGCAGCACGCCGTCGACGTTGCGGGACATGGTCGTCAGGATCGACTGCTGGCCGTCCACGACGATCGTCACCGTCTTGCGGTTCACGATCGCCATCGAGGCGCCGACGATGAGCGTCAGCAACAGCGCCGCGACGGCCGCGTACAGCAGCGGCGAGCGGGACTGGTTGATCCTCGTCAAAGGCGACATGGTCACAGTACGATAACGAAGAGACTGGCCCCAAACAACCGTTTCTTCGCCGCCTGGGCCGTCGCAGATCACGAAACGATATCGACACCGCAGGTAGATAACAGCCTTCGTGACCCGGAGTGACGTGGGCCACAGGCAGGGTTTCCAGTCCCCTTACCCGGGTACGCGCAGGCCCGCGTCCTCAGATGCCGTAGACGCGCCGGGCGTTCGCCGTGGTGATCTCGGCCAGTTCGCGCGGATCCTGCTCGCGCAGTTCGGCGAGCGCGCGCACCGTGTACGGCAGGCAGTACGACTCGTTCGGCGCGCCGCGGAACGGGTGCGGCGTCAGATACGGCGCGTCGGTCTCCACCAGAATCTGCTCGTCCGGCACCACCTTGGCGGCCTCGCGCAACTCGTGGGCGTTCTTGAAGCTGACCGTGCCGGAGAAGCTCAGCACGTATCCCTCCGCGACGCAGGACAGCGCCATGTTGGCGTCCGAGGAGAAGCAGTGGAAGATCACCGTCGACGGCGCGCCCTCGTCCAGCAGGACGGTCAGCAGATCGTGGTCGGCCTCGCGGTTGTGGATCATCAGCGGCTTGCGCACCCGCTTGGCCAACTCGATGTGCCAGCGGAAACCCTCGACCTGGGTCTCGATATCGGCGCAGCCGTCGAGCTTGCCCGGCCAGTAGTAGTCGAGGCCGGTCTCGCCGATCGCGACGACCCTCGGGTCCACCGCCAGCCGCTCCAGCTCCGCCTTCGCGGCGTCGTCCAATGCGTTGGCCCTGGTGGGGTGCAACGCGACAGCGGCGTAGACGCGCGCATCCCAGTGCGCGGCCCGCACGGCCCACTGCGCGGCGGCCAGATCGTCGGCGACCGTGACCACCTTGCCGACGCCGACCGACGCGGCGCGGTCCACGATGGCGGCGGTCGACTCGGGGTCGGTGGCGCCGCAGGCGTCCAGATGGGTGTGCGCGTCCACCAGCGGCGCAAGCGGCTCGGGCAGATCCGGCGCGGGGCGACGTCCTCCGTTCACGACTCCGCCTCGCCTGCGCTCGACCGACCCGGGCGGCCGCCGGGTCCTGCGGGGATATTCACGTGAGCGACGGAAAGCACGCGCATTACAGTAGACACACCATGAGCGCAGCTGAACGCCCCGCCTTCTACATCACAACGGCCATCGCCTACCCGAACGGTGCGCCGCACATCGGGCATGCCTACGAGTACATCTCGGCGGACGCCATCGCCCGGTTCAAGCGACTCGACGGCTACGACGTGTTCTTCATGACCGGCACCGACGAGCACGGTCAGAAGATGCAGCAGGCCGCCACCGCCGAGGGCATCCCGGTGGAAGAGCTCGCCGCGCGCAACTCCGATGTCTTCGAGCAACTCGACAAGACGCTCGACGTCTCCTACGACCGGTTCATCCGGACCACCGACGCCGACCACCAGGTGGCCAGCATCGCGATCTGGGAGCGGATGCTCGCCAACGGCGACATCTACCTGGACAACTACTCGGGCTGGTACTCGGTGCGTGACGAGGCGTTCTACACCGAGGCGGAGACCACGCTGCTCGACGACGGCAGCCGCGTCTCCACCGACACCAACACGCCGGTGGAGTGGACCGAGGAGTCCAACTTCTTCTTCCGGCTGTCGAAGTACCAGGACCGGCTGCTCGCGCTCTACGAGGAGCACCCCGAATTCATCGCGCCCGCAACGCGTCGCAACGAGATCGTCAGCTACGTGAAAGAGGGCCTGAAGGACCTGTCCATCTCGCGCACCACCTTCGACTGGGGTGTGCCGGTGCCCGAGCACCCCGACCACGTGATGTACGTCTGGGTGGACGCGCTCACCAACTACATCACCGGCGTCGGCTTCCCGGACACGGAATCGGCTGCGTTCCAGAAGTTCTGGCCCGCCGACGTGCACATCATCGGCAAGGACATCACCCGCTTCCACACGGTGTACTGGCCCGCCTTCCTGATGTCGGCAGGCGTGGAGTTGCCGAAACGCGTTTTCGTGCACGGCTTCCTGTACAACAAGGGCGAGAAGATGTCGAAGTCGGTCGGCAACGTTGTCGACCCGCTCGAGCTCGTCGACGAATACGGCGTCGACGCGGTGCGCTTCTTCCTGCTGCGCGAGATCTCCTACGGGCAGGACGGCAGCTACAGCCACGACGCCATCGTCGGCCGGATCAACAGCGACCTGGCCAACGAGTTCGGCAACCTGGTGCAGCGCAGCCTGACGATGGTGAACAAGAACTGCGACGCCGCCGTGCCGGCGCCGGGCGAGTTCACCGCGGAGGATCGCGCGCTGCTCGACCGCGCGAACGGTCTGCTGGAACGCTGCCGCGCCGAATACGACGCCCAGCAGATGCATCTCGCGCTCGAGGCGATCTGGCTGACCCTCGGCGAGACCAACAAGTACTTCTCGGCCCAGGCGCCGTGGGCGCTGCGCAAGTCGGGCACCGAGGAAGATCTCGCCCGCATGGCGACGGTGCTGTACGTGACGCTCGAGGTGGTCCGCATCGTCGCGATCCTGGTGCAGCCGGTGCTGCCAGGGTCCGCCGCCAAGATCCTCGACCTGCTCGCCCAGCAGGGCCGCACCTTCGCCGACCTCGCGACGCCGCTCACACCGGGCGTCCCGCTGCCCGCTCCGGAGCCGGTGTACCCGCGCTACTTGGAGAAGAAGGACTGACCTACCAGCGTCGGCACGGCGCTCGGTGACCGACCTGCGTCGACACGGCGCTGGCTGACCGACCTGCGTCGACACGGTGCCAGCTGACCGACCTGCGCCGACACGGTGCCAGCTGACCGACCTGCGTCGGTACGGTGCTAGCTGACGTCCCGCGTCGGCACGGTGATCCGCGAATGAATCACCGTGCCACGCATGGATTTCCGCGTCACTTCCAGCGTTCGAGCAGCCGGTTGGCCTCGGCCGCGAGCGCGAACTGGAGGTAGGGACCGAAGCTGATCCGCGCCACGCCCTGCGCGGCGAGTTCCGCGCGGTCCGACTTGTCCGGCAGACCGATCGCGTTGACCGGCAGCGGCAGTTCCGAGGTCAGCCTGCGCATGTCCGCGTCGGAATGCCGCCCGACCGGATACAGCACGTCGGCGCCCGCGGAGGCGGCCAGCGTCAGCCGGGCGATGGCCCGGTCCATGCGGTCGGCTTCGTCGCCGACCTGCCGGAGGAACAGATCGGTGCGGGCGTTGACCACGACGTGCACCCCTGCCGCGTTGGCGAACTCGCGCAGACCGTGCACGAAGTCGGCGTGCTCTTGATCGCCGCGCAGCCGCCCGCCCTCGCTGTGCACGGTGTCCTCGATGTTCAGGCCGACCGCGCCCGCGTCGAGCAGGCCCTCGATCAGCTGAGCGGGCTCGTGGCCGTATCCGGCTTCGATGTCGACGGAGATCGGCACGTCCACCGCCTCGGTGATCTGGCGGACCCGAGTCAGCAGTTCGGCGAAGGTCATGCCCTCGTTGTCGCTGCGCCCGATCGAGTCGGCGACCGGGTGACTACCCAGGGTGAGCGCCGAAAAGCCTGCGGCGACAGCTAGATTCGCCGACCATGCGTCCCACACGGTGGGCAGCACGACCGGATTGCCCGGACGGTGCAGCGCGAGCAGTTCCTTGGCCTTGCTTTCCAAAGTGGTCATACACCGATCATGGACCCCGCCCCGGCCCGCCGCAGCGTGACACACCCCATTCCAGCGGCGGCCCGGTCACGCGGCACACGGAGAATCGGCAAGCTGCCGCTGCGTCCGGCGCGGGCGCAGTACCCTGCTTGGGCCGAGTCGGGCTAGCGAGATGGGATCCGAAGTGCGAGGAGTGGGGCGAGGAAGCGTCGGCCGCAAGACGGTGCGCGGCGCGAAGGTCTTGGTGACGGGCGCGGCCAGCGGCATCGGCAAGGCGACCGCGATCGCCGCGGCGGGGCAGGGCGGCGAACTGGTGCTCACCGACATCAACACCGAGGGCTTGGCGGCGACCGTCGAGGAGATCCGCGGCACGGGCGGGACGGTGCTGGACTCGCAGGCCTTCGACATCACCGACTACGACGCCGTGGCCGCCTTCGCCGCGGACGTGCACGATCGGCACGGCCCCATGGACGTGGTCATGAACGTCGCGGGCACCTCCGCGTGGGGCACCGTGGAGAACCTCGAGCACCGGCACTGGCGGCGCATGGTCGACATCAACCTGATGGGGCCGATCCACGTCATCGAGAGCTTCGTGCCGACCATGGTGCGCGCGGGCCGCGGCGGCGCCTTGGTGAACGTGTCCTCGGCGGCGGGGCTGCTCGCGCTGCCGTGGCACGCCGCCTACAGCGCGGGCAAGTACGGCCTGCGCGGCGTCTCCGAGGTGCTGCGCTTCGACCTGGAACGCCACGGCATCTCGGTGCACCTGGTGGCGCCGGGCGCGGTGAACACCCCGCTCGTGCACAGCTTCGAGCTGGTCGGGGTGGACAAGGACGATCCCAAGGTGCGCAGGCTGACCAAGGCGTTCACCAAGCACGCGGTGCCGCCCGAGCGGGTGGCCGCCGCGATCCTGCGCGGCGTCGAACGCAACCGGTTCCTGATCTACAGCTCGTTCGACATCCGCTTCGGCTACTGGTGGGCGCGCAAATTCGCCCTCCCGTACGAGTTCGTCATCCGCCGGGCCAGCGCCCAGTTCAGCACGCTGCCGGTTTCGACGGGCAGTTGAGATGCGTGTCGAGCACCCTGGCGCCGGGACCGTCGTCGCCGAGCCGGTCGCGCTCGTTGACGAGCTTGCAGCTGCCGAGTGAGAGGCAGCCGCAGCCGATACAGCCGGTGAGGTTGTCGCGCAGGCGGATCAGCTGACTGATGCGATCGTCGAGATCCTCCCGCCACGCCGTGGAGAGGGTCTCCCAGTCGCGCCGGGTCGGAGTGCGGCTCTCGGGCAGTTTGTCCAGCGCCTCCCGTATTTCGCTGAGCGGTATGCCGACCCGCTGCGAGATGCGAATGAACGCGACCCGGCGCAACGTCTCGCGGGTGTATCTGCGCTGATTCCCGGACGTGCGGCGGCTGGTGATCAGCCCCTCGCGCTCGTAGAAATGCAACGCGGAGACGGCTACTCCGCTACGCTCGGACAGCTGCCCGGGGGTCAGTTCCTTTGCTCGCCAATCGGCTGTCGACATCACACTCCTCCATTCACCTGAACAATACTTCAGGTTAGGATGTCCTGGGGACGAATTCGGACACCTCACGGCATTGGGGTGCCGATTTCCGTACCGCTGCGCCGATCGCGAACTACGGTCGGAGGATGGGAGCAGACGCTGTGCCCGTCGACCACGAAAAGGACAGGCGCGGGGGCGGGCCCGACCGCGCCGGCGAACCGCGTTACGGAGTGACTTCCGAGGTAGGAGCCCTACGTACGGTCTTGTTGCATCGGCCCGGCGCCGAACTGCGCAGGCTCACCCCGCGCAACAACGATCAATTGCTGTTCGACGGCATCCCCTGGGTGGAGCGAGCCCAGCAGGAGCACGACACCTTCGCGGACGTGTTGCTCAGCCGTGGCGTCGAGGTGCTGTTGCTCTCGGATCTGCTCGCCGAAACCATCGCGGCCAGCGGCGCGGCGCGGATCCAGGGCATCTCCGCCGCGGTCGACGCCCGCAGGCTCGGCCACGCCTTGGCCGACGAGCTGGCCGCCTATCTGCGCGGTGTGCCCGCCGCGGAACTGGCCGAGATCCTGATGGCGGGCATGACCTTCGACGAGCTGCCGTTCGGCCCCGACGCCGCTTCCCTGGTGCGGCGGATGCACCACGGCGCCGACTTCGTCATCGACCCGCTGCCCAACCTGTTGTTCACCAGGGACTCCTCGTTCTGGGTCGGCCCGCGCGTCGCGATCACCTCGCTCGCCCTGCCCGCCAGGATGCGGGAGACCTCGCTGACCGATCTCATCTACGCCTTCCACCCGCGCTTCCTCGGGGTGCGGCGGGCCTACGAATCGCACACCGCGCCGATCGAAGGCGGCGACGTGCTGCTGCTCGCGCCGGGCGTCGTCGCCGTCGGCGTCGGCGAGCGGACCTCGCCCGCCGGTGCGGAAGCATTGGCGCGCAGCCTGTTCGACGACGGTCTCGCGCACACGGTGCTGGTCCTCCCGATCGCGCAGACGCGCGCGACCATGCACCTGGACACGGTGTGCACCATGGTCGACACCGACGCCGTGGTGATGTACCCGGCGGTCCGAGACGAACTGCGCGCGTTCACGATTCACCGCGAGGACGACTACGCCGTCCGCGAGGGCGGCGGCGGGGTGACGATGCGCGGACCCGATCCGTTCCTGCCCGCCGCGGCCGAGGCGATGGGCATCGGCAAGCTCCGGGTGATCGACACCGGACTCGACGGCGTGACCGCCGAGCGCGAGCAGTGGGACGACGGCAACAACACCCTCGCCGTGGCCCCCGGCGTCGTGATCGCCTACGAACGCAACGAGATGACCAACGCGCGGCTGCTGGACGCGGGCATCGAGGTGTTGCCGATCCCCGGCTCGGAACTGGGCTCGGGACGCGGCGGCCCGCGATGCCTGTCGTGCCCGCTGGCCCGAGACGACGTGTGAGCCGCCTATGTTCACCGTCACGATCAGCCACGATTCGCCCGTCCCGCCGTACGAGCAGCTGCGGCTGGCGGTCATCGCGCAGGTGCGTTCCGGCGAGCTGACCGCGGGTACGAAGATTCCCACCGTGCGCGCCCTGGCCGCCCAGCTCGGCCTGGCGCCCAATACGGTCGCGCGCGCCTATCGCGAACTGGAGGCCGACGGCGTGCTGGAGACCAGGGGTAGGCAGGGGTCGTTCATCGCGTCCTCCGGCGACCCCACCCGCGACGCGGCCGGACGCGCCGCGACCGCGTACGTGTCGGCCATCAGGCGGCTCGGCCTGGACGACGAAACCGCCCTGCGCTACGTGAAATCCGCGCTGGAGACCCGATACTGATCGACGCCGGACGGGGTCCGCCGCGCGGGCGGGCCTCCGTCTAGCGCCAGCTCGGCAACCAGAGGTGGTCGTGCCAGTTGCCCGGCGTGATCGGCAGCGCGGTCAGGATCGGCCACAGCCAGATGAAGTTCGCGATCACCAGACCGAGATAGAGGCAGACGGCGAGCAGGCCGAGACCGTGCCGCTCGCTGGGGACGGCGGGCAGGAAGGTGCCCGACGGACTACGCGGTATCGGCACCAGGCGAGCCGGGCCCATGACGTCACCCAGCGCCAGCGCCAAGCCGATCATCAGGAACGGGGCGAGCGGCACGGCGTAGAAGTAGTACATCTGCCGGTCCAGGGTCAGGAACCAGGGCAGCAGCGCCGCGCCGTAGCCGGTGAGCACCGCGGCGTAGCGCCAGTCGCGCCGGACCACGCTGCGCCACAGCATCCAGGCGAGCGCCGGGAAGGCGACCCACCAGATCGCCGGGGTGCCGATCAGCATCACCGCCTTGACGCACTGCGCCTGCGCACAGCCGGTGACATTGGTGTCTGCGTAGTAGTACAGCATCGGCCGCAGACCCATCGGCCAGGTCCACGGCTTGGACTCCCACGGATGGTGGTTGCCCGCGGAATTGGTCAGGCCCTCGTGGAAGTGCAGCGACTCGCCGCTGTAGAACCACAGCGAGCGCAGCGCGTCGGGCAGGAACGACCACGGACCTCCCGACCCCACCTGATTGCCGACCGAGTACCGGTACACGCCGGTCTCGCTGGCGAACCAGGCCCAGTAGGTGGCCAGATACACCCCGAGCGGGATCAGCACGAGCGCGTAGAGCGCGGGGCCGGCATCGCGCAGCGCCGTGCCGAGCCAGGGCTTGCGCACCCCGTACGCGCGCCGCGCGGCGACGTCGAAGCAGACGCTCAGGATGCCGAACGCCACGATGAAATAGATGCCGGACCACTTGGTGCCGCACGCCAGCCCGAGCAGCACGCCTGCGCCGAAACGCCACCAGCGCACGCCGAGCCGCGGACCCCACGGTGTCGCACCGATACGTCCTTCGACGTCGACGCGCGCCATTCTGGCCCGCATCTCGTCGCGGTCCACCACCAGGCAGCCGAAGGCCGCTGTGACGAACAGCGCCATGAAGATGTCGAGCATGCCGATGCGGGAGGAGACGAAAAGGAGCCCGTCCGCGATCGCCAGGATGCCCGCGATCGCGCCGATCAGGGTCGACCTGGCCAGCCTGCGCGCGATCCTGACCACCAGCAGCACCAGCACGGTGCCCGCGAGCGCCGCGGTGAACCGCCAGCCCCAGCCGTTGTAGCCGAACAGGAACTCGCCGATGGCGATCATCTGCTTGCCGACCGGCGGATGCACCACCAGGCCGTAGCCGGGGTTGTCCTCCACCCCGCCGCCGGTGAGCATCTGCCAGGCCTGCGGAGCGTAGTGCTTCTCGTCGAAGACCGGCGTTCCCGCGTCGGTCGGATAGTTCAGCATGGTGAACCGAGTCACCGCCGCGAACGCGGTCAGGACAGCCGTGACCAGCCACCCCCGCAGCGTGTCGAGGGGGCCGAAATCGGGCGACGGCCGGAGCGGCGCTGGACTCGACCAGGTGGGCACTGCCCCGGGTACGGTCGCGCGGGAGGTCACCTGGGTCACGCCCCGATCGTATTAGGACCGGGGTACCCCGAAACTGATCGGTACGTACAACTCACACCCGCGCGTCGGGCTCCGGCCACGCGCAAACCGACGACGGATCACGTCCGACCGGCGTGCACCGGCGGTACCTGCGCCTCCGCCTCAGCCACGGACGGGTCAGCGACGAACTCCGCCCGGCAAGCACCCACCGGGCGAACGTCCACTTCGGCGGGTTGTCGACGAACTGCGTCCAGCAGCGCACCAGGCGTACCTCCGCCTTCGCTACCGCCGTGCGTGTGTCAGCGACGAACTCCGGCCAACTGCGCCCACTCGGTGTGCCTCCGTGCGCTCCAACCGCGCCCACCGGGCGTACCTCGGCCTCGCTCCGACGCGGGTCATCGATGAACTGTGTCCAGCTGCGCCCACTACTCGTACCGCCGCCTTCGCTTCGACCATCGCGGGTCAGCGACGAACTGGGTCCTGATGCGCCCACTAGGCTTCTGGTGTCCGGTGGTTGCCGGGTGTCGAGCGAGACGGGAGTGCGGTGGCAGACCAGTCGACAGCGGGGGACGGCGCGGCCCGGGGATCGGTGGGCGGGCGGCTGGTGCTGGCGGCGACGCCGATGGGCGATATCGGCGACGCGTCCCAGCGTCTGCGCGACGCCCTCGGGTCCGCCGACGTGGTCGCCGCCGAGGACACCCGGCGCACCCGCGCGCTGGCCAAGGCGCTGGGCGTCGAGATCACCGGCCGCGTGGTGAGCTTCTACGACCACGTCGAAACCGCCCGCGTTCCCGCGCTGCTCGGCGAGATCGAGGCAGGGCGCACGGTGCTGCTGGTCACCGACGCGGGCATGCCCTCGGTGAGCGACCCCGGCTATCGGATGGTCGCGGCCTGCGTCGAACGCGACCTGCCCGTCACCTGCCTGCCGGGCCCGTCGGCCGTCACCACCGCGCTCGCCCTGTCCGCGCTGCCCGTGGAGCGCTTCTGTTTCGACGGCTTCCCGCCGCGCAAGTCGGGCCCGCGCAAGGAATGGCTGCGCACGTTGCGCGAGGAACCGCGCGCCTGCGTCTTCTTCGAGGCGCCGCACCGGCTCGCCGAATGCCTCACCGACGCCGTCGAGGTGCTCGGACCCGACCGCCGCGCCGCCGTCTGCCGCGAACTCACCAAGACCTACGAGCAGGTCGTGCGCGGCACCCTGGCCGAACTCGCCGACTGGGCCGCCGACAGCGCCCGTGGCGAGATCACCGTCGTCCTGGAGGGCGCCCAGCCCAAGGCCACCGACCCCGCCGACCTCGTCGCCGAGGTCGAGACCCTCACCGCCCAAGGCCTGCGTCTGAAGGACGCCTGCGCCCACATCGCCACCGCCAACAACGTCTCCCGCCGCGCCCTCTACGACGCCGTCCTCGCCGCCCGTGACTAGCTCGCAGAGCCTCCGCACCCCTCGCAGCGGCTGCACCGCCTGCGAGGCGCACCCACCCTCTGCGACGGACCCGTGGCCCGGTACACGTGGCTGACGCACAGCCTGCGTAGGGCGCCACATAGCCACGGGCTGCACGCCCTGCGAGACATACCCACCCTCTGCGAGGGCCTCTTGATGCCAGTGCATCTGGCCTGCCACACAGCATTCGTACGTCCCGCATAGGAACCGGGCGTGTGCAGAGTGCCGAACCCGTGTGGGAGGCCCTGGTTCGGCGCGGCGGTCAGCGGGCGAGGACGGCGAGCATGCCTTCGACGGCGCGGGGCCAGGTGAATTGTTCGGCGCGGGTCCGGGCGGCGCGGCGGCGGGCGACGGCGGGAAGGGCGAGGACGTCGGTGACCGCCTCGGCGAACGCGATGGGGTGGTCGGCGGCGATGGCGCCGCAGTCGGCGGTGACGATGTCGGCCAGCGCCGAGGAGCGGCTCGCGACCACCGGCGTGCCCGCGGCCAGCGCCTCCAACGCGGCGAGGCCGAAGGTCTCGTGCGGGCCCGGCGCCAGCGAGACATCCGCGGTGGCAAGCAGTTTGGCGACCATCGCGCGGTCGGTGATGAAACCGGTGAAGTGCACCGCGGGCTGGCCGTTCGAGAGCGGCGGCAGCGCGCGGGCGCGCCGTTCCAGCGCGTCGCGGCGGGGGCCGTCGCCCGCGACGACGAGACGCGCCTCGGTCCCCGCCTTGCGCAGCTGCGCCACCGCCTCGATGCTGCGGTCGACGCGCTTCTCGACCGAGAGCCGCCCGCAGTGCACCAGCAGCGGATGCCCGGCCGCGAGATCGGCGCGCAGCCTGCGGTCGCGCCTGCGCGGGCTGAACAGGTCCAGATCCACTCCGAGCGGGACGAGCTCGACGTTCGGCGCGCCGATGCGCAGGAACTCGGCGCGCGCGAATTCCGTTGTGCAGACCACGATGTCGTATTCGGCCGCGGTGCGGCGGTTGGCGATGTCGGCGCAGCGGCGGGCCAGTCTGCCCGGCAGGACCTGACCGAGCAGCCGGTCGAGCCGTTCGTGCGAGATCATCACGCCTGCCATGTCGCGCTTGCGCGCCCAGCGGCCGAAACCGCGCAACGTCAGCCGGTCCGACACCTCGAGCACGTCGGGCCGCAGGCCGGTGAGCACGTCGGCGACCCGGCGCGGATCGGCGGCGCGGTAGCCGCCCGTCCAGGGAATGGCCAAGGCGGGCAAGGTGATCCGCAGCGCGCCACCGGGCAGCACCTCCTCGGCGCGGCGCGGTCCCGGCACGATCAGCACCACCTCGTGCCCCGCGGCCACATAGCCCGCGCCCAGATGGTGCAGTGCGGTGCGCAGCCCACCCGACCGCGGACCGTAGAAGTTCGCCAGCTGCACGATGCGCACCCGCCGATCGTCGCAGCGCAACCGGATACGGTAGGCATCGTCACGCTCGAGGAGCGGTGAACATCTAGAAAAGAGAACCCGTCAATGCTTGGCGACGCCGCGGGCGGCCCGGGGCAGGTCCAGATCCAGCGGAATCCGGCCGAGCGCCAGGTGCGACTCGACCTGGTCCGACGGCATCGGCCTCGCGATCAGAAAACCCTGTGCCCGGTAGCAACCGAGGCCGACCAGGGTTCGCGCGGCCACCGCCGTCTCCACACCCTCGCCCACCACGCCGAGTCCGAACGAACCGGCGAGGCCGATAATGGATTTCACGATGGCCAGGTCGTCGGTGCTCGCGCCGAGCCGCTGCACGAAGCCTCGGTCTATCTTCACCGCGTCGACCGGCAGCGCCTTCAGGTGCGAGAGCGAGCTGTAGCCCGTGCCGAAATCGTCGATGGCGATCTGCACGCCCATCCGCTTGAGCCCGCGCAACGTCACCTGGGTGCGCGCCAGATCCTGGACGACCACGTGTTCGGTGATCTCCAGGCAGACCGAACTGCCGTCGATGCCGAACAGCCGCAGGATGTCCTCGATGCGCTCCACGAAATCCAGGCTCACCAGCTGCACCGGCGAGACGTTGATGCGCATCACCACGTTGGCGGCCAACCCCCTGCGGCGCCATTCGGCGAACTGCGCGCAGGCCGAGCGGATCACCCACCGGCCGAGCTCGCCCGCCAGATTCGTCGCCTCGGCGACGGTGACGAACGCGCCGGGCGGCAGCAGTCCCCTGGTCGGATGCATCCAGCGCACCAGCGCCTCGAGCGCGACGATCCGTCCGGTGCGCAGATCCACCTCGGGCTGATAGTGCAACAGCAGCGAGCCGTCGGAGACCGCGCCGCGCAGGTTCAGCTCCACGTCGTCCTGTAGCTCGAACTGGGCGCGCATGGCGTCGGTGAACACCGCGACGCCGTTGCCGCCGCCCGATTTGGCGGACAGCAGCGCGTGGTCGGCGCGGCGCAGCACGTCGGCCACCGTGGTCTCGCCGGGAATGCCCACCGCCACACCGACGCTCGCGCCGCGGCTTACCGATTCGCCGCCGACGGTGACGCGGCGGCCGATGAGCTGCTGGATCCTGGTCGCCTCCAGCTCAGCGGTGACGGCGTCCATGGGCTTGGCGGGCACGATGACGAATTCGTCGCCGCCGAGGCGGGCGATCATGTCGTTGGCGTCCAGATTCTCGCGCAGCCGCGAGGAGAGCGTGCGGATGAAGTTGTCGCCCGCGGTGTGTCCGAGAAAGTCGTTGAGCGCCTTCAACCGGTCGAGGTCGAGGAAGAACGCGGCGACCGGGCCCGGGTTGCCGGGGCGTAATCGGTCCTCCATGTGCTCGAGCAACGCGCGCCGGTTCGCCAGACCCGTCAGATCGTCGTGCAGCGCGATGTAGCGCAGCCGCTCCTCGGCCACCACGCGCGCCTGCACCTGGGCGAACAACGCGGCGATCGCCTTGAGCACGTTGAGTTCCCTGGTGCTCCAATCCCGGTCGCCCTGTTTGATGAAGCCGAGCACGCCGGTGGATTCGCCGCGCGAGATGAGCGGCACGCAGGCCATCGCCACCTGCGGAATTCCGGAGGAGCGCCGAATCGTCTCCTGGTAGTCGGCGGACTTGACGTCGGGGCGCACGATGATCGGCTCGGTGGCGAACTCGAGCTCGCGGAACACCGAGTCGGCGTTCTCGAACTGCACCACCTTCAGCGGATCGGGGTCGGGAATGTCGCCGCGGTGCGGCCACTCCGCGACGAGCACGGTGGCGCGCCGTTCCCGGTCGGTATGGCGCAGGTAGCTGAAGTCGACGTCGAAATGCTCGACCAGTCTGGCCAGCACGCGTTCGCTCGCCGCCACCATGGTCGTGGCGTCGACGCCCATCAACTCGGCGGCGACTTGCGTCACCAGTGAGTCGAGCGTTCGCCGAGGCACCTTGTCTCCGATCGTGCTAGCTGCGGTCGCCCGCACCCGGCACTGGAAGCCGCCTGCTGCGGACCGTGGCTGCTGCCGCGTAGCTCAGGCGAAGCACCAATGCCATGATCTCATGTCCAGGCACTCCCAGCAGGTCCAGGAAACGGCCCTGAAGTGACGTTAGTGTATCCGCGAAATCCGGGGAAATCGCGATCAGCTCGTCGGGGTGCCGCGCGTAAAGGAACACCGGGGACACCGGTTGCACGGCCAGACCGCGTCGTCCGGCCTCCAGCCAGACCCGCTGCAAAGCCCCGCCCGCCGTGGCGTAATCGGCCAGACTCGCACCGTACGGCCCCGGTCGGCACGGCAGCGTCACCGCGACGAGGGCCGAGCTCGACAGCACCCGATCGCGGCTGTACTCGCCGAGCGCGGCGCCGCCGGACCACTCGTGCAATCTGGCCATCACATCGGCGCGTCCGCCGATCCGCAGCTTGGCCTGTTCGTCCGGCGCGAGTTCCATGCCGCGCACGTCGATGCCAGTGCGTAGATCCTCGCCGGGCCAGCGCAGTTCGCCGTACATCTCCTGATGCAGGCGCGGTGTGAGGTGGCGGATGCGATCGGATTCGCCGATCAGCACCGCCGCTTCGGACAGCTCGGGACGACTGATGATCGCGCGCACCGCGCCGCCCTCCGCCGCGGCGGCCGCAGCGAGACCGGCCAGCACGGCGTCGCCGAGCGGCGCGCCGGTGCCGAGCTTGCGATTGGTGTCGCGCGCCAGCGCCGCCGGGTAATCGCGGGCCAGCAGCGGGTCGGAGCCCGCACCGAATTCCAGCAGCGCGGTCAGCGCCGTGCTGTCGTCCTCGATCAGGTGGTGGTCGCCGAGGATGCCGTGCGCCGCGGCCGCCGCGCGGGCGTTGTGCAGTGCGGCGCCGATCGCGACCGCGCTGCCGCGATAGCCGATGTCCAGCGCCGAGGACCGGTTGCGCGCCAGATCGATGCGCATCGCGTGGTGGTCGAGCCGCAGCTGCCAGGGCTGGGTGTTGCCGCCCGACGGCGCGCGCTGCGCGCATTCGAGCACGTTCACCCGCGCAGGCCCGGACGGCTCCGCTGTCGGGTCGGGCTCCCGCTCGCAGACCACGTCCTCGGGCTCCGGCTCGGCGAGTCCGTCGAGGCCGCGTTCCAGATCGATCCTGGTGCGCCCGGAGGAGAGCTTGTAGCCGAGGCCGATGCGGCGCACCGCTGTGGCGACGATCGCCGCGCCCAGTTGCACGTCGCCTGCCAGCTGCGGCCAGGTGGTGACGGTCTCGTCGATCTCGACCAGGCTCGCGGCCATCCGCGCCGACAGTTCCCTCGGATCCAGGATCCGCATCACGTGCGGCGCCTTCTCCTTGGTGGACAACCCGCGGAGGTCGGCGGCGGTGGTCGGGCCGAGCAGGCCGTGGAAGGGCGGGCGCTCCGGTTCCAGGTCGTAGCGCTCGACGTCGAAGAGACCGCGGTCGCTGGTGTCCATCAGCAGTGGCAGCCGGTGCCTGCGCGCGCCCTGGCGGACGGCGAACTTCACGTCCAGCGAGTCGCATTCCTCGACGACGATCGACAGCCCGTACAGGAACTCGTCCACCGTGTGCTCGTCGACTCCCGCGGTGTACACCTCGACCGGCAGATACGGATCGAGCTCGGCGATCCGGCGGGCCGTCACGATCGACTTGTTCACGCCGATGTCGAAGACGTTGCCCGGCACCCGATTCAGGTTCGACAGCTCGATGTCGTCGAAGTCGGCCAGCCGCAGCAGCCCGCAGGAGCCCTCCATGGCGAGGGTGTGCGCGATGGCGTGACCGACGCTCTGCCCGACCACCCCGACGGCCAGCCCCGCGAGCCGCCGCTGTTCGGCGCGGGTCACCTTGTTGCGGTTGCGGTCGAGCCGGATCGCACGGTAGGTCCGCTCGCCGGGCAACCCGGTCAGCGTGCGCCGCCACGGGTAGTAGACCCAACGGTCTGTCTCCGGTCCGCCCAGGTCGCCGGGCGGATTGTTCAGCTTGCCGAGCTCGGCGCGCAGCACGTCGCGCAGGTCGACGATGCGGATCATCGGTGACTTTCGCAGTTGTGCGAGGACGGACGCTTCGTCCGGCACGGTCTCGTCGAGGATCAGCGGCCGATAGTCCGCACCGGGACCAGGGTCACCGTTCATGCTTGCGCCAGTCCCCCTATCCGGGCGTCGCCCGCGGTGGCCAGGCGACGCGCCCGGGTGAACCAGGCGCCGAGCGCCGCCCGTTCGAGGGCGAGCAGCGAGCCCTGCAATTTGGTGGCGCTGGTCCGGCACGCGTGGCTGTCCCACCAGAGCGGGACGGTGCGATACCGATCGTCCGGATACGGCACGGCGGGCACACCGACGGCGATCCGGCCGCCGCTGGATTCGTACAGGCGGGCGGTGTGCGCCGCGGCGGTGACGAAACCGAACCGCGCGCCGAGCAGCCAGGCCGCGTGCACCACGCAGCGGGAGAGCGCGGCGCCGAGTTGAGCGCGGTGCGCGACGCCCTCGCGAGTCACCCAGACCGCCTTGACCTCGACTATGCCCTGGTGAATCCGCTCGGCGATCATCGCGCGAAGGTCGGCCTCGCCGGGGCGTCCGGCCCATGCGCCGAGCCCGTGCACTTCGTCCTCGAGGAGATACGGACCCTGGGCGCGCAGACCGGCGACAACCTCGCCCGCTGGATCGACTGCCGCGAAGAACAGCGAGGTCGAGCGCCCGTCGGAGACTTTCTCGTATTCCAATGCAGGTTCGACTTCATAGTGCCGGTAAACCCGCAGCGCACCGCGCAGATAGCGCCGCCACAGATCCGGATGCGCGCCCGGTGGAGCCACGTGGATGACATAACCGGAATGCATGTCGCGAAACCGCAACACCTCGGCATCGCGCGCTCCGAAAGCGCCGACTGCGACTGTTTCGACAGCCATGGTGTTCCTACTCCGTTGCTACCGCGCCCGCGCGCGATCTTCGAGCCGGGGTGACAGACTCCCCCGCCGCCGAGCGCTCCGGGAGAGTTTGCCTAGGGCAGTATCCGTCATCCGGCAGGAATTGACCAGGCGTCTGGTTAATATCCCGAAAACTGATCGTGGTCCCCGAAATACTCGCAGGTCAAAGGCTGCAAGGTATTCCTAAGTTAGAAGATAGAGACCAGTCGGTTCACGCGTAGTTAACCTGCAGCTATCAGACAAGGATAGAGATGAACAACTCGACCGCCTCGGGCCCGCGCCACACCTCGATCTCCTCCCGATAGGCGCGGGTGATTTCGGCGGACGCGGTCGCGTCGTCCACTTGGGCCCATACGTCCTCTACCGGATCGTGATAGTCCCCGTTCGGTTCGAAACGAGCGTAGACGCCCTTCGGTACCCGTACGAGTAAATCGCCGACCGGCACCTCGGCGGGATCCGGATACTCGAAGCAGACCATCGCGTTGTAGTTTCCGGCCGGATCCGGCACATACACGGTGTACATGGGCTGGTCCGCGGCGCCGCGATCGCGTAATCGGTCCTTCAGGAACTCGATCAGATCGCTGTTGCTGACCTTGAAACTGGGTCGCACCCGCGGCACCACCAGTCCGCCGTAGAGCGCCTCGTTGCGGACGAGGATCGCATACGTCATCGGGGATCGACCGCCAGGTAGAGATCGATCTTGTACGCGTGCGGGTAACACTCGAAATCGCCGGTATAGGTCCGCTTGATCTGATTGTGTTCCTCGGCGTAAGCGATCTGCGTCCAGAGATCGGTCATCACCTGCGGAAAATTACCGACCGAAGAGAACTTCGCGTAACTGCCGCGCGGCAGACGGGCAACGAGATGGCCACGAGTCACCTCGGCGAAGGATCCGCACTGATATCCGACGATCTGGGTGTTGTACGTGCCCAGCTCCCCGGTGTAATCGGTGTAGGCGCTGGCCAGCGGCCCGCCGAGCTCCTGATGCAGCACGGCCGCCCACGCGGCCTCCAAGTCGTGGTCACGCAGTTTTCCGAGGGCACGCTTCGGGCTGCGCACCGGCAATCCGGCAACCCACGTCTCATCCCGCTCGATGATTTCAAACTGCATGGAAAGACTCTTTCGAGGTGCATCCGGGGGTCCGCCCGCATCCGGTCGGCTAGAAACGCCATGCTATCAACATGATCCGGGTGGGACCGATCACATGTCCTACCGGCGGCCCGGCCGGATGGGGCCGCTGAACTGGACAGATGTCCTGCAAGACGGGGGTTCACCGGGCGCGATACGACGACGTCATCCACCTCGACAACGCCTTGGAACACCCGCGGGCCCGCCACGACGACAACCCGGCAGCGAACCGATAGCAACGATCGAGCGACCCCGAGAGACGCGCGGCAATGCCGTGCCGCGCGCCTCGCCGACGCCCGACCGAACCGCACCCGGTTTCCCTACTCGGGCACGGGATCCGAGGCGACCGGCCGGATCAGGCAGATCAGGAATCGCGGCAGGCCGCGCGGCAGCCTTGCGGCGTACAGCTCGACAGGTTGCCAGTCCCGGCGCAACGTCAGCAGCCGCACCGCCACCCTGGTTCGCTCGCTGCGCCGCTCGGCCAGCTCGCGCAGTGCGCCGAGGTAGCCGTCCACGTCGTCGGGATGCACGAGATGGGTGGTGGCCAAGGTGAATTCGCGCCCGTCGTCCGGATCGAGGCCGCGCGAGGCCGGGTGGTGCCGCCAGGCGATGTCGCCGAGTGGCGGGGTCAGCCACTCGATGATCTGCATGGTGTCGGCGTCGATCAGCGCGGTGGTGCCGCCGAGCAGCGCGATGGCCGCGTCGTCGCGATAGGTCGCGGGCACCAGTCCGGGCGCGCGGTCGGCCGCCACTTCGAGCAACAGGCCGCGCAGCGCGCCCTCGGCGTGATAGCGCAGGAAACCGAACACCCTGGCGGTGCGATCGTCCGGGGTGCGCACCTGCATGGGCCCGCGCCAGGCGACGCCGGGCCGGGGATCCAGCGCCGCGGTCATCAGCCGATCCCGGTCCTCACATTCGATGACCCGCGACAGGAACCACGCGCCGTGCAGCAGCGGATGCCCCTCGGGCAGCACCGGCCCGCCGCCCCCGCCGTGATTGCGCAACATCCACTGGCGGCTGTCCCACACGAAGGCGTCGACCGCGGGCGGGTCGGGCGGATCGATGCGCGACGCGCCGGCCCACAGCCGCACGGCGAGCGGCACGCCGTCCGGTCCCGGCACCGGAATCGCCAGTACCCGATGCGCTTCGCCGCGCAGCAGCACCGCGCGTTCGGACCGCTGCGCACTCTCGATTGCCTGTGCGATGACCGTTCCGGCCGCCGTCGCCAGTCCCGCGGGCCGTATCGCTCGATGCAGCGAGCGCTCCCGCGCCATCCCCTCCTTCGGCACGTGCCGAATCACCTTGTCCGGCTCCGCCGTATCCACGAGAAACCACATACGTCCTCCCCCTCACGTACTTCGGTGGCGTGTACTCCTAGCTGTTTCGCTCTCACCAACGGGCCGGATCCCCACGGCCCATCGCCCGGACACCGACTCTAACTGTCACCCGCGCGACCGCAGGCATCCCGCGGCGCGCCGCGCCGAGCACGCCGCGCGGCTCAGCCCCACTCGGCGAATCGGCCGATGGCGACGAAGAGCGCGAGGAGCAGCAGCACCAGGTTGATCGGCAGGTTCTTGGTCTCGCCGCGGTGCGAGTGCACCACCATCGCACAGCCCTGGAGAACGGCGAGCCCGAGCGCGGCCAGCGGCGTCAGCACCTCGGCGATGCCGGTGGCGCGGGGCAGAATCAGGCCGGCGGCACCGAGCACCTCGACGGTCCCGATCAGGCGCACCATGCCGGGCGAAAAGTCCTTGGCCCAGCTCATATTCGGATTCGCGGTGAGCTTCTCGTACGGCTGCGCGAGCTTGGCCACTCCCGCGGCGAGATACACCACCGCCAGCAGCCCGGCGACTATCCACAGTGCGATATTCATGGCCCGTCCCTCGTTTGGAATGAAAATCCGTCACGTGGAGCCAAGTGCTTCCCAGAGCGTACTCGCCGAAGCGATTGTGTCGCGGAACACTCCTGCGCTACAGTCGCGATCTGAGACCGGCCAGTTCCACAGCTTGCTCGGTCGGTTGACTCGAGCACGCTAGGGGGACCTCGATGACGAGGACGAACGGCCCGCGCCGCGCGGCCGCCGCGCTGCTGATCGCCGCCGCGACGCTGGTGGCTTCGCAGGCCACCGGCCGGGCCGGGGACGCACCCACCGTGCAGGAGATCTACAACAAGCCGGGCCCGCATCCCGTAGCCACCGCCGTACGGACCGATCCGTGCCAGGAGTCGATCGCGGGCATGGTCGCCCACATCGCCGTGCACCTGTTCGGCAACGCCGCGGATCCCACCTGCACCCAAGCCTTTCCGTACGGATTGCAGTCGCCGATCGGCGTGAACACCTACTACCCCGCCGACATCGCCGAGCTCCCGAGCGCGCCGCTGCTGGTGTTCACACCGGGCATCAACGCCAACCCCGGCATGTACGACGCGCTCGCCAAGCGCTTCGCCGAACAGGGCTTCGTGGTGGTGATCCCGTACGACTTCTTCAACTCGCTGGCCTACGTACCCGCCCTCGGCGTCGCGGTGGCCGTGCTCGCGAACCGCGATCCGAACTCGCCGCTCTTCGGCCGGATCGATCTGGGCCGCACCGTATTCGGTGGCCACTCGGCGGGCGGCCAAGCCGCACTGCAAGCAGCCACCGTCTTCCCCGCCGCCGCGCCGTCGATCGATCCCGCGCTGCGCGTGGCCGGGGTGCTCGCCATCGAACCGGGGCCGCTCGCGCTCGGCGCGGCGATCACCGTGCCGACGCTGTTCCTCACCGGCTACAACGATTTCGTCGTTCCGGACTTCGCGTGGGTGCGCTGGTGGCAGTACGACCTGATGGCCGCGGCTCCCGCCTGGATCGCGAATGCCCGTGGCGTCACCCACTTCTCACCCGTGGACGGCATCGAGCACTACCGCTCGGCGGGCGCGGCCATCGCCTGGCTGCGGCATCTGGCACTCGGCGACGCCGAGGCGGCGAGCTGGTTCACCGGACCGAACTGGCGCCTGCCCGCCGACCAGACCTACTTCAGCGTCCACCGCAACGCCCGTGCCCACGCTCTGAACTGACACCCGAACATCGCACCACAGAGGGACATTCACCATGCTCTTCCGTCGCAACGCCTTGGTGGCTGGACTCGGCGCCACCGTGCTCGTCACGGCGGCGCTGCTCTCGCCCGCCGCCACGGCCGCGCCCCAGGCGGTCTGCGCCGAGCCCACGGCGGGTCAGGCTCCGGAACGACAGGACGCCGCCGACGTCGGGATGGACCCAGCCGCGGTGGCCGACGCGGTGGAACTGGGCGCGCGGACCGGGTCATACGCGGTGCAGATCTACCGGCACGGCTGCCTGGTCGCCGACCACACTCCGACGGGCAACATCCCGATGCCGCTGGCCAGCGGCAGCAAGGGCGTCGCGTCGGTGGCCGTCGGGCGCGCCGTGACCATGGGCTACTTCGGTCTCGACGACCCGCTCGGCACGTTCTTCCCACAGGCCGACGCCGCGCACGCGGACATCACGGTGCGCCAGGTGCTCAACCAGACCACCGGCATCCACTTCAGCTGGCCCGCCGACATCGCCGGTCTGTCCACCGACTCGGTGCGGCAAACACTCGCCGCTCCGGTCGATTACGAGCCGGGCAGCACCTTCCAGTACGCCCAGAACGGTCTCGCCCTGCTGCCGAAGATCATCGAGATCACCACGGGGGCCGATTTCCAGGACTTCGTGCAGCGAGAAGTCATGGGCCCGCTCGGCATCGACCGCGACAACTGGATCTGGCTGCGCGACCGCAGCGGAAACACCGCCGTCAACGGTGGCCTCGCGATGCGGCCCGCCGACCTGGCCCGGATCGGCAGGCTGCTGCTGCAAGAAGGCCGCTGGGAAGACCGGTCGCTCATCGATCCGGACTACATCCGCCAAGCCGCGACGCCGACGGAAGCCAACGGCGGCTACGGATTCCTGTGGTGGCTCAATGCCGGTGACACCTATCGCGGCGTGAACGTGCCTGTCGCCCAGCTGTATTCGCATCCGGTGTTCGTCGGCTCGCCGCGCGACACCTACGCCTTCTCCGGGGCGCTCGGCCAGTTCCTCACCGTGGTGCCGAGCCGCGACCTGGTGATCGTCCGCCTCGGCGTGCCCTCCCGGTTCGAGCCGGGCAACCCGACCGGCGTGCTCACCGGAACCAGCAACCCCGACAACAAGGAACTGTTCCGCAGGGTGAGCGCCGCGGTCGTCGATGGGCCCGACCTGGCCTACGAAGATCCCTACGCCGTCCAGGACCCGAACCAGCCGCTGGTGCGCACCCCCGAGGATCTCGGCAAACTCGTGGACCCGCTCACCGTCGCCGCCGTCCTGCTCGGCGTCGGGCCGTACGCGTCGACGGAATGCAATGTGCTGTGGTGCAACGGAAAACCGGTACCCGAGGACGTGTTCCGGCTGATTCTCGACATCGCCGGGCAGATCTCCGGCGCGGTCGCCGCCCTCGGGAACGCGCCACGCTGAGCACGGCGGTCCCATGTCGGCTCGCGACATCGAAGGACAGGGCCGCTCGACGATCGCCCGCGAATAATCGGTGGCCCCCGCCGCGAGCGCGGCGCTACAGTTCCCTCCGCGCCGAACCGGACTCGGCCGAACAGGTAGCCGCGAAGGAGGACGATGTATGACCCGGCTCGCGCCGAGGGCGCCTCGAGGCGTGGCTCGGAAGCCCGACCACGCCGATAAAGCCGACAGCAACTGACCTTTCGAGGCGCACTCGGCCTGCTCCCGCTGCTCTTCACACAGCCAAGGAGTAAGGAGAATCCGGGTGTCCGACCCCAACACCTCGACCCATCGCGGTCCGAGCCCCGCGCTACGGACCGGCACCTTCACCTGCGTGCGCTGCGGCCTCGTGGTGGCCACGCTCGCGCCGGACGACAGCCGACGCAACCATTGCCCGAGCTGTCTCGCGTCGCAGCACACCGTCGATCACGTCGACGGCGGCGCGTCCGACTGCCTGGGCCGGATGGCCCCGCTCTCGATCGCGGTGCAACGCAACGGTTCCTGGGCGGTGGTGCACCGCTGCACACGCTGCCAGGAGCTGTCGCTGTACCCGGTGTCCGGCGACGACAATCAGCTGATCCTGATGCGGCTGGCCGTGCGTCCGCTCGCCGAACCGCCCTTCCCGCTCGAAGTCTTCGGCGATATGTAGGCGGCTGCGAGATGCCGCGAAGAAAGTCGAAAACCACTCGCGCGCAACGCCGCAAGGACGTGCTGCACGGGCCGGGCGGCGAATCCGGCGACGTCTTCCGCTGCGTCGGCTGCCGCATGGCGGTGTCCGTCGTCGCACCGGGCACGGCGCATCGCAATCACTGCCCGCACTGCCTGTCCAGCCGCCACGTCGACGGCCGGATCCCCGGCGACCGGGCGTCGTCGTGCGGCGGGCGGATGACCGCGGTCAGCCTCACGGTGCGTGACGACGGCGAATGGCTGCTCGTGCACCAGTGCGCGGCCTGCGGCGCGTTGAAGGCGAACCGCATCGCGGGCGACGACAACGCGCTGGCCCTGATGCGCATCGCGGTGCGGCCGTTGGCCGATCCGCGATGGGGCAAGCGCGCGCTGCTGGCGCTGTGACAGCCGGGGCCGGACGGACCGGCCCCGGCTCACCACCAGCCGAGAATCGGCGCCAGCTGGCGACCCAGCTCGGGAGCCAGCGATCGCGAGTAGCTGGCGGTGAGGTGGTGCTCGTCGTGATAGACGAGGATGTTGCCCTCGATGACCGGACAGACCTCCGGCGTGCACACGGCGTCGGTCAGGTCCAGCGGGAACACATTCGGGAACGACGCGGCGGGCTCGGCGGCGGGATTCACCTCGTCGAGCGCCTCGACCCTGGGCATGCCGCAGGCCACGCCGTCGGCGTTCTGGGCCAGGCAGTCGATGGCCCGGTAGCGGATGCCGTCGCGGCGCAGCCACGGCGTGTCGCGGACGGCGAGCACGTTGAGTCCGTGTTCGGCCAGCCGGGACCAGACCTCGAGGTAATCCGTCGGGGTCTCGTCACCGGTGCGGTCGCGCGGGCGGGTCCCGGTGGTGAACACCCACTGCGGCCGGTCGACGCCGAGACGGTCGATCACCTCGGCCGACCAGTCGCGGCAGTCGGGAATCGCCTCGCCCTTGTACATCGGCTCGGCCGCCACCGTCAGCGGGCAGCCCATCTTCAGGTAGACCGTGATGCGAAAGCCGTGTTCGCGGGCGAGCACGTCCAGCGCGGGCACCCAGTGCTCGGCGTGCGAGCTGCCGACCACCGCGATGGTGTGTTCGGCGTCGGCATCGCCATAGGTGCAAGTGATCACGTCGCGGGTGTCCCAGTCCGCGATGCACTTTTCTCTCGAGGGGTAGGCGGCGTCGGCGGGCGCCTCGAAGACCGTCGGCCGCATCTTGGCCCGCGGAACCGCCGCGCCCGCCGCCAGCGCCTCGGCGCCGGGGTAGCGCACCGGATCCAGGTACGCGACCGGCTGCGGCGGCAGGATTCTGCTCACCACCTGTGCCCCGACCGCCACCGCGAGCACGGTCGCGCCGACGGCCGCGACGATCCGGCCCGCGCGGCGGCGATAGCCGGATCGGCTCGCGCCCGCGCCTGCCCGCAGCGGCTCCTCGACGAACCGGTGGGTCAGGTACGCCAGCGCGAACGAGATCGCGAGCACCGCGAGCCCGGCCTCGATGCCCGCCGTCGGGGTGCCGCGCTCGGCGAGCACGAAGATCAGGATCGGCCAGTGCCACAGGTACAGCGCGTAGGCGAGTTCGCCGAGCCGGACCATCGGCGCCGCCGCGAGCAGCCGATTGGGCAGCGGCTGTGCACCGGTCGGCAGGCCCGCGCCCGACAGGATCAGCGCCACGGCCGCGCCCACCGGAATCAAGGCCGCTGGACCGGGAAACTCGTTGGCGCCGTCGGTCAGCCAGCCGCAGCTCAGCACGACGATCGCGCCGATCACCGCGAACAGCACGCGAAACAGCCGCGGCACCATCAGTTTCGGCGCAAGCACCGCGAGCAGCGCGCCTGCCAGCAGCTCCCACCCCCGCGCCAGGCTGTCGTAGTAGTTCCAGCCCTGGTGCAGTTGCACGCCCCGCGCGGCGTACAGGAACGAGACCACCGCGAGCGCGCCGAGCACGACCGCCACGGTCGGCCGCAGCGCGGACGCGCGGCCGAACCGGCGAACTACGGCCACCAGCAACGCGATTCCGACCAGCGCGACCAGATAGAACTGCCCCTGCACCGACATCGACCACAGGTGTTGCAACGGGCTCACCGACGGGTCGGCGGCCAGGTAGTCCGACCAGGACAGCGCCAGATACCAGTTCTGGTAGTACAGCAGTGAAGCCAGCGTCTGCGCGGCCGCCTCCGTCCACTGCGTGTACGGGCGGATCAGCACCGTCGCGACCGCGACGACGGCCAGCACGAACACCAGCGCGGGCAACAGCCGCCTGCCGAGCCGTCGGGCCGTGGCGGCGAGCGCGACCGTGCCGGTCGACTCCGCGCGCCGCAACAGCGAGCCGGTGAAGAAGAAGCCCGACAGGACCAGGAACACGTCCACGCCCCCGGAAACCCGGCCGAGCCAGATATGGAACACCACGACCAGCGCGATCGCGATGCCGCGTAGGCCGTCGAGGTCGTGCCGGTAGCGCTCGGGCCGTGCGCTGGACTGCGGACGGACTTCGTCCGACTGCGCCCGCTCTCCGTACCTCCGGCCCGGCTCCGGCCATACGCCCGGCTGCTGACGGACTTCGTCCACCTGCGCCCCCTCTGCGTACCCCCGGCCCGGCTCCGGCCATACGCCCGGCTGCTGACGGACTTCGTCCACCTGCGCCCCCTCTGCGTACCCCCGGCCCGGCTCCGGCCATACGCCCGGCTGCTGACGGACGTTGTCCGGCTGCTCCGCTCGCGTGTACCACCGCTTCGGCTTCGCGGGGGCGGTGACCACACCGGCGCTCCGGCTTTCGGCGACGCCGGACTCTGGTGACTCCTCCTCCGGCGTCCTCATCGCACCATCGACCGACGCGGGACCCGCGCGCACCGACCCTTGGTGTCCGCGCGGTGGACAGACGGTGAACATGACATGACACCCCTCCTATCACGTGCGGAGAAGCAAAATCCAACCGGACATGACCGCCGAAGAAACGGACAAAAGTCACCAATCGGTTCTTGCTTCGTTCATCCGGTGCTAATACGCTCCGCCCCTTGTGAGCACAATCGCGGCGGCCGTATCGCGCCGGGCAGGACTGAAATGGGGGGCGGTTACCTCGCTCGGAGTGATCGCCGGATATCTGGCGGTGCTGCTGGCCGATCCGCGTCACTACTACACGGACGATACCGAGGCGCAGTACGCCCCGATGTGGGTGGCGCTCGGAAACCAGTTACGAGAGGGTCGACTACCGGTCCTCATCCCGCACGAATGGATGGCGGGCAACTACACGCTGGAGGAGGCCGGGCTCTACAACCCGCCCCAGCTGCTGGTCTTCTTGATCGCGCCCTCGATGGACGACCTCGCCCTCTACGCGACCCTGGTGAAGCTCGTCTTCTCGATCATCGCCGGCCTCGGCGTGTTCCGGATCTGCCTCGCCTACGGCGCCCGCGGACCGTGGGCCGCGGTCGCGGGCGTGGCGTTCCCGCTCAGCGGCTGGTTCCTGTTCTTCGACGAGGCGAGCTGGTTCACCCCGCACGTCGCGACCGCGTGGATGGTGCACGCCTGGGCCTCCGGTGTGAACTACGCGCGCGGGCGCAGCGGCCCGATCCCGGTGTTCGTCTTCCTCTACCTCACGCTCACTGTCCAATACGCCTTCCCCGCAGTGGAATCCGCGCTGGTGATCGCCGCGGTAGCAGCGGGCGAGATCGTCTACCAGCAGCGCTGGGCCCCGGCCCTGCGGCTGACGCTCGCCGCGGGCTTCGCGGCGCTGACCGCGGCGATCGCGAACCTGTCGGGAATCCTTTCCTCGCAGGTCACCTGGCGCGGCAGCGCGGAGATCCACAACGATCCCTTCCTGACCGTGCCCTGGTCGGAATCGCTCAACGCCAGCCTGCCGAGCACCACACCGGCGTTCACCGCGTGGTGGGGTCACGTGCAGCCGCTGCCGATGGTCTACATCGCGTGGTTCCTCATCCCCGCGCTCGCCTTCATCGACTGGAAGGCGGCGCGCCGCTCCGCGCGGGAGTTCAGCGGCATCGCGTTCTTCGCGACCGCCGTGCTGATGTGGACCGCGGGCCCCGGCGCGATCGGCCCGCTGCGCTGGCCCGCGCGCGTGCTGCCGATGGTGGCCATCGCGCTGCTGGTGCTGGTCTGCGTATTGCTCAGCCATTACGGCACTTTCGCGTCGTCGAAGCGGCGCGCGGTGGCCGCCGGAGTGCTGATCGGATTGCTGTTCATCCGATCGTTCTCGGCCGCACCCCAGCTGGTGCTGCGCCATCTGCTCGCGGTCGTCGTGGTGGCCGGTCTCGGCGCCGCGGTGGTGTGGCTGGCGCGCACGCGCGGCATCGTCCCGGCCTGCGCGCTGACCATCGCCGCCATGTTCCCGATCGCGTTCGCGCAGGTGGCGAGCGCACCGATGACGCCGCTGTCCTACAACTTCCCGGAACGGCGCTCCGAGATGCGGGCCGCCTTCCCCGATTTCGGCGGTCTCACACTGCAACTCGCCGACCGGGCGATTATCGCCCCCGAGGACCGCGACATCGCGCGGGCATACGGATCGCTGGCCATCGGCAACTACGCCAAGGCGCTCGAACTCGACTACGTGAACGCCTATACACCCATCGGCCACACCGGAATCGCCGGACTGCTCTGCATGGCCTGGGACGGCAGCACCTGCCCGGACGCGTTCCGCCGCGTCTTCGCCGACGAGCCGTCCACCGGCATACCGGTCGTCGATCTGATGAAGGTGGACCGGGTGGTGCTGCACCGCGCCCAGTACCCCGACGCGCGCGACCACCCGGCCCCGCCCGGTTGGCAGTGGGCGGATTACCGCGGACACGAACGCTTCATCTGGGTGCTGGAACGCCAAGGCGGTCCGGCCTCGACGCGCGACGGTGCCATCGCGCACACCTCCGGCGTCACCGCCACTTCGACCGGTTCCTACGACGACATCACCACCCGCGCGAAGGTCAGCTCCGCCACCGGCGGACGCGTGGTGTTCTCGCGCCTCACCTGGCCCGGACACCGCGTCACCCTGAACGGCCACGAACTTCCCACGCTCGCCGTAGCCGGCACGTTCCTCGCGGTCGACATCCCGCCCGGCACCCACAGCGCCGAACTGGTCGTCGACTGGCGTCCGCCGGGCTGGCAGATCGGGATCGGGACGACCATCGCCGGACTGGTGGGAATCGGCGTGCTCCAGTGGGCCTACCTGCGCGAGCGTCGTCGGCCGGAGGTCACACCGCCCGACGTCGAGGCGGCGCTCGCCGACGTGAAGGAGTGATCGATCGGGCGGCCTTTCCCGCAAAACCGACCGAGCGGAACGCACAGTGTGAAATTGGTTTCATCCGACTGAGAAGCGGCTCCGAATCAGATTCGTAGGAATCTCCGCCCTTCCAGATGAGGACGAACGCATGGCCACACACAAGTCGGTAGTCCCGTTCCACTCCTTCTCGCTGCGCACGGCGACACTGGTCGTCGGCGCACTCTCCGCGGCCGTGGTCACGGCCACACCCGCGGTGGCCGAGGCGCCCCCGCCGGGTGTGTCGGCGCCCGCCGGTGCCGTCACCGACCCGCTCCCGCTCGGGGCGAACGTCTTCGGCGCGCCGATCCAGCTCCCGATCCCTCTGCCGGTCGTCCCCGCGGTCGCTCCGGCGCCCGTCGCGGATCCGGCCGAACCCGCACCGGAGGCGGCTGCCGAAGGCGCACCCGACGCGGTCGTGCCCGCCGCCAACGTCGTGCCGACGCCGACGAACGTGCTCCGCGTCGGCAACGTCGAAGTCGGCAGGCCCGACTTCATCCCCCCCGAGATCGCCGCCATGATCAACGACGCCACGATGGGTGCGCAGAACAACCTGTCCGGCGCGATCCAAGGTTCCGGCGTCGATCGCGCGCGGTCCGACCTGATCGCGGCCGACGTCCTCGGCACCGCGGCACAGGGCGCGGTCGTCGGCGCTGTCGCCGCCGCCCCGATCGCGGCCATCGCCGCAGTGATGGGCGGAGCCGTCGGCCTCGTCGTCGCGCTCCCCTTCGCGCCCGCCGGGTTCATCTTCATGCCCATCATCGCCTCGACCCTGGCGATCAGCATGGTGACGCTCCCGTTCGCGGCCGCCGGAGCGGGCATCGGCGCGATCGTCGGCGCGGTGGAAGGCTCGATGGCTCCGCTGCCCGTTGCGCCGCCCCAGGGCGAGGTTCCCGCCTTGTAGCGTCGATTTCGTTAGCACACAACTCATTACGCACGGGGCGGGCCCGACGCACGTCGGACCCGCCCCGCGAGAACGCGTCGGCCTGGACGAGATCCGAAGCACCAGAATGCAGTCGAGAACCGCCTCCGGTCCCCGGCCGCACAGCCACGGCCCGAGTCAGGCCCGGCGATCCACCGTCGCCCACGCGGCCGCCGCGACCACGCCCGACACCACCGCCACCGACGGCCACGCGCCGATCTTCTTGGCCAGCGGGTGCGAGGCTCCCAGCGCGCCCACCGACAGCCCCGTCAACGCCGCGGCCCCACCCGTGCCGACCGCCTTGCGCCACCGAGGCAGCGCGGCCGCGGTCGCCGCCGCGAACACCACGCCGCCGAGTTCCCGCTTCTTCGTCGCCTGCGCCAGCGCGAAACCTCCGCCGAGTCCACCGGCCGCCAGCAGCGCCGTGGGAATCCGAGCCATCTCCAATTACCTCCTCGTAGTGATCACTTCCCCAAGCCATAGTGCCAACGCGCGCCGAGGAGGGTTTCCGCGCGCGACCGCGGCGGATGATCTCCGCAGGTCACAAGGGCTCGGGAGGCGGGTTCAGGCAGAGCCGGGCCGGACGATCATCAGCACGACGACCACCGTCCAGAGCAGGTTGTAGACGCCCGAGAGCATCCCGAGGGCACGCAGCCGCCCGCCGTCGTCGGGTTCGGCGAGCGCGTCGCGCTGCATGGGATGGATCTGAACCGCGAGCAACCCGCCCGCGACAGCGGTGAGCACCATGGCCAGCGTGATCCAGATTTCGCCCATCCTGCCCTGCACCGCGGCGAGCACGATGCCCGCGACCGGCACGACGATCCCGAGTGCCGCGTAGGTACCGGTGACGCGGTGCAGCACCCGCGCCACCGCGACGCTGCGTTCGGCTCGATTCCGCGTTGTCGCACCCGCCGTGACCGGCGCGTACCGAGGGAACAGACTCGCCGCCACGGCCGAGCCGCCGACGAACACGATGGCCGCCACCACATGCACCGATAGCAGGAAATGCTTCAACGATCGACTCCTTCGTCCTTCAGTTGGACTGAAGCCTAATCGGAGAGCTTCAGGCAGACTGAAGGACGTGCGCCGAATCACCCCCGCGGAACGCGAGAAGTCATCGCGAGGGGATTCCGTTCGCGAAGGCGGCGAGGATGGCCGCGCCGATCTGGTGTCGAATCGGATCGGCTTCTGCGCCGAACAGTCGCTCGTCGACCTCGGCGAGGACCCCCTCGGCCTTGCGCAGCAGACGAGAACCCTTGGGCGTCAATTCGATCGTCGACGCGGACCCGGCCCGCGCCGTGCGGTCGCGCACCAGCCCGGCGGCGACGAGCGTCTTCACCGCGGTGTGCACGCTCTGGACGCTGATGCCCGACATACGCGCCAGATCGCTGAACGACGCACCCGGCACACCGGAGATGTGACCGAGCAGCCCGAGCCTGCCGATGGTGAGATCCAGCGGGGCGAGGGCGGCGCCGAGTTCGGTTTCCACCGTGCGCGCGAGCGTCAGCACAATGACGGAGGCGCTGATCGCGGGCGGTCCGGGCCGGGCGTTCTCGGAGGTCACGACTTCAGTCTCGCGCACAGCAACCCCGGAGCGCGGCACGGGTGGAGAACCAGCAAAGCTTCAGCCATGTTGAAGGAAGGCGAGCGCGCCGCTACGCTGTCGCCTCATGAGCGAAAGTACTACAGCGAGTAGTAATTCCGAGTCACCGACCGGCCGCGTCACCCGCCGCGCCCTGTTCGGCGCGAGCCTCGCCACCGCAGGAGCGGCCACAGTCGGCGCCGTCGCGGGCCGCGCGACAGCGCCGGACCCCGCACCTCCCTCCGCAATCGAACCCTTCCACGGACCGAGGCAAGCCGGTATCGCCACTCCCGCCCAGTCGCACGCGCTGTTCCTTTCGGTCGACGTCGCGCGACCGGATCGCGCCACGCTCCGCGACCTGCTCTCCGGATGGACCGCGACGGCCGCGGCCTTGACCGCCGGTGAGCCGGTCCCGGAACGCCCCGGCACCGCACCGGGTTTCAGCGCGCACACCGATTTCGCCACCGACCTCGACCCCGCCCGCCTGACGCTCACCTTCGGGCTCGGCCCTTCGCTCTTCGACGAACGCTTCGGCCTCGCCGCCCAACGCCCTCGCCACCTGCACACACTGCCCGAATTCCCCGGCGACGCACTGAATCCCGCGTGGAGCGGCGGCGACGTGCTGGTGCAGATCTGCGCCGACGACGCCCAGATCGTCAGCCACGCCTTCCGCGCACTCCGGGCGCGCATGCCCGGCCTCGGCCGCCTGCGCTGGACCCAACACGGCTTCCTCACCCGCCCCGCCGACGGCGGAACGCCGCGAAACATGTTCGGCCACAAAGATGGAACGGCCAACCCGCGATCCGGAACGGAGACGTTCGAGCGTGCCGTGTGGATCGACTCCCCCGACGAACCCGCATGGCTGCGCGGCGGCACATACCTGGTCTTCCGCAAGATCCGCATGAAAACGGCCGACTGGGACCAACTTCCGTTGGCCGAACAGGACGCCATCATCGGCCGCCGTCGCAGCGACGGAGCGCCCCTGCACGGAAGCCGCGAATTCGACCCCGTCGACCTCGAAGCACGCACCGCCACCGGCGAACTCGCCATCCCGGCCGCCGCGCACGTCCGTCTCGTCCACGACATCCCCATGCTCCGCCGCGGCTACAACTACGACTACGGCACCCTCGTCGCCAACGCGGGCGGCGCCACCGAGGAACCACACCCCCACGCACCCGGCACCCCGGAACACACCCACGGCGGCCACAACCAGCTCGACGCGGGCCTGCTCTTCGCGGCCTACATGAACAACCCTCCCGCGCAGTTCATCGCGGCCCAGCGGGCCCTCGCCGCGAGCGACCGCCTGAACCCGCTCATCCAGCACACCGGCAGCGCCTTCTTCGCAATCCCTCCGGGCATCCCGCACGGCGGGTCTATCGCAGACGATTTGTTGAGATGAGAGCCTCGGAGTACGGGTGAGTCGCCCCTGGTCGGAGCGCGGCAGCTTCAGCTCGGCAAATGTGACGTGTATCGTTAGCAACCTGACAACGCGATTGTGATGGGAGTCACGCTCCCCAGTGCCTGCCCTCAGCCGGTGCGCGCCGCATCGCGTCGGGGGACATCGGAGCCGCAACAACGGAGCCATCATGAGTTCACCGAATCGGTTCGACCAGCTCCAACACCGGGTCGCGGACATCGCGCCGGTCTTCCGCAAGCCACTCGACTCACCGTACGACATATCGAACGAGCTGTTCGAGGCCCTGCGCCACGTGCTGCACGACGTGGGCGGCCAACCGGACGTCCCGATCGAGTACAAGGAAAAAGTCGAAGAACCGTGGGAGATGAGCACCTACGTCACCTGCGAATGCCTCGGCTGGCGTGGAGTGTGGAACTCCGAGGAACGCAGGCGGGCCGAGAACGACCTCGGCGCGACCCTCTACTTCGGGCTGCCCTACTACGCGCGCTGGGCGACGGTCGCCGCGAAGGTCCTCATCAACAAGGGCTTGATCACCCCCGACGAACTGTCGGCCAAGTTGGACGAGGTGCGCGCCCGGCTGAAGGAGCGAGCATGACCCGCAAGTACCGCATCGGCGACCGCGTGACGGTCCGCGACGCCACCTCGATGTTCCACACCCGCACCCAGAGCTACACCCGCGGCCGCACCGGCGTCGTCGTCGAATACCGGCCGGAATGGATCATCCCGGAAGACGAGGCGTGGGGGCGCGACGACGGCCGCGTCGAGCCGTTCTACGTGGTGCGGTTCCGCCAGAAAGATCTGTGGCCCAAATACACCGGCTTCGACGCCGACACCCTGGAGACGGAGGTCTCCGAGCGCTGGCTCGAGCCCGCAGAGGAGGAAGGTTCGCAGTGAGTCATACCCACGACCACGGGGCGCACGCGCCGATCCAGGCGAGCGAGGAGATCAGCGAGTTCGAGGTGCTGGAAACGGCGATTCGCGAACTCGCCATCGAGAAGGGCCTCTTCTCGCAGGAAGACCATCGGCGATTCTCCGAATGGGCCGAGGCGGTCGGACCGCACGGCGGATCGAAACTGGTCGCGAAGGCGTGGCTGGACCCGGACTTCAAGGCGCGACTGCTCGCCGACGGCACCGAGACCTGCAAAGAGATCGGCATCGACTGGCGCGACCCCACCGGTTCCGGCACGCCGAGCGACTACACCTACTTCTACGTCCTGGAGAACACCCCCGAAGTGCACAACGTCATCGTGTGCACCCTGTGCTCGTGCTACCCGCGCCCCGTGCTCGGCATGTCTCCCGACTGGTACCGAACCCCCAATTACCGTCGCCGCCTTGTCCGTTGGCCGCGCGAGGTACTCGCCGAATTCGGCCTGCACTTCCCGCCCGAGGTCGAGGTCCGAGTCCACGACTCGAACCAGAAATCCCGCTTCATGGTCATGCCGATGCGTCCCGAGGGCACCGAGGGCTGGACCGAGGAACAGCTCGCGGCCATCGTCACCCGCGACACGATGATCGGCGTCGCGCTGCCCCAGGTCGACTGGACCGCCCAGAAACCACCGAACCACGTCGAGGACGCCATGCGAGGGGAGGCGCACCCATGACGAGCGCACCCTACAACGTCCTGCTGGACACCCTCTCCCCCGGATCCTCTCGCGAGTCCAGCCTCCCCGAACTCGACCGCAAGCCCGACCCGTGGGAGTCGAGCATGCAGGCGACCTGCGAATGCCTCTCCTGGCGTGGAGCTTTCGACAACCTCGAACGCAGGCACGCCGAAGACGCGCTCGGCGAAACGATCTACCACGATTTCCCCGTGCGCGCCCGGTCTGCCGTGATCACGGCCCACACGTTGATGGACCGCGGAGTCATCAGCCCCGAAGAACTCAGGGCCCGAATGGATGTCATCCGCGAGCGATTCCACCAGGAGTAGCGCGAGGTTTGTCCACAAGGAAACGGCTCATGCTCTCCTGAGCGTGAGCCGCCTACGGATTGCGGTAGGGCTACCAGACTTCAGCGGTGCCGGAACAGGTGACCGTTTGGGGGACGAATCCGCTGTTGACGACCGTGAAGTCGGTGCGGATCGTGCCTGCGCCCGTGTACGGACTGAAGTACAGGGTGCTGCCATTGCCGATCACGAACCCGACAGAGCCGCCTTGCGTTTCCGAACCCGAAGCGCCGGTCGACAGGTTGGTCCAGTTGAGCGTGACCTGCGTTCCGTACCCACCCCAGACGCTCCCACCCGCGTGGATCGTGAAGTAGGCACGCCCCGGCGAGTTGTACTGCCCCACAACGACCTGACCGGAGTACGGGAAGTCGACGATGTTGGGACTGATGCCCCTGCACGTGGTGACGATCCCGCCTTCGGCGGCGGACGCCGTTCCAGCCCCCGACAACGCGGCCGCCGTCAACGCGGCAGCAGCCACCGCCACCCGCGCGAGCTTCCCCAACTTTCCAGACCTCTTTTGCGACAACATATCCCGGTCATCGGTTGATGGGACGACCGACGTTACAGACATGCGCCGCCGCGGGATTCAGGTGGAGGAGGAACTCTGGTCATCGATACCGGCTGACCTCGGCGGGTGATCTCGGCTACGACGCCGTAAGACCTTCGGACTGCATGTTGTGGAGCGGATCACCGGAACCCTTTCCGAGTGGTAGCTCGCCGTACCCCTTGGTAGGTTTCGGCTTGTTCGCGCAGCGTGGCGCGTCACGCTCAGTCTTCGACTCGCGGAACCTTCCACCGATCCACAGTTTGTGCGCCTCTTCCCTCGTGGAAGTAGGCGGGAATCGTCATACCCACCTGCAGCCGGTTTCGCGGTCGTTCTCGACGACGAAACCGGCGGCGGCACTGATGGAGCTTTCATGACACGCACCATCGCGCCGGCTTTGGAACGTGCGCGAGATATACCCGACGCCGTAGTGCGGAGTCGTGGTTTGTTGACGGGATACTTCGCCGGACTCGGCGTTGTGATGGCCATCTGGGGAACCAGGATTCCGGCCATCCAGGAGTCCGCCGGGCTGGACACCGCGGGGCTGGCCGCGGTCCTGCTCGCCGCCGCGGTCGGCATGGTCGCCGGCCTTCAGATAGGTGGTCGGCTCGCCGAACCCGCCCGACTTTCCCAGCTGTTGACCTGCGGCGCACTAGGTCTCGGGGTAAGCCTCGCATTGCTCGGCGCCTGCCGAAATCCGATCGCGCTCGCCGCTGCGGCGCTGCTTTTCGGCGCCACGCACGGCGTGCTGGACGTCGCGGCGAACGGCGCGGCGGTTCGGTGCCAGCAGGCATACGGTCGCCCGATCATGTCGGGCCTCCATGCGGCCTACAGTCTCGGCGCGCTGGGTGGAGCAGTGCTCGCCGCTGTCACCGCACATGATTCGCACACGTACGTCTTCGGCGTCACCGCGGGGGTGGCGATCGTGGCCACGGTCGCGGTGGCACCGGCTACCCGCTGCATCGGATCGCCTGCCGCGGACCTCGATTCGGTGGAGACCGTGGCGCGGGAACGTTTGCCCGCGCTGTCCCGATCCCGGCTCTGGCTGTTGGGCTTGCTGGCCGCCGCGTGCCTGCTGGGCGAAGGCGCTGCGGCCGATTGGTCGGCAGTCCATCTCAGCGGGTTGAACGCGTCCCCCGCGATCAGTGCCGCGGCGTACGCCGGATACAGCGCGGCCATGGCAGGCGGCCGTCTCGTCGGTGACCGACTCATCGCATCCTTCGGCGCGCCGAAAGTAGTTCGGACGGGCGCGATTCTGGCCTCCATCGGACTCATCGCGGGCCTGTCGGTGACCGACGTGCCGTTCGCGTTGGCAGGCTGGGCCGCTTTCGGTCTCGGCCTGTCCGTCACGATTCCCTCCCTGTTCACCGCGGCCGGAGCAGGTGGTCCTCGCGCGGTCGCCGCCGTGGCCGTGACCGGCTACCTCGGTCTCCTCGCGGGCCCGGCGCTCATCGGCGCCCTGGCCACCGCGACCACCTTGCCCGCCGCCCTCATGCTGCCCGCCCTGCTCGCCGCAGGCGTGGCTGTCCTGTCCTCTCGAGCCCTGGAGAACCGGTGGTAACCGCACTATCTCACCAGCCCGCGGAACTCGACGCGGTCATCTTCGACTACAACGGCGTCATCGGCCTGCAGCCCACCATTCCCATGTGGAGCAGGCTCGCCGAGCTCGCCGGATGGCACGCAGACCAGCTCGGACTCTTCCAGAACGCTTTCTGGAGCGCCCGCGAACCCTACGATTCCGGCGATTTCGACGACACGGACTTCTGGACCGCAGTGCTCGGCCATCGCCCGGACCCGGAATTCCTCACCCAGTTGCGTGCCGTCGACACCGCGATGTGGACTCAGACCGACGACCGCGTCATCGCGCTCCTCCACCAAGCCCGGCGGGCGGATATCCCGATGGTGTTGCTCTCCAACGCACCCCATCCGGTCGGTGACGCTCTCGACGCCTCCGAATGGCGCACCCTGATGACCGACGCCCTCTACTCGGCCCGGCTGGGCATGAACAAACCCCACCCCGACACCTACCGAAACGCACTCGCCGCGACCGGAGTTCGCGATCCCGGCCGCGTCCTGTTCATCGACGACCGTGCCGACAACTGCCGAGCCGCCGCGAGCCTGGGCCTGCGCACTCTCCACTACACCGGCTCCCCCGGCGATATCGAAACTCACCTCCGCCTCGCCACCGTCGCCGCGTAGGTCCTCCGGGGTCGGCGCAACACCGCCGCCGACCGGTGGTGAACACGAGGCCGACCAGACGCTCGGCTGGGATATCCCAGCCGAGCGTTTTGCATGGGCGACCGTCGATGCCCTGGATGTGATGAGCCCGATGGGCGCGGCATGGGTGTGTGGGCCCACAAGCGAAGTTCCGGCGCGCGTCACCGAGGACGGCGTGGATATAGAGATCCGGGGACCGCGACGCTGAAGAGATGAGCCCATGAGCGGAGTTCCGGCGCACAATGCCGAAGAGGGCGGGGGTTGCGAGTCCCCGGGCGGGAACGCGCTCGGGGAGGGTGCACCTGGGAGGGGGTCCGGGGGCGAAGCCCGCCGGGTGGGGCGTGGGGGCTTCGCCCCCACAAAACACGCGGAACCAACCAAAAAGGCGAGCGCTCTCCGCGAGCACTCGCCTCTATTGGTGGAGCTAAGGGGAATCGAACCCCTGACCTTCTCGATGCGAGAACTCATGACTACGGCTGACAACTGTTAGCTACCGACCAAACGGCGGTAGCACGCCCTACCAGGCAATTCAGCGACTTTCGACTACTTATCACGACCGAACACACATTCGAACCACGGGCACGCTAGTTGGATTTGTTGGGACTTAGTTGGATGCGTTTGCAGCTTCTCATCGGCGTGTCGAATGTGCGACACACCGCGAATGTTCAGCGTGAGCTATCGATCGGCAACAGTCCGAGTGGCAAGCCCCGAAGGGGCGCGGCAGCATTCCAAAGCTCACACGGCTCGGAACAGAACAACAATTCCGAGTTGACCGAGGCCGGTGAGTCGCCGAGCGCTGGGCCAGGTCCGCGCCCCTGGGGCCGCCCGCGCCCGGGCGCCAGCCCACAGTGGGGCCAAGGCCGAAACCCCAGGCGGACAAACAAGATGGAGAGAGCAGGCAGCAAGGCGTGAAGAATTCCCGCACACCTGTCGGGGGGTCGTGGAACACTCGTCCGGGTGACCACACCTCACACGACAGAGCAAGACCTGAATGTGCCGGATCGCTTCGAGGGGCTGCGAGAGGCGGGGACTGAAGCTCTTAAGATCATCATTGTTCCGGTCCAGTCAGCGCCTCGCAGCGGCGAGGATAGGCGAGTTCACACGGGCGCGGAGATCCGGCCCGCAGCTGAGACTCCGGTTACGTAGGTGCTTCAGAACCTTGAGAACTCAACATTTAAGAGTCGAATTACCGTAGGTCAGAACACCTTTCGCTATCCGGGAGGATCGCAAGGCGCTAGCATGATTGGTCGAGGTCAACGGCGGTCATATATTGTCCGTTGAGTCGCTATCCACGATAGGGGGTTCGTCCATGTCCACGACGGCCGGTGACGGCGGTTCAGAGCTCTGGGTAGTCCCGACCGAGGTTTCCGACGCGGGGAAGTTCGTTCAAGCAGTGTCAGAGACGTTGGTGAGCGGTTTGCATTCGGTGGATGCGGACGTGGATCGGCTATTGGAGTCATGGCAGGGCGGGCGGGCGCAGTCGTATCGCGAGGGGTGGGATGAGACTAAGCAGGGGGCACTGAAAGTGCTTGCGTCACTGGCGACGATGGCGAAAACGTTGGGTGTGACCAGCGCTGCCTATGTCGAAACTGATTCGAATAACGCGCTGCGGACCAGTTCGTTGGATCTTCCCTGATCGCCGGAACATGGTGACGCTACGCGTGATTCGTGAATTATCGAGAGGGCAAGCCGATGGACGGCTATAGGGTTAATCTTGATGAGCTGGAACAGATTACGGCCCGGATGCAGGGATTCTCGGGATTCCTCACCGAATCGTTACAGGGTCTGCAGCAGCGCATGGCCGCGCTGCATCAGACATGGTCGGGGGAAGCCGCTACCGCGCAGAGCGAAGCGTTTACCCAGTGGATGACCGCTGCCGGTGAGGTCGCTGAGGGGATTGCGGCAATGCGTGATGCCTCCGCGGATGCGCGTACAAGCTATATCGATGCGGTGGAAACGAACTTGCGGACGTTGGGGTTACGGTAAAAATTCGTGGCACCGAGCGATAAAGAAGTTGTAGTTACTCCGAAAACGTTCTACGACGCTGGCACTGATTGCATTAATGCCGCAGGCGCGTTTGATGCTTTTTTCACCCTTGCGATGGGAGGCCTGATCGAATGCGAGACGATGGGTGGCAGCTTCGCTGCGGCCAAAGATTGGTCTCGATCATACGATGACCGGGCCAGTGAATTAACCAACCTCGCTGCTGATTTAGTTACCGCGTTGGCGAATTACAGTGACATTGTCACCAACCTGGGTTATGTTCACGCCCTGGCCGACAACAACCCAAATAACGATGACCCTCCGAAAGCGCTCCCGTTACTCAAAGGTGTCGCGAAGACTTCACCCCCTTCAGCGGGTGGTCCTGGGCAAGGATTGGTCGACAAACTTGCAATCGGGTTGATTGAACAGCTCGGGGTTTCGGTCCCAGATGGCAATACCGATCGGCTCGACCTGGCACGCAGAATATGGGAAACGATGGCCACCGACGAGGTGATCGTTACCAATATCGCCAAGCTGCAAAAGTTACCCGGCACGTTCGACGGCCAGAAGTCCGACGATATCACCGCAGTTCTGGAGGACTTGAAGCAACTCCACAACGCTGCCGTTGATTTGCAACATGCGTGCGGTGAACTCGCCAGTTCGTGCGGTGACCACCGTGCCGCATTGATAGACCTTCGGGATAGGATCACCAAGGCGCTAGAAGATGCCGCGAAGGATGCCGGCGTAACGATCGTATGTGAAGTGGGAGCCGTCGGGCTGACTTTGCTAGGCAGACCGGACGCTGCTGCAGCATTGACCGGTGACAGGGCCAAGAAGCTGGCTGAAGGTATCGGCGGGATCGTCATCGAATGGACCAATACGAAGGGTATTGCGTCGGGCGTCAAGAAGACCCGAGACCTCGGACCTGCACGTACCAATCTTCAACGTATCAAAGAGCTCAAGAGGAAGACCAGCGCAGCGAACCCGACCAACGGCCTTGGCTCCCAATGGAGTAAGGTTACGGGGCCTGTTCCGAGCAGTATCTCTATCACCGAGCTCAGGAAGATTCATATCCTCGACGGAGACGGGAGCGACGACGTTAACAGCGGAGGGCATGCGCCTGGGACAGGCATACCAGGTAAGACCGAATTCCCGGACAATAAGACTTGGACGGACGACCACATTATCAATAGCATTCAAGATGTTGCTAAGAATCCCGATCAGGTTCCTGTTCTTCAGAAGCACGGAACTTGGTTGGTCACTGGTACGCGGGATGGTGTTGTCATAGAGGTCGTCGTCGACACGTCGGGCAACATCATCACGGGCTATCCGGTCAGTGGTCCGGGCGTGTATAAGAACGACGCAAATGGCAACCCGATCAAATAGAACTTAGGTGACACTGATGGATTCTGATGATAGGCCCAGCACTCGGCGCAAAAGGCGACAGTTCACTCCGGAGCAGAAGGCTAAATTAGCCAAGCTGAACAACGATTCCCGGGAACTTCTAGAACGGTTCTCGGACCGCCTTCGGCCCGAAGCGCTAGCTCAGTACCGGACTTTCAGTGAGGTCGGCGAGTGGACGTTGTTGATCGATAACCTTTGCGCCACTCTGGTGAAAGATCAAATTTTGGTCAGCGCGGCCGAGCGTGATGCCTTAGCTGATCTCCTGCCATTGTTTGGAAACCCTAAAGAAAATTCCTCCATGTTTTATATAGAGAGTTATGAGCGGGTGCTTGCGGAGTTGAATGTGGGCCACGAATAGAGCTGGATGGCGAAAGCCGCTGATTCGAGGGTGAGCAGGTGGGCGCGACCGGGCAGGATGAGGTCATGGACGCGGACAAGGCCAAGCAACTGCACGAGACCTGGGAAGCGATGAAGCGCAAGCTCGACGAGACAATGGACACCCACGGCCAGGAGCTCACCGAGGCGCTGCACCGGCTTGACGGCGACGACAAGCTGGTCAATGACCTTCGGATGAGATGGGCCGAGTCCACGGTGCGGATGCACAGCCTCGCCGACCACGTGGTCTTCGCCGGCCTGCCCCCGCTCCATTTTGGGTCCAGCGCCTCGAATCCATGCGCGTTGAAGTCGTGAATCACTTGCCGCACATAAGCTTCCGAGACCTGCATCAACTTCGCGATCGCCCCGACCGGTTGATGCTGGGCCGAGGCCATCACCACCACCGCCCGCCGCATCCGCACCGGCACCTTGCTACGCCGGGCGATCTGGGCCAGCTTGCGACCCTCCTCCGGAGTCACCGCTCTGCCGAACACATCCGGCTTGCGAGCCACCGGCATCACCTCCACCGGCAGCATCGCCGGTCAAGGCCTCCGGTTCAACCCGCCACCCCGGCGACTACCGCATCAACCTTCCCGGACAAGGCACTAGTGTGTCGCGCCTGAAATGCGTTGAAGATATTTAGCGAGTGATTCGAGGATCTCCTCCGCGGTCTTGCGCCAGACGAATGGTTTCGGGTCGGCGTTCCACTGCTCGATCCAGGCTGTGATGTCTTTGTCCAGTGCCGCCACGCTTTTGTGGACTCCGCGCCGCAGGAGTTGGTCGGTGAGGAACCCGAACCAGCGCTCGACCTGGTTGAGCCAGGACGAGCCGGTCGGGGTGAAATGCATGTGGAATCGAGGATGGCGGGCCAGCCAGGCGTTGATCGTCGGTGTCTTGTGGGTAGACAAGTTGTCGCAGACCAGGTGCACGTCCAGTTCCGCGGGCACGGCCTTGTCGATCGCGATGAGGAATTTCTTGAACTCGGTCGCGCGGCGGCGGGAGTACAGCTTGGAGATCACGGCTCCGTCGGCGATGTCGAACGCCGCGAACAGGCTGGTCACGCCGTGGCGGACGTAGTCGTGGGAGTATCGCTCGGGCATGCCGGGCATCATCGGCAGCACCGGTTGGGAGCGGTCCAGTGCCTGGATCCCCGACTTCTCGTCCACGCACAACATGACCGCCTTCTCCGGCGGATTGTGATACAGCCCGACCACATCGACGACCTTGTCCACGAACAACGGATCGGTCGAGAGTTTGAAGCCGTCGGCCACATGCGGTTTCAGCTCGAACTTGCCCCAGATCCGTCCAATCATCGATGGCGACAAGCCACTTCGTTTGGCCATCGAGGTCCGCGACCAATGCGTCGCGCCCACCGGCTTCTGTTCCAGGGTCATCGTGAGGACTTCTTCGACCTTGTCCAGCAGGATCGACGGGGGTCGTCCCGGACGCGGCTCGTCGGACAACCCCTCGAGACGTTTCTGCGCGAAACGCCTCCGCCACTTACCCACCGTCTGGGCCGTGATACCCAACTCGGCTGCCACATCCTGATTGGATTTCCCTGCCGCGCAACCCAAGACGATCCGGCAGCGCTCCGTGAGCGCCTGCGACGACTTGGATCGACGCGCTGCGGTTCCCCTGAAGTAGTGGACATCTGAGATAGCGGGACCGATGGTCCCTGGAAGGATGTTCGCTATGCCTCGTCCGCGTCGATCGTATTCGCCTGAATATCGGGTGGAAGCGGCGCATCGAGTGATCGATTCCGGCCGACCGGTGCGGGAGATCGCCCGTGAGCTGGACGTGCACGAGAACCTGCTGCACAAGTGGGTGCGCGAAGAACGCCGCCGTATGGCCGCGGCTGGCCTGAGCGGTGGTCGGGCTCCGGATGGCGGTGGTGGCCAGCCACTTTCGGCCGATGAGCGTGCGGAATTGGTGCGGCTGCGGGCCAAGGTCGCCGAGCAGGCCAAGGACATCGTGTTCCTGGAAAAAGGTGTGCCACGAACACGGGAGGCCGCATGAGGTAGGTCAGGTGGTCGATCGTGGTGCTGTGCGAATGATGAAGGGGTAGTGGCCCTTCGGAGCCGCCCGTCGGGTGGGAGGCTTCAAACCGCCTCATGCTGCGTTGGCTGAAGACCGTCGTGGTGAACGATGAGGAAAAGGCGCTCCGTCGAGGGCGTCAGGTGGGGATCAGGAAGACGAACGCGAGTGAATCGCTGACGACGTGTCGAAATGGAAACAGGTGGCATCGAAACCGGGGCGTATTTTTGGCGCCGGGATGAGTCTGGCGGGTGTCCCGATTTCTGGCCAGGCGGTGTCCGGCATGGAGGCGACGTGAGCCTGGTCTGCGGCTTTCGCATGGAACGTGGGAAGGCATGTCCCGATACGGATGTCGCTTCGGCGGGGTCGGGAGGGAGCGCGCCGGGCAGCGGAAACTGTGAGGCGTTGAGTACCGATGCGGGAGATGCCGGCGGACCGGCTCGTAGTAGTGGTGAAGCGCCTGTAATGGGTGTGGAGCGAAGGGGCCGGACCATTCGGGTTGGTGAAGCAGTCGACCGGCGCAGGCCGGGAGGAGCTGGATGAGTCAATCAAGGTCGTCGATGAAGCCGTTCGAGATTTCGAAATGGGCTGTGCAAGAAGCGTTTGACAGAGTGCGGGCCAACAAGGGAGCTGCCGGGGTCGACGGGCAGTCGGTCGAGGAGTTCGAGGCCGACCTGAGGAACAACCTCTATAAGGTGTGGAATCGGATGTCGTCGGGGACGTATTTTCCTCCGCCCGTGCGGGCGGTGGAGATCCCGAAAACCGGTGGCGGAGTTCGTGTTCTGGGCGTGCCGACGGTCGCGGACAGGGTCGCGCAAACGGTGGTGGCCATGGAGTTGGAAAAGCGGGTGGAGCCGATGTTCCATCCGGACTCCTATGGGTATAGACCGAATCGTTCGGCGCTGGACGCGGTCGGAGTATGCCGAGGGCGGTGCTGGGGGTCCGGTGGCTGGGTCTTGGACCTGGACATCCGGAAGTTCTTCGACACCGTGGATCACGAATTGATGGTCAAGGCGGTCCGGGCCAACACCGACCAGGACTGGGTGGTGTTGTATGTGCGGCGGTGGCTTTCGGCCCCGCTGCAACGCCCGGACGGGGCACTGGAAACACGAGATCGTGGGACCCCGCAGGGTTCGGCGGTGTCGCCGGTTCTGGCGAACCTGTTCCTGCATTACGCGTTCGACGCGTGGATGGCCCGGAGGTTTCCGGGCATCATGTTCGAACGGTATGTGGACGACGTCGTCGTGCACTGTGCCAGCGAGAAGCAGGCGCTGATGTTGAAGGCCGCGATCGGGGAACGTCTCACCGAGGTCGGGCTGGAGCTGCATCCGGAGAAGACGAAAGTCGTGTACTGCAAGGACTATGAGCGCAGCGGCTCGTATGAGCACACATCGTTCACGTTCCTGGGGTATGAATTCCGGGCGCGGACGGCGCGGGACAGGCACGGACGGTTGTTCAACGCGTTCCTGCCCGCAATCAGCCGCGACGCGGAGAAACGGATCAACCGCGAGGTCCGCAGTTGGCACGTGCATCGGCATACGGATTGGACGCTGGGCCGGTTGGCCCGATGGATCAATCCGATCGTGCGGGGCTGGTTGCAGTATTACGGCCGGTTCTACCGGTCGAAACTGTATGCGCTGTGCAAACGCATCAACACCTACCTGGTGCGGTGGGCTCGCAAGAAGTATCGGCGGTTGCACGGGTTCAAGAAGGTCAACGCCTGGTGGAAAGCATTGGGGGACAGGTATCCCCGGTTGTTCGCCCACTGGGCGTATACCCGTGGGTTCATGGCGACTGGATGGTAAGAGCCGTGTAACGGGAGACTGTCAAGCACGGTTCTGTGAGGGCCTGGGGGTGAGATTCCCCCGGGCTACTCGACCCTCGGCGTACTTTGCGGCACGGCATCCAAAGTGAGCAGGTTCGAGCTCATGGCGGCAGAGTGCGCCGGTCTCGACGTGACTCGGATGGCCGAACTGCTCGGCGTCTCGACCTCAGGCTACTACCGGTTCCTGCAGGTCCGTGCCAGCGCGGAGCCGTCGGCACGGCTGCAGCGCCGCCGGGATCTGGAGGTGAAAATCCTTGCCCACCACCGTGCCTCCGACGGCACCTACGGATCGCCCCGGATCACCACCGACCTGCTCGCCGAAGGCGAACGGGTATCGAAGAACACCGTGGCCGCGATCATGGCCGAACTCGGGATCGAGGGCATCAGCCCACGCTCGTTCAAGACCACCACCATCGCCGATCCAGCAGCATCGTTCCCGCCGGATCTGGTCGGGCGTCGCTTCGACCGTGGCCGCCCCGACCTGGTCTGGTCCTCGGATATCACCTACCTGAGCTGCGGTGAGGGCGAGATGTTCCTATGCGCGATCCGCGACGAACATTCCCGGCGCGTACTGGGTTGGGCAGTCGCCGACCATATGCGCGCCGAGTTGGTCGTGCACGCCGTGGACCGGGCCGTGTTCGTCCGTGGTGGCCGCTGCCGCGGCACGATTCTGCACTCGGACAGGGGCAGCCAATACACCGCTGCCGTCACCGCCGAAGCCTGCGCCCGCCACGGCTTGCTCCGCTCGGCAGGAGCCACCGGGATTTGCTGGGACAACGCTGGCGCGGAATCGCTGTGGTCGACATTCAAGCACGAATGCTACTACCGGCACGCCTACGCCACCAAGGCGGAACTGGTTGCTGCAGTTGACAATTGGATGCACTTCTACAATCATCGGCGGCGACACTCGGCGATCGGAATGCGCTCACCAATCGACTACGAGCAGTCCCTCAAAACTACCCCCGAAGCAAGCTAACCCTGTCCACTTTTTCGGGGGAACCCCACGCCCACCGCTGCAACGTCTCACGCTCATCGCCGGTCAACACGATCTCGGCCACCGGACGCCCACCGCGATCACGATCACCCAGCCCCGCCAGACCCTCAGCAGCGAACTGCCCACGCCATCTCGCCGCCGACCCCGTCGAGACACCGACAAGCCGCGCGGCACCCGCATCCGACATACCCTCAGCACAGGCCAGCACGATCCGAGCCCGTTGCGCCTCACGCCGATCCGGCGATTCCGCCATGCGCGCAAGCTCAACACGCTCAGGATCGGACACAACGATCTCAACAGCGGAAGGCCCACGATGCGACACACAAACAGGCTAACAACTTAGAGTGTGCATTTCAGGCGCGACACACTAGACGGCCTAACTGCATCCCGTTGGATAGGCGCATGACCCTCCTCCTGGTGCTGGGCCAGGGTGCGCCGACCGAAGCGGAGCGGAGGGAGGGGCGACCCTGGGCGGCGCGCGTAGCGCGCCGCTCTTGACTCTGTAGAGAGAAATTCGGCAAGTTCTGATCTGTTGGGTTACCGGTTATCTCTTCCTTCTTTTTCCTACTGATTCCCGGGGGTTCCCAACTTCTCTCACTCGCTCCCAACAGAGCCTTCAAGCTTGCGGCACAACACATTCCGCGAATCAGACCATTGGTTGCCATGCCTGTCGCGACGCGCCGGAACGGCCCAGCCCTGGGACCCAGGGAACCAGTGAGGTGGTGGCCGAATCCGGCGCGGTTGGTCGTCGCTCAGTCGCTTGGCCTAGAGGTCAGGTGCGCCGGGGTTGCGGCCGTGTATGCGTTCGTGGCGTGCGCGTTCGTCGCGTTCGCGGGCTTCGCGTTCGTTGCGCTCGCGTCGAGCGCGGTCGGCAGGTGTGATGGTTGGTGCGGTCGCGGTCGGGCATTGGTTGGGGGGCCGCTGAGGTTGAGCACGTGGGTGACTTCCGGAGTCAGCCCGAGGGCGCCAGGGCCTGCTATGCGCTTCCCTCTGGTTCCCGTCCCAGCCCTCGTTGGCGTTGGCGTTCCTGTTCGCGCTGCCGCTCCTTGGCGATGTCGTAGTGCAACCGCGCCTGACTCACCTCGTGCCCCGGCACAGGCCGTGGCGTCTCCCCCGGCTGCGGCCTCCCCAGCTCCAGGATCTGCGCCACCTCGCGCGGCAGGGGGCTACGTTCGACGCGATCGCGGACCTGCTCACGCTGACGCTCGATCTCTTCACGCCGCTGCTGAGCCTTCGCCGCATCTTGCGCAGCAGCGCCAAGCGCGTCGATATCGCGCACCATGTCCAGCCGCGGAGTCTCACGCCCCTGCTTGAGAATGGGCTCCATCGCCTCTATCTGCTTCGCGCCAAGTCCAGCCTTCTCCAGCGCCTCGCGCGCTTGGGCAGCCTCCATAGCCCGCACGGCTTCGAGCTGCTGAGTAATGCCCTCGTGCGACTTCTTCAGATCCTGCGCGGGAACGAGCTGCCCCTGCTCCCGCGCTTCGGCCAATCGCCGGTTCTGATCGGCAACGGCACGTGAGAGCCGTTCCTTGGCTGCCTGGAGCCGCGTTGCGCGCTCCCGCTCTTTCCGCTGCCGCGCCTCCTCGCTGCGCCGGGAACGGTCCCGCTGCTGTTCCTCGGTGCGAACCAGGGATACGGTGGGCGACTCACGCTGCTTGACCAGCGACACGGCGGGTGCTTGCCGCTGTCGGGCCGCGTGCTCGCGCGCCTTGTCACGGACCCCGTCCAATTCGAGCTGCTTACCAGGCTCCCTTTGCAGTCCCAAGGCCCAGATTTGGCGAGCGACCGACCGGGGGATGACTTGGTGTTCGAAACGGTTCGGGAAGTCCCGAGCCATTTCGTTTATCAACTGCTGCGCCTCTCGCGCTATAGGCTCGCCTTCGACTGTGCGTATCGTGTGGTGATCTATGATGCCGTTTTCGAGGAGTATTCGGTCATTGCGTAGTTCTTTGAGGTCGTTGGGGGCCTCGCACTCCGCCTGATTTGTCTTCGACGCTTCGGATTCGCCCATCTTTTACTTGCGCTTTGTCGAAACGACGTTTCTCTTCTCGCCCTGGAACGGGTACCGAAACCTGCTTCGTGTAGCCATTTTCGCGATCGCGGAAAAATACCTCGGCGCCATTCTCGAATATTCTTCCACGGTCGTTCGGGCCGAATCCGATTCGGTCATTATCGTAGTCGTCTGGCATGAGTGACCCAGCCCCCGAACATGTGCGATCACATCAGTTACGGCAAGCCGCGGGTCAGCTGCCACGCTTCCTCGGGAGGAAACGGCATTCCTCCTGGTATTCACCCATCATGTCGACCATCACAGTGAACATGCGCCCGTCCCGTTCCAGCCGATTTTCGAACATCAAGTCGAACAATTGCCACACTGTGTGATCCGTCGACCCCTCGAAACCGTAAATAAGTGCAGGATTCACGTCGTCGTACAGAGAGCGCTCCCGGCCGACGGGGCTGTCGTACCATTCGGCTCCGGCGTACTTGGCGAAACACTCGCCGAGGAAACACGCAAACGCATCGGCCATATCCGGGTTCGCTTTCACCGCGTCCCAGTCGGGGAACAACTCCGCCACAGCATCGTCCGCCGATTGCTGCTCCGTGATGATCTGCGGCGAGTCGCTATAGCTCCACAGCTCGTCCGGGATGCTCCGAATGCCTGCGTAGGACATGAACTTTCGTGCTTGAGCTTCCCGGCGAGATGGATCGACCCATTTCGCCCACGCAGATTCTTCGATGTTCACACCGAGATCCATGCTCAGCTGCTCGTCGCCCATGCCCATGCTCTCCTTTGGTCGGTCGCCGTTCTCGGGTGGAACCCATCCGGCTTGGTCCCACTGTGTACGTCGGGGGCTTCCGGCCTCGATCCACGCTATTTGTATCTTGTCGGCGCGCACCCACACCGACAGCCACTCGGTCCCGCTGCGTTCCTCGGCGGCGGCTTCGAGGAAGGTCCGGACGTGGATGTCGAGGTTGGTGAACGGGAATCGCACCACCGGGCAGAAGCCCATCCCGGTCTCGTCGTGATGGGGGCAGTTGATCCAGGTTCCATCGAAGCTGCGTCGGAACACCTCACCGAGGAAAACCTCGAAGCGTTCGGCCACCGCACGATTCTCCGGCGCGCGTACCGCCGCGCGGTCCGGGAACTGCTCTAACGCAGCCTCTTCGGCGAGAACCAACGCCGCTGCCGAATGCATGTAGCCGGAAAGGTCGCCGGAAAAGAAGCGAAGTGTTCGGCTCAGGAAGCGATCCAACTGGTCATCGACGCTGTCCAGCCACGCCACCCAACGCGGGTCCCGCTGATCCTTGACGAACTGCTGGAAGTCCTCCTCGTCGAACTCGCCGGACACCGCGGCCATGACCACCCCTCTCCGTCCGAACATGCCAGCGCCGCAAACTCCAGGCTCCACGAAGCGCCGTACACAGGGTAGGGGCGGCAACCCTGCGACGGGGCGCAACACGAGCCGACCACCCCGGCCCTTGGCACTGTCGTAGGCGAGTTTCATGGTGTGTGGGCTTCCAGCCGGGGGAATGGTCCGTGCGGGTGTCACCAGGGCACAGGCCAGAGCGACCGCGTTTTGGATGCTGGTACTGGGGAAGTGCTCGACGCTGGGAGCGACGATGACGGTTGCGGCGTGCTGGTGTGCAGTCCACACGATCAACGTGGTCGGCATGTAGGTGTCGGCGTCGATGATCACCGTGTGCGCCAGCCGGTACCCGCGCGCGTGGCTCAGGTCGATGATCACTCGTTCGTCTCGTAACCAGGAGTCGCTGACGCTGCGGTTGAGCAGGCCGATGGCATTGATGGGCACGCGAGTCACGTCCTCGATTTCGGGGCTTCCAGCGGCCGGGCTGGCGGTGTGTGGATGGTGAGGCGCTGATAGGCGGCGCGACCGTCGTCGGTCAGCTCATAGACCGGTTCGGAGCGGCCCTCGCCTGTTGGACGGTGGACCTCGGTGCGGACGTGGCCCTTGGTGACCAGCCATTGCAGAGTCAGTGTGATCGGGCCGATGCGGGGCCCGCCCGCCAGCTCTCGAGCCGAACACGCCCGACCTGCTTGGGCCAGTGCGGTCAGTGCGGTGGCTTGGGCGCGGCTGAAGTCTTCCCGGCTCCGTTGCAGATATGTTGTTTCACTGCGCATTTCGTGTTCGTTGGATGCCTGTTGGCTGGCGCGGTTGGTCCCAGGCGTTACCTCTCCAGGTACAGGCGCTCGTTCGGAAGGCGCGGGAACTCGCGCTTGTCCAGGTCAACGGTCACCGCGTCGACGTAGTGGCGGGCCTGGTGCTCCTGAACGAAGATCAACGCAGCCGTCAGGCAGGCAACGAAGTCCATCCGCTGCCCGTGCAGGAACACACTCAGGTGCACATCGGGTTCGGTGGGCGATGGCGACCCGTCCGGGGTCGGCGCGGTGGTGCTCATAGCGCGGGCTGTCGGATCGGGGCCAGGCAGGCGTGCACCGCGTACAGCACCGCACGCCCGGAGGGACGGAACACCGAATGCGCGGCGGTGATCCACACCCGATGCTCCGAACCTTGATCAGCCGGTGACGGTAGCGCGACGTGATCGCCGTTGCCCAAGACCGTGATTCGGCGAAGACGGAACAACGCTGCCTCGGCAGCGATCATCGTGGCCGGAATGTCCGAGCGCACGAGGAAAGTCCATGTGTGGGAGCGCGGATGGGTCACGATCGGCCCACCACCTTGTTTGTGACGCTCGAGGTGGACCTTGACCATCTGCCCCAACTCCGCAGGCATCGCTACCGCCCACACCATGCCCGCGGTGAAACCGATACGGCCGGTGTCCGGTTGGAGCACAGCGGGCAGATGGCACACGCTGCGGTAGTAGCCCACCCGCGAACGCGGCGTATCGGCCACCGGGGCAGGCGAGTCGGTACGCGGCGCAGTCGGCGGGGCAACCGACTCATCCCAACCCAACTCCTCGGACAAACCCATTGATGCAACCCCTCCCTGCTGGGCCAACGCGTGCTGAGTAGCACCCGCCGCCGGGGATGAAGGAGAACCCCCATCCACCCGACGGCGGGGCTGAAAAAGACGCTAGATGTGCACGTTTTGGGTTTGGAGCCGTTCGGCGTCTACAAGCGTCTACAGCGGATCAATGCCCGTTAGGCTGGTCTTGTGGACGAGAGCGGGGAATCGGACGCCATCACCGGTATCCGGCTTCGCGCTGCACGAGAGGCGGCGGGGCTCAGCCTGTCCGCACTGGCGGCGCGCACGCACTACAGCAAGGCGCTGCTCGGGTTGCTGGAGACCGGGCAGCGTCAGGTCAGGCCGGAGCACGTGACCGCCTACGCCGATGCCCTGGGTATCGGCTCGGCGCTGTTCGTTGAATCGGCTGACGGTGAGCGGGCAGCAACGGAATGGATTCAGCGGGTCGCGGCATCGGACCTGGGCGGGGACACCTTGGACCGCTTGGAGTTGGCGGTGGACGACCTAGCGGCGGGATACCCGACAACTCCGCCGGACGAACTGCTCATGCGCATCCGTCAACATCTCGGCTACGCCGGACGCCTGATGGACAGCCGGAAAACGCTGGCGCAGCACCGCCGGTTGCTGGTCTCGGTCGGCTGGCTGTCGCTATTGGCCAGCACGTGCCATATCGACCTGGGCGAAACCTCCGCCGCAGCGGCGCGGGGACACCTGGCGTGGAAGCTGGCGGACGAAGCGGGACACCGCGAGATCGCGGCATGGTGCCTGGAAACGCGGGCGTGGCAGCAATTGACCGACGGCAAGTTCGCAGCGGCGGCAGAACTGTCGCGTGCCGCGTATTCCCTTGCCCCGGAGGACAGTTCGGCATTCATCCAAGCCACCGCCCAGGAGGGTCGCGCGCTGGCACGGCTCGGGGACAGCAAGGGCACGTACGGGGCGCTGCGTCGTGTGGCCCGGCTGGTGGCCGGACTGAGCACGCCCAACCGGCCGGAGCACCATTTCCGATACGACCCAGCGAAATCGGACGCCTATGTGGCCACCACGCTGGCCTGGCTCGGTGATCCGGCAGCCGAGTCCTACGCCCGGCACGTTCTCGCTGATCTGGCAGGCGCTGAGTCGGTGCGCCCGCGCCGGATCGCTACGGCGAACCTGGACCTGGGCCTGGCTCTGGTCGCAGCCGACAAGCCGGACGAAGCGGCACATGTCGCGCTGGCAGCCGTGGAGTCCGGGCGCCTGGTGCCGTCGAACTACTGGCGCGTGTCCGAAGTGGTCTCGGAGATAGAGGGCCGAGGCGCACCGGACGCGGCCATCGTGCGCGAAGCTTTCCGCGACACCTACCCCGTGCAGCCCTAGAAGAAAGCCCTCGTTTTAGTAAATTGAGAGCTTTCCTTTCTCGCATGTCAAGCGTGAGACCCATTTTAGGCGAGCTATTGCAATCCGCTATCAAAAAATGTGTCGTAGGTCCAGCGGATATTTCGTGGTTTTTCTTGACCGTGTGGCACCTGGCGGGATGATGGAGACAGCGAGAAGTACTCGACGGGCCGGGTAGGAGAGAAAGGATGTGCGCGCCTGTGTCTGTCTCTCGGGTGTGGGTTGGTCGATGCAGCCGTATGGCGCTCCCGGCCCGCACTGGTGTAGGTGGTTCCGTATCGCTGAGTGAGTCGCGGTACGTGGTCGCGGGTAAGGCCGCAAACTCCCTGGTCAAGCGTGGCCCAGGTCTGCCGCCATGGATGGTTCCACAGCTGGTGGGTGGAACGGTCTGGCTGACCCCCACAAATTGTGTGGGTTGGGTGGCGGCACGCTGGACGTTTTCCGTGTCAAGATGGAGAAAATTGGAAGGAGATTGATTCATCGAATGATAACTACGGCTGCTAGCCGTCACTGATTCGCGGCTGTCCCCCCGCGCTAACGAGGGGACAGCCTGAACGAAACCAACTCCGATAGGCATGCGGGCTGCAACCCTGCCGTTCGGAGTCCCTCTTTCATTCGTGTGCAGAAACGAGGTCTCTGCCATGTCCAGAGTAGTCCATGCACCCAATTGGGGTGACTTCTCGGAGCGTGAAATTCACCGGGTCCCGTTGCGCGTGGCTGGTGTCGGAGTTGGCGTGGTGCGGGCGTGGCGGGGTGTGGTCGGGGGGCGTGATCCGCCTGTTCGCGCTGGTGGTGTCCGTGGGTCCGGTGCGTGGTGCCGTGCCCGAACTCCCCCGCCCTGGTGCGGGATTCATCTAACAACAACCAGATACGTCACAGATTGGATGGTGGCCGCCATGGCCGAGGACAACCTAATCGACACTCGCAAGAACCTTCGATTCGCTGTGGAGTTCGCGGACTTCTTCCGGGACGGGCTGTACCAGATGGGGCCTGTGAATCCTGATCTGGTGTACACCGGTGATCCGAACAGGCCCGGTCCGCAGAAGCGCGACGAGCTGACCGGGGCTCTGGTGTGGAAAGCCACCGTGAGCGATCCGGCCGTGCGCAAGGCGCGGCGTGCGAGCTATGAGGTTCTGCTGCTGTCGGAGACCGAACCGGTACCCACAACCGCGGAGATCGGCCCGAACCTGCGGCCGATCGAACTGGTGGGCGTCACCGTCCAACCGCGCATCGCTGGCCAGGGCGAATACAAGTACCTGGACTACACGGTGCGCGCGACGGGCTACGCGACTGCGCCGGGTGGCGGTAACCGGTCGGCGAGTGGAGCGGGCGCGGGTAAGACCCCGGCCTGATTCTGACTCGCGGTCCTGAATTCGGCGGGTCGGCTCGGACGCAACCGGGCCGACCCGCCCCCGCGCGGCCGTCATATCGGACTGTGCGGCAACAACATTCGCAACAAGATAGTTGGAGTTGATAGACGTGGTTCGTTCCGCGGAGTACGAAAAGCCACAACCCCGCCCGCCCACGATCATGGATGATCTGGGGCAAGGGCTGATGCTGCTGCTGGAAGCGATGGTGATGGGGTTGGCCCACCTGTTGTGGTGGGCGCTGCTGTTCCCGATGATCTCGCTACCGATCGCAGCCGCAGGCGTGGGGTGGTGGTTGCTGGGCTGGCCGATCGGTGCCAGCGCGGCGGCGCTGTCACTGGCTGGGTGGGGGATGTGGTGGGCGTGGTGGCCGGGCTCGTGGCGGCGCTGGGTGTGGAGGCGGATGCGCACGCGGTATCTGTCGTGGAAGCGCTATAAGCGGCGGTGGAAGACGCTGACCGCGATACACGGGCTGACCAAGATCCTCGACAACGGTGTTCAAACCCCGGTCCTGGTCAAGGTCGGTATCGGTGACACCGCTGATGAGTTGTTGGTCAAGCTGGTGGGTGGTCAGACGGTGCAGATGTGGGCCAAGCAGTCCGATGCGTTGCGCCACGCCTTCGGCGCGGTCGGGGTGCGGGTCCGTCACGCGGAATCGGGGTTCGTGCGGCTACAGGTGATCCACACCGACCGGCTTACCGAACCGATTCCACTGCCTCGGATGGAGGCGAAAACCGTTGACCTGGAAGCACTCACCATCGGCATGACCGAACTCGGGGAACCCTGGAAGATACGGCTACTCGGTAACCAACTGCTCGTCGCGGGAAAGATGGGCTCGGGCAAGGGATCGGTGATCTGGTCGCTGATCGCGGCCCTGGGTCCCGCGATCCGGGACGGGCGGGTAGTGCTGTGGGTCATCGACCCCAAGGGGGGAATGGAGATGGGCGCAGCCCGAGAGTGGTTCGCGCGCTTCGCCTACGACAACGGCCCGCAGGCGCTCGCGCTGTTGCGTGATGCGGCGGCACTGGTGCAACAGCGGGGCCAGATCTACATGACCAAAGCCGAACGCAAGATCACACCCACCGTGGCCGAACCACTCGTTGTGGTGATCATCGATGAGGCCGCGAGCCTGACCGCCTACTACTCCGATCGCAAGATCAGAGACGAGATTCTGCGGCACATGGGTACCGTGCTCACCCAATCACGCGCGGTGGCGGTGCCGATGGTCGGCAGTCTCCAGGACCCGTCGAAGGACGTGCTCGAGCTTCGCCAGCTCTACCCGTACCGGGTGGGTTTGCGCATGAGTGAGCCGACACAGCCGAACATGCTGTTCGGACCGAGTGGGCGCGATCGGGGGGCGCTGTGCGATGAAATCCCCGAAAGCACTCCCGGTGTGGCCTACGTCGAGCACGAAACCTCGGTGGAGATCACCAGGGTTCGCGCCTACTGGGTCACCGATGACGACATCGAATGGATCATGCGCACCTACCCGCCCTTACCGCGCCACCCTGACGGCACACCACGGCTCGACACCGACACCGACCACTCGTAGCTCCGTAACCAGGGAAACGATCACCGCGAAGAACGCACGATAGCCTAGTATTGCCGCGCCAGGTGACCAGCAACATCACTGCGAGCGGCACATATGCAGCGCGGATAGCGCATTCACAGTCTTTCCGATTCAGCGCGGGTAGCGCTCGTGACCGTCGTACCGGCGGCGGCACCTCATCTTTGAAACCTGCTCCGGTAGTTCGCATTTCACGTTTCACGCGGCACCGGTCCGACCGCGCTTGCTCGGCGTTGTCGGCCTGGTGCCGCGTGTGGGACTACGAGACAGGTGATCTCATGACAACCACTGTCTTCGACGACGCGCCACGAGTAACGGATGAGGATGGGAATCCATCCGGGCGCGGTCCGTCGTTCCTCGACATCGCGATAGCAGCGGCCGACCGGCACGGGGTGTGTGTGCGGCCGATCGTGCTCGAACAAACCGACGCCGTGACCGGACGGGTTACCTACGTTCCGGTGCCGTGTGGGGCCACGCGGGAATCCCAGTGCGGGCCGTGCGCGCGTAAGGCCAAAGCACTTCGGCAAGCTCAATGCCGGGAAGGCTGGCACCTGACAAGCGAGCCCACCAAGCCGCGCCCGCGGCCCACCTTCGACCAAGAGGGCCTGATCGGTTACCGCGCCGATCTGCTCGCCCTGCTGGGCGAAGCACGCGAACAGCAGCACGCCGCCGACATCGCCGAGCTGGAGGCCGAAATCGTCTGGGCCGATAGGCAACTGACCGCGCTGGGGATGCGGGGGAATCCGCCGGCATCGGCCGGTGAGGATGTAGCCGGCCGAGATAGCGAGGAGAGTTCGGCAACCGAGAAACGGCGTCGCTCGACACGTCGACGGCAGGACGCGCCGGACCTGCCCCGCAATCCGGTCTCCGATCGCACCATCGGACGCGAGTTCGGCGGTCACTACTCCTCGATGTTCGTCACCCTCACCATGCCCAGCTACGGCAAGGTTCACAGCGACGGCAGCGCCCGCAACCCGCAGAGCTACGACTACCAGCGCGCGGCATGGGATGCGATCACCTGCGCCCGGTTGTTCTCCCGCTGGATTCAGAACCTTCGGCGCGTGGTCGGCTGGAACGTCCAGTACTTCGCCGTGGTTGAACCCCAGAAGCGCGGCGCACCGCACATCCACATGGCATTGCGCGGGGCCATCTCCCGCGCGGTGATCCGCCAAGTCAACGAAGCCACCTACCACCAAGTGTGGTGGCCGCAACTGGGCGAGATGCACTATCCCAGTGCGGTCGTGCCGGTGTGGGACCCGCGCCGCGAAACCTTCATCGACCCCAATAGCAAAGCGGCACTGACCACCTGGGAAGACGCCCTAGACGGAATCGAACCGACCGACGAACCCGCGCACAAAGCGGCGTTCGGGCCACGCATCGACATCCAAGGCATCGCCGCAGGCACCAAAGCCGCCAGCGAGGCAATCGGCTACCTGTGCAAGTACCTCACCAAATCGGTCACCGAGGTCCTCCACGCCCGCACCGCACGCCAGCACGACCACTACGACCGACTACACGCCGCACTGTGCCGCACCCCCTGTAGTCCGCGGTGCGCTATCTGGCTGCTCTACGGCATCACCCCCAAGGGCGCCACCGCCAAAACCGTGCCAGGAGTATGCAAGGCACGCGCACATCGGCGCGAAACCCTCGCCCTGCCAGGCAACCGGGTGCTGACCTCCGAGCAATGGACAGGCAAGACCCTCGGAGACCACAAAGCCGACCGGATGGAATTCGTCCGAAACCGCCTGGCCGCCGTCGGCATCGAGAAACCCGCCACCGATCCGCGCCGCTACACCTGGGCCACCATCGCCCCCGGCGCACGCATCCCGTCACGGGCGAAGCTGCTCATGACCGCCATCGCCGAACGCATCACCTGGCGAGCCGAATACGACCGGGCCATGCTCGCTGCCGATCCACCACCACCGGACGAGGACGGTTGTTCGGCAACACCGACGTGTGCCACACCCCCAGTTCAGCAAATATATAGCAACGATAATGGTGTTGACCGGACAGGAGCTCCCGATGTCTGCTGAGCACGAGCACACCGTGCCGTTTCGCCGGTGGGCAACCACCAAAGATGCTGCCGCACACATCTGCGTGAACCCGGAAGTGCTTCGGCGCTGGAACCGCAATCGCGACAAGTACCCGTGGCTACCGAGACCCAAGCGGGTCGGGAAGGATTTCCGTTGGGATCTGAACGCGCTGGACGCGGCCCTGGAGGGTCGCGAGGAACCGTGAGCCAGCCAGCAAGGGGGCGGGCGTGAAACGAGGCAGACCCGCCCGTCCCATCGGTGTCCCTGGCGCCCCGATGCTGACCGAATTGTCTCCAGGCCGCTGGGAGGCAAGGATTTTGGTTCGCGATGCCTCCGGCAAGAGGCGAGATCTGAAACGGGTCTCGCCTATCAAGCTCGACGCACGCGGCCGAAAGATCCCCGATCGCAATGGATCACGCGCACTGGATGCGGTCATGGCTGCGGCCACGAGTATCCGTGTGGACTTGGGCGGGGAGTTGTCGGAGTCCACGAGTGTTCGGCAACTGTGGGGGCTGTATCGGGCACATCTGGTCGAACAGGGCCGCGCGGGTAACACGATGGACCGCTACGACGTGGTCGCGGAGTTGTTCAACACCGCGTTCGGTGAGCGGCGGCTTCTCGAGGTCACCACGTCAGCTGTGGAGGCGTTCCTCAAACAGGTAGGCGAAGCCAAGGGACCGTCCTCGATGCGCACGGCCCGAAACGTGCTGTCGGGGATGTTCCGTTACGCCGTGCGCAAAGATGCCCTGACCGTGAACCCGGTCCGGGAATCGCAGATGGCCAAGAACATCGAGGCCAAGGGCCGCACCGGTGGCGCCCGCGATCTCACCATCGATGAGTTGCGCTTCATCCTCACCGCTGTACGAACCTCGCAGGTGCCGTGCCCGCGCAAGCTGTCCAGGGCCGAGCGCAACCGGGGCACACCGGTCAAGGCGTACACCCCGCCAACGGTCGCCGACTACTGCGACACCGCCGACCTGGCCGACCTGGTGACCCTGCTCGCGGCAACCGGACTGCGGCGCAGTCAGATACTCGGCCTGTTGTGGTCGGACATCGACCTCGAGGCACGCACCCTGCGCACCACCGGCAAGGTCGTCCGCGTGAAAGGCGACGGCTTGGTCCGCCTCGAGGTGGAGGACGACCCGAAGAACCGGCGCAACACCATCGCCCTACCCGACTTCGCCGTTCAGATGTTGAAGCGGCGTCGAGCGGCACTCGCGGCCCGGAAACTGGCATCACCTCCCGACTCGGACGCACCAACGCTCGATCTGGTGTTCCCCTCGGCGGTGTGGACGCTGCGCGATCCGCAGAACGTCGGCCACGAATGGCAGCGCGTTCGTGACGCCCTCGGCATGGCCGACGACATCACCGCACACAGCTTCCGTCATGCGGTGGCGACGATCCTCGATGACGCCGGACTGTCGGCGCGAGTCACCGCTGACGTGCTCGGCCACGCCGACCCGGCGATGACACAACGGCACTACATGGCACGCGGGCGAACCCACCATGCCGCCGCCGAAGCACTCGAACGCGCGGTCACCGGGGCAGGGACATAGTTGGGACTTAGTTGGAAGATGCGAAAGGGCGGGTTCCCGAGTCTGACTCGAAACCCGCCCTTACCTGCGAGAACTGTGGAGCTAAGGGGAATCGAACCCCTGACCTTCTCGATGCGAACGAGACGCGCTACCAACTGCGCTATAGCCCCGTGCGATCCCCGGGGGAACCGCGCTGTGCAACTGTAGCAGGCGATGCGGCGGGATACCGAATCGCCTGCCTGAGCTGCGGTTATTCGCCGACGGCGCGGCGCATGTCGGTGCCGGTGCGGCCGCGCAGGGCGCGGGCGGTGGCGGGATCGAAGGTTTCGAGATGTTCGAACATGGGGTCTTCGTCGTCGGCGTCCAGCAGGACGGAGCGGCGGCGCAGGGCGCGGGCGGTGTCGCGATCCATGCCGCGGCGGGCCGCGGTGTCGTCGGCGTGCCGCGGGTCGTCGTGGGCGTCCTCGTGATCGCGGGTGAGGCGGGCGGCGCGGCGGCGGCGGATCTCCTCTTCCATCCGGACCTGCTTGCGTAGGTACGCCAGGTAGGTGCCGAGGCCGAGGACGGACGCCGCGCAGGCCCACCACACCAGCGGGCTCACGACGATCGCGAGCGCCCCGCAGAGGATGCTCGACAGCAGCAGGCCGAGCACGGCGCGCTGCCGGAAGGTGTAGCGGGCGGCGCGCGCTATCGCGTCGGCTTCCGGGTCGAAACCACCGCGGCCGCGCCGGGTGGGAACGAATTCCGGTTCGGCCGAATCGGTTTCGAAGTCGAGGTCCGGGACGCGCGCGGGTGCGGCGGAACGGGCGGGCGGAATACGTGCCGTGGTCGGTTCGTGGTGCGCCGCGGCCTCTTCATCGTCTTCGGCCACGTCGTCATCATCGGCCGCCGCGTCCGTGTCCGCAGGCGATCGGGCCGTCTCGGTGTCGTTCTCGTCCGAATCGAGATCCGAATCGGGATCCGCCGCACGGTCGGCCTCGCTCGTCACGTCGTCGTCCGGCTCGGCCGAATCCGCTTCGGCGGGTTCGTCATCGGCGGCGCCGGAGTGTTCGGCGGACGCGTCCTGCCCCGCCTCGAGCGCCGGGAAGTCGTCCCGCGCGTCGGTGTCCTCGTCGACCTCGGTGACTTGCTCGTCGGCCGGTGCGCTCATCCGGTCCTCCGCATCATCGCTATAGAAACGCTTTCTCTGCACTCGGGTCGGCCGATAGTCCGGGTCGCTGTCGTGCCCGGCCGCCGGCCCCTTCTTCATGCGTCGCTTGGAGCCGCCGCGGTGCAACACGCGGGTCGCCAGTGCCGCATCGGTGGTCTGCCGGATCCTGGGGTGCCGGTCGGCCAGGATCGGGAACAGGACGAAGACCCAGAGCACGACGAGCCCGATCCACAGAATCGAGTTCGGCATCAGGTCATCACCTCCGTCCCCACCTGTTCGTCCGTTCGGCCCGCGCCTGGATGACGCACCGCGCCGTGCGTTCGCTACCGCTCCCGCTCTCGGACGCGATCCATCGTCCGGAGACGCCTCTCAGGCTCCCTGCCGGTACCGCAAGACGCGGCATCGACGTCCGTAGGTTAATTCGGCGCGCCGCGCGAATACGGCAGGCGCGCCGTGCACATCCGCCACACCTGTCACAAGCTCCCCCGTCGGTCCGCGTTTCGCGCGGGAGTTGACGTGTCACGACGGTATCGTTCCGTCCGTCTATCGATTGCAGGATTTCTTTCCGGGTATTCCGAGAAGCAAATGTCTTGCAAACGAATTGCGGCCTTCAGGGCAGTATGACCCGCCCGTCACGCACCAGCCGATCGAGCACGGTCCCGTTGATTTCCTCGACCGTGAGGCCGACGAGCAGATGGTCCCGCCACGCGCCGTCCACGTCCAGATAGCGGCGAAGCAGGCCTTCCTCTCGGAACCCGACATTGCGCAGCACGGCCTGGCTGGCCAGGTTTTCCGGGCGCACGGTCGCTTCGACGCGGTGCAGCCCGACCGGCCCGAAGCAGTGGTCGAGTCCGAGCGCGAGCGCTGCGGTGGCCACGCCTTGCCCGCTGAGATCCTTGGCCACCCAGTAGCCGATCCACGCCGAGCGCAGCGCTCCGCGCACGATGTTGCCGACGGTCAACTGGCCGCTGAAGGTGCCGTCGACCTCGATGACGAGCGGAATCATCGCGCCGCGCCGGGCCTCGGCCTTCAGGCTCGACCACAGCGAGGGCCAGTTCGACGCGTGATTGCGTGCGTCCCAGGCCCCGCGGCCGGTCGGCTCCCACGGCTCCAGGTGCTCGCGGTCGCGCAGCCGGATGCGGCTCCATGCCGCCGCGTCACGCAACCGCACCGGCCGCAGCGTGACCTGTCCCGCCGCGACGCGCACCGGACCGAGATGCGCGGGCCACCCCGGATGCTGGGTGACCCGGAAGACGTTCATCGACTCCACGCTTCAGCCGCGCTGGGAGAGAAAAGCGACCTGCACCTCGTCGCCGGTCCTGACCTCGGTGTCCTCCGGATCGATGATGATCAGGCTGTTCGCCTCGGCCATGGTGGCCAGCAGATGCGAGGAGCCCGCGCCGCCGCCGAGCGGCTGCACGAGATAGTCCCCGGTGGATTCGTCGCGCATGAGCTGCGCTCGCAAGAAGCCTTTACGGCCGATCATCGAATTGATCGGGGTGATGGTCCTGGCCCGGATGATCCGTCGCATCGGATGCCTGCGGCCGAGCGCGATCCGGATCAGCGGACGCACCATCACCTCGAACACCACCAGTGCGCCAACGGGATTGGACGGCAGCAGGAAGGTCGGCACCTCGTCGCGCCCGAGCCTGCCGAAACCCTGCACCGAGCCGGGATGCATGGCCACCCTGGCGATCTCGAGTTCGCCGAGCCCCTCCAGCGCCTCGCGCACCTGCTCGGAGGCCCAGCCGCCGACCGCGCCCGCGATCACGACGACTTCCGAACGCACCAGCTGGCCTTCGATCACGTCGCGCAGCCGCCGCGGATCGGCGCTGATGATGCCGACGCGGTTCACGTCGGCGCCCGCATCGCGCGCGGCGGCGGCCAGCGCGTAGGAGTTGACGTCGTAGACCTGGCCCGGCCCCGGCGTGCGATCGATGTCGATGAGCTCGCCGCCGACCGAGATCACCGAGAGCCGGGGACGCGGATGCACGAGGACCTTGTCCTGGCCGACCGCGGCGAGCAGGCCCACCTGCGCGGGGCCGATGATGGTGCCCGCGCGCACCGCGACATCGCCTGGCTGCACGTCGTCGCCGATGCGCCGCACGTAATCGCCCGAGCGAACCGATTCGTAGACCTTGATCCTGGCCCGGCCGCCGTCGGTGAAATCCAGCGGAAGCACGGCATCGGCGAGCGTCGGCAGCGGAGCGCCGGTGTCGACCCGCACCGTCTGGCGCGGCTGCAACCGGATCGGCTGCCGGGAACCCGCGACCACCTCGCCGACCACCGGCAGCGTCAGGTCGACGAGTTCGCCGTCCTCGTCGCGGATATCGGACCCGGCGGCGGACACGTCGACGCTGCGCACCGCGTAACCGTCGATGGCCGCCTGATCGAATCCGGGCAGCGGCCGCTCGGTGATCACGTCCTCGGCGCACAGCAGGCCCTGGGCCTCGGAGATCGCGACACGGACCGGCCGGGGCGCGACCGCCGCCGCGGTCACCTTGATCTGCTGATCCTCAACCGAGCGCATCCAGCCCTTCCTGATCTTCTCCGCACCTCGAACCGATTCCGCCGCACGCGCTTCGGACGCAACCGCGTTCGGTGAACCATCATTCGTACCCGACGGTCCACTGTCGACGAAAGCCGAACATTCGCTCAGTCGTCCGTCGTCAGCTGCGGATCCCAGTCCGGACCGAGCCGGTGCTGCAGCCACTCGCGCAGGGCGGGGCCGTATTCCTCTCGTTCCAAAGCGAAATCGACCGCAGCACGAAGATAACCGCCCGGGTTGCCCAAATCGTGGCGCGACCCACGGTGCACGACGACGTGTACGGGGTGTCCCTCCTCGATCAGCAGCGCGATGGCGTCGGTGAGTTGAAGCTCACCTCCGGCGCCCGGCTCGATCCGCCGCAGGGCGTCGAAGATGGCCCGGTCCAACAGGTATCGGCCCGCGGCCGCGAAGGTGGACGGCGCGTCGGCCAGCGCGGGCTTCTCCACCATTCCGTTGACCCGCAGCACGTTCGGGTTGGTCGCGTCGGGCACCGGCGCGACGTCGAAGACGCCGTACGCGCTGACCTCTTCCTTCGGCACGTCGATGGCGCACAGCACGGTGCCGCCGCGCTTGCGCCGCACCCGGCTCATCACGTCGAGCACGCCGCACGGCAGCACCAGGTCGTCGGGAAGCAGGACCGCGATCGCGTCCTCGTCGTCGTCCAGCACCTGCTCGGCCTGCGCGACCGCGTGACCGAGACCGAGCGGCTCCTCCTGCACCACCGAGGTGACATCCAGCAGGGCAGGAGCCTTGCGCACCTTCTCGAGCAAGTGGAATTTGCCACGCTCGGCGAGGGTGCTCTCCAGCACCAGGTCCTCGACGAAGTGCGCGACGACGCCGTCCTTGCCCGGTGAGGTCACGATCACGAGCCGGTCCGCGCCGGACTCCGCCGCCTCGCTCGCCACCAGTTCGATGCCAGGAGTGTCCACCACCGGCAGCAACTCTTTGGGCACCGTCTTGGTCGCGGGCAGGAAACGGGTCCCGAGCCCGGCCGCTGGCACGACTGCCGTGCGGAAACACGACATCAGTGCACCATCCGCGGACTGTCCTGCCATTGCTGTCATACGCATACCCTATCCATCCATCACACCGCCGACCGTCGTCGCGGCGGCCCGGCACTCGGTGAGCTTATGGTGATCCCCATGGAGATGCCCGGCGAGCGGGACAAACATGCATGGCGTGGCGAAATTCTCGCCCGACGGGCCGCGGTGTCCGCCGACGAACGCGCGAGCGAGGCGCTGGCCCTGGCCGAGGAAGTCGGCAAACTCGAGGTTTCCGGATGGGTGTGCGCCTACGTCCCGGTGCGCGGCGAACCCGGTTCGACCGCCCAGCTGGAGGCCCTTCGGGAGGCGGGTGCGCGCGTGCTGCTGCCGCTCACCGGCGGCGCGGAACCGCTGAACTGGGCCGAGTACACCGGCCGGGACGACCTGCGTAAGGCCCGGTACGGGCTGCTGGAGCCGAGCGGCCCCGCGCTGGGCGCCGACGCCGTCGCGCTGGCCGAGCTGATCCTGATTCCGGCGCTCGCGGTGGACCGGCGCGGCGTCCGGCTCGGGCGCGGGGCCGGGCACTACGACCGCACCCTCGGCGCGGCCCGGCCGGACGCCCGGCTGGTCGCGGTGGTGCGCGACGACGAATTCGTGGAACGGCTGCCCGAAGAACCGCACGACCTGCGGATGGGCTGGGTCCTCACGCCGCGCGGCGGATTACGGCAACTCGGCGGCGATCCGGTCGCGGAATGATCGACCGATTGGCGGCGTTGGCACTGTCAACTGTAGAGTGCCAGTTGACGAACCCTGCGGAGGATCCTGTGCCAACTTATTCATACGCGTGCACCGAGTGCGACAACCGGTTCGACATCGTGCAGTCCTTCACCGACGACGCACTGACGGTCTGCGAGAACTGCTCGGGGAAGCTGCGCAAGCTGTTCAACTCGGTCGGCATCGTGTTCAAGGGCAGTGGTTTCTACCGCACCGACAGCCGCGGCGGCGCGTCCACCGCGAGCGAGCCCGCGAAGTCCGACAGCAGCTCCAGCTCGGCAGGCTCCGACTCCAGCTCTTCCAGCAGCACGAGCTCGACCGCCAGCACGGCCGTCGCCAGCTGATTCCGCGGTAGTCCGAATCCCGGGTTGTCCACAGCCTCCGGTTGATCCACAACCCACCCTTTTCGCGCGCCGCGCGGTGTGATTCTGGCCATAGGATCCGGCCATGACTCGCGCACTCGCCGATCTCGGTCGCGGTAGCCCACTGCGCTTCGCGCTGTCGAACCGCCCGCCCTGGGCCGACGGCCTGCTCGCCCGCCGGGTGCTCGCCGCGGCGCTGACACTGCTGGCGGTCGTCCTGTTCGCACGCGGGAATCCCGGCGCGGTGCGGGCGGAGGTCGTCGTCGCCGGGCGTGATCTGCCGCCGGGCGCGGTGCTCGAGCCCGGTGATCTGAAGACCGTTCCGCGCGAAACGGGCACCCTGCCGGTCGGCGTGGTGCGCGATCCCGCGACGCTGCACGGCGCGACGACGACCGGCGCGATGCGAGCAGGCGAGTTGTTCACCGACCTGCGGGTGATCGGGCCCCGGCTGGCCGAGGTGGCCGTCGGCGCGCGCGATGCGCGCATAGTCCCGGTCCGGCTGGCCGACAGCGCCGTCGCGGAGATCCTGCGCGCCGGCGACCGCGTCGACGTGATCGGCGGCGAGGAGCAACAAGGGCCCGGCGCGCACCCGGCCCGCACCCTGGCGAGCGACGCCGCCGTCGTCCTGGTTTCCCAGCCTGGCGAGCGGCGCGACGCGACCGACAGGGTGGTGCTGGTCGCGATGGATTCCGAGCGCGCCGCGGTGGTGGCCGCGGCCTCCCTGCACACCGCGCTCACGGTGGTCTTCCATTGACAGACCGCCCCCCGCGCGGATTTATTCGCGACGCGAATATGTTCGCCGAACATTAACCGAATGGGTCGACTAGCATCCCCGATACCCGGCACGCAGATTCCGCCGAGTGTGACCGTAGCTGCCTTCCGAAGAGGAGAGATCGGCAATGCTCAAGGGATTCAAGGATTTCATGCTCCGTGGAAACGTCGTCGACCTGGCAGTTGCGGTGATAATCGGCACCGCGTTCGTCGCGATCGTCACCGCGTTCACCAACGGAATCATCAATCCGCTGCTCGCCGTTTTCGGCGGAAGCGACGAAATCGGCCTCGGTTTCTACCTGGTTGCCGACAAACCGGCGACATTCGTTCAGGTCGGCCCGATCATCACCGCGATCATCAATTTCGCCATCATCGCCGCTGTGTTGTATTTCGTGCTGGTGCTGCCCGCGGCGCAGATGAAGAAGCGATTCGGCGGCGACGTGGAAGAACCGCTGAGCGATACCGAGATTCTGGTTCAGATCCGCGATCTGCTGGCCGAGGGACGCGAGAGCGCCGGTGGACGGCACGAATACTGAACCGGGCGGAAGCGAGCCCTCGAGCAGCCGCCCCGGATACCCGCTCCCGTCGGGTCGTCCGGGTTGTCCCCTCCGAACGACACATCCAGCCTAGTCGCGCCCTAATGGACGCATGTCCAGTATCGGCATCGAATCGCCGCTACGGACGACAACGGGCCCGTCGCCGAAGCGACGGGCCCGTTCGTTCGGGTCATCGGGCGCACGACCCGACAGTCGGCGCGGCCCGATGGAGTCCGCCCGCACACCGACGATGATCGGAGCGCGGGCGGAGAGGCACATCAGCCGAGGCTGAACGGCTGGCCCCACAGCGTCACCCAGGTGACGACGTTGTCGGTCTCGACCTCGACGCTGACGAAGGCGCGGGCCTGCGCGTAACCACCGCAGCCCGACAGGCCGATGGTGGAGTCCGCCCAGGTGACCGAGCCGTTGCTGCCCTTGAACTTGTTGCGCTTCTTGTGCGCCTCGTTGCCGAAGTCGTCGGCCTCCTCGATGTCGAGGATGTAGAACGAGGTCGCCTGGCCCGGGCCGAGCGACAGGTTGCCGCCGCTGGTCGCGCCGATGCTCGGGCTCTCACCCTGCCAGTCGCTGCCGGCCTCGACGCCGCCCTCGGCGCCGCCGCCCGCGATGTTCACCTGGCAGCCGACGGTGTAGCCCGGGAAGATCTTGCCGCCGGCTTCCGAGCCGGTGCCGGACACCTCGACCTGAGCCGAACCGGAGACCCACGCGTTGCGGTGCACCGGGGTGGAGCCGAGGGACGGGCTGATGGTGGCGGACTCGCCGACCAAGCGGACCGTCACGACGGTGCCGTCGGACAGGTGCTTGACGATCTGGCCGCCCGGCAGCGGAACGAAGGTGTCGGCGTTGGCAGCGCCGGTGGAGAACAGGCCCATGGCGATGGTGGCGGCGGCACCGACACCGGCCACACGCGCCACGTTCTTACGGTTGATCATTTCGTTGTACCCCTCGAGGGTTGAATTCGCTTCAGCGAGAAGATTGTTCGTTGTTCGATCGGCGGCCTCGAACCGGCGACGATCGCTCGTGCGATCGATCGCGGTCCGCGCTCGCCGCGGTGGACTCGACAGACGTCAGCCGATGCTGAACGGCATCCCGTAGAGGGTGGTCTTCGAGTAGTGGTCACCGATGATCTCGACCACGGTGTAGGCGCGCGCCTGGGCGTAGCCCGCGCAGCCCTGGATCTCGATCTCGGCATCCTGGTACTCGACCGAGTACACGCCCGGCTTCAGGATGTCCTTGTAGTCGATCTGAACGAACTTCACTTCGCCAGGGCCGAGGTTCAGGCCGATGGAGCCGCCCAGGCTGAAGCCGTCGAGGTTGACGCCGCCCGACACGCCCGCGGAGATGGCGTCGTCGGCGATACTGACCTGGCAGCCGACGATGTAGCCGGTGCTCAGCTGGGAAGCGCCGTGGGTCGAGGAGTTGTTGGTGCCGGCGCCACCCGCGGGGCCGTTGTTCGGGCCGACCGTACCCTCGGGGGTCACGGTGACATCGGCGGTGGCGTTGCCCGAGACCCAGACGACGCGACCGGCGCCGTTGGCGGCAAGGGACGGCGAAATCAGGGCGTGCTCACCCGTGCGGGTCAGGGTCACGCCAGGACCCACCTTCTGACCGTCCGGCAACGGCACGAAGGTGTCGGCATTGGCAGCACCGGTCGACAGCAGGCCCATGGCAACGGCCGCGGCGGCGCCGACGCCCGCGACGCGGGCACCGCGACGCAGACCGTTGGTGCGGTTCTCGCTCATACTTCCCCTCATCAGGTTCAAACAGTCAACCTCGACCATCGAGGCTGGACAGTGGTCCATACTCAGGCCCAGCTCAGTTTGTCGCCCCTTTGTTGCCGATATGTAACCGGCTGTTATTTCGGCGCAACGCCCTCACTGGCAAATGGAACCGAGCCGGGTTCCGCCGGATCGACAACATACGTGCCGTATCCGGGCCTGCGGGGGACCTACGTTTGGGTGGCTCGAGGCGAAGATTAAACGGTCGGTAACTGCCTGGCAACGTAAAGAATTGTAAAGAACAATGTGATGTAGATCACTGGTGCTGACATGCCAATATCGCTTGACGTGCATAAATGCAGGCGGGAATGTCGCGCATTCGCCTGAACTGATCGACACGAGTCGCAACGACGCCAACCGCTACTTACGGGACAGGGCCGTATGAATAGCGCAGATCACAGTCCGTAATAGAAAACGGTGAGGAGATAACGCAGGAATATAGTCCTGAAGTACGGACTAAAATAGTAGAAAAGGCGCTCAGCCGTGATGCGGCGGAACCTGGGAGCGCAACCAGTCGTCGGCAGTACCACGGTCGGCCGGATCGTCACCGCGTTCGTCGCGGGTGGTGTCCGGGAGGGTGTCGCCGAAGATCCGCGCCAGACGCGCGGCGTCCCTCGCCCGGCGCGCGGCGGAGCGAGGGACGTCGGAGGAGTCGGCGGCCGGAATTATTCGGCCAATCCGGACAGTTCGCCGATCACTTTGCTGGCGAGCGGCGAGAGGGTTGCCATGCCGTCGCGGATGGCGGCGCGGGTGCCAGGCAGGTTGACCACCAGGGTGCTGCCCGACACGCCCGCCAGCCCGCGCGAGAGCCCGGCGTCCAGCGAGCCGGCGACCCGGCCGGAAGAGCGCAGCGCCTCGCTGATTCCGGGCAGTTCCCGGTCCAGCACCTGGGAGGTCGCCTCCGGCGTCACGTCGCGCGGCGACATCCCGGTACCGCCCACCGAGATGACCAGGTCGACGCCGCCGATCACGGCCGTGTTCAGCGCGTTGCGGATCTCCACCTCATCGGCCGACACCGACACCGACGCGTCGACGAGGAAACCCGCCTCGGTGAGCAGCTCGGTGACCAGCGGGCCGAGCGAGTCCACACCTCCATGCGCCGTTCGATCGTCGACGACCACCACCAGTGCACGCCCCGCCACAGGAGCATCGATTTCCATGGTGCTCACCGTAGCGCCTGTACCGAGCAACCCGGCGGCGGCGCTGGACAATTCCGCGTCACTCAGCCGCCTCATCGGCCACCGTCCGCGGGCACGCCGGTGAGAGTGACCTCGACCGTCTTGGGATTGTTGCCCTGTTCGTCGGTGTAGGTGACCTTCACCTTGTCTCCCGGTTGGTGCGAACGAACGGCGGCGATGAGGGCTTCGCCGGAGTCGATGGACCGGTCGTCCAGCTTGGTGATGACGACGCCCGCCGGGATGCCCGCCTTGGCGGCCGGGCCGTCCGGTGTCGCTTCCAGCACCAGTGCGGCGCTGTCCTGCGGCCGCAGCTTGATGCCGATCTGGGCGTAGGTGGCGTGGCCGCTCTTGATCAGCTGGTCGGCCACGCGGCGGGCCTGGTCCACCGGGATGGCGAAGCCGAGGCCGATCGAACCGCTCTGCTGGCCGCCCATCTCGCCGACGCCGAGGCTGGCGATCGCGGTGTTGATGCCGATCAGCTTGCCGCTGCCGTCCACCAGCGCGCCGCCCGAATTGCCGGGGTTGATGGCGGCGTCGGTCTGGATCGCGTCGATCACCGGCTGCGGGGCGTTGGGGTTCTGGCCGCCCTCGCCGCTGGTCGACACCGGCCGGTTCAGCGCCGAGACGATGCCGGTGGTGACGGTGCCCGCCAGGCCGAGCGGCGAGCCGATGGCGACCACCGGCTGGCCGACCTGGAGATTCGACGAGGTGCCCAGTTCGATCGGGGTCAGGTCGTTCTTGCCCTGCACCTTGATCACCGCGAGATCCGACACCGGGTCGGCGCCGACCAGCGTGGCGGGCGCGCTGCTCCCGTCGGAGAACATGACCTCCATCTTGGCGCCCGCGCCACCGCCGGAGGCCACGTGATTATTGGTCAGGATCAGGCCGTCGGAGGAGAGCACGACGCCGGAGCCCTCGCCCTGGGCGCGGTTGCTCGCCACCTTGATCATGACGACGCTCGGCAGCACCTTCTGCGCCACCGCCTGGGTCGAGCCCGCCGGCGCGTTGGACGCGTTGCTGACATTGGGCTTCGGCGCGTCCAGCGCATTGGTCACCGATGCCCTGCCGTCGTCGGATCGGGTGACCAGTGCGCCGACCGCACCGCCGACGCCGCCGCTGACCAGTGCGAGCGCCACCGCGCCTGCGACGAGACCGGTGCGGAACGGACGTCGCGGCGGCTGCGGCGGCTGCGCGCCGAAGGCCGCGCCTGGCACGGCGTGCGGGGGCGGCGGCGGGCCGCCGGGAGCCCCGAATCCGTGACCCGATTCGGGGCCGGGGAACGGCTGCGTCCGATGGTGATCACCGGGATGCTGCTGCGACTGATAGTGGGGCGTCTGGTGCGCCGCGCCGGGTGCGGCCCATGCCGCGTGCTCGGCCGCGCCCGCGGCAGGGAACTGCTCGGTCGGCCGGGGTCCGGAGGCATCCGCCTTCCCCAGCTCCACGTTGCGGTCCTGGAAATCCTCCGTCATGGTTTCTCGTTTCTCCTCACGTCTGCCGACCAGCGTGCCGACGACGGCTTAGAGCCGACTGAGACCGTGCTTTCAGTTCTCCGAGATCTCCTGAGCGGTCGCGGGGCCATCGCCCTCGCCATCGCCCTCGCCCGGTAACACGATACGGATCTGCGCGCCCCCGCGGTCGGACGTGTCGATCGTGATGGTGCCGCCGTGCTTGGTCACCACCTGCTTGACGATGGCCAGGCCGAGCCCCGATCCCGGCATCGATCGGGACGCGGTGGTCCGGTAGAACCGCTCGAACACCAGCTCCCGTTCGTCCGACGGGATGCCGGGGCCCGCGTCGTCCACCGCGAGTTCCAGCAGACCCCGTCCGGTCTCGCGCATGGTGACCAGCACCTGGGCGCCTGCGGGGCTCCACTTGGCGGCGTTGTCGAGCACGTTCAGCACCGCCCGCTCCAGTCCGGCCTCGTGGCCGTAGACGAACCACGGCCGCAGCTCGGCGACGAACTCGATGGACCCGCGCCTGCGCCGGGCGCGCTCCAATGCCCGCTCGGTCACCTCGCCGAGATCGATCCGCTCGTAGACCGTCTCGGGGGCGTCCTCGCGCGCCAGGTCGACCAGATCACCGACGAGGGTGGACAGTTCCTCGATCTGAGCCATCACGTCCTCGCGCAGCTCCGCCATGTCCTCCTCGGGAATCCGTGGCGCGCCCGGCCTGCTGGAGGCGATGAGCAACTCCATGTTGGTGCGCAACGAGGTCAGCGGCGTGCGCAGCTCGTGCCCGGCGTCTGCGACCAGACGCCGCTGGCGGTCGCGTGATTCGGCCAGCGCCCGCAGCATGGTGTTGAAACTGTCGGTGAGCCGAGCCAATTCGTCGTCACCGGTGACCGGGATGGGCGTGAGGTCGTCGGTGCGTGCGACGCGTTCGGTCGCGGCCGTCAGCCTGGCGATGGGTCTGAGCCCGGTGCGGCCCACCGCCGTGCCCGCCGCCGCGGCGAGCACCACGCCGCAGCCGCCGACCACGAACAGCAGCCAGGCGAGCCGGTCGAGCACCTCGCGGGTCGGCTCGAGTCGCTGCGAGATGACCAGCGTCGCACCGGAGTTCGTGCGCACCGCGAGCACGCGTTGATTGCTCACCGTGCGCAGCGAGGAGGTCAGCGTGCCGTCGGCGACGGCGAACTCCTGCTCCCCCACCGGCGGAATCGTCTGCTGCGGCGGCATATATGGCTTGTGGTCGGCGAAGATCAACGCGACGCCGACATCGTTGGAGAACAGGCCGGCCAGGATGATCGACTGGAAGCCCATGCTCTCGAAGTTGTTGTCGATCATCGTCGAGGCACGCGCCCGCAATTGCGCGTCGACGTCCGCGTAGAGCGCGCGCGCCACCATCGCGTAGGCGGCGATGGACGTGAACGCGACCGCGATGGCCACCACCGAGGCGGCCAGCAGGGTGACACGCCAGCGCAGCGACACCGAGCGGGTCAGCGGCATCGGCGGCCGCATCTCGTTCGGGTCGGGCGGGCGGTGGCCCAGGGTGGCGATGACGGGTCGCCGGGGAACGCTTCGAGCCATTGTCGCGCGACCTACGGCGGAGTTTCGCGCAGCACGTAACCGACGCCGCGCACGGTGTGGATGAGCCGCGGCTCGCCCTCGGCCTCGGTCTTGCGGCGCAGGTAGCCGATGTAGACCTCGAGCGCGTTGCCCGAGGTCGGGAAGTCGTAGCCCCACACCTCTTCGAGGATGCGGCTGCGGGTGAGCACGCGGCGCGGGTTGGCCATCAGCATTTCCAGCAGCGAGAACTCGGTGCGGGTCAGGCTGATCGAGCGGGCGCCGCGGGCGACCTCGCGGGTCACCGGATCCAGGGACAGGTCCGCGAAGAGCATCGCTTCGGAGGTGTCGCCTTGTTCGGGCGCGCGGCGCCGCAGCAGCGCGCGCAACCGGGCGAGCAATTCCTCGAGAGCGAATGGCTTCGGCAGATAATCGTCGGCTCCGGCATCGAGTCCGGCAACCCTTTCGGAAACCGAATCGCGGGCCGTCAAAACCAGAATCGGAAGATCATCACCGGTGCTGCGCAGCCGTCGGCAAACTTCGAGCCCGTCCAATCTCGGCATCATCACGTCCAGCACGAGTGCGTCCGGACGTTGGACGGTGGCTTTCTCCAGGGCGTCCACACCATCCACCGCGAGATCGACCGAGTAGCCGTTGAAGGTCAGCGACCGACGCAGCGATTCCCGGACGGCGCGATCGTCGTCGACTACCAGAATGCGCATGCCACCAGTTTGACCGCATCGACTGAGAGCCAACTGAGAGGGGATGCCCGACACGCCGCGAACAGCGCTGGAGGGACGACACGCCAGAGCACCACCGATGACCTGGGGCTTTCATCGGCGCGCGCGGATTCCGGTCGTCGCGAGTCTCACTTCAGTACCGAAACTTGTTCTGCTCAGCCATATTAGAGGAATATCAAGTCGAGTGCCCCAGATTGCCGTTACACAGCCAGCACGGTATGTTCCCAGCGGTAAAAACAAGACCTCGAGTTGGTTCATCAGCGGGTTGGTCCCATACTTATGTGAAACAGCCACTAGCCATCCGGGGAAACCGCGCGGAGTGGAGGCGACGGAAGCGGATGGATGCAGCACCGCGTTCCCGGCAATTCAGGCTGTCGAACTGGTCCGTCACCCGCAAGGTCGGGATCGTGCTACTGCTGCCGGTGGTGCTCGCCTCGACGTTCGCGGTTTTGCGAATCAACGACGAGTTGAACACGATCGGCGACCTCGACGCGGCGACCGACCAGGCCAGGATCATCCGGCCGATGCTCGGTTTCGCCTCGGCCACCGAACAACTCGCCGTCACCACGGCGACCACGTGGGAGGACCACACCACCGACGCCGACCTGGACCGCATCGCGGGCCGGTTCGACCAGGCGGCCGCGGATCTCCAGACCTCGCTACGTTCGACGGGCGCGCCGGCCGACGTCGTCAACGAGCTCGACGCGGCGCTCACCGCGGGCCGCGCGATGCGCAACGGCCTGCGCAACAGCTCGCCGGTGGCGATCGGCCAGCAGGCCGACGAGGTCGCAGCCCGCATCGGCAACGCGATCGCGCGTTCGACGTCGCTGGAAGAGATCACCATTCAGCGGTACTTCCTGCAGCTCGGTGTGACCACCAACGCGCGCAGGCTGCACACCCAGCAGTACCTGCTGATCGGTTCGCCCGGCGCGGACCGCAACCCGGCCGTACGCCCCACCGTCTTGATCACCGCGGGTGGTGAGCTGGTGTTGCTGAGCCAGTTCGCCCAGCTGCAGCCGTCTTCGGCGCTCAACGCCAGCGTGCTGATCGACGCGGTGAACGTCCGGCTCGGCGCCTTCAGCCAGAACCTGGGCGACCCAGCGGGCAGCCAGCCGGTCATCGATTCGCTGCGCACCAGTGCCACCGCCTACGACCAGACCACCCTGAACCTGGTCGACACCATCGACGCGCGACTGGCCGACCGGACCGCCGAAGTCCGCGGCATCGTGTTGCGCGATATCGCGATCGTGGTCGCGACACTGCTGGCCGGTCTCGCCCTCGCGCTCGCGGTCGCCCGCTCGCTCGTCGTCCCGATTCGCCGCCTGCGGCACGGCGCACTCCAGGTCGCGCACGTCGACCTGCCCAACGAGCTCGAGGTCGTGCGTTCCGGCAACGCCACGCCGGAGCCGACCCGCGTCGACGTGCACACCACCGAGGAGATCGGCCAGCTGGCCCGCGCCGTCGACGACATCCACAACGCCGCGCTCCATCTCGCCGCCGAGCAGGCGCGTCTGCGCCTCCAGATCGGCAGCATGTTCGAGACCCTCTCGCGCCGCAGCCAGTCGCTCGTCGAGCAGCAGCTGACGCTGATCGAGGAGCTCGAGCACGACGAGGACGACTCCGAGCGCCTGCAGAGCCTGTTCCGCCTCGACCACCTCGCCACCCGCATGCGCCGCAACGGCGACAACCTGCTGGTGCTCGCGGGCACCGCGCTGCGCCGCGGCCACCTGCCGCCGGTGCCGCTGTCGGACATGCTGTGGAGCGCGGTCTCCCAGGTCGAGGACTACCAGCGCGTCGAGATCGGCAGCGCGCCCGACGGCATCGTGCCCGGTGAGCCCGCCGTCGACGTCGAGCACCTGCTGGCCGAGCTCATCGACAACGCGCTGCGCTACTCGCCGCCCACCACCCCGGTGGCGGTCTCGGTTGCGCGCGCGGTGGACGGCGGCTACCTGATCGAGATCATCGACCGCGGTCTCGGCATGTCGGCCGAGGACCTGCAGACGGTCAACGAGCACCTCGCCTCCGGTGGTGAGGTCACCGTCGAAACCGCACGCCGCATGGGTCTTTTCGTGGTCGGCCGACTCGCCAAGCGGCACAACATCACGGTCAACCTGCGCCGCACCTCGGCGATGGCACAGCAGCCCGGTATCACGGCGAGCGTGCACCTGCCGGGCACCCTGGTCTCGCCGGTGCCGATCAGCGACAAGGCTCCGCAGCTCACCGCGCCGATGCCGCAGGAGAGTTCGCCCGAACCCACCGTGGCGCCGCCGCGGATGCTGGTGCCGGTGCCGAGCCTGGCGCTGCCCGAGCACACCTCGTCGTTCGAGATGAGCGGCACCGGCCTGCCGCAGCGCCGCCCGGCGATCCGGGTGGCCACTCCGGCCGATCGCGCGACGCCGGTGATCGATGCCGAGACCACCGATCCGGGTCGCGGCGGCCCGCTGCCGATGCGGATGCGCAACGAGAACGGCGCGCCCCGCTCCGTGGAGCCGCTCGCGCTGCCCGCGCCCGCACCGGTGCCCGCGCCCGCGCCCGAGGAACCCGTGCACGTCGATGTGTGGGCCGAGACGGCCACCTACGAGGTGCCCGAGCCCGCGGCGCTCGCGAACGCCGCGCAGGCCACGGTCACCGGGCTGCGACCGGTGAACCCGGAGTCCCCGACGCCCATCTACCAGCGCATGGTCTCGGAGTGGTTGGTCGAACCCGCTTCGGCCAATGCCGAGGACGACGGCAACAGTTGGACTTCCCCCGCCGACGTCGGCTGGGCCGCCGCCGCGGAGGCGAGCAACCCGACCAACTCCGGCCGCACCTCCGGCGGCCTGCCCATCCGGCAGCCGGGAGCGCAGCTGGTCCCGGGCGGTCTGGCGCCGGCCAACGAATCCAACACGCGGAATCCTGACGAGATCCGCAATAGCTTGACCAGGCATCTCAGCGGGGTCCGCAGCGGGCGGGCCGACGCCCAGTACAACGACGGAGGGCTTGCATGACCGACAAACCAGGCAACACCACAGACGAGAATCTGAACTGGCTGGTCACCCGCTTCACGCGGGACGTGCCGGGTGTCACCCACGCGGTGCTGGTGTCGGCCGACGGCCTGCTGCAGGCGACCAGCCCGCACCTGCCCTCGGACCGCGCCGAGCAGCTGGCGGCGGTCACCGCGGGTCTGGCGAGCCTGTCCGCAGGCGCCGCGCAGTTGTTCAACGGCGGCAAGGTGATGCAGTCGATCGTCGACATGCAGCGCGGCTACCTGCTTGTGATGACCGTCGGCAACGGATCGCACTTGGCTGTGCTCGCCAACAAGACGCACGACATCGGCCGGATCGGTTATGAGATGGCGCTGCTCGTCGATCGTGTCGGTTCGGTGGTCCAGGCCACCGCCCGGACGGCCGTATAGAGCGTGCGATGTCTACCCCATCCGGCGGGGGGCCGGGCACACCACCCACCCGCGTTCGTCCCTATGCCCTGACCTCGGGGCGTACCGAACCCGCGGTCGACCTTCCCCTGGAGGCGGTCATCGAGACCATCTCCTACACTGCCCATTTCGAATGGCCGGTCGGCGATATCCGCACCGATATCGTGCGGCTCGGCACCGCACGCCTCTCGGTGGCCGAGATATCGGCCCAGCTACAACGGCCGCTCGGACTGGTCCGGGTCGTGATCGGCGATCTCGTCGTCGCCGGGACGCTACGCGTGCATTGGACCCTGAGCGACCAGGCGAGCTACGACGAGCGCCGGTCTTTGATGGAGAGGACTTTGCGTGGACTCCGCGCCCTATAACTCCCAGCCGTACGGTTCGGCACCCATGGACAATCGCACCGCGTCGACGAAAATCGTTGTCGCAGGGGGTTTCGGCGCTGGCAAGACCACCTTCGTCGGCGCGGTGTCGGAGATCGTCCCGCTGCGCACCGAGGCGATGGTGACCGGCTTCTCCGACGGCATCGACGACCTTGCCGCCACGCCGGGCAAGGAGACCACCACGGTCGCCATGGATTTCGGCCGCATCGTGCTGCCGGGGAACCTGACGCTGTACCTGTTCGGCACGCCGGGCCAGCGCCGGTTCTGGTTCATGTGGGACGACTTGATTCGCGGCGCGATCGGCGCGGTGGTGCTCGTCGACACCCGCCGCATCGAGGACAGCTTCGCGGCCGTCGACTTCTTCGAGGCGCGCGGCCTGCCATTCCTGGTGGCGGTCAACCGTTTTCCGGATGCCCCGCGGTTCCCGGTGGGCGAGCTGCGCGAGGCGCTCTCGGTGCGGTCCGGGGTTCCGATCGTCGACATCGACGCGCGCAACGCCATGGAAGTGCGCCAATCCCTCGCCGCGGTCACCGAATACGCGATCCAGCGGCTCGCCGCACAGCAGCACGAGCAGCCCGTCGGACAGGTGTAAGGGTCGCTGTTTTGTCCTACTTCTCCATGGGTTATTGGGTGCTGGGCCTGTCGATCCTGGTGGCCATGGCGGGCGCGCTGATCGGAATGATCTGCATCCGTCAGTCGACCAAATCGGTGACGTCCAAGTTCCGCATGGTCTGGCTGGCCTCGGCCGCGGTCTCGATCGGCGGAATCGGTACCTGGCTGGCGATTTTCGTGACGATGCTCGGTGTCACGCCCTCGGGCGACACCATGATCCGCTACGACGTCGCCCGGCTCACGGGAGCGGCGGTGCTCGCCGTGCTCGCGGTCTTCGGCGGGCTGGTGCTCGCCGGGCGGACGCTGCAGCTGCCCCGCCTGCTCGGCGGCGGTCTGCTGATGGGCCTCGGCACGAGCCTGATGCTGGCCCTGGGGATGAGCGCCGTGCAGGTGCGCGGCGAGCTCGAGTTCGGGCTGTGGCAGGTGCTCGCGGCGGGCGCGCTCGGCATCGTGATCTCGCTCGCCACACTGTGGTTCGTGCTCCGCTCGTGGCCGACGTCCGCGGTGATCGGCGCCTCCGCGCTGTTCGGGTGCGCTGTCGTCGGGATGCACTATCTGCGGATGGCCGGCCTGGAGGTGCGGATCGACCCGCGCGCCGCCCTTCCGGCCGGTGAGGACTTGTTCTCCTTCCTGGTTCCGATGTTCGTCATCGGCATGCTGTCGCTGGCCGTGCCGATCACCGCTGTGCTGGTCGCTCCGGACCGGCGGACGCCTGCCGCGCTGCCGTCTCGGCAGCCCGAGCTGATGCACTGAACCCCGGCCAACCGCGCCGCCGACGTCTTACAGTGGGACACATGCGGTTCGGCCTGGACTATTCCGGTGGACGTCCGGGGGGCGCCGCCATCCGGGCGGCCGGTTTCGACTTCGTGGTGCGCTATCTGACGCCGGGCGGCCCGAGCCTGCCCGGCAAGCTGCTGACGCCCGCCGAGGCCGATGATCTTCGGGCGCACGGTATTTCCATCGTCTCCAACTGGGAGACCACCGCGGCGCGCATGCTGGACGGCTACAACGCGGGCCTCGTGGACGCGCGGGCGGGCCTCGCGCAAGTGCTGCGCTGTGGCGGCCGTTCCGACCGGCCCATCTACTTCTCGGCGGATTTCGACGCCACCCCGCAGGACCAGGTGTCGATCAACGCGTATCTGGACGGGGCGGCGACAGTGCTCGGCGGCGCGAATGTCGGGATCTACGGCGGGTATTGGTCGGTGAGCCGGGCGCTGGACGCCGGCAGCGCGATGTGGGTCTGGCAGACGGACGCGTGGTCGGGCGGCAACGTGGAGACCCGGCGCAACATTCACCAGACACTGCGTCAGGTCCGGGTCAACGACGTGCTCTGCGATGTGAACGTGGCCGAGACAGTGGATTTCGGCCAATGGGATTTCGTACAGGAGGAACCGGACATGACGCCGGAGCAGGATGCGGTGCTGCGCGACATCCAGACCCAGTTGCGCGGCCCCGGCCTCGCCGGGTGGCCGCAGCTGGGCACCGACGCCGACGGCAAGCACCTGACGCTGGTCGACGGGCTCGCCGCGGCGCTGAGCCGCATCGAGGAGATGCAACGCCGTATCGACGAGCTGCAGGGCGACAACGCGGCGCTGCACACCCAGGTCGGCGAATTGCGCACGGAGATCAGTGAACTGGAGGCCACGACCGCCGATCTGGTGGAGGAGGTGCGGCGGCTGGACGAGCATCGCTGGCCGTGGCCGTTCTCCTTGATCGAGGGCCCGGCGGAATTGATCGGCGCGCAGCTGGCGCGACTGGAGTCGCTGCTGCCGGATTTGCCTGGATTGCCGGGACATTCGGACGCGGAGCCGGTCGCACGAAACGGCAAACTCTAGCTCGCCGAACATCCTCGGCGAGAACGGTTTACGAGAGGGAATGGCCGAAATTGGCGATGAGCGGGTTCTTCCAAGAACCGGAAGAACCCGCCCTCTCGGATGAGGGTACCGGTGTGTGAGCACGAAATCATCACTGCACGGAGACTTTTAATACCCCGAAAAACCAACTCCAAGTATGTATTCCACGGCTCAGTTACCTTGTCGCACGCGATAATTCGGAAATAACGCCATGTGATGCACGCCACATTGGTAGCCAGACGGTTGCCGCCGCATAACGATCGCGACACCACCGGGTTCTGCCGCGACTCCGGCGAACGGGCGGCGCGTTCCGCACCCGCCGGAGCGTGGTGCTGGCTATGGTCGCCAGGCACGACGCGGTCGGGCCTGCGTTCGATCGCGGCACATCAGGTTCGACTCGAAGGAGTTCGCATGACCGTCAATGTGGTGCTCGACAAGTCGCTCGACAAGGCCTACGAGAACAAGTCGCTCGCGGAGATCATGTCCGCTCCGCCCTCGGCCCTGGCCGGCCTCACCCCGGAGCACGACAAGGTGCTCGAGGCGCTGAAGATCAAGACCATCGCCGACCTCGGCACCAACAAGTACTTCCGGTTGGCCGCGGCGCTCGCCGACCTGGCGGGCAAGGAAGGCTGAGTTCGCCTCGGCGGCAACACGACAACGCGTCGGGCCCGGCGGATCACACCGCAGGGCCCGACGCGTTTGTCTCGCTCGCCGTCGGCGACGGCGCACGTTCAGAGCCGATCCAGGTCGACCAGTCCGCGGCGCACGGCCTGCACCAGCCTGCGCGGCACCTGATGGACCACGCCGCCGACGGTCACCGGCACCAGAGCCGGTGGTGTCGCCTTCCACTGGGCGCGACGGCTGCGGGTGTTGGACCGCGACATCCTCCGCTTGGGCACCGCCATCTCAGGCCTCCCGTCCGGCGCGCACGCGCCTGCCGTACTTGCGCTCGAACTTCTCGACCCGGCCCTGGGTGTCCAGCACGCGGTGCGCGCCGGTCCAGAACGGGTGCGAGTCGGCGGTCACGTCGACCACAAGCAGCGGGTACGCCTTGCCGTCCGCCCACTCGACGGTCCGCGCGCTGGTGGCGGTGGACCTGGTGAGGAACCGCTTGCCGGTGCTCGAGTCCTCGAACACCACCGGGTGATAGTCCGGGTGAATACCTGTCTTCACTTTCCTTCTCCTCTCCGACTCTCGGTCTGCGCGATCTCGTCGACCAGCCCGTCCTCGCACGGGTCGGCATGCCAGTCGCCGAAGGGGTCGTCCCACAGCGCGACCCGCTCGGGCGCCCGCTCGACCAGCCGCAGCTCGTCGTCCTCGACCAGCGCCCAGTGCAGCGCTTGGCGGATCTCGGCGGGATCGGCGTCGTGCGCGAGGATCACCAGCGAGACGTCCCGGTCACCGAAGCGGTCGTCCCAGCGCAACGCCGCGAGCGCCCGCCGGTCCGGATCCGCCCGCGCCACGTCGTCCTCGCCCATCGCGGCCAGCCAGCGGCCCGCGCCGCCGACGCGCAGCCCGCCGCCCGCGGACTCCAGCCACACCACCTCGTCGGGCTGGGTGGCCAGCCAGATCCTGCCGCGCGCCGTCACCACGCCCTCGAAAAGCACGTCGAGGGCGTCGTGCAACCTGCCGGGGTGAAAGGGCCTGCTCGCCGCGAACTCGATGAGGGTGACGCCGTGCTCGGCCACCAGCGGCGGCTGCCCGCGCAGCAGCGGCGCGTGCGCGTCCAAGGTCCGCCCACGGCGCGCCCCTGCCGGGATTCGCCCGAGCAAGGCGGCGACGTCCGCGGCGGCGAGGACGTCCAGGTCGTCGATCCAGGCGACGGGCGCGTCCGGAACCAGGCGGGTCAGCACGGCGGCGAGCCTGGCCTGTTCCATGGCGTCGAGCGCGGGGCCGATGGCCACCACCGCGTCGGCGAAGTCGACCTGGCCGACGGCAAGCTGCGCGACGGTGCGGTCGTCGTCCGCGGCGGCGAGGCCACGCTCGGCGAGGGTCTCGTCACCGGTGGCGTCGGCCAGCCACTGCGTGCTGTCCAGGCAGGCCAGCACCGCCTCGACGCGCACGTCCCGCCCGGCGGGTCCGTCCACCCGGCCGACGACCCCGGTCACCACGACATCGTCGATGGCGCGGCACACCGCCTCGGCCTCGAAGGCCGGATCGAGCGCGAGCACGATGCGCCGCACCGATTCTCGCGCGGCCAGCGTGCACAGCAGCGGAAGCAGATCGGCGCGCAGCGTGCAGGAGACGCAGCCGTGCGCCAGTTCGAGCACGGTGGTCCTGGTGTCCGTCGCGGTGCCGACCGTGCGGCGCACGATGCCCTCGCGCAGCTCGCTCAGCTCGTGGCGCACGACCACGACGCCGTCCCCGCCGAGCAGCGCGGCGGCGACACGGTCCACGCCCGCCGCGGCGCGTCCCGGCAGGCCGGCGACCAGCACCACCGGCGTCCGGCCGTCTGGCCCGGGTGGGAGCAGGGCGGGATCAGGCACTACCACCGAAACCCCTTTCGATAACGATTTTCATTTGCCGTTGCCCAACGCTACAGTGTCGAGCAGCCGTTGTCGAAAATGATTGTCAACTTCCCCGATCTGCCCCGCCGGCTCCGCCGGCCGCCATCCCCGAATGGAGGAAGCCCCATGTCGGCCCACTGCCAGATCACCGGGCGCAAGCCCGGATTCGGCAAGTCCGTGTCGCACTCACACAAGCGGACCAGCCGCCGCTGGAACCCCAACATCCAGCGCAAGACCTACTACCTGCCCAGCGAGGACCGCCGCATCACGCTGAACGTCTCGACCAAGGGCATCAAGACCATCGACCGGGACGGGATCGAGGCGGTCGTCGCTCGCATCCGGGCGCGCGGCGAGAAGATCTGAGGAGCTGCCATGGCCTCGAAATCCACCGACATCCGGCCGATCGTCAAGCTGAAGTCCACGGCGGGCACCGGCTACACCTACGTCACCCGCAAGAACCGGCGCAACGATCCGGACCGCATGGTGCTGAAGAAGTACGACCCGGTGGTGCGCAAGCACGTCGACTTCCGCGAGGAGCGCTGACGTGGCGAAGAAGTCGAAGATCGCCCGCAACGAGCAGCGCAAAGCCGTCGTCGCCCGGTACGCCGCCCGCCGCGCCGAGCTGAAGGAACTCGTCCGCGGACCGGCCACATCGGAGGCCGACCGGGCCGCCGCGCAGGCGGCACTGCAGCGACTGCCCCGCGATGCCAGTCCGGTACGATTACGCAACCGGGACGCTGCGGACGGACGTCCGCGCGGCCACCTCCGGAAGTTCGGTCTCTCCCGTGTGCGTGTGCGCGAGATGGCCCACCGGGGAGAGCTTCCCGGTGTGCACAAATCGAGCTGGTAAGAACCACCGATCCCGTAGAAGGAATCCCTGATATGGCAGTCAAGCGAGCACCGTCGAAGAAGGTCCGCGCGGAACAGGCCCGCCGCCCCAAGAAGAACCCGCTGATCGCCGCGGGGATCGAAACGGTGGACTACAAGGACGTGAACCTGCTGCGCACGTTCATCTCCGATCGCGGCAAGATCCGCAGCAGGCGTGTCACCGGGCTCACCCCGCAGCAGCAGCGCCAGGTCGCCGTCGCGGTGAAGAACGCCCGCGAGATGGCCCTGCTGCCGTTCACCAGCCGGTAGCGCGAGCCCTTCCAGCCTCGACGGCGGGGGCTCGGGTGTGTGACGCACCCGGGCCCCCGCCGTTGTCGTATCCGCCGGTCGTGGTCCGACGAGCCCCCCGAGGCCACACGACGGACAATCCACAGTTATCGATCGAGCGAACCGGCATCAACGGGCCTCAACTCGCACGCCGATCACTTCATCGAGGGTAAATCACTCGATTACCAATAAGTAGTTAATTAATGGCAAGCGCTCGGCAACGGGCCGGGCGATGGCCGGTAATCGAGCCATGTCAATAGTCTATGAAAAAACGTGACCTTCGTCACAGGTGCCTGTTATACAGGCGTTATAGCAATGTGATCTCACTCGCGAAATCTGGCCGAGTGATACATTCATTCATACAGAATTGACGCGTTCACCTCTCGGGGGTGGGAAGTATGACGGCATTACCTGCCGGAGTTTTAATGATCGGATCATACCGGCCCGATCGAATTGTTTCCAATTCCGACCTGGCCCCAGAATTGGGTGTCGACGAAGAGTGGATATCTTCGCGGACCGGAATTACCGAACGTAGATTCGCGGGGGATCACGAAACAGTAATTTCGATGGCCGCATCGGCCGCTCAAAAAGCGCTCGACGCCGCCGCAATGTCCGCTAGCCAGATCGACGTCGTGATGCTCGCGACCTCGACCCATCTCAACCAGACTCCGGCCGCCGCGGCCATCGTCGCCGCCGAACTCGGCTGTGCCGGACCCGCCGCCTTCGACATTTCGGCGGGCTGCTCCGGCTACGCGCACGGCATCGGCCAGGCCGCCGCGCTCGTCAATGCGGGCCAGGCCGACAACATTTTGGTCATCGGCTCCGAAAAGCTCAGCCACGTCATCGATCCCAGCAATCGGTCGGTGGCTCCCATCTTCGGCGACGGCGCGGGCGCCGCGATCGTCGGCCGCACCGAATCCGGGCACATCAGGCGCACCGTGTGGGGCAGCGACGGCACCCAGTCCCGCCTGATCAGGCAGGAACCGAGCTGGGAGGAGTTGCGCGCCGCACCGACCACGACGGCCACGCCCTTCCTGCACATGGAAGGCACCGAAGTATTCCGCTGGGCGACCGGCGCGGTGCCCAAGATAGTTTCCGACATCGCACACGCCGGTGGCATCACGCTCGCCGACGTCGAGGTATTCATCCCGCATCAGGCGAATTTGCGAATCATCGACGGGGTTGTTCGCAAACTCGGCTGGCAGGACGAATCGGTAGTGATCGCAGACGACATCCGACGGGCCGGAAACACTTCCGCCGCCGCTCTTCCGTTGGCGATCGATGACCTGGTGTCTTCGGGCCGGGCAAAGCCGGGACAACTTGCTCTGCAGGTTTCTTTCGGCGCCGGCCTGTCGTATGCGGGACAGGTTTTCGACCTGCCCCAGGTTGCCTGAAACCGAATTTCGCGATCGCTCTTCGAAAGTTGCTCTGCCATGACCGTTTCTTTTTCCAGCTACGACGAGCCCCTCGGACCCCGGTCCGATCGATACTTCGGTGAGGGTTACAAAAAGGTCAGCCCGGAACTGACCGATCTCCAGATCCGCCGATCCACCCAGCTCGGCGCCAAGCACTCCGGTACCGCGCGGCTGAGCTACCCGGCCGCATGGTCGACCAAGAAGCACCGCGAGCTCGTGCCGCACGTCAGCAGCGTCGACACGGTCATGCTAGCCGCATCCCTATGCGACGCCGCGATCACCCACGCTCGCGATCTCAGCCCCGCCGAATCCTCACGGATGTGGGTGCGCCAGGCCGCCGTGCGCGCGGGCGCAGCACCGCACGAGGACCTCGAGCGCATCCCGGTCGAAGCGGAGGTCACCACCACCACCGCCGCGGACGACGCCGACGAGATCGAGACCGCCTTCAAATTCCGGGTCGGCAATCTGACCGGCACGCTGACCATGGTGCATCCGGCCGGTTCCGGCACGCTCGACGTGCCGGGCGTCGACCACATCGCGCAGCTCAGCGACATCTACGGACCGGCGCCGCACTTCTACCTGAACGGCGTGAAGGACCATACCCTGACCGCGACGGACCTGACCGTCGACGAGTCCGCCTCCCGTATCACCGGCAGGCAGCGGGTGAACACCGGCGTCGAGGGCGGTTACGTCGGCGCCGAATCGGTCTACTGGAACTCGGTCTCGCCGATCGACGCCATCGTCGGCGCGGCGCAGCTCTCCCAGATCCTGCTCTACGAGATGGACGGACTGGACCGGAGCAGCAGCAACACCCTGTGGATGCGCAAGCTCGAGTTCGTCACCGAGGGGCCGCGCCGCTCCGCCGCCGAACCCTTCGACGGCACCGTGGAGATCCGCCGCACCTCGACCATCGACCGCGGCGGCCAGCGCTGGCGCAGCGCGGATCTACTGATCAAGGAGTTCCAGGGCGTCACCGGGTTCTGCCTGCTGGCCCACCAGCTGCCCGACTAGGCATGCCCTGGTCACGGAACGTCGTCGAGCCCGCAGTCCTGGCCGAGCGCGCATTGCGCGAGCGCGGCCAGCGCGGGGTCGTCGGCGTGTTCGGTGGCGTTCATCGCCAGCAGCGCGTTGAGCAGCATGCCGTTGGCGATGAATTCCCGTGCCCGCTCGGGACCGCAACCCGTGCGCTCGACCAGCAGGGTGTACAACGCGGAGACGAAACGCCGTGCGGCGGCGGCGATCTGCGGATGACCGGCGGCCGCGCTGAACCCCTGCAACAGAACCACCAGCACGTCCCGATCCTCGACCAGCCGGGTATACACCCCGCCCAGCCGATCCCAGACCTCGGGCGAGGCGGCCACCTCCGGATCCTCCAGTTCGGCGGTGAACGCGGTGAGCAGGGCGGTGACGGCCCGGTCGAAGACCTCCTGGAACAGGTCGGCCTTGGTGCCGAACATGCGCACCACGTACGGCTGCGACACCCCGGCCTCCAGCGCGACGACGTCGGTGCTCGTGCCCGCGTAGCCACCCCGCGAGAACGCCCGCCCCGCGGCCTCGAGAATCATCTCGCGGCGCTCGGCCGCGCTCAGTCTGGGCCTCATGTTGACAAGTTATCACTTGATTACTAGATTTTCGATGAACCCGGTGAAACCGCATTCCGCGTTCGCGTATTCCGCTTGCCCACAAGGGGATACGCGAGAGTGCGGGCACCCGCAATACAAGGACGCCCGATGAAGGATGCACCCGCGCTACGACTGGCCGTGACCGGCGCACCGCGAACGGGTAAGACCACCGTTTGTACCGCACTCGCGCTGGCCACCGGCCTGGACTACGCGGCCATCTCCACCCACCTGGCCACCCCGGGGGCCGACCGCAGGCTGGCGCCGACGGTCGACGCCGCGGTGCGCGGCTTCGAACAGCGCGTGGATTCCGAAGCTCGGCTCACCTCGGGTTTCGTCTCCGACGGTTCGGTGCTCCAGGAATGGGTGGCGGCCGAGGCGCTGCGGCGGACCCGCAGGCTCCGGCATTGGCTGTGGAACCCGCGCGACCTGCCCTATCGCATCTTCGAGAAGCGGTACCTGCTGGCGCACGGCGGGATCGTGACGCGGCGGGCCAACGTCACCTACGACGGGTTCGTCCATCTCAAGATGGACCGCAAATCGGCCACCGAAGGCGATGACCGATACCGCACCACCATCGATCGACTCCTGCTCGACACCCTGTATGAAGGGACCGTCCCGTATCTGGTGATCGGGGGGTCCATCGAAGAAATCGTCACCCGGGTGGCCGGCATGTATCAGCTACCGCAGCTGATGCCGGTGCCCGACGCGGTCTCCGCAGCGTTGCAAGCCGCGTAAACAACAGCCGTCGCCGCATACCACCTGGAGGGGAATACCCATGGCATCCGCAGGCGCCTTGACCAAGACACCACAGCGATCGGACAGTGCGATCTGGACCCTGGTCGTCGTCGCACTGGCCACGTTCATGCTGATGCTCGACCTCACCGTCGTCAACGTCGCGCTACCCGACATCAGGGCGGCCTTCGATTCCAGCTTCTCCGCGCTGCAGTGGATCCTCGACGCCTACGCCCTCGGCCTCGCCGCGGTGCTGCTCGCGGCGGGCTCGCTGGCCGACCGCATCGGCCGCAAGAAGGTCTTCGACGCGGGCCTGGTGATCTTCGTGCTGTCGTCGCTGGCGTGCGGACTCGCGCCGAACGATTTCGTGCTGATCGTCGCCCGCCTCGTGCAGGGTCTCGGCGGTGCGATCCTCTTCGCGGTCGGCCCGGCGCTGCTCGGCCACGAGTTCCGCGGTAAGGACCGCGGCATGGCCTTCGGCGTGTTCGGCGGCGTCGCGGGTCTGGCGATCGCGTTCGGCCCGCTGATCGGCGGCGGGCTCACCGAAACCGCGGGCTGGCGCTGGATCTTCCTGATCAACGTGCCGGTGACCATCGCCGCACTCGCCGTCGGCTACCTGAAGATGCGCGAATCCCGCAGCGACACCCCGCCGCCCGTGGACTGGCCGGGCATGGTGACCTTCTCCGCCGGCCTGTTCTTCCTGGTGCTCGGCTTCATGCGTGGCGAGCAGGACGGCTGGACCAGCGCCCGGATCATCGGCTGCTTCGTGCTCGCGCTGGTGCTGCTCGTCGTCTTCACCTGGCTGCAGATCTCCCGGCCGACCCACGCGATGTTCGACCTCACCCTGTTCCGCAACCGCACCTTCAACGGTCTGTCCGTGGTGACCGCGCTGTGCGCGCTCTCGGTGATGCCCGGTCTGTTCCTGCTCATCTCTTACGTGCAGAACCTGCTCGGCTACTCGGCCTTCGCCAGCGGCGTCCGCTTCCTGCCGCTGACGCTGCTGCTGTTCGTCGCCGCCGCGATCGCGGGCAGCATGGTCGCCAAGCTGCCGCCCGCGATCCTGGTCGGCGCCTCGCAGCTGCTCATCGCCGCAGGTCTGTTCGCGGTGCTGCTCGTCGAGCCCGGCTCCTCGTGGACCGCGCTGATCCCCGGCATGGTGCTGATCGGCCTCGGCATGGGCGTGTTCAACCCGCCGCGCGCCGCGTTCTCCATCGCGGTGACGACCCCGGACAAGGCGGGCATGGCCTCGGGTGTGAACGAGACCTTCCAGCAGGCCGGTCTGGCGATCGGCATCGCCGCGGTCGGCGCGTTCTTCCAGAACCGGGTCGGTAGCGCCTTCACCGAGTCCGAGACCGCGCGCACGGTCTTCGCCGACAAGGCCGCCGAGGCGGGCGACGCGGTGGCGGCGGGCGGCCCCGCCCTCGTCGCGGCCCAAGTGCCCGAGTCGGTCGCCGAATCGGTCCGCGCCGCAGCGGAATCCGCGTTCGTCAGCGGCTTGGAGAACGCCATGGTGCTCGCCGCCGTACTCGCGGCGATCTCCGGCGCGATCGCCTTCTTCACGCTGCGCAGCCGCGATCTGGACGAGGCCGCGCTGGCCACCCCCGGCGTGCCCACCGAAGGCGCCACCGAGCCCGCGCCGGTGGCCTGACCGTGCTGGCGACCAGGCCGCGCTTCGCGTTCACCGATGTAGACCACACCTTGCTGCGCATCAGCACGCTGCAGCACTTCGCGCTGTACTTCTTCGAAGGCACGGGGCGTGCGGAGGTGCTGGCCATGCATCAGACGCGGATGCAACGCCTGGCCGCGACCGGAGCGGACCGGGAAACGCTGAACCGGAGCTACTACCTGCTCTGGGCCGACGTCCCGGTCCGCGAGGTCGAGGATGCCGCGCGCGCCTGGCACGAGCGGGTGCGGGCCGACGGGCTCTACCGCGAGCCCGTGGTGCGCCGCCTGCGCGAACTGCGCAAGCAAGGCGTGGAGACGGTGCTGGTGTCCGGCTCCTTCCACGCCTGTCTGCGACCCATCGAGCGGGAACTGGACTGCGCGGGCGTGCTGTGCACCGAGCTGGAAGAACGCTACGGCGTGTACACCGGGGCGGTGCGCAAGTCCCTCATCGGCGCGGCCAAGCGCGCCGAGGTCGAGGCGTTCGCGGCCAGATATCCCGAGCACGATCTGGCGGGCGATTTCGGCTTCGGCGACCATCTCAGCGACGTTCCCGTGCTGGAAACGGTCGGCCACCCGGCCGTCGTCCCGGTCGACCCCGCGCTGGAGCGGGTCGCCGCCGCACGGGGCTGGGAAGTGCTGCGTGACGACCACTGAGCGTGTCGTCCACCGATCGATCGGAGAAGGACCGTGTACCTAGTAGGCGGACAGCGCCGCGACAGCCTGAAGTTGGCCATCTCCGGCACCTACGGCGTCGGCAAGAGCACGACGACCGAGACGCTCTCGATCGCCACCGGCATTCCGCGCACGCACGCGCTCACCTCCCGTGAGCTCCTGATCGATCTGGCTCCCGGCAAGACGGTGATGGAGCTGAACTCCATCGAGCTGCTGCAACTCGGGCTGCGCCGTTTCGAGGAACGGGTGCACAACGAATCCGGCGAGGGCTCCTTCATTTCCGACGGTTCCGTGGTGCACGAATGGGTGTACGGCACCGCTCGGATGGCGGTCGGCATCAATCCCGGCGCCGGGCTGCTGCTGCGCACCGTGAAGGCCGCCGCCGGCATCGGGCGCAAGGCGCCGCTGCGGGAGTACACCGACATCATCGGCGACGTCGTCAAGGAAAGGGCCGCCCGGCTCTACGACGCCTATGTGCATCTGCCGGTAGAGTTTCCGATGAAGACCGACGGCCACCGCCCGGTGTCCGAACCGTTCCGCAAGCTCTCCGACGACACCCTGCTGCAGGTGGTCAAGGACGTCGGGCTGCCCTACGAAGTGGTGGGCGGGACCGTGCACGAGCGGGTCTCCCGGATCATCGAGCTGTTCGACCTGGAGACCGTGATGCCGGTCGACGAGGCGATCGCCGAGGCCCAACGCCGGGTGACGAACGCGACCGCGGTGCTGGAGGAGGACGACCGCTTCAAGGAAGCCCAGCGCAAGAAGTCGCTGTGGCGCAAGGTCTCCTACGCCATGCGGTACTGACCGCGAGCGAAAGACAAAGGCGCGCAAGCGCCCTCAGACCATTCACGCGAAAGACGTGGGCCCCCGAGAGCTAGTCCCGGGGGCCCACGTCGTTTTCGACCGTGTACGCGGTGTGCCGCTTACGGGATGGTCAGCACCTGGCCGGGGTTGATCGCATCCGGGTTCGGGATGCCGCTGGCGTCGGCGATCTCCTGGTAGCGGTTGCCGTCGCCGTAGAAGCGCTCGGCGATGGCCCACAGCGTGTCGCCCGGCTCCACGGTGTAGGTGCGCAGCTCCGGCGCGGGCGGCGGGGGCACCTCCTCGGCGACCGCGGCCACCGCGGGTTGTTCCTGCTCCTGCTCCGGCTCCGGTGCGGGCAGCGGGGTGTCGGTGTCGGTGCCCGACGCCCACAGCGCGCTGCCGTCGGCGCCGTACAGCACCACGTTGCGATCGGCCTGCACGACCAGCCGGTCCGCGTCCTGGTCGTTGGTCTCGGTCGACCAGGCGGCGCCCTCGCCCTTGTAGAGCACGAAGTTGCCGTCGTGCTGTAGAACCGCTCGCTCCACGCCCTGGTCGTGAGTCTGGGTGGCCCACACGACATTTCCATCCGGTTCGGACAGCACCAGATTGCCGTCCGATTGCAGGGTCAGGGTGTACGCACCGCCGGTCAGGGACTGGCCGAGTCCCAGTTCTTCGCCTACGCGCAGCGTGTCGCCCACGTTGTTCCTTTCGAAGATCACTGTGCAGAGCTTTCGACAGCGGTGCGCGCCGAAAGCCACTGGCGCGCACCGACGCCGAATCTACAGTCCGCCCGATGCGGGCACACGGATTACGCGCAGGGTTGGCGGAATGTTCACTGTGTGACCTCCGGGACATCGTCCCCTAGGGTGGTCGGCATGAATCGCCGACGCATCTCCCTCGCCGCCGCACTGCTGCTCGGTCTCGCCGTCGCGGGCTGCGGCGGCTCGGATGACGATGGCGCACAACAGAACACCTCCCCCGGCGCGACCACGTCCGCGCCCAGCACGCCGAGCGAGGTCGCGCAGGCGCAAGGCCAGCCGTTCACGCCCGATCCGACGATCGTCGGCGCGCACCCGATCCCGTTCCTGTCGTGGGCCCGCGTCGCCGACGACAGGATCGCCGTCAACTTCCAGACCGGTGCGCCGGAGTGTTACGGCGTGGACGCGGTGACCACCGAGACCGACACGACGGTCACGGTGGAATTGCGCGGCGGCACCCGCCCCGACGCGGTCGGGAAGATGTGCGTGATGATCGCGGTGTTCGGCACGATGGAGATCCCGCTGACGGCGCCGCTGGGCGACCGGGCGGTGCTCAGCGCCGCCTGACGCGGGCTCAGCGCGTGGCGAAGGTGTACTTCATGGCCTGGTCCAGGGTGCCGTGCGTGAACTCGAAACCGTTGCCCACCAGCACCTTCGGCACCATCCTGTGCCCATGCAGCATCTCGGCGCCGCCCTCGCCGCCGATCAGCTTCAGCACCGCGCCCGGCAGCGTCAGCCGGGACCGCCGGTTCAGCGCCGTGGCGAAAGCGGTGGTGAACTCGGCATTGGTGACGGTCTCCGGTGCGGAGAGGTTGACCGGGCCCGAGACCGAGAAGGTCAGCAGCCAGTCCACCGCGGCGAGCCAGTCGTGCAGGGTGATCCACGGCAGGTACTGGCGGCCGGTGCCGAACTTGCCGCCCAGCCCGAGGCGGAACAGCGGGCGCAGCCGCTCGACCAGCATGGAGTCCGTGGAGAGCACGTTCGCGGTGCGCAGCTTCACCACCCGGACGCCCGCGGTGGAGGCGGCTTCGGTGGCGGCCTCCCAATCCCGGCACATGGTGCCGAGGAAGTCGGGTCCGTTCGGCGCGAACTCGTCGACGTCCCGATCACCGCTGTCGCCGTACCAACCCGCGGCCGAGGCGTTGAGCAGGACGGGGACGCCGGTCTCGGCCACCGCGCGCGAGAGCACCTCGGTCGGCACGATGCGACTGTCGCGGATCTCCTCCTTGTAGGCGGGCGACCAGCGCTTGCCCGCGACGGTGGCCCCGCACAGGTTGATCACCGCGCCCGCGCCCGCGACGATGCCGCTGTCGAAGTTCGAACCGTAAGGGTCCCAGCGGATTTCGTCCGGTTTCAGAGCTTCCCTGCGCACCAGGCGGACCACCTCGTGGCCGTCGTCGTTCAGCTTGGAGACCAGATACTTGCCGAGGAACCCCGATGTCCCGGCGACCACGATACGCATGCGTACATTCTGCACCATGGAAATACTATTCCGGGGATTCCATACCGGATAATGAGATCCAGACGTCCAGTTTGTTACCGAAAAGCCTTGTGGCTCCGGCACATCGATTGCTTCACAGTCCGTCTGAACACGAAAAACGCGGAGAGCGGTACCCCTTTCGGGATCGTTCTCCGCGTTCGTCCGGCTCAGTGCGCGAAGTGGCGAGAACCGGTGAGGTACAACGTCACTCCGGCTTCGCGGGCCAGATCGATGGTCTCCTGGTCGCGGACCGAACCGCCCGGCTGCACGATGGCGCGGATACCGGCCTGGATCAGCTGCTGCGGACCGTCCGGGAACGGGAAGAACGCGTCGGAGGCGGCCACCGAGCCCTTGGCCCGGTCCCCCGCCCGCTGCACCGCGAGCTGCACCGCGTCCACCCGGTTGACCTGCCCCATGCCCACGCCGACCGACGCGCCCTCGTGCGCGAGCAGGATGGCGTTGGACTTCACCGCGCGGCAAGCGCGCCAAGCGAATTCGAGATCGGCCAGGGTCTGCTCGTCCGCGGCCTCGCCGGCGGCGAGGGTCCAATTGGCCGAGTCGTCGCCCTCGGCGTCGAGGATGTCGCGCTGCTGCAACAGCGCGCCGCCGCTGATCGGGCGCAGCTCGACGCCCGCGCGCTGCGGCGGCTCGGCGACCAGGATGCGCACGTTCTTCTTGCGCTGCAACACCTCCACCGCGCCGTCGGCGTAGGACGGGGCCACGATGACCTCGGTGAAGATGTCGGCGACCTGCTCGGCCATCTCCACGGTGACCTCGCGGTTGGCCGCGATCACGCCGCCGAACGCGCTCACCGGATCGCAGGCGTGCGCCTTGCGGTGCGCCTCGGCGATGTCGGCGCCGACCGCGATGCCGCACGGGTTGGCGTGCTTGATGATCGCGACCGCGGGCGCCGCGTGGTCGTAGGCGGCGCGCCAGGCCGCGTCGGCGTCGGTGTAGTTGTTGTACGACATCTCCTTGCCGTGCAACTGCTCCGCCTGCGCGAGACCGACCGAACCGTCGTTGTTGGTGTACAACGCCGCGGCCTGATGCGGGTTCTCGCCGTAGCGAAGCACCGCGGCGCGCTCCCAGGAGCCGCCGATCCAGCCGGGGAACGGCGAGCTCGCCTGCTCCTCGGCCACGCCGGGAGCCAGCACACCGGTCATCCAGCTGGCCACCGCGACGTCATAGCTCGCGGTGTGCTGGAAGGCCTTGGCGGCCAACGCGGTCCGCTCGGCGAGGGTGAAGCCGCCGGACTTCACCGCGGCGAGCACGTCGTCGTAGTCGCCGCTGTCGACGACCACCGCGACCGAGGGGTGGTTCTTCGCGGCCGCGCGCACCATGGACGGACCGCCGATATCGATCTGCTCGACGCACTCGTCCGGGCTCGCGCCGCTGGCCACGGTCTGGGTGAACGGGTAGAGGTTCACCACGACCAGCTGGAACGCCTCGACGCCGAGTTCCACCAGCTGGTCGACGTGCTCCTGCTTGCGCGAATCGGCGAGGATGCCCGCGTGCACCCGGGGGTGCAGGGTCTTGACCCGGCCGTCCAGCGTCTCCGGGAACCCGGTCAGGTCCTCGACCTTGGTCACCGGGATGCCCGCGTCGGCGATCTTGCCCGCGGTCGATCCGGTGGAGACGAGCTCGATGCCCGCCGCGTGCAGACCGGTCGCGAGCTCGATGAGACCCGTCTTGTCGTAGACGCTCACCAGCGCCCTGCTGATCGCCTTGCGCTCGGCCGGAACCACGGTCGTTTCGCTACGCTCACTCACTGGCGCACCCGCTCATCTGGAATTACTGCCTTTCGTCCGTCGGAGACAATGCCTCGCGTCGCGACGGCGGCGACGACCTCCGCCAGCAACCGTCGCTCGACAATCTTGATCCGCTCGTGCAGGGTGTCCTCGTCGTCGTCGGGCAGCACCAGCACCGGCTCCTGCGCGAGGATCGGTCCGGTGTCGACGCCCGAGTCGACCAGGTGCACCGTCGAGCCGGTGACCCGCACCCCGTACGCGAGCGCGTCGCGCACGCCGTGCGCGCCCGGGAAGGACGGCAGCAGCGCGGGGTGGGTGTTGATGATCCGCCCGCCGAAGCGGTTCATGAACGCGGGGCCCAGGATCTTCATGAAACCGGCCGAGACCACCAGGTCCGGCGCGTAGGCGGCCACCGCGTCGGTCAGCGCGGCGTCCCAGGCCAGGCGATCCCGAAAGTCCTTCAGCGCCACCCGGAAGTGCGGGACGCCCGCGGTGTCGGCGTGATCGGTGGCGGCGCAGACACGGTCGACGCCCACCGCGACGATCTTGGCCGGATAGTCGGCGGCTCCCGCCGCGTCGAGGAGCGCACGCAGCAGCGACCCGGTGCCCGAGGCGAGCACGACTACGGTGGCGGGCGCCGCGGCGGGCACCCACTGGGCGTGCGGAGACGTCAGCGCTCTACTCCTGCGTATCGGTCGGACGGCGGCCGGATCGGGGCGCCGCCGGAGTAAAGCCTAGTCGGTGGCCTGCGCGCGACTTTCCACCGGTGGCGGGCGCGCCGGGGCGGCCGGGATGCTAATACGCGCCTTCCACCGACGGGATCTCGCGGCAGCGCCCGCTAACGCCTGCCGTCGGCGCGGGGGTCGAAGTCCGAATCGGTCTCGACGACTTCCGCGTCGACGATGTCGGGAACCGCCTGGCGCGGGGCGGTGGCGCGGGTGGGCGGTTCATCGATGAGTTCGGCGTCGAGCGCGTCCGGGTCGTCGTCGTAGTACGAGTCGTGGTCGTAGTACCCGTCGTCGTAGGACCCGTCGTCGCGATAGTCGTCGTCGTAGTCGTCGTCTTCGCGGTAGTCGTCATCCGCGTAGTCGCGGTAGCCGTCGGACTCGTAGTCGTCGTCGTAGTAGTCCGCGTCGGGGTCGTAGTCCCCGTCGTCATCGTCGTAGTAGTCCGAAACGGGAAGCGTCGCGCCGACCGGAGCGATGAAGTACCGGGCGCAGACCAGGCCGACATAGCCCGCCCCGGCCAGCCACGCGAAGCTCACCAGGGCGAAGATGGGCAGTTCCAGGCCGACCCGCCCGAAGGTGCCCAATTCCCCGCCCGCGAGCGCGCCGAACAGGACGAGCAGCAGGGTCGCCGCACCGGCGGAGGTCAGCGTCGCCCACGGGGCGGTGAGGCGGTCGCCCGAGGTGCGTCCGGCGTCGACGCCGCCGAGCACGCCGACCGCGGCGGGGATCACCAGCAGCGCCGCCCACCAGACCGACGCGGGACCGGTCGGCACCGCCGCCATCACCGGCACCGCCGGGACCGGCCCGCCGACCACGCCGAACAGACCGATCGACGCCACGCCGAAATTCGCGCCCGCGCCCATCAGCACGCCCACCGCGCCGAGCGCCACGTTGGGCAGGTAGGCCAGCGAGAGCAGCGTCAGACCGATGAATCCCCAGGCATTCCCGGCGGTGCGGTAGGTGTCGCCGATATCGGACCAATGGGCGAGGAACGACACCAGCGTGACCGCGGCGGCGCAGCCGAGCAGCCGCAGCACGGTACGGCCCGCGCCGTAGACTCCCGCGATCACCCATTCCGGCGCCCGAAGCAGGTCGAACATCCGGCGTCGCATCCGCAGCGCGATACCCGCGCCCGCCGCGCCGAGATGCAGGAAGACGACCCAGCCGAAGGCGGCGAGGGTGTCCGGCGGTTGCAGCGCGACAACAGCGGAGGCGTCTTCGGCCACCGCCAGACAGACGGCGGTGAGCAGCAGCGGTCCGCCCAGCGCCGCGCCGACGACCCAGCCGATCTCGGTGCGCGAACTGTTCGGCGTCACCGCCCGATAGCACTCCCGGCCCGCCGCGCCGAGCAGCAGCGCGGTCGGCAGCAGCGGGAACAGGCCGAGCGTGGTCTTTCCGATCACCAACGGAACCTGGTGCAGCGCAAGCCAGCTCGCCGCGACGGCGCCCGTGGCGCCCGCCATCGCGCTGCGCGCGGCGAACAAGGTGACCAGCACGAGCACCACGATCGCGCTCAGCGCGAAGGCAGCGGGGCGGGCCGCGACCAGCAGCAGCACCCTGGCACGTTCCGGGGTCAGGGACAGGAACCCGGACTCGTCGGCCTCGGGCGGATGACCGCTACGCATCGGGGATTCCGATGTGTCGGAGCCCCAGCCGGTCCAGCGGGCGAGCGAGTTCCTCGGTGAGTTCATGCCTTCGCCTCGCTGACACTCGGCTCCGGCAAGCGCGAAACGCGCCGGCACATGATTCGCTCACTGCGTTCCCTCATGGCACTTCAGCGTGACACCTCTCCCGAGGTGAGCGGGTCAGGCGCGCCGCGAGCACCCACCCGGACGGGTAGGTGCTCGCGAAACCTGCGTCGATTACTTGTTGTTGTCGTCCGACGGACGGAAGGCCTGGGTGGCGTCGCTGGCCGGGTCGGAGGTCTTCTCGCCGCCGAACGGCTGGCCCTGCTGGCTCTGGCCGTAGCCGGGAGCCCCGTACTGCTGCTGGCCGGGCTGAGCGCCGCCGAAGTGCTGCGTCGCGCCCTCGTCCGGACGCGGCTGCTGCTGCGCGGGCGCGGCGCCGTACGGCGAACCCTGCTGCGGCGCACCGTAACCCGGCTGCTGGCCGTAGGACGGCTGGCCGTAGGTCTGCCCCGGCTGCTGACCGTAGGCAGGCTGGCTCGGCTGGCTCTGGCCATACGGCTGCTGCTGCTGGTACTGCGGGCCGGTGCCGTAGCCCGCTTGCCCGTAGGACTGGCCAGGCTGCTGACCGTACACGGGCTGGCTCGGCTGGCTCTGCTGACCGTACTGACCGCCCTGGCCGAACTGCTGCTGGCCGTAGCCGCCCTGGGCCTGACCGCCGAAACCGCCCTGCGCGGGCGCGGGCTTCGGGGCCGGGGGCTTGATGACGCCCGCCTCGAACAGCACCGCGGCGATCGCGACACCGGTCTGCACCAGCGCGAGGAAGATCAGCACCCACGCGCCGAACTCGGTCGCCAGCGGATCCGGCAGCGAGATGGTCTGGAACAGCAGGGTGAGGAACCCCGCGGCCGACGCGGCGGCGGCCGCGCCCTTCCAATTCTGCTTCGGCAGCACCGAGACTCCCGCGAGCAGACCGCCGAGTAGCAACAGCCCCAGCGCGGCGGTCGCGCCGAACGGCGTGAAGGCGTTGTAGCTGTCGCCGGTGATGGTGGCACCGGAGCGCTCGACCTCCTCCACCGAGAACGGCAGGAATCCGAGCAAGAAGTTGATCACGCCGAGCGCGGCGACACCGACCACCAGGAAGAACGGCAGGCCCTTGGCATCGGAACCGGAAGCGCTCGCACCTGTGCTGGCACCACTGCCCGTCTGGCCGAGGCTGGGTGCGGAGGGCGTCGCGGGTGTGTTGTACCCAGAGCCCCCGGTCGGGTATGACATGTCGTCGTCTCCTACGTCGAGTCGTTGTTCGCCTGGATCACTCTTGACGCTACTGCACCAGACCGTTCGGGTCACCCTCGAGCAGCAGGCCGAACGGCCTTGCCACCGCACGACGAAGGCCGCCCTCCCTGCGAAAAGGCGGCCCTCGTAACGATTTCGGACTGGATCAGGCGCTGATGCTCGCCTGCTCCAGGATCTCGCGAGCCAGCGCGGCGGTCTCGGACGGCGTCTTGCCGACCTTCACGCCCGCAGCCTCCAGCGCGTCCTTCTTCGCCTGGGCGGTGCCCGCCGAACCGGAGACGATGGCGCCCGCGTGACCCATGGTCTTGCCCTCGGGGGCGGTGAAGCCCGCGACGTAGCCGACCACCGGCTTGGTGACGTTGGCCTTGATGTAGGCCGCGGCCCGCTCCTCGGCGTCGCCGCCGATCTCGCCGATCATGACGATGAGCTTGGTCTCCGGGTCCTTCTCGAACGCCTCGATGGCGTCGATGTGGGTGGTGCCGATGACCGGGTCGCCGCCGATGCCGATGGCGGTGGAGAAGCCGAAATCACGCAGCTCGTACATCATCTGGTAGGTCAGCGTGCCGGACTTGGAGACCAGGCCGACCGGGCCCTTGCCGGTGATGTTGGCCGGGGTGATGCCGACCAGCGACTCGCCGGGGGTGATGATGCCGGGGCAGTTCGGGCCGATGATCCGGGTCTTGTTGCCCTTCTCCACGTTGTAGGCCCACGCGTAGGCGGTGTCCTGCACCGGGATGCCCTCGGTGATGACCACCAGCAGCGGGATCTCCGCGTCGATGGCCTCGATGATGGCGTCCTTCGAGAACTTCGGCGGCACGAACGCGATGGACACGTCGGCGCCGGTCGCCTTCATGGCTTCTTCGACGGTGCCGAAGACCGGCAGCTCGATCGCGTTGCCGTCCTTGTCGGTGTGCGCGACGGTGGTGCCCGCCTTGCGCGCGTTGACACCGCCGACGACCTGGGTGCCCGCCTTGAGCATCAGTGCGGTGTGCTTGGTGCCCTCGCCGCCGGTGATGCCCTGGACGATGACCTTCGAGTCCTTGTTCAGGAAGATAGACATTTCCGGTTTCCTTACTTGGCCGCTGCCAGTTCGGCGGCCTTGTCGGCGCCTTCGTCCATTGTCTGCGCAAGCGTGATCAGCGGGTGCGCGGCGTCGACCAGGATCTTGCGACCCTCGTCGACCTTGTTTCCGTCGAGACGGACGACGAGCGGCTTGTTCGCCTCGGGGCCGAGGATCTCCAGCGCCTTCACAATGCCGTTGGCGACCGCGTCACAGGCGGTGATGCCGCCGAAGACGTTGACGAACACGCTCTTGACCTGCTGGTCGCCCAGGATGACGTCGAGCCCGGCCGCCATCACCTCGGCCGAGGCGCCGCCACCGATGTCGAGGAAGTTGGCCGGCTTGACGCCGCCGTGGTTCTCGCCCGCGTAGGCGACGACATCGAGGGTCGACATGACCAGACCGGCGCCGTTGCCGATGATGCCGACCTCGCCGTCCAGCTTGACGTAGTTGAGGTCGTTCTCCTTGGCCTTCAGCTCCAGCGGGTCGGTCGCGTCCTTGTCCGCGAACGCCTCGTGTCCGGGCTGGCGGAACTCGGCGTTCTCGTCCAGGGTGACCTTGCCGTCCAGGGCGAGGATCTCGTCCTGCGGGGTGCGCACCAGCGGGTTGACCTCGACCAGGGTGGCGTCCTCGTTGACGAACACCTCCCACAGCTTCTGAATGGTCACCGCCGCGGCGTCCAGCACGTCGGCGGGCAGGTGGCCCTGCTCGGCGATCGAACGCGCGAACGCGAGGTCGACACCCTTCACGGCGTCGACGGGGACCTTGGCGAGGCGCTCGGGCTTGGTCGCGGCGACCTCTTCGATCTCCATGCCGCCTTCCACCGAGCACATGGCCAGGTAGGTGCGGTTGGAACGATCCAGCAGGAAGGAGATGTAGTACTCCTCCGCGATGTCCTTGGCCTCGGCGACAAGGATCTTCTTGGTGATGTGGCCCTTGATGTCCAGGCCGATGATGTTCTGCGCGTGCGTGAACGCGTCCTCCGGGGTACCGGCGTACTTGACGCCGCCCGCCTTACCGCGGCCACCGGCCTTGACCTGGGCCTTGATCATCACCGGCTTGCCGATTTCCTCCGCGATGGCGCGGGCGTCCTCGGCCGTGTCCGTGACGCGGCCCTCGGACGAAGGCACTCCGTGCTTAACGAAGAGCTCCTTCGCCTGATATTCGAAGAGATCCATGTACTCACCGTCTCGTCTGCGTTGTGATGACAACGTCTTTGTTGGCGGCCCGACGTCGGAAGCGGGTCGGGTCGGACTCTAACCAGTCACATGGAGTGCCAATCGGCCACGTTCATCCTAAGTGGCGCAGGTCACGGGCGGCGCCGCGGGCCGGAAAAACCCCTGGCCAACGCTACTGGCGAGTAGTTTGTTGTCGGTTTGCCAGGTAGAGCCACCCAAGCCGGGATCCGACGGCGATCTACTACGAATCGTCGTCGCTCAACCTCACTCGAGTGCCCCGAAAACAGTGAGTTATTCCGTGCTGTTACGGTGATCAATCTCACATGCTTGGACAGATCGTCCGCAACGCTTGCGGACCCCGCAATCGTTTCGTTACCGTAAATGCGGTCGATGTCACAACTATGTCACGACTCCGTTGTTCCAAAGATTCAGGAGGACGGCAAGCCTTGATGCAGCACAACGCTCCGCGGACGGTGAGTCAGCCTGCGGACGAGCTTTCGACGTCGACCCTCTGCCGATCTCTCGGCACCGTCATCATCTCCCGCTCCACGATGTGGCACCGCCGATGAACCATCGCTCCACCCTCGTTCCCGATCATCGCGCTCGCTCGGGACATCGTTATCGCGACGACGAATTCGCCCACGACGATCACGACAGACGCGCCTTCCCGTCGTCCAACAACCATTACGCCGCCGCCGCGGGTAGTGCCGCGACCGGATACGCCGCGAGCGACGCGTACAGCGACGAGAGCGCCTACGGTTCCGAGAACGCCTACGGCGCCGAGAACACGTCCGCCTGGTCCGCGAACACCGAATGGACCGAGCAGGATTCGTGGTCCGACGGCGGCGCGTGGTCCGGGAACGACTCCTGGTCGCCGGACGCGGACGAGGCGTGGACGCCGCCCGCCGACAACGCGTGGACGCCCGACAACGGGTGGACCCAGCAGCCCGGCGCGGAATGGGCGCAGGAAACGGACGACTCCTGGGGAGCCGAGTCGAACAACGGCTGGTCGGCGGAGACCGACGGCACCTGGACGTCCGACGAGGACGACTGGGGCTCGGACAACTGGTTCGCCGAAGCCACCGAAGACAAGGTCGCGCCGACCGTCATCCCGGCGAGAGGCGCGAACAGACGTGGCGGTGGCGCACACCGGATGCCCGCGCCGCCCGCCGCGCTGAAGGGCCGCGCCGCGGTCGTCGCCGTCGCCGCGGGCGCGGTCGTCGCCGCGGGACAGGCCGCGATGGCCTCGCCCGAGCAGCCTTCGCAGAGCATCGACTACGAGGCCGCCGGACAGATCCACGAGATCGCCGCCCAATCGGTCAGCCTGGCCGACCCGAATTCCGCGCCCGGCTCGCCGCAGGTGCTGAACGTCTCCACCCCGGCGAACCTCGGTCAGTTCAACGACATCCTGGAGAAGGGCCGCAAGTACGCGGAGGATCTCGCCGCCGCGGAGGCCGCGAAGCTGCGCCCGCTGTTCGCGCGGTTCGCCGCGGGCAACTTCACCTCCGGCTTCGGCGCCCGCTGGGGCGTCCAGCACCTCGGCATCGACGTCGCGGGCCCGATCGGCACCCCCATCTACGCGGTCGCCGACGGCACCGTCATCGAGGCCGGTCCGGCCGCCGGATTCGGCATGTGGGTGCGCGTGCGGCACGACGACGGCACCGTCACCATCTACGGCCACGTCGATACCACAACGGTCTCGCAGGGCGAACGGGTGCTGGCGGGCGACCAGATCGCCACCATGGGCAACCGCGGTTTCTCCACCGGTCCGCACGTGCACTTCGAGGTCTGGCTCAACGGCGTCGACAAGGTCGACCCGCTGCCCTGGCTCGCGACCCGCGGTATCGGCCTCGGCCCCCAGCGGGACTGACCCGGCGCGACCGGCACGCGTGAGCAACGGCACGCTTCCCGCGCCGTCGTCCGCGTTCTAGCGTCAGGGTATGGCTCGTACAACGAGGTACACCCAATTCATCGCGCTGCCACCGGAACTCGTGTGGCAGGTAGTGAGCGATCCCGCTCGGTGGCCCGAGTGGAACCCGGCTGTCGTCTCGGTCCGGCTGCACGGCCCCGTCGAGGTCGGCTCGACCGGCGACTATCTACCGCGCGGACGTTTCGTGGGCGCGATGCACGGCCGTACGGCGCCGCCGTTCGCGATCACCGTCCTGCGCCCGCAGCGCGAACTGACCATCGAGCAGCCGGAACCGGCGGGGCGGATGCGGCTGACCTGGCGCCTCACTCCCGTCGCAGGCGGCACGAACCTCACCCAGGAACTGACCTTCTCCGGACCTTCGGCCACGGCGGCGCGCACCGTGGTCGCCCGTCTGCTGGAACAGGATTCGCGCGTCTGCTTCGCGCGACTGGCCCGACTGGCCGGTCTCGCTCCGGAACCAGACGCACTGACGGTCGTGATCGCGGGCGGCACCGGCGCGCTCGGCAGGCAGCTCGCCGCCGACCTCGTCTGCCGCGGACAGCGAGTCACCATCCTGACCCGTCGCCGCGATCCCGCGCTACCGTTCGAGCAAGTCGAATGGGACGGTATGTCCGTGGGTAAATGGGTTGCGGCACTTGATAATCCAGGACACACTGCGATCGTCAACCTGGCGGGCAAGCTGGTGGATTGCCGCCCGACCGAACGTAATGTCGCCGAATTGCGCAGCAGCCGAGTCGATCCCACGAGCGCCTTGGTCGCCGCCGCGGCCGCCCTGCCCGCACCGGTCGATTACTGGGTGCAGGCCAGCACCACGGCGATCTGGTCCGACGCGGGCGAGATCCGTTGCACCGAAACGACTCCGCTGCCCGTCGGTCTGCCGCAGATGACCGGCGTGGCCGAACCATGGGAACGCGCCTTCGAAGGCGCGAACACCAAGCGCCACACCATCCTGCGCACATCCATCGTGCTCGACCCGCACGCACCCGCGCTGCGGCGGCTCTGCCAGCTGACCAGCGCCGGCCTCGGCGGGCGAGTCGGGCACGGAGACCAGTGGTTCAGCTGGATCCACATCGAAGACTGGTTGGGCATCGTCCGCGCGGCACTCGGGCTGGACCCCGAAGTCATCCTGCCGGATGGAATCCTGGTGGCCGCCACCGACTTCCCGGTGCGCAACCGCGACCTGATGGCCTCGCTCCGCCACCACCTCCACCGCCCGCCCGCACCCCCGACTCCGGCACCGGTACTGAAGCTCGGCGCGGTCTTTCTGCGGACGGATGCGGCGCTGGGGTTGACCGGGCGGCACGCTACGTCGGCGGTGCTCGATGAGGCGGGGTTCCGGTTTCGGTATCCGCGATTGGATGACGCGTTGAGGGATCTACTGCCGCATCGAGGTACCGCCGACCTGGAATCCGGCAACACCTAAGGCGCGGCGGCGATCGCCAACCCCACGAGCGCCACCACCTTCGCGACTTCCAGCCCGATGTACCAGTAGTGCGCGTGCGAGCGGGGCAGTTCCTCGCCCGCGAGCACTCGGTCGGAGCGGCGGGTGAGGGGTGGGCGGACGACGAGGATCTGGGCGGCCAGGATCGCCACGGCGATGCCGAGCCACACCCAGGTCGCCGTCTTCGGCCCGAGCACCACGCAGGAAAGCACCAGCGCCACCGCCAGTGCCGTTTCCGCGATGTTCAACGCGCGGAACACGATTCGCCCGATTCCGAGCCCTAAGGCCAGCGTCACCCCTGGCGCGCGGAATTTCAGCGGCGCTTCGAGGAACGAGATGGCCAGCACCATGCCGAGCCACAGCATGGGCAGGAACCACACCAGATGTTGCGCGACGATCTCCACCCGCCGGACGCTACCGGGTTCCCGCGGCGTCCTGCAGGGCCGAACGGCACCTGGCGATAGGCCGACCCGCAGGTGTCAGAGCTTCACCAAGGTCCGGCTGTACTGCGGGATGAGACGGATCTTGCCCGCGGTGCCGAAGTCGATCGTCACCGTCGCCAGCGGGCCGAAGCCTTCGGCGGCGATCACGCGGCCGAGGCCGTACTTGTCGTCGCTGACTCGGTCGCCCACCGCCAGCACGAGATTGGTGTTGTTGCGTGCGGCGCCGCCGGGAGCGGGGCGGCGCGGACCCCGATCGGGGCGCACGCCGGGACGCTCGGACCAGCCGTCGCCGCGCGTCCAGTCCCGTTCCAGCCCGTCGTCGTCGCCGCGCCGCCGGATACCTCTGGACGCCGAGGAACTCGCGGGTTCCAGTCGCCGCCAGTCCATCAGATGGCCTGGGATCTCCTGGAGGAAGCGCGACTCCGGGTTGGACACCGGCTGCCCCCAGCCGGAACGAACCACCGCGCGAGTCACGTAGAGCCGACGCCGGGCCCTGGTGATGCCGACGTACGCGAGGCGGCGTTCCTCGGCCAGCTCGGTGGGATCGCCGAGCGCGCGCATGTGCGGGAACTGGCCGTCCTCCCAGCCGGTCACGAAGACCACCGGGAACTCCAGGCCCTTGGCGGTGTGCAGCGTCATCATGGTGACCACGCCGGAGCCCTCGTCCGGAATCTGGTCGGTGTCGGCGACCAGCGAGACGCGTTCCAGGAACGCCGCGAGCGAGCCCGGGTCCGGTTCGCCGTCGCCGAGCTCGGGCACCAGGCCCTCCTCGCGCGCCGCGACGGCGTTGTTGTACGCCTCGGAGCTGAACTCGCGCGCCACGCTGACCAGTTCGTTCAGGTTGTCCAGCCGGGCGCCGTCCTGCGGGTCGTCGGACGCCTCCAGTTCGGCGCGGTACCCGGTGCGATCGAGCACGGCCTCCACCACATTGCCCACGTCGGGGAAGTCGGCGTCGGCCTGCACGCCCGCCGCCCTGATCTCCTCGAGCAGCTCGAGGAATCCGGAGATCGCCCGCTGCGCACGGGTGTTCAGCAGCGCGACCTTGCCGTCGGCGGCATCGCGCAGCGCCGCGGCGAAACCGATCTCGCGCTGTTCGGCGTGCACGGCCACGCACGCCTCGGCGCGGTCGCCGATGCCGCGGCGCGGGGTGTTGAGGATACGGCGCAGGCTCACCGCGTCGTCGGGGTTCTCCAGCACGCGCAGGTAGGCGACAATATCGCGCACTTCTTTGCGCTCGTAGAACCGGACGCCGCCGACCACCTTGTACGGCAGGCCCATCCGGATGAAGATCTCTTCCAGCGCACGGGAGTTGTTGTTGGTGCGATAGAACACCGCGACATCGCCGTAGTTGGCCTCGCCCTGATCGACGAGCCGGTCGATCTCGCGGGCCACGAACGAGGCCTCGTCGTGCTCGTTGTCGGCCACATAACCGACAATCAGATCGCCCTCGCCGGAATCGGTCCACAGCCGCTTCTCGCGCCTGCCCTCGTTGCGCGAGATGACCGCGTTCGCCGCCGACAGGATGTGCTGAGTGGAACGGTAGTTCTGCTCGAGCAGAATGGTCTCCGCGTCGGGGAAATCGCGCTCGAATTCCTCGATGTTGCGAATGGTCGCGCCGCGAAACGCGTAGATGGACTGGTCGGCGTCGCCGACGACGCACAGTTCGCTGGGCGGCGCTCCCGCGTCGTCCTCGTCGCCCTGTTCCGCCTGTGCGGTGTGATGGCCGACGAGTTCCCGCACCAGCACGTACTGCGCGTGGTTGGTGTCCTGGTACTCGTCGACGAGTACGTGCCGGAACCGACGGCGGTAGTACTCCGCGACCTGCGGATGGTTCTGCAGCAGCGCGACCGTCTCGCCGATCAGGTCGTCGAAGTCCAGCGCGTTGGCCGCGCGCAGCCGCCGCTGGTATTCGGTGTACACCCGGGCCACCAAGCCGGGCAGTTCGGTGTCGTCCGATTCGGCGTCCGCGGTGGCCCGCTCCGGCCCGATCAACTCGTTCTTCAGATTCGAGATCGCGGTCGCCAGAAGTCGCGCGGAGTATTTCTTCGTATCGATGTCGAAGTCGCGGCTGATCATCGTCAGCAATCGCCGCGAATCATCGGCGTCGTAGATCGAGAAATTGGAATTCAAGCCGGGCAGCAGGGCCGCCTGCATACGCAGGATCCGCACACAACTGGAGTGGAAAGTGGAAACCCACATGTTGTTCGCGCGCGGTCCGACCAGCCCGATCACCCGCTCCCGCATCTCGGCGGCAGCCTTGTTGGTGAACGTGATCGCCAGGATCTGGCCCGGCGTGACGCCGCGCGCGGCGAGCAGATAGGCGATGCGGCGGGTCAGCACGGCGGTCTTTCCCGAGCCCGCGCCCGCGACGATGAGCAGGGGTGAACCGCTGTGCACGACCGCGGCCCGCTGCTGCGGATTGAGCCCGTCGAGCAGTCGCTCGGTCTCCTCCGCGCGCTGGCGATCCCGCTCGGCCCGACGCTCGGCTTGCTCGTCGGCGCGACGCTGCGCTTGCTCGGCCAGCGACACTGGAGCCTGTTCGCCGAGAGAACGTGCGCCTTGTTCGGCCGACGACCGTGGGGCTCGTTCCGCCGAAGAGGGCGGCGGCTCTTGTCCGGCCGAAGATCGCGGCGCGTCGGACTGCTCCGCTGCCGCGGCCGCATCGGCCGCTAGCTGCGGAGTTGGGTTCACGTCCTGATGCCGATTCCGACCGGCCTGCGTCTGGGGAGCCACCGTGATGTCCATTGCCCATCCACGCTACCGGCGGCCACCGACACAAGCGAAGCCCCCGGGTGCGCTCCCGGCCGCGCAACGGCCACCGGCTAACATTCAGTGAACACCTCCCGGCGCGAGACCACGCAAAACTGCCCGACTCGTTCTCAGCAGATTCACAAAATCAGACGTTTTGCATTGGTTCGGCCGCGTGGCAGACTGGCCCCATGGTCAGCGTTACCGCGATGTGTCCGATTCGGTTATCCTCCGGAAATCGGTCTCGCGGAGCCTTGTAGCCGACCACACGCTTCTGGGGGGACTATAGAAGCCCACCAGGTCTGTTTCACGGTGAAAGAACGGGAAGGTAACGCGCCGCGCGCACCCGCCGATCCACGTTCTGACACGAGGAGATGAATGATGAGCACCCCTGCCACGACCACCGGGTCCGACGCGGCGCTGCCGCAGACCGAGGCGGAGATCGACAAGCTCCGCAAGGAGATCGACCAGCTCGATGCCGAGATCCTCGCCGCCATCAAGCGACGCAGCGAGATCTCCCGGTTGATCGGACGGACTCGGATGGCCTCCGGTGGCCCGCGACTGGTGCACAGCCGCGAAATGAAGGTGCTGGAGCGCTTCAGCGAACTCGGCCAGGAGGGCCATACCCTCGCCATGCTGCTGCTGCGTCTCGGACGTGGCCGCCTCGGCCACTGACCCCTCGTTCTCCTGCCGCCTCGAGCGGCACGCGAGCCTTGCGGTGATCGCAAGACCACCGCCTCCACAGGCCGCCCCGGGTGTCCGAACCCCGGGGCGGTCCTTGCGTTTTCAGGTCACCTCGGCGCGCCGGTCAGGTCAGCGCGATGTACTTCGTCGACAGATACTCCTCGATGCCCTCGATGCCGCCTTCGCGGCCGAACCCGGAGGCCTTCACGCCGCCGAACGGCGCGGCCGGATCGGAGATGACGCCGCGGTTGACGCCCACCATGCCCGACTCCAAGCCCTCGGCCACCCGCAGCGCGCGGTCCAGCGTCCGCGTGTACACGTAGGCGACCAAGCCGAACTCGGTGTCGTTGGCGGCGGCGAGGCCCTCCTCCTCGGTCTCGAAACCGACGATCGGCGCGACCGGGCCGAACACCTCCTCGCGCAGGATCCTGGCCTGCGGCGGCACGTCGCTGAGAACGGTGGCCGGGTAGAACCAGCCGGGACCGCCGGGCGCCTTGCCGCCGAGGCGAACCCGCGCGCCCGCCGCGACCGCGTCGTCGACGAGTTCGCTGACGGTGGTGAGCTGGTCCTCGTTGATCAGCGGGCCGAGAGTCGTCTCGGGGTCGGTGCCGGGGCCCATGGTGACCGAGTTCGTCATCGCCTCGGCGAATTTGGCGGTGAACTCGTCGAGCACTCCGTTCTGCACGTGGAACCGGTTGGCCGCGGTGCACGCCTCGCCGCCGTTGCGCAGTTTGGCCAGCATCGCGCCCTGCACCGCCGCGTCGATATCGGCGTCGTCGAACACCACGAACGGCGCGTTGCCGCCGAGTTCCATCGAGGTGCGCAGCAGACCGTGCGCGGACTGCTGCACGAGTTTCTTGCCGACCTCGGTGGACCCGGTGAAGGTGAGTTTGCGCAGTCGCGGGTCTTCCAGCAGCGGCCCGGTCACCGCGCTGGAACGGCTGGTCGTGATGACCGAGAGCACCCCGTCGGGCAGTCCGGCCTCGCGACACAGCTGGGCGAGCAGCAGCATCGTCAGAGGCGTCTCCGAGGCGGGCTTGACGATCATGGTGCAGCCGGCGGCCAGCGCGGGACCGATCTTGCGGGTGCCCATGGCCAGCGGGAAGTTCCACGGCGTGATGGCAAGGCACGGACCCACCGGCTGCTTGTGCACCATGATCCGGCCGGTGCCGGAGGGCGCGTGCAGGTAGCGCCCGTGCACGCGCACCGCCTCCTCGCTGAACCAGCGGAAGAACTCGGCGCCGTAGCGCACCTCGTTGCGGCTCTCCGGCAATGCCTTGCCCATTTCCAGAGTCATCAGCAGCGCGAATTCCTCGGCTCGCGCGGTGATCTGCTCGAACACCGCGCGCAGGATCTCGCCCCGCTCTCTGGCCGAGGTCGCGGCCCATTCGGCCTGCACGGCGGCCGCGGCGTCGAGCGCGCGCACCGCGTCCTGCGGGCTCGCGTCGGCGACCTCGATCAGCACCTCCCCGGTCGCGGGATTGTGCACCGGAAAGGTGGCGCCGCCCTCGGCGTCGACGGGCCCACCGATCCACAGCTGCGTCGGTACGGATTGGAGTAGTTCGCGTTCGGACACCATGTCGCCAGCCTAGGCCGCGGCCCGGCCCGCCATGCCGGACTCGAACCGGAAATCGACGCGACCCGAGATTGCCCGCCTCAGCCGTGCGTCGGTGCCGCACGGTGAGTACGCTCGGCGGACGTGAGCAGCGACATCACCGCATCGGCGGCATGGCGGAAACTGCACGATCACTACAGCGCCGTGGCCGAGCGACACCTACGAGAGATCTTCGCGGACGACCCCGACCGCGGTCGTGAGCTGACCGTCCAGGTGGGCGACCTGCACATCGATTACAGCAAGCACCGGGTCACCCGGGAAACCGTGCAGCTACTCGTCGAATTGGCGTTCGAGGCGGGGGTGGCCGAGCGGCGCGACGCCATGTTCGCCGGCGCGCACATCAACACCTCCGAGGACCGCGCGGTCGGCCACGTGGCCCTGCGCCTGCCCGCGGGCGAGTCGATGATCATCGACGGCGCCGACGCGGGCGCCGAGGTGCACGAAGTGCTGCGCCGAATGGGTGAGTTCACCGACGAGCTGCGCTCGGGCCGGTGGCGCGGCGCCACCGGCGAGCGGATCGCCACCGTGGTGAACATCGGCATCGGCGGCTCGGACCTGGGCCCGGTGATGGTGCACCAGGCGCTGCGCCACTACGCCGACGCGGGCATCGGCGCCCGCTTCGTCTCGAACGTCGACCCCGCCGATCTGGTCGCCGAGCTCACCGGCCTCGATCCGGCGACCACGCTGTTCATCGTTGCGTCCAAGACGTTCTCGACGCTCGAGACCCTGACCAACGCCACCGCCGCGCGCCGCTGGCTGGTGGCCGCGCTCGGCGAGGACGCGGTCGCCAAACATTTCGTCGCGGTCTCCACCAACGCCGAGCGGGTCGCCGAATTCGGCATCGACACCGCGAACATGTTCGGCTTCTGGGACTGGGTCGGCGGCCGCTATTCGGTGGACTCGGCCATCGGGCTTTCGGTGATGGCCACCATCGGCAAGGAGCGCTTCGCGGAATTCCTGGCCGGAATGCACGCCGTGGACGTGCATTTCGCGTCCGCGCCGCTGGAGGCGAACGCGCCGGTGCTGCTCGGCCTGCTCGGCGTGTGGTACTCGAATTTCTTCGGCGCGGAATCGCGCGCGGTGCTGCCGTATTCGAACGACCTGGCGCGTTTCCCCGCCTATTTGCAGCAGCTCACGATGGAGTCGAACGGGAAGTCGGTGCACGCCGACGGTACCCCGGTCACCACCTCCACGGGCGAGATCTTCTGGGGCGAGCCGGGCACCAACGGCCAGCACGCCTTCTATCAACTGCTGCACCAGGGCACCCGGCTGATTCCCGCCGACTTCATCGGATTCGCCCGTCCCACCAGCGATCTGGCGACCCGCGACGGCACCGGCAGCATGCACGACATCCTGATGAGCAACCTGTTCGCCCAGACCAAGGTGCTCGCCTTCGGCAAGACGGCCGAGGAGATCGCAGCCGAGGGCGCCGACCCGAAGGTGGTGCCGCACAAGGTGATGCCGGGCAACCGCCCGAGCACGACCATCCTCGCGCCGCAGCTGACGCCCTCGGTGGTCGGCCAGCTCATCGCGCTCTACGAGCACCAGGTTTTCGTGGAGGGCAGCATCTGGGGGATCGATAGCTTCGACCAGTGGGGCGTCGAGCTCGGCAAACAACAGGCGCTGGCGCTCGCTCCGCTGCTCACCGCCGCTGAAGACCCCGCACCGCAGGACGATTCGTCCACCGACGCGCTCATCCGCTGGTATCGCGCCAACCGCTGACCGGAGACGTTCAGCGCCCGTCCGGCAGGGGATCTTCGCCCTCACCGGAGGCCGGGCGGCCACCGGGTTCGGCCTCCGTGCCATCCGAGGCCGTGGCATCCGGAGTGCGCATCGCGGCCGCCTCCAGCCGCCGAGAGATACCGGTGGAGACGATGGCCAGCAAGCTGCCGATGACGACCAAGTCGAAGACGATTTGCACCATGGTGGCGATGCGCGCGGCCTGTCCGACGGCATGGACGTCGCCGTAGCCGACAGTGCCCAGCGTGACGACGGTGTAGTACAGCGCGTCCGTGCGGGTCGACAATCCCTCGAACTGCCCGGGGTAGTGCACCCCGAGCCGGTAGTAGAACAGCGCGAAGAACATCGCCACCACGCAGAGCAGCAGCAGAATGCCGTCCACTCGGCCGCCCGTCATGTTCGGCGCGCGCAGGTAGCGTTCGATGCGACGCACCGTCAGCCAGATGAGCCCGCCGACGCCCGCGAGGAACGCCGCGAAGCCGAGGATTCTGCCCGGCATGTCGACGTCCATGTCCCAGTCGATCGGGACACCGTAGTAGAACAGGAGCGCGCACAGCAGCGCGGCGGCGTTCCGCAGTACGTGCACGCTCCCCGAAACCCGCTGCGACTCCGTCATGGGTCAATGATCGGCGCGGGCCTGTGGTTGCGGCGTCACACGCGCCGGGTGATGCGAGATTCGCGGTGGAGCCGCGATCAGCCGACGACGAAGTACCGTCCGTCGAGCTCGCGCAGCACGAGGTCGGCGCGCTCTCGCGTCGCGCCGACGAGGTCCGCGTTGCGCAGGTCGCTCTCGTGCACCTTCGTCCTGGCGGCCTCGGCGCTGCGTCCGCCCCGCAGGTGCCGGTCGAGCAGCCGGTCCGCCAGCACGCCGCGGTCGGCGTCGAGATACCAGCATTCGTCGAGTTCCGCGCGGACGGCCGACCAGCCGTGCCCGGCGGAGTCGTCGAGCAGCAGGTAGTTGCCCTCGGCGACGGCGATCGACTGGTCGGTGAAGACGACGCCCGCCGGTGTCGGCTCGTCCGTGACGCGATCGAACGTCGGCCACGGCACCGGCGTGCCGCGCGGGGTGTCGCGCAGGCGGCGCAGGTTCGCGACGAACCCCGCGACGTCGAAGGTGTCCGGTTCGCCCTTGCGCGCCTGGCTACGCGCCGCGCGGAGCCGTTCGTTGGACAGGTGATAACCGTCCATCGGCGCGATCTCGGCCGCCGCGGCCGGGAACGCGTCGCGAAGCAGTACCGAGAGCGTGGATTTCCCCGCTCCGGGTGGTCCCGCGATGCCGAGCAGATACCGCCGCTCCGGACGTTCGGCCGCGCGACCCAGCACCCTGCGCACCAACCGGTGCAGCGGAATCTCGACCTCGCTCACCGCGGAGACACTACCGAGCGCCGATCATGCGACGAAGGCGCGTTCGATGATGGCGCCGGTGTCGACGCCGGTCGGCAAAGTCCCGAAGGCGATGCCCCAGTCGTCGCCGAGCCGGGTGTCGCAGAAGGCGTCGGCCACCGCGGGGTGACCGTGCCGAACCAGCTGCGCGCCCTGGAGGACCAGCGCCATCAGCTCCACGACGCGCCGGGCGCGGTACTCGATGTCGCTGAGATCGGCCAGTTCCTTGCCGACCTTGGCGATGGCGTCGTCCAGGCGCGGGTTCGCGCCCTTGGCCAGCGTCACCTCGTTGAAGAAAGCCTCGACGGTCTCCGGCTGACGGCCCATGGCGCGCAGCGCGTCCAGCGCGGCCACATTGCCCGAACCCTCCCAGATCGACATCAGCGGCGCCTCGCGGTAGAGCCGCGGCATTCCCGACTCCTCGGCGTATCCGTTGCCGCCCAAGCACTCCAGCGCCTCGGCGGCGTGCGACGGAGCCCGCTTGCACACCCAGTACTTGGTGACCGCGAGCGCGATCCGGCGCAGCGCGGCCTCGGCGGGATCACCGCTCGCCCGGTCCGTGGCGCCCGCGAGCCGCATCATCACGGTGGTCGCCGCGTCGGATTCGATCACCAGGTCGGCGAGCACGTTGCGCATGGCGGGCTGGTCGATCAGCTCGGCGCCGAACGCCGCTCGATGCCTGGCGTGGTGCACGGCGTAGACGGTGCTCGCCCGCATGTTGGTGGCGGAGCCGATCACGCAGTCCAGCCGGGTCATGTTCACCATCTCGATGATGGTCTTGACGCCAGCGCCTTCCGCCCCGACCAGCCAGCCGGTGGCGTTCTCGTACTCGATCTCCGAGGAGGCGTTGGACTTGTTGCCCAGCTTGTCCTTGAGCCGTTGGATGCGAATGGGATTGCGGGCGCCGTCCGGCAGCACCCGCGGCAACAGGAAGCAGGACAGGCCTCCCGGCGCCTGGGCCAGCGTCAGGAACATGTCCGACATCGGCGCGGAGGTGAACCACTTGTGCCCGACGACGCGGTAGCTGCCGTCCGGCTGCGGGGTCGCGGTGGTGGTGTTGGCCCGCACGTCGGAGCCGCCCTGCTTCTCCGTCATCGACATGCCCGCGATCAGCCCGGCCTTGGTGGACGGTTCGCGGAGCCCGAAATCGTAGGTGCGCGAGGCGAGCAGCGGCTCGTATCGGGCGGCCAGCTCGGGGTTGTGGCGCAGCGCGGGCACGACCGCGTAGGTCATGGAGATGGGACACATGTGGCCCGCCTCGGCCACGCCCCAGGTGTAGAACTTGGCGGCGCGGGCGGTGTGCGCGCCGGGCCGGTCGTCGGTCCACGCCGAGCCGTGCAGACCGTGCTCGACCGCCACCCGCATCAGATCGTGCCAGTGCGGGTGGAACTCGACCTCGTCGACGCGGTTGCCGTAGCGGTCGTGGGTGCGCAGCACCGGCGGGTACTCGTTGGCCAGCCTGCCCCACTCCTGCGCCGCGAAACCGCCCGCGAGCCTGCCGAGTTCGTGGACCTCGTCCTCGGCCCAGCCCGCGCCCTCGCGGTGCAGGCCCTCCAGCAGCGCCGGGTTACGCCCGGCGTCGAAGGGCACGATGTTCGGGACCTGGTTGAAGACCTCATGAGTCTGCATCGGACACTCCTGTTTTCTCGGCGCTCGCCCCCGGCCGCACGCCGAGCGCGCGGATCGCGAAGGCGACGAGTTGGGGGACGACGGATTCGGCGTGCGGCGCGGCGGCGAGCGGGCCGACCAGCACTTCACCGATGGCGCCGACCAGTGCGGCGGCGCTGGTGCGCGGGTCCTGCGCGGGCAGTTCGCCGTGCGCGACGCCGTCGGCCACCGCGGATTCGAACGCCTCGGCGAAGGCGCGGCGGAAGTGCAAGCGCTCGGCGTCGACCACGGTGTCCACCGGCTCGACGAGCAGCACGTAGGCGAGCTTGGGGTTCTTCATGGCGCGTCCGGCGAAGGTCTCCACGGCCGCGGTCACCCGTTCCACCGCGGTGCCCTTCTCGGCCGCCGCGGTGACGGCGGCGACCTCCCTGGCGACGACGGTGCGGAAAACCGCGGTCACCAGATTCGCCTTGCCGTCGAAGTGCTTGTACACGGTTCCGGTGGCCACTCCGGCACGGTTCGCGACCGCGGCCATCGACAGGCCGGCGAACCCGGCCTCGGAGAGGACCTTGGTCGCGGCCTGCACGATCAGCTGCTCCTGGGCGTCCAGGCGGGCCTGGACGGCAGGGGTCCTGCGGTACGCCACGGAAGAAGTGAATCACGAATTCACTTCTTCACACAAGGGCCGGGCCGTCGTATGGTCGAGAGCGTGAGCCAGCTAGGCAGCACCCCTCTCCGCGCGGGGAGGGACGGCGATACGGAGGGGCGACAGTGAGCGTTCGCGTCGAGAAGAACGGGCCCGTGACGACGGTGATCCTGCACCGGCCGCAGGCGCGCAACGCGGTCGACGGGCCGACCGCACAGGCGCTTGCCGACGCCTTCCGCGAGTTCGACGCCGACCCTACGGCGGCGGTCGCGGTGCTCTGGGGCGAGGGCGGGACCTTCTGCGCGGGCGCCGACCTGAAGGCGCTCGGGACGGAGCGGTCCAACCGCGCCGAGGAGGACGGCGACGGCCCGATGGGCCCGACCAGGATGACGCTGTCCAAGCCGGTGATCGCCGCGATCTCCGGTTACGCGGTGGCGGGCGGACTCGAGCTGGCGCTCTGGTGCGATCTGCGAGTCGCCGAGCAGGACAGCACCTTCGGCGTCTTCTGCCGGCGCTGGGGCGTGCCGCTGATCGACGGCGGCACGATACGGCTGCCGCGGATCATCGGCATGGGCCGCGCCATGGATCTGTCGCTGACCGGCCGAGCTGTCAGCGCGCCCGAGGCGTTGCAGATCGGGTTGGTGAACCGGGTCGTGCCCACCGGACAGGCGCGCGCCGCCGCCGAGGACCTGGCGGCCGAACTCGCCAGGCTGCCGCAGACCTGTCTGCGCTCGGACCGGATGTCGATGCTCGAGCAGGACGGCATGGACGAGGCCACGGCCCTGCGCAACGAATTCCGGCACGGACTCACCGCCCTGGCCGACGGCGCGCTCGCGGGCGCCCAACGGTTCGCCGCGGGCGCGGGGCGGCACGGAGCGTCCGGCTGAGGATGGACCGCCTCGGCGTCGTCGACGAGATCTTCCTGCGCACCCACCGCGGGCTCGGCACACCCATCGCCCTCCAAGGGCTGTGGCGCACCGTCGACCGTGTCGAACCCGCACTGCTGCATCGCATCCACGGCGCGCTGCGGCCAGGCCCCTTGGGCCGCAGGGTGATCCGTTCCCGCGTGCCCGGCGCGCGTCGCGCCTGGCAGCCGAACGTCCGGGCTCACCCTCTCGACTTCATGGAAAGCACGCTCCCCCTCGACGAATTACTGCCGTGGGCGGACACCCTGGGCGCGGGCCTCGACCCGGAATTCGGCCCGGCGTGGCGGCTCGCCGCCCGCTGGCTCGCCGACGGCGGATCGGTTGTGGCGCTGACCTGTTCGCATGCGCTGGCCGATGCGCGCGGACTGGTGCACGCGGTGGATGCCGCGCTGCGCGAGGTGGTCGACGGAGCGGCTGCCGCTCATGCCGTGTCGGCCGATGCGGGGCGTCCCGAGGCCGAAGTCGAAGCGGGTGACGCACGGTCGCGCTGCGCTCGGGAGTCCGAGTGGGCGGACGCGTTTCGTCAATGGTCGACCGTGGTGGGTGGCACGATCCGTGCTCTGCGCCATGGCATTCCGGAACGGCCCGCACCCGAGGAACCCGTGCGCGCGGGCGCGGACGAACTGCGCGTGCACGGTGCGGTCGTACAGTTCCGCGCCGACGAATGGGACCGGGTGGCCGGAGAACAGGGCGGCACCGCGAACAGTCTGTTCATCCACCTGGTCGCGACACTGTTGTGGGACATCGGCTTTCCCCTTCCTGCCATCGCGGCGAGCCTCCCCGTCGACACCCGCGACGAGCCGCGCGTGGACAACGACCTCGCGATGACCGAGATCGTCGTCGATCGCGCCGACACCCCCGCGACGCTGCGCAAGAAGGCCCGCGCCGCGTACGAGCACCGGATGTCCAGCCCCGGCGGCATGCCCGAGCAACTGCTCCAGGTGATCCCCGACCGCTGGGCCCACGCCCTCGCCAAGGGCGCGGGCGAGCGAGACATCTTGTGCTCCAACATCGGAACTCTCCCCGACTCGCTGCGCACCATCGGCGGCCACCCCTGCGTCGGCGTTGCCGCCCGCGCCATCCACCCCGGCCTCACCGCCGCCCGTCTTCCGCGCACCCGCTTGTCCGGCTACCTGTGCCGCAGCGGTGACGGCTACATCCTGTCCCTGATCGGACTCGACCCCGGCATCGAATCCGGCTCGGCCCTGGCCGAACTCGCCGTCCATGCCGCCTCCCGCCTCGGGCTCGACGGCCACCCGTGGTGATCTGCCCGAGGCCGCGCATCACCCCACGGGCAGCCCGTCCAACAACGCACGCAGACTCCAGGCGAACTGCTCGGAACCTATCCATTGCGCCATGAGGTCGCGACTCTCGTGGGTGTGCGGCCAGCGCTCGGCGGGAATCTCCGCCAGAGCGGCGCGGCGTTGCGCGATGCGCTCGGATTCGGGCGGCAGCGGCGGGCGGCCGTCGGTCTCGGCGACCTCCATCGCGATCGCACCGATCACCTGGACCATGACGGCGTAGGCGGCGCGCGCTCGGTGGTCCGGGGACAGGCCGCCCCTGGCGAGGCAGGCCAGCAGGGCTTCGCCTACGTCGCGGGCGGCGGGGCCGTCCATGGGCGCGGTCATCATCAGCGCCGCGACCGCCGGGTGTTCCAGCACGCGACGGCGCAGCTCGACGGCGAATTCGACAATGGCCGAACGCCATTCGACGTCGGCATCGGCGAGCACCGTCAACGGCACCGAGCCGAGCACCCGCTCGATCACCGCGCGCTCGAGGTCGGCGCGGCTGGCGACGTAGGTGTAGACGGCGTTCGGGTTCACCCCGAGCCGCCCCGCGACCGCCCGGATCGAGACCGCCGCCGCGCCTCCCTCGTCGAGCAGCAGCAATGCGGTGTCCACCACCTGCGCCTCGGTGAAGGAGCGGCGCTCGGGACGGATTCTGCGTTCCCCCTGGGGCATTGACTTCGCTGCGGACACGCGCTTGACTGTACCGCGTACAGCTAGCTGTACTCCGTACAGCCAGAATGGAGTGAAACCGTGTCCACCAGGCCCTGGCCGACCATTGCCCTGCTCGTCGCCGCCCCCGTCGCCCTGAATGTCGCTTTCCTCGGACTGGGCGCCGTCTTCGACTACCCCGATGTGTTGCAACAGCCCGCCCCCGACGTGCTCGAACTGTTCCGGGCGAACCGATTCGCGGTGATCACCTGGTTCGCCGTCCTCGCCGCGGCGGCACTCGCGCTCGCCCCGCTCGCGATCCGAATCGGCCGACTCGACAACTCGCCGATCATGCGCCGCGCCGTCCACCTCGGGGTCGCGGCCGCCGCAGTCCAGGCGATCGGGCTCTTGCGCTGGCCCCTGCTCGTCCCGGTATTGGCCGACCGCGCCGCCGCGGAAGGGCCCGGCTCCTCCGCGGTGCGCACCTTCGAACTGCTCGGCTCGATCCTGGGCACCGCGCTCGGCGAAACCCTCGGCTATCTGCTGACCGCCGCGTGGATCACCCTGGTCTGCCTCGCTTTACGGCAGACCTTCCCGCTCTGGTTCACGACGCTCGGCTACGCCTGCGCCGCCTCGATCGCGCTGGGCGTCCTCATCCCGCTCGACCTGCCCTACGTGGACACCGCCAACTTCCTCGGCTACATCCTGTGGAGCGCGTGGCTACTCCTCTTCGCGGCGCTGCTCACCGCCCGCCCGCAACCCGCCGAAGCCCCCGCCTGAATCCAGGCCCCGCGCACAGCTCGAATTCCTCACCGCGCCAATGAAACCCCCAACGCACTCCGCTCCAGCACATCGGCGGGAACCCCGATCCCGTCCGCCAGGTCCGGCGAATCGATCGGCGCGTCCCACACCTGACGCAGCGGCAGCACGCCCGCCCAGGTCGGGCTGTCGGCATCGGTCGGATCGTCCAGCGGCCCGCCCGCGCGGACCTTGACCGACGCCTCGGTCAGGTCGAGCGCCAGCACCATGGTGGCGGCGAGTTCCTTCTTGTTCGGCGGGCGCACGCGGTGCCACGCACCGGGGGCGGCGTGCTCGACGATCACCCGCAGGGCCAGCGTGCGCGCGTCGGGGTCGGTCAGTTCGACCGCCCGGCCGTGCACGACCGCCGAGCGGTAGTTCATCGAGAAGTGCATGGCGGAGCGGGCGTAGACGACGCCGTCGACGTGCGTGACCGCGACGGAGATGTCACCGGCCAGAGCCGCGCGCATGCTGCCCGAACCGGTCGATCCGTGCAGGTAGAGGGTGTCGCCGTCGCGACCGTACGCGGTCGGCAGCACCACGGGGCTGCCGCCGAGGACGACGCCGACGTGACAGATCAGACCGGCGTCGAGCACGGCGTCCAGTTCGGCGCGGTCGCTGCGGCCGCGTTCTTTCGACCGCGTCAGCGTGCTGCGCGGGGTCGGGGACAAGGGCGGGCGGGCGCTGGTCGAGTGCGTCATGAGACAAGCGTCCGGCACGAAGTGGCATTCTTGAATAGCCAATTCATTCCGATTCTCGCAGTCCAATCCGAGGTGCCCGGTGCTCGACGACCTACCTCTCGCGCTCGATCGAGACGCGCCCGAACCGCTGTCGGTGCAGGTGGCCGATGGCCTGCGCGCCGCGGCCACCTCGGGCCTGCTGCGCACCGCGGACCGGCTGCCGTCCTCGCGGGCGCTGGCGCGGCGACTCGGCGTCAGCCGGACCGTGATCGCCGCGGCCTACGACCAGCTGCACGCCGAAGGCTGGCTCGAGGGCAAACGAGGATCGGGCACCTACCTCACCACCGCGCCCGCCGCCGCCCCCGTGCCACACCACGTCGCCGTCGACCCGGATCTCGCAGGCCTCGGCTACGACCTCGTCCCCGGCGCGCCCTGCATCGAGGCCATGGACCGACCGGCGTGGCGTCGCGCCTGGCGGGCCGCCTCCGACCAACCACCGGTCATCCGCAAGGACCGCGCGGGCGAACCGGAATATCGCGTGGCCGTCGCCGAACACCTGCTACGCCACCGGGGTCTGAGCGCGGGCAGCGACACCGTCGTGCTCGTCACGGCCGGAACCAGTTCCGCGGTGGGCGAACTCGCCGCCGCCCTGCTGCGGCCCGGCGATACCGTCGCCATAGAGGATCCCGGCTACCAGAGGGCGGCGGGAGCCTTTCTGGCTGCGGGCATCCGAGTACTTCCGGTGCCCGTCGATGCCGAGGGGCTGCGCGTCGACGACCTGCCTCCGAACGTCGAGGCGGTGTATTGCACACCGGCGCATCAGTTTCCGCTCGGCGCGCGAATGCCCGCAGCTCGTCGCGTGCAGCTCGTCGAATTCGCCCGGCGCAGAGGCATATTCGTGATCGAAGACGACTACGACGGCGAATTGCGCTACGACACCGCCCCGCTGCCGCTGCTCGCCGCGATGGCGCCCGATGTGATCGTGCACCTCGGCACGACAAGCAAGATCCTCTCGCCGGTGCTCGGCGTCGGGTGGCTGGTCGCGGCGCCGTGGATCGCCGCGGCGGTGCTCGCGCATCGCGATCGCACCGGCACCTCGCCGAGCCCGGCGGGCCAGCGCGTCCTCGCCGAACTCGCCGCGCACGGCGACCTGGCCAGGCACCTGCGCAGGCTGCGGCGCGCGCTCCCGCCCCGCCGGGAACTGGTCGTCACGGAGTTGCGCCGCCGCGGGTTGACTGTGGTCGGCGACGACGCGGGCTCGCACGTCGTGGTGCCGCTGCCGACGGCGGAGGCCGAACAGCGCGCGGTCGACGCGGCCGCCGCGCGCGGCGTCGTCCTGGACGGGCTGGCCCGGCATCACCTCTTCTCCCAGCACGACACGGGATCGCCGCCGCCGAGCAGCTTCGGCATCGCGCTCGGTTACGCGGCACCGAGCTCGCGCGACCTGCACGCGGCCGTCCCGATCGCCGCCGAGTGCCTCGCGGAAGTGGCCGCCGGGCAACCGTCACGACCCTCGACTTCGCCGACCCGGTCGTAGCATGGTCGGTGACCGCACCCGGTCGCTGCACGCCCTGCCGTATACCTCCGAGTATCGAAGTGGTGACTCATGACCGAACAGGACATCCTGGAACGCATCAAGCAACTGGTCGACGACGAGCACAGGCTGCGCTCGAAGGCGACCTCCGGCGAGGTGGACCCGGTGACCGAACGGCAGCGGCTGGCCGAGCTGGAAGTGATGCTCGACCAGTGCTGGGATCTGCTTCGGCAGCGCAGGGCCAGGATCTACGCGGGCGCCTCCCCCGACGACGCGCAGGTCAGCCCGCCGCGCCAGGTCGAGGGCTACCTGCAGTGAGCTCCGATCCGGCCGCCGAGTACGACGTCATCGTGATCGGCGGCGGACCCGCAGGGGAGAACGCCGCCGCCTACGCCATCGCGGGCAGCGACCGCACCGCCGCGATCGTCGAGCGCGAATTGCTCGGCGGCGAATGCTCGTACTGGGCCTGTATGCCGAGCAAAGCGCTGCTGCGCCCCGGACATCTGCTCGCCGCCGCCCGCGCCCTCCCCGGCATCGACGCGAAGGGCTTGGACGTCGAGGCCGTGCTCGCCCGCCGCGACCGGATCGTGCACGACCACGACGACAGCGGCCAAGCCGAGTGGGCCGAGCAGAGCGGCATCGAAGTGATCCGCGGTTCAGGGCGACTCGCCGGAGAACGTCTGGTCGAGGTCGACGGCCGTACGCTGCGGGCCAGGCACGCGGTGGTGCTCGCGACCGGAACCCGGGCTCGTGTCCCCGACGTACCCGGCCTGCGCGACGCTCTCCCGTGGACCTCCCGCGACGCGACCAACCTGCACGAGGTCCCGCAGCGCGCGGTCGTCGTCGGCGGCGGTGTGGTGGCCTGCGAATCGGCGACCTGGCTCGCCACGCTCGGCGCCGAGGTGACCATGCTGGTGCGCGGCAAGGCGCTGCTCGGCAACGCCGAGCCGTTCGCGCGAGAGCGGGTCGCGAGCGCGCTCGCCGATTCGGGCGTGCGGGTGCTGTTCGAGACCGAACCGGAGAGCGTCACGCGCGCGGAGCCGAAGGACACCGGCGAGGGCCGGATCCACGGCGGCGCCGTCACCGTGCGGACGCGCGGCGGGCACACCGAATCGATCGAGGCCGACGAGATCGTCGTCGCGGCCGGGCGCGGACCCGCGACCGCCGAACTCGGGCTCGCCGCCGTCGGATTGGCGGACGACTACGTGGAGGTCGACGATCACCTGTCCGCGCGCGAAGTCCCCGGCGACTGGCTGTACGCGGTGGGCGACGTGAATCACGGTCCCGCACTGACGCATATGGGCAAGTACCAGGCCAGGATCTGCGGCGACGTGATCGCCGCGCGCGCCGAGGGCCGCCCGCTCACCGGAGCGCGCTATGCCGCGACCGCCGACCACGAGCAGGTCCCGCAGGTGGTCTTCACCAGCCCCGAGGTGGCCTCGGTCGGCCTCACCGAGGCGGCGGCCCGCCGCGCGGGCTACGACGTCGACACCGTGGAGATCGATATCGCGGTCGCCGGTTCGTCGCTCGCCCGCGAGAACTATTCCGGCCGAGCCAAGATCGTCATCGACACCGCCGCCGACACCCTGCTCGGGGCGACCTTCGTCGCACCGGAGATCGGCGAGCTGCTGCACGCCGCCACCATCGCGGTGGTCGGCAAGGTCCCGCTCGACACCCTGTGGCACGCCGTGCCCGCCTATCCGACGGTCAGCGAGATCTGGTTACGCCTGTTGGAGGCCCGCCGCGCATAGCTACCATCGATCAATGGTGGCAACGATCGACATCGAGACCGCGGACGGCGTTGTCCGCGGTCACCGCGGTCGCCGTGTTGTGCGCTGGCGCTCACTGCCGTACGCCGCGCCGCCGGTGGGAGACCTGCGATTTCGCGCTCCACAGCCGGTGCGGCCGTGGACCGGGGTGCGCACCGCCACCGAGTTCGGCTTCGCGTCCATGCAACACAGGGCGGGCGCCCGCATCGGCCCGAGGGCCTATCAGCCGACCAGCGAAGACTCGCTGACACTGAATGTCACCGCGCCCGCCACGCCGTCCGTCGGCCTTCGACCGGTGCTGGTGTTCATCCACGGCGGCGGCTACCTGATCGGCACCTCGGCGCTGGCGCTGTATTCGGGTGCGCGGCTCGCGCTGCGCGGCGACGCGGTGGTGGTGTCGCTGAACTATCGGCTCGGCGCCTTCGGTTACGTCGACTTCAGCGCCTTCGGCACGCCGCAGCGACCCTTCGACGCCAACCTCGGCCTGCGCGATCAGGTCGCCGCGCTGGAATGGGTGCGGCGCAATATCGCCGAGTTCGGCGGTGACCCGGACAACGTCACGATCTTCGGCGAATCCGCGGGCGCACACGCCGTGCTCGCCCTGCTCGCCACCCCCGCCGCCAGCGGACTGTTCCACCGCGGCATCGCTCAGAGTCCGCCCGCCGATTGGGCATTGAGCGCCGAGGACGCCGCGGCCTTCGCCCGACGCTGCCTCGATACCCTCGGCGCCGATCCCGCCGACGCGGCCCGCGCGCTGATCGAGGCGCCCGCCAACGACATTCGCCGGGCCGTCGACCGCACGAGCAACGTGGTGCTGAGCGAGCGTCCTGGCCTGTTCCCCATCTGCCCGGTGGTGGACGGCGACTACCTGCCGCGATCCCCGGTCGACGCGATCTCCGCGGGCGCGGCGCACCGAGTGCCGCTCGTCATCGGCACCAATCGCGACGAGGGCGCGCTGTTCGCGCGGTTCGCCGACAAACTGCCCACCAATCCGAGGCGCTTGCACGCCATGTTCGCCCGCGCCGGTGGGGAGTTCGAGGCCAGGGTCACGGCGGCCTATCCGGGTTACCCGCAGCCTCGGGCCGCGGTGCGCATGGGGGGTGACTACGTCTTCTGGCGTCCGTCCGTCACGGTGATGGAAGGGCACAGCCGTCACGCGCCGACCTATGCCTACCGCTACGACTTCGCCCCGCGCGCATTGCGACTCGCTGGTGTCGGCGCGACCCACGCCAGCGAGCTGATCCCGGTCTTCGGCGCCGCCGACAGCCCGATCGGGCGTGCCTTCACCGCGGCGGGCGGCCGCCGCGGCCTGCTCGCGGTGACCGAGCAGTTCCAGGACAACTGGCTGTCCTTCGCCCGCACCGGCGCGCCGCTGCCGTCCTGGCCCGCCTATACCGAGGACGCCAGAACCACGCTGGTCATCGACGACCCGACCCGGCTCGAGCACGACCCGGACCGCGCGAAACGACTGGCCTGGCACGGTATTCGCGTGCCGACCCTGACCTGACGGCCGGGCTCACTTCAACAGTCGCGACATCCGGCGGTCGGCGAGCACCTTGCCGCCGGTCTGGCAGGTCGGGCAGTACTGGAAGGACCGTTCGGCGTAGGAGACCTCGCGGACGGTGTCGCCGCAGACCGGGCAGGGCAGCCCGGTGCGCGCGTGAACCCGCATGCCCGAACGCTTCTCGCCCTTGAGCCGCGCCGCGTCCTGGCCGACCGAGCGCTGGACCGCGTCGGTGAGCACGGTGCGCATCGCCTCGTACAGCTGCGCGATCTTCTCCGCGGGGAGCGTCTTCGTGTTCGCGAACGGCGAGACCTTGGCCGTGTGCAGGATCTCGTCGGAGTAGGCGTTGCCGACGCCCGCCAGCAGCGACTGGTCGACGATCGCCGTCTTGATCCGCTGCGAGGCGCCGTGCAGGATCTCGGCGAACTGCGGCTCGGTGACGTCGAGCGCGTCCAGTCCGAGCCGTGCGATGCCGGGCACCATCTTCGGATCCTCGACGATGTACACCGCGAGCCGCTTCTTGGTGCCCGCCTCGGTCAAGTCGAACGCGGGTGTGGCGCCCTCGGGCGTGAAGAAATGCACCCGCAGCGCGAGCGGGCTCTTGCCGCCCGGTTTCGGCGGTGTGGGGCTCGGCTCGTCGATCCAGCGCAGCCAGCCGCCGCGGGACAGATGGGTGATCAGCCAGAGTCCCGAGCAGTCCATGCCGAGGAACTTGCCCCAGCGGTCGGCGCCGGTGACGTCCCGCCCGGACAGCGCCGTCACCGGCGGATCGAACGTCTTGACCGCGCTGAGCGCGGCGACGTCGACACGCCCCACCACCGCGCCGACCGCGTGTTCCCGGAGGAACTGCGCCAACGCCTCCACTTCCGGTAGCTCGGGCACGCGTCCCAGGCTACCCGGGGCCACCGACAGTCGCGGCGGACGAAAAGATCAGTCGCGGCGCAACAGATAGATGTCCATGATCCAGCCCTTCGCGGCCCGCAGCTGGTCCCGCCGCCGCAGGATCTCGTCCTGCACCTCGCGCAGCGGACCCTCGACGAGCGTCTCGTCGGGCATGCCGAGATAGGCGCCCCACCAGATGTGCACGTCGTCACCCGGCACCTCGGTGAAGGAGCACTCGCCGTCCAGCATGACCAGCGTCGAGCCGGGGCCGAGCCCGTCCTCGCGCAGCCGCCGGCCGGTGGTGACGTGCACCGGCTCGCCGATCCGGTGCAGCACCACGCGATGCCGCGCGGCCAGCGCCTGCGCGCTGGTCACCCCGGGGATCACCTCGTAATCGAAGGTGGTCCGCCCGCTGTCGAGCACCAGCTCCACCATGCGCAGGGTGCTGTCGTAGAGCGAAGGATCGCCCCACACCAGGATCCCGCCGACGCCTTCCTCGGCCGCGAAAGCCTCCGCGAGCAGCGTGGCCCTGCGCTCGTGCCAGTCCGCGACGACACCGCGATAGTCGGCGGGATCGCGGTCGCGCGGCGGGTCGGCGATCTCGACGACCCGGTAGGGCCGCTCGACGTGCTCCGCCAGGATCGTGGTCCGCACGTCGAACAGCTCCTGCTTCTCGACGCCTTTGGCGATCACGAAGAACGTGTCGACCTGCCGCATGGCTTTGATCGCCTGCACCGTCACCTGGTCGGGGTCGCCCGCACCGATGCCGATCACGAAGAGCTTGCGCATGTGCCTGAGCTTGCCAGCATCCCGCCGCCGCGCGGCAATCACACCGCCCGCGCGGCGGCAATCCGGGCGCAGGTCCGCGCACGCACGGACAGTAAGCTTGCGACTCGTGGCGACGGATACGCAGTACGAGGATTTGCTCCGGCTGGTGCTCGAGGCCGGGACGGCGAAGGCGGATCGCACCGGCACGGGTACCCGCAGCGTGTTCGGCCACCAGCTGCGCTACGACCTCGCGGCGGGCTTCCCGCTGATCACCACCAAGAAGGTGCACCTCAAGTCGATCGTGTACGAACTGCTGTGGTTCCTGCGCGGCGAGTCCAACGTCGGCTGGCTGCGCGAGCACGGCGTCACGATCTGGGACGAGTGGGCGGACCAGCAGGGCGAACTAGGCCCCGTCTACGGCGTGCAGTGGCGTTCCTGGCCGACCCCCGACGGCGCGCACATCGACCAGATCACCCAGGTGCTCGACACCTTGCGCACCGATCCCGATTCGCGGCGCATCATCGTCTCCGCGTGGAACGTCGCCGAGCTGAACAAGATGGCGCTGGCCCCGTGCCACGCGTTCTTCCAGTTCTACGTGGCCGACGGCAAACTGTCCTGCCAGCTGTACCAGCGCAGCGCGGACCTGTTCCTCGGCGTGCCGTTCAACATCGCCAGCTACGCGCTGCTCACCCACATGGTGGCGCAGCAGGCCGGGCTGGGGCTCGGCGACTTCATCTGGACCGGCGGCGACTGCCACATCTACGACAACCACGTCGAGCAGGTCACCGAGCAACTCGGCCGCGCGCCCTACCCGTTCCCCGAGCTGCGCCTTCGCCGGGCGCCGAGCCTGTTCGACTACACCTACGAGGACGTTGAAGTGGTTGGCTACCAGCACCATCCGGCGATCAAGGCGCCGGTGGCGGTATGATCGCGGCCGTGCGCACTCGCACCATCGGCCTGATCTGGGCCCAGACCCCCGACGGCGTGATCGGCTTCGAGAACACCATCCCCTGGCGCGTTCCCGAGGACATGGCCAACTTCCGCACCGTGACCTGGGGCCATCCGGTGATCATGGGCAGGCGCACCTGGGATTCGCTGCCGCCCAAGTTCCGCCCGCTGGCCGGGCGCCGCAACATCGTGGTCACCAGGCAGGCGAACTGGTCGGCGGCGGGCGCCGAACGCGCCGGTTCGCTGTCCGAGGCGCTGCAACTGAGCGCACCGGATCCGGTGTGGATCGCGGGCGGCGGCGAAATCTACCGCGCCGCCATGGATTTCGCGACCGAGCTGGTGGTGACCGAGGTGGAGATCAGCGTCCAGGGCGACGCGCACGCCCCCACCATCGGTCCGGAGTGGCACGCCGACGAACCCGAGGAATGGCGCACGTCCGCCACCGGGCTGCGCTTCCGCATCCGCCGGTATCTGCGCCGCGCCGACGTCTGAGGGCGCTCGCGGGCAACACGCCGCTGACGGGGCAGGCCCGGCAAACCCGGCACGCGGGCGGCCCCGTTCGGGCATACTCCTGGATATGCGGCGGTGCGGACCATCGTCCGTCCGAGCGCACCGAGCCGGTGACACCAGCCCTGCACCGGCGGATGTGACGCGAAAGGCAGTCCATGGACAAGAAATCCCTGACCGCGGTCGCTCGCCAGCAATTGAAATTGGCCGCAACTGCCACCAGCGGGCGAAGCTCACAGACCATCTACGGCGGCCACGCCCACACGCTGCGCCAGACCGTCGTCGGCCTCACGGCGGGCCAGAGCCTGGCCGAACACGACAACACGGGCGATGCCACCCTGCTGGTGCTCACCGGCACCCTGACCTTGATCAGCGGCGCGAACGAATGGAAGGGCTCGGCGGGTGACCTGCTCGTCATCCCCAAGGCGCGGCACAGCGTGAAAGCGGTCGACGACGTGGCGTTTCTGCTGACCGTCGCGAAGTAGACCGGAGCCGTTCAGCCCGGGTTTCGCCGGGCGTGGCCGGGTGCGCCGACCGACCGGCTGTGGCCGCACCATTACTCTGTTGATCATGGGTGAGCCGCAGCCGATCCTCGAACCGCTCACACCGGCCGCGATCTTCCTCGTCGCCACCATCGACGAGGGCGGAGAAGCGGCGGTGCGCGATCTGCTCGCCGACCTGCCCGGTTTGCGCCGTTCGGTCGGCTTCCGCCTGCCGGGGGCCGGGTTGAGCTGTGTCGCGTCGATCGGCTCGGACGCGTGGGACCGCTTGTTCGCGGGGCCGCGGCCCGCCGAGCTGCATCCGCTGCGCGAGTTCGTCGGCGCGCACCATCGGGCGCCGTCCACGCCGGGCGATCTGCTGTTCCACATCAGGTCCGAGGTGCACGACGCCTGTTTCGAGCTGGCGATGGTGATCGGCGACCGGCTCGCGGGCGCCGCGACCATCGTCGACGAGACCGTCGGCTTCCGTTATTTCGAGCAGCGCGACCTGCTCGGTTTCGTGGACGGCACCGAGAATCCCGAGGGCTCGTCCGCGGTGAGCGCCGCCCTGATCGGCGACGAGGACCCCGAATTCGCCGGTGGCAGTTACGTCATCGTGCAGAAGTACCTGCATCCGCTCGACGAGTGGCGCGCGCTCACGGTCGAGGAGCAGGAGAAGATCATCGGCCGCACCAAGCTGGACGATTTCGAGCTCTCCGACGAGGACAAGCCCGCCGATTCGCACGTCGCGGTGAACACCCTGGTCGACGCGGACGGCAACGAACGCCAGATCGTGCGCGCCAACATGCCGTTCGGCAGCGTGCGCGAGGGCCAGTTCGGCACCTACTACATCGCTTACGCGGCCACCCCGAGCGTCACCGAGACCATGCTCTCGCGGATGTTCGAGGGCACCGAAGAGGCTGCCTACGACCGCATCCTGGACTTCTCGGTCGCGGTCACCGGCACGCTGTTCTGCACGCCGCCACTGGATTTCTTCGACGACCTGCCGCCCGCGCCGGACGCGGCGGCCGCCGAAGAGACGGGCGGGGAATCTCTGCCGCGCAATGACGTTGATATGCCCGACGTCGATATGTCCGCCGTGGCGGGCGACGGCTCACTCGGTATCGGCACGTTGAAAAGGAGCACGCTGTGAACAACCTCCATCGCGAACTCGCGCCGATCACCTCCGAGGCATGGACGGCGATCGAAGAAGAAGCCACCCGCACCTTCAAGCGGCACATCGCGGGCCGCAGGGTGGTCGACGTGTCCGGCCCGCACGGCGCCTCCTACTCCGCCGTCGGGCTCGGCCGCACCACCCCGATCGACGCGCCGGACGAGGGCGTGCAGGCGCGCCAGCGCGTGGTCGCGCCGCTGGTCGAGTTGCGCGTGCCGTTCACGCTCTCGCGCGAAGAACTCGACAACGTCGAGCGCGGCGCCAAGGACACCGATCTGGATCCGGTGAAGGAGGCCGCGCGGCGCATCGCGTTCGCCGAGGACCGCGCCATCTTCGAGGGCTATCGGGGCGCGAACATCACCGGTATCCGGGCGAGCTCGTCGAACGAGCCGATCCAGGTGCCCACCGATCCGCGCCTGGTCCCGGAGGCCGTCGCGCAATCGCTGAGCGCGCTGCGCCTGGCCGGCGTCGACGGACCGTACTCGGTGCTGCTCAGCGCCGACCTCTACACCGCGGTGAGCGAGACCTCCGACCACGGTCATCCGATCCGCACTCACATCGAGCGCCTCATCCCGGAGGGCGAGATCATCTGGGCGCCCGCCATCGACGGCGCGTTCGTGCTGACCACCCGCGGCGGCGATTTCGATCTGAGCCTCGGCCAGGACCTCTCGATCGGTTACCTCTCGCACGACGCCGACTCGGTGCGGCTCTACTTCCAGCAGAGCTTGCAGTTCCTGGTCTACACCGCGGAGGCGGCGGTCGCACTACACGCCTGATGGCTGCGCGCCTCCCGCTCCGGCCGCCGAACGAGCAGGTACGGTGAGCCCGTAAGTCCCCGGGAGGCGAGACAGAATGACGATGGTGCGCGCGGGCGTGGTCCCGACTCGACGAGCCATGCTGTACGGCGTGCTCGGCATCGCGGTGACCGTTCTGGTGTGCGCCGCGATCGTCACCGGTTTCGGGCTGAATCGGGTGTTCACCGGCCTGCTCGCGGGCGGCGTCGGCGGCATCGCGTTGCTGGTGGCGCTCTTCGGGCGGGACGCGATCGTGCTCACCGAGGGCGCCATCTATCGCCGCACGCCGTGGGCGGAGTCCAGCATCGCATGGGACAGGGTGATCGCGGGCCGATTCGCGCTCGACGACCGGGCGCGCTGGTCGCTGGCGCTCGATCTGGCGGGCGGCGACGAGCAGCACGGCGAACTGGTGCTGCTGTCCATCCCGCCGGTGATCCGTCCCGTGTCGGGCGCGTACGACCTGCGCAAACGCGATCAGGTGAATCAGATACGGGAGATGCTGCGCCACAAGCAGGTTCCGGTGACGGTCTTGCCGGAGATCGCCGGTGCGCTGAGTACGCACTGGAACGTCGCACCGCCGACGCGCTGAACCCACCGGCGAACGAACCGGTCGCGCCGTTCTTCCGCCATGGCGGCGAACACGGATGACGAGCACCACCCGCGTCGTATACGTTGACTGCTGTGTCGATGATGAAGGGCGCCAACGTTGCGGTGCCGATGTCCGCGGTCCGCATCGAGCTGGGGTGGCAATCGGGCCCGGGAATTCCGGACGCGGACGCTTCGGCTTTGCTGCTGGTCGGCGGAAAGGTCCGCTCCGACAACGACTTCGTTTTCTACAACCAGCCGCAGCACCCGTCGGGCGCCGTCCGGTACGAGGGTAAGCAGCAGGGGCCGACGGTGCTCGACGTGCTGTCGGTGCAGCTGGCGCAGGTCGAACCGCAGATCGACACCATCGTCGTCGCGGCCTCCGCCGACGGTGGCACCTTCGGCCAGTTCCGCGGCCTGTACGTGCGGGTGCTCGACGCCACGAACGGCGCCGAGGTGGCCCGCTTCGACAGCACCGACGCCACCACCGAGACCGCGTTCGTGCTCGGCGAGCTGTACCGCCGCCAAGGCGCGTGGAAGTTCCGCGCGGTCGGCCAGGGTTACGCCTCCGGATTGGCCGGGCTGGCGACCGATTTCGGCATCAGCGTCGATGACGCTCCGGCGCCCGCGGCGCAGCAGCCGACGCCGCCGCCCGCGCCGACCCAGCAGTTCACGCCGCCGCCGACCCAGCAGTACGCGCCGCCTCCCCCGCCGCAGCAGCAGCCGTACGCGCCGCCTCAACAGCAATACGCACCGCCGCCTCAGCAGCAGCAATACGCACCGCCGCCATCGCAATTCGCACAGCAGCAGTACGCTCCCCCGCCTCCGCAGCAGCAGTATGCGCCGACCCCTCCGCAGCAGCAGCAATACGCTCCTCCGCCGCCTCCGCAAGGCGGCGGCGCGCCGGTGAACATGAGCAAGATCTCGCTCACCAAGGAAGCACCCTCGGTCTCGCTCACCAAGCAGGGCGCCACTCGCGGCACCATGCGGATCAACCTGAACTGGACCAGCCAATCCCACCGCGGCGGCGGCCTCTTCGGCAGGCGTCGCGGCGGAGGCGGCTTGGATCTGGATCTCAGCTGCTTCTTCGAGCTGGCCGACGGCCGGATCGGTTCGGTGCGCGCGCTGGACCGCTCGTTCGGCGCCCTCGATCGCCCGCCGTTCATTCAGCTGGACCAGGACGACCGCACCGGCAGCAGCGCCACCGGTGAGAACTTGGACATCAACCTGGATTTCACCGCCCAGTTCCGCCGCATCCTGGTCTTCACCTCGATCTACGAGGGCGCCAACGATTTCCGCGGCGTCCACGCCACCGCGACGCTCTACCCGCTGAACTGCCCGCCGATCGAGATGATGCTCGACGGCTGCGCGGACGACTCGCGCGACGCGGTGCTCGCGCACATCGAGAACATCAACGGCGAGCTGGTCGTCCGCCGCGAGGGCACCTTCGTCCGCCCGCCCGCGGGCAGGCCCGGCGCGGGCGTCATGGAGATCGCGCGGATGTACAACTGGGACTTCGGTTTCAAGGCCGGTCGCGGCAAGGGCTGACCCACCGCGGCCTAGTCCGCGGCGAGCCGCTCCAGCAGCAGAGCCGCGTCGGAGCGCGCCTCCTCCAGATCACCGGCCCAGCCGAGCATGCGCAGCGCGGCGTCGGGGATGGTCTGTTCGGCGTAGGCGGGCGCGCGGCCCTCGTCGGACCGGATGCTGATCACCGTCTCGACGAGCCGGAACGGCAGCACCTCCGCGCCGGGAATCCCCGCCGCGCCCGCGCCTTCGATGACGGACTCGGCCAATGTCTCATAGTGCCCGCGCAATTCGTCGCGGCGAAGGCGGAACGCCGCGAAGCGCTCGGTGCGCAGCTCGGGAAGCAGGTACAGCGCACCGAGATTCCAGCGCGCCGCGCAGAGCTGCCGCACGTCGAACCAGGCCAGCGCGTACAGGCGGGTGGGCGCGGGGTCCGCGTCGGCGCGCAGGCGTTCGGCGAGTTCGAGTGGGGCGGCGATGGTTTCGGTGAGCAGCGCGTCGAGGATGTCGTCCTTGGCGGCGAAATGGTGGTACAGGGAGGCCTGGCGGATGCCGACGGCGTCGGCCACCGCCCTGGTCGAGGTGTTGGCGTAGCCGTTGGTGGTGAACAGTTCGCCCGCCGCGTCCAGGATTTCCGCGCGCGGCGTGTGACCGCGGCGAGGTCGCTGTTCCACACGGGGACGGCCGGGACCGAGGTTTGCCACCTGCCCATTCTGGCACCGCGACCGACGGCGACGGTCGGCGCCATCGGCAGCCGTCATCCGACGGAGAGGTTTCTGTCACTTGATAGAAACTCAGGCAACGCAGAAGTTACCGGCGTTGCCGCAAGCGATACACGGCGGACATCGAAACCGCGATCGCGAGCGCAAAACTGTCATGCGATAGGTATTGGCCGCACGCCGAAGGACACCGCCCATGGCCACAACAGTCGCTCCGACTCCGCCCTCCGACGCCAACGTCGACAGCGCCGACCTCGCCAGTTTCGGCTATCGGCCCGTTCTCCACCGCAAGCTGGGCCGCTACGCCTCGTTCGCGGCAGGCTTCTCGTTCGTCTCGATCCTCACCACGATCTTCCAGTTCTTCGGCTTCGGCTACTCGTTCGGCGGCGCCGCCTTCTTCTGGACCTGGCCGATCGTCTTCGCCGGGCAGTTCCTCGTCGCGCTGAATTTCGCCGAACTGGCCGCCCGCTACCCACTTTCCGGCTGTATCTACCAGTGGTCGCGGCGGCTCGGCGGCGAGCTCGTGGGCTGGTTCGCCGGCTGGATGATGGTCGTCGCGCAGATCGTCACCGCGGCCGCGGCCGCCATCGCGCTCCAGGTGGTGCTGCCGACGATCTGGAGCGGATTCCAGATCGTCGGCGAGGACACCGCGCTCACCTCCGCATCCGGCGCGACCAACGCGGTGCTGCTCGGCAGCATCCTGCTCGTCGTCACCACCACGATCAACGTCATCGGCATCGACCTGATGGCGAAGATCAACTCCATCGGCGTCACCATCGAGATCGTCGGCGTCGCGGCGATCATCGGCCTGTTCTTCGTGAACAGCGAACGCGGCCCGGGCGTCGTGCTGCACACCGACCAGGCCGCGCCAGGACCGTACTGGGCCGCGTTCCTCGTCTCCGGGCTGATGGCCGCCTACGTGATGGTCGGATTCGATTCCGCCGGTGAGCTTTCCGAGGAGACCAAGAACCCGCGCCGGGTCGCGCCGCGCACCATTCTCACCGCGCTGTCGGTCTCCGCGCTGGGCGGCGGGCTCCTGCTGCTCGGCGCGCTGATGGCGGCGCCGAGCCTGGACGACGGCGCGCTGGCCACCGAGGGCCTCGCCTACGTCCTGACCTCGAAGCTGGACAGCCCGGCGGGCAAGGTGCTGCTCGGCTGTGTCGCCGTCGCGATCATGGTGTGCACACTGGCGATTCAGACCGCGGGCTCACGGCTCATGTTCTCGATGGCCCGCGACGGCAAGCTGCCCTTCGCCAGGCAGCTCGCCGCGGTGCACCCCCGCTACGGCACACCGGTGCCGCCCGCGGTGGTGATAGGCCTGCTCGGAATCATGCTGCTGGTGGTCAATCTCGGCAACGCCGCGATCTTCGCCACCCTCGCCAGCGTCTGCATCGTCTCGCTGTACCTGGCCTACTTGCTGGTCACCGTGCCGCTGCTGATCCGGCGGCTGCGGGGCTGGGGTCACACGGACGAGGTCGCCGACGAATCGCTGTTCACGCTGGGCCGCTTCGGGATTCCGGTCAACGCGCTGGCGGTCGTGTGGGGCGTCGTCATGGTGATCAACCTGGCCTGGCCGCGCGCCGAGGTGTACACGCCCAACGGCGGAGGCTGGTGGATGCTTTGGGCCGCACCGCTTTTCGTGCTCGCCGTGGCCACCGTCGGCGCGATCGTGCACCGGGTCGTCGTCGCCGCACCGCGCACCGCGTCGACCGGAGAGCCCGCCGGGCAACCGGCCTGACCACGTTCGTTCCGTGCGCGGCGGTCCGGCGACCGACCGCCGCGCACGGGTTCCCTTCGAAAGGACTCCGATGACCGAGCCAAGCAACCCCGAGCACGCGGGCACCGCCTCCACCGGGGGCGCCCGCTCACACGCTCGCGCCCAGGCCGCGGCCGCGACCCTCGCCCGGCCTGACCTGCCCTCCGAGGTGCCTGCCGGGAAGATCACCTGGTCGCAGCGCATTCCGGCGGGCGGCTACGCCAATGTCGTCCTCGGCCGCGGCACCCGCGTCCGGCTGACCGACCCCGCCGGGTCCGCGTGCGCCCACGTGCTGCTGCTGCGCGCCGACGCACCGTGGGAGCGGCTGAACGTCGCCGACACCGTGAAAGTGCCGTGGCAGGCGTACCTTTCGACAGGGCATCCGCTGCTCACCGATCAGGGCCGGGTGCTGGGCACCGTGCTGGCCGACAGCTCGGGTCACCACGACACCCTGTGCGGGCCCACGCCCGAGGCCCGCGACCTGCTGCGCCTCGCGGGCGCCAAACAGGGTCTCGCGCCGCGCGATATCGCCCCGAGCCTCTCGTTCTTCCGCGGCGTGCGTGTAGCGCCCGACGGCGCGCTGAGCGCGACGGGCAGCGCGCCCGCGGGCTCCTCGGTGGACCTGCTCGTCCACCTCCCCGCGGTGCTGCTGGTTGCCAACGCGGCGCACCCGCTCGACGAGCGCGCGACCACCGACCTCGACATCGTCGCCTGGTCCGCACCCAAAGACCTGACCGCGAACCACAACGGCGACCCGGAATACCTACGGGCCGTGCAGAACACCGAAGCGGCCTGGACGGCCATGACCCTGGAGATGACGGCATGACCCCGACCCTGTCCCGGACCGTCGTGCTCGACGAGACCGTGCGCGCCCGCGCGCCGTGGTCGGCGATCGTCCGCGCGGGCGAGCGACTGGAGATCATCGACCTGCACGGCAACCAGGCGGTGGACTGCCTGCTCTACTCCGCCGCCGACACCGCCGACCGCTACAGCGCCCAGGCCACCGTCGCCGCCCAGCGCAACATCTTCCTGACCACGGGCAGTGTGCTGCTGACCGAGGCGGGCACCGCGCTGATGACGGTGGTCGCCGACGAGGTGGGCAACCACGACACCATCGCGGGCGCCTGCTCGCAGGAGTCCAACACCCTTCGCTACGGACACCACACCCGTCACCAGCACGCCTGCGTGGAGAACTTCCTCGTCGAGGCGATGAAATGGGGCCTCGGCAAACGGGATCTGGTGTCGAACATCAACTGGTTCATGAACGTCCCGGTGGAACCCGACGGCACCCTCGGCATCGTGGACGGGTTGTCCGCGCCGGGCAAGAAGGTCACGCTGCGCGCCGAGATCGACACCTTGGTGCTGGTGTCCAACTGCCCGCAGATCAACAACCCGTGCAACGGTTTCGACCCCACACCCGTGCGCATGGTGATCACGCGATGACGGTCGTCGAGATTCCCGCCCCCGCGCCGGAACCCGAGATCGCCGAGGCGCCGGCCGCGTCCGTCGAAGTGGTGCGGCCCGGAATGCTCGTCACCGTGCAGGATTGGCCGGGCCGCGTCGGCTACTGGCACGTCGGTGTTCCGCCGTCCGGACCGATGGACGACCTGTCCTTCCGGCTCGGCAACCGGGTGCTCGGCAACGCCGAGGGCGCGGCGGGACTGGAATGCACGCTCGGCGGGCCCGCGCTCCGGTTCGCCACCGCGACATGGGTGTGCGTGACCGGCGCACCGGCGGATGTGACAGTGGACGGCGTGCCCGTCGAGCAGTGGCGGACGGTCCTGGTGCCCGCGGGCGCCGTACTGGAGATCGGCGCGATTCGCGGACCTGGCATGCGCACCTACGTGCTGTTGGCCGGCGGTATCGAGCTACCCGAATATCTCGGCAGCACCGCCACTTTCACTCTCGGCCGGTTCGGCGGCAGCGCGGGCGGGGCGCTGCGCGCCGGGGAGATCCTGCCGTTGGGCGCAGCGCGCGCACCCCTCGCGACCGCCGTGCCCGCCGACGACCGCCCGGTGCTGTCGCAACGCTGGGAACTGGCCGTCACCGAGGGACCGCACGGCGCACCGGAGTTCTTCACCCGCGCCGACTTCGACACCGTCATCGGCACCGATTACGAGGTGCACTTCAACTCCGACCGCACCGGTGTGCGGTTGATCGGTCCCAAGCCGGAGTGGGCGCGCACCGACGGCGGGGAAGCGGGCCTGCACCCGTCCAACATCCACGACACTCCGTATTCCGTTGGTGCGCTTGACTTCACCGGTGACACCCCGATCCTGCTCGGTCCCGACGGTCCGAGCCTCGGCGGCTTCGTCTGCCCGGTCACGGTGGTCGCGGCCGAGCGGTGGAAGCTGGGCCAGCTCAGCCCCGGCGACAAGGTGCGCTTCGTGCCGGTGCGCCGTGAGCACGCCGCCTCGCTGCGCGATCTCGGTCCTGGCCGTCGCGCCTCGTGGCCTTCGGTGCTTTCGCCGGGCGGCGACGGCGACGACGGTGTGCTGCGCCGCGCCGAGGTGGACGCGGAGACCGCGGTGACGTATCGCCGGGCCGGTGACGACGGCGTGCTCGTCGAATACGGTGCGATGACCTTGGATCTCGGCTTGCGTGCCCGCGTGCACGCGTTGCACCAGCACCTGCTGGCGGCGAACCCGCGCGGAGTGCTGGAGCTGACGCCGGGTGTGCGGTCCCTGCAGATCCGCGTCGATCCGCACGTCCTGTCCGTGCCCACGCTGCTGGGGCTGCTCGCCGAGGCCGAGCGGGAGCTGCCCGCGGGCACTGATCTCGTGGTGCCGAGCCGCACCGTGCACCTGCCGCTCTCCTGGGACGACCCCGCCACCAGGGAGGCGATCACCCGCTACATGCACGGCGTGCGCGCCGACGCGCCCTGGTGCCCGTGGAACATCGAGTTCATCCGCCGCATGAACGGTCTTGCCACGGTGCAGGACGTCTACGACACCGTCTTCGATGCGCAGTACCTGGTGCTCGGACTCGGCGACGTCTATCTCGGCGCCCCGGTGGCCACCCCGATCGATCCGCGCCACCGCCTGGTGACCACCAAATACAACCCCGCCCGCACCTGGACGCCGGAGAACGCGGTCGGCATCGGCGGCGCGTATCTGTGCATCTACGGCATGGAAGGGCCGGGCGGTTACCAGTTCGTCGGACGCACCACCCAGGTGTGGAACCACGCCGCCACCGAAATGCCTTGGCTGCTGCGCTATTTCGACCGCATCAGCTGGTATCCAGTGAGCGCGGAGGAATTGCTCGACATGCGAGCCGATTTCGCCGCGGGCAAGGTGGAGGTGCGCGCCGAGGAGGGCGAGTTCCGGCTCGCCGACTACCGTGCGTTCCTCGCCGACAATGCCGCCGACATCGACCGCTTCCGCGCGACGCAGGCGAAAGCCTTTGCCGCCGAGCGTGACTCGTGGCGGCGTGCGGGCGAGCTCGGCGTGGACTGAGCGGCGCGCCTCACCAGCCGAGCAGTTCGGCCAGGTCGATCCACTCGTCGCCCCAGCACTGTTCGATCGCGCGGCGCTGCGATTCGGGCTGCTCGGGTGACCAGCCGCAGCGCCGCCAGAAGGCCTCTCGATGTTCCTGCGTCATCCGCAACGGCTCAGTCATGGCGATCGCTCCTGCTCACCGCGGTCCTGCCCATCGATTGTGCGCCACAGTGGACACCGCCGGACGCGGTTCGCCGATAGCCGCGCACGGCCGCGGTGAAGGCGGGTATACGCCTGTTCCGGCGGCGACATGCCGGAACCGGGGTAGCGGAAACATTTTTCGGCGAGTTCAGCGCAGGTCGCGGAAGAACGCCCGCACGTCGTCGGTGAGCAGCTCCGGCTCCTCCAGCGCGGCGAAATGTCCACCGCGATCCACGTCGGTCCAGCGGGTGATGGTGTTCTCCCGCTCGTCGTAGCGATGGATGGCGACGTCGTGGGCGAACACCAGAACACCCGTCGGCACACCGGAGTTCACCTTGGTCGCGCCCCACGGCGCGTCCTGCGCGTAACCGACGTAGGCCGCGGAGCCCGCCGTTCCGGTGAGCCAGTACAGCATCGCGTTGGTCAGCAGGCGGTCCCGGTCGATGATCTTGTCCGGTTCCACCGCGCGCGGATGCGTCCACTCGCGGAATTTGTCCATGATCCAAGCCAATTGGCCGACCGGCGAATCCGTGAGCCCGTACGCGAGGGTCTGGGGGCGGGTGGACTGGATCGCGATGTAGCCGAACTCCTCGTTCATGAACGCCTCGATCCGGCGGATACGGTCCCGCTCCACGTCGGAAAGCTCGGCGAGCTCCTGCTCCGAGAGCGGGAGCGCGGGGAACGCGCCCGTGCCGCCGTTGGTGTGCACGCCGACCACCCGGTCCGGCGCCACCCGCGCGACCTCGGGACTGACCGCCGCGCCGATATCGCCGCCCTGCACGCCGTAGCGGTCGTAGCCGAGCCTGCGCATCAACTCCGCCCAAGCCCGCCCGACGCGCTCGACGGTCCAGCCGGATTCGCGCACCGGGCCGGAGAATCCGAACCCGGGCAGCGCGGGGATGACCACGTGGAACGCGTCGGCGGGATCGCCGCCGTACGCCTTCGGATCGGTCAACGGGCCGATCAGATCGAGGAATTCGACCACCGATCCGGGCCAGCCGTGCGTGAGCAGCAGCGGGAGCGCGTCCTGCTCGGGCGAGCGGACGTGCAGGAAGTGGATCGTCTGTCCGTCGATCTCGGTGCGGAATTGCGGATGCGCGTTGAGTTCGCGCTCGGCGGCGCGCCAGTCGTAGCCGGTGCGCCAGTGCTCGACCAGCGAGCGCAGCCACGCGGTGGGCACGCCGGTGTCCCAGTCGTCGCCCGGCAGCGGCTCGGGCCAGCGCACCGCGTCGAGCCGTCGGTGCAGGTCGTCGAGCTGCTGCTGCGGGATGTCGATGCGGAATTCGGTGATCTCGAAGGTCATGAGAACGACGATAGGAGCCACCTAGGACAGCTTCGGCCCTAGGTTTCGGGCAGACTTGCTCGCATGTTGGAAACCTCCGCCCGGCTGCTGCGCCTGCTGTCGCTGCTGCAAACCCCGCGCGACTGGACCGGGGCAGACCTGGCCGCCCGCCTCGAGGTCGACGTGCGCACCGTCCGCCGCGACATCGACAAGCTGCGGGCTCTCGGCTATCCGGTGCAGGCGACCGCGGGCGTGGCGGGATACCGGCTCGGCGCGGGCGCGAAGCTGCCGCCACTGCTGCTCGACGACGACGAGGCGGTGGCCGTCGCGGTCGGCCTGCGCACCGCCGCGGGCGGCACCATCGCCGGTATCGAGGACAGTTCGCTGCGCGCGCTCACCAAGCTCGAGCAGGTGCTCCCCTCCCGGTTGCGACATCGCGTGCAGCTACTGCACTCGGTGACGGTCACCGTCCCCGCCGCGGGCGCGACGGTCGATCCCGACGTGCTCACCGCCGTCGCCGCCGCCATCCGCGACCAGCACCGGCTGCGCTTCGACTACCGAAACCATGAGGGCGCGAGCTCTTTACGCACCGCCGAACCGCACCGGCTGGCGCACACCGGCCGCCGCTGGTACCTCATCGGCTGGGACGTCGATCGCGACGACTGGCGCACCTACCGGGTCGACCGGATGCACCCGCGCATCCCCACCGGGCCGCGGTTCACGCCGCGCGAGGCGCCCGAAATCGATCTGTCGGGCTACATCTCGCGAGGCGTGACGACCGCGCCCTACCGCTACGCCGCCCGCATCACCCTGGGCGTGCCTGCGGCGGTGGCTGCGGACCGCATCGCGCCGACGGTCGGCGTCATCGAGCCGATCGATGCCGAAAGCTGCCTGCTGCGAACGGGTTCCAACTCGCTCGATGAACTCGCCGTGTACGTGGCGCTGTTCGACTTCCCCTTTCGGGTGCACGAGCCGCCCGAGCTCGTCGAGCGCGTCCGCACGCTGGCCGAGCGCTTCGCGGACGCGGTCTCCTGATCCGCCGCACCGGGTTCAGGGGTGAACCGGGACGCCGACCTGCGCCGCGCCTACCGCACGCGCGACGCTGTCGATGCTCGCGCGCGACGTCATCGAGCTGTTCAACGGGCCGCTCGCATCCGAGCGTGCACGGCCGACGATTGCGGCCTGCTCTTCATCGACACCTCCCGCCCCGGCCACCGCCGCTGGTACTCGATGGAGCGCTGCGAACCTCACGAAGCTTCGCCGGCACCGGGCCTGCTGACGACGAGCACCGTCTTGCCCTGAGCATGCCCCTCGGCGACATGGGAGATCGCGGCCACGGCGTCGCGCAACGGATATTCGCGCTCGATCACCGGGCGTAGCTTGCCGCTCTCGACGAGTTCGGTGAGGAATTCCAGATCGGCTCGCCGCGGCTTCATCAGCAGCGGGCGCATGGTCTGCCGGATGAAAAGGTCGGCTACGACCACCCGGCCGATCCAGAGCACCGGACCGATCCAGTCGCCGCCCGGCGAGCCCGCCGAGGACACGAAGACGCCTTCGGGCGCGAGCACCTTGCGGCAGTCGGCGAGGCCGCGGTTGCCGACCAGGTCGAGCAGCACGTCGTAGCGTTCGCCCGACTGCACAAAATCCGTAGTCGTGTAGTCGATCACACGATCAGCGCCGAGGCCGCGCACGAACTCGACGTGACGCGTGCTGCACACCGCTGTCACCCGCGCGCCGAGCGCCTTGGCGATTTGCACGGCGAAGCCACCGACCCCGCCGGAGGCGCCGTTGATCAACACCGACTGTCCGGCGCGCACACCGCCGACATCGCGCAGACCCTGGAGCGCTGTCATGCCCGAATCCGGCACGGCGGCAGCCTGTTCGAAGGAGAGACCGGCGGGTATCGGCGCGAGGGTGGCGGCGTCGACACAAACGTATTCGGCGAACGCTCCGAAATCCGTTGCACCGTATACCCGATCCCCGATCCGGAACGAGGTGACCGCCGATCCGACGGTCACCACCTCACCCGCGAGATCGTGGCCGATCACCGGATGCTTGGGCTTGCGCACCCCGAAGCCCATCAGCCGGATGAGATACGGCTTGCCGGTGAGCAGGTGCACGTCGCCCGAGGCTACGGCGGCCGCCCTGACCCGGACCGAAACCTCGTGCGGGGCGGGCTCCGGGCGCGGTACCTCCTCGACGCGCAAGACGTCACTCGACCCGTAGCGCGGCGCGACAATCGCGGTCATCACGTCCCGACCGGTCACTGTGCGCGGGCTCGACGATTCCGACATGGCGGTTACCACCTCTACTTACACCGTAAGTGCTACAGCTCGAACGCTACGCTTACGGTGTAAGTCCGTCAAGGGAGAGCGATCGATGACCAAGCCCGCCGAGCGCGCCCGGCTCACCCGCGAGCGTGTCCTGCGCGCCGCCGTCCGCCTCGCCGACGAGCAGGGACTCCACGCGCTGTCCATGCGCAAGCTGGCCCAGACCCTCGGCGTGGAGGCGATGTCGCTGTACAACCACGTCGCGAACAAGGACGACCTGCTCGACGGGATCGCGGATCTGGTGGTCGCCGAGATGGCGGCGCCCGAGATCGGCGGGGACTGGAAGGCGGCGCTGCGCACCCGCGCCGTGTCCGCGCACGAGGCGCTGCGCCGCCACCCCTGGGCGACCGGACTGATCGGCTCGCGGGTGAACGTCGGCCCGGCGATGCTGCGCTACATCGACGCCACGCTCGGCTGCCTGCGCGCCGCCGGTTTCACCTACCAACAGGCGGACCGGGCCTGGAACGCGATGGACGCGCACATCTACGGGTTCACCCTGCGGGAGTCGACCTTTCCGCTGGAGCCTTCCGAATACGTCGCGGCGGCAACCTATTTCCTGCCGCGCATTCCGGAATCGACGCACCCGCACATGAACGCGCTCACCAGGCTGGTCATCGACGGCGTGCACGACGGCATCGCGGAGTTCGAATTCGGCCTCGAGCTCGTCCTCGACGGACTCGAGCGCCTACGGGAGGCGGCCGAGTAAGCCGTCAATCGGTGCGCGCGGTGGCGTCCGGGTTCGTGGCATCGCGGACGATCCGCAGCGCGGTGGTCAGCGCTTCGAGTTGTTCCGGCGCGAGCAGACCGGTGAACCAGCGCTGAATCGCGTCGAGATAGTCCGGCAGCACCTGTTCGAGGCGGCGCACACCGGCGTCGGTCAGCACCGCGCGAGCGCTGCGACGGTCGGCCGGGTCCAGCACGCGCTCGACCAGTCCCGCCGCGGACAGCCGGTCGACCAGCCGGGTGACGCCGCTGGTCGACAGCGAGGTCTGCGTCGCGAGGTCGGTCATGCGTAGTCGCCGTTCGGGGGAACGGCTCAGGCGAAGCAAAGCGTTGAGGTCCAAGCCGGAGAGGCCACTCGACTTCCAGGTCGGCTCCAGCTTGGCGAGCAGGCCGTCGTGCGCCTCGTAGAGCAGGCCCATCGCGGTCAGGCGCGGATCGTCGAAGAGGTCGGGCTCGTCCATGACCCGGACTCTACCGGATGTATTTGACGCGCGGATAGTTGACGGGAGGAATACATTGGAGTAGATATATGACAACGCAATATTCCTCGCGTCAACAACTTGGGAGTTCTCATGTCATCGCAAGCCACCGGATGGGTCGCAGGCTTCCGCTCGGCCGTGATCAGCCCGTACGAGCGGATCAAGCTCACCGATTCGCACGAATTCACCGATCAGACCCTGCGCCAGGTGCTGCATATGGCGGGCGGCGGCGAGCAGATCCGCGTTCGCCTGACCAACCGCTACGGACGGACCCCTCTCGTCATCGGGGCCGCCCGGATCGCGCTGCGCAAGACCGCCGACGAGATCGTCCAAGAGACCGACCGCGAAGTGCGGTTCGCCGGAGCGGCGCGGGTGACCGTGCCCGCGGGCGGCGAAGTGCTCAGCGATCCGATCGACCTCGCGGTGGACGCGGGCGACGATCTGCTGTTCAGCCTCTACCTGCCGGAGCCGACCGGGCCCGCGACGTTCTCGCACATGCCCACCGAAATCGCCTACGCCGCGAGTGGCGATCACACCGGCGCGACCGGCATGCCCGACGCGCAAGAGATTCCCTGCCGCTTCTTCGTGAGCGGCGTCGACGTCCTCGCGCCCGCCGGGACCGACATCGCGGTCGCCTTCGGGGATTCGTGGTTCGAGGGCGTCGGCAGCACGCTCGGCGCCAACCGCCGCTCGGTCGACGTGCTCAACGAGCGCACGCGACGCGGCTGGGTGGTGAACCAGGGCATCGGCGGAAACCGGCTGCTCACCGAGGAGATCGGCGAACGCGGCCTGGACCGGTTCGCCCGCGACGCCCGCGACGTCCCCGGCGTGCGCCACGTGCTGATCCATTTCGGCATCAACGACCTGATCCTCGGCGGCATGGGCGGCCAAGCGCCCGCCACCGCAACGGAACTCATCGAGGGATTCACCGAACTGGCTCGCCGCGCGCACGCCGCCGGGCTGACCATCCACGCGGCCACCATCGGTCCTTACGCGGGCTGCATCTACCCTGGCCTCCCTGTCGCCGAGACCCTGGCCACTCGGCACGCCGTGAACGAATGGATCCGGGGCACGGACGTTTTCGACTCGGTCTTCGACGTGGACCGCGCCGTCGCCGATCCGCAGCGGCCGGACTACATCCGGCCCGAGTTCGACAGCGGTGACGGCATGCACCTCAACGACGCGGGCGCGCGAGCGATGGGCGAGTCCGTCGACCTGGCGAAGATCTTCGGGTAGCCGGATCGCGCACGGCCGCAGCCGGTTTCAGCTCGGCGATAGTCCGCGTAGCACGATCTCGACGCCGCCGCGGAATTCGTCGTCGACCGACATCGTCCGCGCCCGGCTCGCCGTCTGCACCAGCAGCGGGAAGTCGTCGGTGGCCAGCGCCGCGATGGTCGCGGTGCCCGGCCCCGCGATCGAGGCGTAGTGCTCGTTCTGCAGGAAGCCGAGCAGGAAGCCGACCACCGTGCGCTGCGCGATCACCCGCTCCCGGCCTGCGAAGCCCGCGTCGGTGAGCACGGTCAGCATGGCCTCCATCCAGTGCAGCGACGCGGCGGAGGACTGGCGGTGCCGCAAGATCAGCGGCACCACGGCGGGATGGGCCGCGACGGCGGCCCGCATCCGCGTCAGCAGGACCACGGCCCTGGCTCGCCAGTCCTCCCCCTCCGGGGGCACGGTCTCCATGGCTCCGAGCACCCGATCGACCACCAGCACCTCGAGCTGATCCCGGTCTGCGACATAGCGATACAGGCCCATGGTGGCGACGCGCAGTTCCTTCGCGACGGCCCGCATGGTCAGTCCTTCGAGCCCGTCGCGGTCGATGACGGCGAGGGCGGCGTTCCCGAGATCGTCGGTGGTCAGCGAACGAGGACGTGGCATGGGTTGACAGCGTACAAGGTACGCGCATACTGGTCGTAGGCGTACGTCGTACACTTACGAAGGAGAGACCATGTCACTGCCGACTTCCGTCGCCGCGCGCACCTTGCGGACCATCACCGGCGTCGAGGTACCGATCCCGGACCCCGATTGCCTCGTTCACCTGCAATTCCGTCGTTTCGCGGGCTGCCCGGTATGCAACCTGCACCTGCGTTCGATCGTCACTCGCCGCGCCGAGATCGCCGCGGCGAACATCCGCGAGGTGATCGTCTTCCACTCGCACGCGGAGGAACTGCGCAAGTACACCGACGATCTGCCGCTCGACGTCATCGCCGACCCGGACCGCATCCTCTACCGCGAGTTCGGCGTCGAGACCTCACCGCGCGCCCTGCTCGACCCGCGCGGCTGGCCCGCCATCGCCCGCGCTGTCGCGCACGACCTGCGCGCCATGCTGCGCCGCGACCGTCCCGCTCCCCCGAGCCGGCCCGACGGCGGCCCGCTCGGCCTGCCCGCGGATTTCCTCATCGCCCCCGACGGCCGAGTGCTGGCCGCCAAGCACGGGACGCACGTCTACGACCAGTGGTCGGTCGACGAACTGCTGGCGCTCGTGCCCGCCGAGCAGCTCCGGTGACGGCGATCGCCGAGCCGCAGGCTGCCTCGCGCACGGCCGGAGCCGCGCAGCCACGTGTCGTCAGGGCGGGCGCGCTGCTGAGCGCCGGACGGCTCGCAAGCGCGTTCGGTTACGGCGCCATCGACTACGCATTCGAGAAGGGGACACACTCGTGATGACCATCGAGCTGTTCGTGACCGCGGGCGTCCTCGACGCCGAGCGCAAACACGCACTCGCCGAACGCATCCTGTACGCACTGACCACCGAGGACGACGCGCCGGACACGGTGCTCGACAAGGCGCGCGAACTGACCCACGTGCTCGTCCGGGAGCCGGACGTGTGGGCGACGGGCGGACCCGCCGCACCGCGCTACCTCGTACGTCTCACCGTCCCCGGTTCGTGGAGCAACAACCCGCGATTCGCCGACCACGTCGTGCCGATGATCACCGAGGCGATCGCGGCGACCGAGCCCGATCCGGAACGCCTCACCCGCGAACCGCACTGCGTGATCCAGATCGTCGGCCTCCGCGAACGCGGTCTCGCCGCTCTCGGCCGCCCCCTCACCGGCACCGAGATCACCGAGCTGATGACCGAGGACTACCGCAACTCCGGCGAAACCCGGGAAGCCCCCGAGGGTTTCGCCATCGACCCGATCTGCGGCATGACCGTCGAATTGGCCACCGCGGAGCTGACTCTCACCCACAACGGCACCTACTACGCCTTCTGCGCCCCCACCTGCCGCAAACTCTTCACCGAGGAACACGCGATCCCCGCCTGACCAGACCGGTGGCCCCGAAATTCTTTGGCGCGCGCCACTTTTCGTAACGCCGGAGCTAGTCCGACCGATTGGTCAAATATGGATGACGGCGAGCCGTCATCCATAACCATAGAATTGGACAAAGGATTCATCATGTCGTTCACCAAGCTGCTCGGCGCAGGCGTCGCGGCACTGGCCTTCGGAGCAGTCCTCACAGCGGGTCCTGCTGCGGCCGAACCGATTACCGCCACACCGGTGATCGCGCCCGGCGAGCCCGCACCGTCGTCGGGTAGTGCACTGATCAGCGGCTTCGATGGGCTGCTTCGCCTCCTGCGGTGCGGCTCCGCCTACAGCTGCAACTAGGAGTCCTGTCGACGGCACGGGCGGGGTTGGCTTCCGCCCGTGCCACGGGGAACTCATAACTCGGCGCCCCAGCCGGTCCCGCTCGATCCAGGAGGTGCGCTGAGCGCACCACCCCATCCCTGCTGCCCCCAACACCCCGAAAAGGCCGCCGCCGATCCACGGCAGCGGCCTTCGTGAGGTGTCAAGGCAGTAACGAGACCGGATCGAGGGTGAACTCGAAAGGAGCTCGCAAAGTAACCTTCTCCCCGGCTGCGACCCGATACGTCGGCTCGTAACTGCGGTCGCCGCCGAGGGAATGGACGAACGCCACCGGCAACGACTCGCCCGGCAGTTGTCCCTTGAAGGCATTGAGCTCGAAGCGCCAGTAGTTCGGAATCCCCGCCTCGGCGTAGAGAACCGGCTTCACCATGCGGTCCTGCAATGTGGTCGAGTTGGAGACCACTTCGACGGCAAGCTGAACCTGCCCGACAGGAATCCCGCGACCGTCCCAGTCGATCGGGCCGGTGACCACGATCAGATCTGGAATGGGCTCGTCGTCTCCGGTCAGGACACCGACGCCCCGCATCACCTCGTACTCATGGGGCCGGACGGCCTCCAGCGCGCTCTCCAGCCGCTCGAGCACCCGCTGATGCCGCGGTGTCGGAACGGCGTTCACGACGAGCTGACCGTTGAGCACCTCGTAGCGCAATCCGTCATCGGGCATGCGATCGAGGTCGGCAGCCGTCCAATGGTCCGAGCTGGGAACCGGCATCGTCATCGAATCGCCTCCAACCCCACCGGCATTCGCCAACCGCGCCGGTTGGACTCAGCACGAGCGTAGCTCAGTCGGCACGGTCGATCTGGGGTCTTCCGTGCCGACTGAGCGAGCACATCACTCCGCGACGATGATTCGGATCTCTTCGTCGGCGGCGTCGGTCGGTTCGCCGGGGGCGACGAACCAGTGGGTGACTTCGCCGTCGGCCAGGTCGTCGGCGATGTCGTCGGCCGCGGGGAGCACGGAGAGTGCGCCCGCGGTGGACGTCGCCACGAACTCCCAGAGGGCGGCGCGGCCCGCGGCGGCGGTGGTGAACGTGGTCGACTCGTAGTCGATCGCATTCTCGTCGCGGATCCGCTCGGCCAGATCGAGCGCCTCGGTCTGGTTCAGCGCGACCGGCGCGCCGTCGACCAGCTCCACGAAGGCCGGGTGCTCTTCGCCGAGCGAGCGCACCCGGTCCGCGTAGGACACCGGGTGTCCGGCGGCGGCGGCCAGTTCGGTCTGCACCTGCGGATCGCTCGGCACCAGCCAGCGCACCGCGCCCTCCGCCGCAGGCTCCGCGCCGATCCCGAAACCCGCTCCGGCCGCGGCGATCTCGTCCGCGCTCAGGCCCGAGGCGAACAAGCAGGCGGCGCCCGCCTTCTGCACGGCCCAGGCCGCGACCACGGCGTCGACACCGCGCGGCAGCGCCATCGCGACGACGTCGCCGGGACCGGCGCCCCGCGCGATCAGCACCCGAGCCAGCTGCGAGGAACGCCGATCCAGCACGTGGTAGGCGATCTCGTCGCCGTCCACGAGCAGTGCGGGCGCCTGCGGATCCGCCTCGACCACATCGGCGAGCACGGTGGCCACGGTCCGCGTGCCGACCCGGTTCGCCGACTCCGGCACCGCGGCCGCCGTCGCCACACCGGATTCGGCGAGCAGCTGGGCGCGTTCGGCGCTGTCCAGGATGTCGATGTCGCCGACGAGCCCGGACGGGTCGCCGAGCAGCGAGTCGAGCACCCGCACCAACCGGGTGGACAGCGTCTGCACCTCCTCGGCCGTGAACCGGCTGAGCAGGTACTCGAGGCTGATCTCCAGGATCGACTCGGCCGCCACCTTCAGCGTCAGCGGGTAGTGCGTCGTGTTGCTGACGTCCACCCCGGTCACCGACATGCCGTCGATCGAGCTCGCCGCCTCGATCGCCTCGCGATCGATCGGGTAGGACTCGAACACGAACAGCGTGTCGAACTGCGACCCGGCCCCTGCGGCCCGCTGGATGTCGGCCAGGCCGACGTAGTGGTGATCCAGCAGATCGGCCTGCTCGCGCTGCAACTGCCGCAGCTGATCCTCGATGGTGGCGCGATCATCGATGCGCACCCGGACGGGCAGCGTATTGATGAACAGGCCGACCATCGATTCGACGCCGGGCAGCTCAGCGGGCCTGCCCGACACCGTCGCGCCGAAGGATACGTCCGAGCGTCCGGTGAGCCTGCCGAGCAGGATGCCCCAGGCGGCCGACACCAGGGTGTTCACCGTGATGCCGAGTTCCGCGCAGTGCTTGGTGAGCCTGCGGGTGTGGTCGGCGTCGAGGTGGGTGACCAGCTTGCCGGTCTGGTACTCCTCGGCCGAACGCGGTTGCGGGGCAAGCTCGGTCGGCTCGTCGAGTCCCTCGAACGCGCCGGCCCAGGTGCGCAGCGAGGCGTTCAGGTCGCGGCCCGCGAGCCACTCCAGGAACGTCCGGTAGGACGCGACCTCCGGCAGCGCGGAGGCGTCGCCGCGCACCGCGTAGAGCACCAGCAGGTCCTGCATCAGCAGCGGCATCGACCAGCCGTCCAGCAGCACGTGGTGGGTGCTGATGACCAGGTGCCAGTGGTCGGCGGCGGTGCGGTACAGGCCGTAGCGCACCAGCGGCGGCACGGCCATGTCGAACCGCTGCGCCAGATCCTCGGCCAGCCGCCTGCGCAGCTCGGCCTCCCGCTCGGCCTCGGGCAGATCGGTGAGATCCACCTCGCGCCACGGCACCTCGACCCCGTCCATCGCGATCTGCACGGACTGCCCCTGGGCGTCGGTGACGAACGCGGTGCGCAGGTTCGGGTAACGATCGAGCAGCGCCTGCGCCGAGGCGTGCAGCCGCTCGGCGTCCACCTCGCCGGTCAGCTCCACCACGGCCTGCATGTTGTAGACGTCCACGGTGGCCGTGGTCATCAGCGCGTGGAAGAGCAGACCGGACTGCAGCGGCGTGAGCGGCCAGACCTCGGTGAGGCCCGGGTAGGTCCGCTCCCACAGCTCGATGTCGGTCTGGCCGACTCGTACCAGCGGCATATCGGACGGCGTGTGGCCGCCCGCCTCGGGCCTGCGGACGCGGGTGGCCAGCGCGGTCAGCGCGGACACCCAGATCTCGGCCAGTTCGCCGACGCGCTCGGCCGTGAGCAGGCCGCTCGGGAAGGCGAACGACGCCACCAGCTCCGGTCCGCTCGCACCGTCGAGCACCACCGCGTCGATGTCGAGCGCCGCGGCCGCGGGCCGGGCGGGATCGGCGACGGTGACGATCTCGGCGGGCAACGCGCCCAGGTAGCGGAAGCCGACCTGCGCGGTGTCGGCGAGCCCGAGCAGACCGTGACCACGCCCGTGGTCGGGCACGGCGAGCAGCTGCTCCTTGACCGTCTTCACGATGCGGTCCACCGCGACTCCGCCCGCGAAGGCGTCGCCGAGGTCGGCGCCGTCCAGGTCGATCCGCACCGGGTGGGTGAGGTCGAACCAGCCGAGCGTGCGGTCCAGGTGCGCGGTGCCCGCGGCGTACGCGGCGCGCCCGTCACCCGCGAGACGGACCAGCGCGGCGGTGCCTTGCTGATCGCCACGCCAGCGCACCAGCGCCATGGCCAATGCCGCGAGCAGGCCGTCGGCGGCCGCGCCGTGGAAGCGGGCGGGCGCGGTATTCAGCACCGCGTCGGTCACCTCGGCGGGCACGGCGATCCGCACCCGGTCCACGGTGGCCGCGGTGTCGATGGCGGGATCGAACGCCCGCGCGCCGAGCAGCGGCTCGTCCGTCGCCGAGATCTCCTGCCAGAACGGCAGTTCCGCCTCGTGCGCGGCGGCCTCGCCTGCGGCCATGCTGTGCGCCCAGCGCCGCAGGGTGGTGCCGGTGGCGGGCAGCTCGAGCGGCGCGTCGACGCCGAGCTGCTCGGCCGCCGTGATCAGCTCCGTGAGGAGGACCCGCCAGGACGGCGCGTCCACCGCGAAACGGTGTGTCACGACCAGCAATTCGTCGGGACGGTTGTCCGCGAAGGTGAACAGCACGAATTGCGCCATCACGCCTTCGGCGGGGTCGAGCCGGTCGACCGCCGCGGCACGCTCGGCCGCGAGCAGATCGGCGAACTCGGCACTCTTCTCGACCCGTACCTCGCTCAGCAGCGGCTCCACCTCGACCCGCTGCACGGCCTCGAACACCCAGCCTTCGCCCTCCGCGCGCAGTGTCGTGCGCAGCGCGTCGTGCCGGTCGAACAGGGCCTCGAGCGCGTCGATCAGTGTGTACCAGTCGAGCGCGGAGGGCAGCGGAAGCAGCGCGGACTGCGCGAACCGCCGGAACGGCGCACCGCCTGCGAGGGCGGCGGCCACCGCGGGCGGCAGCGGCATCTCGCCGACACCGCCGCCGGGCAGTTCGGCGGGCTGTTCCCGCTCGGCCTGCGTGGCGGTCGCGATGGCCGCCAGCGCGGCCACGCTGCGCTGGTCGAACACGTCGCGGACGCTGAACTCGACGCCGAGCGCCTTGGCACGCGACACCAGCTGGATCGACAGGATGCTGTTGCCGCCGAGCGCGAAGAAGTCGTCGTCGGCGCCGATGTGCTCGACGTCGAGGACGTCGCTGAACACGCCCGCCACGAGCTGCTCGGCCGGGGTCACCGGCGCGCGGAACGCCGCCTTCTCGAACGTCGGCTGCGGCAGCGCGTTGCGGTCCAGCTTGCCGTTCGCGTTGAGCGGCAAGGCTTCCAGCGCCATGAAGGCGCTGGGCACCATGTAGGACGGCAGCTCCGCGGCCAGCGCGGATTGCAGCTTGCGCTTGTCCAGTTCGCCGGTCTCGGGGTCGATTCCGGCCGCCGACGGCACGACGTAGGCGACGAGCCGATCGCCGAGGCCGGGATCGTTGTGCGCGAGCACCGCCGCCGCCGCGATCGCGTCCTGCCGCAGGAGTGCGGCCTCGATCTCGCCGAGCTCGATGCGGAAGCCGCGGATCTTCACCTGGAAGTCGGTGCGGCCCCGGTACTCGAGCTCACCGCCCGCGCGCCCACCCGTCGCCCGGCCACCGCCCCCCATCGAATCGCTTCGCGATGCAGGAGCCCATGCGACCAGGTCACCGGTGCGGTACATCCGCGCGCCGTGCTCGCCGAAGGGGTTGGCGACGAACCGTTCCGCGGACAGGTCGGGGCGGGCGAAGTAGCCGCGCGCCAACTGCGCACCGGCCAGGTACAACTCGCCGGAGACACCGACCGGCACCGGGCGCAGGCGCGAATCCAGCACGTAGACCTGGCTGTTCCACTCCGGCGCGCCGATCGAGACCGAGAACTCGTCGGCCGCGGTGACGGCGTGGTTGGTGATCGACACCGCCGCCTCGGTCGGGCCGTACAGGTTGAACAGACCGGCCGCGTTGGCGCGCCGGAACTTCTGCGCGGTCGCCGCGGGCAGCGCCTCGCCGATGGCGAGGATGCGTCGCAGCGAATTCGGCATGCGCCCTTCGGATTCGGTGAGCAGCGCGTCCAGCATCGACGGAACCACGTGCAACGTCGTCACACCCGTCGAACGCATGAGCTCGTTCAGGTACGCCGGATCGCGGTGCCCGTCGGCGGTGGCGATCACCAGGCGACCGCCACTGACCGCGGCCGACCAGAACTCCCACACCGACAGGTCGAACGTCGCCGCCGTCTTCAACAGCACCACGTTCTCACTGTCGAGACCGAACTCGTCCGACTTCCACAACAACTGGTTCACGATCGCACCGTGCGGCACCGCCACACCCTTGGGCTGACCCGTCGAACCCGACGTGAAGATCACATACGCCGTATTCGCCGCAGCCAGCACACCATTGCGCTCGTCGTCCGCGACGGGGGCATCCGAGTGAGCGGACAGATCCAGCTCGTCGATCGCGACAGTTTCCGCCGCGGCGGTCTCGAACGCGTCCCTGGCCGTGGTCAGCACGCACACCGGCGCGGCCGTGCCGAGGATGTAGTCGACGCGATCCACCGGCTGATCCGGATCGATCGGCACGTACGCCGCACCGGCCTTGGCCACCGCGTACATCGCGATCACCAGATCCGCCGAACGACGAATCGCCAACGCCACCCGATCCTCCGGACGCACACCACACCCGATCAGGTACCGCGCCAACCGGTTCACCCGAGCATCCAGCTCGGCGTAGGTCAGCTGCGTCCGCTCGCCGGAAGCCGCGTCGGCGACCAGCGCGACGGTGCCGGGCGCGGCCTCGGCCACGGCGGCGTCGAGCAGCGACACCAGCGTGGCGTCGGTGTCCACCGCGTGCGCGGTGTCGTTCCAGGTGCGGAGGATCCGTTCGCTCTCCGCGTCGGCCAGCAGGTCGATCTCGCCCACCGGCACCGTCACGTCGGCGATCACCGCGTCCAGCACCCGAACGAACCGGTCCGCGAAGCCCTGCACCGTGGCCTCGTCGAACAGGTCGGTGGCGTAACCGAATTCGGTGATGATCTCGGCCGGGGTGCCGTCGTCGGCGTACCGGTCGTAGAGCGTCACGTGCAGGTCGGTCTTGGCCAGCTGCGAGTTGAAGTTGACCGCGCTCACCTGGAGCCCGGGCAGCGTCAACGTGGTCTCGGCCAGGTTCTGGAAGGACAGGCCGATCTGGAACAGCGGGTTGCGCGCGGTGGAGCGCTCCGGGTTGAGCACCTCGACGAGGCGCTCGAACGGAACGTCCGCGTTGGCGAACGCCTCCAGGTCGCGTTCGCGCACGTCGGCGAGCAGGTCGGCGAAACGGTCGCCAGGCTGCACCGTGGTGCGGAACACCAGCGTGTTGACGAACATGCCGATCAGATCGTCGAGTTCGCGCTCGCCGCGACCCGCGATCGGCGTGCCGACCGCGATGTCGTCGGTGCCGGACAGCCGCGCGAGCAGCACCGCGAGCGCCGCGTGCACGACCATGAACAGCGAGGCGTTGTTGGCGCGCGCCAGCTCCGCCAGCTCGGTGTGCCGCTGCGGCGAGAGCTCGAAGCGCAGCGCCTTGCCGTGGAACGACTGCGCGGGCGGGCGCGGCCGGTCCGCGGGCAGCTCCAGCTGATCGGGCAGCCCGGCGAGCGCGGACTTCCAGTAGGCGACCTGGCGTGCGGCCACCGACTCCGGATCGTCCTCGGAGCCGAGCACCGCGCGCTGCCACAGCGCGTAGTCGGCGTACTGCACCGGCAGCGGCGTCCACTGCGGTGCGTCGCCGCCGACCCTGGCCACGTAGGCGGCCATCAGGTCGCGGGCCAGCGGACCCATCGACGCGCCGTCCGCCGACACGTGGTGCACGACGAACGCGATCACGTGCTCCTGCTCGGAGATGCGGAACAGCGCGACGGCCAGCGGCACCTCGGTGGTGACGTCGAAGGTGGTCATGGCGAACGCGATGACCCGCTCGATCAGCTCCGACTCGTCGATCTGGACCGGATCCAGCTGCGGCAGGTTCACCGGCAGGATCACCTGGTGCGGACCGTCCGCCGAGCTCGGGTAGACGGTGCGCAGCACCTCGTGGCGGGCGAACACGTCGCCGATCGCCTGTTCCAGCGTGCGCACGTCGAGCGCGCCGGAGAGCCGGACGGCCAGCGGGATGTTGTCCACCGCAGAGGTGGCCGTGTCGAACTGGTTGAGGAACCAGTACCGCGCCTGCGCGGGCGAGAGCGGAATACGCTCCGGCCGCTCCGCCGCGGTGAGTTCCGGACGCGACCGGCCGGACCCGGCGATGCGCTCGACCCTGGCCGCCAGCGCGGCCACGGTGGACGCCTCGAACAGGTCACGCACCGTGAGCTGGGTGTCCAGCGCCGCGCCGAGGCGCGCGGTCACCTGGGTGGCGACCAGCGAGTTGCCGCCCAGCTCGAAGAAGTCGTCGTCCAGGCCGACGCGGGCAACGCCGAGCACGTCGCCGAAGGTGCCCGCCACGATCTCCTCGATCGGCGTCGAGGGCGCGCGGAACGCCTTGACCTCGAACACCGGCGCGGGCAGCGCCTTGCGATCCAGCTTGCCGGAGGCGTTGAGCGGGAACTCGTCGAGCAGCACGAATGCCGAAGGCACCATGTACCCGGGCAGCTCGCCGCCCAGTTCGGTCCGCACGGACTCGACGTCGATGACCTGACCGGCGGTCGCGATCACGTAGCCGACCAGCTGGTCGCCGAGGCGCTCGTCCGAGCGCACGACGACGACGGCCTGGGCGATCGAATCCAGCGCGGTGAGCGCGGCCTCGATCTCGCCGAGCTCGATGCGCAGACCGCGCAGCTTCACCTGGAAGTCGGTGCGGCCCAGGTACTCCAGCTCGCCCTTCTTGGTCCAGGTGACCAGGTCGCCGGTGCGGTACATGCGCTCGCCCGCGGCGAACGGGTTGGCCACGAACCGATCCGAGGTCAGATCCGGCCGAGCGACGTAGCCGCGCGCCAGCTGGATACCCGCCAGGTACAGCTCACCCGCGACGCCGACCGGCACCGGGTGCAGGCGCGAATCCAGCACGTACACGCGGGTGTTGAACACCGGGGCGCCGATCGGCACCGACACCGTGTCGTCCTCGGTGACCTCGTGATAGGTCACGTCGACCGCGGCCTCGGTCGGGCCGTACAGGTTGTGCAGACGGGCGCCGGTCAGCTCCTGCAAGCGCTGGGCCGTCACCGCGGGCAGTGCCTCACCGGAGGCGAAGACGTTGCGCAGGCTGGTGCATTCGTCCGCGCGTTCCTCGGCGACGAACACCGACATCATCGACGGCACGAAGTGCGCCGTGGTGACCCACTCGCGCTTGATCACCTCGACCAGGTAGCCGGGGTCGCGGTGGCCGTCCGGCTTGGCGACCACCAGGCGCGCGCCGATCTGCAAGGGCCAGAAGAACTCCCACACCGACACGTCGAACGTCGCCGGGGTCTTCTGCAACACCACGTCGGTGCCGTCCAACCGGTACTCGGACTGCATCCACACCAGGCGGTTGACGATCGCCTCGTGCGAGACCGCCACACCCTTCGGGCGACCGGTCGAACCCGACGTGAAGATCACGTACGCGGTGTTCGACGGCCGCAGCGGGGCGCGGCGCTCCGCGTCCTGCACCGGGGCGTCGTCGTAGGCCGACAGGTCGAGCGTGTCGATCTCGAGCGCGGTGACCGCGCCCGCGTCGAAGCCGTCCCGCGAGGTGGTGAGCACGCACACCGGGTCGGCAAGGTCCAGCACGTAGCGGGTGCGGTCGGCCGGGTGATCCGGATCCAGCGGCACATACGCGCCGCCCGCGATGCTCACCGCGTACATGCCGATCACCAGCTCCAGCGAGCGGCGCATGCCGAGCGCGACGAGCGAGTCGGGCCCGACGCCCGAGGCGATCAGGAGCCGCGCCAAACGGTGTGCGCGCGAGGCGAACTCGGCGTAGGACAGACTCGTCCCCTCGAAGGTCAGCGCCGTCGCGTCCGGCGTCAGCGCCGCCTGCGCCTCGAACATCGACACCAGGGTCGCATTCAGGTCGACCCGGCGCGCCGTGGCGTTCCAGGTCTGCACCACGGTGGTGCGCTCGCCCGCGTCGAGCAGGTCGACGTCGCCGATCTGCACCGCGGGATCGGTGACCACCGCGTCCAGCATGCGGACCAGGCGCTGGGCGAAGGAGGCCACGGTGGCGCCGTCGAACATGTCGGTGGCGTAAGCGATCTCGGCCTTCATGCCCTCGGCGGCGGTGCCGGTGAAGTTCAGGTGCAGATCGAACTTCGCGGTCACCACGTCCAGCGGCACGCCCGAGACCTCGAGGCCGGGCAGCTCGAAGGTGGTCTCGCCGGTGTTCTGGAACGAGAGCATCACCTGGAACAGCGGGTGCCGCGCCTGCGAACGCGCCGGGTTCAGCAGCTCGACGAGCCGCTCGAAGGGCAGGTCGGCGTGCCCGAACGCGGCGAGGTCGGCTTCCCTCGTCCTGGTGAGCAGTTCGGCGAACGGCTGGGCCGGGTCGACGGCGCTGCGCAGCACCAGGGTGTTGACGAACATGCCGATGGCGTCGTCCAGCACGGCCTCACCGCGGCCTGCGACCACGGTGCCGATGGCGATGTCGTCGCTGCCGGACAGGCGCGAGAGCAGCGCGGCGAACGCCGCGTGCACGACCATGAACAGGCTCGCGCCGTGTTCGCGCGCCAGTGCCTCGCCCGCCTGCGCGAGCTCGGCAGAGATCTCGAACTCGTAGACCCCGCCGTGGTTCGACGCGACGGCGGGACGCTTGCGATCCGACGGCAGGTCGAGCTGGTCGGGCAGGCCCGCGAGGTTCTGCGACCAGTACGCGACCTGCGCCGCGATCAGCGAGTCCGCGTCGTCCTCGGAGCCGAGCGTCTCGCGCTGCCACAGCGCGTAGTCGGCGTACTGCACCGGCAGCGGCGCCCAGCCTGGCGCCTCGCCGCGCGAGCGCGCCGCGTAGGCGATCATCACGTCCCGGGCCAGCGGGCCGATCGACCAGCCGTCACCGGAGACGTGGTGCACCACGAATACCAGCACGTGGGCGTCCGGCTGGGAGCCGTCCATCGAACCGGCGATGCGGAACAGCGCGGCGCGCACCGGCACCGCGGCGGTGACGTCGAATGCGGTGAGCGCCAGCTCGCCGATGCGCTCCTGAATCTCGGTCTCCGACACCACGATCGGGGTCAGGTCCAGGTTCTCCTGGCCCGCGGGCAGCACGACCTGCACGCCCTGGCCGTCGGCGGTCTCCGGGTACACGGTGCGCAGCACCTCGTGCCGGTCGACCACGTCGGCGACTGCCCTGCGCAGCGCGTCGGTGTCGAGCGCGCCGGTGAGCCGTACCGCGAGCGGGATGTTGTTGACCGCGGTCTGGTTGTCGAAGCGGTTGAGGAACCACATCCGCTGCTGCGCCAGCGACAGCGGAATCCGTTCCGGCCGCGGCCCGGCGACCAGTTCGCGGCGCCGTCCGCTGCCCGCCTTGGCCGCGGTGCGCGCGGCGAGCGCGGCCACCGTCGGCGCCTCGAACAGCTCGCGCACCGCGAGGTCGGCGTCGACCGCCTCGTTGATGCGCGCGACCACCCGGGTAGCCAGCAGCGAGTTGCCGCCGAGCGCGAAGAAGTCGTCGTCGAGACCGACCTCGTCGACGCCGAGCAGATCGGCGAAGACCGTGGCGACGGCCTGCTCGATCGGGGTGCTCGGCGCGCGGAAGGCCGCGGTGCTGACGAACTCCGGCTCCGGCAGCGCGCGCCGGTCCAGCTTGCCGTTCGGGGTGAGCGGCAGCGTGTCCAGCACCACGAGGGCGTCCGGAACCATGTACGCGGTCAGGAATTCGGCGACCGCGTCGCGCAGCACGGCCGGATCGATCGCGACGCCGGTCTCCGGCACCACGTAGCCGACCAGGCGATCGCCCGCGTGCCCGTCGGCGCGGACCAGCACCACGGCCTGGCGCACGCCGTCGCAGCGCACCAGCGCCGACTCGATCTCGCCGAGCTCGATGCGGAAGCCGCGCAGCTGCACCTGCTGGTCGCTGCGGCCCGCGTACTCCAGGTTGGCCGCGTCGCCGTCGCCGAACCAGCGGCCGACATCGCCGGAGCGGTACATCCGGGAACCGGGCTCCCCGAAGGGGTTCGCGACGAAGCGGCTCGCGGCGAGGCCTGGCCTGCCGAGGTAGCCGCGCGCCAGCTGCGCACCGGTCACGTAGATCTCGCCCGCGACGCCGACCGGCGCGGGCGCCAGCCGGTTGTCGAGCACGAAGGCGCTCAGCCCCGGCAACGCGCGGCCGATGACGCTGGCCGGGTTGTCGATGTCCTGCGCGTCCAGGGCCAGGAACGACACGTGCACCGTGGTCTCGGTGATGCCGTACATGTTGACCAGGCGCGGCGCGTCCGCGGGATGGCGCTCGTACCAGCGGCGCAGCTGGCGCAGATCGAGCGCTTCACCGCCGAAGATCACGTGGCGCAGCGCGAATTCGCCGTCGTCGTCGGCGGCGCTCGCCGCCCGATCGGCCTCCACCAGCTGGTAGAACGCCGACGGCGTCTGGTTCAGCACGGTGACCCTGTCGCGAACGAGCAACTCGCGGAACAGTTCCGGCGAACGCGAGGTGAGGTAGTCGACCACGACCACCGAACCGCCGTAGGCCAGCGCGCACCACAGTTCCCAGACCGAGAAGTCGAAGGCGAACGAGTGGAACAGCGTCCACACGTCGGACTCGTCGAAGCCGAACAGCGGCTGGGTGTTCGCGAACAGCTCCACCGCGTTGCGGTGCGAGACGCCGACGCCCTTGGGCACACCGGTGGAACCGGAGGTGTAGATGACGTAGGCGAGGTTGTCCTGGCGCAGCGGCCGGACGCGGTCGGCATCGGTCACCGGCGCGTCGGACTGCTCCGCGGTCTGCTCCAGCAGCAGCAGCGGAATCTCGCCCGCCGGAACGGCGTCCGCGTCCGCCGCGGTGGTCAGCACGCACACCGGAGCGGCGTCGGCGAGGGTGAACTCGAGCCGCTGGACCGGATAGGTGGTGTCGATCGGCACGTAGGCCGCGCCGGTCAGCAGCACCGCGTACAGCGCGATCGGCAGTTCCTCGGTACGCGAAACCGCGACCGCCACCTTCGATTCCGCTCCGACGCCGAGCTCGATGAGCGCACGCGCGATCCGGTTGGCCGCGCGCTGGAACTCGCCGAAGGAGACCGTGGTCTCACCGAAACGCACCGCGGGGGCGTCCGGTCGACGCTGCGCCTGCGCGCCGATGAGGTCGACCAGCGTGACCGCGGGCGCGTCGACGCCCTCGGTGTTCCATTCGCGCAGTACCAGTTCGCGCTCGCCGGGGGCGAGCAGGTCGATGTCGCCGACCACCACGCTCGCGTCGGCCGAGACCGCGCCGAGGACGCGCAGCAGGCGATCCGCGAACGCGCGCACCGTGCCTGCCTCGAAAAGGTCCGTGGCGAAGCTGAATTCGGCGGACATGCCCTGCGGGCCGCTGTCCGCGCCGAGCTTCTCCTCCAGCGTCAGCTGCAGGTCGAACTTGGCCAGCGGCACCGTCATGTCCACGCCGGACACCGTCAGACCGGGCAGCTCCAGCACGGTCGGCGCGGTGTTCTGGAAGGTCAGGCCGACCTGGAACAGCGGGTGCCTGCCCGGCGAACGCACCGGGTCGAGCACCTCCACGAGGCGCTCGAACGGCACGTCGGCGTGGCCGAAGGCGTCTACGTCCACCCGCCGCACGGTGCGCAGCAGTTCCTCGAACGCGACACCGGGCTCGATCTCGGTGCGCAGCACGAGCGTGTTGACGAACATGCCGATCAGGTCATCGAGCGCGCGCTCGCCACGGCCCGCGATCGGCGTGCCGATGGCGATGTCCGAGGTGCCGGACAGGCGCGAGAGCAGCACCGCGAGCGCGGCGTGCACGACCATGAACAGCGTCGAATTGTGCTGCTGCGCCAGCGCGCGCAGCGCCGCGTGCACCTCGGGGTCCACGGTGAAGGCCACCGTGTCGCCGCGGTTGGACGCGGTCGCGGGCCGCGGGCGATCGGCGGGCAGGTCCAGTTGCTCGACCAGCCCGGCCAATTCGTTCTGCCAGAACTCGACCTGACCGGCGACCAGCGAGTCCGGATCGTCCTCGGCGCCGAGCACCGCGCGCTGCCACAGCGCGTAGTCGGCGTACTGCACCTCGAGCGGACGCCACGCGGGCTCCTCGCCGTCCACGCGGGCGCTGTAGGCGATCATCACGTCCCTGGTCAGCGGCCCCATGGAGAAGCCGTCGGCCGAGATGTGGTGCACCACCAGCGCGAGCACGTGCTCGGTGGGGCTGATCTCGAACAGGCTCGCCCGGAACGGCACCTCGGCGGTGACGTCGAACGCCGTCAGCACGACCTCGGAAAGCCGCTGCGGCAGTTCGTCTTCGGTGATATCGATGGGCGAGAGATCCGGGATCACCTGCCCGGTCGGGACGATCTGCTGGTAGCCGACGCCGCCGATCTCCGGGTAGTAGGTGCGCAGCGACTCGTGCCGTGCCAGCACGTCGGCCACCGCGACCTGCAGCGCCTGCCGGTCGAGCAGACCCGAGAGCCGCACCGCGGCCGGGATGTTGTCGGCCGCGGCCGCCGCGCTGTGCTCGGCCGCGTTGCCGCCCATGTTGAAGCGGTTGAGGAACCACATGCGCTGCTGCGCCAGCGAGAGCGGCACCCGCTCGGGCCGCCGCTGCGGGACGAGCGCCGACCTGGCGCCCGCGCCCGCCTTCGACTCGGTGCGCGCCGCGAGGGCCGCCACGGTGGAGGCCTCGAACAGCTCGCGGACGCCGAGATCGGTCTCCAGCGCCGCGGACAGCCGCGCCGCCACCTGGGTGGCGGTGAGCGAGTTGCCGCCGAGCGCGAAGAAGTCGTCGTCCAGGCCGACCCGGTCCAGGCCGAGCACGTCGGCGAAGGTACGGGCGACGATCTCCTCGACCGGCGTGGTGGGCGCGCGGAACACCGCGGCCTCGAACACCGGCGCGGGCAGCGCCTTGCGATCCAGCTTGCCGGAGGCGTTGAGCGGGAACTCGTCGAGCACCACGACCAGCGCGGGCACCATGTAGGCGGGCAGCTGCCTGCCGAGGTCCTCGCGCACCACGTCGCCGTCGACGCGCGCGTTCGGCGCGGCGACGACGTAGGCCACCAGCTGATCACCGGTGCGCTGATCGCCGCGCACCACGACCACCGACTGCGCGATCTCGTCCAGCGCGGTGAGCGCCGACTCGATCTCGCCCAGTTCGATGCGCAGGCCGCGCAGCTTCACCTGGAAGTCGGTGCGGCCCAGGTACTCCAGCTCGCCGTCGGCGGTCCACGCCACCAAGTCGCCGGCGCGGTACATGCGCTGTCCATCGGCGAACGGGTTGGCCACGAAGCGATCGGCGGTCAGATCCGGCCGCGCCACGTAGCCGCGCGCCAGCTGAGTGCCCGCCAGGTACAGCTCACCCGCGACGCCCACCGGAGCGGGCCGCAGCCGCGAATCGAGCACGTACACCTGGGTGTTGAACACCGGGGCGCCGATCGGCACGGTGTCGGTGTCGGCCTCGGTCACCCGGTGATAGGTGACGTCGACCGCGGCCTCGGTCGGGCCGTACAGGTTGTGCAGTTCCGCGCCGGTCAGCTCGCGCAGGCGGTGCGCGGGCTTGGGCGGCAGCGCCTCGCCGGAGGCGAACACCATGCGCAGCGCGTCGCAGCGGGCCGCGGCCGCGGCGGCCGCGGCGGGAGCGACGGGCCCGGAGGAGGCAGCCTGCGTAACCACGGAGGGACCCGCGTACGACGCCATCGAACTCACGAACACCGCGAGCATGGACGGCACGAAGTGGGTGACCGTGATCCGTTCGGTCGCGATGACCTCGGCCAGGTACGCGGGATCGCGGTGGCCGTCCGGCTTGGCGACGACCAGACGCGCGCCGATCTGCAAGGGCCAGAAGAACTCCCACACCGACACGTCGAACGTGGCGGGCGTCTTCTGCAACACCGCGTCGGACTCGGTGAGGCCGTACTCGGACTGCATCCACACCAGGCGGTTCACGATCGCCGCGTGCGAGACCGCCACGCCCTTCGGGCGACCGGTCGAACCCGACGTGAAGATCACGTACGCGGTGTTCGACGGACGCAGCGGGGCGCGCCGCTCGGCGTCGGTCACCGGCGCCTCGGACACACCGGACAGGTCGAGCAGATCGATGCGCACCTGCGCGGTGTCGATCTCCAGGTCGCTGCCCGAGGTCAGCACACACACCGGATCGGCCGTGGCGAGAATGTATTCCGTGCGCTCGGCCGGGTGATCCGGATCCAGCGGCACGTACGCACCGCCCGCGACGGTGACGGCGTACATGCCGACCACCAGGTCGATCGAGCGCCGCATGCCGAGGGCCACCGAGGACTCCGGGCCGACGCCGCGTTCGATGAGCCAGCGCGCCAGGCGATACACCCGTCCCGCGAACTCGTCGTAGGACAGAGTTGTCCCCTCGAAGGTCAGCGCGGTCGCCGCGGCCGTCTTCGCCAGCTGCGCCTCGAACTTCGACACCAGCGTCGCCGTCGCGTCGACCTCGTGCGCGGTCTCGTTCCAGCCGGACACCACGAGCTCACGCTCCGCGGTGTCGAGCAGCTCGATGTCGCCGACGGCCACACCGGGATCGGCGGTGACGGCGGCGAGCACCCGGACCAGGCGGTCGGCGATGCGGCGCACGGTCGGCTCGTCGAACAGGTCGCGCAGGTAGCCGGCGCGGATGCGCAGACGCGAATCCAGCTGGGCGATCAGCGTCAGCGGGTAGTGCGTGGCGTCGGCGGCCTCCAGGTCGGCCACCGCCATGCCGTCGATGTCGGCGGCTTGGGCACGGATGCCCTCGGCGTCCACCGGGTACGACTCGAACACCACGAGGGTGTCGAACAGCGCGCCGACGCCCGCGGCGGACTGGATGTCGGCCAGCCCGATGTAGTGGTGGTCGAGCAGGTCGGCCTGCTCACCCTGGGTGCGGACCAGCAGGTCGCGAGCGGACTCCGCGGGATCGAAGCGCACCCGCACCGGCACGGTGTTGATGAACAGACCCACCATGGATTCCACGCCGGACAGCTGCGCCGGACGGCCGGAGACGGTGGTGCCGAACAGCACGTCCTCGGCGCCGGTCACGCGGCCGACCAGGATGCCCCAGGCCACCTGGAGCACCGTGTTCGGGGTGACGCCGAGCGAGCTCGCCAGCGCGGTGAGCCGCGCGGTCGCCGCCTCGTCGAGGTCGAACAGGTACTCGCCGGAGAGCGCGGTGATCTCGCGACCCGCGTCGGGGCGCGCGAGCAGCGTCGGCTCGCTCACCCCGCGCAGCGCCGTCGACCACGCGGCCAGCGAGGCCGAATGATCCTGGCGCGCGGTCCAATCCAGGAAGTGGCGGTAGGAGCGCACGGCAGGCAGCGCGGTGGTGTCGGCGTGCACCGCGTAGAGCACGATCAGGTCGCGCATGAGCAGCGGCATCGACCAGCCGTCGAGCAGGATGTGGTGGTTGGACACCACGAACTGCCAGCGGTGGTCCTCCACCTGGATCAGCGTGAAGCGGATCAGCGGCGGCGCGTCCAGGTCGAACCGGCGCATGCGGTCGGCCTCGATCAGGTCGGCGGCCGAACCGGTCGCCGTCCGATCGTGCTCGGCCCACGCGACCCGCACGCTGTCGAGCACCACCTGGACGGGGTTGCCGTCGTTGTCGCTGACGAACGCGGTGCGCAGGTTCTCGTAGCGGTCCACCAGCGCCTGCGCGGCGGCCCGCAGCCGGGCCGCGTCGACCCGGCCGGTGAGGGTGAGCACCGCCTGCGCGGTGTAGACGTCCACCGAGCTCGCGGCGAGGCGAGCGTGGAAGAGCAGACCCGCCTGCAGCGCGGACAGCGGCCACACGTCGGCCAGCGCGGGGAAGCGCCGCTCCCAGACCTCGATGTCGCGCTGGCTCGCGCGCACCAGGGCGAAGTCGGACGGCGTGTGCCCGCCCGCTCCGGTCGAATTCGCGTGCCTGGCGACCGCTTCCAGCGCGGAGGTCCACAGCTCGGCGAACTCGCGCACCTCGGCGGCGGCGAGCAGGGTGGCGGGGAAGCCGATGTTCGCGGTCAGCTTGTCGCCCACCACGATCGCGTTGACGTCGAGCGGGGCCATGGCCGGCATGTCGGCGTCATAGGCGCCGCCGAGCGCGCCGAGTTCCGGCGCCGGGGTCCAGCCGAAGCCGCGCAGCGCCTCGGGCACATCGGTGTCGGAGACGCGGCCCAGGTAGTTGAAGCTCACCTGGCCCGGCAGCTGCGCGGGCAGCTCGGCGGCGGTGCGCGGGTTGAGGTAGCGCAGCAGGCCGTAGCCGATGCCCTTGTCCGGCACCGCGAGCAGCTGCTCCTTGACCGCCTTCACGGCCTTGGACAGCTCGGGGCCGCCTGCGAGGGCGCCGTCCACGTCTACGCCGGTGAGGTCGAGCCGCACCGGGAAGATGGCGGTGAACCAGCCGACCGTCCGGGAGAGGTCGGCGCCGGGGACGACGTCTTCCTCGCGGCCGTGGCCTTCCAGGCGGATCAGCAGCGCGTCGTCGGTGCGCGCGCCTGCCCGGATCGACCGCCACTTCGCGGTCGCCAGCGCGAGCGCGGTGAGCAGGCCGTCGTTCACGCCGCCGTGGAACAGCGCGGGCACCGTGGTGAGCAGCGCCCTGGTGACCTCGGCGGAGATTTCGACCTGAACCTTCTCGATCGCGCCGGAGACGTCCACCGCGGGGTCCATCGGACGCTCGGTCAGCAGCGGATCGGGCGTGTCGGTCACCGCGCGCCAGTAGTCGAGTTCGGCCACCCGGGCCGGGCTCTCGGCCTCGCGCTCCAGCGCGTTCGCCCAGGCCCGCATCGAGGTCGCCGGAGCCACCAGCGCGGGCTGCTGCCCGGCGGTCAGCTGGCCCCATGCCGCGACGAAGTCGGGCACCAGGATGCGCCAGGAGACGCCGTCCACCACCAGGTGGTGGGCGACCACGATCAGACGGCCCATCCGGCCGCCGCCGGCGGGGTCCAGCCACACGAACCGCACCACCACACCGGCCGCGGGGTCAAGCCGGTCCAGCGCGGAATCCAGTGCGGCGGAGGCGATGTCGAGCAGCTCGTCGTCGGTGGCCGCAGCCGGGAACTCGACCCGCTCGATCAACGCGTCCACATCGACGGCGCCGGGCTCGGCGGTACGCACCACCCAGTCGTCGCCGTCGCGGTAGAGCCGCGAACGCAACATGTCGTGCCGGTCGATCACCGCGCCGACGGTCGTCGCGATGCCGGCGCGGTCGATGCCGAGCGGCAGCTCCAGCGCCAGGGTCTGGTTGAACCGGCCGAAGGAGCCGTCACGCTCGGCCATGAATCGCACCACCGGGGTGAGCGGCATGGAACCGACACCGCCGCCGGGCAATTCGGCCAGCGCGGCGACGGCGGGGGCCGCCGCGTCGGCGGTCTCGGCCACCGCGGCCAGGCCCGCGACGGTCTTCTGCTCGAACACGTGCCGCGGCGTGAACACCACGCCGCGCGCCCTGGCGCGCGAGACGAGCTGAATCGAGACTATGCTGTCGCCGCCGAGCGCGAAGAAGGAGTCGTCGACGCCGACCCGCTGCACGCCGAGCACCTCGGCGAACACCTCGGCGATGATCTGCTCGACCGGCGTGCGGGCGGCGCGGAACACGACCTCGGTCGCGAACACCGGCTCCGGCAGCGCCTTACGGTCCAGCTTGCCGTTCGGGTTGAGCGGCATGGCGTCGAGCTCCACGATGGCCGACGGCACCATGTACGACGGAAGGTGCGCGGCCAAACGGGTGCGCAGATCGCCGAGATCGACGGCGGTGCCGTTGGCGGGCACCACATAGCCGACGAGCTGATCGCCGGTGCGCGCGTCCGAGCGGACCAGCACGACCGCCTGGAAAACCGAATCGAATGCGGTCAGGGCGGTTTCGATCTCACCGAGCTCGATACGCAGGCCGCGCAACTTCACCTGGAAGTCGGTGCGGCCGATGTAGACGATCGCACCATCGGCATCCCGGGCCACCAGGTCACCCGTGCGGTACATGCGCTCCCCTGTACCGAATGGGTTGGCCACAAAGCGGTCCGCGGTCAAATCCGTACGACCGAAGTAACCACGCGCCAGCTGAGCGCCCGCAAGATAGAGCTCACCCGCAACACCCGGTGCGACCGGATGCAGGCGCGAATCAAGTACGTACGCCTGGGCATTCCACACCGGCAGACCGATCGGCACCGCGCCCACGACCGCGGACGCGACCGGGCCGTGGGTGGCGTGCACAGTGAATTCAGTGGGGCCGTACAGGTTATACAGCTCCGCCTCGGACACCTTGCGGATCGCTCGAACCGCATCCGAGGTGAACGCCTCACCGGCGATGAACAGCAGGCGCAACGAACCCAGTTCGGCGCTGAGACCCGCGGTATCGACGTAACCCGCGAACACGGTCAGCATGGACGGCACGAACGAGGTCATGGTGACCCGCTCCGCCGCGATCACATCCGCCAGATACTGCGGATCACGATGGCCATCCGGGCTGGCGACCACCATGCGGCCACCGGTGGACAGCGGACCGAACAACTCCCACACCGACACATCGAATGTCGCGGGGGTCTTGAACAGCACCACATCTTCGGCATCGATGCCATATTCACCGGTGATCCAGCGAATCTGATTCACCACCGCCGAATGCGGCACCGCCACCCCCTTAGGGCGACCGGTGGAACCAGAGGTGAAGATGACATACGCCGGGTTCGACGGACGCAACGGCGCGATCCGCTCAGCAGCCGAGACCGGCTCGGCGGAGTAGCCGGACAAATCCAGCTCGTCGATCGACAGCGTTGGCAGCTCCACACCATCGAAGCCATCGCGCGCGGTCGTCAGCACACAGACCGGTGCCGCCGACTCGAGGACATAGTTTACCCGCTCGGCAGGCTGATCCAGATCCAGCGGCACATAACCACCACCGGCCTCATGCACCGCGTACGCGGCGATAACGAAGTCGACCGAACGCCGCAAACCAAGCGCGACAAGGCTTTCTGGACCGACACCGGCCTCGATCAGCCTGCGCGCCAACCGATGCACGCGAGCACCGAACTCCGCATAGGTCAGCGAACTACCGTCGGCCGAATCGACAATCGCCACCGAATCAGGCGTAGCCTGCGATTGCGCCGCGAACAGCTCGACCAGCGTTGCCGCCGAACCGATCCCCCGCGCGGTGTCATTCCAGCCGCGCAGTGCCCGCTCGACCTCGACCTCGTCCAGCAGCGCGATATCACCGACAGCGCGATCGGGCGTCGCGACAACGGCCGCGAGCAGCCGCTCGAAACGCTGCGCGAGCAGCGCCACCGACTCGGCGTCGAACAACTCGGTGGCGTAGGTGAGCGCCAGCGTCATGCCGGTGGAACCGGTTTCCGACAGCGTGAACTGCAGGTCGAAACGAGCGACGTTCTCCTCGAGGTCCAGTGCGGACACCGAGAGGCCCGGCAGTTCCAGCGCAGTGCGATCCAGGTTCTGGAATGCGAGCATCACCTGGAACAGCGGGTTGCGCGCCTGCGACCGCTCCGGCGCGAGCAGTTCCACCAGGCGCTCGAACGGCACATCGGCATTGCCGAAGGCGTCCAGATCGGTCGCCCGCACCCGGTCCAGCAGGTCGGTGAAGGACTCGCCGTTGTCGATGCCGGTGCGCAGCACCAGGGTGTTGACGAACATGCCGACTAGGTCGTCGAGCGCCTGCTCGCCACGGCCAGCTATCGGCGTGCCGACCGCGATGTCGTCGCCGCCGGACAGTCGCGCCAGCAGCACGGCCAGCGCGCTGTGCATGACCATGAACAGCGAAGCGCCGCTGCCGCGGGCGATCTCGTCGAGCGCGGCGATCAGCTCGCCGGGCAGCTGGTGGTGCAGCGTCGCGCCGCGGTGCGAGGCGATCGCGGGGCGCGGGTGGTCGGTCGGCAGCGCCAGTTCGTCCGGCACGCCGTCCAGTGCGCGCCGCCAGTAGGCCACCTGACGCGCGAGCAGCGAGTCGGCGTCGTCTTCGGCACCGAGGACCTCGCGCTGCCAGACCGCGAAGTCGGCGTACTGCACCGCGAGCGGCGACCAGCCGGGCGCGCTGTCCTGGGTGCGCGCCGTGTAGGCCAGCATGACGTCGCGGGTCAGCGGACCCATGGAGAAGCCGTCGGCGGCGATGTGGTGCACGACCACGACGAGCACGTGCTCGTCCGGTCCCGCGGCGTACAGCCTGGTGCGCAGCGGAACCTGTTCGGCCACATCGAATCCCGCGGTGACGAACTCGGTCACCGCGGCGATCAGCTCGGCGGGCGGCACCGCGACCGGATGCAGATCGAGCGCGATCTCCTCGGCGGGAACGATGACCTGCACCGGCGTGCCGCCGTGCTCGGGGTAGCGGGTGCGCAGCGATTCGTGCCTGCGCACCACGTCGGCCACCGCGAGCCGCAGCGCCTCGATGTCGAGCGCGCCGGACATCCGGATCGCGATCGGCAGGTTGTAGGCGGCCGAGGAGGTGTCGTACTTGTTCAGGAACCACATGCGCTGCTGCGCGTAGGACAGCGGCACCAGTTCGCTCGCGGCACGCTTGCGCGCCACCAGCGGGGAGCGGCCGTCGCCGCCGGTGTGCGATTCCACCCGCGCGGCAAGGGCTTCCACGGTGGACGCCTCGAACAGCGTGCGCACCGGCACCGAGGTACCGAGCGCCGCGCCGATCCTGGACACCACCCTGGTGGCGATCAGCGAGTTTCCGCCGAGGTCGAAGAAGTCGTCGTCGACGCCGACGCGGGGCAGGTCGAGCACCTCGGCGAACACCGCGGCCACCGTCTCCTGCACCGGCGTCACCGGGGCGCGGAACGCCCTGGCCTGGGCGGCAGGCGCGGGCAGCGCGCGACGGTCCAGCTTGCCGTTGACGGTCAGCGGGATCCATTCCAGGCGCACCAACGCCGAGGGCACCATGTAGGAGGGCAGCCGCTCGGCCGCACCGGAACGCACCACGTCCAGGTCGGGAACCACCTCGGGTTCGGCGACGACGTAGGCCACGATCCGCTGATCGCCCGGCTGGTCCTCGCGCACGATGACCGCGGCCTGGGCGATGCCCGGCTGAGCGAGCACCGCGGCTTCGATCTCGCCGAGCTCGATACGGAAACCACGCACCTTGACCTGATCGTCGGCGCGGCCCAGGTACTCCAGCTCACCGAAGCGGTTCCAGCGCGCCAGGTCGCCGGAGCGGTACAGGCGCGAGCCCGAACCATCCGGGGTCGCCAGCGGGTTGGCCACGAAACGCGCGGCCGTCAGGTCGGGACGGCCGAGGTAGCCACGCGCCAACTGCGGTCCCGCGACATACATTTCGCCCGCGACACCGACCGGCACGGGGCGCAGCCGGTTGTCGAGCACGTATACGTTCAGGCCCGCGATCGCGCGACCCACGATGCTGCCGGAGGCCGCCTCGATCGTCGCCGCGTCCAGGGCACGGAAGGACACGTGCACCGTGGTCTCGGTGATGCCGTACATGTTCACCAGCACCGGAGCGCCAGCCGAGGAGCTTGCGGAGCGGCCATCCAACGGAGCGCCGTGGCGGGCAACCCAATCCGAGAGGCGACGCAGCTCGAGTGCCTCACCACCGAATACGACGTACCGCAGCGACAGCGGCGCGGCGTCCGCGGCAGCATTGCGGTCGGCTTCGGCCAGTTGGTAGAACGCCGACGGGGTCTGGTTCAGCACCGTCACGCGCTCGTCGCGCAGCAGTTCCAGGAACTGCTCCGGGGAACGCGAGGTGAAGTAGTCCACCACCACGACCGTCCCGCCGAACAGCAGCGGACCCCACAACTCCCACACCGAGAAGTCGAACGCATACGAGTGGAACAACGTCCACACATCATCGGGACCGAAACCGAAATCACGATCGGTATTCGCGAACAACCGCACCACATTCCGATGCGCGACCGCCACACCCTTCGGACGACCCGTCGAACCCGACGTGTAGATCACGTAGGCGACATGGTCCGGGGTCAGCGCGGCGCGGCGATCGGCGTCGGTGATGGGCGCGTCGTCGGCGTCGACCACATTGCCGGTCTCCACCGCGAACCCGTCGAGCACCACCGAGGGCAGGCCCGCCGGGATCTCGACCTCGACCGTGGAGTCCAGGACCACGCTGGTCGGACGCGAATCCGACAGCACATACGCGATCCGGTCCGCCGGATAGGTCGGATCCACCGGCACATAACCCGCGCCGGTCTTCACCACCGCCAGCAGCGCCACCACCAGATCCAACGAGCGCGGCAGGATCACCGCGACCAGCGACTCCGGCCCAGCGCCATCGGCGATCAACCTGCGCGCCAACACATTCGCGCGCCGATCCAGCTCCGCGTAACTCAGCGAGTCCGCACCGAAACGCGCCGCGATCCGATGCGGATGCGCGGTGACCATCTCATCGAACAGCTCGACCAGCGTCACCCCGACCTCGGCGAACCGGCCCACACCGGCGTCCGCGCCCGCCGACACCCAGCGCTGCGAGACATCCAGCCGCTCGGCCTCACCCAGCAGATCGATATCGCCGACGACCGCCGCCGGATCCTCGGCCACCGCGCGCAGAATCCGCACCAACCGATCGGCGAACGAGGACACCGTCTCCGGGTCGAACAGCTCGCTCGCGTAGTTCCACGACAACGCCAGCCCACCGTCACGGGCCTCGCCCACGGTCAGCTGCACATCGAACTTCGACGTCCCCGCGTCGAACTCGACGACATCCAGATCCAACCCGGGCAACGCGACAGTGCCCATGTCGGCGGCCGAGGCCGCCTCGAAGGTCAATCCCACCTGGAACAGCGGATGATGCGCCTGCGAACGCGCCGGACTCAGTACATCCACCAAACGCTCGAACGGCACATCCGCGTTCGCGAACGCCGCCAGGTCCGTGCGCCGGACCTGCTCGAGCAGATCGCTGAACTTACCGCCCAGATCGACCTCGTTGCGCAACACCAGCGTGTTGACGAACATGCCCACCAGATCGTCGAGCGCACGCTCGCCACGACCCGCGATCGGCGTGCCGATCGCGATATCGGTGCTGTTGGACAACCGCGCCGCCCACGTCGCCAACGCCGCGTGCACGACCATGAACACCGTCACGCCGTGCGCGCGCGCCACCTCCCCGAGCGCGCGATGCAGCTGCGAGTCCACCGAGAACGCGTGCAGCCCACCAACGTTCGACGCGACCTCCGGACGCGGCCGATCCGCGGGCAACTCGATCTGATCCGGCAGATCCCGCAACTGCTCGGACCAGTAGCCGATCTGCTTGGCCGCCACCGACTCCGCATCGTCCTCGGAGCCGAGCACCGCACGCTGCCACAGCGCGTAGTCGGCGTACTGCACGTCGAGCGGCGCCCAGCCGGGGGCTTCCCCGCCGGCGCGCTCGGTGTAGGCCACCACCACGTCGCGCAGCAGCGGACGCAGCGAGAAGCCGTCGGCACTGATGTGGTGCATGACGAGCACCACGACGTGACTGCGTTCGTCGACCGTCAGCAGGTCGGCCCGGAACGGGATCTCGCTGGTCACGTCGAAGTGCACGCTCGCCAGTTCGACGATGCGCGAAGGCAGTTCGGTGCTCGGCACCCACTCCGTCGTCAGATCGAAGCGCACCTCGTCGGCGGACAGGACGCGCTGGTAGCCCTCGCCCTCCACCTCCGGGTAGACGGTGCGCAGCGCCTCGTGGCGCGCGATCACGTCGCGGATCGCGGCCTGCAACGCGACCGCGTCGAGCGTGCCGGTCAACCGGATGGCGACCGGGATGTTGTTCACCGCGGTGCGGTTGTCGAAGCGGTTGAGGAACCACATCCGCTGCTGCGCAAGCGAGAGCGGCACCAGCTCGGGTCGCGGCTGCGCGACCAGCGGCGCCTTGCCGCCCGAGCCCGTGGCCGACTCCACCTTGGCGGCCAGCGCGGCGACCGTGGAGGCCTCGAACAGGGTGCGCAGCGGGATCTGGGTGTCCAGCGCCTCGCCGAGCCTGGCCGCCACCTGGGTGGCGACCAGCGAGTTGCCGCCGAGAGCGAAGAAGTCGTCGTCCAGGCCGACCCGCTCGATGCCGAGCACGTCGGCGAACGCGCTGGCCACGATCTGCTGCACCGGGGTGACCGGCGCCTGGAAGACCTTCGCCTCGAACGTCGGCTCCGGCAGCGCCTTGCGGTCCAGCTTGCCCGAGGTGTTCAGCGGGAACGCGTCGAGCACCACGAAGGCCGCGGGCACCATGTAGGCGGGCAGCTGCGTGGCGAGCGCGGACTTGACCCGCTCGATATCGATGGCCGTGCCCGGCCGCGCGATGAGGTAGGCCACCAGCTGATCGCCGGTGCGCTCGTCGGTGCGCACCACGACCACCGACTGCGAGACCTCGTCCAGCCCGGTCAGCGCACCCTCGATCTCGCCGAGCTCGATGCGCAGACCACGCAGCTTCACCTGGAAGTCGGTGCGGCCCAGGTACTCCAGCTCACCGGCGGGCGTCCAGGCCACCAGGTCGCCGGTGCGGTACATGCGCACGCCGTGGCCGAACGGGTCGGCGATGAAGCGTTCGGTGGTCAGATCCGGACGGGTGACGTAGCCGTAGGCCAGCTGCGCGCCCGCCAGGTACAACTCGCCCGGAACGCCGACGGGCACCGGCCGCAGACGCGAATCCAGCACGTACACCTGGGTGTTGAACACCGGCGCGCCGATCGGCACGGTGACAGTGTCGGCGTCGGTGACCTCGTGGAAGGTCACCTCGACGCCCGCTTCGGTGGGGCCGTACAGGTTGTGCAGGCGCGCGCCGGTCAGCTCGCGCAGGCGCTGCGCGGTGACCGCGGGCAGGCCTTCACCGGAGGCGAAAACGTTGCGCAGGCCGGTGCATTCGGCCGCGCGCGGCTCCACGACGAACAGCGACATCATCGACGGCACGAAGTGCGCCGTGGTGATCTGCTCGTCGATGATGAGCTGAGCCAGGTAGGCCGGGTCGCGGTGGCCGTCCGGCTTGGCGATCACCAGGCGGGCGCCGACCTGCAAGGGCCAGAAGAACTCCCACACCGACACGTCGAACGTCGCGGGGGTCTTCTGCAAGACCACGTCGTCGGCGGCGAGGCCGTACTGCGCGTGGCCCCACACCAGGCGGTTGATGATCGCGGCGTGCGAGACCGCCACGCCCTTCGGGCGGCCGGTGGAACCCGACGTGAAGATCACGTACGCGGTGTTACCGGTGCGCAGCGGCCGGTGCCGGTCCGCGTCGGTGAGCGGCTCGTCGGAGTACCCGGACAGGTCGAGCTCGTCGATGCGCACCTGGCGTGCCAGCGCTACGTCGAGATCCGCGCCGGAGGTCAGCACGCAGACTGGGCCCGCGGTGTCGAGGATGTGCTCGATGCGCTCGGCCGGGTTGTCCGGGTCGAGCGGCACGTACGCGCCACCAGCGGCGGAGACCGCGTACATGCCGACCAGCAGGTCCAGCGAGCGGCGCATGCCGAGGGCCACATACGATTCCGGGCCGACGCCGTTCTGCTTGAGCCAGCGCGCCAGGCGGTGCACCCGGCTCGCGAACTCGGCGTAGGACAGACTCGTCCCCTCGAAGGTGAGCGCGATCGCGTCCGGGGTGCGCGCGACCTGCGCCTCGAACAGCGCGACCAGCGTCGCGGCGTCGTCGTCGCCGACGGGCGAGGCGAGGGCCGCGTCCACCGCGAATTCGGTGTCGTTCCACTGCTTCAGCACCAGCGCGCGCTCGGCGGCGTCGAGCAGCTCGATGTCACCGATCACGGTCGACGGCGCCGCGGCGATCCCGCGCAGCACGCGCAGGAACCTGGCGCCGAAAGCGCCCGCGAAGGCGGCGTCGAAAAGGTCGGTGGCGTAGACGAGTTCGGCGTCCATCTCGGACGCGCCGTCCGGCACCTCGCTCAGCGTGAGCTGCATGTCGAACTTGGCCGTCGGCTGATCGATGCCGAGTTCGGACACCGTCAGACCGGGCAGCTCCAGCGACGTGCGGCCCATGTTCTGGAACGAGAGCATCACCTGGAACAGCGGGTGCCGCGCCTGCGAGCGGGCCGGGTTGAGCACCTCGACCAGCCGCTCGAACGGCACGTCCGCGTGCGCGAAGGCTTGCAGGTCGCGTTCCCGGACCTGGGCGAGCAGATCGGTGAACGACGCGGCGGTGTCGATCTGGGTGCGCAGCACCAGGGTGTTGACGAACATGCCGACGAGGTCGTCGAGCGCCTGCTCGCCACGGCCCGCCACCGGGATGCCGATGGCGATGTCGTCGGCGCCGGACAGGCGCGACAGCAGCGTCGCGAAGGCGCTGTGCACCACCATGAACAGCGTGGTGCCGTTCGCGTGCGCGACGCGGTTCAGCTCGTCGATCAGCTCGCCCGGCACCCGGAAGCGGTGTGTGCCCGCCTGGTAGGAGGCCACGGTCGGGCGCGGCTTGCCGGGCAGGCGCAGCTCGTCGGGCAGATCGGCCAGCGCCTCGCGCCAGTAGTCGAGCTGCTCGGAGATGAGCGAGGTGGGATCGTCCTCGTCGCCGAGGGTTTCGCGCTGCCAGAGCGCGAAATCGATGTACTGGACGGCCAGCGGCGGCCAGCCGGGCTCGGAGTTCGAAGTACGCGCCACGTAGGCGGTCATCAGGTCGCGCACCAGCGGCCGCATGGAGAAGCCGTCGGCGGCGATGTGGTGCACCACCACCGCGAGCACGTAGTCGCGCTCGCCCACTTCGTAGATGCGCAGTCGCACCGGCGGTTCGGCGGTGACATCGAAGCCGCGGTTCACGAATTCGTAGAGCGCGCCGTACGTTTCGGTCTCGTCGACCTCGACGACGTCCAGTTCCGGAATGGCGTGAATGGACGGCAGCACCCGCTGGTACGGGACGCCTTCCTGCGACGGGTACACGGTGCGCAGCGACTCGTGCCGCGCGATCACGTCGCTGAGCGCACCGCGCAGCGCGCTCAGATCCAGCAGACCCCGCAGCCGGACGGCGGCCGGGATGTTGTAGGTGCCCGCCGCCGCGCCCGGCTCGGTGCCGAGGTCGAAGCGGTTGAGGAACCACATGCGCTGCTGAGCGAGCGACAGCGGCGGATACTCCGGCCGGGTGCGGGCGCTCAGCGCCTGGCGCACACCGGTACCCGCGTGCGATTCGACGCGGGCGGCCAGCGCGCCGACGGTGGGCGCCTCGAAGAGCGTGCGCACGCCGACCTCGGCGTCCAGCGCCTTGCTCAGCCGCGCCGCGACCTGAGTGGCGACCAGCGAGTTGCCGCCGAGCTCGAAGAAGTCGTCGTCGACGCCGACACGGGTGACGCCGAGCAGATCGGCGAAGATGTCCGCGACGATCTCCTCGATCGGCGTGGACGGCGCGCGGAAGCTCTTGGCCTCGAAGACCGGCGAGGGCAGCGCCTTGCGGTCCAGCTTGCCGGAGGCGTTGACCGGGAAGGCGTCCAGCACGACCAGCGCCGCGGGCACCATGTACCCGGGCAGGGACGCGGCGAGGCCCGCCTTCACCATCGTCGGATCGACTAGGGAATCCGCTTCGGCGACAACGTAACCCACCAGCTGATCGCCCGCGTGCGCGTCCGAGCGCACCACGACCACCGACTGTGCGACACCGGGCTGCGCGAGCAGCGCCGCCTCGATCTCGCCCAGCTCGATGCGCAGACCACGCAACTTCACCTGGAAGTCGGTGCGGCCCAAGTACTCCAGCTCACCGTGCTTGGTCCAGGTGACCAAGTCACCGGTCCGGTACATCCGCGAACCGGCCACACCGTAGGGGTTGGCGACGAAACGATCCGAGGTCAGATCGCTGCGACCCAGGTAGCCCAGCGCCAGCTGATCGCCCGCCAGGTACAGCTCGCCCGCGACACCCGGCGCGACCGGGTGCAGGCGCGCGTCCAGCACGAACACCCTGGTGTTCCACACCGGACGGCCGATCGGCACCGATACCTCGTCGGTGTCGACGACCTCGTGGTAGGTGACGTCGACCGCGGCCTCGGTCGGGCCGTAGAGGTTGTGCAGACGCGCACCGGTCAGCTCACGCAACCGCTGCGCGGTCGGCGCGGGCAATGCCTCGCCCGAGGCGAACACCTGGCGCAGGCGCGAGTCGGGCAGGGCGGCGGTGTCGCCGTTCTCCTCGCCCGGTGTCGCGTTGCCCAGCGTCGAGACGAACACCGACAGCATCGACGGCACGAAATGCGCCGTGGTGATGCCTTGTTCGGCGATGATCTGCGCGAGGTACACCGGATCGCGGTGGCCGTCCGGCTTCGCGACGACCAGCCGGGCGCCGGTCTGCAAGGGCCAGAAGAACTCCCACACCGACACGTCGAACGTGGCGGGCGTCTTCTGCAACACGGCGTCGTCGGCGCCGATCGGGTACTCGTGCTGCATCCACAGCAGGCGGTTCACGATCGCGGCATGGCTGACCGCCACACCCTTCGGCCGACCGGTCGAACCGGAGGTGAAGATGACGTAGGCGGTGTTCCCCGGCCGCAGCGGGCGCGACCGTTCGGCGTCGGCGATCGGCGCGCCGCTGGTCTGCGCGGAGCTCGGCAGGTCCTCGACGTACAGCACGGTGACCGCGTCGTCGGTGACGAACCCGTCGCGGCGGGTGGTCAGCAGCAGACTGGGCCGCGCGGTGTCGAGGATGTGGCCGATGCGGTCGGCGGGCTGATCGGGATCGAGCGGCACGTAGGCGGCGCCCGTCTGGAGCACCGCGTACATCGCGACGACCAGCTCCGTCGAACGCCGCATGGCAAGCGCCACCAGCGATTCCGGGCCGACGCCGGAGGCGATCAGCTCCCTGGCGATGCGGTTGGCGCGCTCGTGGAGCTCGCGGTAGGTGAGCTGTTCGTCCTCGTAGGCCAGCGCCATGGCGTCCGGGCTCGCCGCCGCCTGCGTGTCGAACAGCGAGATCAGCGTCTCCGCGGGCACCGCGTGGGCGGTGTCGTTCCAGTCGACCAGGACCTGCGCGTGCTCTTCGGGCGCGAGCAGATCGATGTCGCCGATCGGCACGTTCGGATCGGCGATGACGGCCGCGAGGACGCGATCGAGGCGGCGCGCGAAACCGGCCACCGTCGACTCGTCGAAAAGGTCGAGAGCATAGGAGAACTCGGCCGCCATGCCCGCGGCCTCGCCCTGCTCGTCCTGGGTCTCCTGCAGGGTCAGCTGCAGGTCGAACTTGGCCAGGCGGGCGTCGTAGTCCACGCCGTGCACCGAAAGGCCGGGCAGCTGCAGGGTGGCCTGCTTGGTGTTCTGGAAGGCCAGCATCACCTGGAACAGCGGGTGGCGCGCCTGCGAGCGGGCCGGGTTGAGCACCTCGACGAGCCGCTCGAACGGCACGTCGGAGTGGGCGAACGCCTGCAGGTCGGTGTCCCTGGCGTGGTCGAGCAGCTCGGCGAAGGTGCCCGCGCCGTCCACCTCGGTGCGCAGCACCAGGGTGTTGACGAACATGCCGATCAGGTCGTCCAGCGCGGCCTCACCGCGGCCTGCGACCGGCGTGCCGATGGCGATGTCGGAGGTGCCGCTGGCCCGCGCCAGCAGCACGGCGAGGGCGCTGTGCATGACCATGAACAGCGAGGCGTTGTAGCGGCGGCCCAATTCGACCAGGGCGCGCTGGGTTTCGCCGGAGATCACGAACGCGTAGGTGCCGCCCTGGTAGGAGGCGACCGCGGGACGCGGGTAATCGGACGGCAGCACCAGCTCGTCGGGCAGGTCGGCGAGCTCGCGAGTCCAGTAGCTGATCTGGCTGGAGATCAGCGAGCGCGGGTCGTCCTCCGAGCCGAGGATCTCACGCTGCCAGAGCGCGTAATCGGCGTACTGGACCGGCAATTCGGCCCAGGTCGGCGCCTCCCAGGTGGTGCGCGCCGCGTACGCGACGATGACGTCGCGCGAGAGCGGACCCATCGACCAGCCGTCGGCGGAGATGTGGTGCACCACCATGCCGAGTACGTACTCGGTCTCGCTGATCTCGAAAAGCCGTGCGTGCAGCGGCACTTCGTTGGTCACGTCGAAGGCCATGGTGGCCAGATCGATGAGGTGGTCGAGCAGGGTCTCCTCGGTCACCCGGTACGGCGTGAGGTCGGGCACGATCTGGGCCGCGTCGAGAACCACCTGCACCGGGCCGCCGTCGGTCTCCGGGAAGACGGTGCGCAGCGACTCGTGCCTGTCGATGACGTCGATGACCGCGACCTGGAGGGCGGCGACGTCGAGTTCGCCGGAGAGCCGGATCGCGACCGGGATGTTGTTGACCGCCGAGGAGGTGTCGAAGCGGTTGAGGAACCACATGCGCTGCTGCGCCAGCGACAGCGGCACCTCGTCGGGGCGCTCGCGCGCGACCAGCGCCTTGCGCGCGCCGTCACCCGCCTGCGATTCCACGCGGGCGGCGAGCGCGGCGACGGTCGGCGCCTCGAAGAGCATGCGCACCGGAACGCGGGTGTCGAGCGCGATGCCGACGCGCGAGGCGACCTGGGTGGCGATGAGGGAGTTGCCGCCGAGGTCGAAGAAGTCGTCGTCGACGCCGACCCTGGGCAGGTCGAGCACGTCGGCGAAGACCTGGGCGACGATCTCCTCGATCGGGGTGGTCGGAGCGCGGAATTCGCGCACCTCGAAGACCGGTGCGGGCAGGGCGCGGCGGTCCAGCTTGCCGTTGACGGTCAGCGGGATCGCGTCCAGCGCCATGAAAGCCGAGGGCACCATGTAGGCGGGGAGCCGGTCGGAGGCGGCGTGGCGGACCTCGTCGAGGTCGAGCTCGGCGCCGGGTTCGGCGACGACGTAGGCGACGATCCGCTGGCCGCCCGGCTGGTCCTCGCGCACGATGACCGCGGCCTGGGCGATGCCGGGCTGTTCGAGGACGGCGGCTTCGATCTCGCCGAGCTCGATGCGGAAACCGCGCACCTTGACCTGATCGTCGGCGCGGCCGAGATATTCGAGTTCGCCGAAGCGGTTCCAGCGCGCGAGGTCGCCGGAGCGGTACAGGCGCGAGCCCGCGGTGGCGGCGTCGGCGAGCGGGTTGGCCACGAAGCGGGTCGTGGTGAGGTCGGGGCGGCCGAGGTAGCCGCGCGCCAACTGCGGTCCGGCGACGTACATTTCGCCGACGACGCCGACCGGGACCGGCTGGAGCCGGTTGTCCAGGACGTAGACGCCGAGCCCGGAGATGGCGCGACCGACAATGCTGCCGGAGGCCGCCTCGATGGTTTCCGCGTCCAGCGCACGGAAGGACACGTGCACCGTGGTCTCGGTGATGCCGTACATGTTCACCAGCACCGGCGAAGAATCACCGTGGCGGGCAACCCAATCCGAGAGGCGACGCAGCTCGAGCGCCTCACCACCGAACACCACGTACCGCAGCGACAGCGGCGGGCCGACCGGTCCCGCGGCGCGGTCGGCCTCGGCGAGCTGATAGAACGCCGACGGAGTCTGGTTGAGGACGGTCACCCGCTCCTCGCGCAGCAGCTCGAGGAACTGCTCGGGCGAGCGGGAAGTGAAGTAGTCGACGACCACCACGGTCCCGCCGAACAGCAGCGGACCCCACAACTCCCACACCGAGAAGTCGAACGCATACGAGTGGAACAACGTCCACACATCATCGGGACCGAAACCGAAATCACGATCGGTATTCGCGAACAGGCGCACCACATTCCGATGCGCGACCGCCACACCCTTCGGACGACCCGTCGAACCCGACGTGTAGATCACGTAGGCGACGTTGCCGGGGTTCAGCGGCGCGGAGCGGTCCGCGTCGGCGATCGGGGTGTCCGCGAAATCGGTGACGCCGGAGGCGAATTCGTCCAGCACCACGGTGGGCAATTCGTCCGGAACGGCCACGTCGACGGAGGAATCGATGACGACGCTGGTCGGACGCGAATCCGACAGCACGTACGCGATCCGGTCCGCCGGGTAGGTCGGGTCCACCGGCACGTAGCCCGCGCCGGTCTTCACCACCGCGAGCAGCGCGACGACCAGCTCGATCGAGCGCGGCAGGATCACCGCGACCAGCGACTCGGGCCCAGCGCCATCGGCGATCAGCCTGCGCGCCAGCACATTCGCGCGCCGATCGAGCTCGGCGTAGGTCAGCGACTCCGCGCCGAAGCGCGCGGCGACGTGATCCGGGTAGGCGGCGACAGCCTGATCGAACAGCGCGACCAGGGTGACGTCGGGATCGGCGAAGCGGCCCGTGCCGCCGTCGGCGCCGGAGAACACCCAGTCGCGCGAGACGGCGAGCCGCTCGTCCTCGGCGAGCACGTCGATCTCGCCGACCACGACCGCGGGATCGTCGACCACGCTGCGCAGGATGCGCACGAAGCGTTCGGCGAACGAGGTCACCGTCTCGGCGTCGAACATGTCGGTGGCGAACTGCACCGCCGCGGTCATGCCGCCGGGCTCGCCGTTGCCGCCGCGTTCCTCGGTGATGGTCCACTGCAGGTCGAACTTGGCGATGTCGACTTCGAGCTCGGTGGCGGTCACCGACAGACCGGGTAGCTCGAGCGCGCCGTGCGCCATCTCCTGGAAGGAGAGCATCACCTGGAACAGCGGGTGCCTGGCCTGCGAACGGGTCGGGTTGAGCACCTCGACGAGTCGCTCGAAAGGCACGTCGGCGTAGGCGAACGCCGCGAGGTCGGTTTCCCTTGTGCGCGTGAGGAAGTCGGTGAACTGGCTGCCGCTGTCCACGTCGGAGCGCAGCACAAGGGTGTTGACGAACATGCCGATCAGGTCGTCGAGCGCCTGCTCGCCACGGCCCGCGATCGGGGTGCCGATCGCGATGTCGCTGGTACCCGACAGGCGACCGAGCAGCACCGCGAGCGAGGCGTGCACGACCATGAAGAGGCTGACGCCCTGCGCGCGGGCCAAACTCGTGAGGGCGGTGTGCAATTCGGCGTCGATGTCGAAACGCACCGTGCTGCCGCGGAAGCTCTGCACCGGCGGACGCGGCCGATCGGTGGGCAGGTCCAGCTGGTCGGGCAGCCCGCCGAGCTGGCGTCGCCAGTAGGCGATCTGGCGGGCGGCCATCGAGCCGGGATCGGACTCGGAGCCGAGCAGTTCGCGCTGCCAGATGCTGTAGTCCTGGTACTGCACCGGCAGTGGCGCCCACGCGGGGGCCTCGCCGGCGGCACGCGCCAGATACGCGCTGGCCACATCGCGCGAGAGCGGACCGAAGGAGAAACCGTCGGCCGCGATGTGATGGACCACGAACGCGACAGCGTGATCGGGCGTTCCGTTGGTCGACCCGCCGGTCACCTGATAGATCCGCACCCGGATCGGCAACTCACGCGCCACATCGAAGCCCAGGCTGGCGAACTCGGTGAGCACACGCGCCAACTCGGACTCGTCGATCGCCTGCACCGAGATCGCCAAATTGATCTCGTCGTCCGGAACGACCTGCTGGTACCCGCCGTCACCGGATTCCGGGAACACCGTGCGCAGCGACTCCTGGCGCGCCATCACATCGTTGAGCGCGGCCTTCAGCGCCGACACGTCGACATGCCCACGCAACCGCACCACGAACGGCAGGTTGTAGGTCGGCGCGGCAGGATCGAACTGGTTGATGAACCACATCCGCTGCTGCGCCAACGACAACGGCACCCGCGCGGGCAGCTGCTGAGCCACCAACGGCGGACGCGATACCTCACCCGGACCCGCGGCCTCCGCGCGCGCGGCGATACCCGCCACCGTCGGAGTCTCGAACAGCGCCCGCACACCGATCTGCGTACCGAACGCCGCACCGATCCGCGACACCACCTGCGTCGCGACCAGCGAGTTACCGCCCAGATCGAAGAAGTTGTCGTCGATACCGATCTGCTGCCTGCTCAGCACATCGGCGAAGATCCCCGCCACGATCTGCTCGGCCTGCGTCCGCGGCGCCCGATACCCGGCATCCGCGGCGAACACCGGCTCAGGCAACGCCTTACGATCCAACTTGCCGGAAGTATTGAGCGGGAACGCGTCCAACACCATCACCGACGCGGGCACCATGTAGCTCGGCAGCTGCTCGGCCGCGAAACGCGTCAACTCCACCGGATCGATCGATAGACCCGGCCCCGGCACCACATACGCCACCAACTGCTGACCGGTCGCGGTGTCGACCACCAACACCGCCGACTGACTCACCGCCGGATGAGCCAGCGTCACCGTCTCGATCTCACCCAGCTCGATCCGCTGACCACGGAACTTCACCTGGAAGTCGGTACGACCGATGTACTCCAACGTCCCCGCGGGACTCCACCGCACCAGGTCACCGGTGCGGTACATGCGCTCGCCGTTCGTACCGAACGGGTTGGCGACGAACCGATCCGAGGTCAGGTCGGGGCGGCCGCGGTAACCGCGGGCCAGCTGGCGTCCGCCCAGGTACAGCTCGCCTGGTGCGCCGATCGCGGCCGGACGCAGCCGCGAATCCAGCACGTAGACCTCGACGTTCCACTCCGGGATGCCGATCGGCACCGTCACCGTGTCGGCGGCGGTGGCCTCCCAGTAGGTCACCGAGACCGCGGCCTCGGTGGGGCCGTACAGGTTGTGCAGACCGGCGGAGGTGATCGCGCGGAAGCCCGCGGCCGTCTCCGGCGGCAGCGCCTCACCGATCACGAACACCGCGCGCAGCGTCGCGCACTGCTCCGCGGTGGCGTGCGCGACGAACACCGTCAGCATCGAGGGCACGAAGTCGGTGACCGTCACGCCGTGCCGCTCGATCATCTGCGCCACGTACAGCGGATCGCGATGCCCGTCGGGCGCGGCGACGACCAGCTTCGCGCCGACCATCAACGGCAGGAAGTAGCCCCACAGCGACACGTCGAACGTGGTCGCGGTCTTCTGCAGATACACGTCGTCCGCGGTCAGCCGGTACTCGTCGAGCATCCACAGCTGCTGGTTGACGATCGCGTGATGGGTGACCGCCACACCCTTGGGCCGACCCGTCGAACCCGAGGTGTAGATGACGTAAGCGGTGTTGGCCGGACGCAGCGGCGCCAGCCGATCCACATCGGTCACCGGCGCGTCGGAGAACTCCGACACATCGAGGGTGTCGATCTCCACCCGCCGCACCGACTCCGGCAACTCCAGCTCGTCGTGCGACACCGTCAGCACGCACACCGGATCGGCCGACTCCAGAATGTAGGCCGTGCGATCGGCCGGATGATCCGGATCGATCGGCACATACGCGCCACCGGCCTTGAGCACCGCATGCATGCCGACGACCAGCTCCAGCGAACGCCGCATACCCAGCGCCACCAGCGACTCCGGGCCGACACCGTCGGCGATCAGGAACCGCGCCAAACGGTTCACCCGCGCACCGAACTCGGCGTAGGTCAGCGTCTGGCCCTCGAAATCGAGGGCGACGGCGTCCGGCGTCAGCGGAATCTGCGCATCCAGCAACGCCGCCAACGTCGTGTCGGGAACGTCCTGCTCGGCGTCGTTCCACTCCACCAGCGTGGTCTCGCGCTCCGCGGCGGTGGTCACCGGCAGATCCCAGACCCGCGTCTCGGCGCCTGCGGCCAGGAACCGATCGAAGAACTCCAGGAACCGGCCGTGATGGGCGCGCGCCTCGTCGGCGGTGTAGAGGTTCGGGTTGGTCTCGAAGTCGATGTGCGACCGGGTGCCCGCGGCGAACTGGTAGAAGTTGACGCCCAGGTCCTCGATGCTGCCGGTGGACAGCACGTTCAGCTGGCCCGCCATCGGGCCGAGGTTCATCTCGCTGGCGAACAGCATGATGTTCACCCACGGGCCGAAGAACTCCGTGGTCACCATGCCGTCGCCCGCCGCGTCGCGGCGGATGTCCTCGTGCCGGTAGCGCTGGTGGCGCAGCGCGCCGGACACCTCGACCTGCACCGACTTCAGCAGCTCGGTGACGGTCGTGTCGTGCCCGACCCGCAACCGCAACGGCACGATGTTGGAGACCACGCCACCGGAGCGGCGCATGGTCGCGGTGGTGCGCGCGGTCACCGGGAGGCTGAGGATCACGTCCTCGGTGCCGGTGAGCTGCGCGAGGTAGGTCGCGAAACCGGCGATGAGCAGGCCGGCGGGCGAGTTGTCGTGCCGGGCGACGGCCTCGGCGAGCAGCGCGTCCTGCTCGGCCGACAGCGCGGCGCTGGAGATCCCGTTGACCGGGGCGGGCGGCGCGGAGCGACCGGCCAGGCTGGAGCCTTCCTCCAGACCCGCGACCCGCTCGGCCCAGTGCTCCTTGTCCGACTGGAAGCGGGCGCTGTCGCGGTAGGCGAACTCCGACTCGAGCAGCGACTTCAGATCGGCGGCCTTCGCCGGGCCCGGCTCGACGCCGTTCACCGCGGCCGTGTAGCGCTCCGCGATCCTGGTGAGGAAGGTCATCGCGCCGAAGCCGTCCAGCGCGATGTGGTGCGCCCGCGAGTACCAGAACCAGCGGGAATCCTCGAGCCGCAGGGCCGCGGCACGGATCAGGCGATCACCGACGATGTTCAGCGGACGGCTGTACTCGGCGCGCATCCACTCGGCGGCGGCGGCCTCCGGGTCCACGGCGTCGCGCAGGTCGATGTACTCCAGGGTGGAGTCCTGCGCGGGGTCGACGGTCTGGAACGGCTGACCATCGCGCTCGACGATCTTCAGGAAGCCCGAGCCGAGCTCCAGCGCGGCCTCGCGGCTGGCACGTTCCAGCGCGGCGACGTCGAGGTCACCGCGCAGGTCGACGTACTGCGCGATATTGATCGGCACCTGCGGATCGACGTGCTGGGCATACCAGATGCCCAGCTGAGCGGGCGACAGCGGGAAGAATTCGCCACCAGCTTCGCCGTTCCCGCCGAAATCCAGCCGGTCCAACCGTAACCTCGCTTCCGGAACACCACGCAAGCGCTCCCCGACGACACCCGGACAGGACGCTCACCTTTCACAGCGTGGCGCCTGCGTTCCCGGGTTCAGTTCTCATATCAATCAGGCAAAAATGTTCACTGGCACTATCTGTCCAGATGGCCGATCTTGTTACATGGGCCCGACCGCGCCCACTACCCACCGACCGGCAGAGCCGGGATGTTTCTCGCTGATCACCGGAACAATCTACCCGCGCCTACCCCGAGCGACCAACCAAGATCCATAGCACCGGAACATCACCCCTGGCAGGGCCTTCGGGCCGGGTTTGCTGGATCCGCTGTAGCGGTTCTCACAGCGACGCTGCTCACGGTGCGAACCTCGGACGGATTCGTCCAGGGCCCTTCCCAGCACGAGACCCGATCGGCGGGAGGCTCGTTCCGCGCCGCGGCCTGGACACGCCGTGGCGCACAGTCCGCTTCGCCTTCTCTACCAGCATCGTCGAGGCCCGCGCCGGGTTTTCGCCATTTCAGAGGGAACCGTTGACGATCGGGGAGCGTCTGGTGGGTTGTCGGTATGTTCTTGGGCCAAGACGGTTCGGGTGGAGTAGCGGAGGGGTCGATCGTGGGTATCGAGATTCCGGAGCCGTTGCAGTGGGCTGCGAAATATTTTGTGGGGGCTGGGGATTGGCCTGAGGGTGATGAGACGGCGATGCGTCGGGTGGAGGCGGCGTGGACGGGTTCGGCAGAGACGTTGCGCGGGTTGGACTCCGAGGCGACGTATGTGGTAAAGGCCGCGATCTCGGCGTTGGATGGTGAGACGGGCAGGCGTCGACCCAGCATTGGGAGAAGCTGGGTGGGGGTGCGGGGGCTTTCGATGGGCTGGTCAAGCATGGGGAGACGTTGGCTGATCAGATCGGGGATGGTGCGGCTGATATCGAGCACACCAAGTTGGTGATCATCGCGTCGTTGGTGATCTTCGCGGTGGAGATGGCGGCGGCGTTGGCGTCGATGGCGACGGGGGTGGGTGCGCCTGCGGGGGCGGCGACGCAGGTGGCGACGCAGGTGGCGATCAGAATCAGCGGAACCAGGATCAAGGGCATCCGGGGCGGACACAGCCGTCGGGGCGCACAACGAGAATGGGCAGCAGACCCAGCCTGCGGGGAGTCAGCAGTCGCAACCGTCGGGTCAGGCTGGTCAGCCGTCGGGGCAACAGTCGCAGTCGTCGGAGCAGCCCACTCAGCCGTCTGGCCAGCAGAACCAGTCGCCGGATCAGCCCACCCAGCCGTCCGGTCAGCAGCACCAGCCGCCAGGGCAGCAGACGCAACCTTCTGACCAACCCACCGGCCAGCAGTCGCAGCCCTCCAATCCCCCGGGTGAGAACTCGCAATCCCCGACGGGCGGCCAGTCCACGCAGCCCGGCCAGGGCGCGCAGCAAGACCCGCCTTTGAACACCGAGCCAACGCCTGCCCAGCGCAACGACTCGCAGCCGACCACCCCGAACCCGACTAGTTCGACGGCCGATAACTCGAGCACCCCGACCGGCAACCGGCCAGGGCAACACACCGGACCCGACGAGCAGCGAACTACCAACCGCCGACCGAGGTGCCGGACAGCGACGAGTTCGACGCCGAAGTGCTGTCCTACTTCTGACCGCTGTCCTTCCGCGCAGAGGTTTCACACGCTTCACAAGGGCGACAGCGCTGTGACGCGTACGGCAGATGTGTGTCCACCCCGCGCCACCCTGGATGCCTCTTCCGACTTCGCTGATCAGCGACGCCCCGGTTCGTCCGCCTGCACCGAGTGACGGTCGCGGCCCGGGTCGTAGAGGTGGGAGCCGGCGCACGACAGGGCGGGGGTCAGGGCGCGGCCGACGAGGATGACGGCAGCTTGCCGCAAATCGGCGGCTTCGACCTGGTCGGCGATGTCGGTGAGGGTGCCGCGCAGGATCAGCTGGTCGGGTTGGCTGGCCCGGTAGACGACCGCGACGGGGCAGTCGGCTCCGTAATCGGCGACGAGTTCGGCGGCCAGGGTCCGGATGCGGGTGATGGCCAGGTGCAGGACGAGGGTCGCGCCGGTGTGGGCGAAGTTGGCCAGCGCCTCGGATTCCGGCATGGCGGTAGAGCGGGCCTGGGTGCGGGTGAGCACGACCGACTGCACGAGTTCGGGGACGGTGAGTTCCGTGCCGAGGAGCGCGGCCGCGGCGGCGTAGGCGGGGACGCCGGGGGTGACGTCCCAGGGGATGCCGTGGGCGTCGAGGCGGCGGGTCTGTTCGGTGAGGGCCGAGTAGAGGGATGGGTCGCCGGAGCAGAGGCGGGCCACGTCGCGGCCGGATTCGTGGGCGCGGACGAGGTGGGCGGTGATCTGGTCGATGTCGAGCCGCTGCGTGTCGATCAGTTCGGTGTCGGGCGCGCAGTGGGACAGCACCTCGAGGTCGAGATAGGTGCCCGCGTAGAGGCACACCAGGGAGGTGCGCAGGAGGGTGACCGCTCGCACGGTCAGCAGGTCCGCGGCGCCCGGCCCGGCCCCGATGAAGTGCACGGTCATGCGGGTGAGTCTAGGGCGCGCCGCCACGTCCACCGCAGCCGTGCGCGGGCTGCGGTCGATCAGGCCGTGGCGTCGAACTGGGCGATCACTTTCGTGGGACGCAGCCGCACCACGAGTTCGCCGGGAACGCCGTTGCGCTTGCCGAACTCCTCGGCTCGGTCTTCACCCATGTAGCGGCCGCCGAGGGCCGTGGCGGTGCGCAACAGTTCGTCCGGATCCTCCGACATCGTCACGACACCTTGGATCTGGACCGAGGCATACGGCGGCCCCTCCAGATCGACGCACAGGGCGACCCGGCCGTCACGAACGAACGCCTTGCCCTTGGCGGTCTCCCTACCGGTGTTGAACACGATCTCGTCGCCTTCGACGAGGAACCACACCGGCGTGACGACCGGACGCCCATCGGACGCCACGAAGGCGACCTTGCCCGTCCGCGTGCCATGGCTGAGAAATTCGCGCACCGTGGGATCCGACAATGAGGCCATGCCCACACCCTAGGCGCTGACCCCGACAGGTTCGCCGAAGGAAACGCGTGTTCACCGGACGCGCCCAGCGGCCACCCAACGAGGTGAGACATCTGTGTGAATTGTCGATGCTTCACCCCACCCTCGCGCTCTTCGCGAAATGCTCTCCGGCGCAACGAGAGTCCCACGGATAGTGCGGACCGAAACCTGTCGGTGGGCGGCTATAGCCTCTGCGCATGCCCACCGTCCTGCACGAAGCTTGGACAGCCTCATGACGACCGGCACATACGAGTACAAGAGCGAGTTCGCCCGGCGGTACTACGCGCGCGGTGAGGAACGCGGAGAGGCCAGAGGAGAGGCTCGGGCGCTGCTGACAATGCTGCGTGCGCGGCACATACGGGTGCCGGACGAGGCCGAAGCCCGGATCCGCGAGTGCACCGACGCCGACTTGCTGAACAGCTGGGTCGAGCGCGCCGCGACGGCGAAAAGCTTGGGCGAGGTTCTGGACCGATAACGCGGCGCCGGGTAGATCGTCACCCGAAGCCGCGGTGCTGTCATGGCGGCTCGACAATTCATGGAGAACCCCTCCCTACCCGTCCTCCCCCAACAACATCCCCTTCTGCTCGCGAACCCGCTCCTGAATCGCGTCCACCACCGCCGCCACCTCCGGCCTGCGCAGCGTCTCCGTTCGTGTCACGAGCCAGTACGCCAGCTGCACCGAAACCTCCTCCCGCAGAACTCGCACCAGGTCGTCGTGCCGGTCGGCCATGAAGCACGGCAGCAGGCCGAGGCCCGCGGCGGCTCGCGTCGCTTCGACGTGCACGAAAACGTTGGTGGAGGAGACGGATTCGCGCATCGCGGGGGCGAAGCTGGAGGCCAGGTCGAGGTCGTCGACCTGGAGCATGGAGTCGATGAAGTAGACGAGCGGGTATCGGGCGAGTTCCTCGATGCCGCCGGGTATCCCGTTCTCGCGCAAGTACTGTCGTGATGCATACAGACCCAGCCGATAGTCGGCGAGTCGAATCGCCTTGGCCCGGTGCACTTGTGGCTCGCCGACGACGACTTCGATGTCCAATCCCGAGCGCTGCTGCGACGCGCGGCGGGTGGCGGTCACGATCTCGACGGCGATCTTCGGATGCCTGCGCTGCACCTGCGCCACGGCGGGCGCGGCGAGATAGGCGCTGAAACCGTCGGTGGCCGAGATCCGCACGACGCCCTCGAGCGTGCGATTGCCCGCCGGGTCCGCGGTGAGCGACTTGACCGCCGATTCGACGGCTTCGGCCGCCGCCAGCGCGTCGCGTCCGAGATCGGTGAGTTCCCACCCGCCGGTCACCCGGGTCAGCACGCGCCCGCCGAGCGTTTCCTCCAGCGCGGCGATGCGGCGCGAGATGGTGGTGTGGTTGATGCCGAGCTCGTCGGCGGCGGACACGAAACGACCGGACCGGCCCACCGCGAGCAGCACCAGGAGGTCATCGGCGCTGGGACGGCGGCCGAATCCGGGAGAAACCGGACTCATATCTGCATCTTCGCAGATTGGTCCTGCACATCTGGCCATTGCGGCCGATACAGATCTGCACGAATACTCGTTCTCGGCACAATATGTGGGCCGCATCACAGATGAGGGGTGATGCGGTCCCGGTCATGAAGGAGAGTGCGATGAGCGTGCGCGATACCCTGCGGGCGACCGACAGCGATCCCGGCCCGACACCGGCCGGACTACGGCGGGTGGTCGCCGCGTCGATGGCGGGCACGGTCGTCGAGTGGTACGAGTTCTTCCTCTACGGCACCGCCGCCACGCTGGTCTTCAGCAAGGTGTTCTTCGCCAAGGGCACCAGCGATCTGGACGCGATTCTCGCCGCCTTCATCACCTACGCGGTCGGTTTCGCCGCGCGACCGCTCGGCGGCATCGTCTTCGGCCACTTCGGCGATCGCTACGGCCGCAAGACGCTGTTGCAGTTCAGCCTGCTGCTGGTCGGCAGCGCGACGTTCCTGATGGGCTGCCTGCCGACCTACGGGCAGATCGGCTACTGGGCGCCCGCGCTGCTGGTCACGTTGCGCTTCGTCCAGGGCTTCGCGGTGGGCGGCGAATGGGGCGGCGCGGTGCTGCTCGTCGCCGAACACAGCCCCGACCGCAGCCGCGGCTTCTGGGCGAGCTGGCCGCAGGCGGGTGTGCCCGCGGGCAATCTGCTCGCCACCGTCGTGCTGCTCGCGCTGACCTCGACGCTGTCGGACGCGGCGTTCCTGTCCTGGGGCTGGCGGGTCGCGTTCTGGTTGTCGGCGGTGGTGGTGCTGGTCGGCTATTACATTCGCACCAAGGTCACCGACGCGCCGATCTTCTTGGCGGCCCAGCGTGAAGCCGAGCAGATCAAAGCGACCTCGTTCAGCGTGGTGGAAGTGCTGAAGCGTTATCCCCGAGGCGTTTTCACCGCGATGGGTCTGCGCTTCGGCGAGAACATCATGTACTACCTGGTGGTCACGTTCTCCATCACCTACCTGAAGGTGCACGTCGGCGCGGACACGAAAACCATCCTGTGGTGGTTGCTCGCGGCGCACGCGGTGCACTTCGTGGCCATCCCGCTGGCCGGGAACCTGTCCGACCGATTCGGCAGGCGGCCGGTGTATTTCGCGGGCGCACTCACCGCGGGCAGCTGGGGTTTCTTCGCTTTCCCGATGATGGACAGCGGAAACCACGCGGTCATCATGTCGGCCATCATCATCGGACTGGTCTTCCACGCGCTGATGTACGCGGCACAGCCCGCGATCATGGCGGAGATGTTCCCCACCCGGATGCGGTATTCCGGTGTATCGCTGGGTTATCAGGTCACCTCCATCGTGGCCGGTTCGCTCGCGCCGATCATCGCCGTCCGGCTGCTGGACAGCTTCGGCTCCTCGGTCCCGATCGCCTGGTACCTGGCGGGGGCCGCGGCGGTCACCGCGGTGGCCGTGCTCTTCGCGAGGGAGACAAAAGGTCTCGACCTGCAGGCCGTCGACCGGGCCGACGCCGAGGTGAACGCTCGATGACCGACCTGTTCGGACGGCGCGCCCTGGTTACCGGCGGCGCGAGCGGCATCGGCGCAGCCTGCGCGCGGGAGCTCGCGGCGCGCGGCGCCGAGGTCACCGTGGCCGACATCGATGGCGACGGCGCGCTGAAACTGGCGAACGAGATCGGCGGGGAGGCCTGGGCCGTAGACCTTCTCGACGTCACAGCCTTGGAAGGCCTGCGGCTGGAGGTGGATGTGCTGGTGAACAACGCGGGCGTGCAGCGCATTCACCCGATCGAGGACTTCCCGCCCGCGCAGTTCCGCGACATCCTCGCCCTGATGGTCGAGGCGCCGTTCCTGCTCATCCGCGCGGTGCTGCCGCACATGTACCGCAACGGGTTCGGGCGCGTCGTCAACATCTCGTCGGTGCACGGGCTGCGCGCCTCGCCGTACAAGGCCGCGTACGTGACGGCCAAGCACGCGCTGGAAGGGCTGTCCAAGGTGACCGCGCTGGAGGGCGGCGCGCACGGCGTGACCAGCAACTGCGTCGACCCCGGCTATGTCCGGACCCCGCTGGTGGACAGGCAGATCGCCGATCAGGCCAGGACGCACGGCATCCCGGAACAGCAGGTGATCGAGAAGATCATGCTCACCGAGAGCGCCGTCAAGCGTCTCGTCGAACCCGACGAGGTCGCCGCCCTGGTCGGCTGGCTGACCGGCCCGCACGCGGGCATGGTCACCGGCGCCTCCTACACGATGGACGGGGGCTGGAGCGCTCGATGAGCGTGCGGCGGCCGATCAGCGCGCGATCAGGTGGTCCGGGCCAGCGCGGCCAGCGCCATCTCGCGCAGGATCGGCCTCGCCTTGTTCGCGGTCGCGGGGGGCGCGCTGTGCGGGGTCGAGTTGAGCAGGCCGAACGCGGCGTGCGCCTGCACCCGCGCCCCCTCCTCGGGCAGCCGGGGATGCAGTTTGCGCAGCACCTCCACCCAGACCTCGACGTACTGGCGCTGGGTGCGCCGCAGCTCGCGCCGCGGTCCGGCGGGCACGTTGTCCAGGTCCCGGTCCTGGATGCGGATGAGCTCGGGCTCGCCGAACGCGAAGTCCAGGTGGAAGTCGACCAGCCCTTCCAGCGCCGCCTCGGCGGAGTTCGCGCCGACCACGACGGCCCGGCCGCCCGCGAGCAGCCGCTGACTGACCCCGACCAACAGCTCGACGAGCAGCGCCTCCTTGTTGGGAAAGTGCCGGTAGACCGCGGGCCCGCTGATGCCGACGGCCGCGCCGAGGTCGTCGAGCCGCACGCCGAGGAAGCCCCGATCCGCGATGAGCCGGGCTCCTGCCTCCAGCAATTGCTTGCGCCGCTCCGCCTTCAGCTGCTCGCGGCGGGTGAGTGTCACAGCTTCCGCGCCGGTCACACCCGCTCCTTTCACCCGATCTGGACAACTCGGTTAATCGATATTAACCTGAATCTCAGTTATCGGCGACTAACTGGACGGCGGACGTGATGACGGTTACCCAAGAGGTCGGCAACCGCGCGGCGCACGAGGCGCTCACCAGCGACCTGCGCGCACGATTGGCGGCGGCCGCGCTCGGCGGGCCCGCCAAGGCGCGGGAGCGGCATATCGCGCGAGGCAAACTGCTACCCCGGGAGCGGGTGGACCAGCTGCTCGATCCCGGCAGCCCGTTCCTCGAGCTCTCCCCGCTCGCGGCGAACGGGATGTACGGCGACGAGTGCCCGGGCGCGGGCGTGATCGGCGGGATCGGGCGGGTGTCGGGACGCGAGTGCGTGATCGTGGCCAACGACGCCACGGTCAAGGGCGGCACCTACTACCCCCTCTCGGTGAAGAAGCATCTGCGCGCGCAGGAGGTGGCGCTGCAGAACCGGCTGCCCTGCCTGTACCTGGTCGATTCGGGCGGCGCGTTCCTGCCGCGCCAGGACGAGGTGTTCCCCGACCGAGAGCACTTCGGCCGCATCTTCTACAACCAGGCCACCATGAGCGCCAAGGGCATCCCGCAGATCGCGGCCGTGCTCGGCTCGTGCACCGCGGGCGGCGCGTACGTGCCCGCGATGAGCGACGAGGCGGTGATCGTGCGAAACCAGGGCACGATCTTCCTCGGCGGCCCGCCGCTGGTGAAGGCCGCCACCGGCGAGGTGGTCACGGCCGAGGAACTCGGCGGCGGTGAGCTGCACTCGCGCACGTCGGGCGTCACCGACCACCTGGCCGAGGACGACCAGGACGCGCTGCGCATCGTGCGCCGCATCGTGTCCACCTTCGGCCCGCGGCAGGAAAGCCCATGGGAGGTAACGGCTTCCAGGCCGCCCGCGCTAGCGGAGTCCGAGCTGTACGACGTGGTGCCCGTCGACCTGCGCACGCCCTACGACGTGCGCGAGGTCATCCACCGCATCGTGGACGGCGGCGAGCACGGCGAGAGCGGATTCCACGAGTTCAAGGCCGAGTACGGCAAGACGCTGGTCACCGGCTTCGCGCGGATCCACGGCCATCCGGTGGGCATCGTCGCCAACAACGGCGTGCTGTTCGCCGAATCCGCCATGAAGGGCGCGCATTTCATCGAGCTGTGCGACAAGCGCAAGATCCCGCTGCTGTTCCTGCAGAACATCACCGGCTTCATGGTCGGGCGCGACTACGAGGCGGGCGGCATCGCCAAGCACGGCGCGAAGATGGTGACCGCGGTGGCGTGTGCGCGGGTACCGAAGCTCACCGTCGTCATCGGCGGCTCCTACGGCGCGGGCAATTACTCGATGTGCGGGCGCGCGTATTCTCCTCGCTTCCTGTGGATGTGGCCGAACGCACGTATCTCGGTGATGGGCGGCGAACAGGCCGCCTCGGTGCTGGCCACCGTCCGCGGCGATCAGCTGGACAGCAGCGGGCAGCCCTGGTCGGAGGACGACCAGGAGGCGTTCAAGGCGCCGATCCGCGAGCAGTACGAGCACCAGGGCAACCCGTACTACTCGACGGCCCGCCTCTGGGACGACGGCGTCATCGATCCCCTCGACACCAGAACTGTCCTCGGCCTTGCCCTTTCGGTATGCGCCCAGGCGCCGCTCGAACCCGTCTCCTACGGCGTCTTCCGGATGTGATCGCGATGCTGAACAAGTCCCACCCCGTCGATTTCGACACCGTACTCGTCGCCAACCGCGGCGAGATCGCGGTGCGTGTCATCCGTACCTTGCGCGCCATGGGCATTCGCTCCGTCGCTGTCTACAGCGACGCCGACGCCGGGGCCAGGCACGTCATCGAGGCGGACACCGCCGTGCGCCTCGGCCCCGCGCCCGCCCGCGAAAGTTACCTGGACATAGGCAAAGTCGTGGCGGCCGCCGTGCGCACCGGCGCGCAGGCCGTGCACCCCGGTTACGGATTCCTCTCCGAGAACGCCGCTTTCGCCGCGGCACTGGCCGACGCGGGCATCGTCTTCCTCGGCCCGCCCGCCCGCGCCATCGAGATCATGGGCGACAAGATCGCCGCCAAGAACACCGTCGCGGCCTTCGACGTGCCGGTGGTGCCCGGCATCGCCAAGCCGGGCCTGACCGACGACGAGCTGATCGCCGCGGCCGCCGAGATCGGCTACCCGGTGCTGGTCAAGCCGTCGGCGGGCGGCGGAGGCAAGGGCATGCGCATGGTCGAGGACCCGGCGCTGCTGCCCGATGCGCTGGTCAGCGCGCGGCGCGAAGCGGGCGCCGCGTTCGGCGACGACACCCTGTTCCTGGAGCGGTTCGTCACCCGGCCCCGCCATATCGAGGTGCAGATCCTCGCCGACCAGTACGGCAACGTGCTGCACCTGGGCGAGCGCGAATGCAGCTTGCAGCGCAGGCACCAGAAGGTCATCGAGGAGGCACCCTCGCCGCTGCTGGACGCGGCCACCAGGGAGCGCATCGGGGCCGCGGCGTGCAATACCGCGCGCAGCGTGAACTACGTCGGCGCGGGCACGGTCGAATTCATCGTCTCCGCCGACCGGCCGGACGAGTTCTTCTTCATGGAGATGAACACCCGCCTCCAGGTGGAGCATCCGGTCACCGAACTGGTGACCGGTGTGGATCTGGTGGAATGCCAGGTCCGGGTCGCGGCGGGCCAGAAGATCGGCGCCCGCCAGGAGGAGATCCGGCTCACCGGGCACGCCGTCGAGGCGCGCGTCTACGCCGAGGACCCCGGCCGCGGGTTCCTGCCCACCGGCGGCGCGGTGCTGGACCTGGTGGAACCGGAAAGGCCTGGTGTGCGGGTGGATTCGGGACTGCGCGTGGGCACCGTGGTCGGCAGCGACTACGACCCGATGCTGTCCAAGGTCATCGCGCACGGCCCCGACCGCGCCGCGGCGCTCGCCGCGCTCGACCGGGCGCTGGCCGACACCGTGCTGCTCGGGGTGACCAGCAATATCGAATTCCTGCGCTTCCTGCTTGCCGACCCGGACGTGGCCGCGGGACGACTCGACACCGGTCTGCTCGACCGCAGGGTCGGCGACTTCCATCCCCAACCGGTACGCGACGAGGAATTCGTGGTCGCGGCGGCCTACCACTGGCTGCGCCGCTGGCCCGCCGAGCCGTCCGACCCGTGGGACATCCCGTCGGGCTGGCGAATCGGCGTTCCCGCGCCGACCCCGATCCGGCTGGCCGGCGGCGACCGCACCGAGCACGTCTACCTCGGCGGCCGCCCCGACGCGGCGCAGGTCCGCGTCGGCGAGGGCGAATCCCTCACGCTGAAAGCGACTTTCGCCGCGCGTACCGCGGAAAGCGGTGTGCTCACGCTGACCGTCGACGACGTGCGTCGCGACTACCGGGTGGCCGAACACGACGGACAGCTCTGGGTGGCAGGGCCCGTGGGCGTCGCGGTGCTCCGCGAGGTCGCCGAGGTGAACGTGCGCGGCGGCGGCGAACACGTCGGCGACGCCGAGATACGCAGCCCCATGCCGGGTTCGGTGATCGCCGTCCCGGTGGCATCCGGCGCGACGGTGGCGGCGGGCGCGCCCGTCGTCGTGGTGGAGGCCATGAAGATGGAGCACACGCTCACCGCGCCGGTGGCGGGCACCGTCGAAGTGCTGGTCGCACCGGGCGCCCAGGTACGCCTCGACCAGCCCCTCGCCCGCATCGTGGCCGCGGACGAAACGAATACCTCCGAACGAGAAGGAACCCTCGTATGACCGACTTTCTGTCCACCGGCACGCTGCCAGAGGACTACCGCGACCTGGCGCTGACGGTCCGCGATTTCGCCAAGCAGGTGGTGGCCCCGGTGGCCGCCGAGCACGACGCGAACCACACTTTCCCGTACGAGGTCGTCGCGGGCATGGCCGATATGGGCCTGTTCGGCCTGCCCTTCCCCGAGGAGTACGGCGGCATGGGCGGCGACTACTTCGCGCTGTGCCTCGCGCTCGAGGAACTCGGCAAGGTCGACCAGAGCGTGGCCATCACCCTGGAGGCGGGCGTCTCGCTCGGCGCCATGCCGGTCTACCGCTTCGGCGACGACAAGCAGAAGCAGGAGTGGCTGCCGCAGCTGACCAGCGGCCGCGCGCTGGCCGCCTTCGGCCTCACCGAACCGGACGCGGGCAGCGACGCGGGCGGCACCACCACCAAGGCCGTGCTGGACGACGGCACGTGGATCATCAACGGCCGCAAGCAGTTCATCACCAACTCCGGCACCGACATCACCAAGCTGGTCACGGTGACCGCGGTGACCGGAACGACCGGCGGCACGAAGGAGATCTCCACCATCCTGGTGCCGACCGACACCCCCGGCTTCGTCGCGGAGCCCGCCTACAACAAGGTCGGCTGGAACGCCTCGGACACCCACCCGCTGAGCCTCACCGACGTGCGCGTCCCGGCGGAGAACCTGCTCGGCGAGCGCGGCCGCGGCTACGCCAACTTCCTGCGCATCCTGGACGAGGGACGCATCGCGATCGCCGCGCTGTCGGTGGGCGCGGCCCAGGGCTGCGTCGACGAGAGCGTGCGCTACGCCAAGGAGCGGCTCGCCTTCGGCCAGCCCATCGGCCGCAACCAGGCCATCACCTTCAAGATCGCCCGCATGGAAGCGCGTGCGCACGCCGCGCGCACCGCCTACTACGACGCCGCCGCGCTGATGCTCGCTGGCAAGTCCTTCAAGAAGCAGGCGTCCATCGCCAAGCTGGTGGCCAGCGAGGCCGCGATGGACAACGCCCGCGACGCCACCCAGATCTTCGGCGGCAACGGCTTCATGAACGAATACGCTGTGGCCAGGCATTACCGCGACAGCAAGATCCTGGAAATCGGCGAGGGCACGACGGAGGTGCAGCTGATGCTGATCGGACGGGAGCTGGGCCTGTGAACGAGCGCAGCGAGCGAACCATCGACAAACGTCGAATCGTCCAGCGCGGCTTGTGGTTCGAGGAGTTCGAGACCGACGTCGTCTACGAGCACCGGCCCGGTCGCACCATCACCGAGGCCGACAACGTCCTGTTCACCACGCTGACCATGAACACCCAGGCGCTGCACCTGGACGCGGCCTTCAGCGACGCGCTGCCGCCGTTCAACAAGCGGCTGGTGAACTCGATGTTCACGCTGTCCACGCTGGTCGGGCTCTCGGTGGCGCAGCTGACGCAGGGCACCATCGTCGCGAACCTCGGCTTCTCCGAGATCGCCTTCCCGAAGCCGCTGTTCCACGGCGACACCATGTATGCCGAGACCGTGATCGTCGACAAGCGCGAGTCCAAGTCGCGGCCGGGCGAGGGCATCGTGACCTTCGCCCACACCGCCCGCAACCAGCACGGCGAGGTGGTGGCGACGGCCACTCGCAAGACGCTGGTCCGCAAGGCGCCGGAGCAGGCATGACGTGGCAGATGGCGGGGCCGGGCTGGTTGTTCTGCCCCGCCGACCGACCAGAGCGCTACGAGAAGGCGGCCGCGGCCGCCGATGTGGTGATCCTCGACCTGGAGGACGCTGTGGCGGCGGCGGACAAGGCCGCGGCCCGGACAGCCCTGCTGGCCACCCCGCTCGATCCCGAGACCACCGTGGTGCGGGTCAACGCGGCGGACACCGAGGAGCACGCGCTCGATCTCGCCGCACTGGCCGAGACCGGATACCGCCGCGTCATGCTGCCGAAAACCGAATCCGCCGAACAGATCACGGCGCTGGCGGACTACGAGGTGATCGCGCTGGTGGAATCGCCGCTCGGCGCGCTGGCGATCGAGCGAGCGGTCTCGGCGCGCAACGCGATCGGCGTCATGTGGGGCGCGGAGGACCTGATCGCGGGTCTGGGCGGCACCGCGAGCAGGCACGCCGACGGCAGCTATCGCGATGTGGCGCGGCACGTCCGCTCCAGCGCGTTGCTGGCCGCCAAGGCGTACGGCAAATTCGCCCTCGACTCGGTGTATCTGAACTTCCGCGATCTCGACGGCCTGCGCGGCGAGACCGACGACGCGGTGGCTGTCGGCTTCGACGCGAAGGTCGCGATCCACCCGAGTCAGGTGCCGGTGATCCGCGCGGCCTACGCACCCGCAGACGACGAAATCGCTTGGGCAAGGCGGGTACTCGACGAGGTGCCGAAGCACCGCGGTGTCTTCGCCTTCGAAGGCCGGATGGTCGACGCCCCCGTGCTCCGGCACGCCGAACAGATCGTGCGACGCGCGCACGCCTGACAACTGATCCATGAGCCAGGAGGTATTGCGGTGCAACCACAGTGGGTGCCCACCGAGCGGGACATCGCCGACGCCAAGGTGACCGATTTCGCACGGTTCGTCGCCGCGCGCACCGGCGTCGCGACGTCGGACTATCACTCGCTGTGGCAGTGGTCGGTGGACGACCTGGCCGGTTTCTGGCGGGCGGTGTGGGAGTACTTCGAGCTCGGCGACATCGACGGCGAGGTGCTGGCGAGCACGGAGATGCCCGGAGCCCGATGGTTTCCGGGCACTCGGCTCAACTATGTCGATCAGATCGTGCGCCAGGCCCGCACCGACCGGCCCGCCATCCTGGCCGTCGGCGAGGACACGCCTACCCGCGAAGTGTCCTGGGTCGAGTTGATCGACGCCACCGCCGCGTTCGCGCGTACCCTGCGCGAACTGGGCGTGCGGCCCGGTGATCGGGTGGTCGGCTACCTGCCGAACATCCCCGAGGCGGTGATCGCGTTCCTGGCGACCGCGAGCCTGGGTGCGGTCTGGAGCGCGTGCGGGCAGGACTACTCGCCGAAGGCCGCCCTCGACCGCCTCGGCCAGCTCGAACCGACCGTGCTCGTGACCGCCGACGGCTACCGATTCGGCGGCAAGGCGCACGACAAGCGCGCCGACATCGCCGCGCTACAAGAGGGTTTCGGCACCCTGCGCGCGACGGTCGCCGTCTCCCGGCTCGGCCTCGAGGTCCCCGGCGCCGTGCCGTGGGCCGAGGCGGTCGACACCGACAATGTCGCGGCGATCATCGAGACCGAGACGGTCGACTTCGATCACCCGCTGTGGATCGTCTTCTCCTCCGGCACCACCGGCCTGCCGAAAGGCATCGTGCACGGCCACGGCGGCGTGCTGCTGGAGCACCTGAAAGCGATTGCGCTGCAATCCGATATCGGGGAAGACGACACATTCTTCTGGTACACCAGCCCGAGCTGGATGATGTGGAACTTCCAGATCGCGGGCCTGCTGATCGGCGCCACGATCGTCTGCTACGACGGCAGCCCGACCTATCCCGCGCCGGACGCGCTGTGGCGGATCGCCGCCGAGACGCGGGCGACCGTGCTCGGCACCAGTCCCGGTTACGTGCTGGCGTGCATCAAGGCGGGCGTCGTCCCGCGCGACGAGCACGATCTCGCGGCGCTGCGCACGGTCGGCATCACCGGATCGGCGCTGCCGCCCTCCTCCGCACTGTGGTTGCGCGACAACGTCGGCGAGCACGTACCGGTCAATTCGATCAGCGGCGGCACCGACGTGGTCTCGGCCTTCATCGGCGGCGTTCGCACGGTGCCGGTCTGGCCCGGCGAGCTGTCGGCGCCCTACCTCGGCGTAGCGCTCGACTCGTTCGACACGGAGGGCAAGCCGGTGCGCGGCAAGGTCGGCGAACTCGTGATCACCGCGCCCATGCCGTCCATGCCGGTGAGTTTCTGGCGCGACCCGGACGGAACGCGTTACCACGACGCCTATTTCGACATGTTCCCCGGCGTCTGGCGGCACGGCGACTGGATCACCGTCACCGACCACGGCAGCATCGTCGTGCACGGCCGTTCGGATTCCACCTTGAACCGGCACGGCATCCGGATGGGCAGCGCCGACATCTACCAGTCCGTCGAGCGGCTGACGGAGATCACCGAGGCGCTGGTGATCGGCGCGGAACAGCCCGACGGCGGCTACTGGATGCCGCTGTTCGTGGTCCTCGCGCCGGGCGCGGAGCTGACCGACGAACTGCGCGAACGCATCAATTCGACCATTCGCACCGAGGTCTCGCCGCGGCACGTGCCTGACGAAATCCTGGTCGCGCCGGGCATCCCGCACACCCGCACCGGCAAGAAGCTCGAGGTGCCGATCAAGAAGCTGTTCCAGGGCGCCGAGGCCGCACGCGTGGTGGAGCGCAGCGCCGTCGACGACCCCGACCTGCTGGACTGGTACGCGAAGATCCGGCCTGCCGAGCGCTGAGGGATACCGCCGGTTCGCTCCGGCCAGGCGCGGGCTCCGATGTGCGGGCGACCGCGGCCGTCAGGCTCGGATCCGTCGAATGGCGCTGCGCCACAACGCCTCCTGCGCACCGGTGAGGGTGCGCAGCAGAGTTCCGCTGTGGCGCAACTGCCCGAGCAGCCGCACCTGGCCGGCCAGCGCCGTACGACGCACCTTGGCATCGACCTTGTCGGGGTGGCCCGCGTCGAAGGGCGGCCGCGGATCGTATTCGATGCCGAGCTGAATGACCTCGGCGCGTTCCCTGCCGAAGATCTCACCGACCAGCCACAGCGCGAGGTCGATGCCCGCCGAGACGCCCGCGGCCGTGGCGATGCGGTCGCCGATCACGAACCGCTCGCCGGGCTTCGGCACCGCTCCGAGCAGACCGAGGGGGCGCTGTGCCGCCCAATGCGTCGTGGCGGGTCTACCGTCCAGCAGACCCGCCGCGGCGAGCACTAGCGCACCCGTGCACACCGAGGTGGTCCATTCGCTGGTCCGGTGCACGGCGCGTACCCAGTCCAGTACCTTCTTGTCCGCCGCGACGGCGGTCGCGGCCGGGCCGCCGGGCACGACGACCAGCCGAGGAGCGGGCGTCTCGTCGAAGGTGTGGGTCACGCCGAGCGCGAGCGCACCGCTGTCCGTGACGACCGGACCGACCTCGTGACCGACGAAGCGGATCTCCGCGCCCGGTGCGAAGCGCAGCACCTCGTACGGGCCGATGGCGTCGAGCGCCGTCATGCCCGGGTACAACACCACCGCGATTTGAAATGCCGACACGGCAACCCCCACTTCTCTCGATGATCCGTCTGCGCGACGGCCCCGGCGCAACGGTAACACCACCGCCTCGAGTCGCGCACATTTAGTGACTATCGATTCTTGACTCAATTTTGACGCTTACCTGGCCTACTGCTCCTGTATGTTTATATCTGTTCGGTGAGCGATTCACGCCGACTGCTGGTGCCCTCGGTGCGGATGATTCGGTCGCCGAGCTCCGAACGGCACGGCGCGGCGCATCCCGCCTCGTCGTCACGCCGAGCCGAACGGCGGACCGTGTGGTCCCGGAGCGGACCAAGCCTCGGGACCACACGGAAACGACCGCCACGACGAGCCCTCGGCGCGGACCCGGCCCGTTCGACGTACCGCGACCTGGGCAAATCACAGTGCGAGCGGAGTCGTTACGATGTCCGGCATGAGTGTCGACAATCGCCGTACGGCGCGAAAGGCAGTCAGCGGCGACTCGGCACCACGGGAGATCAAGCGCAGGCCCAAGAATCGGCGAGCCCAGATCGCCGCGGCGTCCGCCGCCGCCTTCGGCGCGCTCGGCTACCACGGCGTGAGCATGGAGGACATCGCCTCCGGACTCGGGATCAGCTCGGCCGCGCTGTACCGGCACTATCCGAGCAAGTACGCGCTGTTCCGGGAGGAGTTGCTGCGGGTGGGCCGCGCGATGACGGAGTCGGTCGAGCTGCCCGACGACACCGCCGAGCTCACCCCAGAGCAGCGGCTGCACCGGGTGCTCGACGCACTGATCGGCGCGACCATCGAGAACCGTCCGAGCGTCACGCTGGTGCGCTGGGAGGGCCGCTACCTGGAGCCGGAGGATCAGCGGATCCTGGCCGAGCAGCAGGCCACCGTGCTCGACGCACTCGGCACCGAATTGCGCGGACTGCGCCCCGAACTGGACGACAACGACGTCCGGGTGCTGCGCGCCGCGCTGCTCAGCGCCATCACCAGCATCGCCGACCACCACGCCGCGCTGCCCGCGAAATCCCTTGCCCGGCTGCTCGACTCGGCTTGCTCGGCGTTGGCGCGCGCGGAGCTGCCGCCCGCGGCTGCGACCGCGGAACCCGCGACGCCGATCGAGATCCCGGAGTCGTTCAAGCACGAGCTGTTGCTGCACAAGGCGGTCGAGCTCTTCCACGAGCGTGGCTATCCCAACGTGAGCGTCGAGGAGATCGCCAGCGCCGCAGGGCTTTCCGCCGCGTCGGCGGTCTACCGCTTCTATCGCGGCAAGAGCGATCTGCTGGCCGCAGCGTTCCGCAGGGCCGCCGACCGCGTCTCGGCGGCGATCGGTCCGGCCGTCGCCACCTCCGACGGACCGGAAGCCGCGCTCACCGCGCTGATCGAAAACTACGTCGCCGGCTCGTTCGCCGAGCGCGCCCTCACGTTCGTGTATTTCACCGAGTTCCAGCATGTTCCGGCCGAGGAGCGCTCGGTACTGCGCAATATCCAAAGACTGAGCGTCGAGGAATGGGCCAAGCTGCTGCGCGAGGTGCGACCCGAGCTCTCGCCCGCCGAGGCGCGCTTCCTCATCCACGCGGCCTTCGCGCTCGTCATCGATCTCGGCCGCTCGTTCGGCAGCGAACCGCTCGCGGCGCAGGATCGGGTCCGGCTGCTGATGCGGATCGTGTTGTTCGGCCGCCCCGCTCAGGTCTAGGAGCACTCCCCCGGGATGCCGCGTGGGTCTCGCTCGCACCGTTGATGTTACCGAATATTCTGATCCCCATCGTTATGATCGTCCGGCATAACACATGTGTTACCACTAGTTTGTGATCTTTCATTCAGTTTGATTCCGGCATCAGAAAGGCGGCTTTACCGAGCATCCGTTTGGGTTAGCATCGCCGCATGGATGCGCACAAAGGCCGCGCCCCGCGTGAGAGCGCGAGCGGTGAGAACGCCGCGCCAAAGGTGATCCGACGACGGCCGCGAAACCGGCGAGCGCAGATCGCGGCGACCTCCGCCGAAGCCTTCGGCGCACTGGGGTACCACGGCGTCAGCATGGAGGAGATCGCATCCCGGCTCGACATCAGCTCCACCGCGCTGTACCGCCACTACCCGAGCAAATACGCGTTGTTCCGCGAGGAGGCATTGCGACTGAGCGCGCTCTGCGCCGAAGCCGTGCAGCTGCCCGACGACCTGGCCGACGCCCCGGCGAGCCTGCGGCTCGAGCACATTCTCGACACGCTCATCGAGAAGTCCATCGCCAACCGCCGCGGCGCGGCTCTGCTGCGGTGGCAGAGCCGCTACCTCGAGCAGGAGGACTACCGGGTCCTGATCGAGCAGCTGATCGAGGCGTACCGGGTGGTCGGCGGGTTGCTCGCGGAGGCGCGGCCCGAGCAGGTGGGCGCGGACAGCATCGTCCTGGCCACTGCCGCGCTCAGCGTCATCGGCAGCATCTCCGATCACCACGTGTCGATTCCGGTGCGTTCGCTGACCAGGCTGCTGCGCACGGCGTGCCTGGATGTCGTGCGTTCCGACCTGCCGCCGGTCGGCGAGGCGCCGGTCGCCGACGGCGCCACCGAGGTGCCGCTGCGCTTCAAGCACGAGCTGTTGCTGCGGCGCGCCATCGAACTGTTCCACGAACGCGGCTATCCCAACGTGAGCGTCGAGGACATCGCCAATGCCGCGGAACTGCCCGCGTCCTCGGCCGTCTACCGCTTCTACCGGAGCAAGGGCGACATCCTGGCCGCCGCGTTCCGCCGTGCGGCGGACCGGGTTTCGGCCGCCATCGGCCCCGCGATCGCCGCCTCCGCGGGTGACCCCGAGCGCGCCCTGACCCGGCTGATCGAGCTGTACGTCGCCGGTTCCTTCGCCGAGCGGGAACTGACCTTCGTCTACTACGCCGAGATCAGCAACGTGCCGCAGGAGGACCGCACCGTGCTGCGGAACATCCAGCGGCTCAACGTCGAAGAGTGGGCCAAGCTCGTCGTCGGGGTGCGCCCGGAACTGTCCGCCGCCGAGTCGCGGGTGCTGGTGCACGCCGCCTTCGCACTCGTCGTCGACCTCGGCCAGTGGCTGGGCCCCGACAACCCGATCTGCTCGCAGGCGCGGGTGATCCACCTGATGCAGGTCATCCTGTTCGGGCGGCCCGCCGCGACGACTCGGTGATCAGAGACGAAAGACGAAGCGCTACTGCTGCGGCGAGGGGACCAGCGGTGAATTCACCTTGTTCACCAGCCACTTGCCGTCCACCTTCGCCATCCGCATCACCATGGACAGCTGACCCGGCGCGGGCTTGCCCTGGGTGCCGACACTGGTGATGGTCTGGCCGATCACCACGATCGCCTCCGCGGAGGTCTCGTCACCGCTCTTCACCGCGCACTGCACGTCGTTGGTCTTGGAAACCACCTCACCCTGGGTCAGCACCTCTTTCAGCTCGCGGCTGGTGTCGTCGAACTGCTTCTTCCAGTCGCCCGTCGCGCCGTCGAGCACCGCGGCGAAATAGGCGTCGAGGTTCTTGGCGTCGTAGTTCGCGAGCACCGGCGCGTACGCGCAGGCGGCCGCCTTGGCCTCCTCATGGGCTTCCAGCAGCGCCTCGTTGTTCCGGTTCTGTACGAAGAACCAGCCGGTCGAAGCGACCGCGGCGCCCAGCAGCACGGCCACCGCGGCACGTGCCGCAACGACGCCATTGGCGCCGCCTGGAATGCGCAGACGATCGCGCCAACTTGTCTCCGCCGCAGCTGGTTTCGCGTCCACCGTGGCGCCTGCGGCGGTGGAATCCGCCGCTTTCACCTCGCCGTCCGCCACAGCTGGTTTCGCATCGGTGGACACCACTGCCTTCACCTCGCCCTCCGACGCAGCCGGTTTCGCGGCGGCGACGGCGGACACATCCGAGGACGCAGCCGGTTTCGCATCGCTCTGCGCCGCAGCAGCTTTCACATCCGCAGCCGTCTCATCGGCTGCCTTCGCCGTGTTGTCCCCCGCGACGGACGCGGCGCCGCTATCGACATCGTTGTCACTCATGGCATTTCCTTCCTATCGCCCGGGAACGGGACGGGACAATTCGTTGCCGGTCACGCCAGGCGGCGGGCCGGACCCGTTGTCGGGCACATTGGGCCGCGGCGCGTTCGCCGAACCGCGCACCTGGAGTGCCGGGTTGTTCGTGACGCAGTAGTTGTAGAGCCGCACCCTGGTGTCGGTGGTGGCCAGCGTCGGGACGACGGGGATGGTCTCGTAGTCGCAGGTCGGCCGCGGCCACGGGTCTACGAGGGTGTGGAAGGCGCCGTCGTGCGCGGGGATGCCGATCGCCTCGGTGCCTTCGCGCAGCGCGGGGAACAGCGCCGCGATGGCGGGCTGGCGCAGCTTCGCTGATTTGGTGATGGCCACGAAGTTCGTCACCAGATTGGTCACGGGGTCCTCGGTCTCGGTGACGAAGCCGCCCAGCGTCGCCAGCTGACCCGGTGCGAGGTCGAGGAAGCGCCTGACCTCCTGATCGGCGGCGGTCAGCTGCTCGAACAGCGCGCCCGCGCCGGTGGTCAGTGTCGTCAGATCGGGCTGGGCGTGCGAGGTGGTCTCCGCGATGATCTCGAGGTTCTCGATCAACTGCCTGGTCTGCGGCAGCAGATCGGTGAGGCCCGCCATGGCCCTGCTGATGCCGGAGATCATGTTGCGCAACCGATCCGGGCCGCCCGCGAGCGCCTTGTCCAGCTCGTCGATGATGACGGTGAGCCGCTGCGGGTTCATGCCGCCGATCATGCCGCTCACGTTCGCGAGCACGGACTGCACCGAGACCGGGGCCTTGGTCTGGGACATCGCCACCACATCGCCATCGGCGAGGTACGGGCCGGTGTCGGAGTCGGGCCGGAAATCCAAGTATTGCTCCCCCGCCGCGGACAGGCGACCGACGGCGACGGTACCGCCCACGGGAATGCGTGCTGCGGAATGGATTTCGGCGACGGCCGCGATCCCGATGTCGGCGACCCTCACCTCGCGCACCCGCCCGACCCTGGTGCCGCGGAAGGTGACGTCGTTGTTGGCCAGCAATCCGCCCGAGGTCTGCAATTCCACGGTGACGAGGTAGGTGTTCGGCAGCGGGTTGAAGCGCAGCACCTGCGCGCCCAGATACGCCGAGCCGAGGATCAGCACGAGCACGAGGCCGATGTTGGCGACCGCGATCCGCTTGCGGACCAGGTAATTCCAGAGTGGGATGTTCATCGGCCGCCCTCCGTGCGCGGCGGGCTGGTCAGCCTGCCGATCACCTTCTCGATGACCTGCGCGAGGCTGCCGATGAAGGCGGGCACGTCACCGACCTCCGGCCAACGGCTGCCCCGCGGATCGGTCAGCGCGCCCACGCTCAGGTAGGAAACCGTCGCCGCGACCGACAGATTCGGACCGTCGAAGGAGGCCATGATCGACGGGTACAGCTGATCGAAGCGCTCCAACGCTTGGCCGAGTTCGTCGCCCATCTGGGTGAATCCGGACATCAGGCGCTGGATGCTGTCGAACAGGCTCACGAACTCGGGGCCGGTGGTCTCGGTGAAATCGCCGAGCGCGGACATGGTCACCGACACCTTGCCGATCAATGCCGAGATGTCCCTGTTGTTCTCGGCGAACAGGCCGAGCAGCGCGGGGAAGGTGTCGGCGGCCTCGCCGAGTTCGGCTTTGCGCGCGGCCAATTCGCCGGTGAGCACGTTGACGCCGGACAGCACGCTGTCGATGTCCGCGGTCCTGCGGTTGAGCGCCTCGATGGCGCTGCTCAATTCGGTCAGCAGATGCGCGAGCTGCGGTGCTCGCCCGGCGAACATCGCATTCATCTCGGAGGTGATCTTGGCGGCCTGATTGAGGCCGCCGCCGTTGAGCAGCATGGAGATCGAGACCATCAACTGCTCCACCGAGGCGCCCGCCGAGGTGTGCTCGGCGCCGATGGTGTCACCTGGCCGCAGCATCTGCGCGCCGTCCTGCGCGGCGGGCAGCGTCATGGCGACGAAGATGTCGCCGAGCGGGGTGGCCTGCCGCAGCTCCGCGGTGGTACCGCGCGGCAGCCGGATGTCCTCGCGGATCTCCATTTCCACGTCGGCGATGAAGTTCGTTGTGCTGATGCCGGTGACAACGCCGATGTCGGTGCCGCCGATCTTCACGTGCGCGCGATCGGGCAGATTGAGCGCGTCGCGGAACGCGGCGTGGATCTTGTAGCCGGGTGCGCCGATGCCCGGCTGGGGCAGCGGGACGTTGTCCACGGTCACCGCGCATCCGGTCGCCGTGCCGATGCTCGCGGCCACCAGCCCGGCCGCGAGGGTGCGTCGCAGCACCGCCTTCGTCCTCATTTCGCGATCCCCAGCAGTGCGGCGGTGAGACCGAAATCCGGTCCCATGTCCTGAATCTTCCCGGTCCGGCAACCGTCGAGCCGCAGCTGAATCCGCTCGCAGAACAGCGCGAGCGCCTCGCCGTCCAGCACGATCTTGTCCAGCAGGCCGTGCAGTCGTACGGCGCCGTGCTCGCGGCTCATCGAGTTGGTGATGTTCTGGAAGAACAGCGGTGTGACGTCGACGATTTCGGTCAGCTGACGCGCGTTGGCGCGCATCTGCTCGGTGATCGCCACGAAGCGGGTCAGCGCGCCCGCCAGCTGATCCCGATTCTGTCCGACCACCGTCGCGGTGTTGTTCACGAAATCGTTGAGCTGGGTGAGCACCGCGTGCAGGCCGGGCGACTGCTCGCCCATCAGCTGCACCAATTCGGTGAGCCTGCCGCTGAAGTCGCGCACCGTCTGGTCGTTGGACGCGATCACCTGGGTGATCTCGTTCAGCTTGATGATGGTGTTGGCGATCTGGTCCCCGTTGGCGAAGGTCACCTCGAAGGCCGAGGAGAGCGCGTCCAGCGTCTCCCGCAGCCGGTCGCCGTTGCCGTCGAGCAGCGGGAACAGTACCCGGCTTGCCATCGGCCCGTTCTCGCTGTCGCCCTTCAACGCCGCGCCCAGCTGGTCGAAATTCTCCAGGATCCGGTCCAATTCGACCGGCGTCCTGGTGCGGGCGAGCGGGATGTGCGCACCGTCGGCGAGCGTCGGTCCGTCACCGGTGTAGGCGGGGGCCAGCTCCACGTGCCGATTCGTGATCAGCTGCGGCGAGACCAGCGCCGCGATGGCGTCGGCGGGCACCTTCACGCTCTTGTCGATGGACATGGTGACCTCGACGTAGCTGCCGCGCGCGGTGACCGTGTCGACCCGGCCGACCGGAACGCCGAGGACGGCCACCTCGTTGCCCGCGTAGAGCCCGGCGACGTTCTCGAAATCGGCGCTGATCCGCAGATGTTCGCCGAGATACTGGTCGGGCAGCGAACTCACGCTCTCGGGCAGCAGCGAACAGCCGCTGCCCACGGCCGCGGCGACGCACACCGAGACCAGTTTCAAGACCGCACGAATCCTCATCAGTTGCACCCCGGTACCGCTTGTGCGAAACAAAGCCAGTTGTCCGGGAAGATCCACGGCGCCCAGACCTCGCCGTACGGCCCGTTGCCGAGCGCGTTGTTGAACTGCCGCATGGCGACCGGCATGATCTCGTACAGCCGGTCCAGGTTCTCCCGGTTCTTCTCCAGACCCTCGGTCATGGTGTTCAGGTTCTGGATGAGCGGGCCGAGCTGGTCGTTGTTCTCGACGCCCATCTCCTGCAACAGGGCCGACAGCGCCGCGACGTTGTCGAGCAGTTGCCGCAGCAGGTCCTGCCGCAACGCCACCGCGTTGCCGATCGCCTCGCCGCGGGTGAGCAGCAGCAGCACGCTGTTCTGGTTGTCCGCGACCAGCTGCGACACCTGATCCATGCTCTTCAGCAGCGTGTCGACCTCGTCGCGACGATCGTTGATCACCTTGGCCAGCGCGCCGATGCTGTCCAGCGCGGCGACGGTCAGCTGCGGCGAGTCGCCCATCTGCTGGTCGAGCACGTCCAGCGCCTGGCGCAGCTTGCCTGGGTCGATGCGCTCGATCCGTTCGAAGGACGACTTGTACTGCGGGTCCTGGATCACCTTGCCGAGGTTGTACGGCACCGAAGTGTTCGACAGCCGGATGACATTGTCCGGCAGGCCCTTTCCATCCCCGGGTGTGAGCTCGACGTGCAGCCTGCCCAGGATCGTCGACATCTTGATGGCTGCCCGCGCGTTCGGCCCGAGCCGCAGGTCGCGGCGCACCCGCAGATCCACCACCACCTTGTCGCCCGCCAGCCGGACCGCGCGGACCTGGCCGACCTCGATGCCGGAGACGTCGACAGTCGCCCCCGGCCGCAGCCCCGCCGCCTGGGCGAACTCGGCCTTGATCGTCTTGTCCGCCAGCCGCGCCTCGGACACCACGCTCGAACCGACCAGCAGCAACGCCACGAAGCCCGCCGCGATCACGCCGAGCCAGAGGTAGCGGTTCTTCGAATACCTCGGCAACCGAATCCGCGTCATCACCGGCACACCTCCGACTGAGAATTACCGCCGACCTGCGAGAACAGCCCCGGCGGGAGCAGCACGCCCCACAGCGAGACGTCCAACCGGCAGATGTAGGCGTTGCCGTACGTGCCGTAGCTGGTGAAGCGAGCCAGCGCGTTGAGCAAGTTGGGGAACTGCACTGCGGCCTTGTCCAGCGCGGCGCCGTTGAGCAGCAGCATGGCGATGCCGGTGGTCGCGTCGTCCTGCGCCCTGGCCAGGTCGGGCTGCACCTGAGCGATCAGCGAGACCAGCGAATCGGTGGACTCGGCCACCAGATCGACGGACTGCTTCAGCGACTCGCCTTCCGCGTAGAGCGCCTCGACCAGGGCCCTCGACTGGACGATGAGGGTCTCCAATTCGCTCGAGCGGTGCGCCAATCCGCTGATCACGCTGCTCAGGTTGGTGATCACGTCGCCGAGGATGCGGTCGCGCTGGCCGAAGGTGCCTGCCAGATCGGCGGCCTGGGTGATCAGCGTGCTCAGCGAGACGCCGTCGCCCTGCAACGCCTGAATCAGCGTCTCCGACAGCGAGTTCACCTGATCGGGCTGCAACACGCTGAACAGCGGCTCGAAACCGGAGAGCAGCGCCGAGACGTCGAAGGACGGCTCGGTGTTCGCCAACGAGATGTGACCGCCCGGACGCAGCGGGTCGCCCTCCTCCTTGCCCGGTACGAGCGCGATATAGCGCTGGCCGATGAGATTCTGATATCGCACAAGGGCTTTGGTCGTTGTGGTCAGCCGCTGCCTGTCCTGGATGCGGAAATCGATGACGGCCTTGTAGTCGTCGTCGAAATCGATCCGATCGACCCGGCCGACCCGCACGCCCGCCATGCGGACGTCGTCGCCGACCCGCACGCCCATCACGTCGGAGAAAGTCGCGGAGTAGGTGTGCGTGTCGCCGGGCACCGAGCGCTGCAAGGTCGACCAGATCGTGTAGGTCAGCGCGATGGCAAGCACCGCGAAAAGACTGAAGCCCGCGAGGGCCTTTCCGGATTTCATCTCAGTTGCCCCCTTCCGCCGGTGCGGTGTCGTACACGGTCACCGTCCCGCCTGCCAGCAGCGGCGTCAGCAGCAGGAGCTGCGCGGCGGTCGGTTGCCCACCGACGATCGCGGCGACACCGGCGTGCCCGCGTCCGCCTGCGATCGGACGCGCCGCCGGGGTGGCCACACCGGGGGCGGTGATTCCTGGAATGGCGGGCAGGCCCGGGATCGCGGGCAAACCCGGAATGCCCGGGATGGCGGGCGCCGCTTGGAGTCCCGGCAGCGTGAGCGTCGGCTGGGGACCGGCGGCATCCAACCAGCGCGGTTGCAGCCGATCCGGAAACTCCTGGTCCGGTGCGACTTCCGGCACCGTCGGGCCACCGCAGCGAGGACCGGTGAGCGAACCGTAGGCCGGGCAGTCCTCGGCCGTGTACTGCTGGAAGGGCGTGAAGGTGACGTCCATCTTCCACACCATCTGGCGGCTCGGCCCGAAGTGGAACACCGTGGCCAGCCTCTCCAGCGACGCGTTGAGGTTGCGCGCGGTGTCCGGGATGGCCTGCGTGTCCTGCGCCAGGCTGCCGAACAGCTGGTCTAGTCCGGGGACGAGGTCCTTTGCCGCATCGGGGTTTCGAGCGAACAGCGAGTTGACGGAGTCGATGGTGTTGCTCGCGTTGGCGAGCAGCGCGACGAGGTTGTCGCGGCGCTCGGTGAAGGTGCGGGCCGCCGTCACCGACTCGGCCAGCACGCCGACCAGATCCGGTGCCGACTTGCTCAGTTCCGTGGTCGCCCGGCCGAGATCACCGAGCAGTTCACCGACACCGGGGACGGTGCGCATCTGGGTGACCCAGAGGTCGAGCCGCTCGATCGTCGAACCCGGCACGCGCGCACTGGGATCGAGCGCCGCCGCAAGCGTCGCCAGCACCCGGCCGAGCTTTTCGGGCTGGATGTTGTCGAGCACGTCGCGCAGCACGGTCAGAGTGGTCTGCAACTGCATGGTCGAGGTGCTGGTGTCCTCCGGAATCACCGCTCCGGCGACGAGTTTCGCGCCCGCCGAGCCGTTGTCCACCAGCTCGATCGCGGTGACGCCGAACAGATTGTTCGGCACCACCCTCGCCGTGACGGCCGCCGGAATCGTCGGCGCGACGGCGGGCTTCAGGTGAATCTCGGCGCGCTGCCGTTCTCCCTTGGCGACCACCTCGACACCCGCGACGGTGCCGACCACCATGCCGCGGAACTTCACGTCGGCACGTTCGGGCAGACCGTCGCCGGTGCTGGTCAGCTCGGCGGTCACCCGGACCTTGTCTTCGAAATAGCCGTTGTAGCGCAGCATCAGCAGGCCGAGCAGCAGCGCGGTGGCCGTCACCATCGCCAGGCCGGCCAGGGAGAGCTGACGCGCGGTCGGCCCGCGGCCACTGGGATCGAGAAGCATGCCCGCCCCTATCCCGAGATCCGGAAACCGGGGTCGATGCCCCAGATAGCCAGCGTCAGAACCAGATTCGCGAAGACCATCACGACGATCACCATCTTGATGGCCTGTCCGGCAGCGACGCCGACACCCTCCGGCCCGCCCGAGGCGACATAGCCGTAGTAGCACTGGATGAACGTCGCGAGCAGCACGAAGACCACGACCTTGAGCAGCGAGAAGAAGACATCGGTTCCGATGAGGAATTGGAAGAAGTAGTGGTCGTAGGTGCCCGCGGAGGTGCCGCCGAGGAAGAGCACCGAGAGCTTGGTGGCCAGGTACGCCGTGGCCAGACCCACCGTGTACAGCGGGATGATGGTCAGCGTCGCGGCGATCATCCTGGTGCTCACCAGGTACGGAAGAGGGCGGATGGCAATGGATTCCAGCGCGTCGATCTCCTCGGAGATCCGCATGGAACCCAATTGCGCGGTGAACCGGCACCCGGCCTGGATGGCGAACGCCAGCGTCGCCAGGATCGGCGCCAGCTCGCGCGTGGTGGCGAAGCCGGAGATCGCACCGGTCAGCGGGCCCATGGTGAGCAGGTTCAGCGCGGTGAACGACTCCATGCCGACGGTGATGCCGCCGAACGCGCAGAGGATGATCACCACGCCGACGGTGCCGCCGCCGACGACCAGCGAGCCGTTGCCCCATCCGACGTCCGCCGTCAGTCGCAGCACTTCCTTGCGATAGTGCTTGAGCACGAAGGGAATCGCGGCCAGCGCCTCGAAGAACGTGATGGCCTGGTGGCCGAGCCGCTGATTCGCCCGATAGGGCACGGCGGCGACGGTACCGACCGCCCGGAATGGTCTCAGGGCGGGCGGGGTGTACTTCGTGCCCACCTCAGATCACCTTCGTCGGGAACAGCGTGTTGTACAGCTGGGTGAGAATGATGTTGGTGGCGAAGAGCATCAGCGCCGAGGTGACGACCGCCGAGTTCACCGCGTTCGCCACGCCGCCGGGGCCGCCCTTGGCGTGCAGCCCGATGTCACAGGCGATGATCGCGGTGAGCGCGCCGAAGATGGCCGCCTTCACCAGCGCGACGATGAGGTCGTTGGCCACCGCGAAGGACGCGAACGAGCCGATGAACGAACCCGGAGTCCCGGACTGGGCGTAGACGTTGAACATGTAGGCCGTCGCGAAGCCGACGAACACGATGAACCCGCACAGCAGCATGCTCACCAGGACCGCGGCCACCAGGCGTGGCGCGACAAGGCGGCGCACCGGATTCACGCCCATCACCATCATGGCGTCGATCTCCTCGCGGATGGTGCGCGAGCCCAGGTCTGCGCAGATCGCCGAGCCGACCGCGCCCGCGATCATCAGCGAGGTGACCAGCGGCGCACCCTGGCGGATGATGCCGAGTCCGGCGACCGCGCCGATGAACGTCGTCGCGCCGACCTGGTTGACCAGCGCGCCCACCTGAAGGGAGACCACGACGGCGATCGGAATCGCGACCAGCACGGTCGGCGCCGCGGAGACGCTCGACATGAACGCGCACTGCCTGATGAATTCGTGATACGGGAAACGCCGGGCGGCGATCGCCCGGAACAGTTCGATCACCGCGTCGCGGCCCAGCATCACTTGCCTGCCAAGGGTTTCCAGCGATCGCTGCGGATGACGCCGCCACAGACCCTTCAGATCGTCGACGGCTCGCTCCAGGTCGGTGCGCTCCGGAGGCTGCTCCGGCTCGATCCGACCCGGAGGTCGTTCGATGGTTGTCACGCTGCCCGAGTCCTTTCTCGGCCTTCTTCTCGCTCACTTCGCCGACCGGTAACGGTGACCCCCTCGAGGGCGCGGAGCGTGTGAAGTGTCGCACAGCCCGGGCGCGCGACACAAGTCACATGTGAATAGGAATTCTCGACACAACTGGATCGATGTGTCTCATAGTGAAGGCTGGCCCGAATCATTGAACGAGCAGTCGACCTGCAAATATATCGAGCTAATCAGCGCATCATCGCGCCTATATCAGACACTTACAACTCGAACAAGTTTCCACGAAGTCACATATTTCCCGGGCACCTGTCCGCGCACCGACCGGTCAGGCCGGTTCGCTGAGGAAGTGCTGCAACGCCACCAATCCGTAGCCGAGCGCTGCGACGCCGGCCACGACGGCGCTCAGCACGGCGAGCCACAGCCCGTAACGCAGGATCGGATTGACTTTCATTCGCCCACCGAGGATCTTGACGCCGATCACCACGATGTCGATGAGCCACACCAGGATCATCATCAGGTCATGCACACATTCGAGAAGGTGAGCACCGGCCAGCACACGATCGACCCGAGGAACGAGATGACCACGTCGATGCCGTGCATATCGCGTAGATGACTCGTATGGGTCAGCGTCCAGACGACTCCCACGAGCCCGTAGGGGATTCCGAGAATGATCAGAGTTCCGAGGAACTCGGAGACCTTCATCTCGTAGCTGAATAGTCGATCCAGCTTCTTGAGCATGTACGTCGCATCCTTTCCTGCACCGGCCGAACCCGCTGACGGCACCCGCGCAGAGCGAAGGAGATCGCGACGTCGCGGGGGCGCCCAACCGTGTACATCCGGTCCGGCATGACCCGTATGTTACGCACGATTCACAGGATTGCGGAAGCATTTTGGACAGATTCCCAGGAACTTGCTCTGGGAGTAGTCCCATGAAGCACCGATTGACGGACCGGTGCTGCGCGAATAAGTTATCGAGCGTTCTCATGAGCGACGGCGATGGCCTCGCCCGGCAGACAGGGGAGGCGCAGGTGCTCGACACAAGCAACGTACTGCGGCGCCACCTCGGCGATCGACGCTTCGCCCTGACGCTGCCGCGCGCCGTCGCACTCCAGGTGCTGCACCCGGCGATCGCCGCCGCGCTCCGCGACCACGCGCCGAACCGGCTCTGGGAGCACAAGCGGCGCACCGTGGGCGGGATGATCAACATCGCCTACAGCGACCGAGATCTGCGCTCGGTCATCCGCTTCGGACACGAGCACGTCAAGGGCGCCGATGCCCTCGGCCGTCGCTATCACGCCCTCCATCCCGAGCTCTTCTTCTTCCAGCACGCCACCTACGTCGACACCCTCATAACGAGCATCGACACCTTCTCCGGCGGGCTGACGCCCGCGCGGCGCGAGCAGCTCTACGCGGAGTGCCACGCATGGTATGGCCGCTACGGCATCTCGGACCGGCACGCGCCGGCCACCTGGACCGAGTTCACCCGGTATTTCGCCGACGCGTGCGCGGCCCTGCCGCCGCCGGGAGCCGACACGCTGGCGCTGCGCGATCAGGTGCTGCGCCCCGACGCGTGGACGCCGCGCAGGCTGCCCGGCTTCGCCGTTCGCGCGCTGCTGCACGAGCGCGCCAGAGAACTACTCGACGCGCCGCTTCGCCCCGGCGACGCGGCCGCCTTCGCGGTCTACGCCCGCGCGGTCCGGATCGGCTCCGCGCTGCGCCCGCCGCGGCTGCGGTATGCCCGTCAGGCTCGCAATCCCCTCTAGAACACCGCCACACTTTTCTAGATGGATACCGAAGGAAACAGGGGAAAACCAGGACATCAGCTGCACTTGCCATGCAGAATTATCGGTAACATAATCGACGGAGGGGCGATCTCGCCCCGGAGCAGGAGACGTTCGATGACGAGCAACCCGGTCGCGGTGACGACTCTCGGTTCCTCGTTTCCCCCTGCCCGGCCGCCCGCGCACAGCGCGCCACGGTGGCAGCGGATCTCGCCGCAGGCGAGCGCGGGCGCACCGGCTCCGCATCGACCTCCGGGAGGTCGAACGATGAAAGCACTCAACAGGATTCTCAGCGTGGAGATGACAGTTTTCGAGTTCCTCGGCTGGCTGTTCCTCGCCGGATTCCTGTTCGGCGCCGGGCAATTCACGGTGGCGCTGCTCGCGCGCCTGGCCCGGCCCCTCAGGAAGACAACGGAAGGACTCCCATGACCGCGGTCGCCCAGCCCTCCTACGAGAACGAACCGGCGCCACTGACCAAGGAGCAGACGCGCATCCCCATCAGCTCCGCGCACCGCCCGATCACCAAGCGGCCGATCAAACTGTCCGACGCCCTGGACTTCTGGTCCTTCGCGGGCGCCGCGGCCAACGTCGCGATGCAAATGGCCAGGCCCGGTGTCGGTTACGGCGTCGCGGAGAGCAAGGTGGAAAGCGGCGCGCTCATGAAGCACCCGTGGAAGCGGGCCCGCACCACCACCCAGTATCTGGCGGTGGCCATCCTCGGCACCGACGAGGAGCGCATGGCCTACCGCGAGGCGGTGAACGCGGTGCACCGCCACGTGCGGTCCGAGCCGGGCGCCGCGGTGAAGTACAACGCCTTCGACCGCAATCTCCAATTGTGGGTCGCCGCATGCCTGTACATCGGTTTCGAGGACACCTACCAGCTGCTGCAAGGCAGGATGAACGACGAGCAGGCCGAGGCCTTCTACGCCTCGTCCTCGACGCTCGGCACCACGTTGCAGGTCACCGAGGACATGTGGCCCAAGACGCGCGCCGAGTTCGACGTCTACTGGAACGAGGCGTGCCACCAAGCCGTCCTCGACGACTACGTGCGCTCCTACATCGACGATCTACTGAACCTGCGCATGATCCACTGGTATCTGCGGCTGCCGTTCCGGAACTTGTTGAAGTTCTTGACGATCGGCTTCCTCGCGCCGTATTTCCGCGACCAGATGCGGCTGGAGTGGACCGCGGCCGATCAGCGCCGCTTCGAGCACCTGTTCGTATTCGTCGGGTTCGTCAACCGGTTCATTCCCCGGTTCCTGCGGCACGGCGGCAGCCTCGCGCTGATGGCCGACCTGCGCCGCAGGATCCGCACAGAGAAGAACCTCGTCTGAGGTGCCGGTTGCGCACCGTCGACATCGAGCGGACCATTCCGGCGCCGGTCGCCGACGTCTTCGAATGGCTCACCGACGCAACGAATTACCGCCGGATCTCGCTGGTCCGGCGGGTCACCCTGGTGCGCCCCGGCGATGTGCACTGCCACGGCCGCGGCGCTGTCCGGGTGGTCGTCACGCCGCTGCTGCGATTGACCGAGGAGATCGTCGAGTACCGCCCGCCGACGCTGATGCGGTACCGGATCACCAGGTCCACGCCTCCGCTGCGGCACGACGAGGGGTTCATGGCATTCCGTTCGGTGCCCGAAGGCACCCGGGTGCGGTGGTTTTCGCGGTTCGAGGTGGCTTCGCCGATCCTGGCCGGGCTGTGCACGCTCGCCATGGTTCCTGTGGTGGCCGGTGGGTTCCAGAAGACGCTGAACTGCGCGGAGCGCGAGCTGCTCGGACTCCGTTGAGCCAGTGTCACGGGCACAGCGCGTGTTCCAGCATGCCGATCAGGTCGGGTTCGGTCTCGGGCGCCTTCGTCATCGCGACGGTGACCGCGCGGCCGTCGACGGTCGCGCCGGACAGCGTGTAATAGCCGTGAATTGCGCCGTTGTGCCCGACGTACTCCGCGCCGCACGACAGTCGCATCGAGCCGAGCCCTAGGCCGTAGACCATTCCGGACTCCGGATCGATGGGCACCCCGGCGCGAATCTGCTCGAGCTCGGCGGCGGCCAGCACCCGACCCGCCAGCAGCGCGCCGTAGAAGTGATTCAGATCCGCGCCCGAGGACACCAGTGCGCCCGCCGCCCACGGGATGGACGGTTCGATGCGCGAGACGTCCGTGACGACACCGTCCGAAGTGGCGTAGCCCGCCGGGTGCGGCCCGCGGATATCGCGTTCGCCGGGGGCGGGCAGGTAGGTGTCGGCGATCGGCTCGTCGAGACGGACCTTCCCCTCCGCGACCAGTTGCAGCACCAGCGCGCTGGTGAACGACTTGGTGACACTGCCGACACGGGTGCGCTGCGGAGGTTGCGCGGGAATCGGCGCGGAGGTTCGGAGGTCGGCCACTCCAGCGGTGCGGACCTCGGTCGCACCGTTCTCGGTGACCGTGGCGATCGCCCCCGTGACGCCCGCCCCGACCGCCCTATCGATGTCCTCCTGCACGGCATGCAGCCGAGCATCCGAGACACCCTGCGACCCGGTCTCGGTGTCGTTCGCGCAGCCCGCGGCGAGCAGGGCCACCGCGGAAACGGCCGCGAGGATCGGTGTCAGGCGCATACCTCGACGGTAGGCAGGGAGGGGTTCCCGCACATCCGGGACGACCCCGATATTCCCCCGAGCCGGGGGCGGTTTTCGTGCCCGACTGCCGACTCCGCGGGTGTATGAAGTGACCCATCGCCCGGTGGGCCTTCCGCATGTGCGACGGCGGAGGCTCCCCGACCAACCCCGGCTATCGCACTCGCTGGAGAGCGAACGGACCCAACGACACTGTTACGTGCCTTCATCCCAGCGGAGGGCCGAGGGGTTCCAGGTCCCGATCGCCATGGTGCCGTCCAGGATTGGGTTCATGCACTGCCCGAGGAAGTCCAGCGCGGCATCCAGGTGGTGCAGTTCCGCCGGGAGTCGGCTGATCTTCACCGCGATGTCGCGGTAGGAAGCCTTCCAACGCGGGCCGGGCGAATGGATCGCGGTGGGCAGTTCCAGCGCGGGCCGGTGCTGTCGTTGGTGTTGCAGGGCGAGCTGGATCGAAGTGGCGTCGAAGCTGGAGGTGCCGATGATCAGCAGCAGGTCGGCCAGATCGCGCCATCTCGTCGAGGGCTGACGCTCTTCGCCGTGGTACTCGTACATGGCGGCGAGTTTGTCGGCGATCTGGTCGACCAGCGGGTAGCAGGCGAATTCCGGCGGCGGCAGGACGTCGGGGATCTCGATGGTCGGCGTCGGAGCGATCCGGTCGATCCGACCGATGAGCTGCTTGCCCGCGGTCAGATCGATGGGGAAGTGCTGGAGCTCTGTCGTGCCGAGGCGAGGCGTTGCCTGGAGTTGCCACACCGAGGTGCCGCCCTCGTTCACGTTCTGCTTCTTGACCTTCAGGTCGAAGGTCAGCCGGTCCAGCGGACTGGGTGCGACTACGAGGTCGCGGAGTTCGCCGAATGCCTGGTCCAGATCGGCTTTCAGGTGCAATAAGTCGACGTCCTGACTGTGACGGGCGCCTGGAATACGAACCAGCAGCGATGTTCCGCCTTTGAGGATCCAGGGCGCGGCGGGATCGGCGAACACTCTGGCCAGCATCCGCTGCATGTAGAACTCGCGCCGCAACTCCTCGGTGGGACGCTTGATACTGCGTGCCCGCTCACTGATCCGCTGATTGATCGCGGCTTGAAACCCCCGGTCGCTCGGGTACTTCCGTGTCACCGTCATCCCCGCCCCCGCCCTCGTCGTTGTTGCGCTCGGCTCGAACCGACCGAGCAATCGTCTCCAGTAGCGCACGGACGACGGACTCGTTGTCCGCTGTCCACCTGTTGTGCGCGACGACATTACCGAGGGCGGCCGACATACGGCTCGCGTCGACCGCAGAGCCGCGTAGGGCGGTGAGCAACGCCTCGGCGAGGGCGGGATCATCGAGCCGACGCTCGAGCTCATTCAGAGCGAACTTGAACGGTCGACGCTCGAAGAACTTGGATTGCATGGCAATTGGCCGATTTGTCTCGGGGTTGACAAGCACCCAGTCCACGCCGCGGTCGCTTCGCGTCAGGGCCTTGGCTGATTCGGGGACGCCCGCTTGACCGATGAAGTTGTGGACGAGCTCGTCCCCAGCGCCGATCGGCATGCCGTAGTAGTGGGCGTACGGGCGCAGCGCGGCGGCGAGTTCGTCACGGGTGGTGTCTTCGGTGAGGATGGCGTCGCGGACGATCGAGGCCAGATGCCCGCCGTCGGTTCGTGCTGCGGCGAGATCCACGGTGGTGCGCAATGGTCGGGTCACCGGTAGGCCGGCCACCAAGTGCCAGTCTTCGTACCCCAGTTCCCGGACATGGAACTTCACATCCGGGCTGCGGGTACTCCGCCGCTTCGGCACGGTGAATTCGTGAAAGTCGGCGTCGATGTCGCCGAGGTCCTGCAAGCGTGCCGCCGAACGGTGGGACACCACCCCTACAGGCACCGCATCGGCCAAGCGGTCGGCGGCCAGCCGCTTGGGTTCCAGTGCCAGCCACTCAGCCCGAATGGGGTCCTGCGGAGCCTCTGGCGCGCCGGTCAGCCGATACACCCCTTGCCGGAGCCGGGTGATCAGTTCCGCATCAGCGAGACGCTTGAGCTGCTGAGCACTGAAGCCCAGGTCACCAGCCTGCATGGAGGTGAACAGACCCCACTGCGACCCAGCTAGGTCAGCCAGATCTAGGAGTCGTTCCTCCCTGCTCATACATCGAAAATAGCATACGACTCGGCGCTTCTATACATCTGTGACTATAAATGACAACTGCTATGATATTTTTGACGATAGTGGCAATAGTATCGACAGATCCGCTATGCTCCGCTCGCCAGGTCGATCGCGGTGTCGATGCGACACCGCGCCGCGCAGCAGCCCGGCAAATAGGTGTCGATCGGCTAGTCGCGACGGACCAACGACCGCGGTTGGAGTTGAACCATCACCCACTGGTCGATCAGCACTCGCAGCTCGGCGCGGCGCGCATCGATGTGAACGCACACGGATAGGTCGATGATTCGCGTGCGATGAGGTTCTGCCAGCGCATGCGCCCAGTGCAAGACAAGATGATCACCCGGTCGATGTCCGGTCGCACCGCGAAACGCCGTGGACAGTTCCCGCCACAGTGGAAGCGTTGGCCGGTCGCCCTACCCGGCAGCTCGAACGCAGTTCCCCGACACGGTCATTCGCCGAGGACCGTCGAGACGCGTGCCAGCGCAGCCAGATACTGCTTGCAGCGCGGCCCGTGGTCCGCGTGTCTGGCCAGCAGTGCCGTCCAGTCATTGTCGCGAATAGCGTCGGCTGGCGATGTCGACGCCGGGCGCAGCAGCGGGAACGGGCGTCTGAACGTGGCGCTCTTGTGACTGCCGTGCTCCCTCGATCCTCCGGGCATCGCACCGCGAGTGTACGGGCGAGGCTCGAAGCTCGGAGTGCGGTAGCGTTTCGGGCGGTCGGATGGCTGTGAGGGGAGTGGAGCAGATTGGTCTCGTGGCGGGATACCGCGTCGGAGGCGGCTCAGGGCGATCTCGACGGGCTGCTGGATACGGCGTTGACCATGGCGGAGCAGCGGCTGTCGGAGCGGGGCGAGTTCTATCCGTTTGCCCTGGTGGTGAACCGTTCGGGTGGGACCGAGATCGTCGCGGCAGGGACCGGGTCTGCTCAGCACGCACAGGAGCTCAACGTGAGGGCGGTGGTTGGGATGCGTGCGGAGATCCGTGCGGCGGCACTGGTTGTGGACGTGCGATTGCCCGAGTCCGGCGGAGACGGGATCGACGTGCACCTCGAACACGCTGAAGGAACCGCATTGAGCGTGTTGGAGCCCTATCGGGTCGAGCACGGTGAGGTGATTGCTGGAGGATTGGAAGCGTTCTCGGCTCAGCGGCGCATCTGGCAGTAGGGGTTGGACGCAGGGCCCGTCAGCTCTCGTCGTAGCGCACGATGCGTTCAGCAGAACGCTTGTGCCACTTGTTCTTCGAGTTCAGGAATGGCTCTACACGGTCGCGGACTCCTTGGGCGCGTAGCTTCGACAGTACTTCCAGGGCGTGACCCTGCACCGCCTCGTCGTCGAGTTGGGACAGCGCGACCGCCACCGCGTCGGGGTGGCGGGACTTGGCCAGCCAGGAGACGACCATCTGGCGGTCGTCGCCGAACTCTCGATTCGTCGCAATGGCTGCGAGTTGGTCGAAGTAGTCCACGCCAGCGGGAATGTCGTACAGCGCGTGACCCGCTGCCCATCGCTCCCGCGAGCCGATCGACTTGGCAGTATCGAACTGCGAGATCAATGCCGGAACCGCGGCGGTCTTGCGCGCGTACTTGTGTCCCAGTGCTCTCGCCAAGCTCAACCGCGCAAGCGCCCGTCCCTCGGTTTCTGGTCCGGGCCAGCGTTTTTCCAGCTCGATAAGCCACTGTGAAAGCAGAGCAATGACCTTCGGCGACGCATTGGGCATATCTGCGATCTCGGAGATTGTTCTCCCGTATCCGCCAGCAAGCTGGTATTCCTCGAGCAGCTTGGTCGCGGCAGCGTCGTCGGTGGCGGTCACTCGAAGTCCATCTTCACGTGTTTGATCTTGCCCTGTTTGATCAAGTCCTCGATCTCCGGCGCTAGTTGAGTGTTGATGTCGGTGACCAGCACGAACTCGTAGCCGTTGGCTTGAGTGTAGGCGACGAAGTCCTTGATCTGATCGGTGTATTCCTGGCGTTGGACGTTCTTGACCTCGGTCAACCGCTTGTTCGCGTCATCGAGGTCGTCAGGGATGCGGTGTTTCGCAGTCTTGGTTGCGGACGGGACCGACTTCTTGGTTTTGGTGGGATCGATGCCAGCGCGGGCCTCGGCTTTCGCCCCTTTGAGCCTGTTCTCCCGTGCTCTGTCAGAGTGAGTCGGTTCGGGTGGTCGCTTCAATTGACGGTCGAGAACCGGTTTGAACTTGGTGTTCACGCTGCTGACCACTGTGGCCGACACCGAGGCGAACACGGTTTGGGACAGCTTGCGCGATTCGGTCAGCCCATCGAGGATCTGCTGGATTCTGGTGCGGCTGTAGTCGAGCTCGATCTCGGCGGCCTTCCGGATCGCTGGTTCGATCGGCTTGCCGATGGTGGCGGCGTTGATGGTGTTGATCGCTTGCGTGACCGTCTGCAACGCCATCTCGCGCTCGATACCTCCCTGCGCCGCAGCAAGCAGATCGGCGTAGCCACTGGTGGCGCCACTCTGCTGCCGCAACGCATCAGCGAGTAGATCGATCGCGTCCAGAACGGTCTTGTTCGTCTGATCGATATCGGGAATCTCCGGCGCCGTCGAGCCGAGCAGCTTCTTCATCTTCGCGCGGATCTCGGCATCCAGCGCACTGTAGACGCTGGCGGTGTTCAGCCAGCTCGCGGCCACCTGCTGCAGTTTGACGGTGTCGCCGTTGATCCACACGACCGAACCCATGACCAGCGGCCAGCCGAACGGCTCTTCGCGGTTACCGCCTGCGGGGTTCTTCAAAGGCTTGGCTGTGAACGATTGCCCGCCCGGGTCGGCGTCCGGCAGCGCGCCGCCGGGTTTGTTGTACTCCTCAGCGTTCTCGGACTGATCGTGGTTCACCCCGCTCTGCCGAATCAGCGCGGCCATCCGCACCAGCACATCGGTGGCCATGCTCGCGGTGACCACCGCTTCGATGCCGGACCTGAAATAGTCTGCGCCCCATTCTTTGCCGCCGGGATCTCCCCCACTCATGTTCTCGACACGTATCTCGGCGTCCATCTTGCGCAGCGCCGCGGAGGCTGCGGTGCTGGCCCGGCTGTACTCGCCGGCCAGCTCGTAGAACAGTTCAGGATCGACATCCAGTTCCGACACGCCGGCTCAGCCCCGCCACATCTCCAGGTTCGCGGCGATCGCAGCACTGTAACGGCCGTGTGCGGCCTGTGCCGCCCGGCGCATGTCCTGAATGCCATCGTGGATGTCCTTGGCGGCGTCCATCATCCGCTGGTGGGCTTCTTGCTGCGCGGTGGCCGCCTCACCCTCCCACACGCCCTGTAGCTGGGCGACGGCGCTGTCGAAGGCGGTGATCTGCTCGTCGAAAAACCCTTCGAAGCCCTTCATCCGGGCGATCACCGAGTCGAGCAGCTCCAGATTCACGCTATGACGCATTGGGCAGATCCAGCGATGAGGCCACCGATTCGATGGCGGTCACATTTGCCTGCTGCTGGGCCAGATACGCCTCGGCGCTGGCGTTCAACGCCACGGTTGTGTCGCCTATGGCATCGAGCAGGTCGGCCAACCCTTGACGGACTTCGTCGTAGCCTTCCGCAAACAGGTCACGTTGGCGACCTTTCCACGTAGCGGTCAGCGATTCCACGTCGGCATCGAGGGATCTGAATCCGGACGTCAGACTGTCCAACAGATTCTTCACGGCCTTCGCGGCTTGCACTAGTTCCGGCGGCGTTACGGTGAATAGCTCACCGCCCGAGGGCGATTCGCTCACGGTTCCTCCCCTGCCACTCACGATCGCAACACGTGTCGAGCACGATGTTGTCATGCTCCCACGGGTCGATCGTGGTGTCGATGTGCCAGAGCATCAAAGGCTTCGACGCCGACGGCCCAAGCGCAGGCTCGGTGATGTCGGCCCTGTATTCGGCGGCGAGCCTTCGGAGCACGCGGGCGCGGACCGGAATTCTGTGGATACTTCGCAGAAATCGCCGGAAACTATGTCGAATAACCGTCGGCGCGCGTGTCGGGAACGATACGCCCCTCCGCGACCAGGGTGCGGAAGGCGGCTCCTTTGCGGGCGCAAGCATCTGCGCGGCAACCGCGGTGTTGCTGCATTGCGCGGTGGGCTTCGGCGACCGTGAAAGGGGCTGGGGGAGCGCGGTGTCCGTCGGTGGCTCGGGTGTCTCCGACGTAGGTTCCGATGATGCCGATGAGGGAGAGAACCAGACCGCATCCGGTCAGCATGGACAGTGTGGAGTACATCGGATCATGTGTCCGCGGTGCGCCGGAAGCAGTAGGCGGAGGCGGCTAGGTATTGGCGGCATCCGCTGCCGTGCCCGGCGTGCACCGACAGGATGAATCGGGCGCGATCGTAGTCCAGGACCTGCGGTTCCTGTGTGCAGTCACGGCTTTGGACCAGCCACAGCTCACGCTGGTCGAAGTGCGGGACGTTCATCGTTCACCTCCGCGAAGTTCAGTGCACCCGGCGCCGGGAGCGCCGGCGGAACCGAGCTCGAGGCGGCTGGATCGAGGCCGCGTCGGGACCGTGCGCCGGGTTCCGGAGAGCGGACGCTCCCAAAGGTCTGGGCACAACCTTGGCGCCGGGTGCGAAATACAGAGTGCGCGTTGCGATTGGGTACATAACAGCCCGGAATGCAGTAAATGCGAGTAATTTCCGAGTGAATCGGCCTGATGCGAGGAAGCGGGTCATATGGTTGAGGTCGACTGGACGGGCGAAGACGTACTTGCCCTTCGCTCGGCGATGAAGCGGAGTCGTTACGAGTTCGCACGTTTGGTGGGCGTCACCCCGCGCACCGTGGTCTTGTGGGAGAACGGCCGGACAACCCGGATGCACGCCGCAAGCCGTCGGCTACTCGATCGAGTGCTGTCCGAGGCCGATTCAGTCGTCGTCACGCGATTCGAGCGGGCGATCACGGCGGGCCGCGACGCGGGCCGCGCAACCGACGATGCGAGCGCGGCGCTCGATCGGACAATCAAGCTCGGTAGGGAAACAGCGCGGGGCGGAACCGAGGTTCGGTCCGCGCCGATCGGGCTCGACAAGGAAGTCGAGGATGACGACGTGAGAAGGCGGGAACTGCTGGCCTGCATCGGCGCAGGTCTGGCGGGCCATGCGGTCGACCTTTTGGCAAGTGAACCGGAGAAGATGCTCGCGGCCCTGGACGCCGGGTCGATCAGCGAGCGCAGGCTGGGCGTCCTGGAGCAATCCACCTCCGTACTCGGCAAGCAGGTCGTCCGGGTGCCGCCGCACGAGCTGCTGCAGAGCACTCTCGACCAGTTCCGCACGGTCCGTGCGTGTCTCGGCGAGCGCCAGGCCACCCACCATCAGATCAGGCTGGTGCGCACCGCAGGCCGGCTGGCCAATGTGGTCGGCGAGATCTTGTTCAACGAAGGTCATTTCGGCCAGGCCCGCCTCTGGTACACCACCGCGATCCACGCGGCACAGGACATCGGCGATCGCTACTCGGAGGACATCGCCCTCGCCGGTCTGGCCTACCTGCCCACCTACAGCGACAAGCCGAGGGAAGTGCTGCGCCTGCTCGACCCGCGTCTCGCGGAAGATCCGGCGACCGGCGCGGCCGCCGCCTGGCTCTGGGGCATGGCGGCACGGGCGCACGCCGATCTCGGCGACGAAAGCCAATTCGCCCACTGCATAGACAAATCCGCGCGTGCGCTGGGCAGCGTCGGTACCGAAGAGCTGCCGATCGGCATCTTCTCGTTCCGGCCGGAGAAGCTCGCCTTCTACCGCGCCATCGGATACGCCAGGCTCGGCAAGCCCGACGAGACGGCCGCCGCGGCGGCGCAGGCCATCGCACTGTACGACCCGAACGAGACCATGGAACCCGCGCTGGTGCGTTTCGAACACGCGACCGCGCTGCTGGCTTCCGGCGAGGTGGACGAGGCCTGCGCGGTCGCCACCGCCGCCATCACCGACGCGCACACCTATGTCGGCCTGACGGTCACCAAGCGCGCCAGACGATTCGACTCGACGCTGCGACACGGGAGCGGCCGCGCGGTGTCCGAGTGGCGGCAGCAGGCCAGGACGGTGATCGACTCGCAACGCGTGGACGTCTAGTCACGGGGCGGTTGTTGTCGGTCCCCTCTGTTCGCCACAGCCCATCCACACCTGATCAACGCCCACGACGAATACGTCTGGCGCTTCGCGATCGCCCTCGCACCGGTGGTCGACGACGCCGACACACTGTATCCACGGCTCCTCGACCATTGCGTTCACGAGCTGGCGGCCGCGCGGGACGCGCTGGCAAAGGGCGGCATGCACGCCGCCGAACGCGCGCTGGCCGATTCCGGTTGGTCCGTCATCGTCCAGCTTGTCGTGATCCGCGAGCTGTTGGGCTGTTCACTGCGAGATGCGGCGGCACATCTTGCCGCCGGCAACGGCACAACGAATCTCGCTGATCTCCAGCGAATCGCCACCGCCCTGGCGCCGTACGCACCCTGATTCGGCCAAGGGGGCGCGCCGGTCGGCAGGGATGTGGACCGGCGCGCCCCGGCATTCAGTTGGTCTTCGGCATCATGGCGGCGATCAGCGACTTGGGGCGCATATCGGTCCAGTGGGTCTCGACGTATTCCAGGCACGTGCTGCGCGCAGCCGCGCCGTAGGCGATGGTCCAGCCGGTCGGCACGGCGGCGAAGACGGGCCACAGCGAGTGCTCGCCCTCGGCGTTGACGAGGACATAGAACTGGGCGTCATCGTCGTCGAACGGGTTTGTCATGGTTCACCTTTCGTCAGGCGGGTCGGTTCATGCGCGGTCGGTGTCCGCCCAGCCCGCGGCCAGCACGTGGCCGATGCGGGCGAGGGCCGATTCGGAGGTCATCCGCCAGTGGGTGGCCACGACGGCGTGGTTGTGCACGGTGCCGTCCACGGCCTCGGACCAGCTCGCGGCCCCGGTGGCGCCGGTCGGATCGTCCAGGGCGGCGGTGAAATACACCAGGTTGCCCTTGTAGCGGCGGGGCCGGTAGCGACGGAGCAGGTCGAGGGAGCGAGTTCCCGCGTCCAACAGCCGTGCGAGCCGTTCGGCGCCGAAGGAGGAGAACGGTTCCGGCAGTTCGGCGATGCGAGCGGCGAGTTCGGCGAGGCCGAGTCCGGTGTCCGCGTCGGCGGCTTGTTCACCGAGCAGCCCGCCGAGCAGGTCGGCCAGCGGCACGGTGGTGTCGGTCGCCGCGACCGTGCGCGGGCTGTCCATCATGGCCAGCGTCGCGACGTGCTGTCCCTGGTCCTGCAACTGGATCGCGACGGCGTGCGCGAGCACGCCGCCGAGCGACCAGCCGAGCAGGTGGTAGGGACCCTCCGGCTGCACGACGCGGATCTCCGCGACGTAGCGCCGCGCCGAGTCTTCGATCGAATCCGGCAGCGGCTCCGTCGAATTCAGCACCGGAGATTGCAGGCCGTAGAGCGCGCGCTCCGGGTCGACGTGCGCGGCGAGACCGGCGAACGACCAGGCCACGCCGCCGACCGGGTGCAGGCAGAACAGCGGCTCCTTGCCGCCGCCCGGCCGGAGCGGGAGCAGCACGTCGAAGGCCGCCGCCGCGTCCACCCGCCCGCGTCCCGACCTGGTCAGCTCGAGCTGGGCGACCAGCCCGGCCGGCGTCGGCGCGGAGAACAACCACACGACCGGGACCGGTTCGCCGAGTTCCGCGCTCAGCCGGGTGGCCAAGCGGGTGGCGAGCAGCGAGTTGCCGCCGCGTTCGAAGAAGTTGTCGTCCAAGCCGACCCGCTGCGCGTCCAGCACCTCGGCGAAGACGGCGCACACCACGCGGTCCAGTTCGGTCGCCGGAGCGCGAAACTCGCGCACGGACAGTGCGGGTCGCGGCAGCGAGACGCGATCCACCTTGCCGTTGGCGTTGAGCGGCAGCGCGTCCAGCCGAACCAGCGCGGCGGGCACCATGTAGCTCGGCAGCGCCTCGCCCAGCGCGGCGCGCAGCGCATCGATGTCGAGCGGCGTCGATCCCGTGAAATAGCCGACCAGCATGGCGTTCTCGTCATCCGCGCGGTACGCGACGACGATGGCGTCCGCCACACCGGGCCTGGCGCGCAGCGCGTGTTCGATCTCGGCCAGTTCGATGCGATAGCCGCGCACCTTCACTTGGAAGTCGCGCCGTTCCACGTAGTGGAGGTTGCCGTCGGAGCCCCAACGGACCATGTCACCGGTGCGGTAGAGCCTGCCGCCCGGCGCGCCGAACGGATTGGCCACGAAGCGTTCCGCGCTCGACTCCGGCCTGCCGTGGTATCCGCGGGCCAGCTGCGCGCCGCCCAGGTACAGCTCGCCGGTGACGCCCGCGGGCACCGGGTGCATCCGGTCGTCGAGGACGTACACCTGGGTGCCCGCCTCCGGAGTGCCGATCGGCACCGTGCCGGTCGGCATCGCCCTCACGGTGCCGGTTGCCACCGTCGCCGCAGCGTTGAGTGGCACCGGGACCGCCGTGCCGGTCGGCAAAGTCGTCCCGGCGTCTGTCGACTCGAGCACCGCAGCGCCGGTCGGCTCGAACGTCGCTGTGCCGATCGGCACCGTCCCCGCACCGGCCGCCCCTGCGCCGATCGGCACCCCTGACGGCGCACCGACGGTCGCCCGGTACCGGGTCACCGAGACGGCCGCCTCCGTCGGCCCGTACAGATTGTCGACGCGCGCGTCGGTGAGCGCGCCGACCCGCGCGACGGTCGCGGCGGGCAGCGCCTCACCGATCACCAGCAGCCTGCGCAGTGAACGAGGCAGCCTGCGCCTGCCCGACACCTCGGCCAGCATGGCTAGCAGCGAGGGCACGAGTGTGACCGTGGTGACCGACGCCCGCCGGACCAGGTCGAGCACGCCTTCCGGGTCGCGCTGCGCGCCGATGGGTGCGAGCACGACCCGCGCACCGGTGCGCAGCGCCCACCAGAATTCCCACACCGACAGGTCGAACGCGGCCGAGGTCATCAGCAGCGTTGCGTCGTCGGCGCCGAGCCCGTATTCCGACTGCATCCAGTCCAGCTGGTGCGCGACCGCGCGATGCGGGACGGCAACGCCCTTGGGGACGCCGGTCGAGCCCGAGGTGAAGATGACGTACGCGGTGTTGTCCGGCGACAGCGCCCGCACCCGTTCGGCGTCCCGTACCGGCGCGGCATCGACGTTCGCCGGGACCGTCGTGATGTCGAACAGCACCTCGTGATCGGAGACCTCGGCGGGCAGCATCGGCCTGTTTCCCGAGGTGAGCACAAGTTCCGGGTTCGCCGCCGCCAGCACGCCGGTGGTCCGGTCGAGCGGGTGCGCCGGGTCGAGCGGCACGTACGCGCCGCCCGCCGTCACCACCGCGTACATCGCGACCAGCAGGTCGACGCTGCGCGGAATGGCCAGCGCCACCGGCGATTCCGGTGCGATGCCGCGTCCGATCAGCACCCGGGCCAGCCGGTTCACTCGCGCGGCGAATTCGGCGTAGGTCACGGTGCGTGCGTCATCCACGACGGCGACCGCGTCGGGCGTGCGCACCACCTGCGACTCGAACGCGGTGACCAGCGTGTCCGGCGCGAATTCCCGATCGGCGGCGTTCCAGGCGACGAGCATGCGTTCGGCCTCGGCGCCGTCCAGCAGCGGCAGGTCACCGACGGGCAGCCGCGGCGTGGTGCACACGGCCGCGAGCAGCCGTTGCAGCCGCCGCGCGAAACCCGCGACGGTCGCCTCGTCGAACAGCACCGTGGCGTAGGTGATCGTCGCCGCGAGACCCGCGGGCGCGCCGTGCGCGTCGTAGCGGTCGGTGACCACCAGGTGCAGGTCGAACTGGGAGACCTCGGAGTCGAAGTCGACGGCGGTGGCGGTCAGGCCGTCGAGTGTGAAATCGGCCTCGATCTGGTTGTGGAAAGAGAAGCCGACCTGGAACAGCGGGTGCCGCGCGGTGGATCGTTCGGGGTTGAGCACCTCGACCAACCGCTCGAAGGGGACGTCGGCGTGCGCGAACGCCGCGAGGTCGGCGGCCCGCACCCGGTCCAGCAGTGCGGTGAACTCCTCGCTCGCGTCCACCCGGGTGCGCAGCACGAGGGTGTTGACGAACATGCCGACCACGTCGTCCAGTTCGGCCGTGCCCCGGCCTGCCACGGGCGTGCCGACGGCGATGTCGCCGGTGCCGGACAGCCGCGCGAGCAGCGCCGCGAAGGCGGCGTGGACCACCATGAACAGCGTCGCCCCGCCGGCGCGCCCCACTTCGACCAGCGCCGCATGGGATTCGGCGTCGACCGTGAAATCGACATGCCTGCCCCTGGTGGACACGACCGCGGGCCGCGGCCGGTCCGTGGGCAACGGCAGTTGCGCGGGCAGCTCGTCGAGCGTTTCGGTCCAGAACCGGAGTTGGCGCGCCACCACGGATTCTGGATCGTCCTCGGAGCCGAGCAGTGCGCGCTGCCAGAGGCTGTAGTCGGCGTACTGCACCGGCAGCGGCGCCCAACCGGGCGCGCGACCGTGTTTGCGTGCGGCGTAGGCCAGCATCACGTCCCTGGCCAAGGGCGCCAGGGAGGAGCCGTCGGCGGCGATATGGTGTACCACCACCACGAGCACGTGTTCCGTTGCCGCGGAATCGGTCTCGCCGCCGTCCTCGGCGACGGGGCGGAAGAGCCTGGCGCGCAGCGGAACCGCGTCCATCACGTCGAACCCCGCGCCGACGAAATCCGCGACGGCGACGGGTAGGTCGTCGATCGGGACATCGATCGGGGTGAGCACCGGCGTGCCCGCCGCGTCGACCGGCAACACCACCTGCACCGGCCCGGTCGTCCGCTGCGGGTAGACGGTACGAAGCACCTCGTGCCTGGCCACCACGTCGGCGACGGCGGCATCGAGCGCGCCGACATCGAGCGTTCCACTCAGCCGCACCGCGAGCGGAATGTTGTAGGCGGTGGACTGGCGGTCGAGGCGGTTCAGGAACCACATGCGCTGCTGCGCCAGCGACAGCGGCACCGGCTCGTCGCCTGTGCGCGCGATCAGCGCGGGCCGTGCCTCCGACGCGTCGGCGCCGCCCAACTCGTCCGCCAGCGCGGCCACGGTCGAGTGCTCGAACACGGTGCGCACGCCCACGGTGACGCCGAACGCGGCGCCGAGTCGGGCGGCGAGCTGGGTTGCGGTGAGCGAGTTTCCGCCGAGGACGAAGAAGTCGTCGTCCAAGCCGACGCGGCCGTTGTCATCGAGACCGAGGACCCCGGCGACGGTCTCGGCCACCGCCCGTTCCGCCGCCGTACGCGGTGCGCGGAACGTGGCGGCCCGGAATTCGGGCTCCGGCAGCGCCTTTCGATCCAGCTTCCCGACCGGCGTCAACGGAAGCTCGTCGAGCGCCATGATGGCGGCGGGCACCATGTAAGCGGCCAGCGACCGTCCCGCGAAGGCGGTGAGTTCCGTCGCGTCGACGGTGCGGCCCGGCGCGGCCACCACATAGGAGACCAGCGCGACCACGCCGTTGGCATCGGTATGCCCCACGGTCACCACGTACGCCACGGATTCGTGCGCGGCGAGCACGGCGTCGATCTCGCCGAGTTCGATGCGCAGGCCGCGCACCTTCACCTGGTGGTCGGTGCGGCCGAGGTGCTGGAGCGCACCGGACGCTGTCCAGCGCGCCAGGTCACCGGTGCGGTAGATCCGTCCGCCCGCGGGACCGTAGGGGTCCGCGACGAACCGATCCGCCGAAAGTCCCGGCCGCGCATGGTATCCGCGGGCCAGGCCGGGACCGCGCAGGTACAGTTCGCCCGCGACGCCGACCGGGACCGGGCGCAGGCGGTCGTCGAGCACCAGCGCGGACATGCCGTGGATCGGCGTGCCCATGTCGAACGATTCGCCGGGGTGCATCCGCGCGCTGATGGTGGTGATGATCGTGGTCTCGGTCGGCCCGTAGGTGTTGTACATCTCGCGTCCGACGCTCCAGCGCCGCACCACATCCGGCCCGTACGACTCACCGCCGACGGTCAGCCGCTCCAGCTCGGGCAGCTGTGCCGGATCGAGGGTTTGCAGGACCGCGGGCGTGAGGAACGCGTGGGTCACCCGATGATCGCGGATGAACGCGGTCAGCTCGGCCCCGCCGTAGACCCCCGCCGGCGCCACGACCAAGGTCGCGCCCGCCGCGAGCGCGAACAACAGCTCCAGCATCGAGGCGTCGAAGCTCGGCGAGGACACGTGCAGCACCCGCGACTCGGCCGTCACCGAATACCGATCCCGTTGCGCGCGCGCCACTCCCGCGATGCCCGCGTGCGTGGCGAGCACGCCCTTCGGCACGCCGGTCGAGCCCGAGGTGTAGATCATCCATGCCGCGTGGTCGGTGCGCACCGGACGCACCAGCTCGTCCGGGCCGAGCGGGGCCGCGCTGGTGTGCCGCATCCGCGCCACTGTGGCCGGCGCGTCGAGCACCAGCCACTCGACGGCGCCGGGCTGCGCGGTGTGCGCGTCGCCGATCGTGAGGCCGATGACCGCGCCCGAGTCGGTGAGCATGTGGGCGATCCGGTCGGCCGGATAGGTCGGGTCCACCGGGACGAAGGCCGCGCCGGTCTTGGCCACCGACCACACCGCGAGCAGCGATTCGGCCGAGCGCGGAACGGCGATCGCGACGATGTCCTCCGCGCCGATGCCGTGCCCGGCGAGCATCCTGGCCAGGCGAGAGGACTGCTCGTCCAGCGCGCGGTAGGTCAGCTCCCGATCACCGCAGCGCACGGCGATGCCGTCCGGGTTCATGGCGACCGCCGCCGCCATCGTCTCGGCCAAGGTCCGCGGCGGTACGGCCGCGCCGCCGCGCCGGGCGAGCAGTTCGGCGCGCTCGGCGGGTGCGAGCAGATCCACCGCGCCGATCGGGCGTCCCGGCTCGGCGGTCAGCGCGCCGAGGACGCGGCCGAAGCGGCGCAGCAGCCCGGCGGCGGTGCCGTGGTCGAACAGATCGGTCGCGTAGTTGAGCTCGACGGCGAGATATCCGTCGGCGTCCCGGTCCGCGGCGACGGTGAACTGGAGGTCGAAACGCGCTACGGGCTCGTCGAATTCGACGCCGGAGAGCTCTAGTCCCGGCACCGCGAAGGCGTCGTCGCCGGTGTTCAGGTAGCTCATGGCGACGGTGAACAGCGGATGCCGCGCCTGCGTGGTGGCCGCGCCGAGCTCGTCGACGACCCGCTCGAACGGCACGGTGGCGTGCGCGAACGCCGCCAAGTCGGCGGACCGCGTCGCGGCGAGCAGATCGGTGAACGACTGCTCGGCGCGCGGGCGGGTGCGCAGCACCAGCGTGTTCACGAACATGCCGACCAGGTCGTCCAGCGCCGCCGCGCCGCGACCGGCAACGGGCGTGCCGATCGCGATGTCGTCGGAACCGGAGAGCCTGGCGAGCAGCACGGAGAGCGCCGTGTGCACCACCATGAACGGCGTCGCGTGGTGCTCGCGGGCGAGGTCGCGCACCCGCGCGCCCACGCCCCCGCCGATCCGGGCGCGCACATTCCCGCCGCGCTTGCTGGCTACCGGCGGACGCGGGCGGTCGGTGGGCAGCGCCAGGTCTTCCGGCAGGTCGCGCAGCGTCTCGCGCCAGAACGAAAGCTCCTCGGCGGCCGCGTTTTCCACTGCGGCGGCCTGCCACAGTGCGTAGTCCGCGTACTGCGCGGCCAGCTCCGGCCACGTCGGCGCTGTGCCGAGCACCCGAGACAGATAGGCGGAGAGCAGATCTCGCAACATCGGTCGCATCGAGTACCCGTCGGCGGCGATGTGGTGCAACACCGCGACGAGCACCCGGCTGGCCGGGCTCTCGCGCAGCAGCACCGCCCGCACGGGGACCTCGGTGGTGACATCGAAACCCGCGGTGAGGAATTCGGCGATCCGGTCCTCGATAGGAGCGGCATCGAGGGGTTCGACGGCCAGCCGCACAGGCGCGGCGGCCGCGGGCAGGATCACCTGGTGCGCCGTGCCGTCGGCGGCCGCCGGGTAGACCGTGCGCAGCGCCTCGTGCCGCGCCACCACATCGGCGAACGCCGCCGCGAGCGCCACTTCGTCCAGTTCGCCGCGGATCCGCAGCGCGACCGGGATGTTGTGCGCGGCGGACGACGGGTCGAGGCGGTTGAGGAACCACATGCCGCGCTGCACGGGCGCCAGCGGAACCGACTCCGGCCGCGGACCGGCGACCAGCGGAACGACGGAATCACCAGCGGCCGAGACGATCCCGTCCGCCAGCGCGCGAACAGTCGGCGCCGCGAACAGCAGGCGTACCGGCACCCGTCTGCCGAGCCGTTCACCGAGCCGGGCCAGCACCCTGGTAGCGCTGAGCGAGTTGCCGCCGAGATCGAAGAAGCTGTCGTCGGCACCCACCGGCCCGCGGTCGAGCACGGCCTCGAAAGCGGCGGCCACCAGGCGCTCGGCCGGGCTGACCGGGGCCGTGTAGGCCACCCGGTCGAACACCGGCTCCGGCAGCGCGGTGCGCTCGAGCTTGCCCGAGGCGTTGAGCGGGAACGCGTCGAGCACCACGAAGGCCGAAGGCAGCATGTAGGACGGCAGCGCCGCCCGTGCCGCCGCGCGCAGCGCGCCTTGGAGTTCGCGCGCGGCCGATGCGCTCTCCGGCGTTGGCACCACATAGCCGACCAAGTGATCGCCGACCACCAGCGCCGCGGCCTGGGACACGCCCGCGACCGCGGCGAGCACCGCCTCGATCTCCCCGAGCTCGATGCGCTGGCCGCGGAACTTCACTTGGAAATCGGTGCGCCCCAGGTACACCAGCTCGGCGGTGTCGCCGGTCTCCCAGCGCACCAGATCGCCGGTGCGGTACATGCGGTCGCCGGGAGCGCCGAACGGGTTGGCCACGAACCGATCCGAGGTCAGGTCCGGTCGGCCGTGATAGCCGCGGGCGAGTTGTGTGCCCGCCAGGTACAACTCCCCCGCCACTCCCGGCAGCGTCGGCCGCAGCCGCGAATCCAGCACGTACACCCTGCTGTTCCACTCCGGGTTGCCGATCGGCATCACGGTGCGCTCGGTCTCGCCCGTCACGTCGCGGTAGGTGATACTCACCGCGGCTTCGGTGGGGCCGTACAGGTTGTGCAGCCGGGCGGCGCTCACCGTGCCGAACGCGCGGACGGTCTCGGCGGGCAGCGCCTCCCCGATCACGAAGACCGTGCGCAGCGCGTCGAGGGCGGCGCGCTGCCCGGCGCCGTGCACGTGTCCGGCGAAAACGCTGAGCATCGAGGGCACGAAGTCGGTGACGGTGACGCCGTAACGGCCCATCACCTCGGTGAGGTAACCGGGATCGCGGTGTCCGTCCGGGCTCGCGAGCACGAGCGTCGCGCCGACGCGCAGCGGCAGGAAGTAGCCCCACAGCGAGACGTCGAAGGTGGTCGCGGTCTTCTGCAGGTACACGTCGTCGGCGCGCACTCGGTATTCCGACTGCATCCAGGTCATCTGGTTGACGATCGCCGCGTGGGACACGCTGACGCCCTTGGGCTTTCCGGTCGAGCCCGACGTGAAGATCACATACGCCGGGTTCGCCGGGTGGATGGGCGCGCCGCGCTCCTCGGTCGCGATCGGGTCGTCGGCATAGCCGTCGAGCACGACGGTGTCCACGCACACCGTGTGTCCGGTGTAGCCGAGTTCGGCGCGGTCGCGCTCGGTGGTGAGCAGAGCGGCGGGGCGCGCGGTGTCGAGGATATGGACGATGCGCTGGGCGGGGTGATCGGGATCGATCGGCACGTAGGCGCCACCCGCCTTGAGCACCGCGTACATGGCGATCACGAGGTCGATGGAGCGTCGGATGGCCAGGGCCACCAGCGATTCCGGTCCCACGCCCGCCTCGATCAGGTGGCGCGCCAGCTGGTTGGCGCGCTGATCGAGTTCGCCATAGGTGAGCACCGAGGCGGGCGCGCCGTCGTCGGGGACGTACACCAGCGCCGGATCGTTCGGGGTGGCCGCGGCCTGCGCCTCGAACTCGTCGAGCAGCATCTCCGCCACGAACGCGGTGTGCGCGGAGTCGTTCCACTCGGTGACCACCCGGTGCAGTTCGCCCGCGCCGAACAGGTCGATGTCGCCCACCGGCAGGCTCGGGTCCGCGATCACCGCGGCCAGCAGCCGCCGGAAGCGCTCGCCCAAGGTGCGGATGGTCGCCGCGTCGAACAGGTCGGTGGCGTAACTGAACCGCACCGCGTCGTCGGAGACCGTCAGTTGCAGATCGAAACGTGTTGTCTCGTAGTCGAACTCGTATTCGGCCACGGTGACCCCCGGCAGCCGCACCGCGACGGGGGCCAGGTTCTGGAAGAACAGCGCGACCTGGAACAGCGGGTGGCGCGCCTGCGAGCGCGGCGGGTCGAGCACCTCGACCAGCCGCTCGAAGGGCACCTCGGCGTGGGCGAACGCGTCCAGATCGCCCTCGCGCACCCGCCGCAGCACGGCGGCGAAGGGGTCCGCGCCCGGCACCGCGGTGCGCAGCACCAGGGTGTTGACGAACATGCCGACCAGGTCGTCGAGCCTGCGTTCGCCGCGCCCGGCGATCGGCGCGCCGATGGCGATGTCCGCGGTGCCGGAGAGCCGGGCGAGCAGCACCGCGAGCGCGGCGTGCACCACCATGAACGGCGTCGCGTCGTGCCGCGCGGCCAAGGTCGCGATGCCCGAGCGCAGCGCCGGGTCGAGCAGCAGAGTGACGCTCGCGGCGGCGTGCGAGGCGACGGCGGGGCGCGGCCGGTCGGCGGGCAGGTCGAGCTGCGCGGGCAGACCGCGCAGCGCCTGCCGCCAGTACGCCAGCTGACGGGCGGCGATCGCGTCCGGATCGTCCTCTGCGCCGAGGATTTCGTGCTTCCACAGCGCGTAGTCGGCGTACTGCGCGGGCAGCGGCGCCCAGTCCGGCGCGGCGCCGGTGACGCGCGCGGCGTACGCGGCGGCGAGATCGCGGGCCAGCGGTCCCATCGAGAAGCCGTCGGCGGCGATGTGGTGCACGACGAGGGCGAGCAGATGCTCGTGCTCCGCGAGCCTGGCCAGCCCGATGCGCAGCGGAACCTCGGCGGTCACGTCGAACGGGGTGGCGACGAATTCGGCGAGCGCGGCGGCCGGGTCGGTCGCGTCCAACTCGGTGATCGCGGGCACCGCGGCGTCCAGGATCAGCTGGTGGCCGGTGCCGTCGCGGTCCGGGTAGACGGTGCGGAGAGTTTCGTGCCTGTCGACGACGTCGGCGATCGCGGCGGTCAGCGCCGCGGTGTCCAGCTCGCCCGCGAAGCGGAGGGCGACCGGGATGTTGTTGACGGTCTCGTCGGGATCGAACCGGTTCAGGAACCACATCCGCTGCTGCGCGGGCGAGAGCGGAATCATCTCCGGGCGCGGGCCGACGGTGAGGATGGGACGGCGGGCGGCGCCCGCACTCTCCGCGCGCTCGGCCAGGGCCGCGACCGTCGGCGCGTCGAACAGCATCCGCACCGGGATGTCGGCGCCGAGCTCGGCGCCGAGCCGCGCGGCCACCTGGGTGGCGATCAGCGAATTGCCGCCCAGTGCGAAGAAGTCGTCGTCGGCGCCGACCTGTTCGACGCCCAGCAGCTCACCGAACAGGGCCGCGACAGTGCGCTCCGCGTCGGTCTCCGGCACGCGGAAGACCGCCGCCGCGACCACGGGTGCGGGCAGTGCCGCGCGGTCCAGCTTGCCCGAGGAGTTGAGCGGGAATTCATCGAGCACCACGAAGGCCGACGGCACCATGTAGCCGGGAAGTTCGGCGGCCAGCCGCGCGCGCACGGCGTCGATGTCGATCGGTCCGCCCGCGGCGGTCAGGTAGGCCACCAGCTGATCGCCGTGGCCTGCGCCGCGCACGACGACGACGGCCTGGCCGACCGCGTCCAAGCCCGTGAGCGCGGCCTCGATCTCGCCGAGCTCGATCCGCAGACCGCGCAGCTTCACCTGGAAATCGGTGCGGCCCAAATACTCCAGTTCACCGTTGGCGTTCCACACCACCAGATCGCCGGTGCGGTACATGCGGTCGCCGGGAGCGCCGAACGGGTCGGCCACGAACCGATCCGAGGTCAGGTCAGGTCGCGCCAGGTAGCCGAGCGCCAGCTGCCCGCCCGCCAGGTACAGCTCACCCGGCACGCCGACCGGCACCGGCCGCAGCCGGGCGTCGAGCACGAGCAGCCGGGTGTTGAACACCGGCCTGCCGATCGGCACCGAGCCGGTGTCCGCGTCGGTGACCTCGTGATAGGTCACGTCCACCGCGGCCTCGGTCGGGCCGTAGAGATTGTGCACCCGCGCGCCCAGGACGCGTCGCGCCCGCTGCGCGACGGGCGCGGGCAGCGCCTCGCCGGACGCGAAGACCCGGCGCAGCGCGGCGCAGTCGCGGGCCAGCGGCTCGTTGAGGAACACCGCGAGCAGCGAAGGCACGAAATGCACCGTGGTGATGCGTTCCGCCGCGATGAGCCTGGCCAGGTAGGCCGGATCGCGATGCCCGTCGTGCCGCGCGACGACCAAGCGCGCACCGATCTGCAAGGGCCAGAAGAACTCCCACACCGACACGTCGAAGGTGGCCGGCGTCTTCTGGAGCACCGCGTCGTCGGCGCGCAGCCCGTAGCGGTCCTGCATCCACACCAGCCGGTTGACGATGGCGGCGTGCGAGACGGCGACGCCTTTGGGGCGACCGGTGGAGCCGGAGGTGAAGATGACGTACGCGGGGTGGCCGGGGACGAGCGCGCCGAGCCGGTCGGCGTCGGTCAGCGGTCCGTCTGCGAAGCCGGACAGCTCGAGGCGATCGATCCGAACCTGCGGCGCCGCGGCGACTTCCAGATCCATCCCCGAGGTCAGCACGCATACCGGACGCGCCGTGGTCAGCACGTATTCGGTGCGATCGACCGGATGATCGGGATCGAGCGGCACGTACGCGCCGCCCGCCGCCGCCACCGCGTACATCGCCGTGACCAGATCGAGCGAGCGCCGCATACCCAGCGCCACACAGGAACCCGGACCGACACCCTGCGTCACCAACCAGCGCGCCAAACGGTGCACGTGAGTGGCGAACTCGCCGTACGAGTGGGCCGGACCCGTCCCCTCGAAGGCGACCGCTATCGCCTCGGGTGTGCGCGCGACCTGCGCTTCGAACAGCGAGACCAGGGTGTGCGGGCTCGTGGCGACCGGGTGCGCGGTGTCGTTCCATCGCTGAAGCACGAGCGCCCGTTCGGCGGGGTCGAGCAGTTCGATATCGCCGACCCGGATCGCCGGGTCGGCCACCACGGTCTCCAGGATCCGGGTGAATCGCGCCCCGAAGGATTGCACCGTGGCGCGGTCGAACAGGTCGGTCGCGTAGCGCAGCAGCGCGCGCAGCGCCGTGCCCGCCCCCTGCCGGTGTTCGACCAGTTCGAGCGCCAGGTCGAACTGAGCGACGCGGTTGTCCAGCGGGTAGGCCGACACCTCCAGCCCGGGCAGCTCGAGCACCGTGTCGTCGCGGTGCTCGAGGGTGAGCAGGGTCTGCACGATCGGCGAATGCGACTGCGAGCGCACCGGGTTCAGCTCGTCGACGAGACGCTCGAACGGCAGATCGGCGTGCGCGAAGGCGCGCACGTCGGCCTCACGGACCGCGCGGAGCAGATCGGCGAAGGTCGCGCCCGCGCGCACCGGGGTGCGCAGCACGAGGGTGTTGACGAACATGCCGACGAGCTCGTCGAGCGCCTGTTCGGCGCGTCCGGCGACGGGTGTGCCGATCGCCAGGTCTTCGGTCCTGGCGAGGCGGCCGAGCAAGGTGGCGTAGGCGGCGTGCAGCACCATGAACGACGAAACACCGTGTCGCCTTGCCAGTTCCGCAATGGCCGCGGTCAGTTCCGCGGACACCGTGAACTCCACGGCCGCACCGCGCCCGCTGGCGAGCGGCGGGCGCGGGCGATCGGCGGGCAGCTCCAGCACCGGCGCGAGGCCGGCCAGTTCGGCACGCCAGTGTGCGATCTGCCTGGCCAGCACCGATTCCGGGTCCGAGGCCGCCCCGAGCGTCTCGCGCTGCCAGAGCGTGAAGTCGGCGTATTGCACCGGCAGCGGACGCCACAGCGGTGATTCGCCCGCCGCGCGGGCGGTGTAGGCCACCATCAGATCGCGGGCCAGCGGTGCGGTGGACACGCCGTCGGCGGCGATGTGGTGCACCACCACGGCGAGCACATGGTCTTCGGAGGCGGTACGGAACAGCCTGGCGCGCACCGGGATCTGGTTGCGCAAGTCGAACGGCTCGGCCGCGAACGCGGCGACGGACTCCGGCAGTTCGACCTCGGTGACCACGCTCGGGTCCAGGTCCAGCGCGGGCACTTCCGCGAGGGAGCGCACCGACTGGAACGGGCCGTCGCCGTCGGAGGGGAACACCGTACGCAACGACTCGTGCCGCGCGACCACGTCGTTCAGCGCGGCGGCCAGCGCGGCGGTGTCCAACGCGCCGGTCAGCCGGATGGTGATCGGGATGTGGTAGACCGCCGATTCCGGATCGAGGCGATGCAACAGCCACATCCGGGTCTGCGCCAGCGACAGCGGAATTCGCTCCGGGCGCGGACCGGCGGCCAGCGCGGGCCGCGCGATCACGTCGTCCAGTTCGGCCGAAAGGCGCACGCGCACGGCGAGTTCGGCCACCGTCGGCGCTTCGAAGACCTCGCGCACCGTGAGCGCGCAGCCGAGCGCCGCGTTGGCTCGCGCCACCAGGCGCATGGCCAGCAGCGAATTCCCGCCGCGCGTGAAGAAGTCGTCGTCCGCGCCGATCCGCGCCGATCCGCCGAGCAGGTCGGTGACCAGCGCCGCGAGCACCGATTCCGCACCCTCCCTCGGCGCGCGGTATGCCGCTGCGCCGCCGCTGAATTCGACCTTCGGCAGGGCCGAGCGATCCAGCTTGCCGACCGTGGTCAGCGGCATATCGTCCAGCGCCACCAGGTGTGCGGGCACCATGTAGCCGGGCAGCCGGTCGCGCACCACGTCCAGGACCGCTTCGGCATCGATCTCCCCGCTGACGTAGCCGACCAGGCATTCGTACCCGGTGCTGTCCTCGGCCACCACGACCGCCGCGTTGGTCACGCCCGGCACCCCGGCCAGCGCCGACTCGATCTCGCCGAGCTCGATCCGCTGGCCGCGCAGTTTGATCTGGAAATCGTTGCGGCCCAGATAGATCAGGTCGCCCGCGCGGTTCCAGCGGACCAGATCGCCGGTGCGGTACATCACCGCGCCCGGCACGCCGAACGGGTCGGCGACGAACCGTTCCGCGGTCAGCCCGGAGCGGCCCTGGTAGCCGCGGGCCAGCTGATCGCCCGCGAGGTAGAGCTCGCCGGGCACGCCGACGGGCACCGGGCGCAGCCGCGCGTCGAGCACATAGACGCGGGTGTTCCAGCAGGGTCGCCCGATCGCCACCTCGCGGCCGGAAGTCACTTCGGCGTCGGTGAATTCGTGATACACCGCTGAGATCGCGGCCTCGGTCGGGCCGTAGGCGTTGTGCACCGCGCCGTCGAAGCTGCCGCGAATCGCGGCGAGCAGATCGGGCGTGAGCGCCTCGCCGCCGCAGTGCAGATGCCGGAACGAGCGCAGCGCGTCGCCCATGCCCTCGCCGATGAGCGCGGCGAGCACCGAGGGCACGTATTCGGCGATGGTGATCCCGTGTTCGCGCAGCAGCCCGGCGAAGTAGGCCAGATCGAGGTGTCCGCCGGGCCGGGCGATCACCAGCGGCGCGCCGACCGCGACGGGCAGGAAGCATTCCCACACCGAGACGTCGAAGGTCAGCGGCGCGCGCTGCAGGATGCGGTCGGCCGCCGTGACCTCGTACCGGTGCTCGAGCCAGCGCAGCTGGTTCATGATGGCGCGGTGGGTGACCGCGACGCCCTTGGGCCGTCCGGTCGAGCCCGACGTGAACAGCACGTACGCGAGGTTGTCCCGGCGCAGCGCGGCGCGGCGCTCGGCATCGGCGACCGGCTCGGCGGAGTACCCGGAGAGGTCCAGGTCGGCGGGGCGAAGCACGCGCACATGCGGCATCGCAGGCAGTTCGGCGCCGCCGACGACCAAGACAAGTGCGGGGTGGGCGCTTTCGATCACCTGGGCGAGCCGGTCGGCCGGATGTGTGGGGTCGAGCGGAAGGTACGCGCCCCCGGCGCGCACGATCGCGAACATCGCCACGAGCATGTCCAGCGAACGCAGCGCGGCGAGCCCGACGACGATGTCCGGGCCGACGCCCTCGGCGATCAGGAGCCGCGCCAGCCGGTTCACCCGGTCGGCCAGCGCAGCGTAGGTAAGCGACTCGTTCTCGTAGGTCACCGCGCGACCGTCCGGATCGGCGGCGGCGCGGGCGGTCAGCAGGTCGTCGAGTGTCTCGGCGGGCAGCGAACGCGCGGTCGCGTTCCGGTCGGCCAGCAGCATGCCGCGCTCGGCGACCGACATCAGCTCGACGTCGCCGACCGCGGTCCTGGTGTCGCGTGCCATGGCGCGCAGCACCCGCTCGAATCCGGCGAGTAAATCGGTGACCGTGTGCTCGTCGAACAGGTCGAGCGCGTAGTGCAGGTGCACGTCGATGCCGTCGGGCTCGCCGTCCGCGTCGTAGCGGTCGGTCAGGGTCCAGTCCAGGTCGAGCTGGATCGGGGCGGGCCCGATGTCGAGCGCGCCGATGGCGAGCCGCTGGAGACGGAAGTCGGGCTTCGTCTGGTTCTGGAGCGTCAACGCCACCTGGTAGAGCGGCGAATGCGCCTGCGAGCGTACTGGATTCAGTGCATCGACGAGCTGCTCGAACGGCACCGCGGCGTGCTCGAACGCGGCCAGGTCGGCGGTCCTGACCACCGTGAGCAAGTCGGCGAGGGTGGCGTCGGCGCGCACCTCGGTGCGCAGCACGAGGGTGTTGACGAACATGCCGACGAGCTCGTCCAGCGCCTCGTCGCCACGCCCGGCCACCGGTGCGCCGACGACGACGTCGCCGGAGGCGGCCAGCCTGCTCAGCAGCGCGGCCAGCGCGGCGTGCAGCACCATGAACGGGGTGACCCGGTGTGCCGCGGCGAGCTCCTGGATATCGCGGTGCATGGCGGCGTCGAGTCGTCCGGTGACGGCGCCGCCGCGGTTCGAGGCGACCGCAGGGCGCGGACGATCCGAAGGCAGCGCCAGCACCTCGGGCAGGCCCGCCAGGCGGTGCGTCCAGTAGCGCAACTGGCCGGCCAGCACCGAGTCCGGGTCGTCCGCGCGGCCCAGCGCCGCGCGCTGCCAGAGCGCGAAATCGGCGTACTGAACGGGCAGCGGACGCCAAGCGGGCGCGGACCCCGCGCAGCGCGCGACGTAGGCGGCGGCCAGATCGCGGGTCAGCGGCGCGAAGGACCAGCCGTCGGCCGCGATGTGGTGCACCACGAACAGCAGCACGTGCACCGGCTGGGCGCCGCCGTCCTCGACGTGCAGCAGCCGAACCCGCAGCGGCACTTCGGACGTCACGTCGAAGCCGGTTTCGGCCGCCGCCGCGATCAGCGGGGGCAGTTCGGCGGCGCGCACCGGGCGCGGTGTCACATCGACCAGCCGGGTGCCAGGGGGCAACACCACCTGGGTCGCCGCGCCGTCGTGTTCCGGATAGATGGTGCGCAGCGTCTCGTGCCTGGCGATCACGTCGGCGACGGCCGCGGCGAGGGCGGCCACGTTCAGCGCGCCCGTCAGCCGCAGCGCGAACGGGATGTTGTAACCGCCGCTCGCGCTGTCGAATCGGTTCAGGAACCACATGCGCTGCTGCGCGATCGAGAGTGGAATGGTCTCGCCGCGCTCCCCTGCGCGCAGCGGCGGCAGCGTCACGGGCGCGGCCGGGCCGTCGAACCGCACGTGCCTGGCCAGCTCGCGCACGGTGGGCGCGTCGAACACGGCGCGCACGGGCACCTGCGTTCCGGTGGCCCTGGACAACCGCGCGGCGAGCTGCGTCGCGACGAGCGAGTTGCCGCCGAACGCGAAGAAGTCGTCGTCCGCGCCGACCCGATCGGCGCCGAGCAGCGCGCGAAAGGTATCGGCGACAAGGGTTTCCGCGGTGCCTTCGGCCGCGCGGAATGCCACGGTGCGCCGCGCGGGTGCGGGCAGGGCCCCGCGGTCCAGCTTGCCGGAAGCGTTCACCGGGAAGGCGTCGAGCACCACGAACTCGGCGGGCACCATGTACGCCGGTAGTCGGCGGGCGGCCTCCGCGCGCACCAGGTCGAGGTCGAGCGCGGTCTCCGACCTCAGGTAGGCGACCAGCTGGTCGCCGGTGCCGTGATCATCGCGGACCAGCACCGCGGCCTGCGCCACCCCGGGCGCCGCGAGCAGCGCCGTCTCGATCTCGCCGAGTTCGATGCGCAGGCCGCGCACCTTCACCTGGAAGTCGGTGCGGCCGAGGAACCGCACCTCCCCCGCCGCCGTCCACCGCACCAGGTCGCCGGTGCGGTACATCCGTGCGCCCGGCGCGCCGAAGGGGTCGGCCAGGAAGCGATCTCCGGTCAGGTCGGCCCGGCCCAGATAGCCGCGGGCCAGCTGCGCACCGGCCAGATACAACTCGCCCGGCACGCCGACCGGGACCGGACGCAGACGCGCGTCGAGGACGTACATCCGCGTGTTCCACACGGGTCCGCCCATCGGCAGCGCACCGGTGTCCGCGTCGGTCACCTCGTGCGCCGACACCTCGACCGCCGTCTCGGTGGGCCCGTACATGTTGTGCACCCGCGCCGAGGTGAGCGCGCGCATCCGCTGCGCGGTGGCGGCGGGCAGTGCCTCGCCGGAGCAGAAGACGTGCCGCAGGGTGGGGACGTCCGGCTCCTCGGCGACGAACGCCGCCAGCATGGACGGCACGAAATGCGCCGCGGTGACGCCCTCGCGGCGGATCAGCTCGGCGAGGTAGGCCGGGTCGCGGTGTCCGTCGGGGCGGGCGAGCACGAGCCGCGCGCCGACCTGGAGCGGCCAGAAGAACTCCGGCACCGACACGTCGAAGGCGACGGGCGTCTTCTGGAGCAGCACGTCGTCCGGGTCCAGCGCGACGTACGCCGACTGCATCCAGCGCAACCGGTTCACGATCGCGCCGTGACCGACCGCGACGCCCTTGGGCCTGCCCGTCGAGCCGGAGGTGAAGATGACGTACGCGGTGTTCGCGGCGCGCAGCGTGCCGCGGCGTTCGGCGTCGGTGATCGGTGCGTCGGAGTATCCGGACAGGTCGAGCCGGTCGATGCGGATCTGCGCCGCGGCGAGGTCCAGATCGGCGCCGGAGGTCAGCACCGCCACCGGAATCGCCGTGGCGAGAATGTGTTCCGTGCGTTCGGCGGGATGGTCGGGGTCCAGCGGCACGTAGCCGCCGCCCGCGGCCGTGATCGCGTACATGCCGACAACCAGATCGATGGAGCGCCGCATGCCGAGCGCCACCAGCGAATCCGGGCCGACGCCCTGCGCGATCAACCAGCGCGCCAGCCGGTTGACCCGCGCGGCGAGTTCGGCGTAGGTGAGCGTCGCGCCGTCGAAGGTGAGCGCGGGGCGATCCGGGGTGCGCGCCGCCTGCACGGCGAACAATGAAGCGAGCGTGGCGGATTCGTCCACAGGGTGCACGGTGTCGTTGAAGCGATCCAACACGAGCGCCCGTTCGTCGGCGTCGAGCAGGTCGATCTCGCCGACGCGCGCCGCCGGGTCGGCGGCCACCGCGCCGAGCATCCGCCGCAGTCCGGTGACGAACGCGTCCACCGTCGCGGCGTCGAACAGATCGGTGGCGTAGCGCAGGCTGCCGGACAGCCCGGCGTCCGCGGCGAGTTCGCCGAGCACCAGGTGCAGGTCGAATTTCGCGCCGTCGTCGGGGATGTCGATCGGCTCGACGGTCAGCCAGGGGACCTCGACGGCCGACGGCGTCTGCCCGGCCGCGCCGAAGCTCAGCAGCACCTGGAACAGCGGGTGCGCGCCGGTGCCGCGATCGACCTCCATGGCGTCGACCAGCTGCTCGAACGGCAGCTCCGCGTTGGCGAACGCGGCCAGGTCGGTATCGCGCACCTCGGCGAGGAAGACCTCGAACGGTACGTCCCAGCCGACCCGGGTGCGCAGCGCGAGGGTGTTGACGAACATGCCGATCATGGCGTCGAGATCGCGCTCGCCGCGCCCGCCGATCGGCGTGCCGACGACGATGTCGTCCGCGCCGCCCCACCGCGCCAGCGTGGCGGCGAAGGCGGCGTGCAGCGCCATGAACAGCGTGGCACCGGAGCGGGCGGCCAGTGCCCGCAGCCCGGCGGCGACCTCGCCGTCGATCGCGAAATCGACGGCCGCGCCACGCCGGCTGGGCCGCGCCGGACGCGGCCGGTCGGTCGGCAGCGGCAGCTCGGCGGGCAGTCCGCCGAGGGCGTCGCGCCAGAACCGCAGCTGCTGGTGCGCCAGATCGCCGGGCCGTTCCGCCGCCCCGAGTAGCTCACGCTGCCACAGACTGTAATCGGCGTACTGGACGGGCAATTCGGGCCAATCGGGCTGTTTGCCGATCAGCCTGGCCCGGTAGGCGCGGATCAGGTCGGTGACGAGCGGCGTCATCGAGAGCGCGTCGGCGGCGATGTGGTGGACGACGAACACCAGCGCGTATTCGTCGGCGGGCACGCCGCGCCCGTCGTCGACGTGGTCGACGGCAAGCAGCGCGACCCGCGCGGGCAGCTCGGCGGTGACGTCGAAACCGCCGCCCGCGATCGCCGCGATGGTGTCGGCGAGCTCGGCGCGCTCGACCTCGACGGGGTGCAAGCTCAGACCGATGTCGTCCGCGTCCAGGATCGACTGGTAGGGACTGTCCTCGGTCTCCGGATAGATGGTCCGCAGCGATTCGTGCCTGGCGAGCACGTCGAGCACGGCCCGCTCCACCGCGCGCACGTCGAGCCTGCCGGTCAGGCGAAGCACGACGGGCAGGTTGTAGACGCCGGGTGCATCGTCCTGGCTTTCCAGGCGATTGAGGAACCACAACCGCTGCTGCGCGGGCGAGAGCGGAATGCGCTCCGGCCGGTCCCGGCGAGTCAAGGGCAGCCGCGTGCGGCCCTCGGTCGCCAGCTCGGCCACCGCGGCGGCGAAGCCCTCGACCGTGGATGCCTCGAAGAGGGCGCGCACCGGGATGCGCGCGCCGACCGCCTCGCCCGCGCGGGCGGTGACCTGGGTGGCGTCCAGCGAGCTGCCGCCGAGCGCGAAGAAGTCGTCGTCCAGCCCGGCCCGCTCGACCCTGAGCACCTCGGCGAAGACGGCGCCGACCAGCCGCTGCGCCGCGTCGACCGGAGCGCGAAAACCCTTGGCCTGCAACACCGGAATCGGCAGGGCCGCACGGTCGAGCTTGCCGCTGGTGTTACGCGGGAATTCGGTCAGCTGCACGAGCGCGGTCGGCACCATGTACGCGGGCAGCACCCGGCCGAGACCGGCCTTCAGCGCGTCCAGGTCCAGTTCCGCGCCGGAGTCTTGCCGCGCCGGGGCCGCGATGACATAGCCCGCCAGATAGTCGCCGGTCTCGGCGGTGATCAGCCGCACAGCCGCCTGGCCGACCTCGGGCGCGGCGAGCAGCGCGGTCTCGATCTCGGCGAGTTCGATGCGCTGACCGCGGAACTTCACCTGGAAATCGACGCGGCCGAGGTAGACCAGTTCGCCGTCCTGACTCCAGCGCACCAGGTCGCCGGTGCGGTACAGGCGCGCGCCGGGCGCGCCGAAGGGGTTGGCCACGAAGCGATCCGAGGTCAGGTCGACCCGGCCGTGGTAGCCGCGGGCCAGCTGGTCCCCGGCCAGGTACAGCTCGCCCGGCACGCCGATCGGCACTGGACGCAGCCGCGAATCCAGCACGTAGACCTGCGAATTCCATTCCGGCTCACCGATCGGCACCTGCGGGGTGTCGTCGACGGTGACCTCGCGGTAGGTGATGGACACGGCCGCCTCGGTGGGGCCGTACAGGTTGTGCAGCCCGGCGTCGGAGACCGCGTGAAAGGCCGCGACGGTCTCCGGCGGCAGCGCCTCGCCGATGACGAACACATCGCGCAGCGAGGCCAGCTCGTCGGCCTCGGCGTGCGCGGCGAAGACCGCCAGCATGGACGGCACGAAGTCGGTGAGCGTGACGCCGTGGCGGGCAATGGTTTCCGCGATGTAGCGCGGATCGCGGTGGCCGTCCGGGGCGGCGAGCACCAGCGTCGCGCCCGCGCGCAGCGGCAGGAAGTAGCCCCACAGCGAGACGTCGAAGGTGGTCGCGGTCTTCTGGAGGTACGCATCGCCCGCGCGCACACGGTATTCGTCGTGCATCCAGGCCAGCTGATTGGCGATGGCGCGGTGGCTGATCGAGACGCCCTTGGGCCGACCGGTGGAACCGGAGGTGAAGAGGACGTACGCGGGATGCTCGGGGTGCAGCGCGGCGGTCCGCTGGCCGTCGGCGATCTTGGCCGCCGAGTAGCCGGCGAGGTCCAGCTCGTCGAGATGGTGCACGCGCACGGACGACGGCACCGTGCCGGGCGGCGTGAATCCGGCAGCGCGGGTGGTCAGGATGGTGTGCGGCGCGGCCGTGTCGATGATGTGACCGATGCGCTCGGCGGGGTGCGCCGGGTCCACCGGCACGTACGCGCCGCCCGCGCGCAGTACGGCGTACATCGCGACACCCAGCTCGACCGAACGCGGCATAGCCAGCACCACAAGCGATTCCGGCCCGACGCCGGTGTCGATCAGCATCCGCGCCAGCCGGTTGGCCCGTTCGGAGAGCTCGGTGTAGGTGAGCGCTGTGTCGTCGTCGGCGACGAGGGCGACCGCGCCGGGGGTGCGCCGGACCTGGTTGTCGAAACCCTCGTGCAGGAAGCGGTCGGCGACCCGGTGGCCGCTGGCGTTCCAGCTCGCGGTCACGTAGTCGAACTCACCCGCGTCGAGCAGTTCGATATCGCCGACGGGCGCGTCCGGCGTGCCGACGGCGGCGCGCAGCAGTCGAACGAACTTCGCGGCGAACTCCCGGACCGTCGCGGCGTCGAACAGGTCGGTGGCGTAGGTGAATTCGGCCCGGTATCCGCCCACCGCGGCGGCAGGCTCGGAAAGCGTCAGCTGGAGATCGAACTTGGCGAACCCGGATTCGAAGTCGACAAGCTGCGTGTCGAGTTCGGGCATGGCGAGCGGGACGGGCGCCATGTTCTGCATGAACAGCGCCACCTGGAACAGCGGGTGCCTGCCCTGCGAACGCGGCGGGTTCACCGCCTCGACCAACTGCTCGAACGGAATGTCGCCGTGGGCGAACGCACGCAGGTCGCGTTCGCGCGCGTGCCCGACGAGCTGCGCGAAGGTCGCGGCGGGCGCGACCTCGGTGCGCAACACAAGGGTGTTGACGAACATGCCGACCAGGTCGTCCAGCGCGGGCTCGCCGCGGCCCGCGACCGGGGTGCCGACAGCGATGTCGGAGGTGCCGGAGAGCCGGGCCAGCAGCGCGGCCAGCGCGGCGTGCAGCACCATGAACGGCGTCGCGCCGCAGCGCTCGGCGACCCGTCCGACGGCGGCGCGCAGGTCGGCGTCCAGTGCGAATTCGTGGGTGGTGCCGCGGTAGGACGCCACGGCCGGCCGCGGGCGGTCCGACGGAAGATCCAATTGCGCTGGGAGCTCCGCCAATTCGGTCCGCCAGAATCCCAGCTGACTCGCCGCCGCCGATTCCGGATCGTCCTCGTCGCCGAGCACGGCGCGCTGCCACAGCGCGTAGTCGGCGTACTGCACCGCGAGCGGCTGCCAGCCCGGCGCCGCGCCGGCCCGGCGCGCGGCGTGGGCGGTGACCAGGTCGCGCATCAGCGGTCCCATCGAGACGCCGTCGGCGGCGATGTGGTGCACCACGAGCACCAAGGTGTGGTCCCGCGCGCCGCTGCGCAGCAGGCGCACCCGCACCGGGATCTCCTCGGCGACGTCGAAGCCCTGGCTCGCGACGGCGCGCACCGCCTCGGCCAGCCGCTCCCCAGGAATCTCGGAGGGCGTCAGATCGAAGACGGCGTGCATCGGCCGCACCACCTGCACCGGGCCCGCCTCGGTCTGCGGGTAGACGGTACGCAGGATCTCGTGGCGCGCGACGAGATCGGTGATCGCGGCCGACAGCGCGGGCACGTCGAGCGCGCCGCGCAGGCGCAGCGCCACCGGAATGTTGTCCACCGCGGCATTCGCGCCCAGCCGGTTGAGGAACCACATGCGCCGCTGCGCGGGCGAGAGCGGAACGTGCTCCGGGCGCGGCCCCGCCACCAGCGCAGTTCGCGGGGCCCCCGCGCCGGACAGCGCGGCCACCGCAGCCACCGTCGGCCGGTCGAAGAAGTCCCTGACGTCGATCGCGACGCCGAGCGCCGCCGCGACCCTGGCGATCGCGCGCGCCGCCAGCAGCGAGTTGCCGCCGAGGGCGAAGAAGTCGTCGTCCGCGCCGACCCGCGGCGCGTCGAGCAGGTCGGCGAAGATCTCGGCGACGCGACGCTCGGCGCCGGTCGCGGGTTCGCGGTATTCGACCGCGGCGGCGCCGAAGTCGGGTTCGGGCAACGCCCGACGGTCCAGCTTGCCGTTCGCGTTGACCGGCATCTCGTCCAGCACCTGCACCAGCGAGGGCACCATGTACTCCGGCAGGTGCGCCCGCGCGGTGACGAGCACAGCTGCGGTGTCGACCGCGCCGCCACCGGCCGCCACCACGTAGCCGACGAGGTGATCGCCGCCCGCGTGCCGGTGCAGCGTGACCGCGGCTTGCGCCACCTGCTCGTCGCGCAGCAGCCCGGCCTCGACCTCGCCCAGTTCGATGCGCAACCCGCGCACCTTCACCTGGAAGTCGGTGCGGCCCAGGTATTCCAGTTCGGCAGGACCGCCGTCCACGCCGGACACCCAGCGGACCAGATCGCCGGTGCGGTACATCCGATCGCCCGGCGCGCCCTCGGGGTTCGCCACGAACCGATCCGCGGTGAGACCCGGACGGGCCACGTAGCCGCGGGCCAGCTGTACGCCGGACAGGTACAGCTCGCCGACCACACCCGCCGGAGCCGGACGCAGGTTCGCGTCGAGCACCAGCAGTTCGGTGTCGTCGGCGGCCGTGCCGATCGGCACGCTCGTGGTGTCGGCGGCGGTCACCTCGTGCGCGGTCACGTCGACCGCCGCCTCGGTCGGACCGTACAGGTTGTGCAGGGTCGCGCCGCTGACGTCGCGGAAGGCGGCCGCGGTGGCCGCGGGCAGCGCCTCGCCGGAGGCGAAGACCAGGCGCAGGGTGTCCGCGGCCGCTTCGATCTCCGGCTCGGCGACGAACACCGCGAGCATCGACGGCACGAAATGTGCCACGGTGACGCCGTAGTCGGCGATCGTGCGGGCCAGGTAGGCCGGATCGCGATGGCCGTCGGGCTCGGCGATCACCAGCCGCGCGCCGATCTGCAAGGGCCAGAAGAACTCCCACACCGACACGTCGAAGGTGAACGGCGTCTTCTGCAACACCACGTCGGCCTCCGACAGCCGGTACAGCCGCTGCCGCCAGCGCAGGTTGGCCAGGATCGAACGGTGCTCGACGGCAACGCCTTTCGGCCGACCCGTCGAGCCCGACGTGAAGATGACGTAGGCGGTGTTGTCCGCCGCGGGCAACAACGGCAGCTCCGTGTCCAGCGGTTGTCCCGCGGCGCCGGTGAGCTGTCCGGCGCTGCGGAGGGCGGCCTCGAATTCGTCGATGCGCAGCACCCGGCTGTCGGCGATCGACTCCGGCTGATCGGCGGTGGTGGTGAGCACCAGCGTCGGCGCCGCGGTCTGGAGCACGTAGGCGATGCGCTCGGCGGGATGCTCCGGATCGATCGGCACGTACCCGCCGCCCGCCTCGAGGATCGCGTACATGCCGACGAGCAGTTCGAACGAGCGCCGCACGGCCAGCCCCACCAGCGCGTCCGGCCCGACGCCCAGCTCCCGCAGGCGCCGAGCCAGGGCGGTGACGCGCGCGTCGAACTCGGCATAGGTGAGTGTGGCGTCGCCGAATACCAGTGCGACAGCCTCCGGGGTGCGCTTGACCTGCTCCTTGAATTCGCTGACCAGCGTCTCGACCGGGGTGAACGCGGTCGGCAGCACGTCGGCGGCGATCAGCAGCACGTCGTCGAGCAACCGGTCGAGCACCTCGCCGAGCGCGCCGTCACCGGATTCGAGCAACTCCGGAAGCCTGCCCGAGATCACCACCGAAACCAGGGCATCCGGGCTCAGTCCGCCGCCCATGGCCGCGCCGAGCGCCGCGGCCTCGGTGGCCAGCGCCGCGTAGCCGACCGCGGTGTCGCCGTGCCGCAGCGCGATGCGCTCGGGCGCCAGCTCGGCCACGATGTCGAGCAGGCCGGGTAGGTCCTCCACACCGTAGGCGCGGCGCAGCAGCGCATGCCGGGGTGGGTAGGTGCGGTTGCCGAGTCCGCTGGATGCGACCGATTCTGCGTGAGACATCAGCTAATTCCTTTCGGAGACCACGGCCTGAGCCTCGGTGAGGAGGCGGTGCAGCGCGGCGGCGAGACCGCCGCCGCCGAGCGCCGCGAGCACGCCGGGCACCAGCCCGGCGAGGGAGACGTTGATGAGGACTTCCGGTGTCGCGGCTCCGCCCATGGCCTTGGCCACGGTCGTCAGCTTCGCGGCGAGATCGGCATAGGACACCCGGTGCGCACCGTGACTGAACGCGAGTTCGTCCGGCGCGAGAGCGGCTGCGGCGGAAATCAATTCGGGCAGTTCGGCGATCGTGACCGCGGGTGCGGCAGCGGGCCGCTGCTCACCTTCGGTGCGGATGTCGATGGCGCGAATCGCGATCGCCGGGTCCGCCGCGATCGCCGCGAGCACCAGCAGCAGCCGGTCGGCGTAGCGCTGGACCGTCGCGGCGTCGAAAATGTCGGTCGCGTAGCCGAATCGAAGCGCGAGCCCGTCCCGTTCACCCGCGGCGTCGAAGCGTTCGATGCCGGTGAGTTGCAGGTCGAACTTCGCCTCGTCCGGCGCGGGATCGAGCACTTCGACAGCGAGGCCGGGCAGTTCGACGCGGCCCGCGGGCATGTTCTGGAAGGTGAACATCACCTGGAACAGCGGAGAGTACGCGCCGGACCTGGCGCGGCCCATGGCCTCCACCACTTGCTCGAAGGGCAGGTCGGCGTGCGAGAGCGCGGCGAGGTCGCGATCCCTGGCCTGGCGAAGCAGATCGGCGAAGCCGGAGCGCGGTTCGATCTCGGTGCGCAGCACCACCGTGTTGACGAACATGCCGATCAGGTCGTCGAGTTCGGCCGCGCCGCGCCCGGCCACCGGGGCCCCGATGGTGATGTCGGCCGCGCCGGACAGCTTGGCCAGCAGCACAGCGAGTGCGCTGTGCATCAGGGTGAACAGCGTGGTCCCGTGGTCGCGCGCGATCCGCTCCAGCGTGCGGGTCAGCTCGGCGTCGACCGCGCAATCGATCGCGGCGCCGCGCATATCGCGGTGCGCCGGACGCGGGCGGTCGGTGGGCAACGCGAGCACTTCCGGCGCGCCCGCCAATTCCGTTGTCCAGTAGTCGAGTTGTCGTGCGTGCCAGCTCGCGGGATCGGCGGCGGAGCCGAGCAGCGCGCGCTGCCATTCGCTGTAGTCGCCGTACTGGACGGGCAGCGGCGCCCAGCCCGGTTCGCGGCCCGCCGCACGGTCGGCGTAGGCGCGGACCAGGTCCCTGGTCAGCGGCGCGATCGAGTAGCCGTCCGCGCAGATGTGGTGCAGCACGACGACCAGCACGTGCTCGTCGGCGGCGAGTTCGAACAGCGCGGCGCGGACAGGCGGCGCGACGGTGACGTCGAAACCGGCGGCAACGAATTTCGCAATTCGACCGTCGATCTCGCTGGGCTGCACTGGAATCGGCGTCGGATCGAACGGCACCGCGGCGGCGTCGAGCACATCCTGCACCGGGCCTTCTCCGGTGTCCGGATAGCGGGTGCGCAGCGCCTCGTGCCGTTCCAGGACGTCCCGCGCGGCCGCCGCCAGCGCCGCTCGGTCCGTTGCGCCGGTGAGCCGGATGGCGGCCGGGATGTTGTAGGCGGCCGAGTCCTGCGCGAGACGGTTCACCACCCACATGCGCTGCTGCGCGGGCGAGAGGCGGGCCGGGCGGGCGGTGTCGCGCCGTACCAGAGCCGGTCGTGCCTCGGCGTCGTCCTGGTCGGTCAGGCGCTGGGCCAGACGCGCGACGGTCGGCTCCTCGAACACCATGGCGACCGGAACCCGCACACCGAGTTCGGCGCCGAGACGGGCCGCGAGCTTGGTCGCGAGCAGCGAATTGCCGCCGAGCGCGAAGAAGTCGGTGTCGGCGCCGATCCGGCGGTCGGCCGTTGCCCCGTCGATCACCGCGGCGAAGGTGGCGGCGACCAGGCGCTCCAGGTCGGTGGCCGGGGCGCGGAAGGCGGCCTCCTCGAACACCGGCTCGGGCAGTTTCGCGCGGTCGACCTTCCCGTTGGCGTTGAGCGGCAGGGCGTCCAGCGCGACGAGGGCGGCGGGCACCATGTAGGTCGGCAGCCGCTTCGCCAGGCTCGCGCGCAGGTCCGCGGCGGACTCGGCGCAGCCGTCGGCCAGGACGACGTACGCGACCAGGCGCGCGCCTGCCCGCTCGTCCGCCTTGGCGACGGCCACCGCGGCCCGCACCTCCGGCAGCTTCAGCAGCGCGGTCTCCACCTCGCCGAGCTCTATGCGGAACCCGCCGATCTTGACCTGGAAATCGGCCCGCTCCAGGTACTCGAGATTGCCGTCGGCGCGCCACCGGACGATGTCGCCGGTGCGGTACATCCGCGCGGACGACTCGGCCGCGAACGGATCGGCCACGAACCGGTCCGCCGTGAGGCCGGGCCTGTGCTGGTAGCCGCGCGCCAATTGTGCACCCGCCAGGTACAGTTCGCCCGCGACGCCGACCGGGACCGGCTGTAGCCGGTCGTCCACCACGTACACCCGGCTGTTCCAGGCGGGCGTGCCGATCGGCACCGCCTGGCTCGGCCGCTCGGCCACCTCGTGCGCGGTGATCGACACCGCGGCCTCGGTCGGTCCGTAAAGGTTGTAGAGCCGCGCGCCACCGGCCGCCCGACCGAGGAACTCGGCGGCGGTCGCGGGCGGCAGCGCCTCACCGATGGCAAGTACCCGCCGCAGCCCGGCGGGCAGCGGTGCGTCCGGCGACGCCGCCAGCAGCATGCCGATCTGGGACGGCACCGCGTACAGCACGGTGACGCCGTGCCGTGCCATCAGCGCGCGCAGTCGATCCGGGTCGCGCTCGTCGCCGGGCCGGGTCACCACCAGCGCGCCGCCGGTGACCAGCGGGGACCAGAACTCCCACACCGAGAGATCGAAGGTGGCGGGCGTTTTCAGCAGCGTCCGGTCGGTCACGCCGAGCGTGAATCGCTCGCGCAGCCAGGCCAGCTGGTTGACGATCGCCGCGTGCGGCACGGTGACGCCCTTCGGCCGCCCGGTCGAACCGGACGTGAAGATGACGTACGCCGGATGCTCCGTGCGCAGCGGGCGGATCCGCTCGCTGTCCGCGACCGGGGCCGCCGAGAGGTGCGCCGCCACGAGCCGGTCCACCTCGAGGACGCGCACCGAGGTCTCGATCGGCATGCCGTCGGCCACGGTGGTGAGAGCGCAGACCGGTGCGGCGGTGTCGACGATGTAGGCGATGCGGTCGGCCGGGTGGTCCGGATCGACCGGCACGTAGGCGCCGCCCGCGCGGACCACCGCGTACATGGCGATCACCAGCTCGACCGACCGGCGCATGGCCAGCACGACGGTGCGCTCCGGGCCGACGCCCTGCCCGATCAACGCGCGCGCCAGCCGGTTCACCCGAGCGTCGAATTCGGCGTAGTTCAGAGACTTTCCGGTGTCGGCGTCGACGAGCGCCGGAGCGGCCGGGGTGTGCGCCGCCTGCCGGTCGACAAGATCGGCGAGGGTCAGCCGCTCGACCGAATGGGCGGTGGCGTTCCATTCGCCCAGCACACGCGCACGCTCGTCGCCGAGCAGGTCGAGGTCGCCGACCAGTGCGTCAGGCTGTGCGACAACGGATTCCAGCACGCTCTCGAGCAGGTCGATGATCCGCTCGGCGGTCGACGGCTCGAACAAGTCGGTGGCGTAGCCGAGGGTCAGCTGGATGCCCTCGGGCGTGCCGTCGGCGGCGTACCGGTCGACGGCGAACAGGTGCAGGTCGAATTGCGCTACGCCGTTGTCGAATTCGAGCTCGCGAACGGTTAGTCCCGGCAACCGCAGTTCGCCGCGCTCGTGATTCTGGAACGAGTAACCCACCTGGAAAAGCGGGTGTCGGGCGGTGGAGCGCTCCGGATTCAGCACCTCCACCAGTCGCTCGAACGGCACGTCGGCGTGTGAGAAGGCGGCGATGTCGGCGCCGCGAGCCTCGGTGAGCAGTTCGGCGAAGGACTGACCGCCCTCGACGCGGGTGCGCAGCACCAGGGTGTTGACGAACATGCCGATCACGTCGTCGAGTTCGGCCTCCCCACGCCCGGCCGTGGGCGTCCCGACGGCGATGTCGGCGACGCCGGACAGCCTGGCCAGCAACGCGGCGAAGGCGGCGTGCACGACCATGAACAGCGTCGCCCCGTGCGCGCGGCCGAGACCGACAAGCTGCTCGTGCAGCCGCGCCGGCACCAGCCGAGCCGTCTTCGCGCCGCGCAGGCTCTGCCGGACCGGGCGGGGACGATCGGTGGGCAGCGCGAGCTGATCAGGCAGACCGGCCAGCGCCTCGGTCCAATAGGCGATCTGCTCGGACGCGCGGGAGTCCGGATCGTCCTCGGCACCGAGCAGCCCCCGCTGCCACAGCGCGTAATCGGCGTACTGCACGGCCAGCGGTGACCAGCACGGCGCGCGGTCGTCCAGGCGCGCGGTGTATGCCGTCATCAGATCGCGCACGAACGGCGCGACCGATGACCCGTCGGCGGCGATGTGATGCAGCACGCCCGCGAGCACGACATCGTCGGAGCCGATGCGGAACAACCGCATTCGCAGCGGGATCTCGGTGGTGACGTCGAATGCGGTGCCCGCGAGATCCCGAACGCGCTGCGGCAGACGGTCTTCGGTGACATCCACCGGGTACAGTGCCGGAACGGCCTGCGCCGCAGGCAGAATTCGCTGCGTCGGCGCTCCGTCCAGCTCGGGGTAGGTGGTGCGCAGCGATTCGTGCCTGCCGATCACGTCGGCCAGCGCGGACTGGAGCGCGGGTACGTCCACGTCGCCGGTCAGCCGCAGCGCCAGCGGGATGTTGTAGGCGACGGACGCGCCGTCGAACCGGTTCAGGAACCACATCCGCCGCTGGGCGGGCGAGAGCGGCAGCGTCTGCGGTCGTGCGCCCGCCACCAGCGGCGGCCGCGCGGCTCCGGCCTCCCCCGCGCTCACGGTCGCCGCCAGCTCCGCGACTCGCGGCGACTCGAACAGCGCCCGCACGCCGACCGGCTTGCCGAGCGCCGCGCCGATCCGGGCGGCGGCCTTGGCGGCGAGCAGGGAGCTGCCGCCCAGCGCGAAGAAGTCGTCGTCGGCCCCGACCTGGCCCGCGGCCGAAAGACCGAGCACCTCGGCGTACACACCGGCGACGATCTCCTCGACGACCGTGCCGGGCTTGCGGTAGGTCGTCGCCGCGAAGACCGGGGCGGGCAGCGCGGCGCGATCGAGTTTGCCGTTGACCGTCAACGGGATTCGATCCAGCGCGACGACAGCGGCGGGCACCATGTGCTCGGGCAGCGTGCGCGCCAGCTCCCTGCGCAACGCGGCCGCGTCGAGCGAGCCGTCCGCGACGACGTAGGCGACGATCCGCGCCTCGTCCACCAGATCGGTCCGCACCACCACCGCGGCCTCGGTGACCGCACCGGTGTCGAGCACGGCCGCCTCGATCTCGCCGAGCTCGATGCGGAACCCGCGCAGGTTCACCTGCTGGTCGGCGCGGCCGAGGTACTCCAGCTCGCCGTCGGCGGTCCAGCGCGCCAGATCGCCGGAGCGGTAGGCGCGCGAACCGTCGGCCGCGTAGGGATCGGCGACGAAACGGCTCGCGGTGAGCGCCGCCCGGCCCAGGTAGCCGCGAGCCAGCTGACCGCCGGAGACATAGATCTCGCCCGGCACCCCGACCGGCACCGGCCGCAGCCGCGCGTCGAGCACCCGCACCGTGAGCCCGGGAATCGCGCCGCCGATCACGCTCGCCGACCCCGTGCCCGGCTCGATCGGGCGGTACGACACATGCACCGTGGTCTCGGTGATGCCGTACATGTTCACCAGGCGCGGGCCGTCGGGATAGCGCGCGAACCACCCGGCCAGCCGCTGCGGTTCCAGCGCCTCACCGCCGAAAATCACGTGGCGCAGGGCAAATTCGGCGGGATCGACCGCGGCGTCGGCCGCCATGAGCTGATAGAACGCCGACGGCGTCTGGTTCAGCACCGTCACCGCCCGCTCGACGAGCAGACGGCGGAACTGCTCCGGCGATCGCGACGTGAAGTAGTCCACCACCACGAGTTCGCCGCCGAACAGCAGCGCGCCCCACAGCTCCCACACCGAGAAGTCGAAGGCGTAGGAGTGGAACATGGTCCACACGTCCGAGGGCCCGAACTCGAACCGGCGCCGGGTGTTGTCGAGCAGCCTGAGCACGTTGCGGTGCGGTACGGCAACGCCTTTCGGCCTGCCGGTGGAACCGGAGGTGTAGATGACGTACGCGGTGTGCGCCGGATGCAGCGGGGCCCGCCGGTCGGCGTCGGTGAGCGGCTCGGCGCTCACCGACGCGAGGTCGGCCGCCACATCGAGTACCGGGCCGCCGAACCAGTCGCGCGGCAGGCCCGTCGCGGCGGAGCTGACGGCGCAGACCGGCCGGGCGTCGTCGATCATGTACTCGATGCGATCGGCCGGGTAGTCGGGGTCGATCGGCAGGTAGCCACCGCCCGCCTCGAGCACGGCGAGCAGCGCGACGATCAGCTCGACCGATCGCGGCAGCGCCACCGCCACCAGGGTTTCCGGCCCGACGCCCGCGGCGATCAGCCGCCGGGCCAGTCGGTTGGCCCTGGCCGTCAGCTCGCGGTAGGTCACGACCTCTTCGCCCGCGCGCACCGCGACGGCGGTCGGATCGAGCGCTGCGGCGCAACGGAAGCGGTCTATCAGCGTCTCGTCGGCGGCGGCCAGGTCCGGGCCGGTGCTCGCCCATTCGACCAGCGCGCGGCGCTGTTCCTCCGCGGAGAGCAGCTGGATGTCGCCGACCGCGACCGTCGCGTCCGCGGCGACCGCCGCCAGCACCTGGGTGAACCGGCGGGCCAGCACCGCCACCGTTTCGCAGTCGAAAAGATCTGTGGCGTAGGTGATCTCGATGTCGATGCCGTCGGCGCGGCCGTCCGAATCGTCGGCAGCCACCACGGTGAACTGTAGATCGAATTCGGCGCCGACCGCGTCCAGCTCGACCGGCCGCACCCGAAGCCCGGCCAGCTCGAGCACGGGCACGGTGAAATTCTGCATGGTGAGTGCGACCTGGAAGAGCGGGTGGCGGTTGCGCGCGCGGTGCGGCGCGAGCAGCTCGACCAGCCGCTCGAAGGGCAGGTCGGCGTGCGCGAGCGCCTCCAGGTCGCGGGAACGCACGTCGTCGAGGACGGTCTCGAACCGCGCCCGCGGGTCGATCCGGCTGCGCAGCACCAAGGTGTTGACGAACATGCCTACCAAGCCGTCGAGTTCGGCCTCGCCGCGTCCGGCCACCGGGGTGCCGATGGCGATGTCCGCACTCCCCGACAACCGCGCGAGCAGTACGGCCAGCGCGGCGTGCACGGTGCTGAACAGCGTGGTCTCCCGCTTGCGCGCGAGTTCGCGCAGCTCGCTGTGCAGGTCGGAATCGATGCGCAGCCGGTGGGTCGCGCCGCGATGGGTGGACACGGCCGGGCGCGGCCGGTCGGCGGGCAGCTCCAGCTGTTCGGGCAGGCCGTCGAGCGTGCGACGCCAGAACTCCAGCTGACGGTGCGCGCGCGACTCGGGATCGTCGGCGGCGCCGAGGATTTCGGCCTGCCACAGGGTGTAGTCGGCGTACTGGATGGGCAGCGGAGTCCAGTCCGGCGCGCCGCCGTCGCGACGGGCGGCGTAGGCGGTCATGAGGTCGGCGGCCAGCGGACCGAGCGAGAATCCGTCGGCCGAGATGTGGTGCAACACGAGCAGGAGCACGTGCTCCACCGATTCGGCGCCGGTGAGCGCGAACAGGTGGGCGCGCAGCGGGGTCTCTTCGGTGAGATCGAAAGTGACCGCGGCGCAGGCGGCGAGGCGTTCGGTCAGCGCCGATTCCGCGACCCGCTCCTGGCGCAGCACCGGAGCCCGGCGCGGCAGGACCACTTGCTCGGCGCCGTCGGGTCCGGCCGGGTACACGGTGCGCAGCGACTCGTGCCTGGCGATGACGTCGCCGAGCGCGGCCTCCAGCGCCGGGACGTCGAGGTCACCGCCGAGCCGCAGCGCGACCGGGATGTTGTCGACCGCGTCGCCCGGCCCATCGGCGTCGGCGAGGAAACGGTTCAGGAACCAGATGCGCTGTTGCGCGGGCGAGAGCGGCAATCGCTCGGGCCGCGGGCGGTGGGTCGGCGCCGGCCTGCCGCCACGGCCGCGCAACGCTTCGGCCCGCGTCGCCATAGCGTGCACCCTGGGCGCGTCGAAGAGCAGCCGCACCGGCAGCTGGGTGTCCAGCGCCGCGCCGAGCCGGGCCGCCACCCTGGTGGCGGTGAGCGAATTGCCGCCGAGCGCGAAGAAGTCGTCGTCGAGCCCGACGCGCGGCACGCCAAGCACATCGGCGAATACGCGCGCGACGAGCTGCTGTGCGGGTGTCACCGGCGCGCGGAACGCCGCCGCCTCGAGCACCGGCGCGGGCAGGGCCTTACGATCGAGCTTGCCGGAGGCGTTGAGCGGGAACTCCTCCAGCGAGACGAACGCCGAGGGCACCATATACGCCGGTATGCGCTGTGACAGAGCTGCTTTCACCGAATCTATGTCGATGGCCGACTCCGGCGCGGCGATCAGGTACGCGACGAGCTGCGTACCGTCTCGCACCACGACGACGGCCTGGTCGATCTCCGGCAGCGCGATCAGGGCGGCCTCGATCTCGCCGAGCTCGATGCGCAGACCGCGCAGCTTCACCTGGAAATCGGTGCGGCCCAGGTACTCCAGCTCACCCGTCGCCCAGCCACCCATCGAATCGCTTCGCGATGCGGGAAGCCATCGGACGAGATCGCCGGTGCGGTACATGCGCTCGGCGCTGGCGAACGGATTGGCCACGAAGCGATCCGCGGTGAGATCCGGCCGCCGCGCATACCCGCGCGCCAGCTGCGCGCCCGCGAGGTACAGCTCGCCCGGCACGCCGACCGGCACCGGCCGCAGCCGCGAATCCAGTACGTACACCCGGGTGTTGGCCACCGGGACGCCGATCGGCACGCTGTCGGTGTCCGCGTCGACCACCTCGTGGTAGGTGACGTCGACGGCCGCCTCGGTCGGGCCGTACAGGTTGTGCAGCCGCGCTCCGGTCAGCGCGCGCAGCCGCTGCGCGGGTCCCGGCACCAGCGCCTCGCCGGAGGCGAACACCATGCGCAGCGAATCGCACTGCGCCACCGCGTGTTCCGCGACAAACACCGCCAGCATCGAGGGCACGAAATGCGCCACCGACACCCGTTCCCGGATGATCAGCTCGGCGAGATAGCGCGGATCGCGGTGCCCGTCCGGGCGCGCCACCGCCAGACGGGCGCCGATCTGCAACGGCCAGAAGAACTCCCACACCGACACGTCGAACGTCGCGGGCGTCTTCTGCAACACGACGTCCTCGGCGGTGAGCCCGTATTCGGACTGCATCCACAGCAGCCGGTTCACGATCGCCGCGTGCGACACCGCGACACCCTTGGGCATACCGGTGGACCCGGAGGTGAACAGGACGTAGGCCGCGTTGCCCGGGCCGAGCGCACCGAGCCGATCCGCGTCGGTGAGCGGGGCGTCGGAGTAGTCGGAGGTGTCGAACTGGTCGACATCCAGCACCGCCCACACCCGCGCACCGCCCTCGGACGACGCGAGATCCAGGCCGTCGCCGGTGCGGCTGAGCACACACACCGGCCGCGCACCGCGCAACACGTGCTCGATGCGCTCGGCGGGATGGTCGGGATCCACCGGGACGTACGCGCCGCCCGCCGTGATCACCGCGTACATCGCGACGACCAGATCCAGCGAGCGCCGCATGCCGATCGCCACGGTGCGCTCCGGCCGCACGCCGATGGACACCAGCAGCCGCGCCAACCGGTTGACCCGGCCCGCGAACTCGCCATAGGTGAGCGTCGCGTAGCGACTCGATGTGGGGTGGTGGTCGGGCGACGGGTGGGCCGCCGACTCGTCCTCGAAGGTCACCGCGATGGCGCCGGGGGTCCGCCGTGCCTGCGCCTCGAACAGCGACACCAAGGTCGCCACGGGGCCGAGGGCGCGTGCGGTGGCGTTCCACGTGCCGAGCAACTGGGTGCGTTCGGCGGCAGACAGCGTATCGATGTCGCCGACGAGCACGGCGGGATCGGCGCAGACCTCGTCGAGCACCCGCTCGAGCCGGGCCGCGAACGAGGCGACGGTGTCGGCGTCGAACAGGTCGGTCGCGTACTCGAAGACGGCGTCGATGCCGTCCGCCGTCTCGGCGAGCGTGAGCTGGAGATCGAATTTCGCGGTGTGCGTGTCGATGTCGAGTTCGCCGACGTGCAGGTCGGCCAGCTCGACGGTCGCGCTCGCGGTGTTCTGGAAGTCCAGCATCACCTGGAACAGCGGGTGCCTTGCCGCCGATCGCTCGGGGTCGAGCACTTCGACGAGCCGCTCGAACGGCACGTCGCCGTGGGCGAACGCGCGCAGGTCGCCGTCGCGCACGGCCGCGACCAGCTCGGCGAAGGTGCGTTCGGGTCGCACGTCGGCGCGCAGCACCAGGGTGTTGACGAACATGCCGACGAGGTCGTCGAGCGCCTGCTCGCCGCGGCCCGCGACCGGGGTGCCGATCGCGATGTCCCGCTGACCGGAGAGCTTCGCCAGCATCGCCGCGACGGCCGCGTGCAGCACCATGAACAGCGACGTATTGGCTGACTCGGCGATCTCGCGCAGCCGTCGGTGGGTCGCGGCGGGAATTCGGAAGGCGTGCCGTGCTCCGCGTCCCGAGGCGGCGGCGGGGCGGGGCCGGTCGGCGGGCAGGGCGAGCAGGTCCGGCAGGTCGGCCAATTCGGCGGACCAGAACCGCAGCTGCTCGGCCATCAGCGAGTCGGGATCGTCCTCGGAGCCGAGGATTCGGCGCTGCCACAGCGTGTAGTCGGCGTACTGCACCGGAAGGGGCGACCAGTCCGGCGCGTTTCCTGCGCGCCGAGAAGAGTAGGCGCGCAGCAGGTCCCGCGTGAACGGCGCGATGGACCAGCCGTCCGCGGCGATGTGGTGCAGCGACACGACGAGCACGTGCTCGACATCGGAGCGGCGCAGCAGCGTCAGGCGCACCGGCGGAGCCTGCGTCACGGCGAAAGGCATTGCGGCGAGCGCGCGTACCCGGTCGAGCACCTCGTCGGTCTCGTCGACGATCTCCAGGACCGGGCCGCGGTCCGCGGGAAGGACCTCTTGGCGCGCCGATCCGTCGACGGCGGGGTACCGGGTGCGCAGCGCCTCGTGCCTGACGACGACGTCGGTGACGGCGGCGGCCAGCGCCGTCCGGTCCAGCGGACCGGTGAGCCGGACCGCGGCAGTCAGATTGTTCGCCGTGGATGTCGCGTCGAACTGGTTCAGGAACCACATCCGCTGCTGCGCGTAGGAGAGCGGCACGATCGCCGGGCGCTCCGTGGCGACCAGCGGCTGACGGATGCGCGCGGTCGGCGCGCCCGCCAACTCCGCGGCGAGCGCGACCACGGTCGGGTGTTCGAAGAGCAGCCGCACCGGCACGTCGGCCCGCAGCCGGGCGGCCAGCCGCGCGGCGATTCGGGTGGCCACCAACGAGTTTCCGCCGACGGCGAAGAAGTCGTCGTCGAGACCGACCCGGTCGAGTCCGAGCACCTCGGCGAACACCTCGGCCACCGCGCGCTCGGCCTCGGTGACCGGGGCGCGGAATTCCTTGGCCGCCAACACCGGATCGGGCAGCGCCTTGCGGTCCAGCTTGCCCGAGCTGGTCAGCGGCATGGCCGCCAGCGCGACATAGGCGGAGGGCACCATGTAGGAAGGCAGTGTGGCGCGCAGCCTGCCTGCCAACACCGCGGCCACCTCGGTCTCGGGGAGGTCGGTCACCACGTACGCCACCAGCAGCTCACCGGCCGGATGGGCGAAGACGCGCACCGCGGCGGCGCGCACATCGGGGGCGAGCAGCGCCGCCTCGATCTCGCCGAGCTCGATGCGCTGACCGCGCAGTTTCACCTGGAAGTCGCTGCGTCCCAGGTATTCCAGTTGTCCGTCCCGGTTCCGCCGAACCAGATCGCCGGTGCGGTACATGCGCGCGCCCGCAGGACCGTAGGGATCGGCGACGAATCGTTCGGCGCTGAGCTCAGGGCGGCCGTGATAGCCGCGCGCGAGCTGCACCCCGGACAGGTACAGCTCGCCCACCACCGTTTCCGGCACCGGGCGCAGCCGGCTGTCCAGCACCAGCACGCGGCTGGCGCGCACCGGTCGCCCGATCGGCGTCGGACCCGGGGTCGCGGTCACCGGCGCGTGCGTGGCGTGCACCGTGAATTCGGTCGGACCGTAGAGATTGTGCAGTTCGGCGCCGCTCACGGCGGCGAATTCCGCGGCCGCTTCGCCGGTCATCGCCTCGCCCGCGACGAAGACGGCGCGCAGGGTGGCGATCGACGCGGCGGGCGCGGCGGCGGCGAACACCGTGAGCATCGAGGGCACGAAGGACGTCATCGTGACGCCGTGCGCCGCGATGGTCGCGGCGAGATAGGCGCTGTCGCGGTGTCCCTCGTGCGCGGCGACCACCAGGCGCGCGCCGCTCGTCAACGGCGCGAACAGTTCCCAGACCGAGACGTCGAAGGTCGCGGGAGTCTTGAACAGCACGACGTCGGCGGGGCCGACGCCGTATTCGCCGACGATCCAGCGCACCTGGTTCGCCACCGAGTCATGCTGCACCGCAACGCCTTTCGGGCGGCCGGTCGACCCGGAGGTGAAGATCACGTACGCGGTGTTGGCGGCGCGCAGCGGGCGCAGGCGTTCCTCGTCGAGCACTGCGGCGTCCGCGTAGCCCGACAGATCGAGCGCGTCCACCTCGAGGACCGGCGGCGCGCCCTCCGACGTCACCGCCCATCCGTCGGAGGACCGGGTGAGCACGCACACCGCACGGGCGGAGGACAGCACGTGGGCGAGCCGCGACGCGGGCTGATCCGGATCGACGGGAACGTATCCGCCGCCTGCTGTCAGCGCCGCGTAGGCGGCGAGCACGAAGTCGGCGCTGCGCCGCATCCCGAGCACCACCAGCGTCTCCGGGCCGACACCGGCATCGATGAGACGCCGAGCCAGCCGATGCACCCCCGCCGCGAATGCCGCGTAGGTCAGCGTGTGGTCGCCGTCGATCACCGCGACGGCATCGGGGGTGCGGCGGACCTGCGCTTCGAACGCCGCGAGCACGGTGCCCGCCGCGACCGGCTCCCCCGCTGCGGCCGACTCTCCCGCCGAGCCCGGCTCGATCGCCCGGCCCAGCTCCACCGCCCAACCCAGTTCGGCGGTGTCCAGCAGCGGCAGATCGCCGACCGCCGTGTCCGTGTCGCTCGTCAGCGCCTCGAGCACGCGCAGATACCAGCGCGCGAAGTCGGCGACGGTGGCCTCGTCGAAGAGATCTGTGGTGTAGGTGAATTCGGCCGGGACCCCCGCCGGTGCCGAACCTTCCCCGAGTCCGGCACCGGCGAAGCCTGCGGTGACCGTGAGCTGGAGATCGAACTTGGTCACCCCGGTGTCCAGGGTACCGGTGCGAACCGACATACCGGGGAGTTCGAATCGGATGTCGGCGGCGTTGTCGACCGAGAGCAACACCTGGAAGAGCGGATGCCTGGCCTGCGAGCGCGGCGGGTTCAGCGCGTCGACCACCTGCTCGAACGGAACCTGCGCGTGCCCGAAGGCGGCGAGGTCCGTCGCGCGCACCGCGGCGAGCAGTTCCGCGCCGGTCGCCGCGGCGTCGATCCGGGTGCGCAGCACCAGGGTGTTGACGAACATGCCGATCATGTCGTCGAGTTCGCGTTCGCCGCGCCCGGCGACCGGCGTGCCGACCACGATGTCGTCGCCGCCGGTCAGTCGTGCGAGCAGCAGCGCGAGCGCGGCGTGCAGGACCATGAACTCGGAGAGCCCGGTGGCCCGCGCGGTCGCGGTGACGCGCGCGACCACCGCGGTGGGCACCTCGAAGCGGTACGCCGCGCCGCGTCCGGTAGCGATCGCGGGGCGCGGCCGATCGGCGGGCAGCTCCAGCAGATCCGGTGCGCCTGCCAGCGTCTCGGTCCAATAGGCCAGTTGACGGGCCAGCGGCGCGTCCGGGTCGGATGCCGCGCCGAGCGCCTCCCGCTGCCACAGGCCGTAGTCGGCGTACTGCACCGCGAGCGGAGACCAGTCCGGCGTCCCGCCCGCCCGGCGAGCGGCATAGGCCGTCATCACGTCGCGGGCCAACACGCGCAGCGAAAGCCCGTCCGCCGCGATGTGATGCAGCACGAGGGCCAGGGCGTAGCCGTCGGAGTCGACGGCGAACAGCCGCGCGCGCAACGGGATCTCGCACTCCAGGTCGAAGCCGGTGGCGGCGAATCCGGCCAGCGCCGCGTCCAGCTCGGCCGCGCCGATCGGCTCGGTTGCGCCGAGCACCGCGACCTCGTCGGCGGACAACACGATCTGCTGCGCAGGGACATCGTGGTCCGGCTCGTCGAGCACGGCGGGGAACACGGTGCGCAGCACCTCGTGCCGCGCCACCACGTCGCCGATCGCCCGCCGCAGCGCGGTCACGTCCACCTCGCCGCGCAGCCGCGCCACGAACGGCATGTTGTAGTCGGCGGAGCGTTCGAAGCGGTTCAGGAACCAGATCCGCTGCTGCGCGGGAGAAAGCGGAACCAGCGGCGGCCGCGGTACCACCCGCAGCCTGCGGGGCGCGGACGCGCCGCCGGTTCCGCCCGCCCGCTCGATCAGTTCCGCGAGATCGGACACCGTGGTGGCGGTGAACAATTCGCGGACTCCGAGCGGGCAGCCCAGGTCGGCGGCCAGCCGGGCGGTCACCTGCGTGGCCACCAGGCTGTTGCCGCCGAGTGCGAAGAAGTCGTCGTCGCGGCCGACCGACGCGCGGCCGAGCACCTCGCCGAACACGCGGGCGACCGCCTGCTCGACTTCGGTGACCGGCGCGTGGTATTCGGCGCTGCGCCGCGGCGGCGCGGGCAGGGCCGCGCGGTCCAATTTGCCCGACGCGTTGACCGGGAGGGCGTCGAGAACCACGTAGGCCGCGGGCACCATGTAGCCGGGCAGCGATCCCGCCGCCGCGGCCCGCAGCTGTTCGGGCCGCACGGTGCCGGGCTCGGACTCCACCGCGTACGCCACCAGCTGTTCGCCGGCGCCCGCGGCGTCGCGCACCACGACGACGGCGCGCACCACCGAGTCGACCGTGCCTAGCACCGCCTCGATCTCGCCGAGCTCGATGCGCAGGCCGCGCAGCTTCACCTGGAAATCGGTGCGACCCAGGTATTCCAGTTCGCCGTTGGTGGTCCAGCGCACCAGGTCACCGGTGCGATACATCCGGTCGCCCGGCGCCGCGGGCCCGTCCTGGCCCGCGAACGGGTCGGCGAGGAAACGCGCGGCCGTCAGGCCGGGCCTGGCGACATAACCCCGGGCGAGCTGTACCCCCGACAGATACAGCTCACCCGGAGCCCCGACCGGCACCGGCCGCAGCCGGGAATCGAGCACATAGAGCCGAGTGTTGAACACCGGCGCTCCGATCGGCACCGAGAGGGTATCGGTATCGGTCACCTCGTGAAAGGTGACGTCCACCGCAGCCTCGGTGGGACCGTACAGGTTGTGCAGCCGGGCGCCGGTCAGCACCCGCATCCGCTGGGCCAGCGCGGCGGGCAGCGCCTCACCGGAAGCGAAGACCGAGCGAAGCGTGGAATCGCGCGCGATGTCCTGATGCGCCAGAAAGGCTTCCAGCATCGACGGCACGAAATGCGCGGTGGTGACGCCATATTCGGCGATGACTTCGCGCAGGTAGGCCGGGTCGCGATGGCCGTCGGGCTGCGCGAGCACCAATGTGGCACCGATCTGCAAGGGCCAGAAGAACTCCCACACCGACACGTCGAACGTCGCGGGGGTCTTTTGCAGCACCACGTCGGCCGCGGTCAGCCGATAGGTCTCCTGCATCCACACCAATCGGTTCACGATGGCCTCGTGGGTCACCACCACGCCCTTGGGCTTGCCGGTGGAACCGGAGGTGAAGATCACATACGCGGGGTGGTCCTGCCGCAGCGCGGCGGTGCGCTCGCGCTCCCAGACCGGACCGTCCGGATATCCGCGCTGCTCCAGGCGATCCAGCCGCACCACCGGCACGTCGACCGCGAGGTCCTCGGCGGTGAGGACACAGGCGGGCCGGGCGGTGGCCAGGATGTGCGCGGTGCGATCGGCCGGGTGGTCCGGGTCCAGCGGCACGTAGGCCGCGCCCGCCGTGAGTACCGCGTACATGGCGACGACCAGCTCGGGCGACCTGCGCAGGTGCAGGGCGACCAGGGTCTCCGGTCCGACACCGCGCTCGATCAGACACCTGGCCAGCCGGTTCACCTCGGCGGCCAGTTGGCGGTAGGTCAGCGTGGCGTCCGGTGCGTCGGCCCCGCGCAGCGCAACGTCCCCGCGCAGCGCAACGTCCCCGCGCAGCGCAACGTCCCAGCGCAGCGCGACCGCGTCCGGGGTTCGGGCCGTCTGCGCCTCGAACATCGCCACCAGCGTCGCGGCGGAGTGCGCGCCCGGCGCACGGGTGGCGACAAGCGCCTCGACATCGCAGCCGGTGGCGTTCCATATTCGGGTGCTGACCTCGATCTCCAGCTCGGTCGCCACATCGATCGCGGCCATCGGCGCGTCCAGGTCCGCGGCGACCAGCCGCTCCAGGTACTGCACGAAACGGGCGTGATGGCGGGCCAGGTCGTCGGCCGCGTAGAGGTTCGGGTTCGCCTCGAAATCGACGTGCACGCGGTCGCGTTCGCCGTAGTAGACGTTCAGGCTCAGGTCCTCCACCGGTCCGGTGGACAGCACGTGGTACCGGCCCGTCGTGGTGCCGAGCGTCAGGTCGCTGCGGAACAGCATGATGTTGGCCAGCGGGCCGAACAACGCGCGCCGGGCCGGGCGGCCGTCGTGGTCGGCGTCGCGGCGAATGTCCTCGTGCCGGTACCGCTGGTGCCGCAGCGCCCCGGCGACCTCGACGCGGGTGGCGCGCAACAGGTCACCCCAGGTAGCCGCGCCCAGCGACATCCGCAGCGGCACGATGTTGGAGAGCATGCCCGCCGAGCGCCGCATCACGGCGGTGGTGCGCGCGGTGACCGGCAGACTCAGCACCACGTCGTCGCGGTCGGTCAGGCGGCCGAGGTATCCGGCGAAGGCCGCGAGAAGCACCACCGCGATCGTCGAATCCTGGCTCTCGGCAACGGTGTTCATTCGATCGACCAGCTCGTCGGGCAGGCCGCGTCCGACGATCAGGTTGCTCGCCGCGCGCGGGGCGGTGCGCGGGTCCAGGCTGGTCACGCCGTCGAGCCCGGCCACCCGCTCGGCCCAGTGGGCGCGGTCGGTCGCGTAGCGCCCGCTCTCGCGGTAGGCGATCTCGCCCTCGACGAGCGTCTCCAGGCTGCCCGGCCGGATGGCTTCCGGCTCCGCGCCGAGCACCCGCGCGGTGTACCGCTCGGCCACCCGTATGGTGTTGGTCAGCGCGCCGTAGCCGTCGAGCACGATGTGGTGGGCGCGCAGGTACCAGAAGTAGCGTCGATCGGCGATGCGCAGCACCGCGCCCGCGAACAGCCTGTCGCGCACCAGATCCACCGGGGCGCAGGCATCGGCGCGCATCCACTCCGTGGCGGCGGCCACCGGGTCGGCGTGCGAGCGAAAGTCGATCAGTGGGATGTCGATGGACAGTTCGGTGTCGACGCACTGATACGGCGTGCCGCCCTCCTCGCCGAGCCGCACCAGCGTGGACCCGTAGTCGAGCGCCGCCGCGCGCGAAACCTCCTGCAGCAGTGCCGCATCCAGCTCGCCCTGCACGTCGACGTACTGCGCGACATTGATCGGGACCTGGGGCTCGAGCAGCTGCGCGTACCAGAGGCCGAGCTGCGCGGGAGCGAGCGGAAACGATGTGAGGGACGGTGTATGGCTCGCCGCGTTCCCGTTCGGCCGCGCGCTGAACCCACCCAACTCCGTACCGTGCACCAGAGCCTCCTCGTTAAGCGAAAGAACAGCTGGCCGAAGGCTTTTGGGCAGCACGAAGAAACCCCCGGCGGGTGGGTCCTCCGACCCGACGCCTGGCATCGGCGCCACTACAGGCGATTCGGCGAGAGCGCGACGGTGACGACGTCACCCGCGCGAGATCCAACAAATTGGTGAGACGAGATCGGCGGCCGGAGCCGCCGTGCCTAACTCTTGATCGTTCCTCCAACTCCACTGCCGGGGGACTCGGTCCACGCCCCCGGTGGTGTTTCCTACGTCACACGGATGTCACCGCGCATTGCGAACATTAGGCGGTCGGGAAATAAAAAGGAACAAGTTCCGATAAAAAACCTGGACGGTTGTCCATCTCGCTCGCGGACGACAGCTAACTCCGAGCAGAATTGTGCGCGCGACCACAATCCGTGTCGCTTTGTGAGCTACCGCACTTTCAGATGTGCAGACTATGAGCCGGAACGTTGCATCCGCGTTGCATCGGCGCCGAGGCGGCGATCGAGTACCCGAATCTTGGCCTCGATCTGCGCATACAGCGGAGAATCGCGATCTACGGCCGCGCGGTATACGGCCCATGCCGCGGCGTCGTCGCGACCTTCCGCGCCGGCGGTCCAGCGCCGCAACACCGCGGCATCACGCGAACCGAGCACCGCGGTACGCAACCGCACGCGCAGTTCGTCTCGAATATCGATAATTCCCGGTGCGGTGGAACGCGGCAGCACCGGACCGGCATAGAGACGTAATGCGGAATCGACATCACCGGAGTCGAGTGCCGCCCGCAGCGCCTCCACATCGGTTGCGACATGGACGCGCAACTTGTATGGGCGCGAACCGAACACGGTCGGACCGACCACCGACCGCAGCCGGGACATGGCGGCGCGGATCGTGCCGTTGTCCAGATCGGTGTCGTCGAGCAGCAGTGCGAGGTGGTCGGCGCCGAGCCCCTCGGGATGCTCGGCCAGCAGCAGCAGGATCTCGGCGTGCCGCTGCGACAACGGAACCCGATCGCCCGCGATGGTCAGTTGCGGCTGCCCGAGACCGAGCACGTCGAGGCCGAGACCGCGCGACTCGGCGGCCGCCACGGGTTCCGGCCGTTCCCGCCCATGCAGGCCGTGCCGACCCGAGCGCATCGCACTGAGCACCAGATCCATCTCCGCGGCGGTGGCCGTCGCCTTCACCAGCGCGAGGATCTCGGGCTTCGCCACCCGCACACCCCCAGCTATCACCAGGACACCCACCAGCCTGCCGTCCGGGTCGTGCACCGGCGCTGCGGCGCCGGTGATCTGGTGCATGCGGTGCAAAAAGTGCTCTGGCCCATGGATCCAGGCGGCGCGGCCGGTGCGGACGACCAAACCCACCGCATTGGTGCCGACCCGGCGCTCGCTCAGATCATCGCCCGCGCGCAGTCCGATCTCCGCTGCGGCCGCGACTTGTTCGGGTTTGCCGTGCACCGAAAGTACTCGCCCGAATTGATCGGCGATCGCGACTATCAGACCCGTACGAGCCGCGTCTTCGACGAGCAATTTATCGATCAGCGGCATCAGGCCCGCCATCGGATGAGCATCCCGATAACGTTGCAAATCGGCTCCGCGCAAGCCGCGTTCGCTCAGCACGTCCATCGGATCGACGCCGGTACGCAGGCTGCGCAACCAGGATTCCAACACGAGCGGACGCAGCAAACCGGCTAGCTGCGCGAGCTGCTCGCCACCCGCGCTAAGATATCCATGTGCTTGTGCGGCATAGGCTTCCAGTGCGCCGAGTTGCGTGCCAGGTTCGACGCCGTGCCGTGGGGACCGCCCACCTGCAAGATTGCTGACCATTTGCCTTTCTTTCCGCCCCAAACTGTACCGGCGCGTATTCACAAGGAAGGGCGGATGTTCTGGTTTGTCCGCCAGGTCACATCCGGGACGAACCTCCTCATTTTGTGACCCATCCGTCTTTCACTTCACGATGTGAGCCAGCCCGCAGCATGTTCGGCGAGCATCACCGTCGTGGCCTGCGGTCCCCGGCTCAGCGGCACCGGAACGACGGACAGATCCACCACGGACAATCCGCTCACCCCGTGCACCGCGCACCGCGTGTCGACCACCGCATGCTCGGCAGCGCCCATCCGGCAGGTGCCCGAGAGATGTTGCGAGGTGGAAAGATTCGCGCGCAGCCAGGCATCGTGACCGGACGCGGGCGGCGAGTGACACGGGTAGGCGCCCGGTATCCGGTGCAGCACCTCGACCGCCAGCGCGACGGCGTCCCGCAGCCGCGCTCGATCGGCGGCGCCCGCCAGATAGCGGTGCTCGATCCGGGGCGCGGCGAGCGGATCGGCGCCGCGCAGCCGCAGCAAGCCCGCGGACTCGGGACGCATCAGCGCGACGCCGAGCCGGTGCCGATCCAAGGCGAACGGCACTGTGTACGGCCGGATTTCGATGTCGTCCAGGGTCAGCACGTACTCCAGCGGCACCGCCGCGGGAGTCGGCACGTCGAGCAGATATTCGAGGCCGATCTCGGGGTGGTCGTCGAACCCGGCGCCCACGGGCGCGGGACGCACCACCGGTATGCCGAGCGCCGCCAGCTCGTCCGGCGGCCCGATCCCCGAGCGCAGCAGCAGCGCCGCCGACTCCACCGCGCCCGCGCACAGCACGATCCGATCGGCCCGGATCGTGCCGCTCGTCTCGCCGCGCCGGTAGTCGACGCCGATCGCGCGATCACCGTGGAAACGGATGCGCGACACCAGGACTCCGCCTTGCACGGATAAGTTCGGGCGCGCCAGGGCGGGCAGCAGATAGGCCGACGCCGTGCCCACGCGCGCACCGCCGTCGACGTTGCACGGCACCGGTCCCACGCCCTCCGCGGGGCCCGCGTCCGGCAGCGCGTTGAGATCGGGCAGCGTGTTGAGATCTGGCACCTCGGCGAAACCCGCGTCGCGCGCGGCCGTGGCGAACGCGCGGCTCACCGGTGTCGGATCGGTCGTGCGGCGCACCGGGATCGGGCCGCCTCGGCCGTGTCCGGGCCGGTCGCCGTAGTCGCGGTCGTCCTCGAGCCTGCGGTAGGCGGGCAGCACCGACTCGAAGGACCAGTCGCGCGCGCCGCCGAGCGCCGCGCTCCAGGCCGCGAAGTCGGCGGCGGGTGCGCGCACGAAATAGCTGCCGTTGACCGTGCTGGAGCCGCCGATCACCCTGCCGCGTACCAAGTTCCCCTCGACCGCGCGGTCGTCGTCCGAACTCGCCGCGAGCGTCGCGGGATACCGCCACAACCATCGCGCTTCCGGCCCGATCGGCAGCCGCGTGGCATCGCGCAGCGCCGCGGGCATTTCGGCCGCGGTGGACCACACCGTGCCCGCCTCCAGCAGGCGTACGGTGTGATCGGGCGCTTCGCTCAACCTCGCCGCGAGCACGCACCCCGCGGTGCCGCCACCGACGATCAGGGTGTCGACCATAGGAACCAGCTCATCCGACGGGCGGGCCGTCGGCCCGGCAAACAACGATCAGCGCGGTGGCGCGGTGGATTTCACCGCGCTGGCGCCGTGGGTTTGAGCGCCTCGACGCTGCGCGCCCGAAAGGCGCCGAGCCAGAGCCCGGTGCCGTAGGCGATGTCGTCGAGACGCTTGTAGGCCAGGTAGCGGAACGGGTCGAGCCCGCCCGCGTCGCGGTGGGTGAACCAGTCGGCGAGGCCGTCGGCCACCGCCATGGTCACCGCGATCCGCCGGATGCGCCGCGAGGCCAGCATCGCGAGCAGCGTCACCGGCCAGTAGTGCCTGCACATCGCCGACGCCAACCGCCACAGCCCGGAGAAGAAACCGCGGGCGAGGTAGATGGACGCGATGCGCGTGGGGTTGTCCAGTGCGGTGAACACTCGCCGCAGCCGGGCCAGCGCCGTGACGAGGGTGACGATGCCGCCGAGCAGTCCCCACTTCGACATCGTCGCGAACAGCACCGCTGCCACCACCGTCCAGGACGGCACCGACAGCGGCGAGACCATGCCCTTGCCGTGCCGCTCGCCGAGCGGCGCGGCGCCCGTGCCGTAGAACAGCTTTCGCCCGAACCAGGACGGGAACGAGACACGGTGATCGTGCGCCACGTGCGCGGCGGGCTCGTAGCGCAGCCGCCAGCCCGCCTGCTCCAGCCGCCAGCACAGGTCGACGTCCTCGGCGACCCGCATGGATTCGTCGAAGCCGCCCTCGGCGAGCAGCGCCTGCCGCCGCACCAGCAGCGCGGCGCTCGGCACGTACGAGACCAGGCCGCGCGATTGCACGGCCGCCTCCCTCCTACCCAGGTCGAGCGAGGAGCGGGTGTGCTCGTAGCGGGCCAGCGCGTTGGTCTCCGGATCCAGCGCGACGATGCGGGGCGCAACGAGCGCGACCTTCGGATCGCTGAAATGCCCGAGCATGACCTCGAGCCAGCCGCTGCGCGGCACCACGTCGGAATCCAGAAACGCGACGAATTCACTTGTCGCCGCCCGCAGGCCGGCATTGCGGGCAGCCGACGGGCCCTGCCGCTCGTCGTGGCGCAACACGGTGACCCGGCAGCGAGTGCCACGGGACTCCGGGATCCGCACCGGTTGGTCGGAACCGTCGTCGACGACGATCACCGTGTGCCCGCGCAGCGCCGCCAACAGCCGGGCGAGGCCGTCGGCGTTGTTGTGCAGCGGCACGATGACGGTCACGTCGTCGGGCGAGGGCAGCAGTTGCGGCCGCGGATTGGCGACTCCGGAATCGAGCAGCCGTCTGGCAACAACCGCCGACTTGGGGTCGGTGACCTCGAGGTACCCGTCGCCGATCATCTCGGCGGCCTCCGGGGCAAGTCGTAGCAACCTGGCGGGTGAGCCCCCGATCAGGATGCGTCCGCCGGAGTATGCGCGTACCCGTGGATCGATACGTACCCCGAAGCCGTCGGGCAATCGATCATGGCGCATTCCTGGCATGCTAGGCGGATATTCGTGCGCGGGCATCATCGGTCCCGAAAAAAGAACGGAATTCCGCACGAATAGGCCCGTGACCGTGTGCGACTCGAACCACGGCGTGTTGCGGAGGGGTTGCGGACAATTCGATAGCGAGTTCCGGCAACGCAGTAGCTATTCATCGCTGCCCCATCGATAACCTGCGCTCGCCGGCTGGCAGCGCACGGCTGGCAACCGGCGGGTGGTCATGCCAGCGGACTCTCGTCGCAGGCGCGCGATGGCCGTCGCGCCGATAACGTCAGCGGGATCGGCCCGGACTTGCGCGCCGCGCCACTCCGCGGTGCGGCGCGGCGCGAGTGGTCCACCGAAGAGCGCGGTATGGTCCGTCCCGCGTCGGCCAGCGCGGCCTCGCCGTAACCCTGCACGCACTCCGGGTCGGGCCCGTCGGCGGGCAGTCCGGTGAAGAACTTCGCCGCCATGCAACCGCCCCGGCAGGCATCGTAATGCGCGCATCCCGAGCAGGCGCCACCGCCGCTGGGTTCGCGCAGCTCGGAGAACAGCTGCGATGTCTGCCAGACATTGCGAAAACCGTCGTCGGACAACACGTTTCCGGCCAGGAAGCGATCGTGGATGGCGAACGGGCAGGCGTATACATCGCCCACCGGGTCGACCAGGCAGACCACGCGACCCGCGCCGCACATGTTCAGGCCGGGCAGCGCCTGCCCGAAGGCCGAGAGGTGGAAGAACGAGTCGCCGGTCAGCACGCCCTCGCCGTTGCGCAGCAGCCAGTCGTAGAGCACCCGCTGCTGATCAGGGGTGGGATGCAGCTCGTCCCACACGTCCGCACCGCGGCCGGAGGGCCGCAGCCGGGTGAGTCGCAATGTCGCGCCGTACCTTTCGGCGATGGCGCGGAACTCGTCGAGCTGCGCGATGTTGTGCCTGGTCGCCACCACCGAGAGCTTCGCGTCGCGAAAACCGGCGGCCGCCAGGTTCTCCAGCGCGCGGATCGCCATGTCGTAGGAGCCGGGTCCGCGCACCGCGTCGTTGACCGCCGCGTCCGCGCCGTCCAGCGAAACCTGTACGTCCACATAGTCGCTCGCGGCCAGCCGCGCGGCGACGTCCGGGGTGATGCGAACGCCGTTGGTGGAGAACTTGACTCCCACATGGTGCGCGGTCGCGTAATCGACCAGCTCCCAGAAGTCCGGGCGCACAGTGGGTTCGCCGCCGCCGATGTTCACGTAGAACACCTGCATGCGCTCGAACTCGTCGATCAGCGCCTTGCACTGCTCGGTGCTGAGCTCGCGCGGATCGCGGCGGCCCGACGACGAAAGACAGTGCACGCAGGACAGATTGCAGGCGTAGGTGAGTTCCCAGGTGAGACAGATCGGCGCGGCGAGGCCGGACTCGAAACGGTCGACCAGGCGCACCGCGCGATCGGCCTGTGGCGCACCGGATTCCGATACGCCGGCGACGGTGGTGGACGCAGCGGTAGTGACCGCAGCGCCGCCCGACCGCGGGACCACCCCCGCATCCGGCCGGACGGCCTGCGCCAGCGCGGGCTTGGCTCCCGCGGCGCCGGATGCGATATCCGGCGCGCCGATGATCATGTCACCTTCGGCCAGTTGCGCGAGCGCCCGCACGTACGGCGCGGCGCCTTCGTCGGCGACACCGGCCGCGCGCAGCGCCGAGCGCACCGACGCGTGTTCCGGCAGCGATCGCACGATCTCGACGATGCGCCTGCTCTTCAGGAACGAGAGCTTGCGCGTGCCGAAGTGGTAGAGCAACGCGCCGAAGGGCTCGGGGCGCAGCGCCACCCTCGGATGCAGTTGCCATCGGGTATCGAGATCGAGCATGCCGTTCTCGCCCGTCAGTAGACGCCGCACATGCCGTCGATGGACACCTCTTCGATGAGGGTCTCCTCGACGAGCTCGGCTTCGTCGGTGTCGCTCGGCGCGATGAACTTGTGCGGCATGAGAACCTCCGAGTTTGACGACGGGACGCGACCACCTGTGTAGTCCCTGTCACACCTTAGCGACAACCCCCGCAAAAGTGAAACACGTTCCAATCGACGGGACCCCTCCTTCCCTCGCCGCCGGGCTCCACCGCATCACCACGCCGCACCGCCGCGGTACGCGACCACCGCCCGCGCCGCCACCCGCCCCTACCGTGGCGCTCTAGACTTCGGGTGTAGCACAGCTGAACAGAACGTGACGGGCGGCACATGCCCGCGGCAGTAGAGGTGGCATGGGAGTCGGACGAATGCAGGCGAACGGGGGCGGAAACACTCTGTCGGAGTCCGAGATCGTGGAGGCCGCGCTGCGGGTGGTTCGCGCGGATGGCGTGGAAAAGCTGTCCATGCGGCGACTTTCCCGCGAACTCGGCGTCTCCCCCATGGCGCCGTACTACTACGTGGCCGACAAACGCGAGCTGCTCGACCTCGTCGCCAGCGCCGCGCTCGCCGGCGTGCGCAAGCCACCGCCGGAATCCGGGCCGTGGCAGCAGCGCCTGCGCGATCTCATCGATCAGATCGATGAGAAACTGCGCAAGCACCCCGGGCTCGGCGATGTGCTCATCGAGCAGATGCTGGGCAAACAGCTCGACCTGATCGCCGCCATCATGGAGATCCTGTTCGAGGCCGGGTTCTCCGACCGCAATGTGCTCGCCGCCTACGCGACGATCCACACCTACCTGTTCGGCCGCAGCCGGGTGAACCCGCGCGACCGGGCTCCGCTGTCGGAGGTCACGCTGCCCGAGTCGGTGGAGCGGGCCACCAAGTACATCGCAGACCTGCGCGGCAAGTACGCCTACGACTTCGGCATGGAGGTGCTGATCGCCGGTCTCGAGGCCCAGCTTGTCCACCAGCCGGACCGCGACGTACGATGAAACTGAAACACGTTCTAGTTTTGTCGCCGGCCGCTGTTCGCACGGTCGCCGACGATGCCGGATTCGAGAGGACGTCATGACAACCGTCGAAGTTCCCCACGGCTCGCGCTCGGTCGTGCTGCGGGTTGCCGCCGTCATCACCGAGACGGCCGACACCAGCTCGCTGGTCTTCGACGTCCCGGAAGAGCTGCGGGAGAAGTTCGAGTACAAGCCGGGCCAGTTCCTCACGCTGCGTATCCCCAGCGACCGCACCGGCTCGGTGGCTCGCTGCTATTCGCTGGCGAGCTCGCCGCACACCGACGACCAGCCCAAGGTCACCGTGAAGCGCACCGAGGGCGGCTACGGCTCGAACTGGGTGTGCGACAACGTGAAAGCGGGCGATCAGCTCGAGGTGCTGCCGCCCTCCGGCGTCTTCACCCCGAAGAACCTCGACGAGAACCTGCTGCTGTTCGGCGCGGGCAGCGGCATCACACCGGTGATGTCCATCCTCAAATCCGCGCTGGCCCGTGGCAACGGCAAGATCGTGCTCGTCTACGCCAACCGCGACGCGGAGAACGTGATCTTCGCGAGCGAGCTGCGCGAACTCGTGGACAAGCACCAGCAGCGGCTCGTCGTGATCCACTGGCTGGAACCGCTGCTCGGCCTGCCGACCGCCGACACGCTGGCCACTCTGGTCGCGCCCTACACCGGCTACGAGGCATTCATGTGCGGCCCGAAGCCGTTCATGGACCGGGTGCACGACGCGCTCGGCCAGCTCGGCGTCTCGCGTTCGCGCACGCACGCCGAGGTGTTCAATTCCCTTGCCGGCGACCCGTTCGCCGACCAGGCGCCGGTCGAGGTCAGCGACGAGGAGGCCGCCGACGCGGCGACCGTCGAGGTGGAACTCGACGGCGAGGTGCACGAGCTGAGCTGGCCGCGCAAGCAGACGCTGGTCGACATCATGCTCGCCAAGGGACTCGACGTGCCCTACTCCTGCCAGGAGGGCGAGTGCGGCTCCTGCGCCTGCACGGTGCTGGAGGGCAAGGTCGAGATGGAGAACTCCGAGATCCTCGATCCGGAGGACATCGAGAACGGGTACATCCTGGGCTGCCAGGCCCGGCCGGTCACCGATCGGTTGCGCATCCAGTTCTGAGTCGGGCTCAGCACGCGGGCCTGGTCGACGCTCCGAGCGCTGACCGTGCGCGGCCTTTGGCCCGGTCTCAGCGCCGACCGTGCATACCGGGTCCGGCCTGGGCTCAGCGCGCCGATCGCGCATACGGTGTTCGATCTGCGCTCCGCAGCGCTGACCACGGCGGCGTCCGGGTCTGCGGCCTGCGCGCTGATCCGGGTGTGCGCTCAGCACGCCGATCGTCTGTGCGGTGTTCGGCCTGGGCTCAGCGCGCCGATCGTGCGTGCGGTGTCCGATCTGCGCTCCGAGCGCCGACCGTGGCGGCGTCCGGGTCCGCGGCCTGCGCGCTGATCCGGGTGTGCGCTCAGCACGCCGATCGTCTGTGCGGTGTTCGGCCTGGGCTCAGCGCGCCGACCGTGCGTGCGGTGTCCGATCTGCGCTCCGAGCGCCGACCGTGACGGCGTCCGGGTCTTCGGCCTGCGCGCTGAGTGTGCGCTCAGCGCGCCGAACGGTAGGCGCTGCGCTCGGCGGCGTCGAGGTGTTCGGTGGCGTAGCTGAGCGCGGTGCGGCCCATCCGTGCCGCGTGTTCGTCCAGGAAGCCGGTCAGCAGGGCGCGGTCGATTCGCTTGCCGACTTCGCGCAGCATCCAGCCGACCGCCTTCTGGATGAGGTCGCGGCGGTCGGCCAGGAGTTGTTCGCAGAGCTGGAACGTTGTGCTCGCATCACCCGCCTTGATGAACGCGAAGGTGGTCAGCAGGGCGACGCGGCGCTCCCACAGCGAGTCCGCGGCGGCCAGCTCGAAGAGCAGATCACGCGGCCGGTCGAGTAGCCACGGGCCGAGGACGTTCTCGGCGGAGGCGTCGACCAGGTCCCAGTTGTTCACCCGGCCGCGGTGCACGGCGTCCAAGTACAGACGCACCATCTTCTCTTGCTCCGCCACGTCGAGCGTGCGCGGCTTGGCCGCCTTCGCGAAGCGGGCGTTCAGGATGACCAGACCGGCAAGGCGCTCCTCGTGCACGGCGCTGTCGAGCAGGTCGTCGATCTCGGTGAGGTCGAGAGCGGCAAAGCGTTTGGCGATCGTGCGCGTCGTCGGGACACGCACCCCGATGAACACGTCGCCCTCGCCGTACTCCCCGGGCCCGGTCTTGAAGAAGCGCTGAAGATGGATCGCATCCGCGGGGTCGGCCGCCTCCGCGAGTGCCTGCCGGACATCAGCCGCGGTCGGCGCCGTTGCGATCATCGACTGCTCCCATCCCTCGGCACAGCGCCGTCGACCGACGCACGCCCATTCAACACGAGCGACCTACGACCGGACATCTGCCGAGGCCGAGGCTTCGCCACCGCGCTCGCCTCACCATCGGAGCGCTCGCCGTCGCGGGCGCGTGCTCCAGTCCGGCCGGATGCCGCTTCCGGCTCGTGCACGGGCAACCCGATCGGAAGATCACCACAGCCCGTTCAACGAGCGGGCGCTTGCGGCCGGGGAGACGCCGGCGACGATCAGACCTGTGCGCCGAGAATGCGTCCCGACTCGAAAGCCGCGGCGCTGGCGGGCAGTGCACCGGGCCGTCCGCTGTTCAACACCCGCACCACGCCGTTGCCGGTGGTCGGCCTGCCGAGCGCGTCCATCCGCCGAATGGTCTGCGCGGCAACGGCTTGCGCGCTGTCGAAGAGGCGAACACCGATCGGCAGCGCCGCCACGATGGCATCGATGACCAGCGGATAGTGCGTACAGCCGAGCACCACGCCTTCAACGTCGTCGGGCGTCTGCTCGGCGGCGCGGGCGATGGAGTCGCGGGCGGCGACCAGGTCGCCGCGGTCGATCGCGTCGGCGAGTCCGTGGCAGGCCACGCCGACCACCTTCGCGTCGCCCCCGAACGCCGCGATGAGGTCGGCCTGGTACTTGCTCGCGGTCGTCGCCGCCGTGGCCCACACCGCGACCGAGCGGCAGGCCGCGGCCGCGGGCTTGATGGCGGGCACGGTGCCGATCACCGGCACGGTGGGGCCGACGTCCGCGCGCACCTGTTCGAGCGCGGTCACGCTGGCCGTGTTGCAGGGCAGCACGATCACCTCGGCGCCCGACTCGATGGACGTGCGGGCCGCGCCGACCACCCGATCGACGGTCCAGCGCTCGGGTTTGGGGCCCCACGGAGCGCCGTCCGGATCGAGCTGCAGCAGCAGGTCCACGTCCGGCCGCAGCTTGCGCAGCCATGCGGCCGTTGGCAGCAATCCCAGCCCCGAGTCGATGAGCGCGACGATCACATCGACCACCGTATTACAGGAGTACCTCCCGGCCCGAACGGCTCCGCACGGTCTCAGGTGGCGGCGAGCAGGTCGGCGACCGGCGCCGCCGCGGCGATCTTCGCACGGGCCTTCATGACCTGCGCCGTCATTCCCGCGCCGACGACGCCGGTCAGGACGCCGTCCTTGGCGTAGTAGGCGAGGAATTTGCGGCCGTCGTCGGCGACGACGGTGACCTCGTCGGCGGCGCTCGGGGTGCCGAGTGCCTGGATCTTCACGTCGTACTGGTCGCTCCAGAAGTACGGGACCCGCGCCGCGGTCGGCGGTTCCGCGCCGAGCAGCGCGCAGGCCAGCAACTTGGCCTGCTCGCCCGCGTTGGTCCAGTGTTCGACCCGCTTGCGCTCGCCGGTCTCGTGCCGCCACGCGGCCACGTCGCCGACCGCCCACACCCGGTCGGCGGAGGTCCGGCCCACCTCGTCGGCGAGCACGCCGCCGCCATCGGCGGGTTCGGCGAGCGCGATGCCGGAGTCGGTCAGCCATTCGGTGACCGGGCGCGAGCCGATGCCGACCACCACGAGATCGGCGAGCACCTCCGCGCCGTCGGACAGCAGGGCGCCGCGCACCCGGCCCGCCTCGTCACCGAGGAAGGTGTCCAGCCCAGTGTGGCAGCGCAGGTCGACGCCCTCGGCGCGGTGCATGCGGGCGACCAGCGCGCCGACCTGCTCGCCGAGCACCGAGGCCAGCGGAGTCGGCTGCGGTTCGACCAGCACCACCTCGACGCCGCACGCGCGGAAACTGGCCGCGAGCTCACAGCCGATGAAACCCGCGCCGACCACGAGCGCCCTGGTGGCGCCGCGCAATTCGGCGCGCAGCGCGGCGGCGTCCGCGTGCCCGCGCAACACGTGCACGCCCTTCAGTTCGGGTAGGCCGGGCAGCAGGCGCGGACGCAGACCCGTCGCGATGACGAGGTGGTCGTAGTCGAGGGCGCCGCCGTCGGCCAGGGTGATGCGGCGGGCGGCGGTGTCCACCGCTGTCGCCGTGGTGGACAGGCGCAGATCGATCTGCTTCTCGTCGAAGAATTCCGCGGGGCGCAGCGTGGTGTCGTCGGTCTCGCCGCGGACGAATTGCTTGGACAGCGGCGGGCGATCGTACGGCAGGCGCGACTCGTCGCCGATCAGCACCAGACCGCCGGTGTATCCGGCGCGACGCAGTTCCTCGGCGGTGCGCAGCCCGGCGAGTCCGGCCCCGACGATCACGATCGGCGCGGTCATGCGACAACCCCTTCCTCCGTTGACACGACCCTCACCCTAGCGTCTGCTTGGTCAAGTTTTGCTGTGGCGGCAGTCACTTTCGCCAGGTCGATGATTGCCGCGCAATCGTGTCCGTTCAGCTATTGATCGGGCGGTCAATCAGGACTATACCGAGGTCAGGGCATATTTCGAGCCGAGGAGGCACACCATGTTCACCGAGAGTCGCGCGCAGGACCTGCTCGCCGTCATACTCGGAATCTTCACCGCACTGTCCCCCTTGTGGGTGGACACGAACGACAGGGCCATGTGGACGCTGATCGTCCTCGGCGTCCTGATCGCGCTCACCGGCCTGGCCCAGATGGCCCGGCCCGCCATGGCGATGGCCGACTACGCGATGGGCCTGTTCGGTGCGCTGCTGTTCATCTCGCCGTGGGCGATGGACTTCACCGAGTACAGCGGTGCATCCTGGACCGCATGGATCGTCGGCGTGGTCACGGTGGTCGTCGCGGTCGCGGCGCTGCCCGTGGTCACGGCGCGCATGCACCGGACCACCGGAGGAATGGCTCCGCACCACTGATGCATGACGGGCGAATCCCGCACCGCGATCCCGCCCGCGGCCGGACGGCAACGAGGACGCACCCCTGATGCAGATGCCGACACCCGGTCGTCGCGCGGCTCGACGACCGGGCTCGACCAAGACCGGGCGCCGCCGCAGCGCCAAGATCGACGGCGACGCCCGGCAACTCATCCTGGACGCCGCCGAAAGTCTCTTCGCGGCACAAGGATTCGACGCCACTGCGACGGCGGCCATCGCCGCGGACGCGGGCGTGCCGAAAGGTCTGGTCTTCTACTACTTCCCCACCAAGGACTCGATCCTCTCCGCGCTCATGACCGAGCGCATGCCCGCGCATCCGATCGCTGACATCGGCGCCGTGGTCGCCCCCGGCGATCCGGCCGCCAGCCTGGTCAACCTCGACGCCGCGCTGAATCTGCGCGACCACCATTCCTCGGTGCTGCGCGTGATCATGTGGCGCGAGGCCGACACCCATCCCGACGTGCGCCGCCAGCTCCGCCACCTGCGTAGCCAACTCCTCGACGTGACCGTCCGCGTCCTCCAGGCCAGCGCGCCGACTCCGGTCCGCCCCGGCACCCTCCGCGCCTGCGCCGCCGCCTGGGTCTCGGCCATGTTCGCCATCGCCAGCACCGACCGCCTGCACGCCCTCGACGGCATCCCCCTCCCCACCGCCGACGAAATCCTCAACGTCGCCCAGGTCGTCGCCGCGGGCATGACCCACCTCGGTTAGTGAGATCCACTTGCACTCCGGCCGTCCGTGCGCCGCAGTCGACAGCACAACGGCCGGTCGAACGCGGCACCTGCCGGAGCATAGAACCGTGACCGCCGCGCGCGACTACTCCGAGCTTCACGCGCTCATCGACCAGCTGAATCCCAGCCAGGCCGACGAGGTGCGCCGCCACGTGCTACGACTGGTCCACCCCCGCCCCGAGCGGTTCTCGGTGCTACGGACATTCGACGGTCCGTGGACAGACCTCGGCGCACGCGCCAAGGATGCGCTGTGGCGATCGCGGCAGGTGATCTGACGCAGATCGACATCACAGACGCCGATCTGCATCGGATGGCCGAATTGATGACGCAGTACCGGGGATTGCCCCTCGGCGTAGCCGATGCCTCGGTCATCGCCGTGGCCGAGCGCCTCGACACGGTCGAGATCGCATCGCTGGATCACCGTCACTTCCATGCTGTGACGCCCCGGCACACGCCAGGCTTCAAGCTCCTCCCCTGATCGGTGTGCTCCACTTCGAGCCGGCCCCGACGGAGCTATTCGGTCGGGGCCGAGAGGAATTCGAGGAGGTCGGGGGCGAAGCGGGGGTGTTTGACAGTGCCCATGTGGGAGGCGCCGGGGTAGATGATCAGGCGGGAATCGGGGATGCCGTCGGCGGTGCGCCGGAAGGTTGCCGTGGAGTAGAACTCGTCGTGTTCGCCGCCGACGACGAGTGTCGGGGCGGTGATTTCGCTGAGGCGGGCCGAGAGGTCGAAGGCGTCCTCGGCGCGGACGAAGGCGAGGGTGTCGGACGGGTTCTTCGGGCGCGCGAGCGGATCGAACAGCCACATGACGCCTTTGGTGAGGTGAGCGGTGATGGAGGTCGGCGCGGGAATCATGTAGTGCAACGCCCTGCGGCCCTCGGCGGCGGCCTCGGCGTAGTTCAGCTGCGCGACGCGCGCCTTCTCCTCCAGACGAAAGCCCGAGGCCCCCACGACCAGCTTCCGGACGACATCGGGATGGTCGGCGGCCAATTGCAATGCCAGCGATCCGCCGGAGGAAATACCGAGAATGTCCACGGGCGTATCGAATTCGGCGCGCAGTGCGTCGGCGTGCTGGGCCGCGATATCGGCCATCGTGGTGCCTTCGCTCATGCCGGGCGCCCTGTTCACCGCGTACACCCGCGCCTGCCTCGCCAGCGGCATGAGCGTCTTGATCTCGGACTCGCGCATCCACCCCGTCGGATTGGCATGGTCGGGGGTGAACCAGCGCAGGAACACCAGCGGACGGCCGGAACCCAAAGCGATATAGGGCATTCCGTGCTCCAACGCACCCTCGACGATATCGAGATCGATGTGTGCGGACTTGCTCATGCTTCCCTCCATTGGGCTGCGACGGCTCGATGCGGCGACGGCTCGACATGTCGACCGTATCGGTCCGCTCCGACAGAAGCGCGAACATCCAGCTCGCGTCGGCAGGGCCAGGCGTATCCGACGGGCGGTCGTCTCTCCGTTCAGGACGACCGCGGCATATCTCGGCGCGGTCGTCCGAAAAGCAGATACAGCTCGCGCAGCGCCCCTTCCGGATCGATCCACACGTGCGCACAGGACCGGCAGACCCAGTTCGGATCGTCGTCGGTGACGACGCAACCGCCGAGCCGGAGCAGCCCCACGGCCGCCAGGACGCGGGCATGGGGCGAGGGTAGGCCGTAGAGGATAGGGATTCCGTGACGTCCACACTCGGTGCATCGGTCGTTGCTCATCGGTAACCGCATCCTCTCCTCGGCGACTCCGGGTCGATAGTCGATGCATCGCGCGAACCGAATCCATCGTTGCGACACACCCTTACGACACGTGAACGGCGCCGTTCCTCGGAACGGCGCCGTTCACCAGTTACCGGCCTCGGCCCGCGATGACCCCGTTCGCGACCGAAGCGGGCGCCTCGGCGTAGGAATCCAGGACCATGGCGTAGTTCGCCCGGCCCTGCGTCCTCGACCGCAGATCACCGATGTAGCCGAACATCTCCGTCAACGGAGCCAGCGCCCGCACCACCCGCGCGCCGCCGCGCTGCGCCACGTCCTGGATCCGCCCGCGTCGCGCGTTCAGATCACCGATGACCTCGCCGAGGTATTCGTCCGGGGTGACGACCTCGACCGCCATGACCGGCTCGAGCAACGCGGGCCTCGCTCGCACCAGCGCCTCCCGCACCGCCTGTGCGGCGGCGACGCGGAACGCGTGCTCGGACGAATCCTGCACGTGCGCCGCACCATCGAGCAGCACCACGCGCACGCCGAACACCGGGTACCCGGCCAGCACGCCGTTGCGCAGCGCGTCCTGCGCACCGGCGTCCACCGCGGGCAGGTACTCCTTCGGCACCCGCCCGCCGCTCACCCGGCTCTCGAATTCGTAGCTCGCGCCGTCGTCGGCCGTGAACGGCTCCAACGCCAGCACCACCTTGGCGAACTGGCCGCGTCCGCCCACCTGTTTGCGGTGGGTGCACTCGAGCCGGTCCACCGCGGCGGTGACGGTTTCGCGGTAGGCGACTTGTGGCGCACCGATATTCGCCGCGACCCCGAACTCGCGCCGCATCCGGTCGAGCAGAATCTCCAGGTGCAGCTCGCCCATGCCGCCGATGACGGTCTGCCCGGTCTCGGCATCGACCCGCACCGCGAACGTCGGATCCTCCTCCGCCAAACGCTGAATCGCCTCGCTCAGCTTGTCCTGGTCAGCCCTGGTTCGCGGCTCGATCGAGACCTGAAGCACCGGATCGGGAAACGTCATCGACTCCAGCACGATCTGGTCGTGCGGGTCGCACAGGGTGTCGCCGGTCGCGGTGTCCTTCAGTCCGATCACCGCGCAGATGTGACCGGCCGACGCCGCCGCGATCGGGCGCTCGATGTTCGAGTGCATCTGGAAGAGCTTGCCGAGCCGCTCCTTTCCTCCGTTCGTCGAATTCAGCACGACGGCACCGGTTTCGGCGCGTCCCGAGTACACCCGCAGATAGGTGAGCTTGCCGAAGTACGGGTGCGCCGCGACCTTGAACGCCAGCGCCGCGAAGGGCGCGTCTTCGCTTGCCTCGCGGTGCACGACGGCAGCCTCGTCGCCGGGCAGGTGACCGTCGACGCCGCCGCCGTCCAGGGGCGAGGGCAGATAGTCGACGATCGCGTCCAGCATCGGCTGCACGCCCTTGTTCTTGAAGGCCGAACCGCACAGCACCGGATAGAGTTTCGAGCCGACCGTCGACCGCCGGATGGCGGCCTTGATCTCCGCGGCCGTCGGTGAACCGGCGAGATACCGCTCGAGCAGTTCCTCGTCGGTGTCGGCGAGGGCTTCGAGCATTGTCTCGCGGGCGCTTTCGGCTCGCTCGCGCAGCTCGGCCGGGATGTCGGTGACGGTGTAGCGCGCACCGAGATCCGTATCGTCCTGCCACACGATCGCTTGCCACTCGACCAGGTCGACGACGCCCGCGAAGGCGTCCTCCGCGCCGATAGGCAGCTGAACGACGAGCGGCCGCGCACCGAGACGCTCCGCGATGGTCCGCACGGTGAATGCGAAATCCGCACCGAGCTTGTCCATCTTGTTGACGAAGCAGATCCGCGGCACGTCGTACTTGTCGGCCTGACGCCACACCTGCTCGGACTGCGGCTCGACGCCCTCGTTGGCATCGAACACCGCAACGGCGCCGTCGAGCACGCGCAGCGAACGCTCCACCTCGACCGTGAAGTCGACGTGGCCGGGCGTGTCGATGATGTTGATCTGGTGCTGTCGCCAGAAACAGGTCGTCGCCGCCGCGGCGATCGTGATGCCGTGCTCGCGCTCCTGCACCATGCGGTCCATCGCCGCGTTGCCGTCGTGCACCTCGCCGATCTTGCGAGTCACGCCGGTGTAGAACAGGATTCGCTCGGTGGTCGTCGTCTTGCCCGCATCGATGTGCGCCATGATGCCGATATTGCGTACCCGGCCGAGATCGGTCTGTATCCCACGCGTCATGGGAATCCCCCAGTCCATCAACTAGTTTCGTCGAAAGTTCGACGCTCGCCTAGTTGTTGCGCTCCGGTGACGGCACGAGCATCGTGTCGCGCGGCGCCGCCCGGCGCCCAAGACACGCCGCCGACCTACCCCCGCGCTCGCGGACCCGAAGTAACCATGCCCCTTGTCTACCGCCCCACCCACCCCACCGTCCATCGAATTACCCCCGAAACGCCGAACGGCGCCGCTCCTTGCGGAGCGGCGCCGTTGGGAGATCGGTGATTCAGGGAATCACTTGATGATCTTGGTGACGCGGCCGGCGCCGACGGTGCGGCCACCCTCGCGGATCGCGAAGCGCAGGCCCTCTTCCATGGCGACCGGCTGGATGAGCTTGACGCTCATCTCGGTGTTGTCGCCCGGCATGACCATCTCGGTGCCCTCGGGGAGGGTCACGACGCCGGTCACGTCGGTGGTACGGAAGTAGAACTGCGGGCGGTAGTTGTTGAAGAACGGGGTGTGGCGGCCACCCTCGTCCTTCGACAGGATGTACGCCTGGCCCTCGAAATCGGTGTGCGGGGTGGTGGTGCCCGGCTTCACGATGACCTGGCCGCGCTCGACATCCTCGCGCTTGATACCACGAACCAGCAGACCGACGTTGTCGCCCGCCTGGCCCTGGTCGAGCAGCTTGCGGAACATCTCGATACCGGTGACCGTGGTCTTGGTCTTCTCCGGACGGATGCCGACGATCTCGACTTCCTCGTTCACGTTGATCACGCCACGCTCGACGCGACCGGTGACGACGGTGCCACGACCGGTGATGGTGAACACGTCCTCGACCGGCATCAGGAACGGCTTGTCGGTCTCACGGACCGGCTCCGGGATCGACTCGTCGACCGCGTCCATAAGATCCTCGACGGCCTTGACCCACTTCGGGTCACCCTCGAGCGCCTTCAGGCCGGAGACACGCACGACCGGCGCGTCCTCGTCGAACTCCTGGGCGGCCAGCAGCTCGCGGACCTCCATCTCGACGAGCTCGAGGATCTCCTCGTCGTCGACCATGTCCGACTTGTTCAGCGCGACCAGGATGTAGGGCACGCCGACCTGACGGGCGAGCAGCACGTGCTCACGGGTCTGCGGCATCGGGCCGTCGGTGGCGGCGACCACCAGGATGGCGCCGTCCATCTGCGCCGCACCGGTGATCATGTTCTTGATGTAGTCGGCGTGACCCGGGGCGTCGACGTGCGCGTAGTGGCGCTTGTCCGTCTGGTACTCGACGTGGGAGATGTTGATCGTGATACCACGAGCCTTCTCCTCCGGCGCCTTGTCGATCTGGTCGAACGCGAACGCCGCGTTCAGATCCGGGAACTTGTCAGCCAGCACCTTGGTGATCGCCGCGGTCAGCGTGGTCTTGCCGTGGTCGACGTGACCGATGGTGCCGATGTTGACGTGCGGCTTCGTCCGCTCGAACTTCGCCTTCGCCACTGTGGTGTCCTCCTGGACTTGTTGGTGCGTGCAGTTGCAGCAGTGCGGGTTTTTACTTACAGGGTCGTGCTGACGCCCGGTTGACCGGGGCGCGGCTCACACCACGCCCCGATTCGATTACTCGCCGGTCGCCTTGGCGATGATCTCCTTCGACACGTTGGCCGGAACCTCCGCGTACGAATCGAACACCATGGAGTAGTTCGCCCGGCCCTGGGTCTTCGACCGCAGGTCACCGATGTAACCGAACATCTCCGAGAGCGGAACCAGCGCCTTGACGACACGGGCACCACTGCGTTCCTCCATGGCCTGGATCTGGCCACGGCGGGAGTTCAGGTCGCCGATCACGTCGCCCATGTAATCCTCGGGCGTGGTGACCTCGACAGCCATCATCGGCTCGAGGATCACCGGACCGGCCTTACGGGCCGCTTCCTTCAGAGCCTGCGCGCCGGCGATCTTGAATGCCATTTCCGACGAGTCGACGTCGTGGTAGGCACCGTCGAGCAGGGTGACCTTCAGGTTGACCAGCGGGTAGCCAGCGAGCACACCGTACTGCATGGCGTCCTGGGCACCGGCGTCGACCGAAGGGATGTATTCCCTCGGCACGCGGCCACCGGTGACCTTGTTCTCGAACTCGTAGTGCGCACCGTCCTCGCCCACGAACGGCTCGAGGCCGATGATCACCTTCGCGAACTGGCCGGAACCACCGGTCTGCTTCTTGTGCGTGAACTCGAGCTTCTCGACCTTCTTGGTGATGGTCTCGCGGTAGGCCACCTGCGGCTTGCCGACGTTCGCCTCGACCTTGAACTCGCGCTTCATGCGGTCAACGAGGATGTCGAGGTGGAGCTCGCCCATGCCGCCGATGACGGTCTGGCCGGTCTCCTGGTCCAGCTTGACCGAGAAGGTCGGGTCCTCTTCCGAGAGACGCTGGATCGCGGTGCCCAGCTTCTCCTGGTCGGACTTGGTCTTCGGCTCGATGGAGACCTCGATGACCGGGTCCGGGAAGGTCATGGACTCCAGCACGATCTGGTTCTGCGGATCGCACAGGGTGTCACCGGTGGTGGTGTCCTTGAGGCCGATGACCGCGTAGATGTGGCCGGCGGAGGCCGCACCGACCGGGTTCTCCTTGTTGGAGTGCATCTGGAACAGCTTGCCCAGACGCTCCTTCTTGCCCTTGGTCGAGTTGATGACCTGGGCGCCGGAGTCGACCTTGCCGGAGTACACGCGGACGTAGGTCAGCTTGCCGAAGAAGGGGTGCACCGCGATCTTGAACGCCAGCGCCGCGAACGGCTCGTCGGCGCTCGGCTTGCGGGTCAGCAGCTCCTCTTCCTTGCCGGGCACGTGGCCGGTGGTGGCCTCCACGTCCAGCGGCGAGGGCAGGTAGTCGATGACCGCATCGAGCATGGGCTGCACGCCCTTGTTCTTGAACGCGGAACCACAGAGCACCGGGTAGAGCTCGGAGTTCACCGTCATCTTGCGGATGGCGCCCTTGATCTCCTCGATCGTGAGCTCCTCGCCGCCGAAGAACTTCTCCAGCAGCGCCTCGTCCGACTCGGCGACGGTCTCGAGCAGCTCCTGGCGGTACTGCTCGGCCTGCTCCTTCAGGTCGTCCGGGATCTCGGTGACCTCGTACTGCTCGCCGAGCTTGGTCTCACCGCGCCACACTTTGGCGTTGTTCTCGACCAGGTCGACGATGCCCTCGAAGGTGTCCTCCGCGCCGATCGGCAGCTGGATGACCAGGGGCTTGGCGCCGAGGCGCTCCTTGATGGTGCGCACGGTGAAGTAGAAGTCCGCACCGAGCTTGTCCATCTTGTTGACGAAGCAGATCCGCGGCACGTCGTACTTGTCGGCCTGACGCCACACCTGCTCGGACTGCGGCTCGACGCCCTCTTTACCGTCGAACACCGCGACGGCGCCGTCGAGCACGCGCAGCGAACGCTCCACCTCGACGGTGAAGTCGACGTGCCCGGGGGTGTCGATGATGTTGATCTGGTTGTCGTTCCAGAAGCACGTGGTAGCCGCGGAGGTGATGGTGATACCACGCTCCTGCTCCTGCTCCATCCAGTCCATGGTGGCCGCGCCGTCGTGGACCTCACCGATCTTGTAGGTGATACCGGTGTAGAAGAGGATGCGTTCGGTAGTGGTGGTCTTACCGGCATCGATGTGGGCCATGATGCCGATGTTTCGGACCTTGTTCAGGTCGGTGAGCACGTCCTGTGCCACGGAAATCTTCCCCGCTCGTAGCTAGTTGGGATCTTCGGGTTCCAGACCCTGTCGGGTCTCACTATGTCAACGCCGGAAGGGGCACCGAAGTGCCACCCTCGCGACTGTGAGCCTTCCGGCGCCGACACGAGCGACGGGCCGGCCGACAATCACCAGCGGTAGTGCGCGAACGCCCGGTTCGACTCGGCCATCTTGTGGGTGTCCTCGCGACGCTTCACCGAAGCGCCCAGACCATTGCTGGCGTCCAGCAGCTCGTTGGCCAGACGCTCGACCATGGTCTTCTCACGACGCGCGCGGGCGAAGTTGACCAGCCAGCGCAGCGCAAGGGTGTTGGCACGGCCGGGACGAACCTCGACCGGAACCTGGTAGGTGGCGCCACCGACGCGGCGGGGCTTCACCTCGAGCGACGGCTTGACGTTGTCGAGGGCGCGCTTGAGGGTGACGACCGGGTCGGTGCCGGTCTTGTCGCGCGCCTGCTCGAGCGCGCCGTACACGATGCGCTCTGCGGTCGACTTCTTGCCGTCCAGCAGGATCTTGTTGACCAGCTGGGTGACCAGCGGCGACCCGTAGACCGGGTCGTTGATCAACGGACGCTTGGGAGCGGGGCCCTTGCGCGGCATATCAGCTCTTCTCCTTCTTGGCGCCGTAGCGGCTGCGGGCCTGCTTGCGGTTCTTCACACCCTGGGTGTCCAGCGAGCCACGGATGATCTTGTAGCGGACACCGGGGAGGTCCTTCACACGACCGCCACGGACGAGCACCATCGAGTGCTCCTGGAGGTTGTGGCCCTCGCCGGGGATGTAAGCCGTGACCTCGACCGCGCTGGTCAGGCGAACACGCGCGACCTTACGCAGCGCGGAGTTCGGCTTCTTCGGGGTCGTGGTGTACACGCGGGTGCACACGCCACGACGCTGCGGGCTCCCCTTGAGGGCCGCGGTCTTGGTCTTGGCGACCTTGTCACGGCGACCCTTGCGGACCAGCTGGTTGATGGTTGGCATAGACCGGCTTTCCTTGTTGTCTAACGCGGTTGTCTGGACTTCGTGTCTGTGTTCAATTGGCGGGGCGTGCACGTCGGCCCCTACGCGGTCACGCAGGCCTTCGGCCTCCGGTTCCGACGCTCGCACCGCCGTTCATCGAGCATTCACTCGCACGTCCAACCACGTTTCTCGCGTCCCGAGGTCGGGCGTGTCGCGCGCGGGAAAGAACCCATATTCCGGGCATGCCGGGAAGGTCGGCCGCTCTCGCTGGCCTACGTCCTACGCACGAACTTGCCCGCATGCTTCCGGGCACAGCGATCCACGATACTCGTGAGATTCGTGCAGGGTCAAAGTGGGGTCGGTATGGATACCGTTTTACCTGGCCAGATTCAAAGTCAGCTCCAGCAAAGCCTTGGCCGCCGCGCACGGATCCGGATGTGCGGAACCGGGTCGGTAGTTGATCCACCAACCCACCACGCCGCTGTCGGCCGCGCTCGCGCTGACACCGCACGAGTGCGGGTCGTTGGGCCGCCTCGTCTGCAACGCGCGACTGCTCTGCACCATCACGCTCTCCGAGAGATACCCCAGCTTGTCGTTGGTGATCTTCTCGTTGTTCAGCGTGCCGAGCTCGTACCAGTTGAGCGTCACCATGGCCATTCCGCCCGGTGCGTCGTGAATGTCCCACATGCACACTGCGCCGAGGAAGGAGCCTTCGACGATCTGAGCCTTGCCGACGATCTCACCGATCTTGGCGGCGTCGACGACCTCGCACTCGCGCAGCAGTTTGTCGAAATTGGTGTTCGCGGGCTCGCTCGCGCCGACCGGCTCGGGCACGCCGGGGATCGTCTGCCCGCAGCCCGCCGCGGCGACGACCGTCATGGCCAGCGCCGCGGTCACGCCCGCGACGCGGCGGCGCCACCCGGCCATCATCCCAACCTCTGCAGGGTCAGGCCGGCCAGTTGCCGCATCCGGTCGCAGGGGTTGCCGCTCACCTCGGAGAAACTTCCGACGAATGTCGACCACTCGAAGAAATCGTCGTCCAGTTGCACGGCGAGGTCACACACGCGCCCGCTCGGATCCAACGCCTGGAAGCCACGCCTGCCGCCCACTTCGATCACCTCCGGTCCACGCCCCTGCAGCGAAACCCACGCCCGCTCGCGGTCGATGGGACTGCCGCGGTACGACGCGAACGTCACGCTCGGCGAACTGGCCCCGGCGGACTGCCAATTGCAGCCGACCGAGTTACGGAACACTTGCGAGATCCGGCCGAGCCCCCCGAGGTCACGCACCTCGTCGTCGGTGACGTGACCGCACTCGCCGACGAACGGGCCGAGGGCCGCGACCTTGGGCGGCGGGCGCAGCGGCGCGTTGTCCGAATCCCCTCCGTCACCGGCCCCGCACGCGGACAGAAGCATCGAAGCGATCGCCACCGCCGAAACGCGAACCTTCCAGGAAGGGATCACGACACCTCTTTCGACAGCGAAACCCGGAAAACCACCGGCGCCCGGGTGCCCGCGCGATGGCGATCCAGCCGGACCACGCTTCGTGAACACACCATGCTGACGACTCTACCGAGGGGCCGTCGCGAAGGCATGGCCCCGAGGGACCGGCGGCGCATCGTTGCCGCCGACCGCCGTACCCGGGTATGCTCGCGGTCGTCGAAATGCGTCGAATCAGAACGCTTTTCGGCACTACTGATCATGCCGGGGGGCATCCGACGAAGACAGGCCGGTCGCGTGGCCGTCCACTGCCACAGCCGAAAGGCGTCTTCTGCCGAATGAAATCCGCCCGGGAGGGTCGGAGAGACAAGCCGGGTCACGCAGCCGCGAGACCCGGTGCGAACACACATCAACGGGGGGTTCTCACATGAAGTTCATTGCGTACTCGGCGCTCGCACTGCTGACGACGGGCGCTGTCGTCGCCGGGTCGACCGGAACGGCGGCGGCGGTCGGTGGAATTCGTGGCATCTACGACGACGCGAGCACCTGCGTGCGGGAGGGACGGCAGAAGGGATACACCGATTCCCACGGTGATCGCTTCTTCTGCAAGCAGCTTCCGGACGGCAGGTGGGCGCTTCTGTTCCCTGCCGAGCCCTGATCCTCTCGGCTCGCAGGGGCCCTCGGTGCGACTGAGCTCCTCGTGAGCACAGCCCACCAGAGCTCGGCGTGAACACAGCGTGGCCGCGTCCGGCACCAACAGTGCCGACGCGGCCACGAAGTTCGAACGAATTCACCGGCCGTTCGCCGGTCTCGACCGCGCCGTTCGTGTCGCTAGACCTAGAGATTCCCCCGCGCCGCCTGTTCGCGCTCGATCGCCTGGAACAGCGCCTTGAAGTTGCCCTTGCCGAAGCCGAGGGAGCCGTGCCGTTCGATGATTTCGAAGAAGACGGTGGGGCGGTCGGTCAGCGGCCTGGTGAAGATCTGGAGCAAGTAGCCGTCCTCGTCGCGGTCGACGAGGATGCCCCGGCGCTGCAGCTCGGCCACCGGCACCCGCACCCGGCCGATGCGCGCGCGCAACTCCGGGTCCTCGTAGTAGGTGTCGGGGGTTTCCAGGAATTCCACGCCCTCACGGCGCAGGTTGTCGACGCAGGTGAGGATGTCGCTGGTGGCCAGCGCGATGTGCTGGACGCCCGGCCCGCGATAGAAGTCCAGGTACTCGTCGATCTGGGAGCGCTTCTTGCCGACGGCCGGCTCGTTCAGCGGGAACTTCACCCGGTGGTTGCCGTTGGCCACCACCTTGCTCATCAACGCCGAGTACTCGGTGGCGATGTCGTCGCCGACGAATTCGGCCATGTTCGTGAAACCCATGACGCGGCGGTAGAACTCGACCCAGTGGTCCATCATGCCGAGCTCCACGTTGCCGACCACGTGGTCGATGGCCTGGAACAGCCGGGTCGGCGCGCCCGGGCGCGGCTGGTAGCCGGAGCGGCGAGCCACATAACCCGGCCGATACGGACCGTAATAGTTGGAACGGTCGATGAGGGTGTGCCTGGTCTCGCCGTAGGCGGCCAGCGCCGCGGTGCGGATCGTGCCGCAGTCGTCGGTCTCGTCGTGCGGCTCGACCAGGACGGTGGCGCCGTGGGTGCGCGCCCACTCGATGCAGCGGTCCACGTCGGGCACCTCGAGCGCGATGTCGACCACGCCGTCGCCGTGCCGATCGTGGTGGCCGATCAACGGGCTGTCCGGATGCACCGCGCCGGTGACGACGAAGCGGGCGGCGCCACTGCGCAGCACATACGCCTTGTGGTCGCGGTTGCCGGTCTCCGGGCCGCAGTACGCCTCCAGCCGCATCCCGAACGCGGATTGCAGGAAGTGCGCGGTCTGCGTCGCGTTGCCGACTACCCAGACCAGGGCGTCCCAGCCGATCACAGGAAAGGGGTCGATGCTGTCGTCGTGGTCGACCAGTCCGACGAGCCCGCGCAGCTCGCCGTCGGTCGGCAGGTGCTCGATGGTCATGAATCAAGCAAATATCCGCCGCCGACCGGTAGGCAACTGCCCTGATTTTCGGTAGACACAGTGGCGGATTCGGCTAGCGCATCCCGCGGAATGCTGGACAATTTGAATAGTACGAATCGAACGGTCATGCTGCCACGTTCGCGCCCCCACAGGAGGTCGCCATGTCACGCACCCCGGCGAAGCTGGACGAACTCGACCTCGCCATCCTGACCGCGATGCACGAGCACCAGAAGGCGGGAATCCTCGAGCTCTCCCGGCGCACCCGGGTGGCGCGAGCCACCGTGCAGTCGCGCATCGGGCGCATGGAGGAAGCCGGTGTGATCGCCTCCTACGATCCGCAGATCGACGTCACCGCAGCGGGTTTCGACGTCCAGGCCTTCGTCACACTGGAGATCGCGCAAGGCGCGCTGGACACGGTGGCCGCCGAGCTGGCGGCCATCCCCGGCGTGCTGGAGGCGTACGCGACGACCGGTTCGGGCGACGTGCTGTGCCGTATCGGCGCCGACTCGCACGCCGGGCTGCAATCGGTACTGCTCAGCATCGACCGGACCGGTTCGGTAGATCGTTCGCACAGCGTCATCGTGCTGTCCACGGTGGTGCCGCGGCGCACGCTGCCGCTGCTGCGCACGCTGACGCCGACCGGAAGCAGCAAGGCCCCCGCGTACCGGGAATCCCACGAACGCTGAAGCGCCCGTTTCACGGCCGCAGATCTGCGCCTACCTCAAGAATCTCCACGCTCGGCCGCTTGTCGCCCTCCAGGAAGGCAAGCAGCGCAAGGGCTTCGGCCTCCACCTCGGCTCGCTCGGCGGCCGACCACGCGCGGCTCGGGCTGACCCGCAGCCGCGCGACGCCGGACTGCGGAAAGATCTTGTACAACCCCGCGACGAAGCCGTCGAGCAGCACCGGAGACACCGCCGTCGCGAAAGCGCGCAGCGTCGGGGTCGCACCATCCGGGACGATCCGGCTTCGATCCTGGTGCGAGAGAACGGCGTTGTCGTACCAGCCGAGCAGCCGGACCGGTGCGGGCAGCTCCGGGTCGGCCAATTCGGCGTCGGCGAGGTCGTAGAGGGTGCGGCCACGCTCGTCGGTGTGGGTGCGCAGCCGCTCGCCCAGCGCGTCGACGGCCTTCTTCAGCCCGGTCAGCTTGGACCATGCCTGCATGTCCATGGTCGTCGCGGGGCCGAACGCGCGCAGATACCGGACGAGCAACTCCGCGAGCGGGTAGCTCGGATCGAGCGGCGCACCCAGCCACGGCTGGACCCGCGACCACACCGGACGGCTGTTGTCCTTCCACTTCCCGCGCGGCGGCGTCTGCAGGACCGGCAGCTGATACAGCCAGGTCTGCACCACCGCGCCGGGATCCCGGTCCGGCCACAGCGCCGCGGCGCGGGCGCGCAGTTCCGCGGCGGGCATCGGCTCGTCACCGAGCGTCTCCTCACCGCGGGCCCGCACCTCGTCCGGGTCGAGGCCGATCATCGCGCCGTAGTTGAAGCCCTTGCGGAACGGGACCTTCTCCAGCTCCGGCTGGATGTGCGGCGCGATGCCCAGCGCGTCCGGCGGGGTGACCAGGTGAATGGTGCCGCGCATCAACGTGATCCGGACCAGCGAGCGGTCCTCCAGTCCCGCCGACACCACCTCCGGGTCGAAATCCGCCAGGCGGCTCCACAATCCGATGAACGGCGGCGGCACGTCCTGCGCCTGCAGGCCGACCAGGTGATCGCACATCTGCGGCACGGTCAGCGACGAACGCGCCAGCAGGTGCTGGCGCTGCAACAAGGTCCGGTTCAACACCCGGTGAGAAAGCGTCATGGGATGACAGCGACCGCCGCGCTCAGCGCAGGGTGACGACGACCTTTCCGGTTGCGGTGCGGTTGTCCAGCGAGGCGACGGCCTCGGCGGCCCGGTCCAGCGGGTAGAGCACCGGATGCGGCGGCGCGATCTCGCCGGAGGCCAGCAGCGGCTCCACCTCGGCCCACTGTTCGGCCAGGTAGCCCGGGTGGGTCATGACCCACTCGCCCCACGCCGCGCCCGCCACCTCGACGTTCTTGAGCAGCAGGCGGTTCACCTTCACCGTCGGGATCTCACCGGCGGTGAAGCCGACCACCAGCAGCCTGCCTGCCGAGGCCAGCGAGCGAATGCTGTCGGTGAAGCGGTCGCCGCCCACCGGGTCCAGCACGATGTCGACGCCGCGTCCGCCGGTCAGCTCCTTCACCGCGGCCAGCCAGCCGTCGGCGAGCACCACGTCGGTGGCGCCGTTGGCCTTGGCCACCTCGGCCTTCTCCGGCGTGCTCACCACGGCGATCACCCGGCCCGCGCCCAGCGCCGCCGCCATGCGCAGCGTCGAGGTGCCGATGCCGCCCGCGGCGCCGTGCACGAGCACCGTCTCGCCCTTGGCCAGCCTGCCGCGGTTGCGCAGGCAGAAGTGCACCGTCAGGTCGTTGAACAGGATGCCGGCGCCCGCCTCCAGCGAAATGTTGTCCGGCAGCTTGAACACCATCTGCGCGGGGGCCACCGCGACCTCGGCCATGGCGTTGCCGAGCAGCGTCAGCGCGACCACCCGGTCACCGGGCCGCACGTGCGCGTCGGCGGGCGCCTCGCGCACCACGCCCGCGACCTCGCCGCCCACCACGAACGGCAGCTCCGGTTTCATCTGGTACAGCCCGCGGGTCATCAGCACGTCGGGGAAGGCGACGCCCGCCGCGTGCACGTCGATGACCACGCCGCCCGGATACGACGCGGGCTCCGGAATCTCGACGATCTCGACCGCTTCCGGTCCCTCCAGCTTGCTGACCTGGGCTGCGCGCATGTGCCGACCTCTCTGTCCGTTCGACGACATCGGTCGTCATCGATGACACCGTGACCAACATAACGATTTTGCTATGCTGGCCGCGACTTTCAGGTCGGGGAGAAGGGGGTTTTCCATGGTCGACGGACCGCAGTCCGCGCCGCAGCTACAGGTGAATCCGCAAGCGCTGCAAACGTTCGCGAACAACCTCGGCGGCGAGGCAGGCCTGATTCGCGGGCTCAACATCGGCAACGGGTTCAATCCCGCCGTCTCGGCGCTGCAGGGCACGAGCTTCGGCAACTCGGCGGGCCGCGCCACCGACCTGACCAATCAGTGCCTGCACCGCATCGCCGACCGCCTCGACAAGGTCGCGCAGAGCACCCGCACCGCGGCGGGCGCCTACGAGGTCGCCGAGGAGGATTTCGCGACCCGCCTCCGCACGATCGCGCTGCCATGACACTCACGATCGGGAACGTCGCCGCCTGGGAGCCCGCCCAGGTCGGTACCGCGGGCGCGAACGCGCGCACACTCTCCGAAAAGCTCGACGCGGCGGTGCGCAAGGGCTCCGACGACACCGCCCGGCTCGGCACCGACAAGGTGTGGTCCGGCGCCGCCGCCGACGCCGCCAACGAGCGGATGGACACCGAGAAGATCCGCTCGGGTGCGGTGAGCGCGGCGCTGCTCGAGCTCGCCACCGCCTTCGAAGCCGAGGTCGGCAACCTGACCGAAGCCAAATCCAACGTCCTGCGCCTGCGCGATCAGGCCGCCAGCGCCGGTCCCGTCCCCGCCGAGGGCATGGGCCTCATCGCGGGCTTCACGGTGAACGACAACGGCACCGTCGACGCCACCGCGCGCACCGACGAACTGCTCCGCGACCTCACCGGCCAAGCCGCCGACGATCTGCGCCTTCGCATCCGCGCCGACGCCGCGACCTGGGAAACCCAGATCACCACGGCCCTGCAGACCGCCGAGTCCGTGGCCACCGAGGCGCAACGCAAGGTCGACACCGCCGTCACCAAGCTCCGATCGGCCCTCGACGGCCTCGCCGACACCGAACTCGTCCCCGCGCCTGCACCGACCACCCCGGCCGCCACCACCCCGCCCACCACGCAACGCCCGAGCAAGCCGCAGTATGTGATGTCGTCGGGTTCCGGCGGGAACGGCACACCGTCGGGCAGCACGAGTTCAGGCGGCCCGGTCGGGCCCATGCCGACCGGCGACAAAGCCCAGTGGATCCAGGAAGCGCTGAAGATTCTGCGTGAAATGGGCTACGACACCAGCGATCCCAATCTGGTCGCCGATATCTCGGAAATCATTCGACGGGAGTCGGGCGACAATCCACACGCATTCAACGGCTGGGATTCGAATGCGGCGGCGGGAATTCCGTCCAAGGGCGTGATGCAAACAATCGACCCGACTTTCAACTCCTACAAAGCTCCTGGTCACGACGATATCTGGAACCCGGTCGACAATATCGTGGCAGGAGTCCGATATGCGGTCGACCGCTACGGATCCGTGCACAACGTGCCAGGCCTGGTATCACTGCGCGCGGGTGGCGCATACCAGGGTTATTGAGTTCATCGGTTTATCGGCCGCCGGAATTCGCCAGCAAGGCGAACTGCGCGGCGGCCCGTTGCTTGGTTTCCCACAGTCGAGTGCCGAGAAGCAGCGCACCGTAGCGTCCGTAGGCGACAAAACACCGGAATCGTTGCGGGGCAATGGTGAATAGGTCCTCGACGCACGACGCGCCCGGCACATCCTCCGGTGGATCGACGACGCGACGCTCGGCGGGATCGCCCAGTTCGGCGGATTCTCGCACCCACCGCTTCGCCGCGTCGACGTCTCGGGTCCGGAACAAGAAAGTCATGGGAGCGACGGCGACCCGGTCCACTCCGGCATCGCGCAACGCCCTCGACCTGCCCACCTGATCGAGGACGAAATTGAGGTAGCCCCGCGTCGTGTACACCACTTCGCTGTTGCCGTCCGGCCGCCCGACCACGCCACCATCATGCAGTGAGCGTGCAAGCATGCCGTCAGGATCCTGACGCAGTCTGCGCAATTCCGTGATCGGAGTCGGTTCGAAGGTGTCCAGCATCGCGATCTCGGCCTCGAGGTATTTCTCGGTCATCCCGATCAACAAGTTCAGATCCGTGTTGCGGGTCACCGCGTAAACGCTGATCACGAAAGGGCCGTGGGGCGTCGTACTGCCGAGCGTCGGAAAGGTGGGCCGCCAGTGGGCCGCCGCTCGCGGGTACTTCGGGAGTCTCACCGGGACGTTGTTCGGATCGGCCACCGAGTCGACCGCGTCGAGTTCGACCGCCGCCGCCGTGGCCGACCCCTCGTCCGGGAACCGGGTCACGGTCACGGTCAGTCCCTCACGCCGTTGACCGGCTGTATCGTGCAACGCCTTCTCCGGCGGCACTTGGGTATCCGCCGAAGCAGTCGAGAACCCGAGGACCATCCCGTGTTTCCGCAATACCGGAACGGTGGAATCGAACAAGTACCGGACCACCGAATCAGGACGCGTGTGCGCACTCGCGGTGGCGCCGAGCGCGTATTTCGGGTCGACTTCGAAAGGACTGAGCACCGCGTCGGCCATTCGCGCCGCCTCGATTCCGAGGTAATCGGGCTGGACAAGAGCGGCGGAGAGGGTCGGCGTCGTGGTCGGGAAGCGGCCGGTGTCCAAGGTTCGTACGTCGATCTCACCCGGCACTCCCGCGCCCGGCACGGTCGAGGAGCACCCGGTCAGCAGGACGAGCGCCGCTAGCGCGACAAACCAGATCGATCGATGCGCAGATCGGGTCATCGGCTCACCTTCGGGGGCAGGTTGGCGTAGACATGGTCCACAATGTCTACCGCGGCAAGGCATTTACCCTCAGGACGGACATCGGACGGATTGATCATCCGGACCCGAACCACCTCGGCGGTGTCGGCATCCACCACCCGGTATATGGCCCGCCTGGTGCATTCCGTACCGCTCAGCTCGTTCTCGTCGACATAGACGACCCGGCCGCCGCCCGCCTCGACCGCTATCGGTTTCGTGGGGTCCACGAACGGTTCGGTGCGTTCGAGGGTCAACGTCAGCGAATTGACGCCGAACCAGGTGCAGGAATGGGCAGTATCCGGAGTGCCGGGCACCTTTGGGCCGACCGATAGCTTGATCTCGCTCGGTCGCACCAGGGAGCACGGATCGAGTCGAGCAAGGGAGTTTCGGATGTCCGGCAGCAGGGGTAGCCCGTTCTCGGCGCGATCCGCAACCGCCGCGGCTGCCTTCTCCGCGACATCGCAGGGCTTGTCGCCAGGCTGTTCGCCCTGCACCCGCACGGTGATTCCGAATTGCGGCTCCATGGGCGCGGGAACCAAGGCCCTCGCACAACCTTCCTTCTCCGCGGCCACATCCTCGAGAAGTGGAACACCCGAGACTCGGTCACCGTTGTCCCGGTAGCCCTCCAGGCGCGCCACGCGCAGCTCGAATCGTTGTCTACCGGCCGTGCCGGTGCACGAGCCCCACTCCGCCGACTCGGGTTTCGTCGTCCACTCGCCGAGCGACGGGACGAGGGGCTCCTTCATCACCGCGCACCAGTCGGTGGAGCGGAGCTTGGTGAGATCGACCTTCGCGAGTGGATTCACCATGTCCGCCGCCGCGCCATCGCTTTTCGTCAGTACGACACCGACCGCGACGGCGGCGACCAGAGTCGCGCTACCGGCCAGCGCGGCGATCATTGGCCTCCGGCGCCCCCGAGGCGTTGATTCACTGTCCGCCAACCTCCGCAACCGCTCGTCGAAACTGGTCGCCGGGTCGAGGAACGTCGATTCGTCCGCGCCGATGATCCGAGTGCCCTCCGGGTCGGCGAGCAGGGCGGAGAGCTCGGCGGATTGGCGGATGACCTCGTGGACGGCGGTCGGCCAGGGGTAGGGCTGGGATGTGAGGGGGCCTAGGTAGTCGAGAATTTGGGCGGAAGTGGGGCGGGACTGCGGGTCCTTGCGCAGGCAGGGTTCGATGAGCTGGCGGAGTTCGGGTGGCAGGGCGGCCAGGTCGGCATCGGTACCCCAGCGGTTTCAACCGTGCCCCTCCCCTCGGCCCTGCACCGGATAGTACCGATACCCGCGCTGGGCGGCACCGTACTCGGCGATCGACGGCGGCCGCCGCTCTCCGCCTGGGACAATGGCTGGGGCAGGCATGGTTGCGGGGTGTTGCCAGGTATTCGCCTACCAATGAGTACAGGCGGCTCGACGCGAGGGTGTGACGTACGCCCCGTAAAGTCGTCTCACAACAGCACCGCAAGAAGACGCGGCACAACGTGCAGCGCGAGGAGCACCAGTGTCACTCGATCAGCCACTCGCCCCGCTGAGCCAGGAGGGCATGGGCTATGCCTCGGCGTGGCCGGTACGGGCTGGCGATGTGGATCCGTACGACCGATTGAGGTTCGACGCCGTCGCCAGATACCTGCAGGATATCGCTTGGGAACAGCTACATCACACGTTCCTGCACCGGTCTGATCCGAGCTGGATCGTGCGCCGCACCGTCATCGACGTCATCCGGCCGATCGTGTGGCCGGACACGGTGCATCTGCTGCGCTGGTGTTCGAGCATGTCGACCCGGTGGTCGAACATGCGAGTGCGAATCACCAGCGACAACGGCGGGCTCATCGAGACAGAGGGCTTCTGGATCAACATCAACGAATCGACCAACCGGCCGACCCGGATCAGCGACGACGGCCTGTCCTACCTGGCGAAGACCGCGAGCGAGCACCGGCTGCGGTGGCGGCCCTATCTGCTCGACCCGACTCCCCCCGAGTCGGACACCGATCTGCCTTTTCCGGTGCGGGCCACCGATATCGACCAGTACAACCACGTGAACAACGCCTGTTACTGGCAGGCGGTGGAGCAATTCCTGGTGGACTATCCGAAGCTGGTCGCGGGGCCGCACCGCGCGGTGATCGAGTACGTCGCCCCGGTGCTCGCGCGCCAGCACATCAGCGTGCGCAGCCGCTACGAACCCGGTGACCGCACCGGACATCCGGTGCTGCGGCTGTGGTTCGTGGTCGGCGGGACGACCACGACTGTCGTCCGCATCATGCCGCTGCCCGCTTGACCGGCCGGCCGGGACCGCATGGGCCCCGACCGGCTCCGTGACTCAGCCGCGGGCGGCCTTGAGCAGATCCTCCCGGGTGGTGAACTTGACCCGCGGACGTCCGGCGGACTTGCCCGCCGACTTCTCCGCCTGATCGATGGACTTCCAGCCCGAGCGATCGACGAGGTCGGCCTGCCGCTGCGCGACGAGCGCCTTCAGCGCGTCCCGATCGCCCTGCGGCACAGCGAGTTTGCCCGCGATGAAATCGTTGACGAGCTGCTCGACGGTCTCCTCGGAGTCGATGCGGTTCGTGCCGATGACCCCGCGCGGTCCGCGCTTGATCCAGCCGCTGACGTACACGCCGGGCAGCGGGACGCCGTCCTCGCCGAGCACCCGGCCGTGCTCGTTGGGCACCACGGCGCGGCGCTCGTCGAACGGTAGGCCCGCGACCGGCTGGCCGCGGTAACCGATGGAGCGCAGCACCAGCGACGCGTCCAGCCGGTCGGTCCGGTCGGTCGCGCGCGCCACCAGCTGGCCGCCCTCCTCGACCAGTTCGTTGGCCACGAATTCGATGCCCTCGACACGCTCGTCGCCGGTGAGCGCGGTCGGCGAGGCCAGGTAGCGGAAGACGATCCGCTTGTTGGCCGGGTCGCGGCGGCCCGCGGCGTATTCCTCGGCGAGGGTGTACTTCAGCTGCAGCGAGGGCTCCACGTCCGGATCGTCCAGCAGCGCGCGGCTGGCCGGGTCGAGCTCGAGCTCGGCCTGGTCGACGACCACGTCCACGCCCTTCAGGTGGGTGAGCGCGAGGAACTCCGGCGAGGTGTAGGCCGCTTGCAGCGGGCCGCGCCTGCCGAGCACGACGACCTCGCGGATGTTGCTGCGGCGCAAGGCATCCAGCGCGTGGTCGGCGATATCGGTCTTGGCGAGTTCGTCCGGGTCGACGGTGAGCACCCGCGCCACGTCCAGCGCGACGTTGCCGTTGCCGACGATCACCGCGCGCTCACCGGACAGGTCGAAGTGCCGGTCGGCGTAATCGGGGTGGCCGTTGTACCAGGCGACGAACTCGGTGGCCGAGTGGCTGCCCGGCAGATCCTCGCCGGGGATGTTCATGTGACGGTCGCTGGCCGCGCCGACCGCGTAGATCACCGCGTGGTGGTGCTGGAGCAGCTCTTCGTGCGAGATGTGCGTGCCCACCTCGACGTTCAGGTAGTACTGCAGCGCCTCGCGGCGGAACGCGGACTCGAACATGCCCGAGACCGTCTTGGTGACGGGATGGTCGGGGGCGACGCCGGCGCGCACCAGACCCCACGGCGTCGGCAGCCGGTCGAACATCTCGACCTCGACGTCGCAGCGGCGCATGAGCTCGTCGGCGGCGTAGCAGGCCGCGGGCCCGGCGCCGACGATCGCCACGCGCAATCTGCCGAGTTCCTTCGGCGGACGCTGCGGCGCCACGATCGGGTCGAAGTTGGATTCGAGCGGGTGCCGTTCGAAATAGTCGGCATTGATGTCGCGGAACCGTGCGAGCGAGGCCGTCAGGTCGTCCTCGGGGTAGATGGCCTCGACCGGGCACGCGTCCACACAGGCGCCGCAGTCGATGCAGGTGTCCGGGTCGATGTAGAGCATTTCGGTCGTCGCGAACTCCGGCTGGTCCGGCGTGGGACGAATGCAGTCGACCGGGCACTCGGAGACGCAGCTGGCGTCGTTGCAACAACGCTGCGTGATTACGTAGGCCATATTGTGCAGATCCTCGAAGATGTACGTGGGCTGGTGCCACCAACGGGTTGAGGTGGTCCGCGGTGTCACAGGGCGGATAGCGAGATGTGACGCCGCTTTCAGTGTGCCTCGAGAGTGGCGTACGCCTCTCTTCGGACCACCTACGTGCCTATCACACCGAGGTAACGGGCGGAGGCTTACGGTATTGCCATGGTGCGGACCCTGATCCTGATGCGGCACGGCAAGTCCAGCTATCCGGACGGCGTCGGCGATCACGAGCGCCCGCTCGCACCGCGCGGGCAGCGGGAGGCCGGGCTGGCGGGCGAATGGCTGCGCGAAACCCAGCCACCGATCGACGCGGTGCGCTGTTCGACGGCGGTGCGGACCCGCGAAACCCTGGCCGCGACGGGCATCACCGCGCCGGTCGTCTACGAGCGCGGCATCTACGAGGCCTCGCCGCGGACCCTGATCGAACTGATCCAGCTCAGCGACGACGACGTCGAGACCCTGCTGCTGATCGGTCACGCGCCCGGGATGCCGTGGACCGCATGGGAACTGGCAGCCAATCGCACGTCCAACCAGGCCGTCGAGCTGAGCAGGAAGTTCCCCACCTCGGCCATGGCGGTGCTCGAATTCGATCGCCCCTGGTCCGATATCGACCCGGGCACCGGCGAACTCGTGCGCTTCCACATTCCCCGCTGAGGCGAGCTCGCGCTCACCGCAGCAGTTTGCCGCCGACGACGAGGCCGACGCCGAGCAGGATCAGTAGCAGGAACGCGACGAATCCGTTTGTCAGCCACCAGACAACACCGAGCACGACGACGAACGGCGCCACCGCGATCGCGGTGATCACAGGACTCTCTTTGACCGTGGCCCAGGCCGAGCGGGCCCGGATCCGGTCGATTTCCTTTCCAGGCATGCCACCAGGGTAGGCGCGTTTGCGCCCGGCGACCCGTGACCCGCGATATCGGTCCCCGTGTCGGTGAGCGGTGGGATGCTGACGCGATGGATTGGAAAATCGAACTCGTCGCCATCCCGGTCACCGACATCGATCGGGCCAAGGACTTCTACACCAGCATCGGTTTCCACGCCGATCACGACCATTCGCCCAGCGAGGACATTCGCTTCGTGCAGCTGACGCCGCCGGGATCGGGCTGTTCGATCTGTATCGGGCGTGGCATCACCGAGGCGGCGCCCGGCAGCGTCGAGGGCATGCAGATGGTGGTCTCCAGCGCCGAGAAGGCCTACCAGCAGTTGGTCGAGGCGGGTGTGGACGCCACGCCGGTCCAGGACATGGGCTGGGGCCTGTTCACCTTCTTCAGCGACCCCGACGGCAACAAGTGGGCCGTCCAGGAGTTGCCGAAGTACAACTGAGCCCTTCGTAAGCCTGTCGCCACGTGCGGTCGGCGGCGGCTCCGATGCCGACCACTCGCGCGGTTGGCAGAATCGGTCTTGCTTGGAGTGCACTCCAGGTGACTAGCGTCGTCCGTGTTCGACGAGAGGGGCGAGACCGGTGGCCATGACGGCACGTCACGAGGGTGACAACGAACGGGAACGGCCGAAGTACTCGATCGGCGAGGCCGCCGAGCGATCGGGCCTGAGCCGCGACACGCTGCGCTGGTACGAGCGGATCGGGTTGATGGATTACATCGGCCGCGACCACACCGGTAAGCGCCGGTTCAGCGACCGGGATCTGGAATGGCTCGAGCTGATCGGGCGGCTCCGCACCACCGGCATGTCGGTCGCCGACATGCTCCGCTACGCGGAGCTGGTGCGCGCCGGTGACTCCACCTTCCCGGAGCGGCTCGCGATGTTCCGCGATACCCGCGCCGAGGCGCTCGCCAAGATCGCCGAACTGCAGAACACCGTGGCCGTGCTGGATTACAAGATCGCCATCTACGAAGGCAGATCCGCCGCGATCCGGCCGGCCGCGCTCACCACGCACGACAGCGAAGGGATCAAGGCATGACCACGACCGACACGCTCCCCACCGCCGCGCTGGGCGCCGACGGCATCCAAGTCGGGACGCAGGGCCTGGGCTGCATGGGCATGAGCGAGTTCTACGGTCCGTCCGATCTCACCGAGTCGCGAGCGACGTTGGATCGGGCGCTGGAACTCGGCGTCACCCTGTTCGACACGGCCGATGTCTACGGCTCGGGCCACAACGAGGAGTTCCTCGCCGATTTCGTGCGGGCCAACCGCGATCGCGTGGTGCTGGCCACCAAATTCGGCATCGTCCGCAAGGCGGACGACCCCACCTATCGCGGCCTCGACAACTCCCCCGAGTACATCCGCGCCTCGGTGGACGCCAGCCTGCGCAGGCTGGGCATCGACGTCATCGACCTGTACTACATGCACCGTCGCGATGTGCGGGTGCCGATCGAGGACACCGTCGGCGTCATGGCCGAACTCGTCGCGGCGGGCAAGGTGCGTGCGCTCGGGCTCTCCGAGGTGACCGGCGCGGAGCTGCGCGCGGCGCATGCCGTGCATCCGATCGTCGCGGTGCAGTCGGAGTGGTCGCTGTTCTCCAGGGACGTGGAGAACACCGCGGTGCCGGCCGCCGCCGAACTCGGCGTCGCCTTCGTGCCGTATTCGCCGCTCGGCCGCGGCTTCCTGACCGGATCCTTCGCGGCGGCGGGCGAATTGGCCGACGCGAACGACTTCCGCAGGGCGATGCCGCGCTTCACCGGCGACAACGCGCCACGCAACGCCGAACTGCTCGCCCCGGTGCGCGCCATCGCCGAGGCTCGCGGCGTGACGCCCGCGCAGGTCGCGCTGGCCTGGGTGCACAGCAGGGCGGTCGCGCACGGCCTGCCGGTGATCCCGATCCCCGGCACCCGCAGCCGCACGCGGCTGGCAGAGAACGTGGCCGCCGCGACGCTGACGCTGTCCGCCGACGAGCTCGCGACGCTCGAGCCGATCGCGGCGCAGGTGGCCGGAAACCGGTACGCGGACATGACTTTCACGTCCGCGGGCCGGGAGTAGTCCCACCCGCCGCGTCGTTCGAGCCGGGCGGCAGCCTCGGCCGCCCGGCTCGGACGAACAGGTGGGTGGTGCCACCGTCGACCAAGGGTGACACGTCAACCAATCGCGACTATCATCCGTCGTCATGAACCCCGAGAATCGGGTGTGGGTCGACAAACAGACGCCTCGCGCCTACCGCGCCCTGCTCGCCACGGCGAAAGAGGTCAGGGCCGCCGCCGAGGCGGCCGGGCTCGACCGTAGGCTCGTCGAGCTGGTCAATCTCCGGGTTTCCCAGCTCAACGGCTGTTCGCACTGCTTGGACGTCCACTACCGCGCCGCGCTGCGGGCGGGCGCCACCGAGCAGGAGATCGCGGTCCTGCCCGGCTGGCGCCGCGGCGGCCCGTACTCCCCGCGAGATCGGGCCGCGCTCGCCCTCGCCGAGGTCACCGCCCTTTTGCCCGATGAGGCGGCGGTCGAGCGTGAGTACGCTTCAGCACGAGAGCACTTGTCCGATGACCAGATGTCGGCAGTCGTCTGGGTCGCCACCACGATCGGCGCCTTCAACCGTGTGTCGATCATGAGCAAGCACCCGGTCCGGGCGCACAAGGAGGAGGCAACCATGACCGATCTCGCGGAGACCAAGGTCGCGCGCAACGCCGAGCAGAACCGCTACGAGATCTACTACGGCGGCGAACTGGCCGGCTTCACCGAGTACATCGAACGCGACAACGACACCGACTTCGTCCACACCGAGATCGACAAGGCCTTCGGCGGCAAGGGCCTCGGCAGCACGCTCGCCAAGGAAGCCCTCGACGATGTGGTCGCGCGCGGGCGCACCATCACCGCGCACTGCCCGTTCATCAAGGGCTTCGTCGACAAGCACCCGGAGTACGACCCGCACGTGGTCGGCAAGGGCATCCAGCGATGAACGCGCGAGTCGCCGTCCTCTCGAACGCGGGAGAGGCGCAGGCATGAGCGAACGGAGTGAGCGAATCATGTGCCAGCGCGCATCGCGCATGCCGGAGCCGAGCGTCAGCGAGGTGCAGGCATGAGCGAACGTAGTGAGCGAATCGTGTGCCAGCGCGCATCGCGCATGCCGGAGCCGAGCGTCAGCGAGGCGCAGACATGAGCGATCTCGATCCGCATCCCGCGGAATCGGTGTGCCAGCCGACGCCGGGTCCCGGCCCGGTCGCCGAGCTCTACCCGGCGCGCGAGGTGCCGCTGGGCGGCGTGCGCGGGGTGTTCGTGGAACGGGTGCTGCCGCAACGGGATCTGCCGACCGTCGGAGCGTGGTGCTTCCTCGATCATTTCGGCTCCCCCACGGTCACCAAGACCGGCGCGCCGCCGGATATCGATCCGCACCCGCACATCGGTTTGCAGACGGTGACCTGGCCGTTCGAGGGTCGCATCCGGCATCGGGACTCGGTGGGTTCCGATGTGGAGATCAACCCCGGCCAGCTGAACCTGATGACCTCCGGTCGCGGCATCGCGCATTCCGAGTACGGCGATCCCGACGCGCCCGCGGGCCACGGCCTGCAACTGTGGATCGCACTGCCCGGCCACCGCGCCGCGGTCGATCCGCATTTCGAGCAGCATCGCGACCTGCCGGTCTACGAGGCCGACGGCGTGCGCGCCATCGTGCTGATCGGCTCCTTCGCCGGGCTGACCTCGCCCGCCATGGCCTACACCCCGATCGTGGGCGCCGATGTGCGGGTCGATCCCGGCGCCGAGATCATCATTCCGCTCGACCCGGCCTTCGAGCACGCGCTGCTGGTGATCGAGGGCGAGGTGACCGCCGCCGATACCGAGGTGAAGCCGGGCCCGCTGCTCTACCTCGGTTCCGATCGGGCCGAGCTGCGGCTGGCGAGCGGCACCGGGGCGCATCTCGCGCTGATCGGCGGCGAGCCGTTCGGCGAGGAACTCGTGATGTGGTGGAACTTCGTGGGGCGCAGCCACGAAGAGATCGTCGCGGCCCGGGAGGATTGGGAGAACCGCCGGGTCGAGCGCTTCGCCCCGATCGCGGGACATCCGCCCGACCAACGCATTCCGGCCCCGCCGATGCCAGCTCTGCACCTGAAGCCGCGCAAGCGGCGCATCGGCGCGGAGCGCGCCTGAGGGCTCTCGAAATGCGCACCGCGCCGGGGATTTCGTTCTCCGGCCGCCCGGCCCCCGCCCGATCGCGGGGGCCGCAGACGCCTCGGCTCAGGCAGACTCGGCGAGCAGTTCGTCCAGCGCCCGGTAGCTGGCATTGAGCCCTTCGGACATCCCGGACTGCAGCATGCCGTCGCGCTCCTGCGGCGTGTGGAACTGGCTCACGGTGACGACCTTGGTGCGGCCGTCGCCGAGGTCGACGAAGGTGGTGGCGTCGATGGCGACGTGGGCGGGCATGCCGTCCCATTCGAAGGACTGCACGATCCGCTCCTTCGGGGTGATCTCACGGAAGCGCCCCTCGAAGCCGTGCGGGCCGCCCTCGGAGTGGTCGACGAAGCGGTAGTGGCCGCCCTTGCGGAACTCCCAGCGCTCCACGTCGAATCGCTTGCCCTGCGCCCACCACTGGACCAGCTGCTCGATCCGGCTGTAGGCGTCCCACACCCGGTCCAGCGGGGCGTCGAAGATCCGCTCGATGTGGATCTCCCGGTCGACGGGGGTGGTGATGTCGGCATCGCGGGTTGTCGTGCTCATGTGTCTGGCTCCGTTCGTTCGAGGAATTCACCGAGACGGTCCATCCGGGCTTCCACCATCCGCCGATAACCCTGCAGCCACGCCACTTCGCGGTCGAAGACGTTGTCGCCGAGTCGGCAATACCTGACCCGGCCCCGCTTCTCCGTGACGACCATACCCGCGTCCTCCAGCAGCCGGATGTGCTTCTTGATGCCGGTGAGGGTCATCTCGAAACGCTCGGCCAGTTCGCTGACGGTCGCGGGCCCGCTGCCGAGGCGCTCGAGAATCCCACGCCGGGTGGGGTCCGCCAGCGCCCCGAACGAGGCGTCCAGGAAGTCATACTGAACCATCAGGTTCAGTATTGCGAGTGCGCGCCGCCCGAGTCAAGACCCGCGTGGAAATTGTGGACAAGCCGGGTTCGAGGCGATAAAAATAGAACGCGTTTCAGTGACGACGTCTCGGCGGGAGTTCGGATGGACAGCGCGACCATGGGGGATCTGGTGATGGCCGGATTCCAGAAGCTGGGGTTCATTCAGTACGCCGGAATCGAAGGCGTGGAGTTCGATGCCGGACGCAATGTCGTGTCCATCGATCCGCGCCCGGAACACCTCAACCACAACGGCGATCTGCACGCGGCCGTGCTCTTCGGCCTGGCCGAGACCGCCGCGATGGGCGCCGCCGTCTCGGGCATCGTCGATCTGATGGGCGAGACGTTCATCGTCGCCCGCGACGGACGCATCGAATACCTGGCGCGGGCCAAGGGCGTGGCGGGACCCTTCCGCGCGACATCGGAATTCACCGCGGGCACCGTCGAGCGCCTGCGCGCGGATATCGCGGGACGTGTCGCGGTGGAGCTGGAGGTGCCCGTCCAGATCGCGGACGACTCGGGAAAGCCCGTTGCGGCGGCGACGTTCACCGCCGTCATCCGCCCGAGAAGGACTTAGGGCGGCGGGCTACCCTCTTGGCCCACACCGGTCTTCACCGTTCGCTGTCCAGCATCTCCATTTGCGCGGCCGCGTACCTCTCCCCGGCGACCTGGTCCTGGGGCACGGCTGCCTCGATGCTCGCCAATTCGTCGGCGTCGAGCCGGATGTCGAGCGCACCGAGCGCTTCCGCCCAGCGCTGCCTGCGCCGCGCGCCGATGATCGGCACGATGTCCGAGCCCCTGGCGAGGACCCAGGCGATCGCCAGCTGCGCGACCGCGACCTCCTTGGCGGCGGCGATCTTCGCCAACGCGTCGACCAATCGCAGGTTGCGCGTGAGGTTCTCGCCCTGGAAGCGCGGGCTGTGTGCGCGGAAGTCGTCCGCGCCGAAGCTCTCGCGCGTGCGCACGGTATCGCTGAGCAGGCCGCGCGACAGCACACCGTAGGCGGTGATGCCGATGCCGAGTTCCCGTGCGACGGGCAGGGTCTCGGCTTCGATGCCGCGCGAGACGAGCGAGTACTCGATCTGTAGGTCGGCGATCGGATGCACGGCGGCGGCGCGGCGCAGCGTCTCCGCGCCGACCTCGGACAGGCCGATGTGCCGGACGTAGCCCGCCTCTACCAGCTCGGCGAGAGCGCCGACCGTGTCCTCGATCGGGACGGCGGGATCGAGCCGCGCGGGCCGATAAATGTCGACGTAGTCGACCCCGAGGCGCTGCAACGTGTAGGTGAGGTAGTTGCGGAGCGCGACCGGACGGTTGTCGAGGCCGCCCCAAGTTCCACCCGGCCCGCGCAGCACGCCGAACTTCACACTGAGCCGAATGTCCTCGCGGCGGCGGTCCGCGATGGCTTTGCCGATCAGCATCTCGTTGTGGCCCGCGCCGTAGAAGTCGCCGGTGTCGATGAGGTCGGCGCCCGAATCGAGGGCGGCGTGGATGGTGGCGATGGACTCGGCGTCGTCGGCCGCGCCGTACATGCCCGACATACCCATGGCGCCGAGCCCGAGGCGGCCGACCGTGGGTCCGGTGGCGCCGAGCGTGGTCTTCTCGATCGTGGATTTCGTCATGTATCCACTCTGACCTGCGCGTCCGGTATCCGGCAGAGATCGCTTATCGGGGGATCGGCGATCCCTGGCCCGTCCGGCCGAAATCCGCGACAGTGGAGTGATGGACCGTTCCGAACTGGCCGACTTCCTGCGCCGCCGCCGCGAACAGCTCACGCCCGCGGAGGTCGGCCTGCCACCCGGCGTGCGCCGTCGCACTCCCGGGCTGCGCCGCGACGAGGTGGCGTTGCTGGCCGGTATGTCCACCGACTACTACACGCGGCTGGAGCAGGCGCGCGGCCCGCGGCCGTCCACCCAGGTGCTGGCGTCGCTGGCGCGGACGCTGCGATTCAGCAACGACGAGCGCGACCACCTCTACCACCTGTGCGGACACCAGCCGCCTGGCCCCGCGCTCGGCGACAAGCACGTCGGCCCCGGACTGCTGCACATGCTGGCCAAGCTCGACGACACCCCGGCGGCCGTGGTCACCGATCTGGGCGAGGTGCTCGTGCAGAACCGGATGCACACGCTGCTCGTCGGCGATCGCGCGGGCAGCCGGGGTCTGGACCGCTACTACGCCTGGGGCTGGTTCGCCGACTCCGCCTCGCGCGGGCGCTTCCCGGAGGAGGACTGGGATCGCCTGAGTCGACAGCACGTCGCGGATCTGCGCGCCACCGCCGCCCGCCGCGCCGGGGACGCAGACGTCACCGAGTTCATCGGGGCGCTGCGCGCGGCGAGCGCCGAATTCGAGCGGCTGTGGACCGAACACGAGGTCGCGGTCCGGCTCTCGGACACCAAGCGCATCGTGCACCCGGTGGTCGGGTTGATCGACACCGTGTGCGAAACGCTGCTCACCCCGAACGCGGCCCAGCGCCTGCTGGTCTACCTGCCGCGACCGGGGACCGACGCCGCCGAGAAGCTGGAACTGTTGCGGGTGGTCGGGACGCAAGATTTCAGGCCCACGCCCTCGACCGAGCGTCGCTGAATCAGGGCTGACCGGTGAGGTACGCCTGGGCCGCGTCGATCGCGGGCTGGCCGCCTGCCTGGTAGAGCCCGGCGAACGCGCCGATCACGCCGCCGACGACCGTCGTGATCGGGACGGTGATGAAGTCGAGCACGAACAGACCCAGCGGGAATCCGACCAGGAAGCCGATGCCCGCGCCGATCGCCGCGCCCGCCAAGATCTGCGGCATGGCCTTCTCGGCTTCGGCGAAGAAGCGCTCCTGCGAGCTGATCTCACGCACCGGAGCGTCCGACGTCGCGGCGGGCGCGAGGGTCAGCTCGGTGCCCGCTTCGTTCACGAGCGGGGTGAGGTCGATGCGGTGACCCTCGATGTGCAGGGTCATCGGCAGGGCGGCGACGACCTGGCCGGTGCGGTCGGCGATGGTGACGATCCGGTTGTCGCCGACCAGGCCGAAGCGGCCTTCCTCGAGCGTGGTCACGGTGGAGCGCCGATCCTCGGAGACGGCGACGCGGTAGCCGATCTCGTGGAAGACGCCGCCGAGATTCAGCGCCGCCGCGGCCGGTGCGGTCTGCGCGGGCCGGTCCGCGGGTTCGGCGTGCACGACGCCCGCGCTGATTCCGGTGGCCGCCAGTGCCAGCAACGCCGTCGCGGTGATTCTGCCGATCCTCATCCTGTGCTTCCTGTCGCGCCGTCCGGTTCGCAATGTCCGGTTTGTCCGCCGACAACTTACCGGTCGCCGGGCGGCTTCTGAAGGGCGTCAAGGTAATTGGGTGTGATCTAACAGAGTCGGTCAGTCGTGGATGTCGGCGCTCGAGCGCTGAAGACAGACCCTGAAGCGGCGGTCCTCGGTCGGCCGACCGGCGGTGAGCTCGGCGAAGACGGCGCGCTGCCCGTCGCGAGCGTCGCCGAGCAGGCGTGCGATGCGGCGAGGTACGGCGGCGGTCGATCTCGGATTCGGACCGGACGAGAGAGCCCGCCGCGGTGGCCTCGCGGACCGCGCTTCGAGGTCGTTCACCCAGCGGCGCGCAGGCGGACCTCGTTGATCAGGTGGAGCAGGCTGTCCAGGGTCGCGGGTGGGCCGGTCAATCTGGCGAAGGCGAGGGTGTCGACGGGGCCGGCGGTGTCGGCAGCGAAGGCATAGGTCATCGCGACACGCAGCCTGGGCTCGCCGTCGATGTCGGCTGCGGATTCCGTGAAGGCGGTCGTGGGATCGGTTGCGCGCCAGCGTGATTCCGCGCCTATCAGTTCGGCTCGGAAACCGGCCTGCTCGATATCACCACAGGGTGCGAGACAGGAGTGCACGCCGATCCAGCCGCCCGCGCGACTGCCACCGCGCTCGTCGGCGCACGTCCACACCACATCGGCCCGCAGCCGCTTGCTGCCGCCGATGCATCCCCAGGTTTCCGGAACGTCGAAATCGAACGGCATACCGCGCAGACCGCGCATCGGCGTGAGGCGCGTATCCGGGCCGTATGTCCGACCGGCCACCGGCCCCGGCGCGCCATCGCGTACCAACCGCACCGTGGGCCGCCGCGGCACCTCCCTCGGCAACGCGACCGGAATCCCTTGCGGCGGCGGCCCGATCACCGACGTCACCGGCCCCGCGCCAGGCGTGTCCTGTTGCAGCTCCGCCTCCCACAGCGCGGCCGTCCCCAAGCAGAACGCCACCGACACAACCAAACTCACCACCGCCCCCGCCGCCGTCCTCCCGCGCACGGCCCCCCGCCGTCCCCAATTCCATTTCAACGCACTGCCGCCCACGAACGCGCCCCCTTCGCACACTCAGCCGTCCGGGCCGCCCCGACACCGAACCAGCGCCAAGCCGTGCCACATCCTAACTGCGCCAACTTATTTCAGGAGCGACATCAAAAATCTGGGCTGTCCTCGGGTCGCCGGGAAACGCGAACGGCCCCCGCTCCGGAAAGGAGCGGGGGCCGAAGGCTATCGGCGGCTACCGATTACCGGTAGTCGCTGAAACCGTAGTCGTCCAGCGGGACCGCGGCACCGGTGGTGGCGCCGAAGCTGTCCGGGCTGTAGTAGGTGTCGTCGTAGGACGGCACCGCGTACGCCGCGGCACGAGCCTCTTCGGTCGGCTGCACCTGGATGTTCCGGTAGCGGTTGATACCGGTTCCGGCCGGGATCAGCTTGCCGATGATCACGTTCTCCTTGAGACCGATGAGCTTGTCGGAGCGGCAGTTGATCGCCGCGTCCGTCAGGACTCGAGTGGTCTCCTGGAAGGACGCCGCCGACAGCCACGAATCGGTGGCCAGCGACGCCTTGGTGATACCCATCAGCACCGGGCGGCCCGAAGCGGGCTCGCGGCCCTCGGAGACCACGCGGCGGTTGGAGGACTCGAACTCGGAACGCTCGGTGAGCGAGCCGGGCAGGAACTCCGTGGCGCCCGAATCGATGATCGTCACGCGACGCAGCATCTGGCGCACGATGACCTCGATGTGCTTGTCGTGGATCGACACACCCTGCGAGCGGTAGACCTCCTGGACCTCGTGGACCAGGTGGATCTGCACCTGACGGGGGCCCATCACGCGCAGCACCTCGTGCGGATCCGCCGCGCCTTCCAGCAGCTGCTGGCCGACCTCGACGTGGTCACCGTCGGAGAGCAGACGCTCGGTGCCGTCGTCGTGCTTGAACACACGCAGACGCTGACGCTTCGAGAGCTTGTCGTAGACAACCTCTTCACCACCGTCGTCCGGGATGATGGTGATCTTGTAGAAGCGGTCGTCGTCCTCGAGCCGCACGCGACCCGAGACCTCGGCGATCGGCGCCTTGCCCTTGGGCACGCGAGCCTCGAAGAGCTCCTGAACACGCGGCAGACCACCGGTGATGTCGTCACCCGCGACACCACCCTGGTGGAAGGTACGCATGGTCAGCTGGGTACCGGGCTCACCGATGGACTGCGCGGCGACGATACCGACGGCCTCACCGATGTCGACCAGCTTGCCGGTCGCCATGGAGCGGCCGTAGCAGGTCGCGCACACGCCGGTGCCGGTGGTGCAGGTCAGCACGGAGCGGACCTTCACCTCGGTGATACCCGCGTCGAGCAGCGCCTCGATGGCCGGGTCGCCGAGGTCGGCGCCCTTCGTGACCACGACGTTGCCGGACACGTCCAGCGCGTCGGCGGCCAGGGTGCGGGCGTACGCGGAGGTCTCCACGTGCGCGTCGCGGATGATGACGCCGTCGAGCTGCTTCTCGGCGATCGGCACGACGATGCCGCGCTCGGTGCCACAGTCGTGCTCGCGCACGATGACGTCCTGCGAGACGTCCACCAGACGACGGGTCAGGTAACCCGAGTCGGCGGTACGAAGCGCGGTGTCGGCCAGACCCTTACGAGCACCGTGGGTGTTGATGAAGTACTCCAGAACCGTCAGGCCCTCACGGAAGGAGGACTTGATCGGCCGCGGGATGAACTCACCCTTCGGGTTCGTCACCAGGCCCTTCATACCCGCGAGGGTACGAGTCTGGGTGAAGTTACCCGTGGCGCCCGAGTCGACGATCGTGATGATCGGGTTGTCGGCCGGGTAGTGCGCGCGCAGCGCCTTACCGACCTCTTCGGTCGCCTCCTGCCAGATCTTGACCAGGGCGTTGTTGCGCTCCTGGTGATCGAGCGCACCACGCTGGTACTTCTTCTCGATCTGATCCGACTGCGCCTCGTAGCGCTCCATGATCTCGGCCTTCTCCGGCGGAACGAGAACGTCCGACATGGAGACGGTGACACCCGAACGCGTGGCCCAGTAGAAGCCGGCGTCCTTGAGCTTGTCGACGGTCTGCGCAACCACGATCATCGGGTAGCGCTCGGCGAGATCGTTGATGATCGTCGCCTGCCGCTTCTTCGGCATCTGCTCGTTGATGAACGCGTAGTCCGCGGGCAGCAGCTCGTTGAACAGCACCCGGCCCAGCGTGGTCTCGGTGGTCCACGCGTCGCCGCGCTGCCAGCCCTCCGGGAACAGCTCCGCCTCGACTTCCTTCGGCGGACGCTGGGTGGTGAGCCGCACCTTGATCTGGGAGCGCACGGTCAGCTCGCCGCGGTCGACAGCCATCTGCGCCTCGGCGGGCGAGGAGTACACGCCGAACTCAGGCTCGTCCTTCGTCGCGGGCTTGTACTCGCCCTTGGCGCCGTCGACCTGACGGGTCAGGTAGTACAGGCCGGTCACCATGTCGAGACGCGGCATGGCGAGCGGACGACCCGACGCGGGCGACAGGATGTTGTTCGAGGACAGCATCAGGATGCGGGCCTCGGCCTGCGCCTCCGCCGACAGCGGCAGGTGCACGGCCATCTGGTCACCGTCGAAGTCGGCGTTGAACGCCTCACAGACCAGCGGGTGCAGCTGGATGGCCTTGCCTTCGACCAGCTGCGGCTCGAAGGCCTGGATGCCGAGGCGGTGCAGGGTGGGCGCACGGTTCAGCAGCACGGGGTGTTCGGCGATGACCTCTTCGAGGACGTCCCACACCTGCGGCCGCTGCCGCTCGACCATCCGCTTGGCGGACTTGATGTTCTGCGCGTGGTTCAGGTCGACCAGGCGCTTCATCACGAACGGCTTGAACAGCTCCAGCGCCATCAGCTTGGGCAGACCGCACTGGTGCAGCTTCAGCTGCGGACCGACGACGATGACCGAACGGCCCGAGTAGTCGACGCGCTTACCGAGCAGGTTCTGACGGAAGCGGCCCTGCTTGCCCTTGAGCAGGTCGGACAGCGACTTGAGCGGACGGTTGCCCGGCCCGGTGACCGGACGGCCGCGGCGGCCGTTGTCGAACAGGGCGTCGACGGACTCCTGCAGCATCCGCTTCTCGTTGTTGACGATGATCTCGGGCGCGCCGAGGTCGATCAGTCGCTTGAGGCGGTTGTTGCGGTTGATCACGCGACGGTACAGGTCGTTCAGGTCGGAGGTAGCGAAGCGGCCACCGTCGAGCTGAACCATCGGGCGCAGTTCCGGCGGGATCACCGGAACGGCGTCGAGCACCATGCCCATCGGCGAGTTGCCGTTGGTCTGGAAGGCCGCGACGACCTTGAGCCGCTTGAGCGCGCGCAGCTTCTTCTGGCCCTTACCGGTGCGAATGGTCTCGCGCAGGTTCTCGGCCTCGGCCTCGATGTCGAAGTTCTCCATCAGCTTCTGGATGGACTCCGCACCCATGGCGCCGGTGAAGTACTCGCCGTAGCGGTCGGTCAGCTCGCGGTAGAGCACCTCGTCCACGATGAGCTGCTTCGGGGCCAGCTTGGTGAAGGTGTTCCAGATCTCCTCGAGCCGGTCCAGCTCGCGCTGGGACCGATCACGGAGCTGGCGCATCTCGCGCTCGCCGCCGTCCTTGACCTTGCGGCGCACGTCGGACTTGGCGCCCTCCGCCTCCAGCTCGGCCAGGTCGGCTTCCAGCTTCTGCGCGCGGGCCTCGAGGTCGGCGTCACGCTGATCGGCGACGGCCTTCTTCTCGACCTCCATCTCGGCTTCGAGCGTGGAGAGCTCGTTGTGGCGCAGCTCGTCGTCGACGCCGACGATGACGTAGGCGGCGAAGTAGATGATCTTTTCCAGATCCTTCGGCGCCAGGTCGAGCAGGTAGCCCAGGCGCGACGGCACGCCCTTGAAGTACCAGATGTGCGTGACCGGCGCGGCCAGCTCGATGTGGCCCATCCGCTCACGGCGCACCTTGGCGCGGGTGACCTCGACGCCACAGCGCTCACAGATGATGCCCTTGAAGCGGACACGCTTGTACTTACCGCAGTAGCACTCCCAGTCCCGGGTGGGACCGAAGATCTTCTCGCAGAAGAGGCCGTCCTTCTCCGGCTTCAGCGTGCGGTAGTTGATGGTCTCCGGCTTCTTCACCTCGCCATAGGACCACTGGCGGATGTCTTCGGCGGTGGCAAGGCCGATCCGGAGTTCATCGAAGAAGTTGACGTCTAGCACGTAACTTCCTTTCCCCTGTGCGGGTCGAATTCGAGCAAAAGTTCACTAGTTGGTTGTTCGCGATGGGCGCGGATGTCGTCGGTGACCGAGTTCCTCCGCGCCCGACCGCCTAGTTCGCCAAATCGTCGACGGTGGCCGCTTCGTTCCTGGACAGGTTGATGCCCAGGTTCGCCGCGGCGCGCTCCAGGTCCTCGTCCTCGCCTTCGCGCAACTCGATCGCGGCGCCGTCGGAAGACAGCACCTCGACGTTGAGGCACAGCGACTGGAGTTCCTTGAGGAGCACCTTGAACGACTCCGGAATGCCCGGCTCCGGAATGTTCTCGCCCTTCACGATCGCCTCGTAGACCTTCACGCGGCCCACGACGTCGTCGGACTTGATGGTGAGCAGTTCCTGCAGGGTGTAGGCAGCGCCGTAGGCCTGCATCGCCCAGCACTCCATCTCACCGAAGCGCTGACCACCGAACTGCGCCTTACCACCGAGCGGCTGCTGGGTGATCATCGAGTACGGGCCGGTCGAACGCGCGTGGATCTTGTCGTCGACCAGGTGGTGCAGCTTCAGGATGTACATGTAGCCCACGGCCACCGGGTACGGGAACGGCTCGCCGGAGCGGCCGTCGAACAGGGTGGCCTTGCCGTTGTCGTCGACCATGCGTTCGCCGTCGCGGTTCGGCAGGGTCGAGGCGAGCAGACCGGTCAGCTCCTCCTCGCGAGCGCCGTCGAACACCGGGGTGGCGATGTTCGAGTCGGCGGGCGCGCCGAACATCTCCTCCGGCAGGTTCGCCGCCCAGTCCGGGTTGCCGTCGACCTGCCAGCCCGCCTTGCCGATCCAGCCCAGGTGGGTCTCCAGGATCTGGCCGATGTTCATACGACGGGGCACACCGTGGGTGTTCAGGATGATGTCCACCGGGGTGCCGTCCGGCAGGAACGGCATGTCCTCGGTCGGCAGGATCTTGCCGATGACGCCCTTGTTGCCGTGGCGACCGGCGAGCTTGTCGCCGTCCTGGATCTTGCGCTTCTGCGCGACGTACACGCGGACCAGCTCGTTGACGCCCGGAGGCAGATCGTCGTCGTCCTCGCGCGAGAACACGCGGATGCCGATGACCTTGCCGGACTCGCCGTGCGGCACCTTCAGCGAGGTGTCGCGGACCTCGCGCGCCTTCTCACCGAAGATCGCGCGGAGCAGCCGCTCCTCGGGGGTCAGCTCGGTCTCGCCCTTCGGGGTGACCTTGCCGACCAGGATGTCGCCGTCGCGAACCTCGGCGCCGATGCGCACGATGCCGCGCTCGTCCAGGTCGGCGAGCACCTCGTCGGAGACGTTCGGGATGTCCCGGGTGATCTCCTCGGCGCCCAGCTTGGTGTCGCGGGCGTCGATCTCGTGCTCTTCGATGTGGATCGAGGTGAGGACGTCCTCTTCCACGAGGCGCTGCGACAGGATGATCGCGTCCTCGTAGTTGTGGCCTTCCCACGGCATGATCGCCACGAGCAGGTTCTTGCCGAGGGCCATCTCACCGTTCTCGGTGCACGGACCGTCGGCCAGGACCTGGCCCCGCTCCACCCGCTGACCCTCGTCCACGATCGGCCGCTGGTTGGAGCAGGTGCCCTGGTTGGAGCGCGCGAACTTGCGCATCCGGTAGGACTTGCGGGTGCCGTCGTCGGCCATGACGGTGACGTAGTCGGCGGAGACCTCCTCGACCACGCCGGCCTTCTCGTTCACCACGACATCGCCTGCGTCGGTCGCGGCGCGCAGCTCCATGCCGGTACCCACGATCGGGGCCTCGGAACGGATCAGCGGCACGGCCTGACGCTGCATGTTCGCGCCCATGAGGGCACGGTTGGCGTCGTCGTGCTCGAGGAACGGGATCATGGCGGTCGCGACCGACACCATCTGGCGCGGCGATACGTCCATGTAGGTCACCTCGGTCGGGGCGACGAACTCCATCTCCTCGTTGCCGCGGCGCGCGAGCACCCGCTCCTCGAGGAAGTTGCCGTCGGCGTCCACCGGCGAGTTCGCCTGGGCGCGGACCTCGCGGTCCTCCTCGTCGGCGGTGAGGTACTTGACCTCGTCGGTGACCCGGCCCTCGACGACCTTGCGGTACGGCGTCTCGATGAAGCCGAACGGGTTGACCCGCGCGTACACCGACAGCGAGCCGATCAGGCCGATGTTCGGGCCTTCCGGGGTCTCGATCGGGCACATGCGGCCGTAGTGCGACGGGTGGACGTCTCGGACTTCCAGGCCGGCGCGCTCACGGGACAGACCACCCGGGCCCAGCGCCGAGAGGCGGCGCTTGTGGGTCAGACCCGACAGCGGGTTGTTCTGGTCCATGAACTGCGACAGCTGGGAGGTTCCGAAGAACTCCTTGATCGCGGCGACGACCGGGCGGATGTTGATCAGGGTCTGCGGCGTGATGGCCTCGACGTCCTGGGTGGTCATGCGCTCGCGGACGACGCGCTCCATGCGGGAGAGGCCGACCCGGATCTGGTTCTGGATCAGCTCGCCGACGGTGCGCAGGCGACGGTTGCCGAAGTGGTCGATGTCGTCGACCTCGACCGGCACCTCTTCGCCGCCCGGGGCGGTCATGACCTTGTCGCCGGAGTGCAGGCGCACCAGGTACTCGATGGTGCTGACGATGTCTTCCTTCGTCAGCACCGAACCGATGACCGGCTCGTTGAGGTGGATGCCCAGCTTCTTGTTGATCTTGTAGCGACCGACGCGAGCCAGGTCGTAGCGCTTCTCCTTGAAGAACAGGTTCTCCAGCAGGGTCTGCGCGGACTCCTTGGTCGGCGGCTCGCCCGGTCGCAGCTTGCGGTAGATGTCCAACAGCGCCTCGTCCTGACCGGCGGTGTTGTCCTTCTCCAGGGTGGACATCATGATCTCGGAGAAGCCGAAGCGCTCGACGATCTCCTCGGTGGTCCAGCCCAGCGCCTTCAGCAGCACGGTGACCGGCTGACGCCGCTTGCGGTCGATGCGCACACCGACGGTGTCGCGCTTGTCGACATCGAACTCCAGCCACGCGCCGCGCGACGGGATGACGCGCACGCTGTGCAGGTCCTTCTCGGTGCCCTTGTCGATCGTGTGATCGAAGTAGACGCCCGGCGAGCGGACCAGCTGCGAGACGACGACACGCTCGGTGCCGTTGATGATGAACGTGCCCTTGTCGGTCATCATCGGGAAATCACCCATGAAGACCGTCTGGCTCTTGATCTCACCGGTGTTGTTGTTGATGAACTCCGCGGTGACGAACAACGGCGCCGCGTAGGTCATGTCCTTTTCTTTGCACTCGTCGATCGAGGCCTTGACCTCTTCGAAGCGCGGGTCCGAGAAGGACAGGGACATGGAGCCGGAGAAGTCCTCGATCGGCGAAAGCTCCTCGAGCACCTCCTCGAGTCCACCGACTAGGCCGACGTCGCCGCGAGCGGCCGCGCGCTCACGCCATTCCGACGAACCGACCAACCAGGAGAACGATTCCGTTTGTAGATCGAGAAGACCCGGCACTTCCAAGGGTTCACGGATCTTCGCGAAGGAGACCCGCTTAGGGGCTCCAGGGATACCGGCAACTGCCTTGGTCTGGGTGGAGACTGCCAAGATGCGTCCTTCCAGCACCTCACGCGCGTCGCGTGGTGGTCCGCGACCGTCGCTTGCTTCTGCTACGAATTCCGCTGGTCACAACCCGAACGAAACCCGAACAGGCAACAACGGAAGTAACACCGGAAGGCGAAACTTACGTGTGCGAATCGAGGTATGGACAGGAGGCAGCCAGCGCAAAGTCCAAACCTACACTCCTAGACACGGAGGTGTCAAAGTACCACCCGTGTGATCCTCCACGCCGCTGGCGCGCCGTGGGGTCAGCGCACCGGGGCGCCGTGGGCAAGCGGCCCGCTCGCCGACCCCGCTCGGGCGATGCCCGGCACCCGAATCGCTGGCTGCGTCGAGAGCTACGGGGCGGCTGAAACCACTTGTGACAGCTGCCGCTGTTGTGAATAGCGTGACGGGTCGGGCGAAGCTCGTCAAGTGCCAGGACCGACCCGCCCCTGCCGGAATACAGCGGCGCCGACCAAGATCACTGGTCGACGATGCCGCTGGCCAGCCAGCGACCGTCCACCTTCTGCATGCGCAGCACCACCGGACCCGCCACGCTCTGCTGCGCGACGCCGTCCTTGGTGGCGCTCACCACGAGGTTCACCAGCAGCTCCGCCCGATCCTCGGTGAGCATCGTCACCCCGATCGGGTCGGCCTTGGCATCGGCGCTGGTCTGCGCCTGTCGAATGGCGTCGACAGTGGTGCCGGCGAACTTGTCGAGGTCGGTCAGCATGCTGCCGGTGACCACCTGGCGTACCGCGGCCTCGTAGCCATCGATGGTCGCGATGTCGTACCCGTAGATGGTCCGCAGGGCATGGTCGGCGGCGGCGCGCACTTCCTCGGTCGCGCTCGTGTCGACGAAGGCCCGGTTGTCGTCGGGCACGCCGGGCCGCAGCGCGGCGAGGACGGCGAATCCGGCGAGCAGCGCGACCGCGACGAGCGCGGCGGCGACCGGAGCCCAGGAACCGGTGGACGGAACGCGGGGCCGCGACACACGACGCTGGCGGCTCGCGGCGGCGCTCGCCTTTTCGTCGCGGGCCGGGACGTCGCGCGGACGCGCGGAGGCGACCTTGGGCTTGCGAACGGGGCGCGCGGCGGGCTGCGCGGTGCGCCGCTTGGGGGTGACGCGGTTGACGGGGCGGCGGTCGGTCATCGCGGTCCCTCCTGCGCGGGCGCCCCCTGAGTCGGTGCGGGAGCGGCGGGCGACTGCGCACCCGGCTGCCCGAGCCCGGTCGGGCCGGGGCCTTCCAGCAGCACCGGCTGGGTCAGCGAGGCGACCTGCTCGGCCTTCCAGACGTCGCCGTCCTTGGTCATGTCCAGGCTCCACGTGTACCGGTAATCGGAGACCGACTTGTCCGGCTTCGACTCGGACACCTGGAGCACCACCAGCGCCGACGCCTTGTCCCGCTCGCTGTTCAGCGCGGTCAGCGAGGCACCGAGCACCTTGGACTTCATCCCGACGCCCGCCTGCGCGGCCATCTGCTCGGACTGCTGCTGGTTCTTCGTGGCCGACTCCAGGATCGGGCCGGTCATCGACGACCTGGCCAGCGCGAGCGAGCCCGGCACGTCGTCGAGGTTCATCGAGGTCATGTTGATCGCGGCCTGGCGCGCGGCGTCCAGCGCGGAATCGCGGGCGTCGGCGCGCGGACCGTCGGTGAAGAACGCCGCGCGGACCCAGCCGCCGCCGAGCCACAGCGCGGCCACCAGGGCGACGACGAGCGCTCCGAACACGACCGCGGTCACCGCGACCGGCGGACGGCCCGCAGCGGTCTCGGCCGAGGGCTCGGCAGCCGGGGTTTCCGCGGACCCGGTCTCGGCGGACACCGATTCCTTGGACTGATCAGAAGTCACGACTCAGCCTCGCTGGCGCTCGGCTGAGCCGTGCCTAGCACGCTGTGTTGATGGTTCACTCGCTGGCGCTCGCTCACGACTGCCAACCATAACGTCATCCTTCCTGGTCACCGCTTCGGCGTGACCCCCATCAGGGTGGCGAGCTGCACGGCGATCGGGTTCAGGTTCAGCTTCTCCGGGTCGACCTTGGGGTTGTCGTCCCACGGTTGCGAGATACTCGGATCGGCCAGATCGGCCCGCTCGCCGCCCCGGACTGCGGTCGGATTGCCGAACGGCACAAGGCATTTCGCGTCCTTGTTGAACGGGAACTCGTCGCGGGTGTCGTCGAAGTCGGGGTTCTGCGCCTTCATCTGGTCGAGGATGCGCTGGGTGCCCTCGTAGCCGACGGTGCAGGCGGGCGGGTTGTTGGTCTCGAGCACCAGACCGAAGTGGCTGGTGCCGTCGCCGGGCGCGGTCGCCGACGCGCCGAGCGACAACTGCGGCAGCATCTGCAGCAGCGGCCGCAGCGCGTAGAACTTGGGCGAGATGCTCTGCAGCAGCACACGCAGGTTGGCCAGGTCCTCGGTGAGCGCGCCGCCGCTCTCGTCGAGCAGGGCGCCGACCTGTTCGCCCGCGTCGGTGCCGGTGCCGATCAGCCTGCGTATCGCGGGGTCGCTGGCGCGCAGCTGCACGGAGAGCCGGTCCAGGCCGTCGCTGAACCGCCGGATCGCGTCCCCCTGCTCGGCCTGGGTGGCGAACACCACCCTGCCGTCGCGAATCAGCTGGATGGTCTGCGGCAACGTCTCGTGGAACGTGGTGGTGAACTCGTTCAGCGACTGCAAGAAGACCTGCAGGTCGTCGCCCTTGCCGTCGAATGCCTTGCCCAGTTCGGTGACGGTGGTGTTCAACGCCTCCAGATCCACCGTGCTGGTGAAGTGGTCGACGCTGGAGACCAGCTGCTCCACCGAGATCGGCGTCTGCGCCCCTGCGATGACCGAGCCGTCCTTCAGATACGGGCCGATGTCGCTGTCGGGCTGCAGGTCGACGTACTGCTCGCCGATGGCCGACCGGTTGGCCACCACGGCCTTCGCCGAGGCCGGGATGCGCGGCGAGTCGGAGTCGATGACCAGCGTCATGCTCACGCCCTCGTCGGTGAGCTCCACCCCGCCGACCCGGCCGACCGGAACGCCGCGATAGGTCACCTCGGCGCCCTTGTAGATGCCGCCGGTCTGCTTCGCGTCGACCCGCACGTCGTACTCACCGAAGCCGAGCATGTGGTCGAGCCGGATGTACTTGGCGCCGACGAAGATCACGCCGATCACTGCGATCACCAGGAAGACGATCAGCTGGTTGCGAACGAGCCGGGTCATCGCGGCTCACCCCCTCCTTCGGCGCCGCCGGGAGGCGTCACGCCGAACTGGTCCAGCAGCGGCCCGAGCGGGTTCGGCACGGGTGCGCCCGGCACGGGCAGCACCGCCATGGTCGGCGGCAGCGGAATCAACGACACCGTGGGCCAGCCGGGGCGCGGGCCGTTGCCGTTGTAGTACGGGTTGGACGGATCCACGTTCACCGGCGGGCCGTACGGCGGCGGGATGTACACCGGATCCGGTTTGCCGACACCGAGATTGCTCAGCGTGACGCCGATCTGCTGGTCCACCGACAGCCAGGTGTTGACCTGGCCGCCGAAGGTGCCCTCCAGCGAGGAGTCGGGGAACGGGTAGGTCGGGATCAGCGGGAACGCGGTCACCAGGTCCGGCGCGGCGCGGCCGAGCTCTTGCAGCGTCGGCCGCAGCGAGTTCAGGTCGCGGATCAGGTCGTCCTTGGCGGTGTCGATCACGTCGAAACCGGCCTGGCCCACCCGGTCCAGCTGGGTGAGCAGACCGATCAGTTCGGGCCGTTGCTCTTCCAGGATCCTGATGCCCTCGGGGAGCTCGTCGAGAATCCTGGCGATCTGCTCGGTCTGGCTGCTCACCCGGCTGCTGAGCACGGCGAGCCCGTCGATGGCCCGGGTGATGTCGTCGACCTGCTCGTCGAGCCCGCCGATCAGGGTGTTGGCCTGCTCGATCAGCGAGCGCACCCGGTCCTCGCGACCGCCGAGCGTCTTGTTCAGCTCGGTGACGATGGGTTGCAGCTGTGCGACACCGCCGCCGTTGAGCAGCAGCGACATGGCGCCGAGCACCTGCTCGATCTCGGTGGCGTGGCGGGTGTGCTCGACCGGGATCACCGCGCCGTCGGCCAGCTTCGCCGGATCCGGGTCCGCGGCGGGCGCGGAGAGCTCGATGAACTTCTCGCCGAGCAGATTCGATTGCCGCACCTCGGCCCTGGCATTGGCGGGCAGGTCGACGGAGGAGTTGATCAGCGTGCGGACGCTGGCGGTCCAGCCGTTCTGCGCCAGCTCGATGTCCTCGACCCGTCCCACCGGCACGCCCTCGACCTTCACCGCGGACTGCGGCACCAGGTCGAGCACATCGTCGAAGTGGATGTCGACGTGGATCGGATGCGGGCCGACGTCGGCGCCGCCGGGCAGCGGCACGCTGTAGATGCCGTCGGCGGCGCACGAACTGATCAGCGCGGCCGAGACGGCGAGCGCCGCCGCCGACAGCCCGCGGACGAACGGCTTGGTCGTCTTCATCGCTCACCTCCCTGCTCGGACGGCGGCAACTGGTTGGACGGGGTACCGGGCACGGTGCCCGGCACGGGATCGCGCTGCAGGTTCTCGCCGGAGAGGATGCCGAACGGCAGGATCAGCGTCGGGGTCTTCACCCCGGCGGTGATCTGGTCGGTGATCTCCTTGCAGTGGTCCAGGACCGGGCGCATCTGACGGCCGAGCGCCTCGAAGCGAGGATCGCCCGGCATCAGCTTCGACAGGTCGAGCATCTTGCACACCACGCCGAACGGGTCCTGCAGGTCGGTGAAATTGGCCCGCATGTCGAGGGTTCCCGATTCCGCGTTGTGGATGTTGATCAGGTTGCTCAGCGCGAGCGGGATCACCGGCAGCGCGGCGGCGAGATCGTCGCGCTGGTCGGCCAACGTCTTGGTGAGGGTGGTCAGCGCCTCGGCGTTCTCCGCGACCAGCGCGCGGTTGTCGTCGATGAACCGCGCGACGTCGCCGAGCGCCACCGAGAGCAGTTGCAGCGCGTCGCCGAGATTCTGCCGCTCGTCGGCCAGGAATCCGGCCAGATCGGCCAGCTGGCTGTTGAATTCGCGCACCTGCTGATCGTTTCTCGCCAGCATGCTCACGAAGTTCTGCAGGTTCTTGACGGTCTCGAAGATGTCGCCGCGCGCCTCGGACAGGTACCTCGCCGCGGCCGAGAGCTGAGTGATGCTGTTGGCCAGCGCCTCACCGTTGCCGGAAAGGTTGGCCGCCGAGGTGCGCACGAGTTCGTTCACCGCGCCGTCTTTGTTGGCGCCGTCCGGACCGAGCGCGTCGCTGAGCTCGGCGATGCTCTTGTAGAGCTGGTCCACCTCGACCGGGGTGACGGTGCGTTGCCGCGGAATCGTCGCGTTGCGTTCCATTTTCGGGCCACCGCGGTAGACCGGCGTCAGCTGGATGAAGCGATCGGAGACGACCGAAGGGGTGATCTGTGCGGCTTGCGCGTTGGCGGGCACGTCGTATCCGCGGTCGACGCTCATCACGATCTTCACCTGGTCGCCCATCGGCTCCACTGACTCGACCCTGCCCACCGGCACGCCGAGGATGCGCACGTCGGAGCCCTCGTAGATGCCCACCGAGCGATCGAAATAGGCGGTGATCCTGGTGGTGGTCAGCCGATCGAAGCCCCACCACAGCACCCACCCGGCGACCAGCACCAGGACGACGCCGAGCGCGATGCCGATCTTGGTGCCCCGGCCCGACTCGCGGAACGCGGTGAGCGGATCGCTGCGCCAGCTCGCGGCCACGTCAGTTACCTCCCATGTTCCGTACCGGATCCCGGTAGCCGGGGATCTCCGGCAGCGCGGGCGGCAGCAGATTGACGATCACCGCGTCGAACCACCGGCCGGTGCCGAGCACGTTCGCGTACAGGCCGTAGAAGGGGCCCGCCAGCTCCAGCGTCTTGGAGATGTTCTGCTGGTTGTCGTTCAGCAGGTCGATCGCGGCGGCCAGGTTGGTCAGCGCGGGACCGATCTGCTCGGAGTTGTCGGCGACCAGCGCGCTCAGCTCGGCGGACACCGTCTTGGCTCCGGTGAGCAGCTGGCGGATGGCCTGCTGGCGGATGTTCAGCTCGGCGAGCAGCTGACCGCCGGAGGCGAGCAGCCGCTCGAACTCGGCGTTACGGTCGGCGAGCACCTCGGTGGTCTGCCGCGTCGCCTTGAACAGCCGCTTGAGTTCCTCGTCGCGCTTGGCCAGCGTCTCCGAGAGCCGCGCGACGCCGTCGATGGAGCCGCGGATCTCCGGCGGAGTGGTCGCGAACGCCTCGGCGAGCACCCGCATGCTGGTGGCCAGCTGGGCGGTGTCGATGTCCTCGATGTTCGCCGCCGCGTCCGAGAAGGCGTCGATCACGTCGTAGGGAGACACGGTGCGCGACAACGGAATCGGCGTGGCCGGATCGGCGGGGCGGGAGCCGCGCGGGTCGAGGGCCAGGTACTTCTGGCCGAGCAGCGTCTTGATCTGGATGGAGGCGGTGGTCTCGTTGCCGATCCAGGCGTCCTTGGTGCGGAAGTCGACGATCACTCGATCGCCGTCCAGGCGGACGTCGGAGACCGAACCCACCTTCACGCCCGCGATGCGGACCTCGTTGCCCTTCTTCAGGCCCGCGGCCTCGGAGAACTCGGCGCTGTACTTGGTGCCCGCCCCGATGATCGGCAGCCGGTCCAGGGAGAACGCCGACATCGTCACCAGCACCACCATGGCCAAGCCGAGCACGCCGAGGAAGACCGGGCTGCGCTTGCCTAGGAGGATCCGATCGTCCATCAGCGGGCCTTCCCGTGGCAGCGCGGCGCGGCGTTCGTGTACAGCGGCTGGTTGATCGTCGGCAGGCCCGCGGGCAGGTTGAGCTGCGGCGCGTCCACCGCGCCCGGGCCGACCACGATGTCGATGCCGCACAGGTAGAACTGGAACCAGGAGCCGTAACTGCCCACCCGCCCGAGCTTTTCCATCTTCACCGGCAGCGTGGCCAGCGCCAGGTTCACCTCGTCGGAGCGTTCGTTCAGTGTCCCGGTGAGCTGGTTCAGGCCCGCGATCGTGCCCTGCAGCGAGGGCCGGGTGGGGACGAGCAGATCCGAGGTCGCCGTGGCCAGGTTGCCCAGCGAGCTGATCGAGCGGCCGACGGTCTCGCGTTCGGCGGCCAGCCCGGATACCAGCGCCTCGGTGTTGATGATGAGCTGGTCGAACTGGTCGTCGCGCTCGTTGATCGTCTCCAGCACGGCGGTCAGGTTCTTCACCAGCTCGCCGATCACCGCGTCCTTGTCGGCGATCTTGTTGGTCAGGCTCGCGGTGCTGACCACCAGGTCGTGGATGGTGCCCTGCTCGCCCTGGAAGACCTGGATGATCTCGTAGGACAGCTTGTTCACGTCCTCGGCGGTCAGCGTGCGGAACAGCGGACGGAAGCCGTTGAACAGCGTGGTCAGGTTCAGCGCGGGCCGGGTCCGGTCCAGCGGGATGGTGCCGCCCTCGTTGAGCTTGCGCCCCTGCTCACCGGTGCCCTGCTCCAGCGCGATGTAGCGCTGGCCGACCAGGTTGCGGTACCGGATCGTGGCCGTGGTCGAGGCGGGCAGCCAATCGCGGTCGGTGAGTTCGAATTTCACCTCGGCCATCCGCTTGTCGACGATCGAGATGCCGGTGACCTTGCCGACCCGCACACCCGCGATCCGCACCTCGTCACCCGGGTTCAGCGAGGTGACGTCGGTGAACCGCGCCTTGAACAGCGTGCCGCCGCCGGTGTAGTTGGCGATCGACAGACCGAGCAGCGTGGTCACGAACAGCGTCACGACCACGAAGACGATCAGTTTGGTCAGCGGCCCGCCGAGGCCGCGCAGCTTTTCCTTCATCGCACGCTCACCTCGCTGCCTCGGAAGGCGGGCGCCCCGATCCTGGTCACCCAGCTCGGCACCTCTTCGGGCGCAACACCCTGCGCCGCACCGTAGATCGCGCCGAGCGACTGCTGCTCGCGCGGCGAGCCTGCCAGCGTCGGCACCTGCGCGGCCGGGTACACGCCGAACTGCGGCACCGGCAGCTTGCCGCTGTCCTGATCACCGGGGTAGCGGCTCGGCACCGCGTAGGAGCCGTCGTTGTTCGGGCCGCCGGTGTACTGGCCAGGGTCCACGTTCACCGGGTATTCGGGGAGGCACCACGGGCCGCGGGTGTCCAGCCAGCGCGGCTCGTCCTGGTTGGGCAGGTACTTGCCGCGGGTGTTGGTCAGCTCGATCGTCACCCGGGAGCCCGGCCGGTCGGTGCCCATACCGAAGAGCTGGTCGATGCGCGGCTTCATCTGCGCGAAGTTGGCCAGCGCACAGGGATAGCTCGGCGAGTACACGGCCAGTTGCTCCAGCGCGGGCCGCGAATCGGCGGCCACGTCGATGATGTTGTCGCGGTTGGCCAGCAGGAAGTCGGCCAAACTCGACGACGTCGGGGTGAGCGTGGCGTACAGGGTGTCGATGTCCGAACGCCGCTGCACGATGGTGGCATTGGTGGTGCGCAGGTTGTTCAGCGCGTCGATGAGCTGCGGCGCCGCGTCGGAGTACACCGCGGCGGTCTCGGCGAAGCCGCGCAGACCCTCCTGCAGTTCCGGCAGCACGCCGTTGACGTCGCGGAAGATCGTGTCCAGCTTGTCCACGGTCTCGCCGAGTGCGAGGCCCTGACCCGACAGCGCCTGGGAGAGCGCGCCGAGGGTCGCGGCCAAGTCCTGTGGCGGAATGGACTGCAGCAGCGGAAGCAGGTCGTCGAGCAGCTTGCTGATCTCGATGGCGTTGCCGCTGGCGTCCTGGTACAGGGTGACGCCGTCGGTCAGATGCTGCGGACTCCGCTCCTCGGGGATCACCAAGTCCACGTAGCGCTCGCCGAACAGAGTCTTCGGCAGCAGCCGCGCGGTCGCGTTCACCGGGATCTGCTCGGCCTTACCGGGATCGATGGCCAGGTCGAGGGTCACCTTGCCGCCCTCGGTCCGGCTCGACCGCACCTCGCCGACCATCACCCCGCGCACCTTCACGTCCGCGTTCTTGGTCAGCGCGTTGCCGACGGTGTCGGTCACCAGATGCACGTCGACCGTCCGGACGAACTGCTTGTTGTAGATCGCGACGGTCGTCCACAGGAACAGCCCGACGATCACGAAGAACGCGATGCCCAGCAGCCGCACCCGAGTCTTCTCGGTGGACCGCCACGCCTGAGTTCCGCTACTCATGCCTCAGCCCCCGCGGGTCGGCTTGCGTGTTGTCATCGGCGGGACCAGCGCCTGATCCGCACGGCGAAAGCCGAGCGCCGGCGAGGTGTCGCCGTGCGGATCGCTTCATCCGGCGACCCGCACCGTCGTGGTCGTTCCCCAGATCGCGAGGCTGAGGAAGAAGTCGAGCACGTTCACCAGCACGATCGCGGCGCGCACCGCGCGACCCACCGCGACGCCGACGCCCGCGGGCCCGCCGGTGGCGGTGAAGCCGTAGTAGCAGTGCACCAGGATGATCACGAACGCGAATATCAGCACCTTGAGGAACGAATAGAGCACGTCCTCGGGTGGCAGGAACAGGCTGAAGTAGTGGTCGTAGGAACCACTCGACTGGCCGTTGAACCAGATGCTGATCGAGCGCGACGCGAAGTAGGCGCCGAGCAGGCCGACGATGTAGAGCGGGATGACCGCGACGAATCCGGCGATCACCCGGGTGGTCACCAGGAACGGTACGCCGGGCACCGCCATCACCTCGAGCGCGTCGATCTCCTCGGAGATACGCATGGCGCCGAGCTGCGCGGTGAAGCCACAGCCCACCGTCGCGGAGAGCGCCAATGCCGCCACCAACGGGGCGATTTCGCGAGTGTTGATGTAGGCGGTGAGGAAGCCGGTGAGCACGGAACTGCCCAGCGCGTCGAGCGCCTTGAAGCCCTGCAGGCCGACGACGACGCCGACCGAACCGGACATGAAGACGATGACGCCGATGGTCCCGCCGATCACCGCGAGCGCTCCGGAGCCGAAGGTCACCTCGGCGAGCAGCCGCATGACCTCCTTGCGGTAGTGCACTGCGGTGCGCGGAATCCACGCGATGGCGCGCGAGTAGAACGACATCTGCTCGCCCGCGCGGTCGATCACGTTCAGCGGTCCGCGCACGATCTGATTCGCCCGGCGGGCCGATTTGGCGAAGGCCGGGTTGCGGTAGGAGGTGGCCATCGGTCAGGCGCCCTTGGCCGGGACGACTTGCAGATAGACCAGTGTCAGAACGAGGTTGACGAAGAAGAGGACCAGGAATGTGATCACCACGGACTGGTTCACCGCGTCACCGACTCCTTTCGGCCCCCCTTTGGGATGCAGCCCCTTGTACGCGGCGATCACGCCGGCGAGCAGCCCGAAGATCGCCGCCTTGATCTCGCCGATCCACAGGTCGGGCAGCTGCGCCAGCGCCGAGAACGACGAGAGGTACGCGCCGGGCGTTCCACCCTGCAGCAGCACGTTGAAGAAATAGCCGCCCGCGATGCCCACGACCGACACCAACCCGTTGAGCAGCACGGCGACCAGCGTCATGCCGAGCACCCTCGGCACCACCAGCCGCGCCACCGGGTCGACGCCGAGCACCTCCATCGCGTCGATCTCCTCGCGAATGGTGCGGGCGCCGAGGTCGGCGGCCACCGCGGACCCGGCCGCGCCCGCGATGATCAACGCGGTCACCACCGGTGCCGCCTGCTGCACGGTGGCGAGCACGCTGGTGGCGCCCGTGAACGACTCGGCGCCGAGCTGTTTGATCAGCGAACCGGTCTGCAGCGCGACGACCGCGCCGAACGGGATGGCCACCAGCGCGCTCGGCAAGATCGAAACGCTGGCGATGAACCACGATTGCTCGATGAACTCGCGCCACTGGAAGGGTCGGCGAAACATCTTGCGCATCACATCGACGAACAACGCAAAGACGTTGCCCGCCTGGGCAAACGCCGACTCGACTGGGGTACGCACACGCGCCATGGTCGAGTTCACGGGGCGTATGTTACCCGTTAGTTGTGTTGTGGCGCACGGTTGTGTCGAAAGCGCCGCCCTCGTAGGTGCCGACGTTTTGAGCGTTGTACGACATCACTTGTGTGTCGTCGTTCTCGGCCATGGATTCGCGGATCGCGACCTGGGCCGCGTGCGGCAGGGTGTGCATGATCTCGCGCACCCGCGCCCTGCGACGCGCGACCGCCTGACGCACCGGCATGCCCGGCTGCGCCTTCATCTGCGGGATGATGCCCTCGACCTCTTCGGCGCCGCCGTGGTGATGACCCGCGTCGACCATCGCCTGCTCGCGCGCCATCTGCGCCTCGTCCTTCTCCTCGGACATGCCGATCGGACCGATCATGCGACCGTTGAGGAACTGCTTGACCACCGGCTCCTCGGAGGTCAGCAGCACCTCACGCGGACCGAACATCACCAACTGGCGGCGGAACAGCATGCCGATGTTGTCGGGCACGGTGCGCGCCAGGTTGATGTTGTGCGTGACGATCAGGATCGTCGCATCGATCTGGGCGTTGATATCGATCAGCAACTGCGACAGGTAGGACGTACGCACCGGGTCCAGACCCGAGTCGGGCTCGTCGACCAGGATGATCTGCGGATCCAGCACCAGGGCGCGAGCCAGACCGGCGCGCTTGCGCATACCGCCGGAGATCTCGCCGGGCAGCTTGCCCTCCGCACCGAGCAGACCGGTCAGCTCGAGCTTCTCCATGACGATCTTGCGGATCTCGGACTCGCTCTTCTTCGTGTGCTCACGAAGCGGGAACGCGACGTTGTCGAAGAGGTTCATCGACCCGAACAACGCGCCGTCCTGGAACAACACACCGAACAGCTTGCGGATCTCGTAGAGCTCCTTGTTGGAGCAGGTGGTGATATCGGTGCCGTCGATGTAGATCGAACCGCGCTCCGGACGCAGCAGGCCGATCAGCGACTTCAGGAACACCGACTTACCGGTACCCGACGGACCGAGTAGCGCGCTCACCTCGCCGGACGGCAAGGTCAGACTGACATCCTGCCAAATTCGCTGCGAACCGAAGGATTTGGTTACACCCTCGGTCCTGACCTCGACGCCCACGCCAACCTCCACAATTTCTCAGCGAGCAGCCCACCGGCGACCGCGCTCGGTCATCGCGGTGCGTCACGTCACAGTGGGTTCGGTCACTGTAACCCATGAGGGAGACGGGGCACACCCCAACCTGACTCCAGAGTAAGCCGAATGCGCTCGCACTTTTCCACAAATCCGCTCGCATGTCCCCGAAAAATGCGAAAACGGGCGGCCCCCCGAATTTGGGGGCCGCCCGTTCGAGTAATTCGTGGAATTACTTGACCGAAACCTTGGCGCCGGCCTCTTCCAGCTTCGCCTTGGCGGCCTCGGCGGCGTCCTTGGCGACCTTCTCCAGGATCGGCTTCGGGGCACCCTCGACCAGGTCCTTGGCTTCCTTCAGGCCCAGGCCGGAGACGATCTCGCGGACCACCTTGATGACCTGGATCTTCTTGTCGCCCGCACCCTCGAGGATGACGTCGAACTCGTCCTGCTCCTCGGCGGCCTCGGCCGGAGCGGCAGCGCCGACGGCAGCGACGGCGACCGGAGCAGCGGCGGTGACCTCGAACTTCTCCTCGAACTTCTTGACGAAGTCCGACAGCTCGAGCAGGGTCATGTTGCCGAAGGTCTCGAGCAGTTCGTCAACGTTGGCCATTGTTGTTTTCCTTTCGGTAGATGGTGTCCATGGGGGCGTGACTCACGCCGCGCACGGGGTGTTACTCGGCGGCTCCGCCTTCGGCGCGCTTCTTCTCCTCCAGCGCGGCGGCCAGGCGGGCCACCTGCGAAGCGGGAGCGTTGAAGAGGCCGGCAGCCTTGGCCAGGTTGCCCTTGAGGGCGCCGGCCAGCTTGGCCAGCAGGACCTCGCGGGTCTCCAGGTCGGCGATCTGCTCGACCTCGGCGACGGACAGCGCAGCGCCGTCCATGTAGCCGCCCTTGATGATCAGCGCCTTGTTGTCCTTGGCGAAGGTCTTGAGCGCCTTGGCCGCGTTGACCGGCTCACCCTGGATGAAGGTGATGGCGGTCGGTCCGACGAACAGGTCGTCAAGGCCCTCCACGCCCGCCTCGGCGGCGGCGCGCTTGACCAGGGTGTTCTTGGCGACGGAGTACGTGGCCTCGGCGCCGAGCGCGCGCCGCAGTTCGGTGAGCTTGCCGACCGACAGGCCACGGTATTCCGTGACGACGGTGGCGGTCGAGTTCCTGAACTGCTCCGCGATCTCCTCGACCGCGGTGACCTTCTCAGCCTTTGCCATACTTCGCCTCCTCTCTGGATGGTCGGTTCGTGTACGCGAACTACCGATCCGAGGGCCCGGCGACAAAACGAACGCCCCGGACGCAAGGCGTTCCGGGGCGCAATAGGAAAGATCAACACGAGCCGCGTGGCTCGAATCGACTCCCAGCCTCGGTTCTTCCCTGCGTGGGCCGCCGGCAATGTCGCCGGACCTTCGACCGAACCCATGCGGGATCGGCGACCAACGGTCTTCGGTAGAACGGATTGGGTAGCGATCGAACTCGTCGATAACTGACGTCCACAGTAACCGACGCGCCCCTCATCTGCCAAAACGACCCACGCTCCGTGGCGGATCGGAACCCTTCGGCAATCGAATTGTTGTGTCGCACGTCACTTTTCACCCTCGGATGTGGCGGATGTCGCGGCCAACAAGTGTTACCAAGAGTGACAGATATCTGCTTGGCTGCTGAACTATGGCAACTTCCATAGTCGATCCACCGGTGTTGCTGGAACGACGTAACCAGCGCTTCCTCGCCTTGGCCGTGATATGCCTGGCCGAACTGCTGGTCGTCCTCGACAACACCATCGTCAACGTGGCCCTCCCCTCGATCGGTGTCGAGCTGGCCACCGGGGTCAGCGGCCTGCAATGGGTCGTCGACGCGTACACCCTGACCTTCGCCGGTCTGTTGCTGGCCTTCGGCAATCTCGGCGACCGCTACGGCCGACGAAAAGTGATGGCCATCGGCCTGATCGGCGTCGCGGTCATGTCCGTCGGTGGCGCACTGTCGGATTCGATGGGCGCCGTCATCACCGCCCGCGCAGCCATGGGCGTGTTCGCCGCGGCCGTCTTCCCCGCCACCCTCGCCCTGATCATCAACATCTTCACCGACCGAAGGGAGCGGGCGCTGGCCATCGCCGCGTGGACGGCCATGGCGGGCTTCGCGATCGCCATCGGCCCGATCTCCGGCGGCTGGCTGCTCGAACACTTCAGCTGGCATTCGGTGTTCTGGATCAACGTGCCCGTGGCGCTGGCCGCGCTGATCGCCACCATGCTGTGGGTACCGGAATCGCGATCCGCCGAGGTCGGCAGGCTGGATCTGCCCGGTATCGCGTTGTCCATCGCGGGCATCACGCTGCTGGTCTGGTCGATCATCGAGGCGCCGCGCTACGGCTGGCTCTCGGTCACCACCCTGACCGTCGGCGCACTCGGCGTCGCGCTGCTCGCCGGATTCATCGCCTGGGAATTGCGCACCGTCGCACCGATTCTGGATATGCGATTGTTTCGTAATCGGCGATTTTCGATGCCCGCGCTGTCGATAGCGATCGGATATTTCTCGATGTTCGGCTTCCTGTTCCTGATCACCCAGTATTTCCAGGGCGTGCGCGAGTACACGCCGCTCGAATTCGGTATCGCCTCATTGCCGTTCGCGTTCTCGGTGGCGATCGGCGCGCCCGTCGCGACATTGCTCGCGCAACGGTGGGGTACCACGCCGGTGATCGTGTTCGGCCTGCTGCTCACCGGGCTCGGGCTCTACCTGGGCGGGCAGGTGACGGTGAACAGCGGCTACGTCACCGACGTGCTGCCCTCGATGGTGTCGATGGCGCTCGGCCTTGCCATCGTGCAGGGACCCGCCACCGAATCCATCATGTCCTCCTTGCCTTTGAACGAGGCCGGCGCGGGTTCCGCGGTCAACGACACCACCCGCGAGATCGGCGGCACCCTCGGCGTCGCCGTCCTCGGTTCGATCGTGGCCTCCTACTACACGACTCGCGTCGAGCCGCTACTCGATCGCGTGCCGAGCGCCCTGATGAACGAGGACCAGAAGAGCCTGGTCAAGGCCAGCCCGCTCAGCGTGCTGGAAATCCGCAAACGCGAACTCCCCGCGTTCCTCGAATCGCAGCGCGAAAACCTCATCACCGCAATGAAATCCGCCGCCCTCCAAGGCTCCCACGCCGCATCCCTCGTCGCCGCGGGCGCGGTCGTGGTCTGCGCACTCATCGTCGCCCTCGTCCTCCCCTGGGGCGCCCAGAGCGGCGAGTCGATCCTCCTTGGCTGGCGCAAATCCGCCGAATCAACCGACGACCAGCCGGAATAAGCGCGCTCACCGGTCCAGAACGACGGCCGGTTGCAGCCGACACTGCAGCCGGCCGTTACACCGATCCAGCAGGAACAACCCAGGATGTCGGCTGACCCGTATGAGAGGCGATGGTGTCGAAATCGTTGTCGTAGTGCAGCACCGTCAGCCGATGCGTCTCCGCGGTCACCGCCACGACGAGGCCGGCGATCGAGGCGGACCGATGCTGAGCTTTGTCCGTCAGCAGGGACTGCAACTCCGACGCCTGCATCCAGAGATCCTCGGGGGTGTCCACCCATTCGAGTGATTCGTGCAGGACGCCTCGGATGCGGGCTCGGTCATCGGCATTGCGCGCCGAGTACAGCATCTCCAACTCGGTGACGCCGCAGATATGAACCAGGGCGCGATCCATCAACGGAACCAACACATCTCGGACTGGGGCCAGGTGCAATCGCGCCAGCGCGCTCTTGTCTGCAAGGTACCGCGTCACCCCCACAGGCGATCCTCGACGTCTGGCTCCAGCAGCGCCGCGAAAGCACCATCCTCGGCGAGACTCACCAACTTGCGGACCGAGTCGATCCGAATTACCTCACGAAATGCGGCATCAATGGTGTCGCGGAGCGTCTCGGTACCGAGGATCTCCTTCGCACGATCCAACTTCGCCATATCTACGTCTACGCTGGTCTTCGCCACGGCTGACCCTCCTTATATCTGATACAAGGGTAGCTCGATATCCATCCGATGACCAGGAAGATGTCCGCGCGACGCTATCGGTATCGCGAGTAGCCAGGGTGTCAGCGGGCAACGTGGGTATGGCGGGCGAGCGCATCGAGGGCCGTTAGGGCGCCGTCTCGAAAGGCTTGGCCGGTGACGAGGCCGTCGGAGTCGATGTCCGCCGACAAGACCGGGTGCCGGACGCAGGCAGCGGTGACTACGTCGGCGCCGACGTAGCCGAGGACGCTCGACAACGTTGCGGTGGCGCCGTCGCCGCGGCCCGGTGCCGCGACGGTGAGCCAGGCGGTGGGCTTTTCGTGGAGGTCGGCGGTGCCGACGGTCCAGTCGAGCAGGTTCTTCAGGCTGCCGGGGAGGGTGCCCGCGTATTCGGGGGTCGAGATCAAGACCGCGTCGGCCCAGGCCAGGTCGTTTCGCAGGTCGACGACCTGTGGATAAGCTGCGGGGTCCGCGCCTGGCACGAAGGCTGGCAGTTCCAGTAAGCCTGTGTAGCAGCGAGTTTCGACGCTGTCCGGTGCAAGGGCGTGGACGGTACGCAGCGCCGCGGTGTTGGTGGAGCCGTCGCGGGTGCTTCCGGAGATCAACAGAATCCTGGTCACGTCGGATGCAACCAGCAAAGCCGGTGGCTTACTCCGCGCGGGTTCGCTCGACTTGCTCACCGCGACGGGTTCCGCCGCTACTCGCGAACAGGCCGGAAATGCGCCGAGGGCGGGAACGCGGATGCGTTCCCGCCCTCGGCGGTGACGAGGCGTGAGACCTCGGTGCTGCTTACGCGTCCTCTTCGAGGAGGTTGCGGGTGCGGTTCGGGTCCACCGGGATGCCCGGTCCGGTGTTCGTCGAGACCGTCACCTTCTTGACGTAGCGGCCCTTGGCGGTCGACGGCTTGGCACGCAGGATCTCGTCCAGCGCGGCGCCGTAGTTCTCCACCAGCTTGGCCTCTTCGAAGGAGGCCTTGCCGATCACGAAGTGCAGGTTGGCCTGCTTGTCGACGCGGAAGTTGATCTTGCCGCCCTTGATGTCGTTGACGGCCTTGGTCACATCGGGGGTGACCGTGCCCGTCTTCGGGTTCGGCATCAGACCGCGCGGGCCGAGGACACGCGCGATGCGGCCGACCTTGGCCATCTGGTCCGGGGTGGCGATCGCGGCGTCGAAGTCCAGCCAGCCGCCCTGGATCCGCTCGATCAGGTCCTCGGCGCCGACGGCGTCCGCACCGGCGGCCTCGGCCTCGGCGGCCTTGTCGCCCACCGCGAACACGATGACGCGGGCGGTCTTACCGGTGCCGTGCGGCAGGTTGACGGTGCCACGGACCATCTGGTCGGCCTTGCGGGGGTCCACACCGAGACGAACGGCGACCTCGACGGTCGCGTCGGTCTTGGTGGTGGCGGTCTCCTTCGCCAGGCGCGCGGCGGCCAGCGGCGAGTACAGCTTGGTGCGATCGACCTTCTCGGCCGCGGCGAGATACGCCTTGCTTCGCTTTGCCATGTTTCTCTGTCCTTAAAGTTTCTTGGTTCAGAAGTGGTTTCCGGGTCTGGCCGACCCTCCCACCGAGTTCAGCGGCCCTGCGTCCGACTGAGGTTCGCTTCGCTCAGGCCTCGACGGTGATACCCATCGAGCGCGCGGTGCCCGCGATGATCTTCGCCGCCGCGTCCAGGTCGTTGGCGTTGAGATCTTCCATCTTGGTCTTGGCGATCTCGCGAACCTGGTCCATGGTCACCTTGGCGACCTTGGTGCGGTGCGGCTCGGCCGAGCCCTTCTGCACACCGGCGGCCTTGAGCAGCAGCCTGGCGGCGGGCGGGGTCTTCAGCTTGAAGTCGAAGGTGCGGTCTTCGTATACGGAGATCTCGACCGGGATGACGTTGCCACGCTGCGACTCGGTCGCCGCGTTGTACGCCTTGCAGAACTCCATGATGTTGACGCCGTGCTGACCGAGGGCGGGACCAACGGGCGGAGCCGGGTTCGCCGCGCCGGCCTGGATCTGCAGCTTGATGATCCCGGCGAGCTTCTTCTTCTTGGGGGGCATCTTTCTTCCTTGGTTTCGGGTCCTTACGGTTGCCGTAAGCCTGTCGCGGGCTTGGCCCGCAGCCGGGCACGCGGCCCGGCGCTCGCGAACGAATCCGGCTGACGCTGTTCGGATCCGCACACGAACCCATACACCTTACCGGGGGGCGTGCCCTCGTCCTTCGAGTGGGGCCGGTTGCCCGCGCCGAACCGGTCGGACGCGCTCCGCCCTCGGTCCCCGGAGGCCGGGGCGAGGGCGGAGATGGAACTAAATCTTGGCGACCTGGGTGAACGCCAGCTCGACTGGCGTCTCGCGACCGAAGATCGAGACGAGCACCTTGAGCTTCTGCTGCTCGGCGTTGACCTCGGAGATGCTGGCGGGCAGCGTCGCGAACGGGCCGTCCATGACGGTGACCGACTCGCCGACCTCGAAGTCGACCTCGATGACCGGCTTCGGAGCCACCTCGGCGGCGCTCTCGGCGGTCGCGGCGGCAGCGGCGGCCGGGGCCTTCTTCTGCTGAGACGCCGGGACCAGGAACTTCACTACATCGTCGATGGACAGCGGCGACGGCCGCGAGGTGGCACCGACGAACCCGGTGACACCGGGGGTGTTGCGCACCGCACCCCACGACTCGTCGTTCAGCTCCATGCGGACCAGGATGTAGCCGGGCAGCACCTTGCGGTTGACGTGCTTGCGCTGGCCGTTCTTGATCTCGGTGACCTCTTCGGTCGGCACCTCGACCTGGAAGATGTACTCCTCGAGGTCCAGGTTCTGAACGCGGGTCTCGAGGTTGGCCTTCACCTTGTTCTCGTAACCGGCGTAGGAGTGGATGACGTACCAGTCACCGGGGGCACGCCGCAGCGCGGCCTTCATCTCGGCGACCGGATCGGCCGGTTCGGCATCGATCGGGGTAGCGGGTGCGGATTCCTCGACCACAGACTCTTCGACGGCCGCGGCGTCTTCCGCCTCGTTCTCGGCGGGCTCCACCACCGCGTCGTCGACCGGGAACTCGTCGTTAATGTCGTTCTCCGGGGTGCTCACTGGGGCACTCGCTTCCTGTGTCGTCACGTACATCCTCTGCGTGCCGGGCCGGGCGCGGCGGAATACTCCCGCCGGTCCGCCCCCGGGATCGGCAACCGGCGTCGGCGTCGTAATAACTAGCCGAACAGCCAGTCGACACCCTTGACGAACGCCAGATCCATCCCGCTGATGAACGCGACCATGAAGACCACGAACACCAGAACAACGCTCGTATAGGTGACCATCTGCTTCCGGTTGGGCCAGATCACCTTGCGCAGTTCCGCGATGACCTCTCGCAGGAACTTGATCAAACGCTTGAGCGGATTGCCCGCTCCTTCGCGCTTGGCCTTTCCGGCAGTCTTGTCCTTCTTCGGCGACGTCCGGTCGATCGTGGCGATCGAGCCGGTGTCGACCGACGACGAGCCCGAGCGGGTACGCCGCGCGGACCGCTTACCGCTCGGCCTGCTCACCGCGGCGGTGTCGTCGCCGTCGTCGGCCGCATGCGCGCCGCCGTGGCGAGTATCCCGCTCGTCGCTCACGCCATCTCCTCGCTTCGCTCGGATCCGGCGTGCACGATGCGCGCTGTGCAAATAACTCGCTCGCTACGCTCGCTCACGTCGATCCTCTCTCGTCGCTGGCTTCAAGGGCAGGGGCGACAGGACTTGAACCTGCAACCTGCGGTTTTGGAGACCGCTGCTCTGCCAATTGAGCTACGCCCCTTCGGTTGGACGGTGGAACTCGTTGTCCAACCACTGTGCTTTATTCAGTTGTCGCGCTGGTTTCACACAACACGCGCGCTGCTTCGGCGGTTGCCGGCTCCCTGGGCAGTCCTTCGGAGATCATCCTCCGGACCGCCTGGAACCAGCCCCACAGAGCAGCGCGCAGCGGCTGGTGAACCCCAGAGACCTGAGTGTACGTTACCGCCTAGGCCAATAGCCAATCAGGGTCGATCGACCAGGTCAGGCCAGCTGCACGGTGGCCGTCGCGCGGCCGAAGATCTTCTTGCCCGCCGACTTCGCCACGATGGCGACGACCGCGGTCCGAGTCTCCGGATCCATGGACTTCACCTTACCCGTGTACTCGATTTCGGCCGCCTCGTCGGAACCGACGTAGACCGGGCTGGTGAAGCGGACGTTGTACTCCTTGACCGCGCCGGGATCGCCCAGCCACGAGGTGACGAAACCGCCGCCGAGGCCCATCGTGAGCATGCCGTGCGCGACCACGTTGTCCAGGCCGACGAGCTTGACGACGTCGTCGCTCCAGTGGATGGGGTTGGCGTCGCCCGAGACGCCCGCGTAGTTGACCAGGTCGCCGCGGGTGAGGCGGACGATGCGCGTGGGCAGTTCGTCGCCGACGGCGACGTCTTCGAAATCGACCGCGTGCTTGCTCGGCGCGATCTCCGGGATGACGGTGATCGGGGCAGGCGGCTCGGTCTGCGCCGCGGTGCGCGGGTGGTGGTCCGGCACCTCCTCGCCGATGCCGTGCATGAGGACGTTGCGGACGGCGTCGGTGAGGTTGGGATCGATGTCGGCGCCGCTGCGGCCGACGAGCGTGGTGTAGGTGGTGAGCACCAGCTCGTCGTCCTGCGCGGTGACGATGTTCTTGGTGACGATGATGTCGCCGCCGAAGGCCTGCCGGAAGGAGTGCAGGTAGACGTCGCAGGTCAGCTGGTCGCCGACCCGGATGGGCCGGTGGAATTCCAGGATCTGATCGGTCTGCATGATCTGGCTGAGGTCGTAGCCGGTGACGATCTGCTCGAAGAGCTTGCGCTGGGCGAGAATACCGACCAGGGAGATGAAAGTGAGGGGCGCGAGCAGCCCGTCGTAGCCGTATTCGGCGGCGACGTCCTCGTCCCAGTGCACCGGGTGGTAGTCCTGCACGGCGCGGGCATATTCGCGGACCTTCTCGCGGCCGACTTCGTAGTAGTCGTCGACGCGGTAGTGGTGACCGACCATGGCCGCGGCATGGGCGGCGGGATCGAGATCCGCCTCGCTCGCCTGGACCGCTTCTTCTGTACCGGTGTTGATTGTCACGGGAGGACTGTACCTATCTGACCCCGCAGGGGTCGGCGGAGCGTTCACCACCGCAACCGACCCGTAGAAAGCGCTCAGGGCCGGACATGAGTCCGGCCCTGCACAGCTTCACGGTTCCGAGATCCCGGGATCAATGTCCCGGTTGCCCTTCACGCGGCAGTTTCACGCGTGGGTGAGATCAGCGGGATTCTTTGTGCGCCCGGTGCGTGCCGCAGTTCGGGCAGAACTTCTTCAGCTCCAGCCGGTCCGGGTCGTTGCGCCGGTTCTTCTTGGTGATGTAGTTGCGGTGCTTGCACTGCTCGCAGGCCAAGGTGATCTTTGGCCGGACATCGGTGGACTTCGCGGCCACGACTTTCCTTCTTTCCGGTACCTGATGGGCGTAATCGGTTTTGGTAGCGATGGCCGGACTTGAACCGGCGACACAACGATTATGAGTCGTTTGCTCTACCGACTGAGCTACACCGCCACGGCGTCGCATTGCAGTGGTGTGCGCGCCCAGCCCCACAACCGTGGGTGCAATGCCGAGTCGGTCACCACCGGCAATCCGGCGAGCCCCCTAACGGAATCGAACCGTTGACCTTTTCCTTACCATGGAAACGCTCTGCCGACTGAGCTAAGGGGGCATGACTACTTTCGCACCGTGGTCCAGCTTCTCGACCCCGGAGCGGCGAAGTCTTGAACGAGATTACACACCCAACGCTCACAGTTCCAAACCGTGAGGTCAGAGCGTTTTTTTCGGCGCGCACAACAGCGCGGAAAACACGCTCCGCGACCACGCCTCACGCAGGAGGCCAACATCGAGCAAAAGCCGACTCGCCCCCCCAGTCGTCCCGAGCCCGCGCCAGCACCTTCCCGCCGACGACCAGCGATCAGCGCCTCCGCTGAAATCCGCAACGCACGGCTCCACGTACCTGCCTTCGAGCCGGTTGCCAGTCAAGCCCCCACGACCGCCAGAAGCACGGCACAGATTCGAAAAGCATCGAAGATCACACCCGAACCGCAGGGCCCGACCATCCGAGAGCCGACACCTCGACCGATCTCCACCTGGATCACCCCCGGGCATAGGCCAGATCAGACAGCGCAATTGTCGGTCACCACGACGCGAGCGCACCGGCACCCGAAGGCTGGAGGCTGGCGATCCAAGTCATCGACCCGCGCCGCCCCACCGACCAACCCTGAAGAGATACGTCCCTCCAGATCGAACAGACCTCAAAACAAGACCAAATCCCCAACCGCAACATCCCCACGAAACGCAACCACTGCAAGGGGGGTCCGGGGGGCGAAGCCCCGCCGGGCGGGGCGTGGGGGGGGGGGGGCCCACAAAAAAAAAAAAA
>NZ_CBDQZP010000004.1:0-406713 GCF_965341865.1 Nocardia sp. bgisy134
AGGATCGGCGACCGCAGCCTTTGCCGGACGGATCGACCGTCCCTGGAATTTGGTACGAACATCACCGCGTGGTCACAGAACCAACGTGAATCAAGTGCGCTGTCCCAGATGTGAACGTGCCGCCGGTTCGAGCCGTTGCCGCTCGGCGGACCGTTAGCCGATTGCCAGTACGCATGGGTGGATCGCGTCACGAGCTGAGCACCTGACTTGGTGGTAGCAATGTGGTCGAAGACCGATCTGGGGACATCCGTCCGCGCCGGACCCCGTGTCCCGGGTCCGCGGACCGATGTTGGCGGTTCGACCACTGCCCAACCGATCAACCACGATCCGCGCTCTCGCCGCGCCGAATCATGGGGCTGCTGTAGGGAGTACGGGGAGGTGACATCGTCGTCTCCCTCCCCATACGCGGGCATTTGGGGAGTGTGTAACCGACATCTCACCCCGGCCAGCAGCGCCACCTCCTCGCGCCGCAGCCCTGGCACCTGCCGTCGCACGCCGACGGGCAGACCGACATCGCGCGGTCCCACGCCAGCGCGCGCCTGCCGCAACAACGCGGCGAGCTCGATGCGGTCCATGACCCGATGATGCCGGACATCGGCGGCGGCGGGGTGGTACGGCCGATCCCAGGACATGGCGGTCCTGGCGCGCAGCGCGCCGCGCGGACACGCTCGGATCGTGAAATCCACCACGATCGCCCTGGTCACCGGGGCCAACAAGGGATTGGGCCGGGAGACGGTGCGCAGGCTGGCCGGACTCGGATGGCGCGTCTTCCTCGGCGCAAGGGACGCCGAGCGCGGCGAGCGGGCGGCGACCGAGCTTGCCGAATCGGGTCTCGACGTCGAATTCGTCGAGCTGGACGTGACGGCGTCCTCCGTAGCCGCCGCCGTCGAGTCGGTCCGCGAGCGCGCCGACCACTTGGACGTGCTCGTCAACAACGCGGCGATCGGCGGCACTCTCGCCGCCCCGCCGGACTGCGTGGCCGCCGACTTCCGAGAAGTGTTCGAGACCAACGTCTTCGGCGTCGTCGAGGTGACCCACGCCTTTCTGCCGCTGCTGCGCGCGTCGCCGCACCCGCGAATCGTCATGGTCTCCAGCGGCATTGGATCGCTGACCCTGACTTCCGATCCCACCCGGCTGGAATCCACTCTGCTCGGCCTGCCCTACCCGTCGTCGAAGTCCGCGCTCAACGCGATCACCTCCCAGTACGCGCGGGCGCTGCCCGATTTCCGGGTCAACGCGGTCGATCCCGGCTATACCGCAACGGATTTGAACAACAACACGGGCGTGCAGACCGTTGCCGAAGGCACCGACGCCGTCGTGCGCCTGGCCTCCGGCGAACCGGGCGGACCCACGGGCGGGTTCTTCGACCGGCGCGGGCCGGTCCCTTGGTGAGGCACCGCTAGGATGCGCGCATGCATGTGCGGAAGTCGCGACGGCCGGACACGGTGTTCCGATCGATGCGGACGACGCTGGGAGTAGCGGCCGCCTGCCTGATGCTCGCCGTGATCTGCGTGGTCGCGATCGTGACCGGCACGGCGGTGATCGCGGGGAAGATCGGCGCACTGGTCTTCCTTGCGATCGGCGCCGAGATGGCGTGGTCCGGGCTGCGGCGCAGGCCGGATCTGGTCATCACCGACGAGGTCGTGGAACACCGGGCGTTCGGCCGGATCGCGTGGTCGATGGTGGATCACGTCCGGGTGCGCCGCTGCCCGAGCGGCGACGCCATCGATCTGGTACTCACACACCCGGATCAGGAGTTGGCGATCGCCACCGCGCCGTCGATTCCCATGACCTCGCTCTCGGTCCCGCTGCTCCAGGTCACCGAGGCGATGCGCAGGCACCGGCCGCACCTCGAGATCACCGCCGCCGACTGACCCGCCGCGCGCTCAGGCGGCCGCGTATTCGGTGAGCCAGGACGGGAATTCGGTCAGGTCGCCGAGAACGATGTCGGCTCCCGCCGCGCGCAGTTCGGCGGCGTCGCACGGTCCGGTGGTGACACCCACCGCGAACGCGTCGGCGGCTTTGGCGCCGCGCATGTCACCGGCGTGATCGCCGACGTAGACGGACGCACCTTGCGCGCGCAGCGCCTCGGCCTTGCCGGTGGACCACAGCCCGCCCGCCAGGTGGTCGATCCGCCAGCCCAGCTCGTCCAGATGGAGCTGCGCGTGCGGCTGGTACTTGCCGGTCACCACCATCAGCCGTCCGCTGCGCGCGGCCACCGCGGCCAGGGCCGCGGCCGCGCCGGGCATGGCGGGGATGCGTGGCACCACGTCCGGATACAGCTCGCGGTAGCGGGCGATGAGGGCGGGAATGAGCTCGTCGGGGGCGCCCGCGTCGGCCAGCAGCAGATCGAGCGGCGGGCCCAGTCGCTGCACGAAGTCGGCGCCGCGCAGCGGCAGCTGGAATTCCGCGGCGACGGTGTCGATGGCGAAAGAGACTCCCGGTCGCGAGTCGATCAGCGTCATGTCGAGGTCGAAACCGACGGTCCAGGTCACCCATCGACTCTAGAGGGGCGCGGCGGGACCGAGTCCGCCGGGAGCGCTGAAAGGGGAGGTGCGCGCGGGCCCGGTCAGTTCGTGCAACGGGTCCCGTCCGGGGGCAGCACGCCGTCGTAGAGGTAGGCGACGACGATGGCGTCCACGCAGGAGGAACCGTTGTCGAAGGCGATGTGACCGTCGTGTTCGTTGATCACGAGCACGGCGTCGGTCAGGGTGGCGGCGACGTTCTCGGCGTCTTCGAGCGGGGTGGCCGGGTCGCCGCTGTTGTTGAGCAGCAGGATGGGCGGCGCACCCGCCGCGTCCACGCCCTGTGACTTCTGCGTCGGCGGCACCGGCCAGAACAGGCACAGCGGGGTGCTGAACACGCGGTTCGCGCCGAACAGCGGTGACTGCCCGGCCACCCATTCGGCCTCGCGCGCCAGTTCCCCAAGGATCACGTCCTCGGACTTGGACCGCCACGCGTTCGGGTCGTCGTCGAGGCATTCCACGGCCCAGAACGCCGGATCCGACGAGCTGTAGCGCCCCTGGTCGCGGCCGACGTAGAGGTCGGCCAGCTCGGCGAGCCCGGTGCCGTCACCGCGCAGCGCGTCGGCGAACGCGCGCTCGAATCGCGGCCAGTAGCGTTCGTCGTAGGTCGCCTGGAAGATGCCGAGCAGCGCCAGATTGGAGCCGACTCTGCGGTCGTCGGTGGTGCGGATGGGCTCGGCGTCCACCCGGGCGATCAGGTCACGCAGCCGCCGCATGGCGGCGTCCGCGTCGTTGCCGACGGGGCAGTCCGTGCGCTGCGCGCACGCGTCGAGCATGGTGCGCACCAAGCGATCTCGCGGCGAGAGCTCGCCCGGTGCCGGGGTGCCGGACACGTCGAGCGCCTCCCACCGGTCGGTGGGCAGGCTCGGATCGTCCACGGAGTCGAGCACCATCCGACCGACCCGATCCGGGAACCGCTCGGCGTACAGCTGCCCGATCCGGGTGCCGTAGGAGAAGCCGAAGAAATTCAGCTTCGCCTCGCCGAGCGCCGAACGCATGATGTCCATGTCGCGCACCACGAACTCGGTGCCGACGAAACCGAGCAAGGTGCCGGTGTTGCGCAGGCACGCGGTGGCGTAGCGGCGGTGCGCCTCGGCGACCGACCGGCGGCCCGTGTCGTCGACCGGGGTGAAATCGGTGGCCAGGTAGTCGTCCATCGCGCGATCGCTCAGGCACTGCACAGGCGCGGTCCGGCCGACGCCGCGCGGGTCGAAACCGACCAGGTCGTAGCGGATGCGGAACTTGCGCAGACCGGTGTCCCGCGGGTCGAGCGCGGAAAGGACGTTCTCGTAACCGGATTCGCCGGGACCGCCGGGGTTGCTGGTGAGCACGCCGAGGCGCCGGGCGGGATTGGCGGCGCGTAAACGCACCAGCGGCATGGCGATGGCCGCAACTCCAGGGTGGTCGTAGTCGACAGGCACGCGGATCTCCCCGCAGTCCGCGCCCGGGTATCCGGCGCACGGCGCCCAGTCGATCCGCTGAGCCTCGTAATCCTGCAGTGTGGGCAGCGGGGCGGGGGAAGGCGTTGCCCGGCCATCCACCCTCGGCCCGATCACGCAGCCCGAGATCAGCAATCCCACGGCCGCAACCACGGCCACCAGTCCGCACCGATTCGCTCGCACTGTCGTCCCCCGATCCTCCGCGACGTCCTCCGGCGGATGTATCGCCGCGGCCACCGCGAATTGACGGCGAGCCCCTCTCGAAGATAGCGAGAAAGCGGCGATCCGCGTGGGTCTCAGCGCATCTCGGTGCCGGGGCCTGGTCGATCCAAGAGGTTGTTGCCGTTCGGTCAGTGCACGAAAGGGTCGAAGCGGCGCCCGGTGAGCTGGGCGGGGAGGGGATGAAGACCACCCCGGCCTCCCGCGCGGGCTGCGCGAGCGCCACGGCGTCGAAATCGGCGGGGCCCTCGATCCAGACGAACATGCCGCCGTCCGGGTCGGTCCAGGAGAAGCCGTCGGGGAAGTGCCGTTCCAGCGCGGTCGTGACCGCGTCCATTTCGGCGGCGTACACGGCGATGATGTGGTCCAGATGCGCGGATGCCGTTGCACTGTCGAGGAATTCGGCGGCGATCGCCTGGTTGAGGACCGAGGTCTGCATGTCGATGCCCTGTTTCAGGGCCAGCACCGGTTCGACGAGCTGATCCGGCAGCACGGTGATGCCGATGCGCAGCGCGGGGGCAAGGGTTTTCGACAGCGACGTGATGTAGACGGTGCTGTCGGGCGCGTAGAACCAGAACGCGGGCAGCAGCGCGGGGTCCGGCGCGCCTACGCCGAACGAGATCACCGTGGGATGGCGCGCCTGCGCGGCGAAGAGGTCATCGATCTGTCCGCTCGGGGCCGCCGCCCCTCGTTCGACGGTGACGCTCACGCGTGTGCCGGGGCGAGTTCCCGCCGCAACCGCGCGGCGATGTCGGCGGCCGCGATATCAGATTCCGGCGCCAGCACCAGATCGTCGCTGAAGAGCGGATCGGTGCGGATGTCGACGGCCGTCAATTCCTCGGTGTCGCTGAGGTTCACCGCCACGTGCACGACGCCCGCGGGGATGTAGGGGAATTCGCCGGGACCGTGCAGCTGCGGCGTCAGTTCCGGGCCGACCAGCGTCGCCGCTCGCCCCTGCAGGCACAGCACGATGGTCTCGCTGTGGGCGTGGTAATGCGCCCAAGCCACCTTGCCCGGCGCCATGGTGATCATGGCCGCCGAAATTCCCTCGGCGCCACAGGTTTCCGTCGTCACGCACGGGATCAGATGCTGGCCGTGCCTGCTTACCGTCATCGCGTGGTCCGCAGCGGCGATCACCCGTGCTGTCTTGAAGACATCGTTCATCGAAGCATTTCCCCAACATCAAGGCCGGTCGGTATGAGCCCGAACGTAAGTCATCCCGAGGTCCGGGGGAGAAGCCTCCCGACCCCGATTTCATCGGGCATTCGGCAGGACTTACCTCGGCGCAGACGGACGTTCATCTCGCGAGTGATCAAGATCAAATTCTCGGCGCCGCAAACATCAGCGCTACGAGCGGAACACGGCGACTGGAGCGGGCGGCCGCCACAGCAATGTCGTGGCATGCCAGACCGCCGCGACCACGGAGCGCGCGAACGACGGCGATCCGCGTGGATCTCCACGCGCGGCAGCGTCCGGCGGTACGTTGGTCTCCGACGCAGGTTTCGCCTCGCGGAAGGGCCGGAGATGGATTCGGATCTGCAGCAGCGGCTCGTGGCGTTGTTCCAGCGAACGGCGACGACCGTGCCAGCCTATCGCGCCTTCCTCGACAGCCACGGCATCGACCCGGCGTCGGTCGCCGACGCCGCGGGATTCGCGCGAGTTCCGCTGATCACCAAGGAGAACTACCACCACCGCTATCCGCTGCCGCAGCGGTGCCGGGACGGCGATCTCGGCGCGTGCGATCTGATCGCGGTGTCGTCCGGCTCGACGGGGACGCCCACCTTCTGGCCCCGTTCCGCCGCCGACGAAGCGGCCGCGACCCGGCGCTTCGAACAGGTTCTCGTGCACAGCTTCGACGCCACCCATCGGCGCACCCTCGCGGTGGTCTGCTTCCCGCTCGGCACCTGGGTCGGCGGTCTCTACACGCTGTCCTGCCTGCGCGGGCTGGCCGCCGAACTGGCCATGACGATTGTGGCACCGGGCAACAACAAGGCCGAGATCCTGCGCGTGGTACCGGAACTCGGTCCGCACTTCGACCAGGTGGTGCTGTTCGGTTATCCACCTTTCCTCAAAGACGTTGTCGACACCGGCCTGCACGACGGCGTCGACTGGTCGCGCTTCGCGCTGAAGCTGGTGTGCGCGGGCGAGGTGTTCAGCGAGCAGTGGCGCGATCTGATGGGCAAGCGCGCCGGGCTGGATCCGGTCCGCGACGTCGCCGCGCTCTACGGCACCGCGGACGGCGGCGTGCTCGGCAACGAAACCCCGCTCAGTGTGCGCATCCGGCGGTTCCTCGCCGAGCATCCGGGTCCGGCGCGGGAACTGTTCGGCGGCGAGCGACTGCCGACCCTCTTGCAGTACAACCCGGCCGACCGCTACTTCGAAACCGTCGACGGCACACTGGTGTTCACCGCCGATTCCGGTGTGCCGCTGATCCGCTATCACATCGCCGACGACGGCGGCGTCATCCCGCACGAGCGTCTGGTGGAGTTCTGCAAGGCGCACGGCTTCGAACCGGAGGAGGAGACCGGCCCGGATCTGCCGTTCGTCTTCGTCTTCGGCCGCGCCATCCACGCCGTCTCGGTGTTCGGCGCCAACGTCTTTCCGGAGACGGTGTCGCTCGGGCTGGAGCGGGCGGAGATCAGCGACTGGGTCACCGGGAAGTTCGTGCTGGAGGCGTGGGAGGACGCCGACCGCGACCGGCTGCTGCGCATCACGGTCGAGCTCGGGCCCGACGAGCCGAACACCGCCGACCGCACCCGGCTCGTCGCTGTCGCGATCCGTGACGAATTGCTCACGCACAACAGCGAATACGCGAACTACGTGCCCGCCGAGCGTCACCTGCCGCACGTCGAGCTGCGCCCGGCAGGCGACCCGGATTACTTCCCGGTGGGAGTCAAGCACCGCTACACGCGGTGACCGGGCCGAGATTCACACCCGTGCCAGATCGATCCGCCGAGCGGATTCCTACCGAAGACGCCTCAGCTCGATAATCGAGGCCGCCACAGCGCCCGACCTGATCACAGCCGGGTGCCGTTGACCACCAGCGCCACATCGATGTTGCCGCGCGTGGCGTTGGAGTACGGGCAGACCTGATGGGCCATCTCGACCAGCTCGATCGCCTGCTCGCTGGTGACGGAGGGTAGCGAGATCCGCAGTTCGACGCCGAGTTCGAAGCGGCCGCCGTCGATCGGGACAAGTGAGACCGATGAGTCGATCTGTGCGTCGTTCGCCTCGAGCTTGCCGCGCTGCCCGAGCAGGGCCAGTGTTGTGCCGAAACAAGCGGCGTACCCGATCGCGAAGAGTTGCTCGGGGTTTGTGCCCTCACCATCTCCGCCCAGTTCCTTGGGCTGGCGCAGGTCCAGATCCAATCGCCCATCGGATGTGCGCCCGTTGCCGTTCCTGCCGCCGGTGACGCGTGCCCCAGCCGTGTACAGCGCAGTGGCCATCGTTGAACTCCCTTCCTAGGTAACGCAATAGAACTTCTCACTTCTAAAATAGGAAGTCAATAGATCAATGTTTGGAAATGCCTAGTGGCGGAACGAAAATGCGGAGGATCGGCTACTTGCTGCCGACACGTGACCAGTCCGTACCGGGTGTGCATGAACCGAGGACGCCTGTCGTCCAGGCCGGCGGGCGGAGGCAGCTCAGTCATTCAAGAACGAGAAGCGCGAAGTTTAGAGTGATGAAGTGGATCAGCGAACATACAACCAGTACTGCGCGACCGCGCGCACCCTCGATCTCGTCGGCGAGCGCTGGACGCTGCTGCTGATCCGCGAACTGCTGACCGGACCCAAGCGATTCAGCGACCTGCAGGCAAGCCTTCGCGGCCTCGGCACCGGTCTCCTCGCCGCCCGCCTGAAACATCTCGAACGCGAGGGGCTGGCCCACAAGATCACCCTCCCGCCGCCCGCCCGCACCCCCGCATACGCCCTGACCGACGCCGGCGAGGAACTCGAGCCCGCGATCCTCGCGCTGGCCAGGTGGGGTCTGAAGTGGGCGATGGGCGCACCGCGCCCCGCCGAAACGTTCCACCCGGGCTGGGCGGTCCTCGGACTGCGAGCCTGCTTCAACCCGCAGGCCGCCGTCGGACTCCGCGCGGTGTACGAGGTCCGCATCGATGACGAAGTCTTCCACGCCCGCGTCGATGACGGAACGATCGAAACGCTGCACGGCCCCGCCCAGTACCCCGACGCAGTCATCACCATCAGTGAGTCCGCGTTTCTCGACCTGACCAGCCAGGGCCTCACACTCGCCGAGGCGGTCGAAACCGGTGCCGCATCCGCGAGCGGTGACAGCGAGGCTCTGCGCAGGATCAAAGGGCTGTTCCGTCTGCCGCCACCACGCGCCCGAAAGGCAGACGAGTAGACCATCGACAACCAATTCTCGCGACGGCGCACGGATTCCGTCGGGGGTGCACGGATACCTCGATCGGCACAGTCGCGCCGGCGGACGGCAGGCCGAGCGCGATGAAAAGGCGAGGTTGACCAGGACTCTCGCGGTGCCGAGGGCCGTCAGTGCCGAGAGGGCGGTGACGCCGATGGCGGTGATCGCCAGGCCAAGTCGCCGCCGCCCTCGATCACGGCCGGGGTCGGTCGGCGGTCGCGGGGCCCAGGGTGTGCGTGCGGTCGCGAACCGGTAGCAGGTCGGGGCGTTTGGCGGTGCGGCCGTCGCCGGACGAGCGCCCGGTCAGCCTGCGGCCCAGCCAAGGCCCGAGAAAGGTTGCCGCCCAGCGCAGTTCGCTCGCCGCGGTGGACAGCGTGCCGCGGGCGGGCAGCGGCGGGTGCAGGGGTTCGGTCCAGCGGTCGTCGGCGCCGGGCAGTCGCAGCGCGTAGGCCAGGGCGTCGGCGATGCGCTGATGTCCGAGCGGGCCCGCGTGCAGCCGATCCGTGCTCCACAGGCGGGGGTCGGTGACGACGGGGTAGGGGGTCGTATCGGCGACGACGACGCCGTGCCGTTCGGCGGAGGCGCGGATGCGGTCGTTCATGGCGGTGACTCTGGCGCTGATCGGGCGCGCGAGCGGGGTGATTCGCGCGGCGTCGGGGAAGGTCAGCGTGGCCACGACCGCGCCGTGGGCGGTGAGCGCCGCGAACATGGCGTCCAGGTGCCCGGCGACCTCGTCGGCGTCGAATCCGGGGCGCAGCAGGTCGTTGAACCCCGCGACCACGGTGGCCAGATCGGGGCGCAGTGCCAGTGCGGCGTCGAGTTGTTCGGCGTGCACCTGATGGGCGAGTTTGCCGCGGACGGCGAGGTTGGCGTAGCGCAGGTCCGGGTCGATCGCGGCGAGCCGTTCGGCGAGTCGGTCGGCCAGACCGCGCACTCCGGTCCGGTCATCGCCGTCGCCGACGCCTTCGGTCTGGCTGTCGCCGAGAGCAACGTATCGCGAATAGGCGGTCATGCGGCACGCGCCGTCAGGTGCGGATGGTCGGCAAGCATGGCAAAATAGTAACTTACTCAATTATTTGCCTAAAGGATGGCTGTCACGGACTTCCCGTCGGCCGTCGGTGGGTGGAGCCGATCGCTCCACCCACCGACGGCTGCTCGCTCAGAAGGCGGCTTCGCCGAGCTTCATCACGTCGCCGTCGAGGTTCGACAGCACGGCTCGGGTGGCCGACAGCATCGGTAGCACGGTGCGGGCGAAGAACCGCGCGGCCGCGATCTTGCCCCGATAGAACGGCACGTCCGGTCCCGCAGTGCCCGCTCCGGCCAAGGCCGCGGCGGCGATCTCCGCCTGGTGCAGCAGTTGCCAGCCGATGAGCAGATCACCGACCGCGAGCAGGAATCGCACCGAACCGAGCCCGATGAGGTACAGCTGAGCCGGATCCTGCTGTGCCGCCATGAGGTGTCCGGTCAGGGCACCGGCCATGGCCTGGACGTCCTGCAAGGCCGTCTCCAAGAGTTTTCGCTCGGACGCGAAGTCGTTTGCGCCGTTGTCGACGAACTTCTGGATCTGTCCCGCGAGGTGCGTCAACGCCACACCCTTGTCACGAATGATCTTGCGGTAGAAGAAGTCCTGAGCCTGGATGGCGGTGGTGCCCTCGTAGACGGAGTCGATCTTGGCGTCGCGAATGTATTGCTCGAGCGGGTAGTCCTGCAGATATCCCGAGCCGCCGAAGGTTTGCAACGATTCACCGAGGTACTGATAGGCGCGTTCGGAGCCGACACCCTTGACGATCGGCAGCAGCAGGTCGTTGACGCGCGCCGCGATATCCGCGTCGGCGCCGGAAACCCGTTGGGCCACCAGTGGATCCTGGTGTGCCGCGGTGTAGAGGTACACCGCGCGCAGCCCTTCGGCATACGCCTTCTGGAGCATCAGCGAGCGTCGGACGTCCGGATGGGCGATCACGGGCACGCGCGGCGCGGTGGGGTCGCCCATCCGGAGCAGATCGGCGCCCTGTATCCGGCTGCGCGCGTAGTCGCGGGCGTGCAGATAGCCCGTGGACAGTGTGGCGATGGCCTTGGTGCCCACCATCATTCGCGCGTTCTCGATGATGCGGAACATCTGCGCGATGCCGGTGTCCCTTTCCCCGATGAGCCAGCCCTTGGCCGGGATGCCGTGCCCGCCGAAGGTGAGTTCGCAGGTGGCCGAGACCTTCAGTCCCATCTTGTGTTCGACGCCGGTGACGAACACGCCGTTGCGTTCACCGAGTTCGCCTGTCTCCGGGTCGAAATGGAACTTCGGCACGAAGAACAGCGACAGGCCCTTGGTGCCGGGCCCCGCGCCTTCGGGACGGGCCAGCACCAGGTGGGCGATGTTGTCGAACAGATCGTCGGAGTCGCCCGAGCTGATGAACCGCTTGACCCCTTCGAGATGCCAGGACCCGTCGGGTTGGGCGATCGCCTTGGTGCGCGCCGCGCCGACGTCGGATCCGGCGTCGGGTTCGGTGAGCACCATGGTGCCGCCCCAGCCGTTGTCGACCGCGGCGCGCACCATGCGCCGCTGCTCGTCGCCGCCGTGGTGGAACAGCGCGGCCATGCTCGGGCCGAGCGCGTAGATGAAGGCGGCGGGCTGGGCGCCGACGATCATCTCCGCCAGCGCCCAGTAGAGCGCCCTCGGCACGGGAGTGCCGCCCAGTTCCGCCGGAACCCCGATCTTCTCCCAGCCGATCTCGCGCAGCGCCCGGTAGCTGCGCTTGAACGACTCGGGCAGCGTGACCGAGTGCGTGTCGGGGTCGAACACCGGCGGCTCGCGGTCGGCGGCGGCGAACGACGCGCTCAGCGGACCTTCGGCCACGCGGCGCATTTCGGCGAGCATGGCGCGCACGGTGCCGGTGTCGAGGTCGCCGAACGCCTCGTCGTCGAGCAGTGCGTCCAGGCCGAGGACCTCGAACAGGTTGAATTCGAGATCGCGGAGATTGCTGCGGTAGTGGCTCGGGCTGGTGTCGCTCGAGGTCACAGGTCGAGCTCCACATCGCTGATCGGATAGGCGACACAGGAGTGGGTGTAGTCGAACTGCGCGTCGGAGAGGCGGAGTTTGGCCTCCTCCGCGGTGTGCACCTGGCCTTTCACGACGCGCACCCGGCACAGGCTGCATTCGCCGGAACGGCACGCCGCTTCGGGGCGAAGGTTGTTGTCCTCCAAAGCGTCCAGCAGCGGACGGTTGCGCGGTGTACGGAAGGAGGCACTGCCGACGGTGACGGTGACCTCACCGGCCGGATCCACCCCGGCGGGCCAATGCGGTTGAGCGGTGGGGTCGTTCGGAGCGCCGTTGGCCTCGAAGCGGATTCGCTTGCGCGCTTGGCCGAGCTCGGTCAGCTGGGCGAGGGCGTAGGGGTAGAGGGCCTGGGGGCCGCAGACATAGACCATCCGATTGTCGAGGGCGCCCGCGAGGGAGCGGATGGTGTCCGCGGTGAGAAAGCCGGTGGCGCCGATCCATTCGGCGTCGGGCTCCGCGATGACGTGGTCGACGTCGATGCCGGGGTGCGCGGCGGCGAGGGCGTCGAGCTCGGCACGGAAGATGACATCGCCTGCGTCGCGGGAACCGTAGATCAGGTGGAAGATGCGGTCCAGGCCCGCCTCGGCGATCTCGCGGATCATGCTCATGGCGGGCGCGACACCGGAACCGCCCGCGAGGAAGACCACATCGTTGCCATGGAAGAGCGGGTTGAAGTGGAAGGTGCCCATCGGTCCTGTGCTGGTGAGCACCTGACCGACCTGGACGGTGTCGATGAGCAGGTTGCTGATGCGGCCGCCCGGCACCCGGCGCACGGTGAGGTCGTAGTGATCCAGCCGGGTGGGACTCGACGAGATGGCGTACGGGCGGCTGGTGCCGTCGACGAACAGGTTGACGTACTGACCGGCCAGGAACGGTGGCAGCGCGGCCTGGTCGTGGGCCTGTAGCCGGAACGTCTTGGTGGTGGCGGTCTCGTCGATGATCTCGGCGACGACCAGCTGCAGCCGCTTGGGGTGGTACGCGTCTATCGTGGCCCGAGTCTCGGCGAGGTAGTCACGAGTGTCGGGGATGCGGGAGTCGATCTCGGCGAGGATCTCGGCCGCGCCGTCGAATCGTTCTGCGAGAGGGTGTGACATCGGAATCCTCAGGGGTCAGGCGGCTTTGGTGCGCAGGAGACGGCGGGCAACGCGAGCGCCCGCTTCGAGGGTGGGTTGGAAGCCGCCGATTCCGGACCAGGATCCGGCCATGTGCAGTCCGGGAACGTGGGTCCGGCGTTCGCTGTTGCGGAACAGCCAGCCCTCGGTGGAGTCCTGGTCGTAGCCGTAGATGGCGCCGCCTGGGTGGCCGAGGTAACGCGTCATCGTCAGCGGTGTCGCGACGTCGACCTCTTCGATCGCGTCCCGGATGCCGGGGGTGATGTTCTCGCACAGGTCGAGCAGGGTCTCGGCGTAGGCGAACTTGGTGCGCGCGTACTCCGATGGGGCGACGTTCTTCCAGATGTCCGCGTATTGCAGCGTCATCAGGCTGACGTGGGTGGCTCCGGAGGGCGCGAAGCCGATCGGCGCGACATCGTAGGAGCTGACGCAGATTCCGCGCGCGGGCTCGAACGACCGCCACGCGTTGTAGGTGCGGTCGTCGTCGGTGTCCATGTTGACGAAGGTGGTGCTGGTGGTGAACCCGAGTTCGGCGGGGGAGGCGTCCAGGCCCATGTGCAGCACGAAGCCGGACACGCCGATTCGCCTGGTGGCCAGGTCGTCTCGCACCGCGGCGGGCAGGTCGATGCCCTCGAGCATGCCGTAGGTGGTGGGTAGCGAGGCATTGGAGACCACATCGGTCGCGGTGACCTCGGTGCCGTCGTCCAGTCGCACACCGAATGCTCGCCCGCCCGCGGTGAGGATGGCCTCCACGCCGGTGTTGAAGCGCACCTCGCCACCGGCGGCGAGGAAGGTGTCCAGGATGGCGGTGGACATGGCCTGCGAGCCGCCGCGCACGTGCCATGGCTTGAACTCGAAGTAGGCGAACAGCGTCAGCGCCAGGTCCTGGAACCGCAATTTCGACGGCGGCTGCCCGAGATAGGTCCAGTACATGCCGAGCGCGACCTTGATGCGGTTGTCGTCGAAGTACTCGTCGAGCACATCCTTCAGCGGACGCAGCCCGTACTCGAACAGCACCGGGTCGATCTGTTCGACCGGCATGCCACGCATGGCGGCGATCTGCCAGAAGGTCACCTGCTTGAGCAGTTCGAAGAACTTCGCGGCCCGATCCCGGTTGCCGGGGAACTCGGCCTCGATGGCGTCGACGGCGGCATCCCAATCGGCGGGCAGGGTCAGATCCAGCTGACCGGGAATCACCGCCCGGTAGAGGTCGTGCTCCTGCACGAACTCCAGTTTGTCTGCGATGCCGAGTTGCTGGAACAAGCCCTCGCGCAACGAGATCGGCTGACCCTCGACGCCCACGCCGGACAGCTGGTGCAGCGCCACCTCGAACTCGAACCGGCCGCGGCGGAACGAGGTGCCACAGCCGCCGGGGATATTGTGCCGCTCCAGCAGCAGGGTGCGCGCGCCCGCACGCTGTAGCGTCGCCGCGGCGGTCAGGCCGGCATTGCCCGCGCCGATGACGATGGCGTCGTAGTCGGTCATGCGCCGGTCGCCTCTCGCTGGAGCTGCGCGGTGGCCTCGGCCTTGATGCGCTCGAACTGTTCGCCCATCCGCGCCGCCAGTGCCTGCGCCGCGGAGAGCGGGCGCACCATGACCATGAAGTCGTCGATCTTCCCGTCTTCGTCGAAGTGCAGGAAGTCGCAGCCGGTCAGCTGCTTTCCGTCGACCTTGGCCTCGAACACGAACGCGTGGTCGCGACCGTTGGCGTCGGCGATCTCGCGGACGTAGTGGAAGTCCTCGAAGACCCGGATCACCGCGCGCAGGATGGCCGCGGTGATGGCCTTGCCCGGGTACGGCTTGAACGCCACCGGACTGGTGAACACCACGTTGTCTGCCAGCAGCGCCTCGATGGCGGCGTCGTCGCGAGCTTCCACGGCTGCCCGGAAGGGATGCATATCCCACCTCTCATGGTCAATTAGTTGACTAATTATTGGAACCGTAGTCCGCATTATCAGGCATGTCCAGGGGTATCCGGACAAATATTTGAATAATCTCCCTTGGTGGTAGCCTAGGTGGATGGCGCTACGAAACGCGGTATTGGCCGCCCTGCTGGAGGGCGAGGCATCCGGCTATGACCTGGCCAAGGGCTTCGATGCCTCGGTGGCCAATTTCTGGATGGCCACGCCTCAGCAGCTCTACAAGGAACTGGAACGGATGGCGGCCGAAGGTCTCATCGAGACCCGGGTCGTGCAGCAGGAACGCCGTCCCAACAAGCGGCTGCACGCCATCACCCCGGCCGGGCGGGCGGCGCTGCACGAGTTCATCGCCGAGCCGGCCAAGCCCACCGCCATCCGCGATGAGCTGATGGTGAAGGTACAGGGCATGGACGCCGAGGACGCCCCGGCCGTGCGCGCCACGGTGTCCGACAAGCTGGCCTGGGCACAGGCGAAACTGGAACGATACGAACGCCTCCGCGCCCGGCTGCTCGATGGACGCAGCGAACAGGCGTACCTGGCCGAGGCCGATCGCGTCGGCCCCTACCTCACGTTGCTGCGGGGAATCTCGTTCGAGCAGGAGAACATTCGCTGGGCGGAGTTCGTGCTGTCGGTGATCGATCGGCGGATCGCCGCGCACGTGTAGCGCTCTCGCGCACAAGACTGTGCCGCCGACCGGATTTCCGGTGGCGGCACAGTCGTTTTCAGTGCGCGGTTTTCGCTGGGTCTTGGGTTGGCCTCGCGGCGGAGTGGACCGTTGCCTGGCGAGCGCGACCTGACCGGTGTCGTGCGTTCAGGTGCTTAACCCTCCAGGGGGGTGAGCCCTCGCGGGTGCGGACACGGATGGGGCCGGCAGGGGTGGTCGATGCCCGGCGAGTTCGATGGCCTGCGACGATGGTGAGTGTCGTTAGGATCGCGGCATGGAGAGTCGCATTGTCGATCGAACGTCTGGTGAGTCCGTCCGGCGTTCGGTTGTTTTGGGTGGGGGCGGCGTCGTCGGGGCGGCGTGGATGGGGGGTTTGGCCGCTGAATTGCGCCGCCGTGGAATCGATTTGGGCTCGGCCGACTCGATAGTCGGCACGTCCGCAGGCGCGATCGTCGGGGCCGCGCTGATAGCGGGGCGGGATCTGGACTCGTTTGCCGACGATCCACGTCCCCCCGACAGCACGCAACCACCGTCGGTGTTGAAGCCCGAGCTGCTTGCCACCGTTTTCTCGGTGCTGTCGGACCGGACGTTGGATCGTGATACGGCGCGGCGCAAGGTGGGTCGACTGGCGATGGCCGAGGAGCCTGCGCAACCGGCGCATATCGAACCGATGGAGTGGCTGGTCGGCGGCAACGACTGGCCGGATCACAGGCTGCGGATCGTCGTCGTGGACGCGGCCAGCGGTCAGCGCCAGGTCTGGGACAGCGCTAGCGGTGTGCCGCTGGCGACCGCCGTCGCCGCGAGCCGTTCCCTTCCGGGAGCCTTCCCACCTGTCGTTGTCGGAGACCGCTACTACATCGATGGCGGGGTCTGGTCGCCCACCAACGCGGACCTCGCCGCGGACTCGGACGTCGTTCTGGTCGTTGAGCCGTTTGCGCACCGGGTCCCGCCCGCACTGGTTCGGGCCGAACTCGCGACGACGGTGGCCGATACCGTCGTGCGGTTCAGCCCCGATGCGGCCACGATCGACATATTCAATGCGTCCGCGACCGATCCGGACGTTCTCGCGAGCTGGTCGGAAGCGTTCCAAGCCGGCATTCGCCAGGCAGACGGCCTGGCACAGCAGTTGATCGACGCGGGCTGGTTGTCGCCGAAGCGTTGATACGCACCCGGGCCGCACGATTGGCTTCGCAGGTCGGGTGCTGGTACCTGGTCGTGCACCAGCTCTCCGGTCACCGTTCTACGCAATATCCACTGCCCCAACATATTTCATAACTCTTAGGCGGGGGTGCGCATATGACACCAGACGCCAACGGTCCGCCGTCTGATGCTGAGCCCGCCAAGCCGAAGGCGCGAGTTGGGCTGACGTCGTTGTGCATTCGATCACTTGGTCTCGTGAAACGACTCGATCCCTACTTCATCCTGGATCGCTCGGCTTAGTTTCCTATCATGACCGGGTCTTCGCCAACCTCTTCACCACGGAATTCGTATTACACGCTACCCAACGAATGGGATTTCGCTGACGAACGCCTTGCACTGCTGGGCGCAGCCTACGACCCGGAAAGCATCGCGCTTGCTCAGCGACTGGGCGTGGGTGCGGGATGGCGATGCCTGGAAGCTGGAGCCGGCGGCGGGTCGTTCGCGCGATGGCTATGCAGTGCCGCATTGCCAGGTGGTCGAGTCCTCGCGCTGGACGCTGACCCACGACACCTGACAGACCTGCCCGACCGTGGCGGCGAAGTAGCCCAGATCGACCTCGTCGCCGACGAACTCCCCGAAGGCGCATTCGATTTCGTCCACACACGATTCGTGCTGCTGCACATTGCCCACAGAGACATTGTTTTGCAGCGACTGGTCCGGGCGCTGGCGCCAGGCGGCGTTCTCCTGCTCGAGGAAGGCGACGGGCTCGGCGTCCTCAATGAAATGCCGGGCGCGTTCGGGGAGGTCTGGCGAGCCTTTGGACGTTCGACCGAGACCGCGGGTGCGGACCAAGCCTGGGCCCGGAACTTGCCCACACACCTGGACGCGCTTGGGCTCGTCGACGTCCACGCCGATGCGCAGATCCCGGTGTTTCGCGGCGGTTCGCCGATGGCGCGCATGTGGAACCTCACCTGGGCGCAGGTCCGCGAAACCTTGGTAGCGCTCGGGGTCTCACACAAGGTCATTGCCACTGCGCAGGCCGAGTTGCAGGACGAGCAGCGCTGGTTCTACGCCCCGCCCACGGTCCGCACATGGGCCCGAGCCCCCCGAAAGCCATAGGGGTGCACGACACCGGCCAGGGGTGGTGCCGACGGATCATCGACCGGAAGGATCGGCCAGCGACTGCCACGAATACACGACGGTTCAATACGCGCCCCTGCCAGTCCGGAACCCCCTTCGGCCCCCAGATGAGTCTTCGACCGAAAGGTATGCCCTGGCGATGTACGACACCTGAATGCCCGAACTCGACACCCCTCTCGCCGAACAGCGAGTACGCGCCCGAGTAGAACGCGCCAAGGTGCTGACCCGTGTAGCCCGTTCTCCTGGGCCGGTCAACGACGCCCGGCCCAGGAGCAACACCCCGTCGGTTTCAACCGCGGTGGATCGCCGCGAGAACGGCCTCGGCTTGGAAATCCGCACCGGCAGCATTCGGATGCAGCGGAAACGCGATCAGCCCCGGATTCCTGATCGAGAACGGGACAAACCCTTCGATGTAGCGCACCGTAGGCGCCTGGCACACGTCGTGGCCGACGCTCGGGGTGTAGACGTCGACCAACTCTGCGTTCGAAGCAGCCGCCTCGCGCGCCAGCATGTCGTTCAGCCGCGCCAATGTGTCGCGCAGGTAGACGACGTCGATGTCGGCCATCGGAATGAACGGCCGGCATCCCGTGCCGTCCACCGGCGCGACCGTGAGGTAGTTGACCACCAGAATCCTGGCCTGCGGCGATCGTTGCCCGATCTCGGCCAGCGCGGCGGCGATCTTCGGCGCGACCGCGGTGATGTTGTCCGCCATCCGGTCGACCCCGCCCCTGGTGTATTCGGCGACACAGCTGTCCTCCGGCGGCAGCACCGCGGCGGGATCGAGCGCCTTCGGATTCACGCACTCCGCCAGCAGCTCCTCCAAGCCGATGTCGTTGCCGCCGATGCCGATCGTCACCAGGTCGGTGGTCGCGGTCAGCCGATCGAACTGGGGCGGGTTGACCCCGAACGGCACTGTCTGCGGACCGGCCATATCCACGGTCCGCGCCCCTCCGCAACTCGCGTCACGGAACGTCTCGATCGCCAGCGCCGCCGCGACCTGATGCGGATAGTCCGTCGGCGACTGGTCGCATCTGACCGGCGTCGATTCCGTGTTGGGCGGTAGCCCGGTGAGGACATCGGCGGTGTGCGAATCACCCAGCGCGACATACTCGCGATAAGTGGTCACGTCCGCTCCGGCGGATGGTGCGCCGGTTATGCAGGCGGCGACGAACAGAGCAACGATTGCGGGGGTCGATCTGATTCTGATCACGGATGTTTGATAACCACACCGCCCCTGGTCGTTACCGATGTACATCACCTGGCGAACCCGACACAAGTGAACTAAATATCAAGCCGCACAATCGATCCGGAACTGGTGTAGCTGGAAGGTATCGCCGGAGACGATCGAGCCGACCGTGTGGTGCTACTGGCAGATCCAAGGCTCCGCTGACCTTCTCCCGCTAGCCCCGCGACCGAACAGGGTTGTTGCGTCTACGAGGCGGGTGGCTCACCCCCCTCGCGGAGCCATATTCGGGACATGTAATATCCCTATTCATGTTGATGAGCGAGGGGGTCGAGTGGGGCTTGCACTGCTGCATGGTGTTGGTGTGGCTCGATGACCGGGCGCCGATCTCGACCGCCAGGCTGGCGGAGATGTTCGAGCTGCCGCCGGAGTATCTGAAGAAGCGGCTGCAACCGCTGGTGCGCGAAGGGATTCTCGAATCCACTCCCGGATCACGCGGTGGATATCGGTTGGCGCGGAGTTCGGAACGCATCACGTTGATGGATGTCGTCGGTGCGGTCGAGGGGAGAACCGAAGCGTTTCGTTGCACCGAGATCCGCCGCCGTGGAGCCGGTTCGGCGGCGGCGAGCTCGGAATTCGCGAAGCCTTGTGGCATCGCAGGCGCGATGCGTCGCGCCGAGTTGGCGTGGCGCCGCGAACTGACGAAGCAGACCATCGCCGATCTGGTCGCCGACGCTCCGGCCAACGCGCCGACGCGGGCGCGGCGCTTCTACGAGCGCCTCACCGCCTAGCGGCGATCACCGCGTCTGCGAAAACCACCCGGCCTTCCGGCCGGGATTTCTTCGAAGGAGAACCGGGACAATGAGTATCCCGAATATGCAACTCCCGATGGGAACCGCACCTCGGATCGCCGAGTCGCCGAATGGGTTGCAGCGCACGGTGATTCTGGCGTTGGGCACCTTCGCCGTCGGCACCGATGCGTTCATCCTGGCAGGATTCCTTCCCGACATGGCCACAGCGCTGGGGGTGTCCACGGCGACTGCCGGTGCGGCGGTGACAGTGTTCGCGGCGGCCTACGCACTGTTGTCGCCGGTGCTGGCCACCGCGACCGCGCCACTGCCGCGCCGGGCCCTGCTGGTGACGGCGCTGGTGGTGCTCGGTCTGGCCAATCTGGGGTCGGCGGCGGCTCCGAGTTTCGCGGTTCTGCTGGCCACTCGGGTGCTGGCGGCGGTGGGTGCGGCGGCGTTCACCCCGAACGCCGGCGCGGTGGCCTCGGCCCTGGTGCGTCCGCAGGCGCGGGCGCGCGCGTTGGCGGTGGTCGTGGGCGGGTTGACGATCGCGACCGCGCTGGGCGTGCCGCTCGGTGATGCGATCGGGCAGTGGTTGGGTTGGCGTGCGGCCTTGGTCGCGGTCGCGTTCGTGTGCCTGCTGGCCGCGGCGGGAGTGGCGGTGTGGGTGCCGTTCGTGCCCGGAAATTCGCCGGTGCGGCTGGCCACCCGGCTGGCGGTAGTGCGAGACCGATCGGTGGCGAAGGTACTGCCGCTGACCGTGCTGGGCATGGGCGCGGCATACGTGGTCTACGCCTACAGCGTGCCCGCGCTGGCGGCCTCGGGCATCGACGCGTCCGCGACGGCCTGGGTGCTGGCGCTGTATGGATTCGGCGCGATAGCAGGCAATTCGGCATCCGGGTATGCCACCGACCGGTGGGGCGCGACCCGGGTGCTCACCGGCGGCTACGTGGTGATGGCCACCGCGCTGGGGCTCATGGGTACGCTGGCGGCCACTCACGTCAGGGCGGCGTGGCTGGTGGGCGTGCTCGCCGCGGCGTGGGGTGCGGCCAGCTGGTGCCAAACCCCGGCGCAGCAGCATCGCCTCATCAGCGCGGCCCCGCAGGAAGCGGGGTTGGTGGTGGCGCTGAACGCCTCCTGCATCTATCTGGGCATCGGTGCGGGCACGCTGCTCGGCGGTTTCACCATCGGGCACGGTGCGACCGCCATGTATGCCCTCGGCACCGCCTTGGCCCTGGTGGCACTGGCATACCTGCACATCACCGCGAGGGCGGCGGCAGCACCGCGTCCACGCCCGCTGAGATGACGCCTCGCCGTTGTCTGGCAACGACATTCAGTGCTCGACCTGAACCGTCGAACCGCGACGCCCGAGGCGGCGGTGGGCCCGGCCGAGGTGGTGACCGTCAAATGTCAAGGGCGGCGCGGTGGCGTGGGAACTGCTGCGCGCGGCAGCTCCGGCGCGATCGTCGCGCTGGAGCTGTCTGTGCGCCGCGGCGAGCTCGTCCGCACGCCTATCGCGCACGAGCCGCCGCTGACCGCGCGGCCGAGTCAGTCCAGGCAGAACTCGTTGCCTTCGGGGTCGGTCATCACGATGAAGCCCGCGCTCAGCGGCGGTTCGGGCTCGTGGCGACGTTCCCGTTTCGCTCCCAGCGCGACGAGCCGGTCGCACTCGGCCTCCAGCGCCGCCATCCGCTCCTCGCCTTGGAGCCCGGGAGCCGCACGGACGTCGAGGTGGACGCGATTCTTGGCGACTTTGTCCTCCGGCACCTGCTGGAAGAACAGTCGTGGGCCGTGCCCGTCCGGGTCCTCGATGGCCGATCTCGTATTGCGCAGCTCCGGCGGTACGCCGATACGAGCGAGGAACTCGTCCCATGCGGCCAGCGGGTCGGCGCCGGCGGGCAGGTCGACTCCAGGCGGCCCGGGGTGGACATAGCCCAGTACCTCGCGCCAGAACGTCGACAGCGCCTTCGGATCGTGGGCGTCGAAGGTGATCTGGAGGTGGCGGCTCATCGAGTTGCTCCGTTCGCGGTGGGTTGCGTGTGCAGGTAGAGGTCGCGCAGTAGACAGACCTCGGACAGGTGGTGGATCAGTTCGCGGTGGATGTGTAGCACCAGGTCGGCCATGGACGCCTCAGGATAGGGCTCCTTCGGACCGACCGGGAGCCGCAAACCGGCGTCGCCGAGGTTGCGTACCCCGGCGAGCCACACGCCGAGCTGGGTGTCGAGCTGGTCGAGTGCGGCGGCCGCGTTGCCCGCGTATGTCCAGGTTTCGTAGGACGCGGCCGGAGCGCCGAAGTGCGCCGCGTTGCGCGCGGCGAGCACGCCGACGATGACGTGACCGAGTCGCCACGCGATCGTGGTGAACGCCGCGGGACCCGGCCCGGGAACGGCGTAGTCGATCGTGAAGTCTCCGGCGCCCGCCTGCACGGGCGCGGTCGAACTGCCGCGCGGCCGCACACTCCAGGCGTCGGGCACCGGCGACCAGAAGTACTCGTCGTCGGTGAGACCGTCGAGCCTGCCGCGCAATTGATTGTCCCAGTGGACCACCCACTGCTCGCGCAGCGTGCGGTTCCATTCGAGTTGGTCTGCGTCCATGCGGCTACCCTGACATCGAAACCGGACAGCATCGGTCCGCTATCTCCGGGAGGCTTAGCGAGGTGGACATGGCAGGCAGCGACGAGCGGGGTACGACCGAGCGGGTGCTCACCTTGCTCGGGTTGTTGCAGCAACGCCAGGTGTGGACCGGCCCCGAGCTCGCCGACCGGCTCGGCGTCACGCCGCGCACGGTACGGCGCGATGTCGAACGACTGCGCACCCTCGGCTATCCGGTGCACGCCTGCCAGGGTGTCGGCGGCGGCTACCGGCTCGGACCGGGACAGGATCTGCCGCCGCTGCTGCTCGACGACGAGGAAGCAATCGCCACCGCCGTCTCGCTGCTCGTGGGTGCGGGTGGCGCGGTCACCGGCGCCGGCGACGCCGCGCTGCGGGCGCTGACCAAACTCGACCGGGTGCTACCCGCCCGGCTACGGCGCGAGGTGCGCGCGCTGGCCGACTCGGTCGAGTCCTTCGGCGCGGGCCGCACTCCGGTGGACCCCGAGGCGCTCATGACGCTGGCCAGAGCATGCCGCGACGAGGTCGAGGCCGGATTCGACTACCCGTCCGCCAATCGGCCGACGCGGCGGCGGGTCGAGCCCTATCGTCTGGTCGCCTCCGATCGGCGCTGGTATCTGCTCGCCTACGACCTCGATCGCGACGACTGGCGCAGCTTCCGTGTCGACAGGATGACCGATGTGGCCGCACGGACCTGGCGGTTCCGCGCACGCCCTGCGCCCGACGCGGCGACGTACGTGCAGGAGGGCGTGGCGAGTCGGGTCTACCCGCACCGGGCGCGCTTTCTCGTGCACGCGTCGGCCGACACAGTGCGCGCGCAGATTCCGGCGTCGGCGGCGGTCGTGCACCAGCGCGACGGCGAGCGCTGCGAGGTCGTCAGCGGGGCCGCCAACCTCGACGCCGTACTCATGCACGTGCTCCTGCTCGGGCACGCCTTCGAGGTACTCGACCCGCCGGAGCTGGCGACGCGCTGTCACGTGCTGGCGCAGCGGTTACGGACGGCAGGCGCGACGATCTCACCGATGCCGGACGTGCCGGGTACGTGAGCGGCGACGAGTGTGATCCGGGATCCCGATCCATACCGCCGCACCGGTTTTCGGCGACTTCCCGAGAGCTCCCGACACAGAGCGCTGCGACCGATGCGCCACCGGCAAGCCCTCGCCGAATTCCGTTGGAAAACGGTGTGATTCACGTGGAACTCTGGTTGCACTCGATGCCACGATGAGGGAAGGCCGCCGCGCGACAGCGGATCCGCATCGAGTGCAGAACGGCATCGCGTGTGCTTCGGCCCGCCTGCGCGCCGGAGATCGCTGGCACTGTGGACGCCATGACCCTCGGTTCCGACACCAAGATCCGCTCCATCGGCCTGCATCCCAGCCAGCTCGACTACAGCAAGCACGCCGGACTGGACGAAGCCGAGCTCACCGCGCGCGTCGAGGCCGGGACGGCGGCGCTGCGCGATTCGGGCCTCGACGTCGTGTCGTGCTCGGTTCCGGCCGATCCCGACGCGGCCGAGGACCTCGTCGAGAGCAGGCTCGGGGAGGCGACCTACGGGCTGGCGATGATCGGCGGCGGCGTCCGGATGCTCCCGGAGCAGACCTTGCTGTTCGAACGCATCGTGAACGTGCTGACCGAGTCGGCGCCCGGCATCAGGCTCTGCTTCAACACGTCCCCGGAAACGACGGTGGACGCATTGCTGCGCTTGGTGCAGCCCGCCGGGCGCGGCTAACTCGCAGGGCCTGCGGGAACGCGGGCCTGGGACGTCTCGGACGTGGCGAAGGTCGAATGCCTGCGTCCGTACCCGAGGTAGACCGCGACGCCGACCGCGACCCAGACGGCGAACCGCACCCAGGTCAGCACGTCGAGGGTGAACGCCATCAGCGCGCATCCGATCAGCGCGAGAATCGGCACCAGCGGCACGAGCGGGGTGCGGAACGGACGTTCCCGGTTCGGCTCCTGTTTGCGTAGCACCAGCACGCCGACGCACACGACCGCGAATGCCGACAGCGCGCCGATGTTCACCAGTTCGACCACGATGTCGATGGGCAGCAGTCCGGCGATGGCGGCGCAGCACACCCCGAGCACCAGCGTCAACCGCACCGGCGTCGAGCGCTTGCCGGTCGCGGCCAGCCTGCGGGGCAGCAGACCGTCGCGGCACATCGCGAAACTCAGCCGCACTTGGGCGTAGACGATGAGCAGCAGACCCTTGGTGAGCGCGATGACCGAGGCCACGATGATGACGTTGCCGATCCAGCCGATGTGCAGCGCGCCGAAGGCGGTGGCGATCGGTGCGCCGTTGTTCAGGGTCGGGAACGGGGCGACGCCGGTGAGCACGGCGCTGACGAGCGCGTAGAGCAGCGTCGCGATCAGCACGGTGCCGATGATGGCGAAGGGCACGTCGCGCTTGGGGTTGCGCGCCTCCTCGGCGGAGGCGGCGACCACGTCGAAACCGAGGAAGGCGAAGAACGCGATGGCCGCGCCGCCGATGACGCCGCTCCAGCCGAACGGCGCGAACGGGACCCAGTTGCCCAGGTCGATGTGCGGTGCGCCGACTGCGATCACCAGCACCAGCACGCCGATGGTCACCGCGACCAGCGCCTTGGTGATGCGTGCGGTGAGCGACACTTCGCCGACCAGCACGGCCACGATCGCGGCGATGATCAGCACCGCGGGCAGGTTCACCACCCCGCCCTCACCGGGCCCCGCGGTGATGGCGTGCGGCAGCGTGATGCCGAACATCGAGTCCAGCGCCGACACCGTCGTCCCGGACCAGCCGATCGCCACGGCCGCGCCCGCGATGACGAATTCGAGCAGCAGATTCCAGCCGACCAGGAACGCGGGACCTTCACCGAGCGTGGCGTAGGTGTAGGTGTAGGCGCTGCCCGAGACCGGGACCATCGCGGCGAGCTCGCTGTAGCACAGCGCGACGAGCACGCAGACCAGACCGGCCAGTCCGAAGGACAGCACGATGGCCGGTCCCGCCTTCTCCGCGGCCGCCACGCCGGTGATGACGAAGATGCCCGCACCGACGATGGTGCCGACGCCCATGGCGGTTAGGTCGACCCGCCCGAGGCTCCGTTTGAGCGCCACGCCGGACGGGTTCGAGTCGGGCGTGCGGCGGCGCCACCGTTGTTCAGCTGCGCGGGTCATCGATTTCCTCTCGGGGCGTGGTCCACCCCAGTACGAAAAATGGATCCTCGGCTCGGCCTTCGTGGGCCGGAGCCGGGGATCCATTCTCGTGGGTGCCGCGACGGCAGCGATAACCGGGGGTTTGCAGGCGCTGCATACAGGCAGCGGGCGCACCCCGGCGGCGCGCTCAGCTGGACGACGAGGTTGCGAACGGAGTGCCGACGCGGACCGGCGCCGCGCGGTGCGGATGCCGCCACAGACCCTTGCGCTCCAGGATCGGCAGCACCCCCTCGCCGAACCAGTACGCCTCCTCGAGGTGCGGATAGCCGGACAGGATGAAGTGGGTGATGCCGAGGCGCGAGTACTCGACCAGCCGCTCGGCGACCTCCTCGTGCGAGCCGACGAGCGCGGTGCCCGCGCCGCCGCGCACCAGTCCGACACCGGCCCACAGGTTCGGCGCGATCTCCAGCCGCTCGCTGCTGCCGCCGTGTAGCTCGAGCATCCGGCGTTGCCCCTCGGACTCGCTGCGGGCGAGGTTCGCCTGCACCCGTTCGACGTCGGCGGGATCGATGCCCTGTAGCAGCCGCTCGGCCTCGGCCCACGCCTGTTCGGAGGTGTCGCGACTGATGACGTGGATGCGCAGGCCGTAGTCGAGGACGCGGCCGTGGTCGACGGCGAGACGCCGGATCCACTCCAGCTTCCTGCTCACCGCGAGCAGCGGCTCGCCCCAGGTGAGGTAGGTGTCGGCGTAGCGGGCGGCCACCGGCCCGGCGGGCGCCGACGAGCCGCCGAAGAACACCGGCGGGATCGGGTCGGGCCGGTTGCTCAGCAGGGCCTCGCGGACCCGGATGTGCTCGCCCTCGAAGGTCAGCGGCTCGGTCGATCGCCACAGCTCCCGCACGACGTGCAGGAATTCGCCGGTGCGGGCATAGCGCTGATCCTTGTCGAGGAAATCGCCGTAGGCCTGCTGCTCGTGCGGTTCGCCGCCGGTCACCACGTTGAGCAGCAGCCGGCCGCGCGAATGGCGCTGGAAGGTGCCCGCCATCTGGGCGGCCAACGTCGGGCTGATCAGGCCGGGGCGGAAGGCGACCAGGAATTTCAGCGTCTCGGTGGTCTCCACCAGCATCGCGGTGGTGAGCCAGGCGTCCTCGCACCAGGCGCCGGTCGGCGTCAGCACCGCCTCGAAGCCGTTGTCCTCGGCGGCGGCGCCGATCTGATTCAGGTAGCGCAGCGAGGCAGGACGGTCGCCCGACATGAAGGTGCCGTGGCCGCCCGCGACCAGACCGCGCGAATCACCGTAGGTGGGCAGGAACCAGTGGAACGACAGACTCATGCGTGCGTCACTTCCTTCGGGCGTGGGAGTCGTGGGCATGCCGCAGTGGTTCATGGTGCTGACCGCACGTCCCGGGGTCACGGTTTGCGACCACCATGGTTTTTATCGCCGATCAGGGGATTCGCGTTATAGACGTTACTTCTAATAACATGTACCCTCGATTGAACACGCTCGGACGACGTCGCCCGGGTGCGAGACCAGACGAAACGAGTACCTCAATGACGCGGCATGTCGACGTACTGATCATCGGCGCTGGCCTGTCCGGAATCGGGATGGCCTGCCATCTCACCCGCGAGCAGACCGGACGCAGCTACGCGATCCTGGAACGGCGCAGCGCCATCGGCGGGACCTGGGACCTGTTCAAATACCCGGGCATTCGCTCCGACTCGGACATGTACACCTTCGGCTACGGCTTCCGCCCGTGGCACGGCACCAAGGTGCTCGCCGACGGACCGCACATCCGCCAGTACATCGAGGACACCGCCGCCGAGTACGGCGTCACCGAGCACATCCGGTTCGGCCGCAAGGTGACCGTCGCGCGCTGGTCCAGCGAAGCCGAGCTGTGGACCGTCACCGCGATCGACGAGCGGACCGGCGCGACCGAGGAGTGGACCAGCAACTTCCTGGTCGGCTGCACCGGCTACTACGACTACGACAACGGCTTCCGCCCCGAGTTCCCCGGCGAGCAGGACTACCGCGGGCAGATCGTGCACCCGCAGCACTGGCCCGAGGATCTGGACTACCGCGGTAAGCGCGTGGTCGTCATCGGCAGCGGCGCCACCGCGATCACCCTCATCCCGGCGATGAGCGAAGACGCCGCGCACGTGACCATGCTGCAGCGCTCGCCCACCTACATCACCGCGTTGCCCGCCGACGACCCGGTCGCGGTCGGCATGAAGGCGGCCAAGGTGCCCGCGAAACTCGCCTACCGGATCGGCCGCGCGCGCAATATCGCCTTGCAGCGCGCCAGTTTCCAGCTCTCCCGCACCAATCCGGCGGCGGCCAAGAAGCTGTTGCTCGCCGCAGTCCGGCTGCAGGTCGGCGCGGATCTGGACATGCGCCATTTCACGCCGTCCTACAACCCGTGGGACCAGCGCCTGTGCGTGGTGCCCAACGGCGACCTGTTCAAGGTGCTGCGCAGCGGTAAGGCCTCGATCGTCACCGATCGCATCGAGACCTTCACCGAGACCGGCATCCGGCTGGCCTCCGGCGAGGAACTCGAGGCCGACATCGTCATCAGCGCGACGGGCCTTTCGGTACAGATGCTCGGCGGTGCGTCGCTCGAGATCGACGGCGAGCCGGTGGTGACCCGCGATCGCGTGGTCTACAAGGGCGCGCTGCTCGACGGCGTGCCCAACGCCATGATGGTGCTCGGCTACACCAACGCGTCGTGGACGCTGAAGGCCGATCTGGCCGCCGAGTACTTCTGCCGTCTGCTCAATCACCTGAAGTCCAAGGGCCTCACCAAGTTCGTCGCGGTGGCCGAGGAGGGCGACCGCGGCGCCGCTTCGGTGATGGGCGGCGCGCTGACCTCGGGCTACATCAAGCGCGGCGACGCGGTGATGCCGCGCCAGGGCACCAACGGCCCGTGGCAGGTGATCAACAACTACTTCCGCGACCGCGCCCTGTTGCGCAAGGCGTCGCTCGAGGACGGCGTGCTGCGCTTCAGCGGAGCCACCGACCGGCCCGCCGCGCTGCTGGACAGCCGCAGCGCCTGATCCACTCCGACCACCGCTCTCGGCCCGCCGACTCTTCGGCGGGCCGAAGTCGTGTCACGGCATGCCGAGCAATGTCTCGGCGATGGTGTAGACGTTGCGTAGATACGCGTCCCACACCGCCGCGTCCGCGTCGCGACGTACCAGTGCGCCGCGGGTCAGCGAATACCCGACGGTCTCGGCGACCACGCGCGGCTCGGCGACCGGCGAGATCGCCGCGGCCTGCTGTTGGCGCTCGATCCACCGGGTGAAACGGCGGGTCGGACGCTCGGTGATCTCGCCAACGAGTCCGGCCAACGCCGGATCGATGGCGCCGCGCTCCTCGAGCATCCGCAGCAACGGACCGGTCTTGCGGACCGCGATCGCGAAGGCGTCGATGGTGGCGCGCAACGTCTTTCGCGGATCGTCGCCGGTGAGGCCGGGTTCTTGCGCGGCGAGGAAGTCGTCACGCACCCGGACGGCGAGCGCGTGGAAGATCTCGTCTTTCGAGGCGAAGTACACATACAGCGTGGCGCGCGCGACGCCCGCCTCCGCGGTGATGGCCGCGACGGTGGTCTCGGCGTAGCCGCGCGCGGTGAAGACCCGGGCGGCGGCGTCGAGCAGATCACGGTGGCGGTCGGTGTGCGAGCGTTCGCGCGCGCCGCGAACCGACCAGGCGGAGGAGGTCACGACAATATGGTCATTGACGTTGACGTCAATGTCAACGAAACTGGGCGGCATGTACGTCGTCGTGGCCAATAGAGGAGAAATCGCGGTCCGCGTCCTGCGGACCGCCCGTGAGCGCGGATACCGCACGCTAGCGGTGTACACCGCCGACGAACGCGAGGCCATGCACGTCCACCTCGCCGACGACGCGGTGGAACTGAACGGACACGGCGCGGCCGCCTACCTGGACGTGGCGGGCATCGTGGCCGCGGCGAGAAAGGCGGAATCCGGCGCGCTGGTTCATCCCGGCTACGGATTCCTCAGCGAGAGCGCCGATTTGGCGGCCGCGTGCGCCGCGGCGGACGTGGTCTTCGTCGGTCCGTCGCCCGAGGTGTTGTGTACCTTCGGCGACAAGACCGCCGCGCGCGCCGCGGCCGAACGCGCGGGCGTGCGCGTTCTGCCCGCCACGCCCGCGGGTTCCGGCGTGGACGAGATCACCGAGCTGCTCGCCCGCTATCCGGAAGGCGTCATGGTCAAGGCCGCGGCCGGTGGCGGCGGGCGCGGCATGCGCGTGGTGCGCGACCCCGCCGAATTGCCCGCCGCCTACGAGTACTGCCGGGCCGAGGCGCGCGCGGGATTCGGCGACGACACCGTCTACGCGGAGGCGCTGGTGCCCGCGGCCAGGCACATCGAGGTGCAGGTCGTCGCGGACGGCGCCGTGGCGATGGCGCTCGGCGACCGCGATTGCAGCGTGCAGCGGCGCCACCAGAAGCTGATCGAGATCGCGCCCGCGCCCGGGCTGGACTCGGCCGTGCGCGAGCAGTTGCACGCCGATGCCGTCGCGCTTGCCGAATCGGTGCGTTGTCGCGGCGTGATCACCGTCGAATTCCTCGTCAGCGGAACGCACTACTGGTTCCTGGAGGTGAATCCGCGGCTCCAGGTGGAGCACACCGTGACCGAGGAGGTCACCGGAGCCGACCTCGTCGCGCTCCAGTTCGATCTGGCGCGCGGCGCCTCGCTCGCCGAGCTCGACCTGCCCGATCCCGCGCCACGCGGCTGTGCCGTCCAGGCCCGGGTGAACGCCGAAATCGTCACGGCCGGTGGGGAAGTGCTGCCTGCCTCCGGCACCGTCACGCGGTTCGCCGCGCCGACCGGCGTCGGTGTGCGGGTCGACACCGGCCTGTACGCCGGACTGCGGCACGGCGTGCACTTCGATTCGCTGCTGGCGAAGGTGATCGCGCGCGCGGGGTCGTATCCTGCCGCGCTGCGGCGCTGCGCGGACGCGCTGGCCGAGACCGTCGTCGCCGGAGTGGACACCAACGCGACCGTGCTGCGGGCGGTACTCGACGAGCTCGGCCACAGTGGCGCGGTCACCACCTCGTGGTTCGAGCAGCATGCCGCCGAATTCGCCGCGCGCGCAGCCGATCTCGCCACCGCACTGCCCTCGGTCGATACCGCCGCCGATACCGTGGCCGCACGCGAGCCCGACCCGCTGTTCGACGGCGAGACAGCGCTGTCGACGCCGATGGGCGGCACGGTCGTGAGCCTGGTCGAAGCGGGCGCCGTCGTCCCCGCCGGTGGCGAAGTGGCGGTGCTGGAAGCCATGAAGATGCAACACGTGCTGCGCGCCGAACAGCCGCTGCGCGTGCTGCGGCACCTCGTCGTGCCCGGCGACACCGTCGACCCGCACGCCGCGCTACTGGTCTGGGCCGCGAGCGAGCACGACGGCGAAACGGACGACGTCGCCGCCGTCGACCTGGACGCGATCCGCGCCGATCTCGCCGAAGTCCACGAGCGGCATCGCATCGGCCTGGACGCCGCCCGGCCCGAGGCCGTCGCCAAACGCCACCGGCTCGGCCGCCGCACCGCCCGCGAGAACATCGCCGATCTGGTCGACGCGGACAGCTTCCTCGAATACGGGGCGCTGGCGGTCGCCGCGCAACGCTCGCGCCGCAGCCCTGAGGACCTCATCGCCAACACACCGGCGGACGGCCTGATCACCGGCGTGGCGACGATCAACGCCGACCGTTTCGGCGCGGACGCGGCCCGCGCGGTCGTCCTCTCCTACGACTACACGGTGCTCGCGGGCACCCAGGGCATGCGCAACCACGTCAAGACCGACCGCATGCTGGAACTGGCTCGTGAACAACGACTTCCGGTGCTGTTCTTCACCGAAGGCGGTGGCGGCCGTCCCGGCGACACCGACTACGCGGGCATCTCGGGCCTGGACGTCACCACCTTCCGCGCCATGGGCGCGCTGTCCGGCAGGGTGCCGCTGATCGGCATCGTCTCCGGCCGCTGCTTCGCGGGCAACGCCGCCCTGCTCGGCATGTGCGATGTCGTGATCGCCACCCCCGACGCGAACATCGGCATGGGCGGGCCCGCCATGATCGAAGGCGGCGGCCTCGGCGTCTACGCGCCGGAGGACATCGGGCCGATCGAGGTGCAGCGTCGCAACGGCGTGGTGCACCTGGTCGCGGCCGACGAAGCCGAAGCGGTCGCCCTGGCGCGCCGCTATCTGGGCTATTTCCAAGGCGGCGAGACCGAATGGACGGCACCCGATCCCCGGCTCGCGCGCCACGTGGTGCCCGAGAATCGCCTGCGCGCCTTCGATATTCGCGCGGCCATCGCCTCGATCGCCGACGTCGGTTCGGTGCTGGAATTGCGCAGGGACTGGGGCGTCGGCATCGTCACCGCCCTGGTGCGCGTCGAGGGGCGGCCGTTCGGGTTGATCGCCAACGACTGCCATCACCTCGGCGGCGCCATCGACGCGCCCGCCGCCGACAAGCTGGCCATGTTCCTCCGGCTCTGCGACGCGCACGGGCTGCCGATCGTGTCGCTGTGCGACACACCGGGTTTCATGGTCGGGCCGGAGGCCGAGACGCACGCGACGGTCACCAAGTTCAGTCGCCTGTTCGTCGACGCGGCCGCGCTGTCGGTGCCGTGGGGCACGGTGATCCTGCGTAAGGGATACGGCCTCGGCGCGCAGGCCATGGCCGCAGGCTCGTTCCGCGCGCCGCGTTTCGTGATCGCCTGGCCGACCGGAGAGATCGGCGGCATGGGCCTGGAGGGTGCGGTGCGCCTCGGCTTCGCAAAGGAGCTGGCCGCCATCGCGGACCCGGACGAGCGGCAGACGGCCTTCGACAACCTCGTGCAGCTCGCCTACGCCAACGGCAAGGCGCTCACCGCGGCGACCGTGCTGGAGCTCGACGACGTCATCGATCCCGCCGATACCCGCCGCTGGCTGTGCACGCTGCGTTGACCTGCCTCGACGCCGGTTGTCGGTGGGCGCTGGTAGACAGGATCGACCGTTGTCGACTGAGTTGGGAGGTGGGGCGTGGCACGTGAACTGGCGGATCTGCCGTTCGCGCGGTACCTGACGCCGTTCGAGGAGGAGCCGGAGCGCGAGGGCGATTACGACTGCGTCCACGTCGACGATCGCCAACTCGAACACCTCGGGGCCGAGCACGTGCGTTTCGCCGAGTCCGCGTTGACCTCGCTCACCGTCACCCGGGGCAGCTTTCGCTACGGGCGGTTCACCGACGTCTGGTTGCGCGCCGTCTCCTGGATCGGCACCGATCTCTCGGATACCTCGTGGCAGGACGCCGAATTCGTCGAAGGCGTGTTCTCCGGCGTGGACGCGGGCGGCACGGTGCTGCGCCGCGTCCGGTTCGAGGGCTGCAAATTCGACTCGGTCAACTTCCGCCGCGCGAAGCTGCGCGAGGTCTCGTTCGTCGACTGCGTCCTGCGGCACACCGATTTCGGCGACGCGGATCTCACCACGGTGAGTTTCCCCGGCTCGACACTGACAGACCTTTCGCTCAACAAGACCACAATGCGCAAGGTCGACCTGCGCGGCGCCACACGAATCGGCATCGCCGACGGGCTCGACGGTCTGCGCGGCGCAACCATCACACCACTGCAATTGATGGACCTGGCCCCAAGCTTCGCGAGCACTCTCGGCATCACCGTCGCCGACGAGCAGTAGGTCCGTGGGCGAATTGGTGGAGCGCGTCGATGTGGGAGCCTTGCAGTTCGCCGGTGAGGAATTCCAGGCCGATGTCGGAGGCTTTCAATTGCTCGGCGAGGGCGGCGAGTTCGATTCCGCGGCCGAGGCGTTTGTGTTCGTGCACGACGAGGGTGGCCGCGACACCGGAGGCCCGCAGTTCCCGGGCGAGGGTGACGGCGTTGTCCAGTTCGGGGCGGGTGGAGATCTTCTCGGCGAAGACCCGACCGACGCCGGGGAACGCCCAGGACGCTCCCCGCCGGAGCCGTGTTTCATAGGTGACCGCCTATGAAACACCCCATCCTCGTCTTGGGTGAGATAAGGATCGTGTAGGAGCGGAAGTGCGCCACGAGATGGCAATCGGTGCACTGAGTTCGACCAACTGTCACGCCTGAAGCATTGTCACGGGAGTTGGCTCAGGATGGTTGGGTCGGTGATTTTTGTGTCGTTGGCCAGAAGCAGGGCTTTGCTGAGGATCACCGACAGCATCCGGTCACCGTCGAACGGCAGGAACGAGTCCGGTTCGGTTGTTCGTGCCGAGGGGACGATGCACAGGTAGCGGTTGTTGGGGTCGATCAGGACATTTCCTGAGCCCAGGTGGATCCGATACGAATGCTTGGTACCTCGCACGTGCAGGAATCTGTCTTCCACGGTGCATTGGTGGCCGATGTCCAGTCGGGGCAGCAGCCTGGTCAGCAGGTCACGTCTGGTTTGTGCAGTCTGGTTCAGGTCGCCGAAACTGTAGTCGGTCCAGTAGTCGGCGAACCTGCCGTTCGGACCACCGTCGTACCATGTCGGATCGTTGCCGATGCTGGCCACACCGACGAACAGGTCCACGTCGCGCAGTACTTCGCTCAGGACCAGTTCGGGCACGTCCGACAGTGGCAGTGGCTCGGCCGACCCATGGAAGCCGCCATGGAAAGCGCTGTTGGCAAGGTTCAGTGGTGCGTCGATCGGGTAGAACCGCACCTGGTCGGTGCGCAGGCGTAGGTAGCTGCCGGACTCCGTGATGTCGACGTCCCCAATGTCGTCGCGGTCGCCCTCCACCCAGTATTCCGCGCGCACACCCCACTGCGGCAGTTCACGGGTCGGTGGCGGCACGGAGGTGTCGGCATCCAGCAAGAGCTTGTTGCGCCATCCCCGGACAGCGGCCAACGCGTGGAACTGGTGTTGGCGCAGGATGTGCGCCGCGAAGCGGTTCGAGTAGGTACCGGTGTGGCGTTCTGCGTCGGTGAGTAGGTAGACCTCGCGATGGGTTTGTTTGAACGGCTGCCGGATATTCTTGCATTCCAACCAGTCTCGCCATGCGAGGATCTCCTCCGTCGAGCGACCGAGCGGGTGCCACAGCTCCACGACGTCACCACCCACCGGGTTGTCCGCCACGTCGCGCAGCGCGCCGTCTGCGTAGCCGCAGGTGACCCCGTCGACTGTCCACAACAAACGGCGGGCGATCGTGCCCACCAAGGGGTGGTCGATGTAATACTCCCGCCACGAGGGGTAATCCCAGGTGCGGCGCTCCAGGAACTGGCGATCCAGCCGTTCGACTTGGGCGGTCAGCATCTTGCCGATGTCCTTGGCCGCCGCCTCGAGTTCTTTCAATTCCTCGGCATGGTCGCGTTTCACCGCGGCCGGGACGCTTTTCACCGGTTTGCTCGTGAACCAGCACAGCACCGCCTTGGTGCCGTCCACGGTCACCGTCGCCGACGCGGCGCCGAAGGCGAATTCCGCCGTGCCTACCGACGTCAGGCCGTAGGCGGGCACGGCCATCTCCTCGATCTGAGTGCGGGTCAGCCCGAGCGCGTGTGCAATGGTCTCCAGCGCGACGTTGATCAGCTTCAACGTGCCCTTGTAAGTCACTGTGGCGGCCAGGCGGGCCAGCTCACCCAGCGCCGCCTCGCCGCTCACCTGGCTCAGAGCGTAAACACCGGCGTTGGCTATGGGGTTACGTGGTCCCAGACCCTTGATTTTGCGCAGCGACGTTTCCACCAGGCCGCCCAGGATGCGGGCGGTCGTCGGCTGCGGGGGCCGATACGTCAGCAGCCACAGCAGACCGCGCACAGCGTTCGCGTTGAACGGGTCGTACTCATCGTTGAGGCCGGGATCTTCGGCGAGACGATGCCGCAGCGGTAATGTCCTGGGTCGGCCAACCAGTTCCAACAACGACAGCACCTTCTCGTCGAAGGAATCCACCTTCGCCAGCAGCGCTCGACCGGTCTTTTCCCACTTGGCGTTCGGTCTTCCCATCGTGGCGGTTGTGGCGAAGGCCAGCAGGTCGTGCCAACCCGGAGACGAGCACGCCAACTCCAGTGCTCGGTCCGCCCATTGCTCACCCACATTGACCACTGGTTCGGGGCATTGCCGGGCGACCTCTGCAACACGAGAGTCCTGGTACCTCTCGCAGGCTCCGCGGCGGTACACCGCGACGACCTCAGGGCTCAAGATACGTCCTGACGCCAGTTCGGCTAGGGCCAGAGATGAGTCGATCGCGAAAAGGCTCAACCTGCCGTGGTGGTTCGACAGGGTTTCCAGCACTGCTCGCCGTTCTTCGACCAGGATCGGCAAGGTGGGTGCGATGGTCGACGCCAAGAGCAGCAGAGAGTGCTGCTCGCGCTCGGAAGCGGTAGGGAACGCAAGCGCGCAAGCGCGAGCAAGCCGTTCGACCGTCTCGGTCGGCAGTTCACGCACCTTGGCGAACAGGGCATGCCACAAGGCATAGTCGGACGCCATATGGGAGGACTCGGCGATCTGGTGTACCCGCACAATCTCGGCGCACAACCTGCCCATATCGTCCGCCGCGATGGCGTCGAGGACCGCTGTCTTGTACTTGGAAGGGACGATGCTCTCTTGCAGATACTTGATCCCGTGTCGGATGTGCTCGGAAGCGGCCGGGGCCGCTGCGGCGCAGACGCGAGCCAACCGCTCGGAGATCTCGTCTGGCAACACGCGTGCCATGTCCGATACCGCACCCCACACGTACTTGTCGGTCTTCGTCTGATACGCCTGCAGATAGGTGTCGAAGAAGGCGTCCATATCGTCCGCAGCGATGGCGGCCCGCGCCGCGGTCTCGTACTCGGACCTCGACATTCAGCCACCCACCAATGCGACGAGCTTCAGGAATGTGATTTCCACACCCAGTGGCAGCGCGACCACCTCGTCCAACTCCTCGATCTGTCGATCGCCGACCAGAACCACGAAACCGTTGCGCCCGAAAGCCTGCAACGCCGCCTCGCACTGGCGTTCCGGATCGACACGACCAGTCGTGCGGAACCCGCCGCGCACCACCTCGGCATCTGCCGGCCGTACCAGACCACGAAAGGCACCACGAGACGCGCCGGCATTGTGTTCGGCGACCTCCTGGAATACTCGCCGCCGGATGATCTCCTGCAGTGGCAGCCGCTCCTCGGTCACCTCGAACATCCAGCCTTCGTCGCGACCCCCGGATGCCGTTTCGTCGACGACCTTCACACTCACCATGACGACAGGGTAGGCACGACCCCTGACAGAACTTGAGAACAGTTTCCTACCAGTGGCCTGCTCCAAGAATTCGTCGCTGCCACGGTGCCGGCTCGGCCGAGGTCGAACGCGCGCCACGGCTGATGGCCGCTGGGACGGCGCTTGCACCCCGGACAGAGGCCATCAAGATGCTTGCGGATAAGCCTCCCGCTCTCGATTCAGATCCAGGCGGGTAGTCATGTCGAGCCGGAAGCTGGCCGGTGAGCTTTCCCGAAGAACGGCGCTTGCGGGCCATGTCAGACTGTGCAGCTCGCTCGCCTCGGATGGCATACCGGCCTGGGCGCAGAACTGCTCGACCAGCGGCGCGCACTCGTCCCAGCTCATCAACTGCGCGTGCAGGTTCGCATACGAGTCCGACCCTGCCACCGCGATATCACCGGAGCGCAGCTCGGCCGCCAGATAGGAGAACACGCACACCGCCAGATGCCGCCGCGACAACATCCTCGGACGGCGCTTGTCCCGCAACACCTTCCGCCACAACTCGCTGGCGAAGGAGTCCACATCCACCCGCACCACCGACTTAACGCCATCGCGTTCAAGCACCACGGTCTCGCCGATCCAGTCCCCGCGCCGGTTCCGCACCGCACGCACGAATTCCACTGCGTCGGCCACGGCGCGCTCCGCGGTCACCGGCTCCAGCTCGATCGAGTCGACCAGCGTGAACAGGTGCGATCGATCGAAGCCACGAAACCACCCGGAACAACAACACCACCAGAGCACCCGAACCCTAACCGGCACCACCCGCCACACCGACGTCGGGTCTCTCACCGGCCACTATGGCCTCAACGGCAGGTTTCTGCCGTATTCCGGTCGACCCTCCAGAAGGCTCGGATGCCCATCGAGTGGCAGACGGCCATGTCCAGAGGCTGGCTTGCCGCGACGTGGATCACGTGTTCGGTTGTCACGCCGAGTTTTTGGTGTGCATGCCGGAAAAGCTGTGGGTTTGGTTTGTAGTGACGGGTGATTCGCCGGGCTCAACTTTCGTGGTGGACGGTAACGGTGTTGTTCCGATCCCACACGGCGACAAGCAGCTGGTCGGTGGGCTTGTCAGCGCCGATCGCGAAGTCGAGCGCGAGAACACGTTCCGTCGCCGCGGGGCTGATCGCAATGCCGACGACGAGTAGATGGTCGAGGAAGACCTTGTCGGTAACAGCCTCACAAGTGTCCACGTCGAACAAGTCGCCCGCCATCTCTTCGGGGATCTCCTCGAGATGAACCTTGCGAAACAATGAGGTCGTCGACCGGGGATCGGTCAGCTCGGCGGCGAAAGCGACGAAGGCCGCAGCGACCAGGGCCTTCACATCGAGGAGAGCGGTCTCGGCCTTGTCGAGTTCGCTTTGGTTCAGAGTCTCGTCACCGTGAATCCAATACCAGGCACCGGCTCCGAATCCGTCTATTCCAGCAGGTAGCACGGCACCGGCCACCGAGTCGTCGCCGAAATCGAGGTGCCCCGCGAACCGGCTGGTCAGGTGATTCATGGTCCGATCGTGCCATCCATGAGGGACAGGGTTCCGGACTGGCATCCCGCGACACTCTTTTGCCAGATTGGCGTCGGCCGAACTTCTCGGAGCCGGGCGGCGCCGGTGACCCCGCAGCGCTGCACAGAGACCTGGACAGCGTTCAGCGAATGTCGGCCTCCGCGAAGGACCGACCTACCGGACGGTGATCTGCAATTGCAGTGCGCCGTCCGGGGTCGTGGCGTGCAGGGCCTGGGAGATCAGGCTGCCGAGGTCGACCTTGCCGAGCACTCCCGTTGTCAGTGCGAGCAGTGGCTGGACGACCGGAAACAGTTCGCGCAGTTCGGGGCCGAGGAGATCCAGCTTCTGGGTGAGGGCGTCGAGGAACGGGAGCAGTCCGATCACGTCCTCGGTGTCGGTGAGGTAGTCCGCGGGGGTGTCGCCGATCCGCAGGACGCGCGCGATCGCCGCGGCCACGTCGCTGACCCGCGGACCGAACTCGGCCCACGGTCTGGAGGCGGCGGCCAATTCGCCGCCCGCCCATGTCATATCGGTGGCCTGGGCCTGCATGTCGACCAGCAGCCTGCGAATCAGGTCGGTGCGGCTCAGTAGTGTGGCCGCCAACAGGTCGCCTGCCCTGGACAGTTGCGGGATCACCGCCTCGGTGCCCGCGAGTCCGGTGCTGAAGTTGTCGATGATGGCGGCCACGGTCGCCGGGTCGATCTGCTCGAGGAGCTGGGTCGCGGTGCGGGCGACCTCGGGGATCGACACCGGCCGCTGCACCGACGCGGCCGCGAGCCGGTCGCCGTCGCGCAGGTACGGCGCGTCCGCGACCGTCGGCCGGAACTCCAGATACGGCTCGCCCAGCGCCGAGAGCGTCTCGATGCGGACCGAACTGTTCGCGGGCACCCGGTATTCGGCGTCGTAACGGAAGGCCACATCGATGCCATCGCGGGTGTGCGTCACCGCGGTGATCTGCCCGATCTGGATACCGGAGAGCAGCACCTTGGATCGCGGCAGCAGGCCACCGGAATCCGGGACCGTCATGGTGGCCTCGGTGTACTCGGTGAACCAGCCGACCCGCACCACGCCGAAGCTCAGATGTCCCACGCCGATCAGCAGAATCGCCGCGATCGCGGCCAGCGAAGCGAGTGGGCCGAGTCGCCGCAACACCTCGTCGGTCGCGCTGCCCGCGGGATTCTGGGGGACGTAGCCGGGATAGGCGGTTTCGGTGGCGACGTTCATCGCACGACTCCGATCATCCTGAGGGTGGCGATGATTCGAGCCACCTGCTCGTCGGTGGCGACCGGCGTCGGCGCCCCTTCCACCGTTCCCGTTCCCTCCACGAACACCTGGCCGACGTTCAGCTTCGGCCCGCGCTCCACGAACGGAATGATCTTGTCGCGGATCAGCGACACCACCCGGTTCAGATTCGACGGTGCGCTCAGATCCAGCGGCCGGTCCGCGAACAACAACGGCACCAAGGCTTTCGCGGCCTCGTCGCCCGCCTCGAGCAGCGGCGCGAGCCAGGCGATTGCGTGCCCGACGATGCCGAGCCCGCCGACCACGCCGAGCGTGAGCACCAGTGATGTCGCGTCGGCGGGGATCTCCACCGCGCCACGCTCGCTGAGCAGCGCGTCGAGTTCCCGCGGATTGCGCAGCGCCACATCGAGATCGCGCTGGATCGAGTCGAGGAACCGGTCCACCACCACCATGTGCTCGGCCACGTCGGACACGTCGCGGCCGAGCACCTCGAAGATCCGCGCGGTCTCGGCGGGCCGCTCGGGCAGCGTCGCGTTGACGCGGTTGACGATGGCCTGCATCTGCTGCATCGCGCCGCCGCCGACGAAGGTCGACATGCCCGCCAGCAGGTCTTCCACCTGAAGCGCGGGGCGGGTCCGCGCCAGCGGTATGGTGCCGCCCGGCGCGATGACACGGTCGAAATCGCCGGTGGGCGTGCTGAGTCCGATGTAGATGTCGCCGAGGATGGTGTTCTGGCGCAGCTGCACGGTGGTGGTCACCGGCAGTCGCACCGCCTCGGCGATCTCGACGACCGCCTCCACCCGGCCGGGCTGCTCCGGCGTCGGGTCGACCACTCGCACCTCGCGCAGGCTGCCGATCTGCGCGCCGTTGGCCACCACCTTGGCCTGGGCGGGCAGGTTCAGTGCGTTCGCCAGCTCGATCCGCACCCGGTAGGTCGGACCGGACACGGTCGCGCCGGGCACCGGCACCTGGGCGGGATCGAATCCGCATCCGGGCAACAGCAGAGCGGCCGCCAGTGCGACAGCGAGCATGGCGTGGCGGACCGATCGCGTAGTCATCGAGCACCTACCGTTCCGAGCACCAGGGACACCAGATTCACGTCGGCCAAACCGTTTTCGGCACCGTCACAGTGGCCGGGCCGCAGCGCGTTGAGCGCGGCGCAGATCCGATCGGCCTGCTCGCGCGGCAGCCCGACCTTGGGCGCGGCATAGGTCAGCTGCGGCCGCCCGGTCGCCGGGTCGATCACCTGCTCGAAGAACTGCACGATCGGCGGGACCATCGACACCAGCTGCTGGAGCGACCCGACGTTCGCGGAGAGCAGCCGCAGGCCCGGTAGCGCGCCGTCCAGCGCGCCGAGGATCGGCCTGCCGTACTCACGGGCGATGCTGTTGAGCCACGGCAGGATGACCAGCAGCGAGTCGATCAGCTGCACCACGCGGTCCCAGAGCTCGTTGATGAAGGCGATGCCCTCGCTCGCCTGCACCAGCACGATCTTGATGTCCTCCCAGTTCAGCGCGATGCTCGACATCAGTGAGCCGTAGGAGTCCAGCAGCCCGCCGATGCGCCCGATGGCCGCGTCCGGCGCGCGCAGGGCATCGCCGAGATCGGTGATCAGCTTGTTCAGCTCCGGACCGGTGCCCGAAGTGGCGGCCTCGAAGGCGACGACGCTGTCCCGAATCCTGGTCTGCTCGCCCGGATTTCCGCCGCCGGTCAGCTGGGCCGCCAGCTGGGAGAAGCCCTGGAGTGTTTGGCTGATGCTCTTCGGCGTGAAGGTGTTCGTGATGCACGTCGAGCGATCCCACGGCGCCGCGCCCGGCTCGCCGAGGACCGCGAGGGCGCGATCGGCGACCAGGGTGTCGGAGACCGTGGTCGCGGTGACCTCCCCGCGCAGCACGCGCTCCGCCTGCACCTCGAAGTCGACCCGCACCGCCGTGCCCTCGGGTCGCACCGCGTTGACCGTGCCGATCGGAATGCCGAGCGCCGTCACGTGATTGCCCGGATACAGGCCGACGGCATCGGGCATGATGGCGCAGTAGGCGACCGTCTTCTTCACCGGATCGAACACCACCAGATACCCGATCGCGGCGACCAGCGCCAGCACCAGCGCGCCGAGCACGGTCACGAAACCCTGGGACCGCAGGATGCGCGTCATCGCTCAGCACTCCCATCCCGGCAGCGGAATACACACCGTCGCCGTCAGCGCCGACTGATCGATGACGACACCGTCCTCCGAAGCGGTCATCGCCACGAGTTGCTCGCGCAGCCGCTGCCACTGCGGAATGGCCACATCCAGTTGCGCGGCCAGCTGTTCCAGCTGCGGCAGCAGCTCGCGCAGCTTCCCGGCCAGCGGGGCGAGCACCTCCCGCCAGGACGGCTCGATCGCCGCGATCCGCGACAGCAGCGAAGCCGCCACGGTCAACGCCGATTCGATCTCGGCGCGCTTGCCGAGCCCGACCGTCATCAGGGTGCCGACCTCGCGGACGAACGTCCCGATCAGCGACTTGTTCACATCGATCGCGCGCACATACTCGTCCAGCACCGCGAGCGCACGCGACACCTCGAGGTTCTGCCCGCGCAGGATGTCCACGAAGGACTGCATCGCGGTGCCCATCTGGCGCAACGCGTCGGGGCTGGTGTCGAGGGAGTGCTGGAGGGCGGCCAGATTCTGCCGCAGCGTTTCCCCGTCGACCTGAGCGACAGGTGCAGCGGCGTCCTGCAGGATGCGCACCAGGCTGTAGGGCAGCCGCACCCGGTCGGGCGGGATCGGCCGCGAGCCGAGGGCGCGCTCGCCCGCGGGGAACACCGCGACGTAGTGGCCGCCGACCGCGGTGAGCATGCGGATCTCCAGGCTGGTCGCGTCACCGAGAAACACGTCGCGATCCACCGTGAAGGTCATTCGCACCTTCGTCTCGCCCAGCTCGAGCGCGGTCACCGAGCCGACCGTGATGCCCGCGAGGCGGACCTGGTCGCCCACTTTGACCGAGTTCGCCTCCGCCAGGTCGGCGGTGTAGCCGGTCTTGCCCAGCGGGACCAGATAGATCACCGCGGTGGCCAGCAGCAGCGCGGCGACGAACAGTGCGCCGAGGATACCGAGGCGGAATTCCCTGGCGTTCTTGGCCGCCTCGTGCCGATCGTGCGAAAACCCGTGCGCCGCGAGCTGATTCAGCGCACGTTGGATCATCCGTTGCATATCGCGATCCTTTGTCCGGCGACCAGCACCGAAAGCACCTGGGGGAGTGCGACCGAGCCCTTGGAGCAGCTCATCGGCACCGGACCGGCGGCGCCAGGCGCGGGCGGTAGCGCGGCGCTGAGCGCTTGGAGCAGGCCCGGCAGCCTGCCGAGCGCGTCCAGTGCCGCCTGCGGGTCGGGGAACAGCAGCCGCAGGTCGGTCATCAGATCGGGATTGCTGGCCTCGGTGAACCCGAGCGTCTCCATCAGGCTGTTCAGCGGTCCCATCGCCGAGGGCGCCACGGCGGCGAAGTCGAGCAAACCGTCCAGCTTCACCCGAAAGGCGCTGAATACGTCCGCGATTCCCTCCAACAGGGTGGCCAGATGCGGTGAGCGCCCGCCGACCTGTGTGGAGATCGCATGCAGATTGGCCACGATCGTGGCGATCACCGCCTGCCGATCGGAGGTGTAGCGACTGAGCTTCTCGATGGCGTCCAGCGCGGGGCCGATGCCGGACCCGTTCCCTTCTATCACCGCGAGCACGCTTTCGGTGAACTGGTTGAGCGCGCCGGGGGAGAACTCGGCGATCACCGGCTGCAAGCCGTTGAACAGCTGGGTGATGTCGAAGGAGGGCACCGTGCTCGACACCCCGAACGCCGCGCCGGGCGGCAGCGGCGTCCCCGGCCTATCCGGTTGCCGCACATCGACATAGCGCTGGCCGGTCAGGGATTGGTAGCGAATGGCGATGACGCTGGCGTCGTAGACGGGGCGGTCGCGCTGGACGGTGAAGGTCACCCGGGCGTTGTTGCCCGCCCGCTCGATCTCGGCGACCTTGCCGACCGACACGCCGAACATCCGGACGTCGTCGCCGGTCTTCAGTCCGCTCACGTCGGTGAATTCGGCGGTGTAGGAACCGGTCTCGCCGTCCACCGGGCGGGTGATCGCCTGCACGACGACGGCCAGCAGCACGACCATCGCGGCCGCGAACAGCCCGAGCCGCCACATCACGGCACGGATCGGCAGGGCCGTCATCGCGCACCTCCCGCGTTCAGCGCCGCGAATCCGGACGGTCCGAGCAGCGGCACCGCGAGCCCCGGCATCCCGCGCAGGGTCACGGCCACATTCAGCGCGGGCCCGTCGGGTGTGTCGGAGAACAGGCGCTCGAGCCGATCGATCAATGCGGCTGCCTCGGCGCGCGAGCGTCCCGGCTCGGGCAGTGTGGCCGCGAGCGCACCGACGAGCGGCGTCAGTTCGGCTGTGTAGCTGTGCAACTGCCGATTCGCGGCGTCACCGAGCAACCCGATCTTGGGCAGCGCTCCGTCCACGACCATGGTGATGGTGGCGTCGTAGCGCGGCCGGTCGTTGCGGAAGATCTCGATGTTCATGACCGCGTGCAGGAGCCGGAAGGTCGCGGAGGCGAAATCGCCCGCGCCGCCGAAGAAGGCCGCGTACTGGTCGATCAGATACGGCGCGGGGTAGCGCTGGGTGTCGGCCACGGCGCGACTCAGCGCGATGATCGCCTCCCAGAGCGGGGCGAACGAGCTCATCTCGCTGTTGACCGTGGCGAGCAATTCCGACAGCTGCGGGGTGAGCACCTCGGTGGAGGTGGCGGTGAGCGCGCGCAGCAGGCTGCCCATGGTCACGTCGGTGACCTTGTCGGCGTGCGCGCCGGCGAGATCGATCAATCCGCCCTCGGCGAGCGGTGCGCCGCCCACGGCGGCCCGCAGCGTGAGAGCGCTGATCCCGAACAGGTTCTCCGGCGCGTAGTCCACGGTGAGCGCGTCGGTGAGGCCCGCTGTCTGTGTCTTGTCGAGATCCAGCGTGATCAACTGGCGTCCCTTGCCGACGGCGGCGATCTCGGTGATCTCGCCGACGGTGACGCCGTCGTAGCGCACCCGCGTGCCCTCGATGACGCCTTCGCCGATCTGCTCGGTGCGCAGCTGGACCTGGAGACGGTCCGGCGGCCGGTCGTCGAGGCCCGCGCGCCAGGTGAGTCCCGCGGCGACCGTCAGCGCCAGCGCGGCGGCGCCCAGCGCACGAGAACCGCGCCTGCTCATCGGCACGCCGGGCAGTCCGTAGTTCGGCATGGGATCACCCCGGGAATTCGATGGCGGAGTTGATGCCCCAGAGCATGATGGTGAGCACCATGTCGAGGGCGATGATGGCGACGAAGCTGGCCCGCACCGCGCGACCGGACGCGATGCCGACGCCCTCGGGTCCGCCGGAGGCGAAAAAGCCGTAGTAGCAATGGATCAGGATGACGGTGACGCCGAACACCAGGATCTTGACCACCGCGGCGAGCACGTCGTAGCCACTGGTGAACTGGAAGAAGTAGTGGTTGTACACGCCACCCGCCTGACCGTGCAGCAGGACGATCACCGCGGAACAGGCCAGATAGCTCAGGATCAGCGCGATGAGGAAAGTCGGCACGATCGCGACGGCGCCCGCGATGACCCGCGTGGTGACGACGAAAGGCACCGAGCGCAATCCGAGGGATTCGATGGCGTCGATCTCCTCGGAGATGCGCATCGAGCCGATCTCCGCGGTCATCCGGCAGCCCGCCTGCGCGGCGAAGCCGATCGCCGCCGCGATGGGGGCGAGTTCCCTGGTGTTGGCGAAGGCCGACACCACGCCGGTGACCGGCCCGAGGCCGATCAGGTCCAGCGCGGCGAAGGACTGGATGCCGACGCCAGCGCCCATCGCGACGCCGAGCACCACCAGCATCGGCACGGTGCCGCCGCCGACGATGACCGACCCGCGCCCCCAGGTCATGTCGGTGATGGTGCGCATCGTCTGGGCGCGGTAGCGGCGCAGCGTCAGCGGTATCGCCCACAGCGCCTGAAAGACGAAACCGAGCAGGAAACCGGTGGTTTCGATCGGGGCGAGGATCCGGCCGCGGTTGCGGGCGGCGCGATAGGCCCAGCCGAGGCCTTTGGGTGCGTAGGGTGTCGCGGTCATCTCAGGCCACCCGCAGTGGCAGGAACATCGTCACGATCTGGGTGATCACCAGGTTGACCACGATGATCGAGGCCACCGAGATCACCACCGCGGCGTTGACGCCGTCGGCGACGCCGCGCGGCCCGCCCTTGGCCTCCAGCCCGCGCTGGCAGGCGATGATCACCACGAGGAAGCCGAACAGCATGGCCTTGGCCAACGAGATCCACACGTCGGCGACGACCGCGAAGGAGCCGAACGTCGCCCAGTAGCTGCCCGGCGTCACGTTCTGCGCGCTGATCGCGACCGCGTAACCGGAGACCACCCCGACGAAGATGATCAGCACGTTCAGCAGGGGAGCGACGAACAGCATCGCCACCACCCGGGGGATGACGAGCCGGTGCACGGGACTGATTCCCATGGTGCGCAACGCGTCGATCTCCTCGCGCACGGTCCGTGCGCCGAGGTCGGCGGCGATGGCCGAGGCGCCTGCCCCGCCGAGCAGCAATCCGGTAGCGATCGGCGCGCCCTGCTGGATCACGCCGAGCCCGCCCGCCGCGCCGATCATCGAATCGGCGCCGAGTTGGTGGATCAGGTTGCCCACCTGCACCGAGACCACCACACCGAACGGCACCGCCATCAGCACCGCGGGCAGGGCCGTGACGGTCACCAGATACCAGGCCTGGCGCAGCATCTCCTGCCATTGGAACCGCAGGCCGATCAGATCGGAGACCGCGCCGCGCACCGACTCGATGCCGAGATCGACCGCCCGGCCGAACGTGCGCACGCTGGAAACCGCGGTGCCGGTGACGTTTTCCCGCGCGATCCGGATCGCGCCCCCGTCCGCGACGGTCGGTGCCGCCTCCTTCATCGTTCCTCCATCCCCCGTTGCGCACGCACCGATCCGCCTCGGCGCGGGTCGCCGACATCCGGGGCTTCTGGGGTAGCCCGATGTCGCGATCACCTGTGACCATCAGCACTTCCACCGATCGGAAGTAGTCTGCGTCACATACGAATACAACGACGTCAATTTACCTCCGTAGCTCCGTCGCCGCCGTAGGATTCGATGAAACTGATTGTCTCCGTGGACAAACCGACGGGCGATGAGCTCGCATTCCGGCGCGACTCGCCCCGCTGAGCCTCCGGCTGCGTACACTATTCAATCGGGTGACCAGTTCGCTGGGGGAGTGCTGACGCTCGACGACCGATCACGATGGAGGCGAAGGTGTCAGCGCGACGCGACCAGATCCTCGACGCGGCACGCGATCTCATCCTCCGCGAGGGCTACACCCAGGCGAGCATGCACGCCGTCGCCCGAGCCGCAGGCCTGACCAGGCCCGCGCTCTACGCCGAATTCGGCGACCGCGACGGGCTTTTCACCGCACTGCTCGACCGGGAGGAAGAACGCGCGCTGGACATGGCGACCGCGTCCATTCCCGAAATCCGGCCCGGAGCCGATCCCGCCCAGGTCGCGGCCGAGGCCACCGACCTGTTCCTGGACATAGTGCTCGCCGCACCGGCCACGTGGCGCTTCGTGCTGCTGCGTGACCAGGCGCTGCCGCCCGCGGCACACGAACGGGTGGCGCACGGCCGTGCGGTGCTGCGCGAGCGCTCCGAAGCCATGATCCGCCTGATCGCCGCCATGGGCGAGCGGGAGATCGACGCCGAACTCGTCAGCTACACCGCCATCAGCACGAGCGAGACCGCCGCCCGCTTGGTGCTCGACGAAGGGGGCGCCGAGCGCCGCGACGCCGTCGCCTCGACATTGCGCTGGCTCGCGCGCCGGGCCGTGGCCGCCACGGGCATCGGGGAGGTGGCCGGTGGCGCGGGCCGGTAGCGACGCCGCCCGGCCGCGCCGCAGGTACGCCAAACGCCTGCAGCCCGCCGATCGGCGAGAACAGCTGCTCGACACGGCGTTACGCATCCTCGCCGTGTCCGGTTTCGCGGACGTCACGATCGCCGCGGTGGCCGAGCGGGGCGGGGTGACCCGCCCGGTGGTGTACGACCTGTACGCCAACCGCGACGACCTGCTCCGCGACCTCATCGCGCGCGAGACCGCCCGCATGGTCGCCGCCACCTCGAATGTGGCCGAGCTCGCCGCCGCGCCCACCGATCCCAAGGCGGCGCTGCTCGCGGGACTGGCCCGCTTCCTGAGCGATCTGAGCTCCGTCCCCGACAGCTGGCGGCTGGTGTACTACCCGATCGACGGGGTGCCTGTCGCGTTGCGCCCGCCGATCGAGCGGGCGCGCGACGAACTACGCGCGCCGCTGCGACGGCTGCTCGGCGCCTGGCTGGCGAGCCGACCGGCCGACGAACACACCGACGAGGTGGACCTCGACGTTTTCGTCGAGATCGTGCAGGGCGCCGTCCAGACCGTGGCGCGGCAGATGCTGGCCGACCCCCGCCGCTTCGACATCGACCGAATCCTGCGCGTCGTCGACCTGTTGCTCTATGAAAACCCGTCGGCGAAAAGCTCTTCCGAGCCGTAACGGTGCTCCTCCCGCCCCTGTGCGGCCCGCGTCGAACGGTTCCGTCTGGGACGCATCGCGCTCGATTGATAGACAACCGTGTTCACCGACACTTATGGTCTAGCCATGACGAAGTTCGACGGCAAGAGCTGCCTGATCACCGGGGCGGCCAGCGGCCTTGGCCGAGACACCGCCCGTGCGGTCGCGGCCAAGGGCGCGTCACTGATTCTCACCGACATCGACGAGGCAGGCTTGCAGCGTACCGCCGGGGAGTTGCGCGAGGCGGGCGCCACCGTGCACCTGGCCGAGGCACTCGACGTCAGTGACCACGCCGCCGTCGTCGCGTTGGCCGCGAAGGCGCACGACACGATCGGCAGCGTCGACATCGTGATGAACGTGGCGGGCATCGCCACCTGGGGGACCGTCGACCGTCTGACCCACGATCAGTGGCGGCGCACCATCGACATCGACCTGATGGGTCCGATCCACGTCATCGAGGAGTTCCTGCCGCCGATGATCGAGGCGGGACGTGGCGGGCACCTGGTCAACGTGTCCTCGGCCGCGGGCCTGTTCGGTCTGCCGTGGCACGCGCCGTACAGCGCAAGCAAATTCGGGCTGCGCGGCGTCTCGGAGGTGCTGCGTTTCGACCTGCGCAGGCACGGGATCGGCGTCAGCCTGGTATGTCCTGGCGCGATGTCGACGCCGATGGTGAACCGGGTGGACATCGCGGGCGTCGACCGCGAGGCCGAGGCCGTGCAAGCGGGGCTGAAGCTGTTCCTGCGGCACGCCGTCACGCCCGAACAGGCGGCGAAATCCATTGTGCGCGGGGTGGAGCGGAACCGGTATCTGATCTACACCTCGCGCGACATCCGGATCGGGCACTGGGCCCAGCGCTACTTCCCGCCCTCCTACAACCTCGCCATGCGCGGCCTGAACTGGGCGATGCAACGGTACGTCGACAAGCCGGGCGTGCTGCGCGCACGATAAGACACGAACCTCGGAGGGGGATCGCCATGGTCGAGCCGCTGACCAGCGCTACCGGCGCGCCGCCGGACGCACGTTTCGACATAGGGCCGGCGCGCTACCCGAAACTACATGCGTCCTCGACGATTCCGATCCCGATGTCGGACGGCGCCGTGCTCAGCGCCGACGTCCTGCGTCCCGGCGACCGGTCCGGGCCGACCGCCGAGCCGCTCCCGGCGCTGATCAACTTCACCGCCTACAACAAGATGCTCAACCGGCACGGTATGCGCGCGAATCGGGCGCTGCGCGCGCTGGCGATGCGTGTCGCACCGTCGGACCGAGGCAGGATGACGGCACGCGACGTGCTGCGCACCCCGGCGGGCGGGATCTTGGAGCCGTTCGCGATCAACCGCACCGCCGTCTCGCGCGGGTACGTGGGACTGATGGTGGACGTGCGCGGCACCGGAAGTTCCACCGGCACCTGGGATTTCTTCGGCCCCCGCGAACAGCGCGACTACCTCGAGGTGCTCGAATGGGTCCGCGCGCAGCCATGGTGCGACGGGCGCGTCGCGGTGACCGGACTCTCCTACGGCGCGATCTCGGCGCTCATCACGGCGGGCCTGCGCCCGGAGGGCCTCACCGCGGTGTTCGCCATCGAGGCGGGCGAGAACCCGGTGCGCGAACTCGGGCTCACCGGCGGTGTGCCCACGCCGGGCATGCTCGCGTGGATCCTGTTCGTGCACGGGGCCGGACGCGTTCCCGCGCTGCCCGGCCTGGTGCGCAACGGGCTGCTGGGCCACTATCTGCGCGATCGCGTCACCGCGCGCTCGGACTGGGTGCGCAGGGCGCTGCGGATCGCCCTCGACATCGACCATCCCGACGGCTATCTCAATCCGGAATGGGCGGCGCGGCTGGCCCATTTCGAGGAGATCGACGTGCCCACCTGGATCCACGGCGGCTGGCACGACGTCTACAACCGGTCGAATTTCCGCATCTACGACCGTATTCCGGTCGCGCCGGGACCCAAGCAGGTCCTGGTGGACGACTCCTACCATCTCACGCCCGGCTCCGGCTTCGGCGATCCGGGCAACCCGCAGGCGCTCGACGAACTCCAGTGCGCGTTCTTCGACCGGTGGGTCAAGGGCATCGACAACGGCATCGACGGGTACGGACCGGTCACGGTGCGCAGGCAGGGCGACGGGCGGTGGGTGCAGCGCGCCGAGTTTCCCGACCCGGCGACGGGCGTACGCAGGCTCTATCTGACCGACGTGCCGAGCGGCACCGCGGGGCACGCCGCGCTGGACGGCGGATTATCCTCCGCGCCAACCGATACCGAGCTGTCCCTGCCGGTGCCGACCGGCCGGGTCAGCGCGGCCTCCAACAACACCGCGGTGATGACGATGGGCGTCGCGCTGCTGTTCGGCGACCGTTTCGGCAACGACGACCGGCGCAGCGAGGCCACCGCGCTCACCTTCACGAGCGCGCCGTTCGCCACCGATACGGTGCTCTCCGGTCCGATGAATCTGCACCTGCTCGCGACGGCCGACGGCGCCGACGCATTCTGGTCGGTCATCGTGTGCGACGTGCGGCCCGACGGCGCCTCGGTGCCGCTCACCCGCGGTGCGCTGCTGTCCACACTGCGCGCGGTCGACTCGGCCGACAGCTACTACGCCGAGGGCGAGCTGCTTTTCGCCGTGCACCCCATGACCGCCGATTCCGCGCAACCGGTGGAACCGGGCCTCGCTTTCGAGATCGACATCGAGATCAACCCCACCGAGGCCCTGCTCCGTGCCGGGCACCGGTTGCGAATCTCGGTGAGCCGCACCAGTTCACCCCGTCACCTGATCCCGCCGTGGAAGCAGCGCCAGATCGCGGGTCAGCGCGTTCTGCTGCGTCCGGACAACCCGAGTTACCTGAGTTTCCGCGCGCTCGGCGGCGACGACTGAGACCCGGCGGCGGCGGCCGGACGGTGGTCGTTGCTGTGCGGTCGCGAGAGCGAGAAAGCAAGGGGGAGCGCAACGCAGCGGCCTACCGTACTATCGCGTGCGGAGACACCGGCCGGGTAGACGAAGGGGGGACGGTGTGGGACCTCGCCTTCCGGCGACCGCGCGCGACGGGGCGGCGTGGGTGCGACGCTTCGCGCGCACGACACCAGGTCTGATCGGTGCGCTCGCACTGGTGACGGTCACGCTGTGCCTGCTCGCGGGCTTCACCGGAGCAAACCAGCTGAGCGGCAAGATCGATCGGCGCGACGCCGCCCTCGCAGGCACCGAACCACTGGCTTACGCGGCGCAGAACCTGTACGTCTCGCTCTCGGCGGCCGACGCGGCCGCGGCGGAGGCCTTCCTGACCGGCGGTATCGAGACACCGCAGGTGCGCGCCCGATACCAGCAGGCACTCGCCGACGCGGCCGACGCGCTCGCGCAGGCCACCGCGGGCGCCTCCGACGAACGGACCCGCCGCATCGTGGCGGCCATCAGCGCCGAATTGCCCGCGTACACGGGGCTGGTCGAGACCGCGCGGGCGAACAATCGGCAGGGCTTCCCGGTCGGCTCGGCCTACCTGCGCGAGGCCTCCGACATCATGCAGGACTCGCTGCTGAAGAACGCCGAGGAGCTCAGCGCGCTGCGTTTCGCCGCCGTGCACCAGGACCAGCGAGCGATCGGCGCGTTGCCGTTCACCACGATCACGACGCTGTTGCTGGTGCTCATCGCTTGCGGCGCGGGCTCTTTCGTGCTGCTGCGCCGGACCAACCGGCGGGTCAATCCGGGACTCGTGGTCGCGGCGGCCGCGGCAGGTGTCGCGCTGATATGGACGGTGCTCGCGACCTCGGTGGCCGCGACGGCATTGGAGACCGGACGCGACGGTGCGGCGGTTCGCTTCCAAACCCTGGCCGAGGCACGGATTCTGGCGCAGCAGGCGCGTACGGCGGAGACTTTGCAGCTGGTCACCCGTGGCGATATCGCGGCCGGGGAGGAGACGTTCAATCGCCACACCGCGGCGTTGCGCGATCGCCTCTCGCAGGTCACCGGCTCCGATTCGCCCGCAGCCCTGCGCTTCGAGGGCTGGACGTCCGGTCACCGCCGTCAGCTCGCGGCGTACCAGGCGGCCGACTATCCGGCCGCCGTGGATCAGGCCATCGGCGCGGGACCGGAGACCTCGGCGACCCGATTCGCCGAACTCGACGAATCCCTGCGCGCGGACGTGCAGCGGGTGCGCAGCGATCTGCGCGGCGGTATGGACGCCGCCGGTGACGCACTGACCTGGAGCCCCTCCGGAGTCCTGCTGCTGATGCTGTTCGCGGCGGGCGCCGCCGTCGTCGGACTGTGGCCGCGGCTGAAGGAGTTCCTGTGAGAAGACGGCTGTGCGCGCTGGTCGTCGCCCTGGTCGCGGTCGGCCCGCTGCTCGCCGCGTGCAGTACCGACGCCTCCGTGCCCGCGACGCCGCCCGCCGCGGCGGTGAATCCGGCTCCGCCCGAGTTCGCCCCGATCACCACGCCCGGGCAAGCCGAGGACGAATGCGACGCCGAGGCCAGCCTGCGGCCGGGGCCGCTGCCGCCGCCGGGCGCGATGCCCGCGGGATCGCCGATGGCCGCGATCGTGGCCAATGGGCGGGTCCGGGTCGGCGTCGACCAGAACACCTACCTGTTCGGTTTCCGCAACCCGACCACCAACGAGCTCGAGGGCTTCGACATCGACATCGCCAGGGAGATCGCCAGGGCGCTGTTCGGCGACCCCAACCGGATCGAACTGCGCTCGGTGACCGCCGAGGAGCGCATCTCCGCGCTGCGCGAGAACAAGGTCGACCTGATCGTGCGCACCTTCTCCGCCACCTGCGAGCGCCGCCGCGACGTGGACTTCTCCGCCGTCTACTACCGTGCGGCGCAGCGCGTTCTGGCGCCCAAGAACTCCGGCATCAGGTCCAGCGCCGATCTCGGCGGCAAGCGGGTGTGCGTGGCCAGGGGAACGACCGCGTCCGGCCCGCTGTTCGCGCTGCCCAAGCGGCTCACCGTCTTCGGCGTGACCAACTGGACCGACTGTCTGGCCGCGCTGCAACAGGGCCACGTGGACGCGATCAGCGCCGACGACCCGATTCTGCACGGTCTGGTCGCGCAGGACCGGAATCTCGAGGTGGTCGGCGAACCCATCGGCTCCGGCGCCTACGCCATCGGGATGGCCAAGGGCGCGCCGGAGCTGGTGCGTTTCGTCAACGCGGTGCTCGAACGCATGCGGGCGGACGGCACCTGGCAGCGGATCTACGCCGCGCACCTGAGCGTTCTCGGTCCCTCGCCCGGCCCGCCGGAAACCCGGTACACCGCGTGATCCGGGCGACCATGCAGCCGCTCACCCTCGCCGAGATCGATCGCGAACTGGCCGCCCGCACCGCCCAATTCGACGCGATCACCGCCACACTGCTGGAATTGGACCGCCATCCCGGCCTGACCCTGCTGCGCCGTTTTCCGCCGACGGGTCTCACCGAACGCCGGTGGACGCCGATCCGCGCCGAGCTCGACCTGATGTGGCAGGACCTGGCCCGGCTGCAAGCCATCCTGGACGCGGCGCGCACCGTGCGCGGCGCCCGGTCCCGGCTGGACGCCGAGGCGCGCGCCGAGCTGACCCGGCTGCTGCACGGGCGGCCGCACGAGGCCTCCCGCACACCGATTCCCCTGGCACAGCGCTCGCTCACCGGCCCAGGCGAACGGGTGCTGTTCGTCGGCCTGGCCGACACGGTGGACCGCATGCGCGCGACCTTTCCCCGGATCGCCGCCTTCCTCGACGAGGTCGGCGCGGTCAACGACAGGGTGATGTCCGGGCTCGCGCCGCTTCAGGCTCGGGTGGACCAGGCGGGCGCGGTCACCACGGAACTGCGGGACATCGGCGAGGCGATCGCCGAGCTGTTGCGCCGATCCGCCACCGATCCGCTGGCGCTGACACCGCCCGAGATCGACGCTCGCCTGGCCGATATCGGCACCCGCCTGGACCGCGCTTCGGACCTGCTCGCCGAACTGGCGTCGATCACCGCGAACTGGGATGCCGCCGTGGCGGCGACCCGCGACAGGCTGACCGCGCTCGCCGAAACGGAGGCGCGCGCCGAACGCGCGCGTGCGGAAGCCGAGCGCAAGATCCGCACCGGTCCGTTGCCCGTGCTCGAGACGGCGCACCGGGCGCTCGGCGGCGAATTGGCCGCCCTCGCTGCCACGCCGGGCGCGGGCGCGGCGTTGCACGAGCTGCGCCGCCGGATCGCCACGGCAAGCGCAGCGGCCGCAGGCGCGGCAGAACTCGCCCAAGGCTTGCTCGACCGCCGCGCCGAGCTGCGCGGGCGGCTCGCGGCCTATCGGGCCAAGGCCGCCCGATTGGGCGTCGGCGCGGACGACGAGCTGGCGGCACGGGAGAAGCGCGCGACCGAGCTGCTGTCGTACCGCCCGTGCGATCTCGCGGCGGCCACCCGCGCGATCGCCGACTACCAGCGACTCATCGCGGAAAGAGCGGGGAGGAGATCATGACCTGCACCGAACCCGGCTGCGACGGGCCGGTCGAGGACGGTTATTGCACGGTGTGCGGCACCGCACCCGCTGTCGCCGCGCCGGAGATCACCGCGCCGGAGGCGATCGAGTCACCGTCCGCGCGCGCCGACGCCTGCACCGAACCAGGCTGCGACGGTACGATATCCGGCGGCTACTGCGACACCTGCGGCACCGCGCCCGCGGCGACCGGAACGGTCGCCGCCTCGGCCCGGACCACCGGGCCGGGGACCAGGGGCTCCACCCGCTCGGTGCGCACCGGTCGCTCCGCGTCGTCGAAGTCCAGCGCGCGCGGACGGCTCGGCGCCGGACTGGTCGAAGTGCCGCGAGTGCCCCGGATCCACCCGAGCTCGGCGATCCTGGCCGACCCGATGGTTGCCGAGCCGAAGCGTTTCTGCGGCGCCTGCGAGCGCCCGGTGGGCCGAGGACGCGAGGGCGCACCCGGCCGCACCGAAGGCTTCTGCCCGAACTGCGGCACCCACTTCTCCTTCGCACCCAAGCTCTCCGGCGGCGATCTCGTCGGCGGCCAGTACGAGGTGGTCGGTTGCCTGGCGCACGGCGGCTTGGGCTGGATCTACCTGGCCACCGACCGCAATGTCGGCAATCGCTGGGTGGTGCTCAAGGGTCTGCTCAATTCCGGTGACCTGGACGCCATGGCGGCGGCGGTCGCCGAGAAGCGGTTCCTGGCCGAGGTCGAGCATCCGAGCATCGTCAAGATCTTCAACTTCGTCGAGCACGCCGGAGCGGACGGCGTCGCCGTCGGCTACATCGTCATGGAGTTCGTCGGCGGCACCTCGTTGAAGCAGATCCTGCGCAAACGACGCGACACCGACGGTGGTTACCTGCCCGTGCCGCAGGCCATCGCCTACATTCTGGAGATGCTGCCCGCACTCGGACACTTGCACTCGCTCGGGCTCGCCTACTGCGACTTCAAGCCCGACAACGTGATGCAGACCGATGAGCAACTCAAGCTCATCGATCTCGGCGCGGTGATCGCCATGGACGATCAGGACAGCGCCATCTACGGCACGATCGGATATCAGGCGCCGGAGATCGCGACCACCGGGCCGACGGTCGCGACCGAGGTGTACAGCGTCGGCCGCACGCTGGCCGTGCTGATCATGCACATCCCGCAGGAGGACGGGCATTTCAGCGCGCTGCCGGGACCGGACGCCGAACCCTTGCTCGCCCGCTACGACTCGCTGCACCGGTTCCTGCTCCGCGCCGTCGACGCCGATCCCGAGGCCAGGTTCGCCTCGATGGAGGAGATGACCGACCAGCTGACCGGCGTGCTGCGCGAGGTGCTCAGCGCCGACGACGGGTCGCCGCGCCCCGGCATGTCGGCGTATCTCGGGCCGCCGCGCGCGGTCTTCGGCGTCGGCTCCGCGGTCGCGCCCGAGGACGTCGTCGCCGGTCTGCCGGTGCCGCTGGTGGATCCGGGCGACAGCGGTGCCGCGCTGCTCGCCACCACGGCGGGGACGACGCCGGAGGAACTGGAACGCGCCTTCGCCGACGGCCTGCGTTCGGTGGTCACCGGCCGCGCCGAATCGGTGGAGATCCCACTGCGCCTGGTGCGCGCCGCCCTGGACATCGGCGACCCGGCGCAGGCCGAGCGCAGGCTCACCGAGCTCGCCGACCGGCTGCCCGGCGACTGGCGACTGGCCTGGTATCGCGGCCAGGCCGGGCTGCTCGCCCGCGATTTCGCCGCGGCCCGGGCCGAATTCGAGGCCGTCTACGCCGCGCTACCCGGTGAACCGGCGCCCAAGCTGGCGCTGGCCGCGGTAGCCGAACTCGCCGGCGACGGAGCCGTCGCGGCGCGCTACTACGACACCGTCTGGCGCACCGACCGCGCCTTCCCCGCCGCGGTGTTCGGCCTGGCGCGGGTGCGCCGCGGCGCGGGCGACCGCGATGGCGCGGTCGCCGTCCTCGACCAGGTCGACCGATCCTCGTCGCTGCACACCGAGGCGCGCGTGGCCGCGGTGGACGCCTTGCTCGCCGAGCGCACGGCTGCCGAGCTGAACGAGTCGGTGCTGCGCGATGCGGGCGGCCGGGTCGGCGCGCTGGCGCTCGACTCCAAACGCCGCGGGGCCGAGGTGCGCATGCGGGTCTTGGACGCCGCGCTGGCCTGGCTGAGCGGCGGCAGGGCGGCGACGAATCACGCGCCGCTGCTCGGCGTCTCGCTCGACCACGAAGGTGTGCGCACCGGATTGGAGCGCTGCTACCGCGACCTGGCGCGCGAAACCGACGATATGTGGACCCGTTTCGAGTTGGTGGACCGCGCCAACGCCATCCGCCCGAGGACCACGCTGTGAACCGCGAGCGGAGCGGCGAACCCGCAGAACCCGCCGAGCCGAACCCGCCCGACGATCCCGGCTCAGCCGCCGAGCCCAGCGCGGCGCCGAACCCACCCGACCAACCGACTTCGACCGTGAGTGCCGACGTGACCCCATCTGTGAGCGCCCCTACGACCTCCCCGGCGGACACCGTGCCGACCATGCCACTGGCGACGCCCGCCGCGCCGCCGCCTACCTCGCCGCGCTGCCCCGACTGCCAGGAGAGCGTCTCGGTCACCGATCGGTACTGCGAAGCCTGCGGTCGCGAACTCAGCGCGCGCCGGGTCGCGCTGCCGCACCCGGAATCCGAGTCCGCGCCGCCGCGCCCGTGCGACGCGTGCGGCGCGCAGCAGTACGACGCCGACGGCTACTGTCGCGGCTGCGGCCAATTGCTGGCCCCGCGTGACCGTTTCGAGGCCGATTTGGGCGCGGTGTGCGTGGCCACCGACCGCGGCATCGCGCACGCGCGCAACGAGGACTCGGTCGCCGCCGCCGTGGTGGACGGCGCCGCCGGGCCGCAAACCGTCGTCATCGTGGTGTGCGACGGCGTCTCCACCTCCGAGGATCCGCAGGCCGCCTCCGGCACGGCGTCCCGCTCGGGTGTGGACGCGGCGCTCACCGCGCTCGCCGAAGGCCGCGACGCGCCCGATGCCGCGCTGGCCGGACTGGCCGCCGCGGCACAAGCGGTCCGCGATATCGCGGAGGACGAGACCCACGCTCCCTCCTGCACGTACGTCTCGGCGATCGTGCGCGGCTACGACGCCGACACGGTCGAGATCACGGTCGCGAATGTCGGTGACAGCCGCGCGTATTGGCTCGTGCCCGCACCCGGCGCGCCCGACATCCCGCCCTCGCAACGGCTCACCGTCGACGACTCGTGGGCTCAGGCCCTGGTCGACGCGGGCGCGATGGACGAGCAGACCGCCATGAAGGACCCCAGGGCGCACACGCTGTTGCGCTGGCTCGGCGCGGACTCCGGCGAACGTCCGTGGTCGGACACCTGCGTGCGCGCCTTCCGCACCCGAGGTCCCGGCCTGCTCCTCCTGTGCAGCGACGGACTGTGGAACTACCAGCCCGACGCGCACGGGCTCGCCGCGCTGGCGACAGCGGCCGAGCCGATGCGGGCGGCCCGCGACCTCGTCGAATTCGCCCTGCGCAGCGGGGGCAGCGACAACATCACCGTCGCGCTCGCGCGGGTGCCCTGATCGACCAGCCAGGAGAAGTACTGTGAATTCTGTTGCCGACAACGGCATCTCGGTGATCGTCGACCAGAACGAGTACCTCGCGGAAGGCGTGAGCACGGTCGACGCGGTGGTCACCGTGGAGACCGGCGCCGATTTCGTCGCCGCCGGGCCGCCGCCGGAGCGGGTGGAGATCCTGATCATCGACTGTTCGGGATCGATGGGCAACGCCAAGAAGCTCGAAGGCGCCCGCGGCGCCGCCATGGCGGCGCTGGACGCGCTGCCCGACGGCACCCGCTTCGCGATCGTGCAGGGCACGTCCATGGCCCGCCTGGTCTTTCCCACCGACGTGCCCTCGCTGCCCGCGGACGCGAACACACGCGCGGCGGCGCGCCGAAAGCTCGACAAGCTGCGCGCCGACGGTGGCACCGCCATGGGCACCTGGCTCGGCTTGGCCCGGCAGCTGGCCAAGAAGCACGAAGGCGCCATGGTGCACGCCATCTTGCTCACCGACGGCAAGAACGAGCACGAGTCCCCGGAATCCCTGGCCGCCGAGATCGCCCAGTCCGAGGGCGTGTTCACCTGTGACTGCCGTGGCGTCGGAACCGATTGGCGGGTGGACGAATTGCGCGCCATCGCCTCGGCGTTGCACGGCACCGTCGACATCGTCGCCGATCCCGCGCACCTGGCCGCCGATTTCGCGGCGATGACCCACAACGCCATGGCGAAGGCGATTCCCGAACTGACGCTGCGTGTGTGGACTCCGGCCGGGGCGACGGTGCGTTTCGTCAAGCAGGTCGCGCCCGCCATCGAGGATCTCACGGCCCGCCGCGTCGAGGCGGGCGCGCAGGTGGGCGAGTATCCGCTCGGGGCCTGGGGCGCCGAGGAACGGGATTATCACGTGCAGGTACGGGTGGAGCCCGCCGCGCCGGGCCGGGAGAAGCTCGCGGCGCGGGTCAGCGTGCTCGCCGGCGACGAGGTGGTCGGGCAGGGGCTCGTGCGGGCGGTGTGGACCACCGAGACCGAGCTGTCGGCCCGGATCAGCAGGCGCGTCGCGCATTACACCGGCCAGGCCGAGTTGGCCGACGCGGTGCAGGAGGGTCTGACAGCCCGTAAGAACGGCGATGTGGAGACGGCGACGGCCAAATTGCGGCGCGCGGTGCAGCTGGCCGCGGAATCGGGCAACGAGAGCACCGCGAAGCTGTTGCGCGGGGTGGTCGAGGTGGACGAGCGCAACGGCACCGTCCGGCTGCGGTCCCGCGTCGCGGCCGCCGACGAGATGGCGTTGGACGCTCGCTCGACCAAGACCGCGCGGGTCCGCAAGGAGTCCTGATGGTGACCTGCCCCGAAGGACACCGTTCGACGGCGCTCGACTACTGCGATGTGTGCGGAGCGCCGGTCGGGGAGCCGCCGACGACGGTGGCCGCGCCGCGCTGCCCGGCCTGCGGTGCGCCGAGCGGCGGACGCTTCTGCGAGGCCTGCGGTCACGATTCGGCCCTGTCGCCGTTGCCCGATCCGCCCGCACCCGACCCGTCCTCGAGACCGGTGGCCGCCGAGCCCGCGACGGTGCGGGTATCGCCGGTGACGTGGATCGCCACGGTCACCGCCGATCGCGCCTTCTACAACCGCGTGCTGGCGCGCGAGGGGCCCGACGCGGACCGCGTCGAGTTTCCCGCCTACTATCCGCCGCGCCGAATCACCTTGCAGGGCAGCGAGATCCTGATCGGCAAGCGCAGCGTCTCACAGGGTCTGCACCCCGATATCGATCTCGGCATCGCTCCCGCCGACGCGGGCGTCTCCCGCGCCCACGCGCTGCTGCATCTGACCCCGACCGGTCTCACCGTCACCGATCTGGGCTCCACCAACGGCACCAGCCTCAACGACAGCGATGATCTCATCCCCGCGGAGCAGCCGGTCGCGCTGCGCAGCGGCGACCGCGTCCACGTCGGCGCCTGGACCACCATCACCCTTACCGCCGAGCCGGCCTGAGGTCTGCGATCATGGCCGGATGGCCTCCGCCGTCTATCTGATCACCGGTATTCAAGCCGCGGGCAAATCCACGGTGGCGCAAGCGCTCGCCGAGCGCCTGCCCCGTTCGGCGCACGTGCGCGGGGACACCTTCCGCAGATTCGTGGTGAGCGGCCGTGCGGAGATGAGCCAGGAGCCGTCGGCGGCCGCGCTCGATCAGCTTCGGCTGCGCCACCGGCTCGCCGCGTCGGTCGCCGACGAGTACGCCGCCGCGGGCTTCACCGCGGTCCTGCAGGACGTGGTGCTCGGCGAGTTCCTGCCGTACACCGTCGACCGGATCCGCACCGATCCGTTGTACGTGGTGGTGCTCGCACCGAGCCGCGAGGCGATCGCCGCCCGCGAGGCGGCGCGCGGCAAGGACGCCTACGACACGTTCACGGTCGCGGCACTCGACGCCGCACTGCGGGACACCACACCCCGGCTCGGGCTGTGGCTCGACACATCGGAGCTCACCGTCGCGGAGACCGTCGACACCATCCTCGACACCGCCCGCCCGATCGAGCGAAAACCGGCCGAATTCTGAGCGTCCGCGGCGCTACATGTCCTCGCGCACACAGCGCGGCGCGCGAGCGGCTTGGTGGCGGGTCCCTCCAGCACCGTGCCGTCCGGCGCGAAGCGCGAGCCGTGCGGCGGGCAGTCCCAGGACCGTTCCGCGTCGTTCCACCGCAGGATCCCGTACAGGTGCGAGACCTCCGTGGTGACCCCGTCGACGGTTCACCAATGCCTTACCACTGGAGTGAATCGCTGACTATAGTTGCGCAACAACGGGTTTACCTAGGCCGACTAGGAGATGCCATGGCGCAGAAGGTAGTTCGCGGGTGGATTGCGCTGGCGGCGCTGGCGTTGGCGACGTTGACTATCGGGTTGGATGTCACGGTTCTGACGGTCGCGTTGCCGACGTTGGCGGTGGATCTAGACGCGGGGACGTCAGCGTTGCAGTGGTTCAGTACCGCTTATACGTTGGTGCTGGCGGGGGCGATGCTGCCCGCGGGGTCACTGGGGGATCGGTTCGGGCGCAAGCGGTTGCTAGTGGGGGCCTTGGTCGTGTTCGGGGTCGCGTCGGTGGCCTGTAGTTTCGCCGACAGTCCGGGGCAGTTGATCGCGGCGCGTGGATTTCTGGGTCTGGGTGCGGCGGTGATGATTCCGCTGTCGATCGCGGTGGTGCCGGTGTTGTTCAGCGAGGCGGCGCAGCGGGAACGGGCGATCGCGATCTGGGTGGCCGCGGCGGCGTTGGGGTTGCCGTTGGGGCCGATTCTGGGCGGCTGGCTGTTGAATCATTTCTGGTGGGGGTCGGTGTTCCTGATCAACATCCCGCTGGTGGTGATCGGTGCCGCCGCGGTGATCGCGTTCGTTCCGGAGTCTCGTAGCGATACCCGCGCGCCGATCGATGTGCTCGGGGTGGTGTTGTCGTCGGCAGGATTGCTGTGTCTGACATACGGGTTCATTCGGGCCGGTCAGCAAGGGTGGGGCGAGCGGGTGTCGACCGGAGCGCTGGTGGTGGGGTTGTTGGTGCTGGCGGTCTTTGTGGTGTGGCAGTCGCGGGCGGCGAACCCGTTGATCGATCTGGGCCTGTTCCGCAGTCGGGGGTTCGTCACGGGTTCGATGTTCGTGGCGGTGGGGATGTTCACCTTGTACGGGTTGTTGTTTGTGCTGCCGCAGTATTTTCAGGCTGTGCTGGGTGCCGACGCCCTCGGTAGTGGGTTGCGCCTGGTGCCGATGATGGCCGGATTGATCGTCGGGACGAAGGTGGCGGATTCGCTGCGAGAGGCGCACGGGGCGCGGGTGGTGCTGATCGTGGGGTTCGTGCTGCTGGGTGTCGCCTGTGGTCTCGGTGCGACGACGTCGGTGGACACCGCCTACTGGGTCACCGCGATCTGGACTGCGCTGGTGGGTGCGGCGATGGGCTTCGTCATGCCGACTGCGTTGAGTATGGCTGTCGGTTCGGTGTCGGTGGACAAGGCCGGTGCGGGCTCGGCGTTGATTCAGGTGTTCCGTCAAGTGGGCGGCACGATAGGTGCTGCGGTGCTGCCATCGGTGGTAGCGGCGGGGTATACCAGCGGATTGGGGGAATTCGATGTTGCTCCGATTCGGGACAATGTGACGGCAGGGGTCGCGCTCGGTGCCGGGAATCCGGATCTGGTGGAGCGGGTGCAGTCCTCGTTCGTGTCGGGTATGGCGTTGATGCTGTGGCTGTGTGTGGGCATGTGTGTGGTGTCGGTCCTGGTGGCCGGGTTTCTGACGCCGGGTCGTGTGCCGACGGTCGAGGCGTCGGAGTCGGTGCGTTGAGTCAGTGCACGGCGTCGTCGGCCAGTTCGTAGGTGTCGTAGTCGCCTTGATGTAGCCGAGTCCACATGATGCGCCGGCGGGGTTTGCCGCTGGTGGTGCGTTCGATGGTGCCGCGTTTGGCGCGGAAGACGCGGACGAGGGCGTCCGTGCCGACGCTGCGGCGCACGATGTGGCGGACTTGGCGGGGGTCGATGTGGCGGTCTTCGATGACGACGCCGATCTCGACCCCGTGCTGGCCGTGTCCGGTGAGTGCGACGACGCGGTTGCCGTCGAGGGCGCACCCGGCGGCGACGGCGGTTTCGATGTCTTCGGCGAAGACGGTGACGGCGCGGACTTTGACCGAGTCTCCGACGCGGCCGATGGGGTAGAGCTGGCCGTGCACGAGTGCGGCGACGTCGCCGGTTGCGAGGGCACCGGATGTAGAGTGTCGCAGGGGAATTCGTCCGGCCGCGGTTTGGTATCCGGTGGCGACGCCGGGCCCGCCGACGTTCACTTCCCCGGTGCGGGTGCGCCGGGCAGGGGTGTCGATGTCGACGGTTACCTCGGTGAGGGGGTGCCCGCAGCCGACGAGCCAGCGACTGGTGTCATCGAGGTGGGCGGACATGAGGTTCACGGGCGTGGTGAGTTCGTTTGTGCCGTACGGGGTTTCGATCAGCTGCACGGGCTCGCCGGGTCGGACGCCGGTGACGGCAAGGGTGGCTTCGGCGAGCCCGTACGCGGGGCACAGGGTGGTGTCATCGAATCCGTGCGGGCCGAGGAGCTCGACCAGGGCGCGCAGGACGGTCGCGTCGATTCGTTCGGCGCCGATGATGAGGCTGCGCCAGCCGCGGAAGTCCAGGCCGGTGAGATCGTGGGGGTGAACCTTCGACAGCAGGTGGGACAGTGCGAAGTTCGGGGCTGCGGTGATGGTGGCGTGGTCACGGCCGAAGCGGGCGAGCCAGCGCAGGGGATGCTGGATGAACTGGAGCGGGGTCATGGCCTGAATGGTGAGGCCGTGGGTGACGGGTGCGAGGAGGCAGCCGATGAGGCCCATGTCGTGGTAGGGCGGGAGCCAGGTAGCGACGCGGTCGTTGTCGGTGGCGCCGAGCCAGGTGGCGATGGCGTGGATGTTGGCTTCGAGGTTGGCGACGGTGACCCGGACGCCTTTGGGCGTGCCGCTGCTGCCGGAGGTGAATTGCAGCAACCCGATACCGTCGGGTTGGCAGCCGGGGAGTGATCGGTGTGGTGCGGCGGTCGCGGTCGGGTCGATGATCGCCGCGCCTTCGATGGTGGCGACCGCGGGGTCCAGCAGGGGTGCCAGTTGTGGTGTGGTGGAGACGAGTACGGGCCGGGCGGCCTGTAGCAGTGGCGTGATCTTGGTGCGGTAGGTGGTGTCGCTCTGCATGGGCAGCAGCGGGGGTAGCGGGTTGGGTGTGGCGCCCGCCAGGAGCGTGCCGAAGAAGTCGATGAGGAAGGCGTCGGCGGCCGGTTGCACGATCGACACCACGTCGCCGGGGCGGATCCCGGCGGCGAGGTAGCGGTGGGCTGCGGCGTGGACGTGTTCGCGGAGCGTACTGTAGGGCCGCTCGTCCCAGTCGTCGCGTCGGGCGACGTGTATTCCGGTGGCGGTGTTGGGCTCGTCGAGCCAGGTCAGGATTCGTCTCATAGCGGCCGCCCCCTTGGTGTGGCGCCGTGTGCACGCGCCGATGTCGATGTCGGGTTTGTCGTCGGTTCTCGGCGTGCCCGATTGTATCGGCCGATGTCGTCTGCGGCCATGCTGGTTGTGCGCGAAATGAACTGCGCTCCAGAGCAACTCGTAGACTCTTGGGTAGACTCGGTGCCGTTCCGCGAGCGTCGTCCTCCGGCAGTGGGACGGCGGGGAGGAGGCCCTGATGGCTGTCGAACGGTCGGGCGTCGCGTCGGCTGGGCAACGGTTGATCTGGTTGCTCGAGCGATACGGTGGCGACGGGGGAGCGCTACACGTGTGTGGCGCGTACCGGTTGCGTGGGGTCGTCGAGGTGGGCGCGCTGGTCGCCGCGGCGGGGGCGGTGGTGGATCGTCACGAGGGGCTGCGCAGCACGTTCGCGCGATCGGGTCATGAGTTGACCCAGTTCGTGCACGCGGCCGCGGATCGACCCGACGATGTTGTGCGGGTGGTCGATGTCGCGGCCGGGGATCTCGCGGGTGCGGTCGAGGAAGAGTACAGGCGGCGGTTCGACCTGGCCGCTCAGTGGCCGGTGCGTTTTCGGTTGTTTCGGCTGTCGGAGGCCGAGTCGGTGCTGGTGCTCTATGTGCATCACATCGTCACCGACGGCTGGTCGATGGCGGTGATCGCCGATGATCTGAAGTCGTTCTACGACTTGCGGACCGGTCGCAGCGAGGAGGTGGCGGAGGCGCCGGTGTGGCATCCGATCGATGTCGCCGAGTGGCAGCGCCGGCGTATCGAGGACGGCGCGCTCGCGGTGAAGACGGCACGCTGGCGTGAAGTGCTCGGTGTCGGGCAGCCGGTGAGTGTGCCTGCGGTGCTGGAGGATCCCGCGCCGGCGGGTAGCGGGGAGCGTGGAGTGTTGCGCTATGAGATGCCTGCCTCGTTCGCCGGGGTGCTGCGCGAGATCGCGCGTCAGGAGCGTTCGACGTTCTTCGCCGTGCTGCTGGGGGCGTTCGCCGGATATCTGGGGCGCTGCGCGGGGGAGGATCGGGTGCTGTTGCCAGCGGTGTTCGCCGACCGGTCCAACCGGAGGGTACGCCGCACCGTGGGGTTCCTGATCAATCTGTTGCTCGTGCCGATCGAGGTGGCCGACAGGGATTTCGGTGAGCTGGTGCGGCATGCGCGCACGGTGGTGTTCGACGCGATCGCCAATCAGGAGGTGCCGTATCACACCGTACCGATGCCGCCCGGTGTGCGCGGGGGTCGCCAGCAGCCGGAGGTGTTGTTCGAGTACGGTTCCATCGATGTCGAGTACATGAACGTGCCCGGGCGTACCGTGCAGTTGAGCGGTGTCGAGGTCGAGCCGTACGAGGAGGTCGCGTTCACGGCGACACCGTTCGCGGTGGAATTCCATTTCGGTGACGTGGCCGACGGGTTGCACGTCAAATGCCTGTACCGGATCGAGCGCACGAGCGCAGCGGCGCTGACACGGTTCCTGGACGGGTTCGTCGCCTATGTGGGCGCAGCGGCATCCGACTACACGGTGGCGTCGTGACGACCGGCGGTGCGGCCGAGAAGGCAGACGTGGCGGCGGAGGCGGTGTTCGACGGGCATCGCCGTCATGTCAGCGACGGTATGGGCCGGCTGCTGCGGATGATCAAGGCGCCCGTCGAGATTTCCAGTGCCGGCTGTCATATCACCGATGCCCAGGGTGTGCGGTATCTGTCGTGTGGCGGTAACGGGGTGTTTCTGTTGGGGCATTGTCATCCACGGGTCGTGCACGCGGTGACCGAGCAGCTGCGGACGCGGCCGCTGGCGTCGCATCTGCTGGCCGATCCCACGATGGTGGCCGCCGCGAGCGCGCTGGCCGCGGTCACCCCGGGCGGGCTCGACCACCTCACCTTCACCAATTCCGGGGCCGAAGCGGTGGAGATGGCGCTCAAGCTGGCCAAGGTGTCGGGTCGGCATCGGATTATCGCCATGGACAACGGTTTTCACGGCAAGACGTTGGGGGCGCTGTCGGTCACCGGACGTGATCGGTACCGCGACGCGGTGGGTGCGCTGCTGCCGGGCGTCGTGCATGTGCCGTTCGGTGACATCGCTGCGGTCACGGCGGCGCTGGCACAGGGGGAACCGGCGGCGGTGATCGTCGAACCGGTGCAAGCCGAAGGGGGCGTGCGGATTCCGCCGGACGGGTATCTGGCGGCGGTGCGCGCGGCGTGCGATCGGCACGAGGGTTTGTTGATCGTGGACGAGATTCAGACCGGGCTGGGCCGGGTGGGCAGTCTGTGGGGGTGTGCGGCCACAGGTGTCACGCCCGACGTCCTGTTGTGCGGCAAGATCCTCGGCGGCGGTGTGGTGCCGGTCGGCGCGGTCGCGGCCACCGCTCAGGTGCACGCGCCGCTGGATCGAGATCCGTTCCTGCACACCTCGACCTTCGGCGGGAATCCCGTGGCGGCCGTGGCGGTGATGAGTGCGCTGTCGGTGCTCGAGGACGAGGATCTCGTCGCGCGCAGCCGGGTGGTGGGTGCTCGCTTGCTGCCCGAGATCGATGCGGCGATGCGGGCGGGGTGCCCGGATCTGGTGCGGGAGGTGCGTGGCGTGGGTTTACTGATCGGGATCGAGTTCAGCGGGCAACGGGCGGCGATGGCGATGACCCGGGCGCTGCTTCGGCATCGAGTGGTGGTGTCGCACACGCTCAACGCGAGCGAGGTGGTGCGATTGACGCCGCCGGCGATACTGGCCGAATCCGATATCGAGTGGCTGCTCACCGCGGTGCGGGCAGCCGCGAGTGAGCTGCGCGGGTGAGCATGCGCCGCGGATCAGGCGGCCGAGTTCTCCACTGCGGCACGGACATAGGCTTCGACGTCGTCGACCGTACGGATGTCCTGTGCGTCAGCTTCGTTCATCGGTGGCAGGCCGAGCTCGTCTTCGATGGCGACAGCGAGCTCGAGCAGGGCCAGGGAGTGGAAGCCGAGCTCGTCGACCAGATCCGCCTGCCCGATCGGACCGTCGATCTGCCCGGGGGCGAGTCTGCGGATGATCCGATGGACGGTGTCGTGGATCGGATCCTTCGTGGGTTCGGTCATGCCACCCGACGATACGGGACGACGACGCGGCCGGTCCATGGACCGGCAGCACCGCATGGATGGAACAGGTTATGCACCAACGTGATTCGTTCGACTATGTGATCGTTGGTGGCGGCACCGCGGGATGCGTGCTGGCACACCGGCTGAGCGCGGACGCATCGGTGTCGGTGCTGCTGCTCGAGGCGGGCGATGCGGTGATCGCGCCCGAATCGCGGATGCCCGCGGCGTTCACGTCGTTGTTCAACACGCCGTTGGACTGGCAGTACCACACCAGCGCCCAACGCCACCTGGACCGGCGGCGGTTGTTCTGGCCGCGGATGCGGGGTCTTGGTGGCTGTTCGGCGATGAATGCGATGATCTACATTCGCGGCAACCGCGCCGACTACGACCGCTGGTATGCCGAGTTCGGCGCCGAGGGCTGGGACTACGCCTCGGTGCTGCCGTATTTCCTTCGCGCGGAAACCAATCTGTCGCGCCGTGACCGGTTCCACGGGACCGACGGCCCGCAGTACGTCGAGGATCGCCGCTACACCCACGACCTGAGCCTGGCGTGGGTGGAGGCGGCGGTCGAGGCCGGGCTGGTTCGCAACGACGACTTCAACGGCACCGACCAGCTCGGGGCGGGGTTGTATCAAGTGACGTGCCGGGAGGGGCGGCGCTGGTCGGTCGCCGACGGCTACCTCGCCGCGGCCGCCGATCGGCCGAATCTGCGGATCCGCACCGGTGTGCTCGCCAGTTCCGTTGTCCTGCTGCGGTCACGAGCGGTCGGTGTGCGCTACCTGTGTGAGGGGAGGGAGCACATGGTGCGGGCAGACTCGGAGGTGATCGTGGCGTGTGGGGCGATCGGGTCGCCGCAGCTGTTGATGCTGTCGGGGATCGGCGCGCCTGAGCAGCTGCGCGCGGCCGGGATCGAGGTCGCGGTGGCGTTGCCGGGTGTGGGCGCCAATCTGCACGATCATCCGATCACGCCGCTGGTGTGGCGGTCCACCGGGACCACCGATCTTCGGCTGGATCTGGCCACGCCGCGCAATGTGCTGCGCTGGCATGCCGGCGGCACCGGGCCGCTGGCTTCCAACATCGCTGAAGCCGGCGCCTTCCTGAACACGGCGAATTCCGCCGGACCGCCCGATATTCAGGTCCATGTGACGCCAACGGCATTCTTCGACAACGGGTTACGTCCACATGAGGCGCCGATGGTGACCGCCGGGGTTACGCTGGTGGAGGTACATAGCCGGGGGCGGTTGTCGTTGCGCAGCGCCGATCCGCGCGCGCATCCGACGCTGCAACCGGACTATTTCGCCGATCCGCGAGACCTGTCGGCGATGCTCGCTGGATGCCGCCGGGCCCTCGACATCGCCGGGCATCCGAGCTTCGCACGTTATCTGCACAGCCCTTACCTGCCCGGAACCGACGCGCCGGGGGAGGAGGCGGGGCTGGCCGCGCATGTGCGGGCCTGGACGCAGACTCTCTACCATCCCGTCGGCACATGCGCGATGGGTCGCGGGCCCGATGCGGTGGTCGATGCGAGCCTGCGGGTGTATGGGGTTCGAGCGCTACGGGTCGTCGATGCGTCGGTCATGCCCTCGATCGTGCGCGGCAACACGAGCGCACCAGTGATCATGATCGCCGAACGCGCCGCGGATCTGATCCGTACTGCGAGAACATGAGTTTCCGTATCCTGTTGCGCGGATTGCTATCTGGATACTGTTCTACGTAATTGCATTGTGCCAGAAGGTGATTGGTCAACTCAGCGGTTCATCGCCGGTGGTGTGTGTGGTAGCGTGGCCTGCGGTGACGCCCGGACGGCGCGCCACGTCGATACGACGGGGGACAAGTCGTGCATGTCGGCTACGAGGCTGCTTTCCAACACCGCTCCGACCTTCCGGACGGCGAATTCATCGAACGTGAGCTCGAATTCTGCGTGCGAGCGGAGGATTCGGGATTCGACTCGGTGTGGCTGACCGAGCACCACTTCAGTAACTACGGGCTGGTCCCGGACCCGTTGCAGATGTTGACCTACATTGGAAGTCGCACTCGCACAATTCAATTGGGCACCGCTGTGCTGGTGCTGCCGTGGCACGACCCGGTGCGGCTCACCGAGCAGGTGATCCTGGCCGATCATCTCAGCGGCGGACGGCTGGTCCTGGGCCTGGGGCGAGGTCTCGGGCAGGACGAGTACGAGGGCCTGCGGGTGCCAATGGAGCAATCGCGCGCCCGGTTCAACGAGTACGCGCAGATTCTGCTGCACGGCCTCGAGACCGGGATCGTGGAGGGCGGACCGACGGTGCGTCAGCCGCGCCGGGAGTTGCGGCCGCGTCCGCGCGGCTCGTTCGGTGGCCGGGTGTTCTCGGCTACGGTGTCCCCGCAGTCGGGTCCGCTGATGGCGCGGCTCGGGCTCGGTGCGATGTACATAATCGTCAAGCCACTCGAGCTGATTCAGCTCGATCACGAACGCTACTGCGATGCTTGGCAGGAGGCGCACGGGCAGGGCAGCGAGCCGCCGCAGCCGCTGTTGTCGGCGACCGTCGTCGTCGACGAGGACGAGGATCGCGCTCTCGAGCTGGCCGCGAAATACGATCGCGCCGCGCATGCGGTGGCCGTCGACCACTACGGCATGGCGAAGCCGGAATTCGGGACAGTCAAGGGGTACGAGTACTACCGGGTCATGCGCGCCAGCACCGCCGGACCCGCTGCGGGCAGTACACCCGCGACCGTCGTCTACGGCACCCCCGACCAGGTGTTGGAGAAGCTGGCCGATTACAAGAAGCGCCTTGATCTGCAAGGGGTGCTTGCGATCTTCCACGGCATCCCGGAGGAGGAGGGCGCGCGGAGCCTGGACTGCTTCGTGCGCCACTGCCTGCCCGAACTGCAATCGTGGCCAGCGCGATCGTCGTTCTGAGATCCGAAGGCGGGGACCACCACCCATGATCAGTACCTCTGCGCTGACCGGGGAACAGACCGTCAGCGATCACGTCGCACAGTGGCTGTGCGATCACGACATCGACCACCTGTACACGCTGCCGGGCGGCATGATCGCGGCGCTGCTGGATGCGGTGCATCGCAGCGGCCGCACCCGCATCGTCACCCTGCACCACGAACAGGCGGTGGCCTTCGCCGCCGATGGTGAGGCCCGCTACAACGGCACCCCCGCGGTCGCGTTGGCGACCGCGGGGCCGGGCGCCACCAATATGCTCACCGCGGTGGCATCGGCCTACCTCGATTCGGTGCCCGTGCTCTTCCTGGTGGGGCAGGTGCAGAGTTATCTGCTCAAGGGCGCTCGGCCGGTGCGGCAGTATGGGTTTCAGGAATGTGACATCGTCGCCATGGCCGAACCGGTCACCAAGGCATCGTGGCGGGCCAAGACCGCCGAGGAGATCCCGGCGCTGCTGGACGGGGCCCACGCGCTGGCCGTCGAGGGCAGGCCCGGGCCGGTGTTGATCGAGTTGCCCGCGGATCTGCAGACCCAGCCGGTGTCTCGGCAGGCGCGGTTCGACCGTATCGCCGAGGCGGCGGGTGAGCCGTTCGCCGACGCGGACGCGGTCGCTGGCCTGCTGGATGCGTTCACCGCCGCCGAGCGTCCACTCGTGTTGCTGGGCGGCGGTATTCACGCCGCCCGAGCGGTGCGGGCGTGCCGGGAGTTGCTGCGCGTGCTGGGCGCTCCGGTGGCGGCATCGATCACCGCGCTCGACGTGCTGCCTGCCGGTGACCCGCTACGGCTGGGCATGATCGGCATGTACGGCAATCGGTGGGTCAATACCGCGGTCGGTGACGCCGATTTCCTGCTGGTACTGGGCAGCAAACTCGATTTCGGCACCCTCGGCGCCGATGTCGGTGCGATCACCAGGGCCCAGACGGTGTTCCAGGTCGACCGTGATGCCGGGGAGATGCAGCGGGTGCGCACAGCGCGCACTATCGTGGCGGATCTGGGTGAATTCCTGGACGTGGCGGTGTTCCTCGCCCGTCAGCGCGCCTTCCCGGGCCGCGCGGAGTGGATCGGCCGCATCGACGCCCTCCGCCGCAGGTACCCCGACACCGAGGAATTGGCTGGCTGCGCGGGGATCAATCCGAATGTTCTCGTGCGGCAGCTATCGTCGGTGTCGGCGGAGGCCGGGGCGTTCGTGGTCGACGAGGGCCAGCACCTGTGGTGGACGTGTCAGTCGATCCAGCCCCGCGCCGGTCAACGGTTCTTGCCGGCGCTGGGGTTGGGACCGTGCGGGTGGGCGTTCCCCGCCGCGATCGGCGTGGCCTGCACCACGGGTCGCCCGGTGGTGCTGATCGCCGGTGACGGCGCGTTCCAGTTCAACATTCAGGAACTGCAGACCGTGGTGCGGTACCGGCTGCCGGTCAAGATCGTGGTGGTCGACAACGGCTGTCACGGATCGGTGCGTCAACTGCAGGAGCAGGCCTTCGCGGGCCGCTACCCGTCCACCGTCGAGGGGTACGACGCACCGGATTTCGCGCGCGTCGCCGCCGCCTACGGGATGGCGGCGCGCACGATCGGCGAGCCGGGTGAGGTGGAGTCCGCGCTGGCGTGGCTGTGGGGCGAGGACGGACCGCGACTGCTGCATGTGCGCATCGCCCAAGAGCTCAACGTGTATCCGAACGTGCCCTTCGGCGCGCCGATCACCGTCATGGAATCCCGGCCACAGGAGGACAGATGACCTCGAAGGTCACCGGCGCGGTGGACGACACCACCCAGGACCTGCCGGCCGCGTCCGATATCGCGTTCTACGCCGAGCACGGCTGGTGGGTCTCGCCGGTGATCATCCCCGAGGAGGTGCTCGATACCGCGGTGATGGGCGCCGAACGCCATTACGTCGGGGAACGTGATCATCCGCTGCTGATCACCGGCGGGTACCTGGACTGGCGACCGGAGCAGGGAAATGTGCTGCGGCTCAACGATTATGTGTCGTTGCAGAACGACGACATCCGGGCGCTGGTGGAGTTCACGCCGATCGCGGCGATCGCGGCGCAACTGGCGCGCACGCCGAGTGTGCGGCTGTTCCACGATCAGCTGATCTGCAAACCGGCGGGCTTGGACCCGGCCGAGTCGGCGGTCGGCTGGCACACCGATATCGCCTACTGGCAGACCTGTTCATCGCGAGACATGCTCACCGCGTGGATTCCGTTCCAGGACTGCGACGCCGAGATCGGCGCGTTGTCGTTCCTCGACCGCAGTCACCGCCGTCTGGATACCGAGTGGATGCGCACGTTCGGTGAACAGGACCGCGACAAGCTGGAGGATTCGCTCAGCGAGGTGGGGGTGTCGCTCGAGCGAATCCGGCTGCAGCTCAGACGCGGTCAGGTCAGCTTCCATCACTGCCGCACCATCCACGGCTCCGAACCCAACCGCAGCGACCGAGACCGGCTCGCACTGGCGGTGCACTTCCAGGATGCGACGAATCAGTTTGTGCCGCACGTAGATTCGTCGGGGAGAAGGACCGTCCATGTCAACGACCTGCTCTGCCGCAAGGACGCGACCGGTGATCCCGATTACGCCGACCCCGATGTCTGCCCGATCCTGTGGCCCGATGGAAAGGCACAGCGCCCGTGACGAAAACGATCTCGGATACCTTCCACAACGACCTGCCCTGGTGGACGAATCGTTTCGCCATCCGCTACCCGGAGTCGGGTCTGCCGTTGTTCAAGCGCCGCTCCGGGGTGTACCGGCGCAAGAGTCAACGCATCCAAGCGGCGGTGCCGGAGCCGCTCGCGGGACTGTTCGATGATCCGGCGACCCGGCTGGAGCTGCTGCTGACCGCCGTCGCCGGGGTGCTCTACCGCTACCACGGCACCGACGAACCCCGGCCCATCGTCGTCGGCGTCCACACCGGCGCACGCGATGCCGTGATTCCGGTCCTGGTGCAGGTGCATCCGCGCATGTCCTTCGCCGAGCTGCGCGCGGCGTTGCGCGACTCGGTCGAGCAGAGCGCCGCGCGACCGGACTGGTCGGCGAGCGCGCTGTTGGAAGCGCTCGGCATGAGCGAGGTCACCAACCGAAATCCCTTGTACCCCGTGCTGATTTGCACCGGGCCCGATGCGGGCGATGACGAACGCAACGACGTCACCGTCCACGCCGGGACCGGGTTGCCGGTCGAGTTGGAGTACAACGCCAATGTCGTGGACAGTGCCACCGTCGAACGTTTCGGCCGCCATCTGGCTGTGTTCACGGCCGACGGACTCAGCCATTCCGACTGGTGCATCGACACCCTCGACTACCTGACCGCGGACGAACGTGCCGTGATCGTCGAGCAGTGGTCGGGGGGACCTGTCGGGCAAGCCGACCCGCGGTGCGCGCATCACCTGGTGGAGGAGGCCGTCGAGAAGTTCGCGGACGCACCCGCACTGATCTTCGGTGCGTTGACATTGACATATCGGCAGGTGAACGAGCGGGCGAACCGTCTCGCGCATCATCTGCGCGGACTCGGTGTCGAGGTCGGCACGAGGGTGGGGTTGTGTGTGCCGGCCACGCACGACATGCTCATCGCGACACTGGGAATCCTCAAGGCCGGTGCCGCAGTGGTGCCGATCGTGCCGACCTTCCCCGAAGCACGTAACCGGGTGGTCGTCGAGGATTCCGCGATGACGGTCGCGGTCACCGAATCCACACTGACCGGCCTGTTCGACGGGGACGCGATCGCGCTGGTGTGCTTGGACACCGACACCGAGGTCATCGACCGCGCACCCGCCACCACCCCTGCCGTGGAGGTGCGGCCCTCGGACGTGATCTATCTGAACTTCACTTCCGGCTCGACCGGCCGCCCCAAGGGGGTGGCGCTGCGGCATCGGACGCTGGTGAACCTGGTGTTGTGGCAGCGCGCGCGGGGGATCGATCCGGCGGGGCGGGTGACATTGCAGCGCACCTCGATCGGGTTCGACGTGTCGTTCCAGGAGATCTTCGCGACCTGGGCATTCGGTGGCTGTCTGCTGGTGGCGTCCGACGAGATGCGCGACGACGTGTCCGTGCTACCGGAGGTGATCGAACATTACGCGGTGACGCGGGTGTTCCTGCCGGCGGTCGCGCTCGATCAGATGGCGGTGGCAGCGAACCTGACCCAGCGGTCATTGGCCTGCCTGGACGAGGTGATCGTGGCGGGGGAGCAGTTGCAGATCTCCATGCCGATCCGCCGGTTGTTCCACCGGCTCGACTGCCGCCTCGACAATCAGTACGGGCCCACCGAAACCCATGTCGCCACAGGCCATCTGCTCGAGGGACCCAGCACGCGGTGGCCGGAGTTGCCGCCGATCGGCACACCGATCGCCAACGCCCGCATCTACATCCTGGACGCGCACGCGCATCCGGTCGCGGCGGGGGCGCCGGGGGAGATCCATATCGGTGGTCTCGCTCCCGCGCAGGGCTACCTCGACGAAGACCAGAGCGCGCGCAGTTTCCTGCCCGACCCGTTTCTCGGGGACGGCACTGTCATGTACAAGTCCGGTGACATGGCACGGTTTCTGCCCGACGGCACGATCGAGTTCCTGGGCCGCCGTGACGATCAGGTGAAGATCCGCGGGTATCGAATCGAGCTGGCCGATATCGAGACCTACCTGCTGCGCATCCCCGGCATCCGGCGCGCGGCAGTGACGGTACACGAGTACGAGGGCCTGGGCAGGCAGTTGTCGGCGTATCTGATCGGTGAGGAAGACCATCCGGATCCGGCGCGGGTGCGGGAGTTGCTGCTGGAAGAGCTTCCCGGGCATATGGTTCCGGCGACCTCGGGAATCGTGTTCACCACCGGACTACCCACCACCGCGACCGGCAAGGTCGATCGGCGTGCGCTGGCCGCGCCGCCGCGCGAATCGACCAGAGGTGGTCTGCTGCAAGGTGATACGCAGGAGAACGTCGCCAAGGTGTGGGCGGCGGCGCTGGGCATGGAATCGGTCGGCCCGGACGACAACTTCATCGAACTGGGTGGACACTCCCGAGTCGGGATCCAGGTGGTGGCCCAGCTCAACGAGCTCTATTCGGTCGCGCTGCCGTTGCGGACGCTGCTGCGCGGCACCACCGTCGCCGCGCTCGCCGCCGATATCGACGCGCTGCGTGGTATCACCCCGGCGGCCAGTGTGGTGACCAGCGAGGCCGCCGCGGAGCAGGACCATTCGGCGACACCGATCGAGTTGCCGAACGGTCGCACGGTGATGGCGCTGCAACCGGCCGAAACCCTGTACCTGTATCTGGATGTGTCGCAGCGGCGCACCTACGACCGCGGCGGGATCCGCTATCCCGACTCGGGGCGCGTGTTCGACGTCGGTGCGCACATCGGCCTGTTCACCCTGCATGCGCTGGAGCAGTCGCCGGGGCTCGAGGTGTTCGCGTTCGAGCCGTGTCCGCCGCTGTTCGATGTGTTGCGCGCGAACACGAAAGGGCTTGCGGGTGTGCGGTTGTTCCCGTTCGGGCTCGCGAGCCGGGCGGGCACGGGTGAACTGACCTTCTACCCGAACCTCACAGGCATGTCGTCGTTGCATCCGGATCCGGGTCAGGAGCGGGCGCTGCTGTCGGGCATCCTCCGCAATCTCGGTGAGCTGGAGAACGATCCGGGCAACGCACTGCTTGCCGAATCGGCCGAATACCTCGACGAACGCGTCCGTGCCACCACCTACCCCTGCGAGCTGCGCACGCTGGGGCAGGTGATCGCCGACACGGGCACCGAGCACATCGCTCTGCTGAAGATCGACGTGCAGAAGGCCGAACTGGATGTGCTGCACGGGCTGGGGCCCGAGCACTGGCCCAAGATCGAGCAGGTCGTCGTCGAAATCCACGACCTCGACGGACAGGTAGATCGGGCACGTGATCTGTTGTCCGGCAACGGTTTCCAGGTGAGCGTGCAACAGGATGCGCTGCACGCCGGGACACCGGTGCACTTCCTCTACGCCGTGCGGTCATGACAGCGCAACCGCAGGATGCGGCGTTGACGGTCATCCAGGAGCAGCTGTGGCACCTGGATGCGCGGGTCGACGCCGCCGCACTCAACCTGAGCTACGCGCTGCTGATCGAAGGACCACTGAACGCGGTGGCGCTGCGAGACGCGTTAACCGATGTGATTGCCGCACAGTCGAGTCTGCGCACCATGTATCCCGAACGAGGCGGCGTTCCGGTCGTGGTCGTGTGCGATGCGGCACCATTCGAGCTGACGGTCGTGCCGGTGGCGGATTTGGCCGAGGCCGCGGATCTGATGTGGCGCGAACGCGAGTCGAGCTTCGATCTCGCGCGCGCGATCCCGATACGGGTGATGCTGCTCGCACTCGACACGTACACGCATGTGCTGCTGGTGACGCTGCATCACATCGCCGCGGACGGCTGGTCGATGCAGCTGCTCAGCGTCGCGCTGTCGAAGGCGTATCGGTGCCGACTGTCGGGTACGGCATCTGACCTCGGGCGCGATGTCGCCGATTGCCTGGCAGTGGCTGCGGCCCAGCAGGACTGGCTGCACAGTGACGCCGCGACCGCCGAACGCGACTGGTGGATAGAGCATCTCGCGGACACGACACCCCGCTGGGCGAGCACCCCGGTGGATCACCGCCCGGCCATGAACCTGGTGCGGTGCGTGCGCACGATTCCGAAGCCGGTGGTCGCCGAGCTGCGCAGCCTGGCACGCAGCGGCAATGTGTCGATGTATGCGCTGTTGCTGACAGCATTCGGGGTGGTGCTGGGGCAGCGCTCCCCCGGGCAGCTGCGGCCGGTGATCGGCACGTTGGCGGCCAATCGCCCATCGCTGGCCGCGTCGCAGGCGCTGGGCGCGCATTACAACGGGCTGCTGCTCGACGTCGACCTGACCGGTGACCCGTCGCTGGCCGAGTGCCTGTTCCGCACCGCGAGCAGGACGGTGAGCGCGCTCGACCATCAGCGGTTGCCGTTCGCGCGCGTGCTGGCCGGGCTGCGCCACGAGCTGGGGTGGAAGACCGGTATCCCGCATGCGACGTTCCTGATGGACCGCTACCCCATGGAGTCGCTGGCCCTGGCCGGATGCACGGTGACCGGAATGTACCTCGAGCACGACCGCCGTATCCCGGCAGCGACCGCGTCGGATCTGACCTTCTTCGTGCGAGAGACGCGAGATCACCTGACGGTGACCGGTTTCGGTGTCCCGGACCTGCTCGGCGCCGCTGAGTTGGCGGAATTCACCAGCGCCTATCTGGGGACGCTGACGGCGCTGTGTGAGTCCGCGGAGACGCCGATCGCGGAGCTGGAGTCATGGATCGAGGAGGCAGATCCGCCCGGCGACCATGCACCGCCGCGCCCACCGGCACTGCACACGATCATCGATATCAGCCCCGCCGACGCCTTGAGTCCCATGGGGCATCCCTCAGGAGTGATGACATGACGATGCCAGCAGACGACCGCCTGGCGCTGCTTCCATCCGAGGCCGACATCGCCCACTACGAGGAACACGGTTGGTGGATCTCACCGAAGCTGCTGTCGGCCGAGGAGATCGATGAGGCCTGGTTCGGCGCCGAACGCTACTACAGCGGCGAACGCGACGCGGTCCTGCCGTTCGAAGCCGGCACCGACTGGACCGAACAGCGCGGAAACATATTGCGGCAGAACGACTACGTCTCGCTGCAGATCGAACAGCTATGGACCCTGGTGCATCACCCGATGATCGCGGCCACTGCGGCCCGCTTGGCTCGCACCCCCTCGGTGCGCTTGTTCCACGACCAGCTCATCAACAAACCTCCGCAGGTGAGCCACGAAGTCTCCACTGTCGGCTGGCACACCGACATCGCCTATTGGAAGACCTGCTCGTCGCGCGAGATGATCTCGGCATGGATCCCGTTCCAGACGGTCACCGCCGATATGGGCCCGATGACAGTGATCGACCGCAGCCACCGCTGGCACCGAAACGATCGTCTGGAGTTCTTCCACGAGTGGGACCTCGACGCCATTACCGCGCGAATCGCCAGTGACGGTGCGGAATTGGTGCCTGTCCGCCTGCTCATGGAACTCGGCCAGGTCAGCTTCCATCATTGCCGCACCATCCATGGCAGCCTGCCCAACTCCTCCGACCGGCCGCGCGCGGCATTGGCCCTGCACATGCAGGACGCCACCAACCGGTACGTGCCGACCGTCGACGACCACGGCAACCGACAGTCACACCTGAACGACTTCCTGTGCCGGACAGACGAATCCGGCAACCCTGACTACACGGATCCCGATGTGTGTCCCGTGCTGTGGGAGGAGCCCCATGAGTGAGACAACCCTCGACGACGACATCAGAACCGTGCTGGCCGAATTCTGGCTGGAACTGCTCGAACTCGCCGAGATCGCCGACACGGACCGCTTCCTCGAACTGGGCGGCAACTCGCTGAAGGCCACCATGCTGGCCAACCGCATCGAACTCACGTGGGGTTTCCGCCCATCGATGGAGGTGGTCTTCGCCAGCTCCTTCGATGAGCTGGTCGAGTTCTGCGCGGTCGAACGCGGCCGCGAGCTGTAGCGGTGTCCCGGGTTTCGCATTTTCCGCGGATCCGCCACCATGGTGCGACGGTGAGAGCCTTCTTCGTAGGCCGGGTTATCCCTGGGATCGGGGGATGGCGGTAGCGAGAGTCTTGATGATCTCGGTCGCGACGACGGCATGGCCGGCCATGGTGTAGTGGATGTTGTCGCTGCTGACGAGGTTGGTGCGCTGGCGGATGGGGTGGCCGTCGAGGTCGAGCAGGATGGCGTCGTAGCGGTCGGCGATGCGGCGGATGATGTCGTTGAAGGTTTGCAGGCGCACACGGAAGGGTTGCAGCTGAGGGTCTTTGATGTCGTCATCGAGGGTGGAGGTGAGGGTGCGGGCGCCGGTGCCGGTGATGGCGGAGAAGAGGCGGTCGAGGTTGTCCTCGGTGGCGGCGTAGTCGGGGCGGGCGACCCATAGGTCGTTGCCGCCGCAGCCGATCAGGGCCAGGTCGGGCTCGAATGTGAGGACAGGTTCGAGTTGGTGGTCGAGCACCTGGCGGCTGGTGGCGCCCATTTTGCCGGTGTTGAGGTAGGCGACCTCGCCGACTGCGGTGTGCAGGGCGGCCATCAGCCGGTCGGGCCAGGCGATGGTGCGGTAGCCGGGATAGGGTTCGCCGACCCCTTCGGCGGTGCTGTCACCGACGATCGCGACTCGCCGCCAGGGCGCGTCGCGCAGCAGGTCGGCGGCGGTTTCGTCGGCGATGCAGAGTGGGTCGGTCTGCTCGGTGAGTTCGTTGGCGCTGGATGTGGCCCCCATGGTTGCGACGTTACTGGGCGTGTGTGCCGTGCGCAATGGCCTGTGCGGTGCGTACGGCGAGAGCGCACGCGGTGAGAGTCGGGTTGGCGGCGGTGGCGACGGGAATCAGTCCGGTCCCGGCCACGTAGAGGTTGTCGGCGCCCCAGACCCGCCCGAAAGAATCTGTGACGCCGTCGGTTTCGGTGATGGACATGCGGGTGGTGCCCATGAGGTGCATGGAGGCGCCGGGGCTGGTCAGTTGTGGGGGACTGGTGGGCACGGTCGTGCCGAGAAGTGCCGCGGTGGCGCGCAGGTCGTCGAGAGCGGCGCGGTGACGAGCGCGGTCGTCGTGGGTGAGGGTGTAGTCGAAGGTCGGTTGGGGCAGGCCGGTGGAATCGGTTGCGGCGCTGTCGAAGACGATTCGGTTGTCAAATCGCGGCTCGCTGCTGGTGTACCAGTACAGGGACAGGATGAGGCGATCGTCGATGCGGCCCTCCAGCATCGGCGAGTCGTGGCCGTCGGAGACGACGAGGCGGTGGAAGGGATGGTCGTGGTCGACGGGCACTTCCACGCACGCGCCGAACCCGTCTTCGCGCATGTCCGGGTCGAGGACGACCTGCGCGAAGGCGAGGGGGTGGTCCGTGAGATAGCGTCCGAGGGCCGAATCCGGGTCGCGCATGCCCGAGGCCCACAGCAGGGCGGGGGTGCGGATCGCGCCGGCCGCGACGACGAAGATGTCAGCTTCCAGGGTGGAGACCACCCCGGTGCGCGAATCGAGAAGCTGTGCCCCGCGCACGCGGCCGCCGCGCAGGTCCAGGCGGCGTACGGTGGCATGCCGCACGGTGATCGGTGCGTGGTCGATGATGTCGGCGGGGCCGGTCCAGTGGATTCGGCCGTCGACGGCGCTGGCGGCGATCGGGGCGTGGCGAGCGGCGGGAAATCTGTTGTCGCGCAGGGTGTTCAGGACGAATTCGTGCCGGCGTGAACCGGTGGCGAGATCGGCGCCGACGGCGAGGAGTTCTTCTGCGCAGGTGTAGAGGAGTTCCCATTCGCGCATGTCGATGCCGTGCCATTGTTCCAGGCACGGGTCGGGCCGGGGGGCGAAGCAGTTCCACAGGATCCCCATGCCGCCGAAGGCGCTCGTGGTGCGAGCGGCAGTCATGTTGCGGTCGCGGCGTTGGACCGTGTTGATGCCGTTGCCGTCGGGCATGACCGGTGGCGACGCGGCCTCGACCGATCGTGCGGGCGGGAAGGAAACCGGCCGCAACAGCGTGCGCACCAGGTCTGCGCGCAGCGCGGTGTCGGTGCGGCACATGTCCAGGTTGCGCACATGCGTGGCGGGTGTAGCCGAGATCGGGGTTCCGGCGTCGACGACCAGGACATCGAGGCCGACATCGTGCAAAGTCCTGGCGGCAACGGCTCCGGCGAGCCCGTGTCCGATGACGACGGCCTCGGCAAATCGTGATGAGGCACAAGACATTTCAGTTCGCATTCGCCTATAGTGGCGGAGAAGACGGTGCCGGGGGTGAAGTCCCTCGACCGACGACCGGGGGTCGACGCGTGTTCGAGCCAGTGTCCTTTGGCCAGCAACGACTGTGGATTCTGCACCAGCTGCACGGTGACAGCTGTGAATACCACATTCCGGAGGCGTATCGCCTACGGGGCGAACTCGACGTTGCCGCACTGCGTGTCGCGTTGCAGGCGCTGGTCGAGCGGCATCCGAGTCTGCGGACCCGTTTCGAGCTCGTGGACGGCGTCCCGATGCAGCAGGTCGTAGCGGTGCAAGAGGTCGAGTTGCCGGTCGATGATCTCAGTGCGCTGTCCGCCGCGGATGTCGACAAGCGGCTCCAGGCCGCGTTACGCGACGAATGGGAGCAGCCGTTCGATCTCACCGGTGGGTTGCTGCTGCGCGCGCGGTTGCTGCGGCTGGGCGAGCGCGACCACGTTGCGCTCCTCACCGTCCACCACATCGCCTCCGACGGCTGGTCGCAGGCGATCCTGTGGCGTGAACTCGCGGCGTTCTACAGTGCGGCACGCGTCGCGATCGCCGCCGATCTGCCGCCGATTCCCGTGCGCTACAGCGACTTCGCGCGCACCCAGCATCACAGTGTGCCCACAGCGGGACTCGCCTATTGGACCCAGCGGTTGCAGGGTGTCCCCGACGGGATCGCCCTTCCGCTGGATCGGCCCCGGCACAACGGCCAAGCCCCCACGGCCGGTGTGCTCCGCACCGTGGTGGACGCGGCGACACTTGCCGGGTTGCGGCGCGTGGGCGGGGCACACGGGGCGACGCTGTATATGAGTCTGCTGGGTGTGTTCGGGATTCTGTTGTCGCGCTACAGTTCCGAACACGACATCGTCGTCGGTTCTCCCGTCGCGGGGCGTACGCGCGCCGAGTGGGAGCCGGTCGTCGGGTTCTTCGTGAACACGCTGGCGCTGCGGCTGACGGTAGATCCGGCGGCGACGTGCGGAGAGTATCTGGGCCAGGTTCGAGACACCACGCTCGAGGCGTACCGGCATCAGGATGTCCCCTTCGACCGGGTGGTCGAGGCTGTCGCGCCGAGCAGGCGCTTGGATCGCAACCCGCTGTTTCAGGTGCTGTTCGCTCATCAGGGGGTGTCGCCGCCACCGATGCCGACCGGGCTCGACGCCGTGGCGGTCGAAGGACTCGACAACCGCGCGCGGTTCGACCTGGAACTGCATGCCCGGGAAGGCCACGACGACCTGGTGCTGTACTGGGTCTACGACGCAGGTTTGTTCGATCGGCCGCGCATCACACAGATGGCGGTCGATTTCGCTACCATGCTCGGTGATTTCGTCGCCGACGAGCGCACGGTCCTCGGCGCGCTCGCCCTGCGCGAGAGCACCGTCTCGGCACCGCTCCCCGACGCGAACACGGCCAGCGGTGGTGTCACCGCAACGGTCACCGCCCCGGCTGGTACGCCTGCCGACAGCGCGACCATCGAGCGAGTGCGGCTGCTGTTCGCCGAGGTGCTCGGGCTCGACGAGGTGGGCGTGCAGGACAACTTCTTCGCCTCGGGCGGGCACTCGCTGATGGCGATCCGTTTGATCTCGCGGATCTACGACACGTTCGGTGTAGAGATCGGTTTGGCCGATGTGTTCGAAGCGCCGACGGTCGAGGAACTCGCGCTCAGGGTCGTGCCGTGACCTCGCTGTGGCGGCTGTTCACCGCGACAGCGCGACAGTTCCACCGCCGCACCGCATTACGGGACAGCGACCGCGGCTACACCTACGCCGAGCTGGCCGACGCCTGCGGGCGACTGGCCGCGGTGCTGCGGGCACGCGGTATCGGTAATTCAGAGCCGGTGCTGGTCTGCGCTGACCGCGGCGCCGACGCGGTGGTGGCGACTCTGGCGATCGTCGCCGCGGGAGCCACGCCGACGCCTGTCGAACCCGGCAGTCCAGCAACCAGATTGGCCATCATCGCCCGCACCTGCGGTGCGAGACATGCGGTGGTCGACGACGCCGGTGCCGCCGCGATGTCTACCGGAGATGTCGCGCTTACCCACGTGGGCGAGCGAGCACCCGATCCGAGCCGCGAGGAGTCCACAGCGCCGTCACGGCTTGCGTATGTGCTGTTCACTTCGGGCTCGACCGGGGTGCCCAAGGGGGTGGAGGTGACCCAGCGCGGCCTGCTGGCGCTGCTTTCGGGTGCGGCGCAGTGGGACTCGTCTGGGCCGGCCGACGTCTGGGCCGGGTTTCACTCCTTCAGCTTCGACGTCTCGATGTGGGAGATGTGGCGGTCGCTGACTGTCGGGGCGGAACTGGTGGTCTTGCCACGGCGTGCGCAGGTCGACGCTGGCCACGCCTGGTCACTGCTCGACCGGTACGAGATCAGTGTGCTGTGCCAGACCCCGACCGCCGTGCGGATGCTGGGCAACCAGGTGGAAGCCCGCGGGATACCGCCGCGGCTGCGACGGATGCTGATCGCTGGAGAAAGACTCGATTTCGGGTCACTGCGTCCGTTCGCGGCAGCCGTGGCCACCGGCGGGCTCGAGATCTGGAACCTCTACGGCCCCACCGAGGCGACGGTGTATTCGGCCGGTCATCGGGTCACCGCGCACGACCTCGACCACGAGCGCCGCTCTGTGATCGGTCGTGCGCTGCCGCACGTCCGTCTGCGGGTACCCGAACGTGCCGACGACGGAATCGGTGAACTATGGATCAGCGGTGCCGGACTGGCCGCCGGTTACTGCGGGGATCCGGCGCTGACCCAGGACCGGTTCGTCGGCGCGGACACCGCCGAGCGCAGCTACCGCACCGGTGATCTGGTGCGCGACATCGGCGGTGGAGCCTACGAGTTCGTCGCGCGCCGTGGCGGTTTCCTCAAGGTGCGCGGCTATCGGGTGGAGCCGGGTGAGATCGTGCACGCCGTCTGTGCGCATCCTGCGGTGTCGCAGGCCGCGGTCGCGGTCAGCGACGTGCTCGGGTTCGGCGACACGATCGTCTGCACGGTGGTGCTCCGTACCGGCTGCTCGGTGACGGATCTTCAGCTGCGTCGCCACATCGCGCAGCTGCTACCGGATTACATGCGGCCCGGCAGGATCGTGTTCGCCGAACGCTTGCCGCAGTTGCCGAGCGGAAAGCTGGACCAGCGAGCGTTACAGATGCTCATCGACGACCGTCTGCGCAACCAGGTGCACAGCTAGCTGACTGGAGGTTGTGGTGATCGAGTCGAAGACTGCGTGTGAGCTCGTCGTGGGAGAGCATCTGATGAACGACGCGGCGGTTATGGCCGATCTCGAACACGGTGGTGCCGACCGGGTGTCGGTGCTCGACCTCTACGACCGCTGGGAGGCCCAGCATTGGCAGATCCAGCACCTCGACATCGCTGGCGACATCAGCGCGTGGCGTTCGATGAACCGATATTTCCGGGTGGCCGCGATCGCGGCGATGGCCCGGTTCTCCGAGGGGGAAATGGCGGTCACCGAAACCCTGGCCCCGATCGCGTACGCGGCCCCGGTCGCCGAGTACCGCTTGTATCTGTCGACGCAGATCGCCGACGAAGCCCGGCACGCGTTGTTCTTCCGCAAATACCTCGCCGCACTGTGTGACAACGACCTGACCACCGATTCCGATATTTCCGCGTATCGGGCGGGCACATTGTTCGATGAGGCTCTCGCTCGCGTCACCGACCGTGTCCGGTCGCATCCAGGCGACATACCCAGCTGGTATGAAGCGGTCGTCGTGTACCACCTGCTGGTCGAGGGCACGGTCGCCATGACCGGACTGCATGCTCTCCTGCGCATGACTCGCGAGTTCCCGGCCCTCGCAGCCCTGCACACAGGTCTGATGGGTGTGGCGCGCGACGAGTCTCGCCATGTCAATTTCGGCATGCTGGCGCTGCGCAGTGGCGTGCGCACCGGTTTCGCGAACGATATCGTCGATGCTTTGACACGCCACCTTCCCGTCGCGGCCGAGACCATGGTCGACCCCTACACCGAGGACCGCACCCCGCGCCTGCCGCTGCTGGCCGCCAGGCGCGCCGAAGAGCTGCGCGAGCGTTGGCAGTTCGCGGAAAGCACTCTGGCACGTCGGCTTCCGTCGCTGGGTCTGCCTGAACAGACAGTGCAGTCACTGGTACACCTCTGGCGGGAGGGATGCGCACACGCGGTCGCGACCTACCAGGAGGTTCACGGTCACACCCACCCGGCGAGCTACAAGCCGATTTTCGGCTGAGCCTACCCCATTCCTTACCTGCGCATGAGATCGAGGCTCGGCGTAATGCGTTGCGCACGTTCTGGATCGACGTGGGCGGTCTCTGTGAGCAAGGCGCGGACCAATGCGTCGAAGGCGGCGTGCAGCCGTGCCGGGTCGAGGCCGGTGACAAGGGTGGTCTGCAGGTCGGTGAGCAGTTCGGCGGGCAGATCGTCGTGACCGCGGGCTTGCACCGGGTTGGTGTGGTTCCGCAGGCACGCGAGAACGAGCACCTGCTCGCGTAGCCCGTCGAGCATGTGCTGGGCCTGCCAGATTCGACCGCGCGCCAGGGACGATCGAGCGTGCAGGGCATACAACCAGCCGGTGCCGATGACCTGCGCGGCGTCGGGATTCGGGCGGGCCGGATGAGGACCGCCGTCACCATAGACGAGGTGAAATGCCGGCAGCGTGCCGAATTCGAGTTCGGTGGCCCAGAAAGCGAGATCTATCTGCAGGCTGTCGGCGCGCAGGAACACCCGGAAGCGGGTCCTGCCTCGAAAAACGTCGAGATGGTCGACGACATCGAAGTCGTCGTACATGCGCCGAGTCCAGTCGGCGACAACGTCGGTTTCGTCGGCGTCGGCGGACAGCCGGAACGCAAGATCGATATCGGACCAGCGGTCTTCGCGGCCGAGGGCCACCGATCCGGTGACTGCGGCCGCGGTGATGCGCACGTCGGTTTCCGCAGCGGCGATCAGGGCTTCCCGAATGCGCGCTCGTTGTTGCTCGTCGAACACCATGTCAGCAGCATCTCACGATGCCTGGGGCGGGTCCGGGGGTGCGGAGAGTCCGCCGCTTACGTCGTGGTGCTCGCACCCTGGTGAGGCCCGGCACGGAATCTTCGAACGGACTCTCGCGCAACTGCTCGATCGACCCGCCGACGCTTACTTCGTGACCCCGCGGGTGGCGCTACATGTCCTCGCGCAGCACCGCGCGGCGCGCGAGCGGCTTGGTGGCGGGCCCCTCCAGCACCGTGCCGTCCGGCGCGAAACGCGAGCCGTGCAGCGGGCAGTCCCAGGACCGTTCCGCGTCGTTCCACCGCAGGATGCCGTACAGGTGCGGGCAGATGGCCGAGACCTCGGTGGTGACACCGTCGACGGTGCAGATCCCCGAAGGAACCAGCCCGCGGCGCTCGACGCGGCCGCAGCCCTCCTCGGGTACGGCGGCCTTGCCGCCGCCGATCATGTGCAGCCATCCCGTCGAGAGCTGTTGGACAACGGCGGTGTTCGCTCGTGCGCCGGAGAGCAGCGAACGCAGTTCGGCGGGCTGCCAGGTGGCGAACGTGGTGGACCAAGGCGGCGGCTTGCCGTTGAGCCTGCCCTCCAGCGCGAGCGCGGCGGCCACGCCGTTGGTCAGGCCCCATTTGGCGTAACCGGTGGCGACCAGGATGTCGTCCCGGCCCGGCAGCAACGGACCGACGTAGGGCAATTCGCCCACCGGGTGATAGTCCTGGGCGGACCAGCGGTGCAGCACTTCCGCACCGGGGAACCACGTGGCGGTCCAGTCCAGCAGTTCGTCGGCGTGCGCGGCCGCGGCGTCGGTCCGCCCGACCGCGTGCCCGCTGCCGCCCACCAGCAGCAGATCGCCCTCGGGTGTCGGGTGGTAGCGCACCGAGCGGATGGGCTGTCCCGCGCTGATGTACATATCGTGCGGGACCGGCTCCGGCGTACGGAACGCCGCGAGATACGAACGCTCGGCCGTGAGTCGCGCGAAGAACCCGCCGCGGTCCAGAATCGGGGTCCCGGTGGCCAGCACGACCTTGTCCGCGGTCAGGTCGCCGTGTTCGGTCTGGACGACCAGCCTGCCGTCCTCGCCGCGCACCCCTTGCGCGCGAGTCGATTCGTAGATCGGGGCGGTGTGCGCCTCGACCTCGGCGGCGAGCGCGGCCAGCACGGTCATCGGATCGATCTGTGCCTGCTCGACGAGCCGAACCCCGCCGTAGGCCGGGAACGGCGTGTCGAGCTCGTCGACCAGCTCGGTCGGCAGTCCCGCTGCCCTCGTCGCATCGAATTCGGCTCGTACAGCCTGCCTTTCGCTTTCGGACTGGGCGTAGGTGACCGCCGCGCTGTGCTGATACGCGATCCCGTGCTCTTCGCAGAACCGCAACAGCCAGTCCTGCCCGTCGCGATTCGCGGCGAGGTACTCCGCCAAGACGCCGATGCCGTGGCGTCCGGCGATGTGCTGCGCGCGAGTTCCCTGGAGCAGACTGATCTTTCCGGTCGTGCCCCCGGTCGTCCCGACCCCGACGCGCCTGCCCTCGACCACCGCGACCTGAATGCCGTTCTGGGCCAACAGTAGCGCCGTCACGAGACCGGTGATCCCCGCGCCGATCACGACGGTGTCGTAGCGCGATCCGGGCGTGAGCCGCAGCCGCGCCGGTACTTGGGCGTCGTTCAACCACAGGGAGGTCATAGTCGGGAGATAGCCCATCGACTCGGCCCGAAACCCGGCGCTGACCGGGCGAGCTTCTCGTGAGCGGCGGTGCGTGATCCCGTCATGTCCCGGCTCACTTCGGAACGAAAATGCCGGTCAGATCTGCTTTCCGGATGGGCGTGTCCGGATTGGCCTGCGCGGTGCACATCAATTCGATCGAGGCGATGGCGGCGTCGACCATCTGGTCGTCCGGCGCCTCCTGACCGCTGCGCTCCTGTTCCAGGAACTTCGTGACGGTGGTTCGCTGCTTGTCCGCGTCCTGCTCGACGAACTCGTTGCACGGCGTGTCGCCGCCCTTGTTCACGGCTTTCTCGGCTTCCGCACAGCCCACCGCGAACACCGCGGTCGATGCCAGCGCCGCGACGGCTAAACTACGCATTCTCATCGGAACTCCTGTTTCGGGGCGGTTCAGAAACCGGCGAGGCCGGAGGCGAGATCATCGATGTCCAGCGCCTCCATCACCTGCTGACGCACGTCGGGGCACTGCTGGATGGTCGCGGTGTCGATGATGGTCTGATCGGCGATCACCGCGTCGTTGAGCCCTCCGTTGCGTATCGCCCAGTTGTGCACGGTGGCGTTGAAGCTGACCCGGCCGACGACCGCACCCTGCTCTTTCCAGTTGCCGACCTCCGCGCGCATCATGTCGCACAGCTGCGCGGCCGCGGCCGGTGTCACCTCGTCGGGATTCGGCACCTCGGCGCTGGTCGGTGACGGGATGGTCAGCGAGACGCTGCCCTCGGTGGGGGTGGCAGGCACCAGAGGGGTGTCGCCGTCGCCGCCGCATCCCGCGACGAGCGAACCGGCGATCACCAGTCCCGCCACCGCGATCGAGCTCCGGCCGAGCAGTCGAGTTCCGTTGAATGTCATCGTGTTTCCTTCCGCGCACCCCGTCGGTGAGGTGGTGCGATCAATGCCCGCGGTCGTCGTAGAGCGCGCCGCTCTGCTTCTTCTGGACGCGCTTGTGCTCGGCGAAGACCATGGCCGCGCCGACGACGATGCTCAGCACCGCGGCGATGCCCGCGACCACCGCCCAGCCCTCGTAGCCATAGCCCGCGGCGGTGAGCGTCAGCGCGACGAGGACGATGCCGAGGCCGACCAGGACGATTCCCGGCCAATTCTTGGTGTCCTCGATCGCCTCGCCCGCGTGGGTACGCGTGGTCCGATGGTGGTCTGGGAACTCACCTTTGGGCGATTTGTCGTGGTTCTCGGCACGCATAGCGGTCTCCTTCCGGTCCAACCCTCGGACGGGCGCCGTTCGACGGATACCCCGGAAATCACAAGGCAATCAGTCCGGCCGAGCGGCGTCAGCCGATGGACGTGCTGTGGCGATCGCCGACGAGAGTGCCGAACAGCCGATCCCAGGTGTGCAAGAACTCGGCGAGACCGAAATTGGCTTGGGCCCACTGCCGTGCCGCCTTGCCCGCCAATTCGGCGAACATCGGCTCGTGCACGAACTGGCGGACCGCCTCGGCGAGTATCGCGGGCTCGGTCGAGACCACCCCGGCCTCGGGCGGAATCGAGGCGGAGACCTCGGTGGTGCCGAGCGCCACGATCGGCATGCCGAGATACATCGCCTCCAGCACCGACATGCCCAGCGACATCCAGCGCGGCACGTGCAGGAAAACGCGGCGTCGGGCCAGCTCCTCGTGCAGCCGGTCCTGGGCGAGATCGCCCGCGCCTGCGATTCGATCGGCTGGACAGTGCAGCGCGTCGGCCAGCCGTTCGGTGCCGGAACCGTAGACATCGATCGGCGCGGCGTCGGAGAGCGGCGCGAGCAGATCGGTGCCGGTGATCCGGCAGCGGCGGACGGGATCGTGGATGATCGTGGCCGCCCGTGGCAGTTCGCCGGTGTACAGGTGGCCGGGATCGGGAATCCCGTAGGGGATCACCATGCTCGGGCACCGGCCGTTGTCCCACATCAGCCGGTTGAACTGGGTGACGTGCACCAGCGGGATGTCGGAGCGGCCCGCGAGCGGATGCCTGGTCAGCGCCGCGTGCTGGTGCGGAGTGTTGTGTTCGACGTACACCGCGGGCACGTCTATGCCCGGCGCGCGGCCGAGCCATTCGTGCGCGAGATCGATTTCCCTCGGGCGTTGCAGAACAACGAGATCGATGTCGGTGTCGACCAGGTCGGCGGGTGCGATGTCGACCGCGTTCGCGGGCCAGGGACGACCGCACCGGCCACGCGCCCATTCACCGCGGCGTGCGTCATAGGGCACCAGATAGCGATGCCCGCCCTGGACGAATGCTGTCATCCAAGGGCTGTGCGCGTGCCACACCAGGACGTTCAGCGGTCCGGTCGCCCCGTTCGAAGTGATCGTCGGAGCTTCCATACGGCCCGTGTGCCCCAGCAGCCCCGCCCGAAACCTGGCCGCCTCGCCGCGCCGGGCGTATCAGGTGGTGACGGCCCGCTGCCTGGCCGGTTCCAGCTCGTAGATGGCGTAGGCCGCCCGGATCACCGGCTCGGCGACATTGCGCACCCTGATGCCGCCCGGTGTCGTTCCGCGCTCGGTGCCCGCGTGCGCGTGCCCGTGCAGCGCCAGATCCGCGCCGAACTCGTCGATCGGCTCGCCGAGCAGATAGGAACCGAGGAACGGGTAGATCTCTCTCGGCTCGCCGTGCAGGGTGTCGCTGACCGGAGAGTAGTGCGTCAGCACGATGGTGACGTCGGTGTCCAGCTCGGCCAGTGCGCCGCGCAGCGAATCGGCGAGTGCCACCGTGTGGCAGGCGAATTCGCGCATCACCCGCTCGCCGAAGACGCTGGCGCACTTGCCCGCGAACCCACCGCCGAAGCCCTTCGTGCCCGCCACCCCGAGGGTCTGCCCGTCGATCGACACGGTGGTCGAACTGCCCTCGAGCACGGTGATGCCGTAGTCGGTGAGCAAGGCGGTGATGTCGTCCTGGGCGTCGCTGTGGTGGTCGTGGTTGCCGAGCACGGCGATCACGGGCACGCCGAGGTCGGTGAACTCCGTCGCCACCACGCGCGCCTCGTCCAGCGTGCCGTGCCTGGTGAGGTCTCCGGCGAGCAGGAGCACGTCGGCGCGCAGGGGGAGTTCGCGGAGCACGGGTCGCAGCTGGCCGGAGGATTCGGCTCCCAGATGTACGTCGCCTACCGCGGCGATCCGCATGGCGTCAGCTCCCTTCCTGCGACGACAGGTGTTCGGTTCCGGTCGGCGCGGTGGGCACCGTGACGTGCACGTCGTTGTGGATGACCACGCCGGGCAGTTGCTCGCGCACCACCTTCTCCATCTGCTGTTTGCAATGGGCGCTCGTCACTTCGCCGTCGAGCACCACCACCTCGCCGCGGATGGTGACCTGTACACCGAGTTCGGCGGTGCGCGGGTCCTCGGCGAGTGCGCGGCGCAGACGGGCGACGAGATACTGGGGTTTCTCCATCGGCTCAGCTTTCTTCTCGAGCCCGATGCCCTGCGCCGGTCCAGCCCGCATCGGTGATGCCGAGGTCGTCGACCAGGCCGAGAAAGGCTCGGGCATATGGCGATTCCTTCGTCTGACTGCGCACCACGGCCCAATCGACCTGCTCGCGCAGATCCCGCGCGATGTGCAGCAGCGGGCTCAGATCCAAGCGGTGCGCGTCGAAGACGAGCAATTTGTCGATCATCAGATCGGTCGCGCTGATCACCGGCGCCACCGTGGGGCCGACCCGCATGACCGTCGCCCGGTCGAGCAACTCGTCGGTGACGTCCCGGCAGTTGGGCCGGTAGATGACATCGACGAGGGTGTCGCCGTCATAGACCTTGGACAGCCAATCCTCGGGCGGCTCGCACACCCGCAGCCCCGCCTTGGCGAGCGCTTGGATGGCCTGCGAGATATCGGCCGGTTTCACGAACAGATCCACGTCGTGATCCGAGGTGGGACCGCCGCGGGCGTACACCGCGCAGCCGCCGGCCACCGCGAACCTGATCTCCGCCTCGTGCAGGGTGTTCGCGGCGCGGGTCAGCGCGTGCAGCAGTTCGTCCATGGTGGCGACCATGTTGCGGTGGTACCCGGCCGATACCCGGTTAATCAGGGGCTGAGCGGGTATGCGATGGCGTGCAGCGGGTCGGGAGACGACCGTGAGGGTACCGATGCGGAAGGGGTGGTGAGATGCCGAAGACCACCCGGCGCGGCGACACGAAGAAGTCCGGGCTGCCGAGGGGGCATCGCCGGAAGACCGCCCGTGCCCGACGATGACGACACCTCGGATCGTGCGGGTCGACACCACGACGAGGGCAGGGACGAAACCGAGCTCGAACGACTGGACCGCAACTGGGCCAGCCTGATCCAGGAGTTGCGCGTCGTGCAGACCGGTGTGCAGTTCCTCATCGGCGCGTTGCTGCTGCTGCCGTTCCAAGCCGGGTTCGCGGCGTTGTCGCACCAGATGCGGGTGCTCTATCTGGTGACCGTCTGCGCGGCGTTCGGCGCGACGGTGTTCCTCGTGGCACCGGTTTCCTGGCATCGCATTCTGTTCCGCAGGCATCGGCTCGGCAATGTCGTCGCGGCCGCGCACCAGTGCGCCATGGCGGGGGTTGCGCTGCTCGGCGTCGCACTGATAGGAGCGTTGATCCTCGTGGTCGACGTCGTTGCGGGCACCACCGCGGCGGTGGTCGCGGGCGTCGTCACCGCGGCGCTGTTCGTCCTTACGTGGTTCATCGCGCCGTGGCGGTGGCGCGCCCGGAGCCGGCCGCACCCGTGACGACCGCGGCACGCGCGGGCGCGGCGCGGCGGTAGGCCGCCATCGTGGCTGCGGCCACGCGATCCCAGGAGTAGCGGCTGCGCGCCCGTTGCCAGCCCGCCGCACCCCAGGTTTCGCGCAGCGTCTCGTCCTCGAGCAGCGGGCGCACCGCGCGGGCAACGGCCTCGGGTTCGGCCGGGGCGACGAACCTGCCGGTGACGCCGTCGACCACCGTGTCGAGCATCCCGCCGACCGCGGTCGTCACCACCGGCTTGCGGCAGGCCATCGCCTCCAGGGGCACCAGGGCGAACGGCTCGTACCACGGCGTGCACAGCACCACGTCGGCCGAGCGGTAGAGCCGGGGCATGGCGCTGTGCGACACCTGGCCGAGCAGCCGAACCCGTTCGTGCACACCACATTCCGTGGCGATCCGGCGCAGCCGCTTGAACTCGGCGTCGTCGTCCACGTCATCACCCACCGCACCGCCCGCGATCACCAGTTCGGTCTCGGGCAGGCCGGGCAACGCGCGCACCGCGAGGTCGAAACCCTTCCTGCGCACCAGTCGTCCGGCCGCGAAGAGCCGGTGACGCGCCTTGCGGGCGGCGGCGGCTCCCTCGGGACGGAATGCCGCGAGGTCGACGCCGCACGGCGCCACCGAGATACGGAAGCGCGGCACGCCCATCCTGACCAGTTCGATGGCCTCGTCGGCGCTGGTCGCCAGCACGTGCGCGGCCCTGGTGGCGATGAGCCGCTCGAATCGGATCCGCGAGCGCGGGCTGGTGTCGGCCAGCCCGTGGTGGCGGCGCTCGACGGTGCCGAGCGCGTGGAAGGTCACCACCACCGGGATGTCGTGCGCCCTGGCCGCCAGTTCGGCGGCGAGCGCGGAGATCCAGAAGTGCGCGTGCACCAGATCGGGGGTGTCGCGCGCCCAGTGCTTGCGCAGGAAGGTGCCGAATTCGCCGAGGTGGGGCAGCGTCCGGTCGCCGCTGAGCGGCCGCGGCGGTCCGGCGGGGACGTGCACGACGCGGTATCCGTCCCTGGTCGTCACCTCGGTCCTGATGTGCGGGTCGTCGCGCCGGGTGTACACCGTGACCCGGTGCCCGGCGCGGGTCAGTGCCGCCGAGAGTGCCGCGACGTGCACTTGTTGACCGCCCGCGCCGCCGCCGGGATCCGCGAGCGGACTGACGTGTTCGGAAACCAGGGCGATCTTCACGGCTGCTCCGTTCGGTGCGAGGACGGGCGCACGACGTCACCCGGCGCGACCACGGACCGGGCGTGCCGTCGGCGATATGTGCGAGATATGCCCGCCCGAGCGGCCCGCAAACGGAGCGTCGCGCGCTTTCGGTGCAGGGCGGCGGCCGCGAAAGGCTCGATGAGCTCGGTTTACCCGCATCGAATGCGGGCAGTCGGCGGGACGAGAGGGATCGACAGCAGGGCAGGAGGAGACCAGTGGACGAGCGATCGGGCAACGGCGCGGGCAGATCCGGCGCCGATCCCAAGCAGCGACAGCTCGACGCACACCGGGTCGACCGGGAGCGCGGTTATCTGACGACCCAGCAGGGCGTGCGCGTCGAGAGCACCGACGACGCGCTGGCCGCCGGGGACCGCGGCCCCACCCTGATGGACGATTTCCACGCGCGGGAGAAGATCACCCACTTCGATCACGAGCGCATCCCCGAGCGCGTGGTGCACGCCCGTGGCGCGGGCGCCTACGGACACTTCCAGCCCTACGACAACGCGCTGTCCGACGTCACGACGGCCACGTTCCTCACCGACCCCCGCGTGCGCACCCCTGTCTTCGTTCGGTTCTCCACCGTCGCCGGATCCCGCGGCTCCGCCGACACGGTGCGCGACGTGCGCGGTTTCGCCACGAAATTCTATACCGCGCAGGGCAATTACGATCTGGTCGGGAACAACTTCCCGGTGTTCTTCATCCAGGACGGCATCAAGTTCCCCGATTTCGTGCACGCGGTGAAACCCGAACCGCACAACGAGATTCCGCAGGCCGCCTCGGCGCACGACACCCTGTGGGACTTCGTCTCGCTGCAACCCGAGACGCTGCACGCCATCATGTGGCTGATGTCGGACCGGGCGTTGCCGCGCAGCTACCGGATGATGCAGGGCTTCGGTGTGCACACCTTCCGCTTGGTCGACGCGCGCGGCAAGGGCACCTTCGTCAAGTTCCACTGGAAGCCGCTGCTCGGCGTGCACTCCCTGGTGTGGGACGAATGTCAGCAGATCGCCGGACGCGACCCCGATTTCAACCGCCGCGATCTCTGGGATTGCATCGAGGCAGGCCAGTATCCCGAATGGGAGCTCGGCGTCCAGCTGGTGCCCGAGGAGCGCGAATTCGACTTCGATTTCGACCTGCTCGACGCGACCAAACTCATTCCCGAGGAGCAGGTCCCGGTCCGGCCGGTCGGGCGGATGGTGCTCGACCGTAATCCGGACAACTTCTTCGCCGAGACCGAGCAGGTCGCCTTCCACACCGCGAACCTGGTGCCCGGCATCGACTTCACCAACGACCCCCTGCTCCAGCTGCGCAATTTCTCCTACTTGGACACCCAGCTGATCCGGCTCGGCGGCCCCAATTTCGCCCAGCTGCCGATCAACCGGCCGGTGGCCGAGGTCCGCAATCACCAGCAGGACGGCTACGGCCAGCACGCGATCCCAGGGGGCCAGGCGGCCTACACCAAGAACAGCATCGGCGGCGGCTGCCCGTTCCTGGCCGATTCCGGTGCGTTCCAGCATTACCCGCAACAGATCGACGGTCAGGCGCTGCGCAAACGCGCGGAGAGCTTCAAGGAGCACTACCGGCAGCCGAGGATGTTCTGGCGGAGCATGTCACCGCCCGAGGCCGAACACATCATCGACGCGTTCGCCTTCGAACTGGGCAAAGTCGGGCGACCGGAGATCCGCGAACGGGTCATGGAGCATCTGGTCCGCATCGACTCCGCGCTGGCGGTGCGGGTGGCGGGCAAGCTGGGCGTCTCCGCCCCCGCGCTCGACGTCGACACCACCGACGCATTCGTCTCACCGGCGCTGTCCCAGGCCAACACCGCGATGGACACGATCCAGACCCGCAAGATCGCGGTACTCGCCGCCGACGGCGTCGACGCGGCCGGGGTTCGGGCGCTGCGCACGGCGCTGACCGAACGCGGCGCGATCGTCGAGGTGCTCGGCCTGCACGGTGGCGCGATCAGGGGTGACGGATCCGACGGCGATCAGCTCGCCGTCGATCGGGCGCTGGTCACCGCCGCCTCCGTGCTCTACGACGGCGTCGTCGTCGCGGGTGGCTCCGCGGCGGCGGAGACGTTGGCGCGCAACGGTTCCGCGGTGCATTTCGTGCTGGAGGCGTTCAAGCACGCGAAGGCCGTCGCGGCCTTCGGCGCGGGCGTCTCGGTCCTGCGCATCTCCGGGATCGTCCCCGACGCGCCGACAGATCGCGATCTCGGCATCGAACACGGGGTGATCACCACCGAGTCGAGCGGCGGCGCGCTGCCGGGCGACTTCGTCGACACGTTCGCCGACGTGCTGGCCAGGCATCGCAGCTGGCGTCGCGCGACCACCGCCGTACCGGCCTGAGAAGAGGGGCCGATAGTCCTCGGCGAGGCCGATCTGCTCGCCGCGTGCCCGGCGAAGACGGATACTTTTCCTGTGACGGAGAGTGGGTCGATGCCGCCCGGCGACGCGTTCGTGCTGAACCGGGTGATCGGTATGGGAACGCCGCAGAATGTCGGCAGTTTCCGGTTCTGGTTCGCGGACGAGCGGTGGGAGTGGTCGGACGAGGTTGCCGTGATGCACGGGTACTCGCCGGGAACGGTGCGCCCGACGACGGAATTGTTGCTCTCCCACAAGCACCCCGACGATCGCGATCAAGTCGCCACGCGGCTCGCGAAGTCCATCGAGACCGCCGAACCGTTCTCCAGCAGGCACCGGATCATCGACACGAAGGGGGTCGTGCACCACATCATCGTGGTGGCCGACCGGATGGCCGACGAATCCGGCGAGGTGGTCGGCACCGCGGGCTACTACGTCGATGTCACCGAAACACTCGAGGAGCATCGACAGGAGACGCTGGACGACACGCTGCCGGAGCTGTACGAGGCGCGCGCGGTCATCGAACAGGCCAAGGGCGCGTTGATGCTGGTTTACGGCGTCAGCGCGGAACAGGCGTTTCGCGTGCTGAGCTGGCGTTCCCAGGAAACCAACGTGAAGCTGCGTGCGCTGGCCGCCCAATTGATCGCCGAGATGAGCACCGTGACGCAGGCCGCCGTGGGCGTTCGCACGGAATTCGATCACCTGTTGCTCACCGCGCACGAGCGGGTGCGGCGGTAGGGTTGGAACCCACGTCGGCGATGACCGGCGTTTCAGTTCGTGTCCGACGGGTAAGTGCAACGATGAGGGACGCCGCGGTCGCCCGATCACCAGGGCTGGCGATTGTTGCGCGGTAGCCTGACGGATCGGCCGCGCGAAACAAGGTGGTGATGGGTGATGGGGGAGTGGACCTCGCAGTCCTCGACGGAAACGACGACCATAGGTGTTCGCGTGCCCGCGCGGCTCGAGCAGCTGACGATGCTGCGCGCCCTCGCCGAAACCGTGGCTCTCATCGCGGATTTCGCCATCGACGAGGTCACCGACATCCGCCTCGCGCTCGACGAGGTCGCCACCGTGCTGATCTTGGACGCGGTGCCGGGCTCGGACATCGACTGCGCGTTCACTTACGACGAGACTCGCATGTTCGTGCACGTGTCATCGATCGTGACGACCGACTCGATAGTGGAGCAGGCCGGTTTCGGATGGCACATCGTACGGACCCTCACCGAATCCATCGCCGCGCAGCAGGAGCCCTACGACGGGGAGCTGTCGGGTTATCGGACGGTCGTCGACTTCGCCTGGGTGCGAGGGGGCGCCGATGGCGGGTGAATCGAGGTCGGCGGGCGACAGCTACGACAATATCGAGCCGCTCTTCGAGAAGATCGATGCACTCGCCCCGGGCGACCCCCGCCGCGTCGCCCTCCGGGAAGAGCTGATCGGACGCTGCCTGCCGCTGGCCGAGCACATCGCGCGCAAGTTCTCCGGGCGCGGCGAGGTCTTCGACGATCTGCTCCAAGTCGCGCGGCTCGGGCTGGTGCAGGCCGCCGACAGGTTCGACGTCAGCCGCGGCTCGTCCTTCCTCGCCTTCGCGGTGCCGACCATCATGGGCGAGGTCCGCAGGCATTTCCGCGACAACACGTGGGCCGTTCGGGTGCCGCGGCGAACCAAGGAGATCCAGCTCAGCATCGGCGCGACGGTGGAAGCGCTGTCGCAGCGGCTCGGCCGGATGCCGCGCGCCCGCGAGATCGCCGACGAGCTCGGCGTCGACCTCGTGGAGGTCACCCAGGCGCTGATCGCTGGCAACGCGTACCAATCGTCGTCCATCGACGCCGTCGCGGGCGACGACATCGACAGCGCGCCGCTGCCGCTGTTGGAAAGTCTCGGCGCCGAGGAGCCCTCCTACCACCTGGTGGAGGACTTCATGGCGGTCAAGCCGCTCATCTCCGAGCTGCCCGATCGTGAGCGGCAGGTGCTGATCATGCGGTTCTTCGAGGGCAAGACCCAGACGCAGATCGCCGACGTGCTCGGCGTCTCGCAGATGCACGTTTCCCGGATTCTCGCCAAGACCCTGCGCTGGCTGCGCGAGGAGGCGCTGCGCGACTGACGCGCGTCCTCACTGCGGATTCGGCGGTGCGGGCGCTGGATCGGGCCCCGGTATGGGGCGCCCCGGCCCCGGCTCGGGCGGGGGAGCGGGTTCGCGCGGGTCCGGGCCGGGCGGCGGCGTCGGCCGGTCGGGTTCCGGCGGAAACGGGTGTCCCGGCTCCGGTTCGGACGGCAGCGGGGAAGGTCCTGGCTCGGGCGGGAACGGCGGCGGAAACGGGTGCGGAGCCGGATCTGGGTTCGGAATCGGCTCCGGCTCGGGCGGCGTCGGCACCGGGTCGGGCTGCGGATTCGGGGGTATGGGATCGGGTATCGGCTGTGGCGTGTGGTCGTCCATGCGGCATCTCCTGGGTGGCGCCCTGACCCGCACCGTCGCGAACCTCGGCGGCGAAGGCCGATCATCCAGCGGATACCCACCGCACACCGGACGAATCGGTTGCGGCATATGCCTCACTCCCGTTTGCCGACGTTCCGGTTCGGGTACGTGGTGAGACAACCGGACAACGAGATACGAGGGCGCAGAGGGAGTCGTCATGGACTATCAGCGACGACCCGCCATCCGGGCTCCGCACGCCGGACCGGGGCATTCGAGGTCGCTGCAGCAGGCACAGGAGATCACGTCGCCGACCCAGCGCCCGGACCGAGCGGGCCGCACCCTGGTCACGCGCAACCACGAGGTGATCAGGCGGTGGGCCGAGCAGCGCGGCGCTCGCCCCGCCACCATGCCGGGCAGCGAGTACAACGGCCGTCTCGGCGTGCTGCGCTTCGACTTTCCCGGCTACGGCGGCGCGGTGCTGCGCCCCGTCGGCTGGGACGAATGGTTCGCGACCTTCGACGACCGGCGGCTGCGCTTCCTGTACCAGGAGCAGCGGGCCGACGGCTCACCGAGCAATTTCAACCGGCTGGAGCGTTCGCGCCACGAGGACGGTTGACCCGTTTCGGCGGCTCGCCAGCGGAAACCCCTCGAGCATGACCGAACTTTCCGGCGGAGAGCCGCTCGACGACACGTCGTGGACCGACGAGATCCCGTCCACGACCGAACAGCTCGACGAGGACGAACTCGACGCCGATCCGCTCGAGGCGGCGATGGACCCGCCCGACGCGTGGTCGGCCGCCGAACGCTACGCCGAACCGCCCGCCGTGCTGCGCGCGGGCGAGTCGATCGGCCGGCGTCTCGACGCCGAGGAACCGGACGTCGTCCCGGACGAGCCTCCGCTCACCACGGGTCCGGACGAGTCCTGACCGGAGCGAGCCGAGGAATCGGCGCGGGCCACAGTGCCGCGCCGATCATCGGACTGCCGGTTTCCGATCGAGAGTGCCTGTCCCCGAACGAATTCCAGTTGGTCGAAACGCGCGGGTCAATCGTCGGCGGCGGGCGCGGGCAGGTAGCGGGGGAGCACCACCGAACCCGCGGTCGCCGCGGCAGCGGTCGTCGCGGCGATGGTCCAGCCGACCGGGCCCAGCGGGGTGCAGCCGAAGTAGTTGCACACCCCCGGCGTCATGACCACCGCGGCGAGCACCGCGCCGCTGGCCGCGGTGGTGACCCAGACCAGCGGGCTGTCGTGGCCGGAGAGCAGGGTCTGTCCGAGCTGGGTGCCGATCAGCGCGACCAAGCCGATGGTGGCGGCGCGCCGGTGCGAGCCGGTGTAGCGGCCGATCGTCCACGCGGCCGCCGCGCCTGCGGCGGTGGCGATGCCGCGCACCGCGATGGTGTGCGTGAGTTCCGACCCGAGTCGCGCGGGCGGGATGTCGGAGAGCTGACGCGCCCGCTGCTCGGGATCGGCGGCGTTCTGCTCCTCGCGGTCGCGGGACAGGGCGAGCGCCAGCGCGGGGAACATGTCGGTGAGCATGTTCACCAAGAGGAACTGGCGGGTGCCGAGCGGGGCGTGACCGCTCACGGCCGTGCCGTACAGCGTGAAGGCGACCTCGCCCGCGTTCCCGCCGACCAGCACGCCGACGGCGTCGTTGATCCGCTGCCACATGCCGCGCCCCTCCACCAGGGCGTGCAGCAGCGCGGTCGGGTCGGGGTCGGTGAGAACCAGATCGGCGGCGTTGCGGGCGGCCGCGGAACCGTGTGCGGCCACACCGATTCCGACGTCCGCGCTGCGGATCGCGGCCGCGTCGTTGCTGCCGTCGCCGGTCATGCCGACGACGTGCCCGCCGCGGCGCAGCGCGGCGACGATGCGCACCTTCTGTTCCGGAGCGACCCTGGCGAACACCGAGGTCTTCTCGATCAGCTTGGTCTGCGCGCTGTCGTCGAGCCGGTCCAGATCCGCGCCGGTGGCCACCGACTCCGCGTCGATGCCCAGCTGCCGCGCGACGGCCGCGGCGGTCACCGGGTGATCGCCGGTGATCATGCGGATGCCGATCCCGTTCTCGCGCAAGGCATTCACCAGCGGCAGCGTCTGCGGACGCGGTGTATCGGCCAATCCGAGGAAGCCGAGCAGGGTGAGTTCGTCGACCGCCTCCTCGACATCCTCCGGCTCCTCGTCCAAATCCCGGCGGGCCACCACCAGCACCCGCAGACCCTGTTCGGCCAGATCCCGCACGACTGCCTGCGCGTGTTCGCGCTGTTCGTCGGTGAGCGGCTGCTTGTCCTGTTCGCCCGTGCGCACCTTGGCGCAGCGCGGGAGCACCACCTCGGGGGCGCCCTTGACCACCAGGCGCAGCCTGCGGGTGGTGTGGCCGAGCGCGGCGGCGTAGCCGCGGTTGGACTCGAACGGAATTTCCTCGATCGGATCCCATTCGTGCGCGTCGTCGCCGAGCACGTCGGCGGCATCGACGACCGCGCGGTCCGTGGCGTGCAGCACCGGACCCTCGTCCTGGTCGGGGCAGGCGCGCGCGGCGGCACGCAGCAGACGGCGCGCGGCGTCGGAATCAGCGTCGGGCTGCCACTGGTCGTGCAGGTCGGCGAGAGTGGTCAGCCGCAACCGGCCTTCGGTGAGTGTCCCGGTCTTGTCGAAGCACAGGGTGTCGACCCGGCCGAGCGCCTCGACGGTACGACTGGCCCGCACCAGGACGCCGTGCTTGGAGAGCCTGCGCGCGGCCGCCAGCTGTGCGACGGTGGCGACCAGCGGCAGGCCTTCCGGCACCGCCGCGACGGCCACACCGACGCCGTCGGCGATCGCGGTGCGCAGCGGTTGTCCACGCAAGCCGCCCAGCGCCGTCACCGCGCCGCCGCCGGTCAAGGTGAGGGGCAGCACACGATCGGTCAACCGCCGCAATTGCGCTTGGACGCCGCCCTTTTCGGGCGGCACCGCGCCCGCGGTCGCGCGGCCCGCCTGGGTGTCGGCCCCGACGGCGACCACGACGGCGCAGGCCGCGCCGCTCACCACGGTGCTGCCCTCGAAGACCATGCACGCCCGGTCGCCGAGCTCGGCGCCCGGCGTCGCGGCCAGCTGCTTCTCCACGGTCACCGATTCGCCGGTCAATCCCGATTCGTCCATCTCGAGATCGTCGAGCCACAGCAGCCGCGCGTCGGCGGGCACGATATCGCCCGCCCGCAGCGCGACGACATCACCGAGCGCGAGGCGGTACGCGGGGACAACACTTTCGTCGGCGCGGTCCGTATCCGGTTCGGCGCCGCCGTCGTCGATCACGGCGCGGTCCAGCAGCCGGGCGGTCACCTGTTCGTCGGCCATCAGCCGGTGCAGGGCGTTCTCGGCCTTCTGGCGCTGCCGCGCGGAGACGAGCGCGTTGACGGTCAGCACCGAGGAGAGCAGGACGGCGTCGGACGGCGAGCCGAGGATGGCGGTGGCGACCGCGCCGACACCGAGGATCGGGGTGAGCGGGTCGGCCAGCTCGCGGCGAAGCTGCCCGGCGAACGAGACCAGCCCTGCCAACGGCGCCAGGATCGCCGGGGCGCGAGAGGCTTCGGCAGCTCGCTCGGCCAGGGCCGGTGGTCGCGGCAGCCGGGAGAGGACCTCATCGGATTCCAGCGCGTGCCAGGGCAGCAGCGGAGCCAAGGTGCCAGGCGGTTCGGCGCGCACGGCCCGCCAGCCCGCGACAGCGCCGTTGAGCAGGCCGACGCAGTGCGCGGTGACCATCGGCGAGTAGCGGCCGCGCCGGGCGGGTCCGGTCGCCAGCAGCAGTCCACCGAGTGCGCAGGCCGAGAGGGCCAACGCCCGGCCGCGTTCGCTGGCCTGCCTGGCCGGGGCGACGGCGGCGAGCACCCGTTGGGCCTGGGTCAGATCGCGGCAGAGCAGGTCCGCGCTCCACGGTGGACGCATCGACCCCCAGTCCCCGCCGCACAGGCCGATCGCGACGTCGGCCCAGGCCAGCGCCTTGTGCGCGCGGGGGCTCAGCACCGCGACGACGTGACCGTCCTGCTGCGCGCCGTGTACCAGCTTGCTCATCGACACCCCGGCCGAGGCGAATTCGTCGGCGAGGGAACGCAACTCGGCGACGTCCTCGCCGCCGACCAGGGTCACCCGCAGACCCGCGCTCCGTGCCGCGCCGAGCACGGCGTGGGCGCGGCGGTCCAGCTCGCGACCGATCAGGACCCGGCCGACCGGCCGGTCGCCGTCGCGCAATTCGCGCCAGACCGGGCGTAGGGTGGCGCCGCGGTCCGGCAGCCCGCTCGTGGGGTGCACCAAGCGCAAGCCGTGCGTATCTTGCTGCTGTGCTTGGTCTTTCGCGCCAGGGGCTCCCTCGTCCGTGCCGGGGCGGAGCAGACGCTGGGCCGCACTCCACACGTGGGCCGCAGCCCGCTGTTCGTTTGCTTTCACCCGCTCGCCCAGGTCGTCCTTCGCGGGGCCGGACCCGTTGCCCGACACTCGACGCGCCGCGTCCTCCGACGTGGCAGGCGGCTCGGCGCCGTCGCGGGTGGCCCCGTCGGCCCCGTCGGCGCCGTCCGTGCCGGCCGACGCCCGGTCCGGCCGGTGTCGCCGGTGCGGGTCTCGCCACCGCGGATCGATGGCCTCGGCGGCCAGCACCAGACGGCCTGGGGTCAGCAAGGATTCGCCGTCGACTATGAGCGCGCTGAGGCGGTCCAGCCGTCGCCAGACGACCGGTTCCAGGGTGAGTACGCCCGCGCGCGACAGGGTCGTCGAGACGGCGGCGGCGTAGGCCTCCCTGGTCGCGCGGGCGGCTTTGGGCGCGCCTAGTTCGAGCGCCTCCGCCGCGGCGCTTCCGCTCCGTGACGCGCCGAACGCCGCGGCGCTCAGCAACGCGGCGGCCGAGGTCTCGTCGCCGACCCGCTCCACGGGTCCGTGCGGCAGATCGGCGGGCCTGGTGTGCGGGGGCAGCGGCTCGTCGACGGAGAGCGCCGCGTGCGTGGTGAGCTCGCACTCCCAGCTGTGCCACTGGGCGCGCCGCGCGACGACTTCGGTGAGCACCATCGTGCGCTGCACGGTGTCGGCGAACAGGTTCGCCATGCCTTCGGCCGGCGCGTTGCCGAGTGCGTTGCCGAACGCCGTCGCGGTGCTCAGCACCAGATCCGTTCTGGGACGGCCCAATCGATCCTCCAGCATGCGCCGCAATCGCGGCTGGGAGTCGGTGAACGCGGCGATCGAACGCAGCGCCCGCACCGGCGGCCGGATCGGCAGCAGCCACGCGGCGCTCGCGACGGCCATCGCGCACAGATCTCCGGCGACCTGAATTCCGGCGACCAGCAATGGTTCTCGATCCGCGGGAAACTCCTCGCGGCGGCTCCACTCGCGGTCGGCGACCTCGGCGTCACGCTCGGTTCGCTCGACCTCGGCGAGCAGCGCGGGTAGGTCCGCCGCGCCGTGCGCGAGCGCCGCGACGACCCGTCCGGTGACCGCGTTGACCTCCCACCAGCGCACCGCGCGCAGGCGATCGAGTCGCTTGCCGAGCGCCCGCGTGATGGCCGGGTTGTCTTCGTCGGTGAGCCCGCGCACCTCGACGGTCGCGCGGTCCTCGCTCACCGCGATCCGCCGCTGGGTCCGTCCGGCGTGCGGATCGACGAGGTCGGCCAGATCGTCGCGCAGGTGGCCCGCCGCGTCGGGGAGCACCAGTTCGGCGCCCGCGACGGCGGCACGCACGCCCGTCTCGGCGACGTGGACCGGCACGGCGGCGACCTTCATCCCGGTGTCGAACGCCAACCCGGCTCCGGACCGCGCGACATCGACCGCTGTGCCCGCGACGGCGGAGACCAGCGGGTTGAAGACGACTCCTCGCACCGATAAGCCCATATCGGTCAGCTACCCGGCAGGGCACCCGGCAAACAGCTACCGAAGGCCCTTCCGGCGCTGCTCCGGGCGGTTTTGCCGCGCGCATTCGGCGGCCACCACCCGGGCGGCCGACTGTGTCGTAGATCACCGCCGACTTGCGATCGCCGCGCCCACCGGCAAGGGTGGAAAACCGGACGCACACCAGAAGCCCGGCAATCCGGACACGGAAAGGGAGCCGCAGATGCGTGGAACGGTGACGACGCTGTCGACACTGACTGTGGCCGCCGCACGGACCCCGGGCGACATCGTCGGTGTTGGCGAGCTCACCTCGCCGACCTGGATGCGCGTAATGGTCAGGTAAGACCAGCTCACGGCGGTCTTCGCGACCGTCAGGAGCGGCCCCCGCCGGCTACCCGATGTTTACCGAGCGGTCGCTACGGGTATTTGGGTGGTCGGCAAGCTGCTCGAAGCGGACTGTCGCGTCGTTGGGCATGCGATTTCCGCATCACGCCGCGCTTCCGCCTGTCTGCAAGGGATGAGGTCTTGAGCGCGAACCTGATGATCGTGGACGACGACGACCAGATCCGCGGGGCACTGCGGATAGCCATGGAGGACGAGGGGTACGACGTCGCCGAGGCGCACGAAGCCGAGGACGCGCTGACCCACCTGCGCAGCAACGGCGCCCCCGACGTGATGATCGTCGAGCTGATGCTCGGGGACATGGACGGATTCGATTGCATCCGGGAGATCCGCCGCGACCACGACGTGCCGATCATCGTGATCAGCTCGCGCGACGACACCCACGACGTGGTCGCCGCGCTCGAAGCGGGCGCCGACGACTTCGTCACCAAACCTTTCGAAATCAAGGAAATCTCCGCCCGCATGCGCGCATTGCGCCGCAGGGCGCGGCTGGCCGCCGAACGCGACGCGCCGCGCGAAACGGTGCTCGACGCATATCCGGCCGCGCCTCTGGTGCTCGACCGCGACGGCGGGGCGGTGCGCCGCGGCGACGAGGAAATTCGCTTGACCATCACCGAGTTTCGGCTCCTCTGCGAACTCGCGGAATCGCCGGGGCGTGTGCTCAGCCGCACACTGCTACTCGAACGTGTTTGGGACGACGGATTTTTCGGCGACGAACGCATTGTAGACGTCCATATGCGCCGGCTGCGCACCAAGATCGAACGCGATCCTTCCGATCCCTGCGTCGTGGTGACTGTGCGCGGTCTCGGATATCGCCTCGACGTGCAACGCTGATCACATTTTGTTTGGCCTCGTGATCTGTTCGTAATACAACCGCAAAGAGATCGACCACTTCAGCTCAAAGTTGGTTCGTAAGCCTGGATGAGTACTGCAGACCCGACCTGGGAGTTGTATGTCACTGCCAACCTTGTCCACGGAAACGATCGATCGCGCCGGCCTCGCGCCGGCATGGCGCAGATCCGACCGAATCGGTGCTCCGCTCCTGCGCGCGCCACAGCTGGGTGACGCCGCCCAGATCTGGCGAATCGCAAAGGATTCGCACGTGCTCGACACCAACTCGAGCTACGCGTACCTGCTGTGGTGTCGGGACTTCCCCGGAACCACCCTGGTCGCCGAGGTGGACGGCAGAGTCGTCGGCTTCGTCATCGGCTACCTGCGCCCGCAGGCGCCGGACACCGTATTCGTCTGGCAGGTGGCGGTTTCGCACAGCGAGCGCGGCCGGGGCACCGGTAGCGCGCTGATCGAGCGACTGCTCGACACCGTCGCCCCGCACGGGGTCACCGCGCTGGAAACCACCATCTCGCCGGACAATCCGGCCTCGGTCGCGATGTTCGCGGCAGTGGCCCGTCGCCGTGGCGCGCGAATGACCAAGCGCCCCTTGTTCGATCCTGATGTCTTCCCCGACAACCACGCCGCGGAAGACCTCTATCGCATCGTGCCGACCGCACAGCGAAAGCCCGAGAAGGAGCTTCGATGATCACCGCCGAAACCACCGTCTTCGAGTCCCTGGAGTCGAATGTGCGCGGCTACTGCCGCGCCTGGCCCACCGTGTTCACCACCGCGAAGGGCGCCTGGCTGCGCGACGAGGACGGCAAGGACTACCTCGACTTCTTCGCAGGCGCAGGCGCGTTGAACTACGGCCACAACAACCCGATCCTCAAGCAGCCGCTGCTGGACTACATCGCCGGTGACGGCATCACCCACGGCCTGGACATGTCCACCGCGGCCAAGCGCAAACTGCTGGAGACCCTCCGCGACACCGTCTTCGCTCCCCGCGACCTGGACTACAAGGTGCAGTTCCCCGGGCCGACCGGCGCCAATGCCGTCGAGGCCGCGCTCAAGCTGGCCCGCAAGGTGACCGGCAGGGAGACCATCCTCAGCTTCACCAACGCCTTCCACGGCATGACCCTCGGCGCGCTGTCGGTGACCGGCAACGCCGCCAAGCGCGCGGGCGCGGGCGTGCCGCTGGTGCACGCGGCGCACATGCCCTACGACGGCTACTTCGACAACACCACCGCCGACTTCCAGTGGATGGAGAGGGTACTCGACGACTCGTCCTCGGGCTTCGACCGTCCCGCCGCGGTCATCGTGGAGACGGTGCAGGGCGAGGGCGGCGTGAATGTCGCTCGCGCGGAATGGCTTCGGCACCTCGCCAAGCTGTGCGAGGAGCGCGAGATCCTGCTGATCGTCGACGACGTGCAAATGGGCTGCGGCCGGACCGGTCCGTTCTTCTCCTTCGAGGTCGCCGGGATCACCCCCGACATCGTGACGCTGTCCAAGTCGATCGGCGGCTACGGATTGCCCATGGCGCTGGTGCTTTTCAAGTCCGAGCTGGACCAGTGGGCGCCCGGCGAGCACAACGGCACCTTCCGCGGCAACAACCCCGCCTTCGTCACCGCGCAGACCGCGCTGCAGCACTACTGGTCCGACGACACGCTGGAGAACGCGACACAGGCCAAGGGCACCCGCATCGCGCACGCGCTCGGCGAGGTCGCCGATCACTTCCCCGGCCTGTCGACCCGCGGCCGCGGCCTGGTGCACGGCATCGCCTTCGACGACCCGTCGCAGGCGGGCAAGGTCTGCCAGGTGGCCTTCGAACGCGGCCTGCTGGTGGAGACCTCCGGTTCGACCGACGAGGTGGTGAAGCTGTTGCCGCCGTTGACGATCACCGACGAGGAACTCGACTACGGTCTGCAGCTGCTCACCGGCGCCATCGACACGGTGTGCACCGGCTGGGGCCGTCTGCACCACCGCGGCCCGGCCGAGGGAGGTGAGCTGCGGTGATCGTGCGCAGCACCGCGGGGATCACCGGCACCGACCGCGACGTCGCGGGCACCGGCTGGCGCAGCAAGCGGATCGTGCTCGGCGGCGACGGTGTCGGCTTCTCCTTCCACGAGACCACCATCGAGGAAGGGACCGTGCACGAGTTCCACTACCGCCACCACGTGGAAGCGGTGTGGTTGATCGAGGGCGAGGGCACACTCACGGACTTGGACAACGACGTCACCTACGAGCTCGCCCCCGGCTCCATGTACCTGCTCGACGGGCACGAACGCCATCGTCTCGAGGTGCGCAGCGCCATGCGGATGATGTGCGTGTTCAACCCGCCGGTCACCGGGCAGGAGGTTCACGACAGCAACGGCGTCTACCCGCTTGTCGCGGCGCCGGTCGGCTGAGAGGAGCGGCGAGAAGTGTTACCACAGACCATCGAGCGCGACGAGGTCGAGCGCATCGATCGGTATCCCACCCGCACCGGGGCGCGCACCGCGCACATCGAACGACCCGATCCGACGGTGTGGGGCAGGATCGAGTCCGAGGAGCTGACCACCTTCGACCGCGACGGCTTCGCGGTCGTCGAGGATCTGCTCGGCCCCGACGAGGTGGCGTTGTTCGGCGCCGAGATCAGCAGGCTCGCCGCTGATCCTGCGCTGGCCGAGGACGACCGGCTCATCGTCGAGAAGGCCTCCCGGCGGGTCAGGTCCATCTTCGAGGTGCACAAGCTCAGCGGCGCGGTCGCCGATCTGGTGCGCGAATCGCGGGTGGCCGGATTGGCCAGGCAGGTGCTGGGTTCGGAGGTCTACCTGCACCAAACCCGGATCAACTACATGCCGGGCTTTCGCGGCACGGGCTTCTACTGGCACTCGGATTTCGAGACCTGGCACGCCGAGGACGGGATGCCGAGCCCGCGCGCGGTGAGCCTGTCCATCGCGTTGACCGACAACCACCCGGTCAACGGGAGCCTGATGGTGATGCCGGGCTCGCACCGCACCTTCGTGCCGTGCCACGGCAGCACGCCCGCCGAGCACTATCGGGAGTCGTTGCAGGAGCAGGAGATCGGGGTGCCGAGCACCGACGACATCGCGACGCTGGCGAGCAAGTACGGCATCATGCAGTTCACCGGTCGGGCGGGGTCGGCGCTGCTGTTCGACTCGAACATCATGCACGGCTCGTCCAACAACATCACCCCCTTTCCTCGCTCGAACATCTTCCTGGTGTTCAACAGCGTGGAGAACGTCTTGGAGGAGCCGTTCGCCGCACCGGCGCGGCGACCCACCTACATCGGCAGCCGGGATTTCACGCCGGTGTAGGCGGACCTGTCGCCGCGCACTGCGTGATCCGGCACCACGCAGTGCGCGGCGCGGCACCGAGACGAGCCTCAGCCGTAGATGTTCATCGTGACCGTGAGGGTGGCGAGGCGGGTGTCCAGCCGGAGCTGGTGAACCCGTCGTTCGAGCGTCTCACGGTCCGCGGCAGGCAGCTTCGCCCACGCCTCGCCGAGTCGGGTCTGCGTTTCGGCGTCGATCTCGGCGAGGATGCGCAGCAGCGCGGGCCAGAGCCTGGCCTCGGTGACGATCGCGGGCAGCTCGACGAGCAGCGAGTCGTCCGATTCGAAAAGCCGCCTGCCCCAGCGCCGCGTCGCCTCGGCGTCGGTGCGCTCCAAGAGGTTCACCAGCCCGCGCAGTGTCGAGGTTTCGGGCCGCTCGGCGACCTCGGCCACCAGCGCCGATATGACGGCGTGGTCGCCGGTGACCGGATTGGCGGCCAGTGTGTCCAGCGCCGAGGGGCCGAGATGCCCGATGAACGTGAGCAATTCGCGGATCGCGCCCGCCTCGACGGCGACCCGGACGATGTCGGCGTTCTGCTCGGCCGAGCCGACGTCGAAGAGGATGTCGCCGAGCGCGGCGATCACATCCTCGTCGCAGCGCGCGAACACCGACAGCGCGATCAACCGCAGCTCCGCGGAGCCGGACAAGACGGTGGCGGTCAGGCGCGGGATTCGTTGGGTGGGACCGTGCAACATGTGCCGGATGATGGCGCTGATGTTCGCGCCCGAATAGGCGTAGGCGGCCGACCGGATCATGCCCTCGTCGTCGGTCACCCCGGCTTCCACGGCGCGGATGAGAGTCGGTGTGGCATAGGCGAGGAACGGACCGGCGGTGACGTAGTCGCCGCGGCGCAGCAGCTCGTTGGTGATGGCGACGACCGGCCCTGGCGGCGCGACGTCGGCCAGCGCGCCGACCGTGCGCGGATCCACGTACGGCACGCAGTCCGCGGCGTAGGAGACGTCGAGCATGGCGAGTGCCTCGGCGGCTTTCTTCGGATGCTGGACGCCGACCGCGCCCGCGGCGCGCCCCGCCATCGTCGGCGGCACCACGCGCCGGACCAACGGCAGCGAGATGCTCAGCGGAATCACCGGAACCAGCATGGCGAGGCGCCGGAAGGTGGCCGCGTGTTCGTCGAAGATCCGGCTCGCGACGCGCTGTTGCAGTTCGTGTAGCCGTGCGGCGCCGAGTTTCTCGAGGTGTGCGAGGCGCTCGGCGGGGACGTGCAGGGTGCGGGCGAGCAGGACGATCTGGGCCCTGATGACCAGGTCGCTCATCAGCCGAGCCGGTTTCCGAACATGATCTTCTTCGCCGCCGTGCGCAGCGGCCACGGCAAGGCGCCCACGATCGCGTCGACGGAGTCGGCGAGAGTGGCGGTCTCGGTGCGCAGCGCGGCGTCGACCGCTGCGGCCAAGTCTCCGATCTCCTGATCGGTCAGCAGATCGAGGGCCGCTAGCGGTCCGCCCAATTCGCGCTCCAGGTCGGCTCTGGCGGTCATCGTTCTCCCGTCGTGCGGCCCCGTCGACCTGGCGCGGCCGCGAAGCTTTTCTCGATCACATTGTGCAGGTCCGCACGAAATACGGGACGGATTCCCAAATTTGGACATTTGACCGAAAAGTCACCGGCACGTCCCTGGCGCAACACCGGGCCTTGACCTAACTGTTACCTGTCGGTACAAATACGTGACCACGCCGATCCGCGCACGCGGATGGGCCGGAGAGAAATGCACACAGTTGGTTACCGATGTCATCACCGTTGATGCCGAGTACGCGGTCGACCGCACGGCGATGTGGGATCTGCTCACCGAGACGCAGACCTACTCGCGAATGTTTCAGGGGGTCGGATCGTGTGAGCGCGCCGAAACATCAGAAACGCAAACGGTTCTGATAATCCGCGCCGGTGGACCCGACATCGACATCACCGTACCGCCCATTCATCTCGTTGTCGCGCGGAAGCGCGAAGTTCTCGAATTGCAGTGTCCCGGCGCGGGCGGATTCGCCTCGGTGCGGCTGCGCGGCGACACGCGGCACACCCGGGTCACGGTGACCTATGTCGGTGTGGGACGGGTACATCCGAGCATCGCCGCGTTCGACAAGTCGCAGGTGATCGCCTGGACCAAGGCGGGCATGGACCGGATCGCCGACGTGGTGCGCGCTGCGCCGACCTCAGTGCTGGTCAACGGCGAGGACTCCGTGGCGCGCTTGCAGGTCGGCATCGCCAGACAGCTGCTCAGCACCGGCGTCGTGCGCAGTTACCGGCCCGACCGCGGTCTGAAACAGCTGGGCGGACTGGCCAAGTGGGGCTTCACGCTCGCGGGCGGCTACGCGGCCGCCGCGGCCTACACCCCCAATCGACCCGCTCTCGTCGACGCGCACACCACCTACAGCTTCACCGAGGTGCACAGCCGCACCCATCGGCTCGCCGGTGCGCTGGTGGCGCTGGGGATGGGGGAGGGCAGCGCGATCGGCGTGCTCTGCCGCAACAGCGCCGCGATGGTCGAGTGCATGGTCGCCGCGGGCAAGGTCGGCATCGACGCCCTGCTGATCAACACCGGACTCTCGGCGCGCCAGATCCGCGACCTGGTCGAAAAGCACGAACTCGCCGCGATATTCCGCGACGACGAGTTCGATCCGCTGCTGCGGTCGGTGGCACCGGAGCTGCCACGCTACTCGACCTCGGACCCGTATCAGGGCGGCCCGGCGACGGTCGACGACCTGGTCGCGTGGGACACCCCGCCGTTCACCAGACCCGCGCAGCCGGGACGACTGATCGTGCTCACCTCGGGCACCAGTGGCGCGCCGAAGAGCGCACGCCGCCCGCAGCCCAAGGGTTTCGGCACCGTCGCCGCCCTGCTCTCGCGCATCCCGTTCCGGATGGACGAGACGATGCTCATCCCGGCGCCGCTGTTTCACACCTGGGGTCTGGCCGCGCTGCAGATCAGCACGCCGATCCGGGCGAGCGTGCTGCTCACCGAACGCTTCGACGCCGAGGAATGCCTGCGCCTGATCGACGAATACCGCGTCAGCGCGATGGTCGTGGTGCCGGTGATGGTGAACCGCATCCTGGACCTGCCCGCACACGTCAAGGCCCGCTACGACACCTCGAGCCTGCGGATCGTGGCCAGTTGCGGTGCGCCGCTCGCGGGTTCGGCCGTGCTGCGGTTCATGGACACCTTCGGCGACGTCCTCTACAACATCTACGGCTCCACCGAAGTGTCCTGGGCGACCATCGCCGACCCCGCCGATCTGCGCGCCGCGCCGACCACCGCGGGCCGCCCGCCGCTCGGCACGAAAGTCGCGGTGCTGGACCCGGATCTGCGCCCGGTGCCGCGCGGGGTGACCGGACGCATCTTCGTCAACAACCACATGCTCTTCGACGGCTACACCGATGCCGCGCCGCCCACCGAATCCGGCGGCATGCTCGACACCGGCGATCTCGGGTACGTCGACGCGGACGGTCTGGTGTACGTCGCGGGCCGCGACGACGAGATGATCATCTCCGGCGGCGAGAACGTCTTCCCGCGCCCGGTGGAGGAGGCGCTGCTGCGCCTCCCACAGGTCAGCGAGGTGGCCGTGGTCGGCGTGCCCGACCGGGAGTTCGGCCAGCGCCTCGCCGCGTTCGTGGTGACCCGCGAGGGTTCCCGGCTCGACCGCGACATGGTGCGCGACTACATCCGGCATCGGCTCAGCCGGTTCTCCGTGCCGCGCGACGTGACCTTCCTCGACGCCCTGCCGCGCAACGCCACCGGCAAGATCCTCAAGCGCGCCCTGGTGCAGCCCGGCTGATCACCGCGGGACGATGCGCTGCAACGCCACCAGATCCTTCTCCAGCATCCGGAACAACCAGTACACGCCGACGAAGGCCGCGGCGCTGCCGACGCACAGCACCCGCAGCGCCACGATGACCGACGGAATGTCCTCGGCGGGAATGAAGGTCGCGCCCGCGACACCGAGCAGCGGCACCGCGGCGGCGAGGGCGAGGAAGTAGTTGCTGCGCCGGTCCAGCGTCTCGAGCTGGTCGGCGTCCGCGCGGCCGAGACCGCCGTGCGGCAGGAACATCGGATACAGGCTGCGCACCGCGTAGAAGCTGACCAGGAAGTACGGGTAGGCCATCGCGATCGCGCCGCACACGATCTGGGTGACGAAGAAGTGCAGGTAGGCGTCTGTGGTGAGTCGACTGCCCGAAGCCTGCACCGTCACCGGCACGACGATGCCGGACAACGCCCACAGCCCGAAGCAGGTCAGCACGTTGCGCTGCGCGAGTCGCAAGGTGTCCGAGCGCGCCTTGGCGAGCCGGGCCGCGTCGTACTCGCGCCCGCGGTGCAGCCCGAAGGCGATGAACATGGGCCCGGCGATCAGCACATTGGTGACGATGAAGCCGATCAGGAAGCACAGGCCGTAGACGTTCGGCGCGATCTCGCCGAATTGCCGCTGGGCTTGTTCGTCCATCTTGTCGATGATCAGCGTCCGGTTGTGCTGGTAGCTGTAGAAGATGGCGAACGAGTTCGGGATACCGATGGCGACGGCCATGACCGGAACGATCCACAGCCGGGCCCGCAGTCGCCAGCTGCCGGGCGGCGGATCGACCAGGTCGCGGGCGCGGGCGTCCAGGCAGACGTCGAACTGCTGGGCCATGTCCGCGCCGGTCGCCCAGCGGCGGTCGGGATCGGGTTCGAGCGCCCGCACCAGTGCGCGGCGCAGCGCGGCCGGGCAATCCGGCGGCAGATCCTCGTAGGGCAGCGCGTCCGGGCCCGCGGCGCGGCGGCCCAGCATGCCGTCCAGGGTGGTGCGGTCGCCTCCGGTCACCGACTCGTCGTGGAAGGGCTTGCTTCCGGTCAACAGCTCCCACAACACCACGGCGAGCGAGTACAGATCGCTGCGGGTATCGAGATCGGCCGCCGTGGTGGACATGTCGGGATGCACCGCCGCCAGCTGCTCCGGCGACATGTACGCCAGCGATCCGCCGAAATAGGCCACCGGGCTGGCGCCGGAGACGTTGCCGCTGAAGCTGATGTTGAAATCGGCGAGCTTCGGAATCCCCTCCGCGGTCAGCAGGACGTTGGCGGGTTTGATGTCGCGGTGCAGTACTCCGCTCCGGCCCGCGTAGTCGAGCGCCTCGGCCAGCCTGCGGCCGAGCCAGGCGATGGTCTCCGGCCACGACAACGTGGCCAGTTCGGCGCGCACCGACGACTCGACCGGAGTGATCTCGCCCTTCGCCGCCAGCACCGCGTCGATGACCTCCAGCATCATCGCGCCGCTGCGTTCGGCGGGCGGCGTCACGCGCACCCGCTCCAGCACCGAATACAGTGTGCCGCCCGGCACGTACTGCATGTAGAGCAGGCGCAACCGGCGGGAAGGCAGCACCCGTTGATCGAAGACCCGCACGATGTACTCGTGGTCGAGCTGGGCCAAGGTCTGCGGCTCCGTGCCCTTGTTCTGCGAGATCTTCAACGCGACCAACCGCTGCATGGACCGTTGCCTGGCCAGGAACACCTTGGCGAAGGCGCCGCGGCCGAGGCTGGTCATCAGGTCGAAGTCGTCGATGCGCTGGCCGACGTCGATGTCGTCGAGGCCCACCGGTTCGGTGGCGGCCGTCATCATCGTGCTGTGATAGTCGTCGGTCGCCAGCATCTCCGAAAGCTCCTGGGCCTGAGCCGGATACGCCGAGGTGTACTCACCGACCTGCACCGAGCTGCCCGCGTTCCTGCGCACGTGGAACTCCTCGTAGATGAGGTCGGGCGGCAACGGCCAGGTGCTCAGCTCGGGCAGTTCCGCGACGTACTCCGCGAGGCGCTTGGGTTCGGTGTTGCGCGACCACCGGTTCACCAGATCGACCTTGATCAGCTCGATCAGCGACACCCGGCGGATGGCGGGAGAGTCGGGCAGGAAGGCGGGCAGGTCCGGCGGCGTCGGCCCGTCCCGCCACGCCTCCGCGAACCGGGCCACCACCTCGGCGACACCGGTGCCGCGCCCCGCCACGGCGGGCGACGAGCCCCCCGCGACCGCCGCCCCCGGTACGGGTGTAGCGGGGTGCGCCATCTCCGCATACTATCGCCGCGCCGGGGCGGCGACCCGCGCATTCTGGAACGAGATCGGTGAACCGAGGGCCGGTCCTCCGGAAAACCTGCCGTGTGCAGGACGCCGATCCGGCAACGTCGCGCGGCCGGGCGACTGGCGAACAGCCGGTTCGCGGCAACGGATGGCGACCGACCACCGCACGTGCGTCACAACAGCGCCCGATGGAGGTCGATCCACCGCGCCGGATCGACGGTTCCCACCGGTTCGTCGACCGGCACGCCCGCGGTCCGGCACGCCGCACGCACCCGCCGGGACGGGAACTCGGTCGCCAGGGACGCGGCCAGCGAGCCGCCGACGCCGGAGAAGCCCAGCTCGACCAGCCGCCGATACTCCCGCAGCGCGCCAGGCCCGAGCAGCGGTCGCGGCCGGTTGCGCAGATGCAGCACCGCCGAGTCCACCCGCGGCACCGGCCGGAAGCACGTGCGGTCCACGCGCGGGCCGAGCGCGAACTCGGTGATCGGCCAGTGCGTGATCGTCAGCTTGCTCCAGCGTCCGTAGCCGCCGGAGTGCTTGCGCGCGAATTCCCGCTGGGTCAGCAGGGTGGCCGAGGTCAGGTGTCGCGCGGCCAGACACCAGCGAACGATGTCGGTTGTGCTGGCGAACGGGATGTTGGCGACGACCGCGAACGGCTCACGCGGCGCGGTCACCGCCCGGAAATCCGCCTGGAAACAGCGGACCCTGGCGTCGCCCGTGTAACGCTTGCGCAGCAGCGCCGCATAGTGCGGGTCGATCTCGTAGGCCAGCACGCGACCGGCCGCGTCGGCCAGCTGACGGGTCAACATGCCCGAGCCGGGGCCGATCTCGAGCACGAGGTCTTCGGCGCCGATACCCGACGCGCGCACCAGCAGGCGCGCGGTGCCCGCGTCGGCGAGGAAGTTCTGGCTCAGCCGCTTGCGCGGGCCGATGCCGGGGTGGTCGCGCGCGTCGCGGGCGCGCGGCAGGGAACGATTGCGGGACATGGGTGTCCTCCGAACGGAGTGGCCGAATCAGGAAAAGGTGATTCGCCCGGACCCATGCCAGGGCACATGCGACAGACCGCCGAGTGCGGTCGTCGGGCGGCGCGATCAGCGCCGAGAGAGCCGGATCAGAGTGATACCGGAGCGGTGCGGTCCGCTGGCAAGGCCCAGGCCTCCGCGCGCAGCCGGATGAAGTACGCGCCGACCGCGCACGCTCCGTTGATGCCTGGACCTCCCATGGCCGCCAACCTACCGAGCCGCCCGGACCCGATGCCACTTCTTTTTCCGGCGCCCCGGGTCTCGATTAATCGGAGGCGTTGGCCGTGCCGGTCGGGCAGACTCGCGGCCATGCGTTCGGTCGAGGATCTGATCCGTTTCAAAGCGGCGGGTGGCGCCGTGAAGTATCTGCCGTTCTGGGGCCATCGTCCGCAGGCCGACGGCAGTGTCGGCAAGGGCTGCTTCAGTCAGTGGTGGCCCGCGCCGTTCGAGGCGCACGGCGCATTGTTCCCGACGGCCGAGCACTACATGATGTGGCGCAAGGCGCTGCTGTTCGGCGACGCCGAGACCGCGGCGAGAGTGCTCACCGTCGAGCACCCCAAGCAGGCGAAGGACCTGGGCCGCCTGGTGCACGGCTTCGACGAGAAGCGCTGGGAAGCCGAGCGTTTCGAGATCGTCGTCGCCGGAAATCTGGCGAAGTTCGGCAGCAACGACGATCTGCGCCGATTCCTGCTCGGCACCCGCGACCGCGTGCTCGTCGAGGCCAGCCCGGTGGACCGGATCTGGGGAATCGGGTTGGCCGCCGATCACCCCGATTTCGCGGAGCCGACGCGCTGGCGTGGAGCCAACCTGCTCGGTTTCGCGCTGATGCGGGTGCGAGAGGAGTTGCGGGAAAGGGACGAGCCGAGCGCGGTTCAGTAGGGGCCGACGGCCTGACCGGCTTCGGCGGCTCGCTCTTCGGCCGCGCGGGCGCGCCACATTCGGGCTTCCGCATGATCCCCTCGCCGGTCGAGCAGTTCGGCGAGCCCGGCCATCGCGCGCAGGTCCCGCAGTTCGGCGGATGTGCGCCACCAGCCTTCGGCCGCGACGAGATCACCGCGCCGGAACAGCACGACGCCGAGATCGTAGCCCGCGCCGGGATGCCCGGCCTGGGCCGCCTGCGCCCAGAGTCCGCACGCCTGGTCTTCCTCGCCGCGGCCGAACATGGCGACCCCGAGATCGTAGAGCGCGCCGCGATATCCGGTCTCGGCTCCGCGTTCGGTGGGCAGTCGGCGCTCGTCGGAGTCGCCGAGCGGATCGGCCGTGGCCACGGTGGACCCGGGTGTTTCCGGTACGGCCGTCGGCGAATGCCGGTTTGTCGCAGTGTTTTCCATGTCCTCGACGTGCGCTGGTGCGGCGATGGTTCTCCTCGGCGTGGTGGTCGCGGAGGACGACGTCGCGGCGTATCCGGCCGGCGTGCCGTTGGGATACGGCACGGAGCTCGGAGTCACGGCGGCCGGCATTTCGGTGTTCGTAATTGTTTCTGCCACAGGTTCTTTCGGTGTTTCGACAACGGGGGCGGCCGTGGTACCCAGACCGACGACCAAATTGGCGAAGTTGGGCGGCCCCTCGCCGACGCTGCACCACAGCGCGATCCGGCCGTCCGGGGTGTCTTCGACGAGGATGCCGTAGTTGCCCATCCACGAGCGCTGCACGCCGGAGCGGTCCACCCAGACCGGCGTGAGCGTGAACAGCGCGTCGGGTCCGGTCGGCACGAGCGTCACGGTGGTGCCGCGGGCAAGCGCGTCGCTCCACAGGTCGATGCCTTCGAGCTTGCGCCCTTCGAGGTCGATGTACCCGTCGATCACGGAAAGGCCCATGCCGTGGCCGCGCAGTCCGGCGGGCGGCGCCGCGGACAGCAGCGTCATGCTGAGCAGGGTGGTGGCGTGCCCGAACCGCTCGGTGTACATCGGGTAGACCATGCTGCCGTTCCAGCGAATCGGATCGGCGCTCCGATAGCGCGCGGCGAGAGGTGGGTCGGTGGCCGAATTCTGGGCATGCCACTGCGAATACGGCTCGTTCATGTGCTGGCGTCCCGCCTTTCCGCCGGATGCTCGTCCTCATCTGCGCCTCACGGCGGGCTATACCGTACTAGCCGAGACCACCGTCGGCGGCCCAATCCGGCGCCGATCGGCCCTCGCGCGCAGGACTGTTACGAAGATGAGTTCTTTGCCCGCTCCGGAGGCGATTTCGCGGCGTGGCACGCGGCGCCGGATCCTTCCCGAAACCGGGCGCGATACGAGAGAAGTGCGTGTAACTTCAGGTTACATGTAACCTCGGGTTGCAGATAATGTTCTTCCGATTTCGAAGATGCCGAGCGGCTGACGCGCCATCATCGGGCGCTTGATGGTCCTCACGGTACCCCAAGCACACCGATCCCGCCCACCGAAAGTGAGCTCGATCTCGCGAACCGGCGGACACCGAACCAAGCGCTTGCTACGCTCGCGCGATGATCCCCACGATCGTCTGGGGCACCGGCAATGTCGGCCGCGCCGCCATTCGTGCCGTCGACGCCCACCCGGCGCTGGAACTGTCCGGCGTGCTCGTCCACGATCCCGCCAAGGTCGGGCGCGACGCGGGCGCGCTCGCCGATCTCGACCGCGAACTGGCCGTCACCGCCACCGACGACATCGATGCGGTGCTCGCCGGCCGCCCCCGCGCAGTCGTCTACGCCGCCTCGGGCGACGTTCGGCCCGGCGACGCCCTCGCCGACATCGTGCGTGCCATCCGCGCGGGCGCTGTCGTCGTCACCCCGGCGCTCTACGCCCTCTACGACCCGCGCAGCGCGCCAACGGAATTGCGCGATCCGGTGCTGGCCGCCATCACCGAGGGCGGCGGGTCGCTGTTCGTCTCGGGCGTCGACCCCGGCTGGGGCAACGACGTGCTGCCTCTGCTGGTCAGCGGACTCGCGAGCACGGTGGACGTGGTGCGCTGCCAGGAGATCTTCGACTACACCACCTACGACCAGCCCGACTCGGTCCGCTACCTCGTCGGCATGGGCCAGCCGATGGACTACCAGCCGCCGATGCTCGCCCCGACGGTGCCGACCATGGTGTGGGGCGGGCAGATTCGGCTGATGGCCCGCGCTCTCGGAGTGGAACTCGACGAGATCCGCGAGACCCTGGACCGGCGCGCGCTGGAGACCACCGTGCAGACGGCGAAGATGGGCGAGTTCGCGGAGGGCACCCAGGGCGCGGTGCGTTTCGAAGTGCAGGGCATCGTCGGCGGCGAACCGCGCATCGTCATCGAGCACGTGACCCGCATCCACGCCTCCTGCGCACCCGACTGGCCCGCGCCGCCCGACGGCGACGGCGCCCACCGGGTGATCATCGAGGGCCGCCCGCGCATCGAGGTGACGGTCGAGGCCGCCGACGAGGGCGGCAATCGCTCCGCAGGAGGCAACGCCACCGCGGTGGGCAGGCTGGTCGGCGCGATCGACTGGCTCGTCGCCGCGGAACCAGGACTCTACGACGCACTCGACGTCCCGCTGCGCCCAGCGGTCGGCAAACTCGGAAGGAAACACCCATGATCGTCGACATCCCCGAGGGCAAGGATCCCATCGGCTACGTGTGGGGCGAGATGGTCCCCGGCATCGGCATCGCCGCGTCCGGCTTCTCGCTCGCGGTATACGAGCACAGCACGCTGGGCCTGCGCGAGTTCGAGGCGGCCCGGCTGCGCATCGCCCAGATCAACGGGTGCATCTTCTGTCTGGACTGGCGCACCGAGCGCGACGGCGTCAAGGTCGAGGAGGAATTCGCCGACGCGGTGACCGACTGGCGCACCACCGACGCTTTCGACGACCGCACCCGCCTGGCCGCCGAGTACGCCGAACGCTACGCTACCGACCACCACAATCTGGACGAGGAATTCTGGGTGCGGATGAAGGCTCACTACAGCCAGACCGAAATCGTGGAGCTCAGCATGAGCATCGGTTCCTGGCTCGCGTTCGGGCGGCTGAATCACGTACTCGGCCTGGACACCGCCTGCGTGCTGCCCGGCCACTCCTGATTCCGGTCTATTTCCCTTCCCGAATCCACTCCACGCGGTCCAGCGTCGACCAATCGTCGTTGGCCCATTCCCAGATCAGCTGCGCGACAAGGCGTGGATCGGAGAACACCGCGGCGAAGAAATGGTCGGTGTGGGCGCTGTCGTGGATTTCCAGGGTGTAACTGGTCGGCGCGTCACGGTAGGTCTGGATGAAAGTCTCCCGGTCGGCGGTGCGGCTGGCGATCAGAAACGGCGTCGAAGCGAGTTCGGCGAGCTTCGGAATCCACGAGAACACTTGGCTTTTCGTCATCGAGCGATAGTTGCGTTCGCCGCCGATATCGACATCGACGACGCGGAATTCCGGCGCCGGAGTGAGGGTGCGCTGGAGCCCGTCGTACAGCTCGTAGTCGAAACCCGTGATCAGATCCTCGAGCAGCTGCCGGACCGGACCTGCCGCGTAGTCCACCGCCGACCCCCTGCTCCGCCGACGATCCAGATCGTCGGCGGCGGTGACACGGACCGCGGCGCCCGCCGCCTCGATCCGTATGGCGGCGTGCCGCCGCGCGGCCGGGATCGCCGCATTCCACGCCACCAACCCGGCGAGCACGACGATCCGTAGATCGTCGTCGACGGGCCGCCCCTGTTGTGACCGGAAATAGGACGGCACTTCGACCGCCGATGCGACGACCCCCGCGGGTACGACGACGTACTCGTAACTCACCCAACCAAACTAGCCGCGCCGCGCCGCCGATGCACCCTGGCGAATATGTGAAATACACGGAGCCACAAACTTTTACGCGATCCTTAGCGCTGCGGAAAGTTCGCTCGTCGAATCGCTAACAATTGGCAACGGCGGCGCGGTCTTGTCAGCCGCCGATCGCGGCCAATGCCTGTTCGGCCATCTTCTGCATGCCGAGCGCGTTCGGGTGGATCGGCACGAAGTTCGTACCCCACACGGCGGGTTCGACCCAGCGGGTGCCGATGGGCTTGCAGGCGTCGTGGCCGACGGAATTCTGCATGCTGACGAAGGTGGTGCCCGTCTCGTCGGCGGCGCGCTTGACGACACCGTTGAGGGTGTCCTCGATGTTGTTGATGTAGGGGACGTCGCCCTTGGCGATCGGCATCGTCAGGAAGCAGTTGCTGTTGTCCGCGGGCATGACCTGGGGGTACGCCAGAATGACGACCTTCGCGGACGGCGCCTTGGCGTGGATGTCCACGAGCGCCTTCTTCACGTCGGGGTAGGTCTTGTTCAGGATGTCGTTGGTGAACTTGTCGCCGTAAAGGGTCTCGCAGGGGTTGCCGAAGCCGGCGGTCCCGGTCCCTGCGGTGATGCAGGAGGAGATCACCTTGATCAGGGTGTCGTTGTTGTTTCCGCCGATGGTCAGGGTGACGAGCTTGGTGTCCTTGGTGACGGCATCGAGCTGCGGGATCAAGCTGGGATATTGCTTCCCGTAGAAGTCCTGGGTCTTGGCGTTGGCGCAAGTGACGTCGGTGAACGCCTCGATGCCGAGGGCATCGGCGATGAGGTTCGGGTAATTGCGGGTGGTCCGCGCGCACACCGGGGTGACGGTGGGATCGGTCGGAAGGATCCCCGATCCCGCGCTGTAGCTGTCGCCCATGGCGACGTAGGGGCTCAGGCTCGGAGCGGCCTGGGCCGGGGCGGCCGCAGCGAGGGCGAGACCCGCGGTGATTGCCGTAGCGAACGCAGCAGCGATCCGCGTGCGAACGTCCTTGACCATGTAAAACTCCTGCATCAGACACTCTCGGTTACCGATCGGTAACGATTTGGCGGAGGAACTGTGACACGGCGCACACAGCATGTGCAACTGGCATCACGAGAGGTCTGTTTACTTAATCGGCGCTGCGGTGCGGCGAGCTTCCCGGAAGGGGGCTACCGAATGACAGCCCGGCTGGGTCGTCACCGGAATCGGTTGCCGCCGAACGCATCAGGCTGCAGATCGCGTAGTGGACGCACAGGTGGCCGTAGACCTCCTGGATCACGCCGTCGGGCGTCTTCGACCGCAACACCCCACCGCGGCCGTGCTGGTCGGTCTCGAGCCTGTCGAACGCGGTCTCGATCTCCTGTCGCTGCGCATACAACCGGGCCAGCTCGTTCGCGGGTGCCGTCTCGGGATCGGTGATGGTGGTCAGCAGTCGGTGAATTCGCTCCTCGTCGGCGTCGGCCGTGGTGCCCGCGACCTTGATGACGCGCACGGCGATCCCGTCGATGTCGTCGTGGCGCGTCCTCGTTCCGGGATACACATGGGAAGCGAAAGATCCATCTGGATAACGTTTTTCGACAGGAAGTACAGAATCGGACGGCATTCGCCACAGCAGGTCCGCGCCGGAGGACCAGCACAGGTCCCACAGGCGGTCACCGAAGAAGGCGCGGTCGGCCAGCAGCAGCATTCCCGGGCGCAGCGATCGCACCACCGATTCGGCCAGGGCCTGCACGCGATGCTCGCAGGTTCCCAGCGCGACATCGACGATCGCGTGCGAACCGCACTCGACCAGCCCGAGGACCCGCACCCGAGGGAACGTCCCGCCCCGGCCATCCCGAAAAGACGGCGGCCGTCCGAAGTGCTCGATATTCGCGTTACTGGCGGGCGCGTCCATGGTTGATTCGTGGATGCTCATCAGCCGCCAGGACCGGTAGGAACTTCCCGGAACCCGCGCCTCGGACAGCGGCACCGCCACCTTCTCGTACACCGCGCGCAGCGGTTCCGAGCCGAGGCGCTTACGGGCCTGGAACAGGGCAGCCTTCGTCGGGATCGTCGACTGGTGGGGCCATATGGACGCCCACTCGAGCCCGGACACGAGCTTGCGCATCACGTCCTCGTATGAGCAGGACGGGAACAGCGCCAGCGCGAGCACGTAGTAGACCACCACCCGAGCGGGCAGCAATCGGTTCCGGCGCTCGACCCGTCCGCGCTCGATCAGCACCTCGTCGACCACCTCGGGGGTGAAAACCCTGGTCAACACGCCCAACGCGAGGTGATCGGACAACCGCTGATCGGTCGCCAGCTGCACCCATCCCGCACGCGGCACAGCTGCGAAAATACCGACAAGTCGGTTCTAAGTAAACAGAATCGACGTCAAGATTGTGTCTCATCCAGTGTGGCCGACGATCGGCGACGGCGGCGCGGGTGCGACCCGCGCCGCCGCGCGTCAGGCGACGACGGGTGCCGCGTCGCCGGTCGGATCGGTGGGTTCACCGACCGTGCGCTTGGGCCCGGTGAACCAGCGGCGGGCCGAGGCGAACCACCAGATGGCGATCGCGCCGACCACGCCGACCAAGGTCAGTGGCGCGTAATTCACCGTGGTCCACGTGAATTCGCTGTTCCACGGATAACCTCGGTCGTCGGTGGGCAGGATGAACAGCACACTGATCGCCGCGATCCAGAGCAACGCGACGATCCCGACGGGCCGATACCACGTCCCGAGCTGCCACGGGCCGGTCTGGAATCGCGCACCGTGCCGCTGTCGCAGCAGAATCGGAATCCCGTAGGCGATGTAGAGGCCGATGGTGGCCACCGAGGTCGCCGCGGCGTAGGCCGTCGGCGCGTTCGCCGCGGGCACCAGCATCGAGGGAATCAGCAAGACGAACGCGAAGAACGAGATGAACAGCACCGCGTGCACCGGCACCTTCTTCGCCGAGAGCGTCGACCAGTAGGCCGAACCCGGCACCGCGCCGTCGCGGGAGAACGCGAACAGCATCCGCGAGGCGGAAGTCACCGAGGCGTATCCGCAGAACAGTTGCGCGACGGCCGCGATGATCAGCAGCAGACCCGACCAGAACGAGTCGAGCGAATTCTCCAGAATGTAGATCACCGGATAGCCGCTGTTCTGCGCCGGATCCAGCGCGTCGTTCAGATTCGGAATGGCGAAGGTGACGGCCATGATGAGCAGATAGCCCGCGACCGCGGAGACCAGAATGGTGTTGATGATGCCCTTCGCCGCCGCGCGCGCCGCGTCGTGGGTTTCCTCGGACATGTGCGCGGAGGCGTCGTAGCCGGTGAACGTGTACTGCGCGTGCAGCAGGCCGAGCAGGAAACTGAACGCGACGCCGCCGAAGCCGACGGCGCTGTTGTCCACGGTCTCGGTGAACACGAAACCGGCGCTCTGATGGTTCTTCGCGCCGAAACCGAGCACCAGTACGAAGATCGCGACGCCGCCGACGTGCCACCACGCCGAGATATTGTTGATCACCGCCGACAGGTGCGGGCCGACCGCGTTCAGCACCGCGTGCAGCACCAGGATCACCGCGAAGACCAGGAAGATCGCCGTACGGTCGGTGCCGATATCGATGCCGATCACGTTCAACACGACGGTGGTGAAGATCGCGGCGCCGTAATCGATGGCGGCGGTCACCGCGATCTGGCCGATCAGATTGAACCAGCCGGTGAACCACCCCCACACCGGGCCACCCAATTCCGCGGCCCACCAGTACAGGCCGCCGGAGGTGGGGTAGGCCGAGGCCAGTTCGGCCATGGCCAGACCGACGAACAGCACCATGATCGACACCAGCGGCCATCCCCAGGCCATGGTGATCGGGCCGCCGTTCGCCAATCCGATACCGTAACTGGCCAATCCGCCGGTCAGAATGGACACGATGGTGAAACTGATGGCGAAGTTGGAGAATCCGGACCAGGATCGCGCGAGATCCTGTTTGTAACCGAGTTCGGCGAGCCTGCGTTCGTCGTCAGACGGGGTTTCGGTCATGATCGCTCCCGAAGTGAAAACGCTGCCCTCATACAGCGTTTGCCAGAAGCTCAGTGTGAAGTAAACCCGGGTCGTTCACAGTGCAAACGGATGACCGCGGCGTAAACCGGCATTCGGCTCAGCGGGCCGGATCGCCACCCGCACGCGCGCACTCATCGGTGGTCCGGTGTTCCCAGCCGAGCTTCGCCGCCGGGACCGGGCACGGACCGTCCGGCTCGCCGCCGCCGGGAGAACGCACCGGAACCAATCCCGCGACGGAGGCGACGATGCCCACCGCCGCAAGCACCAGACCGAGATCGACGAGTCTGCGGTCCCAGCGCGCAGCCGGATCGGTGTGCGCGGCAAGCGGATTCGCCAGCCGCCAGCTCGCGGCCAAAACGAAAGCGACCGCGGCGAACACCAGCAGCGGGATTCCCACGCCCGCGAGCAGTACCCGTGCGCCGTCCATCGACCTTCACCCCTGTTTCGTCCGGGCGAATCCGGACGACCCGCGGCGACCCCCGGCGGCGGCCGTCCCGCGGACGACCCCGCCCCCAGCGACGGGCAACCTATCGCACCCGTATCCGGCCCGCAAGCCGCGGCGGCCCGCCACGTAGCGTGACCGTAGTGAGCGAACGGAGTGAGCGAACCATGTGCCAGCGCGCTTCGCGCATGCCCGAGCCGAGCGTCAGCGAGGCGCAGGCATGAGCGAACGTCTGGTCGTCATCGGCGCGGACGCGACAGGTATGTCGGCGGCCTCCCAGGCCCGCCGCATGGCCGGTCCGCGCGAGCTGGAGATCGTCGTGTTCGAGCGCGGCGGCTTCACCTCCTATTCCGCGTGCGGGATCCCGTACTGGGTGGGCGGTCTGGTCGCCGAACGCGACGCCCTCATCGCGCGCACCGCCGCCGAACATCGCGCCCGCGATATCGATCTGCGCCTGCACACCGAGGTGCTCGAGATCGATGTGGCCGAGCGACGGGTTCGCGTCCGTGACCTCGGGTCCGGCGACGAATCGTGGACCGGCTACGACAAACTCGTGATCGCCACCGGCGCACGCCCGATCCGTCCCGCGCTGCCCGGCATCGACGCCGCCGGTGTGCACGGTGTGCAGACCCTCGACGACGGGCAGGCGCTGATCGACACGCTCACCTCCATCGAGGGCAAGCGGGCCGTCGTGGTCGGGGCGGGCTACATCGGCGTGGAGATGGCGGAGGCGCTGATCCATCGCGGGTACGAGGTGACGGTGCTCGATCGCGGCGCCGAACCGATGTCGACGCTGGATCCGGACATGGGCGCGCTGGTCCGAACGGCCATGTGCGGGTTGGGCATCGAGATCGTCGGCGAAGCGGAGGTCACCGCGATCCGGACCGACGAGGCGGGCCGCGTCCGCGCCGTCGCCACCGCCGAGGGCGACTATCCCGCCGACGTGGTGGTGCTCGGCATCGGCGTGCGGCCCGAGACCACGCTGGCTCGCGTGGCGGGTCTGCCGCTCGGCGAGCACGGCGGGCTGCTCACCGATCTGTCGATGCGGGTGCGCGGCCACGAGAACATCTGGGCGGGCGGCGACTGCGTGGAGGTGCTCGACCTGATCTCCGGCCGCAGCCGCCACATCCCGCTCGGCACCCACGCGAACAAGCACGGCCAGATCATCGGCGCGAGCATCGGCGGGGGATACGCGACCTTCCCCGGCGTGGTCGGCACCGCTGTCAGCAAGGTCTGCGATCTCGAGGTGGCCAGGACCGGGCTGCGCGAAAAGGACGCGCGGGCGGCGGGATTGCAGTACGTGACCGTCACCGTCGAGTCGACCAGCCGCGCGGGCTACTACCCCGACGCCGCGCCGATGACCGTGAAGATGCTGGCCGAACGCCGCACCGGGCGATTGCTCGGCGTGCAGATCGTCGGCCGCGAGGGTGCGGGCAAGCGGGTCGACATCGCCGCGGTCGCGCTCACCGCCCGGATGACCGTCGAAGAGATGACCGCCCTCGATCTCGGCTACGCGCCGCCCTACTCGCCGGTGTGGGATCCGGTGCTGGTGGCGGCGCGCAAGGCCGTGTCGGAGGTGCGGCGGCGCGGCTGAGCCGGGTCAGGCCGCGCTGCGCCGGACGCCGACTATCGGGATAACGCGGGTGGTCTTGCGGCGGTACTCGCCGAAGGCGGGCATGAGCTCCACCATCCGGTCGTAGAGTTCGTCGCGTTCGGGTCCGGTGACGAACTCGGCGGCGGCGCGGAACTTTTCGGTGCCGACCTCGATGGTGAGCTCCGGCGTCGCCCGCAGGTTGTGATACCAGGCGGGATGGCGATCGGCGCCGCCGTTGGACGCGACGAGCACCATCCGGTCGCCGTCGGGCAGATAGACCAGGGGATTGGTGATCTGCCGTCCGGACTTGGCGCCGGTGGTGGTGATCAGCACCATGTTGGTCCTGCCCTCGAACATGCCGCCGACGCGCCCGCCGTTGGCGCGGAATTCCTCGATCACCTGTGCGTTGAAGTCGCTCATCTCGTTCCTGTCCGGTCGCGGTTGCTCCACGGCCAACCTCGGGCCGGCCGTGGAAATTCCGCCCGGCTCAGTCGAGCGCGTCGAGTAGCTCAGTCTTGCCGAACATGGTCGCCGCGTCCCTCGCCGACGGTGTGCCCGCGTCCGGATCGGCTCCCGCGGCGACGAGCAGGCGGACGATCTCGTCCTCGCCTTTGAACACGGCGCCCGCCAGCGGTGTCTGGCCCTTGTCGTTGGCGCGGTTGGGGTCGGCGCCGCGTACCAGCAGTACCGCGACCGCGTCGCGGTGACCGTGGTAGCTGGCGAGCATGACCAGGCTGTCGCCGTGGTCGTTGGTGAGGTCCGCGGGTACTCCGGCGTCGACGTGAGCGGCCAGCGCGTCGGCGTCGCCGTGACGCGCCAGGTCGAAGACCTTGCTCGCCGATTCGATCACTTTGTCCGCATCGGAATCGTGGCTCACCAGCCCTTCCTACCAGGTTCCCGGTTTCGCCGGGCCGACGTCGGGTACCGCGCCAGCAGATCACGCCGTACCACGACAACCAGGAGGTGAGCTCGATGCCGGTATGCGACACCTGCGGCAACGATTACGACAAGACGTTCACGGTCACCAGGAACGGCTCGTCGGCGACGTTCGACAGCTTCGAATGCGCGGTCACCGCGCTGGCGCCGACCTGCGAGCACTGCTCGTGCCGGATTCTCGGTCACGGCGTGCAGGCCGGCGAGCGGATCTTCTGCTGTGCGCACTGCGCGCGGGTGGCGGGTATCAAGGAACTCGTCGATCACGCCTGAGGCGAGCGCGTTTCCTGAAGCGGGTCGAGCGTCGGGCCGAGCGTGGACGATCCGCGCTCAGCCCGCGCCGATCGCGGCGCGCACCGCCCGCAGATCCGCGACGAAGCCTTCGTAGGCCTTCGCGCGGTCGGGTGCGCGCAGCACCGCCGAAGGATGCACCGTGGCGACGACTCGATAGTCGTCGGCGAACACCACTTGGCCGCGTTCCTCGCTCACCTTGAACGAGGAACCCAGCACCGCTTTGGCCGCGACCGCGCCCAGGCAGACCACGAGCTCCGGCCGCACCGCGTCCAGCTCGGCGGTGAGCCACGGCGTGCACGCGACCACCTCGGTGCGCCCGGGCGTCTTGTGGATGCGCCGCTTGCCGCGCTCCTCGAACTTGAAGTGCTTGACCGCGTTGGTCACATAGACGGTGTCGCGAGCGATGCCGACCTCGTCCAGCGCCTTGTCCAGCAGACGCCCGGCGGGGCCGACGAAGGGGTGTCCTTCGATGTCCTCCCGGTCGCCTGGTTGTTCACCCACCACGACGACGGACGCGGTCGCGGGACCTTCGCCGAAAACGGTCTGGGTCGCGTCGCGATACAGCAGGCAACCGTGGCAGCCGCACGAGGCCGCGCGCAGCGTGTCCAAGTCCGCGCCTTCGGGGACGAATTCCTCGGCGCCCGGCACTTTTCGGGTAGCCATCAACGGCTCCCTCCGCCGACGATCGGCAATTACCTGAGCGGGCTACCCGCGCCTGCCTCGCCGAAACCGAGCGGCGGCTCCTCGGGCAGCGCACAGCCCTCCAGGGTGGCCTCGGACAGTTCGGCGATCACCGCGGCGACGTCGTCACCACCGGCACGGAAGGCGCGCAGCTGACGCATCGCGCCGTTGCCGCGCTCGAGCACCGCGGCGATGGTGTCGGCGACGAACTCGCGATCGCCGAGTTCCTTCAGGGCGGGTTCGACGTGTTCCACCAGTTCCGCCAGCAGGTCGCGGGCCGGCAGCACGCGCCCGTCCATCGGCGCGACCGCGTCGCCGTCGATGCCGCTTCTCGCCGCCTTCCAATAGGCCGCGCGCAGCATCTCCGCCGCGACGGCCGGTGCCGTCCTGCCCTCGTCCAGCGACTGGCGCGCCATCATCACCGTCGCGCGCACCAGGGTGGCGAGCAGCGTCGTCTCGGCCACCGTCGCGGGCACATCGCTGACCCGGATCTCCACGGTCGGATAGGTGATCGACCGGCGCACGTCCCAATAGACCATCCGCTCGTCGAGCATGATGCCGCTGGACAGCATCATCGCGACCAGGTCGTCGTAGTCGTCCGCGCAACGGAAGTACGGCGGCGGTCCCGCACTCGGCCAGCGTCGCCACAGAATGTTGCGCCAGCTCTTGTACCCGGTCTCCGCGCCGCGATAGATCGCCGAATTGGCGGTGAGCGCGAGAAACAGCGGCAGCCACGGCCGCAGGTAGTTGCTCACCTGCACGGCGGTCTCACGATCGGGCACGGCCACGTGCACGTGGCAGCCGCACAGTCCCTGCTCTTGGGCGAGCATCCCGAAGCCGTCGGCGATGCGGCGGTAGCGCGGGGTGTCGGTGACGGGGTAGTGCAGCGGAATCGTCGGCGGGATCGCCACGGCGAGCAGGCGGGCGTCGTTCATCTCGGCGCAGGAGGCGACGCCGCGGCGCAGATCGCGCAGTTGCTGTGCGAGATCGCCGGTGCGGGTGTGCACGCCGGTGTTCGTCTCGATCTGACAGCGCGTCAGCTCCAGCTGTAGGTCGAGCCCGAGGTCCCCGGCGGTCCGAGCGACCGCGTCGTTCTTGGCGGTGGGCGCCCCTGTGCGTGGATCAGCGAGGAGGAATTCCTCCTCGACTCCGACCGTAGACGAGTCCACGTCCATGTGGGTAGGTTACCGCGCTGACCTGAGCTTACGTATCGAGCTCCTGCTATTTCGCACGTCGGCCCCGGTAGAATCGGACCAGTCGGTCACGCGTCGGCCGTGCACCCCTTCGGCCTGCGCAGCCACGGGAGAGTGGGATATGAGCGCACGCGACGGCCTCGGTCTGCGGCGGTTGCCGCGCGGCATTCGGGTACTGGTGATCACCGCCGCGCTGTTCGTCGCGACGTTGCTGATCCTCCCGCGATTGGTCGGGGTCTACGTCAACTGGCTGTGGTTCGGCGAAGTCGGATTCCGCGGCGTCTGGCTCACCGTGTTGCTCACCCGGCTGTCGCTGTTCGTCATCGTCGGGCTGCTCATCGGCGGCGCCCTCTTCGGGGCCATGTGGCTCGCGTTCCGCTCCCGGCCGCTCGTCGTACCGGCCTCCGAGGAGGAAGACGTTCTCCGTCCGTACCGCGACATGGTGCTCCGGCGGCCACGGCTGTTCGGCGTCGGGATCGCCGCCGCGCTGGGGATTCTGTGCGGTCTCATCGGACAATCCGGCTGGGTGACGGTTCAACTGTTCCTGCACGGCGGATCCTTCGGCATCACGGATCCCCAATTCGGCCACGACATCGGCTTTTACGTCTTCGACCTGCCCTTCTACCGGTTGCTGCTGAACTGGTTGTTCGTCGCCACCGTCCTCGCGTTCCTGGCTTGCCTCGCGGCGCACTACCTGTTCGGGGGACTGCGGTTGTCGGGAAGCTCTCCAGGGCTGACCCACCCGGCCCGCGTCCAACTCGCGGTGCTCGCAGGCACATTCGTCACGTTGAAAGCGGCCGCCTACTGGCTCGACCGCTACTCGCTGCTCTCGACCCGCAGCAAGGAACCCACCTTCGCCGGCCCCGGCTACACCGATATCAACGCGGTGCTCCCCGCCCGGCTCATTCTCTTCGCGATCGCCGTCATCTGCGCCGCGGCGGTCTTCGCCGCCGTGGTGGTCCGCGACCTGCGCATCCCGGCGATGGCCGCGGCGCTGCTGCTGTTGTCCTCGATCCTGGTGGGCGCGGTCTGGCCGCTGGCCGTCGAGCAACTCTCGGTGCGCCCGAATGCCGCCGATATGGAGCGCGTCTACATCGAACGCAACATCACGGCCACCAGGCAGGCGTACGGAATCGGCAGCGACCATGTCGAATACAAGGACTATCCCGGGATCGGCACCAAACCGCCGCCGGAGGTGCCCGCGGATGTGACGACGATCGCCAACGCCCGCCTGCTCGACCCGAACGTGCTCTCGCGCACTTTCACCCAGCAACAACAGCTGAAGAACTTCTACAGCTTCCCCGCGCATCTGGACCTGGATCGGTATCCCATCGAGGGACAGTTGCGCGACTACGTGGTGGCCGCCCGCGAGCTCACACCGACCGCGCTGAGCGGCAACCAGCGGCACTGGGTCAATCGGCACACCGTCTACACCCACGGCAACGGGTTCGTCGCGGCGCCGGCCAATCGCGTCAACGCCGCGGTCCGCGAGGCGGCGGGCGACGCCGCGAGCAGCAACAGCGGGTACCCGATCTACACCGTGAGCGACATCGCCTCGCAATCCTCCGGGCACCAGGTGATTCCGGTGGATCAGCCGCGCATCTATTTCGGTGAAGTGATCGCCCAGGACGATCCCGACTACGCCATCGTCGGCGGCGGCACCGAATCCCGCGAGTACGACACCGATACGACCAAGTACACCTACACCGGCGCGGGCGGGGTGCCGATCGGGAACTGGTTCAACCGCTTGGCATTCGCACTCACCTACAGCGAGCGAAACATCGTCTTCTCCAAGGCGATCGGTTCCGGATCGAAGATCATCTTCAATCGGGATCCGCGCCATCGCGTCGAACTGGTCGCGCCGTGGCTGACCACCGACCACAACCCCTATCCCGCCGTCGTGAACGGCCGGATCGTCTGGATCGTGGACGCGTACACCACGATCGACGGCTACCCCTACGCCAAGCACACCTCCCTCGAGGCCCTCGAGCCGGGCGAGCAGCCCGGCACGGGATCGCATCGGGATATCTCCTATCTGCGGAACTCGATCAAGGCCACCGTCGACGCCTACGACGGCACGGTCACCCTCTACCAGGTCGATCAGCACGACCCGGTCCTCGCCGCGTGGATGAAGGTGTTCCCCGGTACGGTCGAACCCGAGTCGTCGATCAGCCCGGAACTGCGGGCCCACTTCCGTTATCCGGAGGACCAATTCGAGGTGCAGCGCGAGATGCTGGCCAAGTACCACGTGGACGAACCGCGAGAGTTCTTCACCACCAACGCTTTCTGGTCGGTGCCCAGCGATCCGACCGTCGAGGCCAATCCGCACCAGCCCCCGTTCTACGTCCTCGCCGGTGATGCCGACACCGCCAGGCCGACGTTCCGGCTCGCCACCGCGATGGTCGGGTTCAACAGGGAGTTCCTGTCCGCCTACGTCTCCGCCGATTCCGATCCGCAGAACTATGGCAAGATCACCGTTTTGCAGCTGCCCACCGACAGCATCACCCAGGGCCCGCAGCAGATCCAGAACTCGATGATCTCCGACACCAGGGTGGCGTCCGAGCGGACGTTGCTGGAGCGATCGAACCGGATCCAGTACGGCAACCTGCTGACGCTGCCGATCGCCGACGGCGGTGTGCTCTACGTCGAACCGCTGTTCACCGAACGGATCTCGACGACGCCGGACGGATCGACGTTCCCGCAGCTGGCGCGGGTGCTGGTCAGCTACCGCGAGCCCGGCACCGGCGGCGTGCTCGTCGGCTACGCGCCGACCATCGCCGAGGCGCTCGACCAGGTGTTCGGCCCCGCGACCGGCAGGCTGGCCACTGCGCCCGGCGGCGGGCCGGGGGCGCCGCCGCCGCCTGGCCAGCATCCGTCACCGGCGCCGTCGCCGCCACCTCCGCAGGCCCCGCCGCCGGTGGATCAGGCGAAGATCGCCGAACTCAACGCGCAGATCGACGCCATGCGCGAGGCGCTGAATCGTCTTCAGCAGCAGCTCAACGAGCTCGGTATTCCCGGTCGATAGTCGTTGTCCCCGAAGGCGTTCACCGCGTCGATCCTCAGTGATACGCCGCCGGATACACCACCGGAAGGTCGTCGGGCCGCGCGGCGACGCGGGTGTCGAATCCGCGGCTGATGTCCGCCATCGTGTCGCACAGCCAACGGGATTCGTCGTATCCGGCCGATTGGAGGCGCATGTTCCGCATCCGCAGCGGAATCAGGCGCACCTCGATCTCGGAATCCACCGTGACGAGGAACAACAGCCGAAGATCGGTGCGGTATCGCGCATGGCCCCCGATGCCTTCGTAGTCGTCGACGACGTCGCCGCACCCGTACAGAATCGGTTTGCCGCGGTAGAACTCGATCGGCCGCGGATGGTGTGCCGAATGCCCGTGCACCACATCGACTCCCGCATCGATCAACCGATGCGCGAAGCGTCGTTCGCTCGGTGTCACCCGGTAGCCCCAATTGGGTCCCCAGTGGATGGAGACGATCGCGACGTCCTGTGGGCGGGTGTACGCCGTCACCGTCTCCGCGATCTCGTCGGTCGCGGCGAGGCTCGGGGCGTCGCCGACCCGCCACAGTCCCGGCCGGTCGTGCTGCGCCGCCCAATATTCCGGAACCCCGCTCGATCCCGCGGCGACCGACACGATCACCGCCCGTCGCCTGTCGTCGAGTTCGGCTGTCGCGGGGGCACGGGCGCCGTCGAGATCCTCGCCGGCTCCGGCGTGGTCGACGCGAGCGGCATCGAGCGTGCGGAGGGTGTCGGTGAGTCCGCGCACGCCGAAATCCAGCACGTGGTTGTTGGCCAGCGCGCAGACGACCGGCGCGATGACGGTCAGCACCGGCACGTTGCGCGGGTTCATCCGATAGTGGATGCCTTTGGCGGGAGCGAACGTCCCGCCCGCGGTGATCGCGGTTTCCAGATTGATCAATCGCACGTCGGCCAGCGCGAGAAACGGCAGGGCGTCACCCCACGGCGCGCGGAAGTCCACGGGACGGGTGAGCGGGCCGTTGGCATTCTCGGCCAGCTGCACATACGTTCGCGCGTCCTCGACGAATCGTTCGCGCAGCGCCGGGTCGCCGGGATGCGGCAGGACCTGATCCATCCCGCGGCCCAGCATGACGTCGCCGCCGAGTAGCACCGTCGGCATACCACCATTGTCGATCACCGATCGGTCGCGCGCCTCGACCGGGACGACAATGGTCCTATGACCGCCGGTGTCGAACTGCGCGTGTACGCCGAGCTGAACGATTTCCTGCCCCCGGACGTCCGGTTCACGGCGCAGCGGCGGCCGATGCGTCCGCATCAGACCGTGAAAGACATCGTGGAGGCCGCGGGCATCCCGCACACCGAGGTCGATCTGTTGCTGGTGAACGGCGCGTCGGTCGGCTTCGGCCACCACCCGTGCCCCGGCGATCGGCTCGCCGCGTACCCGATGTTCGAAACGCTGGACGTCGGGCCACTGACTCGGGTGCGCGCCCGCCCGCTGCGCGATCCGCGCTTCGTCGTCGACGTCAATCTGGGCGGGCTCGCGCGGCTGCTGCGGCTGCTGGGAATGGACGTCCGCTGCGAATGGGACGCCGAGGACGCCGTGCTGGCCGAGATCGCGGCCGCCGAGCACCGGATCCTGCTGACTCGCGACCGCGGACTGCTCGAACGCCGCAATGTCACCCACGGTGTGTTCGTGCACGCGGACCGTCCGTTCGAGCAGGTCGTCGAGGTGATCCGCCGTCTCGACCTGACCGGTCGGCTCGCGCCGTTCAGTCGCTGTGTGCGCTGCGGCGGCGTCGTCACCGATGTGGCCAAGGACGACGTCATCGATCGGATCCCGCCGCTGACCCGCCGCTACTACGACGACTTCCGGCGATGCGCGCAGTGCGGCCGCGTCTACTGGGCGGGCTCGCATCAGCGGCGGCTCGACGACCTGGTCGCCCGCGTTCGCGCCGCGACCGGGTCACCGCGCTGAGGTCAGAGACCCTTCTCCTGGCCCGCGAGGAACATGTAGCTCTTCTCCTCGACGCGCCGCCGAATGCGCCACCGCCCCTCGACGCGGGCGAAGGTGTCGAGGTACCACAGCCCGCACAGCATCAGGCTCTGCGCGCCGTTCTCGCCCGCGACGAGCATCGGGTTGTGGCACATGGTGCGCGCGGTCGCGGTGTCGCCGTCCACCGTGATGGAGGAATTGCCGACCATGTGCTGGAAAGCGGGGAAATTCGGGAGGACGTCGGCCAGGAATTTCTTGGTCGAGGCCAGATCGCCCGCCGGTCCGCCCATCGCGGTGTAGTCGATGTGCGCGTCGGCGGTGAAGATCTCGTCGAGCAGATCCCACTGCCGAGTGTCGACCGCGTGCGAATACCGGACCATCAGATCCTCGATCTCGAGCCGATCCGAAATCTCCTGCAACGACAGCATGGGTGCCTCCGAAGGTGCGACGGCGGGGCCTCGCCCCACCCTAGAACACGTTCCTATCTCCTGGACCGGTCCGCGCGCTGCCGTTCGTCGGAAATACCGGACCACACGGAGCCACGCGAGCGTCACCTCGCCCCACCCGCTAAACCATCCGCGCGGGCCTCATCGAGCCGTGACGCGCTACGGCTGGTCCGTGGCGACCGGGTCGTGCGGTGCCTGCTCGCCGGTGTCGGGGCCGGGGGAGTAGGGCGAGACGATCGCGGGACTCCAGGTGAAAGGTGCTGTGTCGGCGGTGAGCGGGCGTCCGGCGGCCGCCGCGAAAGGCTCGTTGTTCCCCGTCATCCGGGTGATCGTGCGTTCGAGCGCCGGGAGGATCTCGGTGATCTCGAGATCGTCGTGCGCGAAACGGCCGACCAGGGCGTAGACCATATTGCTCAGCACGAGCCCGACGTCGGCGATGTAGTCGGCGTCGATGCCCGCGAACAGGGTGCTCGCGGCGGGCAGGACGGCGTCGAAGCCCTGGGTGTCGAGTCGCTGGCCGCCGGGTCCGGAGCGCGCGCGGTAGTAGGCCACCAGCATCCGGGGATTGTCCTCCCACGGCTCGAACACGTACCGGACCATCCGCACCAGACCGTCGGCCAGCGACTCGTTCTCACGCGGCGGCGCCATCTCGGTGTAGATGTTGGCGGCCATCCACTGTTCGACCGCGGCCAGGATCAGCTCGTCCCGGGTCGGATACAGCTTGTAGACCGTGGCCAGCGAGACGTGCGCCTGTTTCGCGACAGCGCGCAACTGGACCGCGTCGTAGCCGTCGGAATCGAGCAGCGACAACACGGTGTCGATGATCTTCGTTGCTGGATCGCTCTCGCCTGTCCTGGCCACCTCGCTACGGTAATCCAGGGCGCCGGTGCGTCCCGGCATCTCGCGAGTGCGCCGAGGCCGCCGCCCCCCTCCACAGTGCGGCGGCATCGGCGCATCGCGTCAGATACGTGTACCCACGTCGCGGGCGACGAGGTTGTCCAAGGCCCGTTCGGCGACCGCCGCGATGGTCATCGAGGGATTGCAGGCGGCGGTGCTGCCGGGCATCAGCGCACCGTCGAGCACGTAGAGCCCCGGTTGGTCGTGGACCCGGCCGTCCAGGTCGCACACCGCGCCCATGCTCGCCCCGCCCAGCGGATGCCAGGTCGAGGGGAACAGGGCGTTGGTGTCCAGCAGGACGCCGCCGGGTCCGGCGATCTCGTGGACGGCCGGACCGATGTGGTTGTCCTGGATGCCGCGGTCACCGTCCTCCGGCCAGTGCAGTATCGCGTCGTCGCGCGCCGCGTCGTAGCCGAACGCGCCGCGCCCGTCGCTGACGCCGTAGCCGACCATCATGGTGCTGGCGACGTCGAGCGACAGCGGCGGGATGGACGCCTGGATCACGGTGTAGGCGGCCCGTGGATCGGCCCAGTTCTTGCTGCCGTAGATCACCGGGCCGCCTTGCGGCGCACCGAATCCCGAGGCGGGATCGGCCCACACGTAGATGCGGTCGGCGTTGGTGCCCCAGCCTTGGCCGAGGCCGTCGGGCAGGTCGGGGATCAGGCCCTTGGCGCCTGCGCGCACCAGCAATCGGGTGGTGTTCAGGCTTCCGGCGGCCATGATCAACGCACCGGTGGTGAGGACCTTGTGCTCGACCACGGCGCCGGTGGTGTCCAGGTGTTGCACGTGCACGATCCAGCGACCGTCGGGTCCGCGTTCGACGTCGGTCACCTCGTGCAGTGTCTCGACCCGCACCAGCCCGGTGGCTTCGGCGGCGGCGATGTAGGTGACGTCGACGGAATGCTTGCCGCCGTTGTTGACGCCCATCGCTCCATCGCCGTTGGTGTAGGACGCCTTCATCTCCCCGCGCAGTTCGGCCAGCGCGAAATCCCAGTCGATCGGCATCGGGATCTTCGACAGCGGCATCCCGGCCGCACGCACCCGGTCGGCGAAAATCCTTGCTGCCCGGTAATTCTCGGTCGCGATCAATTCGTCCGGCGCTTCGGCCAAACCGAGCATCCGTGCCACCCTCGGGTAGTGCACCTGGTTCATGGTGGCCCAGTCCAGCTCTTGCGGAAAATGCGCGTCGAACACGTGCTCGGCGGGTTGCAGCGACATGCCCTGGTAGACCAGCGACCCGCCACCGACTCCCGCGGCGCACAGCGCCGTCATGTTCACGCCGGGCACCGCCTCCACCAGACCGGTGTAGGGCTCGAACGCGAGAGGCTTGCCGAACAGGTTCGGGCTCGACCTGCACCACAGCAACCGTTTGTCCGGCGCGGAGGCGCGGGGAAAGGTCTCCGCGTTCGGCCCGGTGGGCCAGCGCAGGCCGCGCTCGAGCACCGTCACCGGCACGCCTGCTTGCGCCAGGCGCAGTGCGCTGACTCCGCCGCCGAACCCGGAACCGACCACGACGACGCGGTGCTCTTCATAGGTCAGCGGAACGCTGTTGACCCGCGCGGCGACCGGAGCGGGCACCCCGATCGAACGAGCGCCGAACAGTACGGCGCCCGCTGCGGCGGCGCCGGTCAACATCGACCGGCGCGAGATTGCTTTCATGACAGGACCTTCGGGGTGATCGTCGGCCACCGCGCGGTTCGGCGGCGGCCCGTTGGCGTGCGCCGCGTCGTTGCGGCGCACGGGGATTCAGTCGAGGGTGCAGCCGACGACCGGTTTGCCCGCGAGGCGATCGAGGAGGTAGGTGATCGCGTTGTCGGGGCCGAAGCCGTCGATCAGTTCCGGTCCGAAGTGGTTGGGGATCGTGGCGCCGGAGAAGATCGGCGGCAGATCGTTGGTGCGGAAGGTGACGGTGGCCCCGTTGGCGCACCAGTCTTCGGCGAGGCGGCGGGCCTGGTTGTAGGGGACGGTGTCGTCGTTGAGGCCGCTGGTGATCAGTACCGGTGTGGTGGGCGTCAGGGTGCCGACGCGGAGTTCGCTCAGCGCGCGCGCCGCCTCGGGAATCGCGTGCAGATGTTCGGTGAGAGATCGGCCGTCGATCGTCAGCGAGCTGGTCTGCAGGAAGGGGTGGTGGGTGATGACGTCGCCGATACACGAGGTGCTGAGCGTGTCCAGCATGGCGCGTCCGGCGGGACTGGTCACCCGGTCGACTGCCGTGTGCAGCTCGGGGTAGCGCGCGAGCATGCCGTTGATGGCGAATCCGATGGCGCCGCCGATCAGCGCGCCGTCGATGCGCTCGAGGATCTTCGCCAGATCCGCGACTGGCCCGCCTGCCCAGGTGCCCTTCAGATTCAGCTCCGGCGCGTAGCTCGGCTGCATCTCCGCCGCCGCGGCGGCCGCGCCGCCGCCTTGCGAGTAGCCCCAGAACACCAGGGGGGTTTCCGGTCCGACGCCCGCCAGGTTGTTGGCCGCGCGTGCGCCGTCGAGCATGGCGTGTGCGCCCTCGATGCGATTGGCGAAGGTGTGGATGCCCGGGGTGCCCAGGCCGATGTAGTCGGTCACCAGAACTCTGGCGCCGAGCGCGCTCCACACCGCGGACGACGGGAGTTCTTGATTCGCCGACAGCCCGGGCGACGGGTCGGTGAACAACGCCATTCCGGTCGAGAACGCCACCGACATCGCGCACCGATCGGCCTGACCCGAGGTGCCGGGGCCGATGACAACGGTCGGGCGCGGACCCTCGCCCTGCCAGGGACCGGTGGCGTCGATGAACGTTCCTGTCACCGCGACCGGCGACCCGTCCTGGAGCCGCGTCGTGTACATGACGTGCTGCGCTTGCCCCGGCCATCCCGCGACCGTGGGGGCGGTCGCGAACAGCGGCATCGGCTGGGTCTTGATGATCGCGCCTGGGCCGGACGGGATCTGGGCGGGCGGAGTGTAGAAGGCGCTGACCTCGTCGGCCGCCGCTTCCTTGATGTCCATCCCGACCCCGGCTACGGCGGTGGCACAGGCCAAGGCCACCGCCGCCGCCATTCGACCGGCCCGCGGTAGCGACCCGGACCGCGAACGTCCTTCGTGCTGTCGAAGCATCGATAACTCTCCGTGAACTCCGCCCCCGGCGCCGTCGCCGGAGTGCCCTGTATCGCATCGCGTCTGCGGGATGACACCCGTCACAGCCGCGATGCGGTGTACAGTAACATGGTTACTGCAAGGTGCGAATCCAATCGGTCCCAGAATCTGGGGAGTCACTCGAACGAAGAAGCCAGATCCAGCCGTGCCGGGACGTGCCGGATGACCGTAGCGTCGGTCAACGCGAAAAGTGATGTGCGCGAAGGAATTACGGCAGCGTTGCCAGCGCGTCCGCCGCGAGGGCGGCGAGGTCGCGGGGCAGCACACGGGTCACATCGAGGGCGCCACTCGCCTCGACGATCCGGGCGACCTCGTCGATATCGCCGGCTGTGAGGCACTCGCGACGAATCATGTTCGCCAACCGGCCATCCCGCGAGCGGCCGGGCGAGGAAAGGCCACTCGTCGCGGACGGCGGCCGCCATCAGCACGCTGAGCAGATCGGCGCACACGTCCACGCCGGGCGTCATCAACGCGCTTCGAGTGACCGCCACGGACCTGTTCGCCCGGTACGGTCGCACATATGAGCAAGGCGATCGTGGAGCTGTCCCACCCGATCTCCGACGGCATGCTCACCTACCCCGGTCTGCCTGGGCCGCGAGTCACCACGGAGGTTTCGCGGGAGCGGTCGCCGCTGGTCGACATGATGTACGACATCGCACGCGTGAACATGGTCGGCAACACCGGGACCCATATCGATGCACCGTTCCATTTCCATGCCCGCGGCGTCGATATCGCCGAGCTGCCGCTGGAGCGGCTGCTCAACGTGCGAATCGTCATGATCCGTGCGGAGGGGGTCCGCGCGGTGGGACCGGATGCGCTCGGCGACCCGGCACGACTGTGGGGCAGGGCGGTGCTCGTGCACACCGGATGGTCGGCCCGGTGGGGCTCGCCCGCCTACCTCGGGCCGGGGCATCCGTTCCTGGTGGGCGAGGTCGCGGAGGCGCTGGTGGCCGCGAACGTGGCGCTGGTCGGCATCGATTCGCTCGATATCGACGACACGTCCCTGCCGACGCGACCGTGCCACCACACACTGCTCGGCGCGGGCATCCCGATCATCGAGCACATGACGAACCTCGACGCGGTCCCGAACACCGGCGCCCGGCTGGTCGCGCTGCCCGCGCCGATACACGGGATGGGCACGTTCCCGGTGCGCGCGGTCGCCTGGACCGACCACGGCGTCGGTCGCTGATCAGGCGTCGTTCGTGCCGTGCGAGTGTGCGTCAACCACAGCAGAAGGGGTTGTCGCATGGATCGCCGATTTCACTGGCGTAGGCGACGAAGTCTCCGATGGGCTCCAGGATCTCCTCGACCGTCCCTGGCTCCAGCGCCGGAGCGGAAGGGTCGAACGGCTTGCCCCACGTCGATGGCGTGTCATCGATGTCGAAACGGCGCAGCCCGTCGACGAAGAGCGTCCAGAGCGGGTGATCGGGAAAGCAGTTGAGCCGCAACACCCACCACGATCCGTCCACACAGGCCGCGACCGGGAAATGCGCTTTCCCGGTCTTGCTCCACCGAGGCCGTGCGTTCAACTCCGGGTACGACATGCCCACAGTCTCGTCGATCGAGCCGTCACCCGTCACGCGCGACCGTTCGGGAGGGTCGCCCCGGGCGCGGCCCCGCGAACGCGGTCCAAGACGTCGGCGGGCCGATCGGGAACGGTGTCACCGCGCCAGGCGACGTGCTGGTCGGGGCGGACGAGCACGAGGTTCCGCTCGTACTGGATGCGCGCGTGCTCGTCGCGGATGTCCACGACATCCAACGGCAGATCGCGTTCGGCCGCGGCCGTCACGAAGGCGGTGACGTCGCTGTCGTCGAAGCGCAACAGGGTGAAACCGCGGCCGAACAGATCGAAGACGGCTTGGCCATCGGCGAGGAACAGACTCGGTGGCCGGGCCCCGGGAAGTGTGCCGGGGAGGTAGGTGTGCATGCTGTCGGTCGGCGCGGGGTGTCGTTCGTGACAGATGACGGGTGAGTTGTCGTAGCGGTACCCGTATTCGATTCCGTCGGCTTCGTTTTCCAGGTTGCCCAGATCCAGGATCTCCCGGCCGGCACGACGACGGTCGCGATCTCCCGACCAACCCTCGTCGTGAATTCGCTTGCGGTAGCCGGTCTTGATCGCCAGGCGCACCAGCGTGTGCCGCGCGGAGGCCGTCCGGTTGCGCACCGCGACCGGACGGCGCTCGGCTTCATACGCGTGCAGCAGGCGAGGATCCGCCCATCCCTGCACGACGGCGGCCAGCATCCAGCCCAGGCCCACCGCGTCACCCACTCCGGTGTTCATGCCGTATCCGCCTGCGGGGACGACCTGATGTGCGGAGTCGCCTGCCAGCCAGACCCGCCCGCTGCCGTAGCTGTCGGCCAGCGACAGCCGCGGACGCCAGGCGTTGGCAACGACGATGTCGCAGTCGAACTCGATTCCCAAGCGCGCGAACAGAAACCGCTTCGGATCGATCGCCTCGGCATCGACGCCCTGACCGATGGGCATGTGCAGTGTCCAGGTGTCGCGATCGTTCTGCGAGATCAGCGTCCATCCCTCGGGTGACTGGGTGTGCCAGGCCGTGCCGAACCGTTCGAGCAGCCTGCGGTCGGGCGAGGTGAAGTGGATCAGGTAGACCCTGCCGTCCATCGGCCTCTCGCGCTCTTCGCGATAGGCGCGGACTGCCGCCGCCACTACACGTCCCAAGCCCAGTTCGCGCGCGGCGAGGCGGCGCAGATCGATGTCGTCCAGGTCGATGCCCAACCCTTTGCGCACGATGCTCCCCGCACCGTCGCATCCGGCGAGGAACTGCGCGCGCACCGTGCGGGTCCGCCCGGTCGCCGAGCAGCGGATCACCGCGTCGACCCCCGCGTCGTCCTGACGAAACGACTCGAGCCCCCAGCCGTAGCGGACGTCGATGCCTCCCGCCCGGGTCTCGAGAATCTCTTTCAGCGCGGGCTCGAGCAGCGCCTGTGACACCCGCATCGGGGGTTCCAGCGTGGTCGTGCCGTCGTTGCGCTCGCGAATGAGCGCACGACCTTCGGCGACGGTCGGGTAGCGGAAGCGCGCCAGTTCCCACCCGCTGAGCTTGGTCACCCACGACACGTCGAACGGATGATCCTCCGGCACCGCGACTTTCCGCACGTCCTCGGCCACACGCAGCTTGCGGAACAGTTCCATGCTGCGGCCATTGGTGATGTCCATCTTCGGGTGCGTGGTCGTGGACGGGTTTCGTTCCACCAACATCGCGGCCACACCGTGGTGCGCCAATGTCAACGCCAAGATCAGACCGACCGGACCGCCACCGACGACAAGGACCGGAACCTGCTCGTCCTCCGCTTCCGTCGCATCGGCATTCGAACTCATGGTCACGCCCCTTCGGTACCGTGGTTGGGATCACCCACGAGCAATATTGAACACTACTGTTCAATTCGGATCAAGTTTGCCTATCGTCAGAGCATGGGTCGATCAGGCTCGTCCAGCTGCCGTGTCACTGCCCGCCGTCGATTGCCGATCGCCGCATGGAGCACCGGCCTCGAGGCGACTCCCGCAGATCGCCACCATGGCGGGGACGGCGGCGAATTGGCCGGAAGCGGCGTCCATCGGCACCGGCCTGTTGCGCGCTGATGTCGTGGCGGCGGCACGCCGGGAGTGAGACGGCGAGCGGTCAAGGGGCTTCGGTCACCACTCCGAGGGCGAACTCCGGCACGATCCGGCGAATACCTTCGTACGCTGAAAGCATGGCTGACGGAGGTGCATGGACATGATCAAGGTGTTCCTGGTCGATGATCACCACATCGTGCGGCGCGGGGTGGCCGACCTCATCGATACCGAGTCCGACATGGACGTCGTCGGCGAAGCGGGCAGCATGTCGCAGGCGCTGGCGCGAATCCCCGCGCTGAGACCCGATGTCGCGGTGCTGGACGTGCGGTTGCCCGACGGCAACGGCATCGAGCTGTGCCGCGAACTGCTGAACCAGCAGCCGGAGCTGCGCTGCCTGATCCTCACCTCGTTCACCGACGAGCAAGCCATGCTGGACGCGATCCTGGCCGGGGCCAGCGGCTATGTGGTCAAGGACATCGGAACGACCGACCTCGTCGACGCTATCCGCGATGTCGGATCGGGCAAATCACTCCTGGACAACCGAGCCGCGGCCGCGTTGATGGCGAAGTTGCGCGAAGAGGCCGAGGCCAAGACGGGACCGCTGGCCGCGCTCACCGATCAGGAGCGTGTTCTGCTGGGTCTGCTCGGTGAGGGGTTGACGAACAGGCAAATCGCCCAGCGAATGTTCTTGGCGGAGAAGACGGTGAAGAACTACGTGTCCCGGCTGCTGACGAAACTGGGTGTCGAACGACGCACCCAGGCCGCGGTGCTCGCTTCCAAACTGAATGCCTCCGACAACCGGAACTGACATTCGCGGCGGTGCACGAGCGCGTCTATCCGGGGTTCGTATTCCGTAGCGGCCGGGTGGATGTCAATCGTGCCTCCTGTCATCTGTCTGTTCCTCCGTTCAACTCAGCGGGCCCGATCGCGGTTCGACAGGGCCGATCGTTCCTGTCGAACCGCGATTCGTCACCGAGAATGTCAGCGACTTCGGGCACCTTCCGGACAACCTCGGCGGTAGACGTAATCGTGCTCGTCAATCGCGAGGCTGCTGCTCGGTCCGGACCGGACCCCGGCGTTGGGCGAGACGGCGCAGCCGCTCGTGCTCGAGCCAGAACACCGCGACGCTGGAGATGAAGCACAGCGCGGTAACGGTGGCGCCGACCGCGACCCATCGGGTGAATCCGTCTCCCGCTGCGGTGAGCGTGGATGCCAGGCTCACCACACCCGCGATGAACAGCACGATGCCGGGCATGTTGTAGATGTCGGCGAGGCTTTCTCCCGGCTTGGCGTGGTACTGCTGGCCGGATGTCGTGTCGCTCACGGTGATTCCTCTGGTGTCGGTTCGAGCAAGCCGCCGCTGGGAGGTGCCGCGGCCCGTCATCACCATGCCCGCCGAGGCGAACCCGAGCGCAGAGTCGTTGGTCCTTGTGCGGCCGGACCAAGGTCGACACAGCCTGGTGACTTACCCTCCCGCACCGCAGGAAAACGCCTCGAGGCAAGCCTGTTTTGCAGCGCTGGCGTCGCACAACCGGCCGCTGGGATGCGTCGGCCCGCTGGCGACGGTGTCAGGCGTGGACGGGAGAGAGCAGTACCTCCGCGAGCGATCGGCGTGGGGTGATCGGCGGCGGCTCAGTGGTGTCGGGAGCCTGGCCCACACGCAGGATGACTTGGGGGTGTGCGGAGTTGTCGAGGATGTCGCGTCGCAGCTGAAGGCGTCGGTCGGCGCTGTCGAGAGGGGCCGAGAGCGGGCAGGTGGCCAGCCCGATGTTGGTCGCGGTCAGCAGTACCGCGCTCATCGCCTCGCCAGCACGCAGTTGCGCGAGTGGGTCGTCGTCGGAGGTGGCCAGCAGAAGCAGGTCGGCGTGATCAGGCCCTTCGGTCGCATCGGCCCAGTCAGCGGTGGTCAGCGCGCGTTCAGAGGCAAAGTCGGCCCAGGTCTCCTGGGTGCGGTATGCCGTCGCGTCGTCGAGGTCGTAAGGTCCTCGGCTGCCGGATGCGGGGGAGTCGTCTGCCCAGCCTCGCGTCGCTGATCGCGTCCCGACAGTCGAGCGCTCGGCGATACGGTCGTGAAGCGGTCGAATCAGTGCGCCCAGAGCCGCGGCACGTTCGGCCAACAGCCCAAGGTATCCCGGTGGGACGGCCCAGTCGCTGTAGCGCCTGCGGTCGCTGCGCCGACGGGTGATCGCGGCGCTCATGGCGATGTCCTGGCCGGTGGGCCGCCGCGCCACGGCTGCCACGGTGGCCAGATGGTCCGGGTTGTCCGGACTCGGCATCCGATGCACGATCGTCGCCCAACCCAGCGCGGCGAAGGCCACCGACAGATGATGCAGTGCCGCCCCGCAGCCGAGTAGCACATCACGCCGGTCGCCCACGGACAGCGATCGTGTCCGATCCAGATACAGATGCACACTGCCCGGAGCGATCCGCCAGCGCCACGGCTGCATGTTGCCTCTCGACGGCGCGCGCAAGGCCAGCGCCAAGGCGGTGGCGACGGTGTCTTCCTCCGGTAGTCCGCGGTCGTCCATGGGTGTCGTAGCCCTTCGCGGGTCGAATCGCTTTCCTCCACGATCCCCCTGCCGCAGCGCCCTGCGGCAGGGCACGATGACCCCTGATGAGCGGACTTCCGCCCGACACGGCCGGGACTCGGCCAGTTCGATCTCATCGGGCCACCGGTGTGGGGATCGGCTCGTCGCCAGGATTGCGGATCAGTGGCCGTCGCCGGGGATTTCCGCGGTCGGCTCGGCCGAGGAGGCGCGCACCCGCGCCAGCGCAGCGACCAGACTGTGGCGGACCTGTCGCGCGATGGGGTTCCATGCGTGCGTGTGGGTCTGCTCGACCATGGTGAGCGGGTCGGCTGCCTCGATGACGCTATAGCGGCCCTCCGCGCGCACGACGAGGGTGCAGCCCATCATCAGTCCGAGACGTCGGTCGATGTCCAGTGCTCGGGCGGCCAGTTCCGGATTGCACGCGCCGAGAATCACGTAGTCGGCGATGTGCCGACCGGTGCGGGCGGCCACGGTGGCACGCACGTCGAGTTCGCTGAGCACGCTGAAGCCGTGTTCGACGAGTGCCTCGCGGACGAGAAGCACGGTGTCGGCGACCGACGCCGCGACAGTCGCGCTCAAATCCGTGGGTGCGACCGGGATACGGATCTCGGTGACCAGGTCGTGAGCGCTCACCGCCTGCTCGGGCGCGACCAGATACACCTCGGTAGGCGGCCCGACCGCCCGGTACGGCGCTGCGCCGAGCCAGGTTTCGAGCGCGCGGTAGGCGCGGGTGATCGTCTGGTAGCCGCCGCGGTGGACGGTGCGCGCATACCAGCCGAACTCAGTGGCTCGCATCGTCGGCTCGTCGGCGACCCCCGAAGGGGAATCGGCCGTGCCGACAGGAAGCGCGAAATCGACCTCGACGATGGTTCCGGGGCGAAAGTCGCCATGGTAGGTGGTCGACGGCGGCCCCGAGGCCGTCAGACCGGCGGAAGCGGCGAGAGCATAGAGCGCGTCCATGCCAGCGCCGATGTCGTCGCCGGCATGGTCGGCGCGGATCGTGCGGTGCAGCTGGAGCACCGTGTGCGGAACCGACTCGACCACCGCGACCTGGTAGGGCATGACCGAGATGCCTTTCGCTCAGCTGCGGTGAGCGCTGCGCTCGAGTTCGTGAGCGAGCTCTTCGCCCCACCGGCGGGCACGATCGAGTTCGCCGGCACTGAGCGGCCCGGTCATCCCGTCGACCAGGAAATCGGCGGGCTCGCTGACCAGCTGGTAACCCAGACCGCGCAACCGTCGTGCGATACCGCGCGCTGCCGAGCCCGTCAGCCACCGCGGGTGGGCGGTCTTGGTTCCGAACGCCGCGGCGCGGGCGCCCTCGGGAACCGGCAGTGCGCTGCCGAGCCACTCACGGATACCGGTTTCTACCGCGACCGGTGCGGTGGTGCGGGTGGCGGCGTCACGACGTGTACGGGCCCGGCTGAGCCCGAAGACGTGGGTCGGGCCGCCGACCACCAGAAGATCGACCGTGGGCGCGGGCGACTGGGCCGCAGTGGTCACCTCGAGCAGGTCGACGGCGGCGTGCGCACCCGCCCCCTTGGCGATCGCCTCGGCAATCGTGGCGGTATTGCCGAACATCGACTCATAGACAACACGGACCCTCATCGGAGTCTCCTTCATGCCTCGGATTCGCGGCTCTGCAGGACTCGACGCTACGGCGGGCATCCCTTCGGCCGACAGTGCCGAACCGCCATCGCGGCGAGGACCTTCGTCGCCGAACGAGCCGCATCGCTGGCCCCCTCCCGGCTCGGGCCGGGCGATGTCACTACTGCATGCGCCCCGCGGTCATCGGTTCTGCCGCCCAAGCGCATGTTCGAGCAGGCCACGATGTCCATCTCACGCTGCGCCACGGTCGATCCGTCGTGCAAGCCGCTGCACGCTCGGCTGATGACAGTGACTGTTCTCCCGCAGCCTGCACCCATGACGTCGACCGGTCCCGGCAGCAGAGACGAACGGCCCTCGCAGTCGGGTCGGCGGGCCCTTGCGCCGCACGGCAGAAGCTTGGTCGAATCGAGGTTGCTTCCCGATTCGACCGACTGCGAGCCGATGCCTCGCCCCGGATGTGTGAGGGCGGTTTCCGTGCGGCGCGCCGGTGGGCGACTGCCGACACAACCTCGACGCGAACGACAGGAGATATCGATGACCACGGCACAGATGATCATGCATCCCGGCGCGGCCTGTATCAGCGTGCGCGACACCATGCAGACCGTGGCGGAGCGGATGCACCAACTGGATGTGGGTGCGATGCCGATCTGCGACGGAGAGGGGCGCCCCGTCGGCATAGTCACCGACCGCGACATCGTCGTCAAATGCCTCGCAATGGGCCACTCGCCCCACACCACGACCGCGGGCGAGCTGGCTCAGGGCATCGAGGGACTGCACACCGTCGAGGCGGGCGAGGACATCGGCAATGTGCTCGCTGTCATGGAGCGCCACCAGATCAGGCGGCTACCGGTCACCGAGCACGGACGCCTCGTCGGCATCATCACCGAAGCCGATCTGGCGCGACGAATGCCCGATGAGACGGTAGGGGAGTTCGTCGAAGCGGTGTGCGCGCAGCATCTTCCGACCCCCGCCTCGCAGACCACCGAGAGCACCACGCTGTAGCGACAACGGAAATCAGAGCGGCATTGGTGTCACGCGACCGCAGCCGCCGCGCACGCCTGCCGTGCTGTCCCCACCGCGCCCAGCGACACCGTCGAACAGGTCCTCGCCGGAATTCGAGGGCGCAGGTTTCGCCATCCGAACCGACGAATCATCAACGCCGAACGCGTTTTTTGTCACTGTGACGTTATTAGACCGGCTGGCCACAGGGCGGGGAAGTAGCCTTTCGAGCCAAATCTTGGCAATTTCCAAGACATTAGAATGATTCCGACGATCGTCGGAAAATTTACGGCCGTAGAAAGATGCGCCGAGGGGACAACGGCGACGTTCCGTGACACAGAGTCACACCTCAGGAATTACGAGAAACGGCGGATGCCGACGAGCGCCGGACACGAGACGCAACAGCAAGCAAATCAACGACATTCGACGGCGACCGAACCCCTTCCCCCGACGCCGTTCTCGCGCCGATAATCGACATTATGTCAAGTAACACCCGTGAAGCGTGACCCCCAAACCGCCACTGCGCCCTCTCGCCCAACACCCCGGGCCTCGTGCTCGAACCGACAACGACATGCTCGATGCACCCGTACATCGTGCCGCTCCACGAACATTGCACACCCACCCGAGGCCCTCGACCGCGCCCGTCACTCGCGCCGCACAACGCGCACCGGCCGAGCATGCCAATCCGCTGGCGGACAGTCCGATTACGCCGTGTGGTCACCCGTTCAACTAACCTCCAAGCGGTGCTTGGACATTCACATGCGACCAGCGGCGCGCTCGCCTGGTCGGTGGCGGCGGCGACGCTGCCTCTCGCGGCGTTGACCTATCCGGTATTGCAGACCAGCGAGGCTCGGCTGGGACCGGTCGACATCCTCCTCGGCGTCTTCCTGACCGCGGGCGCGGCGCTGCTGCCCGATGCCGACCATCCCAAAGGAACGATCGCGCATGTGCTCGGCCCACTCTCCTATTTCCTCTGCAAAGTCATCTCGACCGTCGCGGGCGGACACCGGCAGGCCACCCATTCCTTTGCGTTCGTGATCGTGGCCGCGTACGGCACCTGGGCCGGAATGCACTGGATCGGACGAGGATTCACCCTCGCACTCGTGTTCTTCCTGCTCGCCTTGGCGGTGCGGGCCCTGCACCTGTACCCGCCGGGCGACGGAATCCGCTCGTGGGGCACGGTCGTCGTCCTCGCCACCGCGGGCACCTTCGCGATGGACAACTGGATCAGCGACCGGCCCGCCTGGTTGCCGTTCTGCGTCGGCCTCGGCGCCTTCGCCCACCTCGTCGGCGACTGCCTCACCGACCGCGGCTGCCGGCTGTTCTGGCCGTTCAAGCTGCGTACTCGCCTGCCGATCATCGAACGAACCGGGAACAAGCTCGAAACCTGGATTCTCACACCGCTGTTCGCGGTAGCCACGCTCGGCGTGCTGTGGCACGTGTTCACCACGAGTCCGTAGCGGAACGGGTGGGTCGCCACGGTGACCCACCACTCCCCTCGTCTATGCGTCTTTCAAGTCGTAAGAGGTCGAAAGAAGTTGCCCGTCTTCAGGGTTGCAATATAGATCGATATGCATATCTAGATATCGGTATCTTTTATCAGACCTTCACGGCCGAGGCCAAGGCCGTCGTCCGGCGAAAGCCGCCACGTCGGCCGCCGACCACTCCCTCAGGACGGCCTCCAGCGCCGCGACGTTGTACGCGCGCTCCTCCTCGAGACGTCGCTCCCCTTCGGCTGCGACGCGAAACTTGCGGGCCATCCCGCCCTCCGGATCGGGAATGCGTTCGATAAGACCGGCTTTCATCATCGCGGTCGTCTGCCGGTGCAGTGTCGAGGTGTCCAACCCGAAGGCATCACTCAACTCCCCCACCGACATCGGACCCTGCACCTGCAACCGGCACAGCACGATGTAAGCGCTGCGATCGAGGTGGCCGGTTGGCCCGGCGCGTCTTGGTGCGGAGTCGCGGCCCTCGCCGCCCTCGCCATCCCGGGACGCCGCGCGCCGGCCGTGGCGACGGAGAAGGACGCACGAGACATGGCCGCCGCCAACGCTTGACATTCGACGCGGGTGGATTCGGCTTGGCACAGCGTCGAATCCACCCGCGTCCGGATGGCACCCCCCTTCCCTGTCCTTGCTTCGCCCGGCTTGCCGGGCGCTGAAGGGCTATCGATGTCCCATGGTTAGATGCGCATATCTCCATAGCGAGATGTAGTTTTCCGTACTAGATTCTTCAGCTATTCCGGCTCCGCCGCGGATACGCTGGCCGCCATGTTCGCAGGCTCGACCATGCAACCGCACCGCTGGACTCCGCCGTCCGCCCCCGAGAGGGCGCGCGAGAAACGCAGCACTCCCCCACTGCCGCCGGTCACCAGGATCGAACTCCCCGGCGCAGCACCCGAAGACGTGGTGCGCACGCCGGACGGAAGGGTGATCGCCGGCCTCGAGAACGGCGCGATCGTGAGCATCGACCCTGCCGGCGGGTCGGTGCGCGAAGTGGCGAACACCGGCGGCCGCCCGCTCGGACTGCACGCCGATGCCGACGGCTCCGTGTTGATCTGCGATTTCGCGCGCGGACTTCTGCGCATGGACCCCGACGGCGCGCTCGAGGTACTCGTCGACGAGATCGACGGCGAGCGACTCGCGTTCGCCAGCAATGTGGTTCGCGATGTCGACGGCACCATCTATTTCTCCGCGTCCTCGCGCCGCTATCCCCTCGACCAGTGGATGGGCGATCTGCTGGAGCACTCCGGCACCGGCCGCCTGTTCCGGCTCGACCCGTCGGGCAAGGTCGAAACCCTCCTCGACGGGCTGCAATTCGCCAACGGCGTGGTGCTCGCCCCCGATCGCTCCTGCGTGTTGGTGGCCGAGACCGGCGCGTATCGTGTGACCCGCTATTGGCTCACCGGGCCGCGGGCGGGCGCTCACGATCGGCTCATCGAGAACCTGCCGGGTTTCCCGGACAATATGGCGCTAGGTAGCGATGGTCTGGTCTGGATCACGTTGCCCGCCCCGCGCGATCCCCTACTGGACCGCCTGCTTCCACTGCCGGGCGTGCTGCGCCGCGTGGTGTGGTCGCTGCCGGCATGGGCGCACCCGAAACCGCCGCGCACGGTCTGGGTGCAAGCGGTCGATTTCGACGGGACGGTCGTGCACGATCTCCAGGGCGAGGGCGCGGATTTCTCGATGGTCACCGGGGTGGTGGAACACGACGGCACGTTGTATCTGGGCAGTTTGACGGAGTCGGCCGTCGCCGTCAGTCGCGTGCCGAGCTGAACACTCCCCGCGACAGAATTCAGTGCACATATGTACACTGAATGCATGTCGGAGAGAATCCCGCAGCGCCGGGCGGAGGTTCGCGCCCTGGCCCGTTTGGCGGGCGACGAACTGGGTGGCGCGGTGGACGGCATCGCGACGATCCATCGGGCGGTGTCGGATCGCGTGTTCGCGGCCGTGCGCTTGGGTGTCGGACCCGCCGCGGAGCCGGTCAAGGTGGTGCACGACGCGATCACCGACGGCGTGTACCGGATCGTCGGCGGTGCGGCGATGACCGCGGGCGCGGTGGGCGAACGAGCGGCGGACCTGCCGGGCGCTCCCCCGTCCCGCACCGTATGGGGTGCGGGATTCCTGGCGGCATTGCAGGGCCTGATCGGCGACAGCCTCGAGGAAGGCACGCCGATCCTCGCCGGTCCGATGACGTTCCGGGTGGACGGCAATCCCGTTGCGCCGGAGTCGATCTCCAAGCATGTGCCGCCGCGCGATCATCTGGTGGTGTTCCTGCACGGCTTGGTCGAGACGGAGCACGCGTGGCGGTGGGGCGGGCGGGCGACCTATGCCGAGCGCTTGGCAACGGACCTGGGGTGCGCGTGCGTGCAGGTGCGCTACAACAGCGGGCTGCACATTTCCGAGAACGCCCGGGAGTTCGCCGATCTGATGCAGCGGCTCGTCGAGCACTGGCCGGTGCCGGTGCGGCGCATCTCGCTGGTCGGGCACTCGATGGGCGGGTTGATCGCGCGAGCGGCGTGTTTCGATGCGGCGGAGCAGAATCGGGCATGGGTGCGGCTGGTGCGCCAGATCGTGTGTCTTGGTTCGCCACATCTGGGTGCACCGCTGGAGCAGGTGGTGCATCGGTTGTCGGCGGCGCTGGTGTGGTTGCCGGAGACCCGTCCGGTGGGCCGGATGCTACGGCGGCGCAGCGCGGGGATCCGGGATCTGCGGCACGGCTCGCTGGTGGACGAGGATTGGCGCGGTGTGGACGCGGACGCGCTGAAACGGCGTGCGGTGCGGGAGGTTCCGCTGCTGAAGGGTGCGGACCACTACTTCGTGACCGCGTCGTTCACGCGGAGTCCGCGTCATCCGCTCGGCCGGTTCATCGGTGACGGGCTGGTGCTGACGCCGAGCGGCGCGGGCCGGAGCCGGGCCAGACGGCTCGGTTTCGCGGAGGACAACGGTCTGCACGTGCCGGGCGCACATCATTTCGCCCTGTTGAATCACGACGCGGTGTACGCCGCGTTGTGTCGTTGGCTCGGCGGTGCGCCCGCCGCGGCCCTCGGTCCGGGCCGGGCGGGGTGAGACCGGTTCAGAAGAGCCGTTCGGAGTGGGTGTCGGCGGCGCGGCGAACGTCGGCGGCGAAGCGGTCTTCGATGTCGGTGTCGTCGTCGTGGTGGGCCGCGTAGAGCAGCAGGCAGCCGCGAATGCCGTCGAGCAGGTCTTCTAGCAGGTCGAGTGCCGGGCGGGCGGGATCGAGCCTGCTGACGCGGAATTCGGCGAGCAGGGCGGCGCGGGTGGCGTTGTCGATCTCGTAGCGGCGGGCGTGCTCTTCGAGTTCGGCGACGCGGGCGACGACGGCCCACGGGGCGGGCAGGTGGCCTTCGGAGACGGCGACGGCTTCGGCGATGAGGTCGACGACGATGTCGGTGGCCGTTTCGCCGCTGTCGAGTCGTTCCAGGACGAGGGTGGGGGTCGCGACGGGGATGGCTTCGATCTCGTCGGCTTCGGCGATGACGTCGGTGATGGGGAGGTCGGCGAGTTCGCCCGCGATCTCGGCGGCGGCGTGCAGCCAGTGGGCGGCGGCGACGGAGGCCGAGGCGGGGTCGAGTTCGGTGAACAGTTCGGGTGCGCCGAGCGGGTCGGTGCGCAGCAGTGCGTCGGCGGCGTGGACCTGGGCGGGCGAGACGTCGGGGCGGGAGAGTTCGACGGCTTGGCGGGCGCGGCCGGAGAGGTCGCCGAGTTCGGCGGCTTCGATGGCGGCCTGTTCGCGATGGATCTCGGTGACGATGGTTTCGGTGAGCTCGGCGGTGTCGATGCTGTGCAGGCAGCGGCCGACGCGGTGGGCGGATTCGACGACGCCGCTGTAGGAGACGAGCAGACCTGCCTCGGTGGGCAGGTTCGGGTTGCGCAGCCCGCTCTCCACCACGGTGAAGTTTCGGCGTTCTTCGGCGCGGCGCCAGGCTTCGCTGTCGGGGACCTCGGGGTCGCCTGCGGCGGCAGCGGGGTGGGTGTAGGTGCGCCAGTGGAAGCGCGACAGCGTGGTCAGATTCGACGCCAAATCCGTTGCCAGCTCGGGTGCTGTCGGCGGCAGCATGGCTACCGTCTGGGCCTGGTCGCCGCGTCCGGTCGCCCAGATGGCGACGAGTGCGTTGCGGTCGGCGTCGAATGCGTATCGGGTCACGACGCCCATCCTCACGCATCGGGTGGCGGCGCGTGGGTGTTGGGTTGCTTTGGTTGTGCCGTCGACGGCGTTTCGGCATGGCACGCTGGTGGCCATGACTCTCGATCATGGTGATCCCGGGGATACGCCGTCGATGCCCGGCCCGCTCGGTCCGGTGGTGAATCCGGTGCGTCCGTCGGCGGCGGAGGAGGCGAGAACGGTTGCGGCGTCGACGAATATCGCGACGTTGGCGAGTTCGAGCGAGGACGGGACGCCGTGGGCGTCGTTCGTGACGTACGGGCTGTTGGACGGTGCGCCGGTGCTGTGTGTGTCGCGGATGGCCGAGCACGGGCGGAATCTGGCGGCCGAGCCGCGGGCCAGTCTGTCGATCGTGGCGCCGGAGCTGCCCGCGGATCCGTTGGCGGGTTCGCGGATCACGGTGGCGGGCGTGGTGGAGCGGCCGGTGGACGCGGAGCTGGCGGCGGCGCGCGAGGCGCATGTGGTGGCGGTGCCCGCAGCGCGGATGTATGTCGATTACAGCGATTTCGCGCTGTGGGTGTTGCGGGTTCGGCGGGTTCGATGGGTCGGCGGGTACGGGCGGATGGATTCGGCGACGGGTGCGGAGTATCTGGCGGCGGAGCCGGATCCGGTGGCGCCGGTGGCGGCGCGGGCGATCGCGCATCTGAACGACGATCACGCGGATGCGTTGCTGTCGATGGCGCGGGCGCTCGGCGGTTATCCGGATGCGACGGCGGCGCGGTGTGAGCGGGCGGATCGGTACGGGCTGGATTTGCGGGTCGAGTCGCCGCGCGGGGTGGCGCGGACCCGGGTGGGTTATGCGGAGCGGCTCGATGGGATCGATGGCTTGCGGGCGGCGACAGTGGAATTGACGCGGCGTGCGCGGGAGGGTTGAGTAGTCCTACGCTTCCGGCGGCGTGCGGCATCGGTGATGCTGACGGTCATGGAGCGGTATCGGGGGTTGTGGTGGGCGGTCGGTCGGCCCGCCGTGTGTTCGTTCGCCGGTGGTCGGCGAGGTGGTGTGTGATGCGGCCGCGGATTCTGGGGCGGGTCTGGCGAGATCACTGCGCGATGGCGGCACCGGAGGCGCCGGTCGATCGGCAAGGTGTTCCGCGGCCGAGGCGGCGTGGCTCGATGATCGCGCGAGCGACGTCGTGCTCTGCGCGCGGGTCCGGCTGAAAGGGTTCGCTTCCCAGGCGACCTCGTGCGGCTCGTCCGAGACCGTCAGCTCACCGCTCACCGGTCGCCCGAGCAGGCAGATCGAGAACTCTTGCCGCACTTTGCCGTGGTCGTAGGAGAAGACGTGTGTCCCGGCACCGACCCCAGCCGGGCGCGCGACGCCCGAGCACGGGATCTCAGCGCGGGGGCACGGTGAGCATCGCGACGAGCATGTCGGCGATCTCGGCGGTGTCGTCGTCGAGGTGTGGGGTGCGGGTGCCGTCCTGGAGTGCGCGTTCGTAGTCGGCGACGAGTGCGAACAGCACGGTGGTCATGGTTTCCATGCGCCGGCGGCGTTGGCGGGGCTCGAGGTGCGGGAGGGCGGTGTCGAGGCGGGTGGCGATGATGCGGACCGCGGCGCGGTCGGCGCCTGCGAGGCGGCGTGCGTCGGCGATGACGGGGTGGGTGCGGACGACTTCGAGGAAGCGCCCGTAGTGGCTGGTGCGGTCTTGTCCGACGAGTTCGAGCATGGGGCCGACCAGCATGCCGACCAGGGCGTGCGGGTCGGTGCCGGTGCCGTCGGCTTCGTGGGCGGCGAGCATGTTCATGCGGCGTTGTTCGAGCCGGTTCATGCGGCGCTCGACGATGGCTTCGATGAGTCCGTTGCGGGAGTCGAAGTAGTAGTGGACGGCGGAGTTGTTGCGCTGGCCCGCGGCGGCGGCGATGTCGCGCAGCGGGACGTCGACGCCGCGTTCGGCGATGAGCCGCTCCCCCGCGGCGAGGAGGGCGGCGCGCGAGTCCTCGGCTTGCATGGACACCCACTGTACTGAACCCGAGTCTTGACCTTGTTAAGCACCAGTGATTAATTGGCTGGGAGATGTTCGCGTGGGCGTACCGCGCTCACCGACGACCCGTTGCCCGGCGACGACCGAGCAGGAAGGCTGGTCCCATGCGGTTCACGTACGCGGAGACGATGACCGACCCGTCCTACTACGTGCCTTTGGCGCAAGCCGCCGAGGCGGCCGGGTACACGTCGATGGCGGTGGCCGACAGCGTCGCCTATCCGCGCGATTCCGACGCCACCTATCCCTACACCCCCGATGGCAGCCGGGAGTTCCTCGAGGACAAGCCGTTCATCGAGGCGTTCGTGCTGTCGGCGGCGATGGCGGCCGCGACGACCACGCTGCGGTTCACCCCGTTCGTGCTGAAGCTGCCCATCCGCCCGCCGGTGCTGGTGGCCAAGCAAGCGGCGTCGGTGGCGGCGCTGAGTGGCAACCGGTTCGGTCTCGGTGTCGGGATCAGCCCGTGGCCGGACGACTTCGAGATCATGGACGTGCCGTTCGAGAAGCGCGGCGCGCGCATGGACGAGTGCGTCGACATCGTGCGCGGACTCACTGCGGGCGGCTACTTCGAGTACCACGGCGAGTTCTACGACCTGCCGCCGATCAAGATCAATCCGGTGCCCACCGAGCCGATCCCGATCCTGATCGGCGGGCACAGCGGTCCGGCCCTGCGCCGGGCGGCCCAGCGCGGCGACGGCTGGATGCACGCGGGCGGCGACCCCGCCGAACTCGATCGGCTGTTGCTCGAGTTGGACGCGCTGCGGGCCGAGTACGGGACGCGCAAGGATTTCGAGGTGCACGTCATCTCGCTGGACGGTTTCACCGTCGACGGCGTGAAGCGTCTGGAGGACAAGGGCGTCACCGATGTCATCGTGGGCTTCCGCAATCCGTACACCCGCGACCAGGACACCGAGAGCCTGGACACGAAGATCGCGAACCTGTCCCGGTTCGCCGAACACGTCATCGCGCGCACCGCGTCCTGAGGGGCATACCGTGGTGCGGTGAGCATCGCGGAGCGGCTGGGTGAGTCGCTGGGTGTCGGGGTCCGTGCGGTGACGGATCTCGGGTCGGGTCACGGGTGGACGCTGCACCGGGCCGAGCTGGACGACGGTCGCATCGTGTTCGTCAAGGCCGCCGCGGACCGGGCCGGGGTGTTCGCGGCGGAGGCGGCGGGCCTGCGCTGGCTCGGCGCGGGAAACCCCGCGCTGGTGCCGACGGTGCTGGCCGCCGGTGGCGGGATGCTGGTGCTGCCGTGGTTGCCCGATGCCGCGCCCTCCCCCGCCGCGGCGGACCGTTTCGGCCGGGATCTCGCGCTGCTGCACGCGGATTCGCCGGGCGCTTTCGGGGCGCCGTGGCCCGGGTGGATCGCCGAGCTGCCGCTGGACAACACACCGAGCGAGGGGCCGTGGGCGCGCTGGTACGCCGAGCGCAGGCTGCGCCCGTTCGTGGCGCGCACCGCAGACGTGCTCGGCGCGGACGGGGTGCGGCTGCTGGAGCGGGTGATCGACGCGGTCGAGGAGCTGGCGGGGCCGCCGGAGTCGCCCGCCCGCATTCACGGCGATCTGTGGTCGGGCAACCTGCGCTGGACCGAGGCGGGCGTGGTGCTGATCGATCCGTCGGCGCACGGCGGGCACCGGGAGACCGATCTGGCCATGCTCGCGCTTTTCGGCGCACCGTATCTGGACCGCATCCTGGCCGCCTACGAGCGGGCTTGTCCGTTGGCGGCGGGCTGGCGGTCGCGGGTTCCGCTGCACCAGTTGCATCCGCTGCTGGTGCACGTCGCGCTGTTTGGTGCGGGCTACCGCGCGCAGACCCTCGCCACCGCACGCGCCGCGCTGACCGGCTGACGGCGCAATCCTCAGGAAGCCAACGCGCTCAGACGTTTCCGTGTTTCCGCGTCGGCGGGGAAGAACGATTCGATGGCGAGTTCGGCGACGGTGACGTTCATCGGCGTGCCGAACACGCTGGTGACCGACAGGAACGACAGTTCCGCGCCGTCGTGGCGCAGCCGCAGCGGAACGGCGGCCTGATCCGGTTCCGGGAGCGCGACCTCGGTCTCGCCGCCCGGGTAGCCGCGCAGTTCCTCGCGCAACGCGACCAGGTCCGGCGCGCCGGTGACCTCGATCTGCCGGGACAACCGGGCGAACAGGTGCCCGCGCCATTCGGCGAGATTGACGATCCGCGGCGCGAGGCCGCCGGGGTGCAGGCTCAGCCGCAGCGCGTTCACCGGCGCGGTCAGCAGCCGCGAGTCGATGCCGGTGAGCATCACGGCCACACCGGCATTGGCATCGACCATGTTCCAGTCCCGGTCGATGGCCAGCGCCGGGTAGGGCTCGTGGCCGACCAGGATCTGTCGCATCGCCTGCCGCACCGCGTCCATCTCGGGGGTGTCCATGGTCGGTTCGGCGTAAGCGGGGGCGTAGCCGGCCGCCAGCAGCAGGCGGTTGCGTTCCCGCAGCGGAATGTCGAGGTGATCGCACAGGTGCGCGAGCATGGCGCGGCTGGGGGTGGCGCGCCCGGTCTCGATGAAACTGAGGTGGCGCGCGGAGGTTTCGGCGCGACCGGCCAGCTCGAGCTGACTCAATCGACGCTCGAGACGCCAGTGCCGCAGCAGATCGCCCGCCGTCCGAGTACTCACCCCGTCGATCCTACGAACCGTCCGGGCGTCGCACGATTACCCGGCGGGTAATGGCCGCGCCTCGCCCGCCTAGCGTGCAGTGCCGCGCGTCGCGCGATCGGCCGTCAGGTACGCCCGCGACACGGTCGAGGTCATGATGTCGAGCAGATCGACGACGAGCAAACAGTCCAGCACCGGGCCTGCGTCGTCGCGCAACTGGGCGAGCCCCGATTTGACGCCCTCGTGGACCGCGTGCTGGATCTCGTCGATCGGCACGCCGTCCAGCGCCCACAGCGCGGCGTTGCGCTCGAGGGTGCGCAGCATGGCGTCCAGCGACGGGTCGGCATCCTCCACCAACGCCAGGGCGAGATCCAGGCCCATGCGGATCGCCGTGCCGAAGTCACGCACCGGAGCCGGTTTGCCGTCGTCCTCGGCGTTGTTGGAGCCCATGTGGATTCTGCTTCCTCTTCCTCCAGATGTGCCCCCACGGTATCGACCGGCAACCATCGAGGCGATTCGGTGGCGTGAATTCGGCAAACACCCCCGGTTGAGTGTCCGGTCATTGTGACCAACCCCAAACCGGAGCGGATCGAGTTGCGATTCATGCGTCACTTGACTAGTGGGATTCATCCGTAATCTGTTGTGGTCTCGTACAAGTCGGCACCGATTGGGGAGCGACTCATCCAGATCGGTGATTCACTTCGCGCACGCTGCCGCGGCGGGCGAGAGACCGTCTCTCACATCGCTGTCCTCGGACAACGATGAACACCCGGCGGGCTCGTCGAGAGCCGGGCCGCGCGAACCGATCAGATCGGCTGGAAACCCGCGCCGACCTCTCCGCGCGCATTCAGGTCGGTCACCACCGCATGAATGTCGGTACCCACTTCCGGGCCGAAGCAACCCACCCCGAGGTAGGCGTTCACCATGCCGACGAGAGTGGAGCCGATCAGCACCGGCGCGCCGGAATCGCCTTCCAGCACGCACAGCTGCGTCCAGGATTCGGTCGCGGGGCCGACGGCGCCCCACGCGACGCCGCAGGTGGTTCCCGTGGTGCGGCCCTTCTTGCACACGACCGCCGGGAACCGCGCGGGCGCGCCGATACCGGTGATCGCGATATCGCCCAGCTGCCGCACCGGCGTGACGCGGTCGGCGTCGAATTCGATGACCGCGTAGTCCAGGACGGGATCGGAGTGGGCGAACCTGCCGACCACGCCGTAATTGGGATCGTATTCGGCCAGCACCGTCGCACCCGGCGCACCGCAGTGCCCGGCGGTGAGACCCACCAGCCGTCCGGCGCGGTCGTGACCGATCGCGGTGAGCGTGCACTGGGCCTGATTGCCGACGACGATGCCAGAGCCGCCGCCGAGTACCGGCGGATCGGCCGCGGTCGCCGTGCCCGCGACCGGCGCGAGACACACCGCCGCCGCGATCAAGGTGGATGCGCCGCGCACCGCGGCGGTGCGCCGCCTGGTGTCGCGGCGGTCTTTCGGTAGCCGGCTCATCGAAGCTCCTCTCCGCGGGTCGGCAGCCGGACGTGCCCGCCGACGGTCCTTGGTTCGGATGAGGACTACCGCCAAACCCGCGGCGGCAAACAACCCCTGGATCCGGCGGGCTTCCACCACAAGATCGGTTGATCTACGCTCTAGGGTGGGTTTGTGTCGAAGACGACCCCCGGGAGTGGCCGTGCGGAGAGATCGGCGGAGAATTCCGGGTCTCGCGGCGCTGCTGGCCGCGGGACTGCTCGTCGGCGGCTGCGTCGACGCCCCCGCACCCGAGTCCCCCGCTATCACCTCGCCCGAGATGCCGAATCAGGTCGCCGGGGTGACGATTCCCGACGGACAGATCGATCAGGCGGTGCAGCGCCTGGACGGGCTCGCCGAGAGCCTGTTGCAGTCCTCGCGCATTCCCGGACTCGCCGTCGCCGTCGTCCACGACGGAAAACTGGTGTACCGCAAGGGATTCGGTGTGCGCGCCGTGGGCTCCGACGCCAAGGTCGGCCCGGAGACGGTGTTCCAGCTGGCGTCGGTGTCGAAGTCGCTCGCCGCGACCGTCGTCGCCAAACAGGTCGCCACGGGCGCCGTCCAATGGAATACGCCGGTGCGCGAGCTCATGCCCTCGTTCGCGCTGAACGATCCGTACGTCACCGAGAAGGTGACCGTCGGAGACCTTTTCGCGCACCGGTCCGGTCTGCCCGATCACGCCGGTGACCTGCTCGAGGACCTCGGCTACGACCGGGATCAAGTGCTCGAGCGCCTGCGGCTCCTGCCGCTCGACCCGTTCCGCGACTCCTACGCGTACACCAATTTCGGACTCACCGCCGCCGCCGTCGCGGTCGCCGAGGCCGCGGGCACCGACTGGGAATCGTTGTCGGACAAGGAGATCTACCAGCCGCTCGGCATGGGCTCGACCAGCTCGCGGTACAGCGACTTCCGCGCCCGCGCCGATCGCGCCGACGGCCACGTGCTCGTCGACGGCACGTACCGGGTCGCCGACCCGCCCCGTCAGCCCGACGCCCAGTCCCCCGCGGGCGGAGTGAGTTCGTCGGTGGACGATCTCACCGAATGGATGGCGATGGTGCTCGCCGACGGAGCAGCGGGCGGGCGGCCGTTCCTCGCGCCCGACGCGCTGCAACCGGCCGTGTCGCCGCAAGCGGTGTCGGCGCCGCCGAAGACCTTCGACTCGCGCGCCGGGTTCTACGGTTACGGCTTCAACGTCGGGGTCTCCCCGGCGGGACGGGTGGTGCTCGGGCATTCGGGCGCTTTCGATCTCGGCGCCGCGACCGCGTTCACCCTGATCCCCTCCGCGAACGTGGGCATCGTGACGCTCACCAACGCCGCGCCGATCGGGGTGCCGGAAACGCTCAACGCGGAATTCGCCGACCTCGTCCAGTTCGGCACCGTCCGCGAGGACTGGCGCGCGCTCTACCGCGAGGCGTTCGCCCCGTTCAGCAAGCCGAGCGGCGGTCTGGCGGGCGCGACGCCACCTGCTCAGCCCGTACCCGCCCAGCCGTTGCCGTCCTACGCGGGTCGCTACGACAACCCGTACTACGGGCCTGCCACGGTCACCACCGAAGGCGATTCGCTCATCCTCACCCTCGGGCCGAAGGACATGCGTTTCCCGCTGCGCCACTGGGACGGCGACACCTTCGTGTTCACCCCGAGCGGCGAGAACGCCACCACCGGCTCGGTCTCGCGCGCCACGTTCGCCGGAAACACCCTGACCCTCGAGTACTTCGACGCCGATGGTCTCGGCAGATTCACGCGGCCCTGACGGGGTTTCACCTCGTCCGGTCGAACACTCCGCGCAGGAACGCCGCCTGACCGGCGTGCTGGAGGTCGTCGGAGATCACGCTGACCAGACGCACACCGAGGGTGACCGGCGGGTCCCAGCGGACGTCGACCACCTTCGACAGGTCCTCGTCGGACAGGTCGCGCACGAACGCGAGGGTTCGCTCGTGGACGGCGTCGTAGTAGCCGCTCAGCAGTTCGGCGGGGGCGCGGATGACGGCGACGTCGTCGGGGCCGTCGCCGTAGCCGGTCGCCCGTTCGTCGAGCGGCAGGCCGAAACGGCCGTGCCAGTCCTGCGCGGTCCACGCCTGCTCGGTGCCCGCCACGTCGGCGAGGTGGTCGTCCTGGACGCGGGTCAGATGCCAGATCAACCAGGCGATCGTGTTGGCGCCCGGATCGATCCGGAAGGTCAGCGCGTCCTCGCCGAGCCCGTCGACGGCCTCGTGCACCACCTCCTTGACCCGCTCGTATCCGTCGGTGAGCAGCTGTGCGCTGGTCATCGCCACCGCCTTCCTGGGTCGTCGATGTGCTCCGTGTTCGGAACTACCCACTGCCGCGCGCGCCACGCCGCGATGTCACAGCGGCGGACCGGGAGGCGATATGCACTGCACGCCGCCGAACCAGATCATCCTTCACCGACCGGAGCCCCCGTTGCATCGACGCAGTTAGTGAGGACACCGTGATGTCACCCGAATTCCCGCACCTCGGACCTCGCCTCGACGACATCGACCAGCTGCGCAATCAGGCCCGGCTGTCGGTCCGCCGCCGCGACCCATTGGGCGCGGTGCGCGATCTGCGCCGTGCCCAGACCATCGCCGAAGAACTCGCAGGCGACGCCGAACGGCGGATACCGGGCCACGCCGCGCTGCTGACCGTGCTGGTGCGCGTGATCGAACTGGAAGCCGAGATCGCCCGCGGTATCGACGACGGCACCCTCGGCGATGTCGGCGCGTTGAGCGAGGCGCTGATCAGGTTCTCGGTGCGGCCGTGTGTGCACGGCCACCCGAGTGTCAGCGGCAAGTGCGGGCCGGAGTGCGAGTGAATCGTGCGTCGATCCGAAATCCGGCCGGCGGAACTGTCCGAGCCGACCCTGCCATCGGCCACGACGAGCGCGCTTCAGGCGCCGTAACGCCTGCGCTGTGCGTCCTCGGCGATGAGGCGCAGGCAGGTGTCGTGCTCGGTCTCCGCGGGATAGCGTTCGTTGCGCAGCCGCAGCATCGCCTGCGCCACATCGATGCCCAGTACGCTCGACAGCCGCACGGCATCGACCTTCGACATGTGATTCCTCCGATTGAACTCTGTTGAAAAGCGAATGATCCGACCATGACGTACCCGAACCACGGGCCGCCGAACCCTCGGAGATATTGCCGCGTACGGATTTCCGGCTCACAACCGCCCCCGGCACGTCCGCCCTCCGCGTTCGGATCGCGCTTGTCCGGCACGCTCCTGCGCAACGGATGCCACCATGGATGCCATGGGCGACATCCGGATCGGCACCTCTGGATGGGTGTATCGACCGTGGCGCGGCGTGTTCTATCCGCAAGGGCTGACCCAGCGGCTCGAACTCGCCTACCTCGCCGAGCGACTGAACAGCGTCGAGATCAACGGATCGTTCTACTCGCTACAGCGACCGTCGAGCTACCTGCGCTGGGCCGCGCAGACACCCGACGACTTCGTGTTCGCCGTGAAGGGCAGCCGCTTCATCACCCACATGAAGCGGCTGCGCGACGGCGACACGCTGCTGGCGAACTTCCTCGCCTCCGGCGTGCTCGCGCTCGGCCCCAAGCTCGGCCCGATCCTCTGGCAACTGCCGCCGACCATGCCGTTCGACCCGGAACTGCTCGCCGAGTTCTTCGCACACCTGCCACACAGCACCGCGCGGGCCGCCGACATCGCGCGCCGTCACGATCACCGCGTCGGCCCGGCCCACACCGCCATCGACGCGGACCGCCCGCTGCGCCACGCGCTCGAGATCCGGCACCCCACCTTCGTCACGCCGGAGTTCCCAGAATTGCTGCGCGCACACGGAATCGCACTCGTCGTCGCGGACGCGGCGGGCAAGTATCCACTCCTGGAGGACGTCACCGCGGACTTCGTGTACGTCCGGCTGCACGGGCACGACGAGCTCTACGTCAGCGGATACACCAATGCCGGACTGGACATGTGGGCCGAGAAGATCCGTGCGTGGGCGTGCGCCGGGGACGTGTACGCCTATTTCGACAACGACGCGAAAGTGATGGCGCCGCGCGACGCGCTCGCCCTGCGCGCCCGGCTCGCCGACGCGACCGAGTCTCGATAGACGCCACGCCGGCATCGAAGGCAACGTCGCGGTGCATCGCTCGCCGAGTCCCGCGGTTTCCGGCGTCTCGTTCCCACCCTCGTTTTCGCGGCGGCGCTCGCCGCCAGCATGCTCGGCCTCGCGTTCGCCATGGGCAGCCTGCCCACCGGCACCGCCTACGCGGTGTGGGTCGGCGTCGGCGCGGTGCTCACGGTCGTGTGGGCCGTGGTCACCGGCAAGGAGCGGGCGAGTCTGGGGCGCACGCTGCTGCTGTGCGGGCTGGTGGGCTGCGTCGCGGGCCAGAAGGCGGTGAGCTGAGATGCCGTGAGCGCGGTGTTCGAGGCCGTGTGGGCGACCGCGCTCGGCATGTCGGCCGGGTTCTCGCGACCGGCGCCCACCGCGGGGTTCGGAATCGCCTTGGCCGCCAGCATGATCGGGCTGGCGCTGGCCACTTGGCGGATCCCGATCGGCGTGGCCTACGCGGTCTGGATCGGCGTCGGCGCGGCACTCACCGTCGGCTATGCCATGGCCACCGGCGCCGAGACCGTCTCGGCGGGCAAGATCGGCTTCCTCGCGGGCATCATCGCCTGCGTCGTCGGCCTGAAGTTCGTGAAATCCCCTCCCGCGCGGTCCCGCCCGCGGCCTTCCGCACACGAACACGCCGACTAGGGTGCGACAGACGCCGGCGTGGCGTGCACGGCGGTGTGAACACGGAGGTGACCCATGAGCGAGCGAGGCGAAGGCATGAGCGACGACCTGGTTCTCTGTTCGATCGACGGCGCGATCGCCACGGTGACGCTGAACCGGCCCGACAAGCTCAACGCGCTCACCGCCGACTCCTTCGACCGACTGCGCACCCACCTGGAAACGCTCGCCGCCGACGACACCGTGCACGTCGTCGTGCTCACCGGCGCGGGCCGATCCTTCTGCGCGGGACACGATCTGGCCGCGCTCGCCGAGGGCGACGCGCTCGCGCACCGGTTCCGCGAGGCGGAGACCATCGGACTGCTCGAGGCCCTGCCGAAACCCACCATCGCCAAGATCCACGGGCACTGCTTCACCGGCGGCCTGGAACTGGCCCTCGGCTGCGACCTGCTGGTGGCGGCCGAATCCGCGCAGCTCGGTGACACGCACAGCCAGTGGGGGCTCGTTCCGCTGTGGGGCATGTCGGTGCGGCTGCCCGAACGAGTCGGCATGTCCAGGGCCAAGGAACTCAGCTTCACCGCCCGCAGGCTTTCGGCTGCCGAGGCGGCCGACATCGGGCTGGTCGACCACTGCGTGCCCGACGCCGAGCTCGACCGGCACGTCGCCGATCTCGCCGCCCGCATCGCCGCGAACTCGCCCGGCTCGAACCGCATCTACAAGGCGCTCTACGCCAACACCCGGTCGATGGACCGGGCCGCCGCGTTGCGCGCCGAAACCGAGATGACATTCGGTTTCCCGGACGACGCCGCCGCGCGACTCGCCGGAGGAACCCGCGGCTGACCACCGCACCCGGCAGACTGTCGGTATGGCAGCGCTGACGATCCGCCGCACCCACGCCAAGCAGGTCGCCGTGTGCGGGCCCACCGCGTGCACCCGCGCCGACGCCGCGAACGCCACCGAGGTCGGCAGATTGCTCGCCGCCGCGGGCGCGACCGTGCTGTGCGGCGGTGGCGAAGGGGTGATGGCCGCCGTCGCCGACGGCGCGTCGCGGGCGGGCGGGCTGGTGATTGGAGTGCGCCCCGATCTCGACCGCGACGCGGCCTGCCCCGGTCTGTCCGCCGTGCTGTTCACGAACATGGGCGAGGCGCGCAACGCGATCCTGGTGCGCTCGGCCGACGCGGTGATCGTCATCGGCGGCTCCTGGGGCACCCTGTCCGAACTGGCGCTGGCCCGCCACCGCGGCGACATCCCGGTCGTCTCGCTCGGCGGCTGGCAGATCCTGGACGCCGCCGGCGAACCCCTGCGGGCCACGCTCACCGCCACCGACCCCACCGACGCGGTGCGGCTCGCGATCGGCACGCACAGGCGCTGAGTTCAGCGCGCGGCGGCGCGGGACAGATTCCAGCTCTGCCAGGTGTCCGCGGGCAGGTCCTCCCGGATCGGTGCGAACACCTCAGCCCGCATCGGCTCGGGAAGCCGGTCGAGCGCGGGCAGGACATCGGGCGAGAGTGTGCTCAGATACTCCGTGTCGAGCCGCTTTCCGTCCACCCAGCGGTCGATGTTGCGCTCGGCGACCAAGCGTTCCGGATTCAGGATCGCCAGCGCCAGCAGTGTCGCGAGGGCCGTGCCGACCGCGGCGCGCGGCAGCCACGCGCGGCGCAACCGGACCACTGCGGCGAGCACGAGCACGTAGATCAGCCCGAGCCACAACTCGCTGACCTCCACCAGCAGGCGAAGCACCGTGAACCCGTAGGCCTGCTGATAGATCCACATGCGGCCCAGCGCGGACGCGACCAGCACCAGCGACAGCGTGCTCACCGCGCCGAGCAGCGCGCGCAACCACGTCCGGTCGCGCGCCGAATCCTGGGCCGCCCACCGCAGCACCGCGAGGATCACCGCCAGCGCCAGCATGGTGACGATGGACAGCTGCCAGAATCCGCTGCGCGCGTACTCCGCGTAGGTGAGGCCCGCGGTCTCCTGCACGTAGTCGTCGCCGCCGAACAGCGCCGCGAACTGCGCGGCGACGAACGCCGCGAACAACGCCGTCAGCGCGCCCACCGGCAGTGCCCACTCCCACCGGCTCAGCGTGCGACCCGAAACCGCTTCGCGCGCCGCCGAATCCGCCGACATCGGCGGCCCGGCCAGCAGGAACATCGCGGCGACGCAGCCGAGTGCCACCGCCCCGGAGACCAGCGTCCACCGCACGAGCGGCTCCGCTTCCACCGTGGGTACCAACCGGTCGAGCATCGAGCCGAACGTCGCATCGGCGCTGCCGAGCAGCGGCGCGAACACCGCGAGCAGCGCGATGGTCGCGCCCACCGACAGCCCGGCCCGCCACGTGCGCGCCGTCCGCACATCGGGCAGGCGACGCGCGCCGTCGTACACCCACAGCGCCGCAGACACCGTCTCCAGCGGCACCGCTATCGCGTCGTACCCGAGGCCGTGCACCGACCGGCGCGGCACCACCGCCAGCGAACCTGCGATCACGGCGGCAAGCACGCACAGCGCGAACAACCATCCCGCCGCCCGCACCACTCCCACCGCCAGCAGTGTCAAGGCGAGCGCGGTCCACCACAGCCGCGCCGGATTGCGGCGCAGCAGAGCGAGTATCGAACGGTCGGCGGCTTTCTGTTCGGCACCCTGGCGCGCACGGCGATCGACCTCGAACACAGCGCCCGCGGCGATCACACCCGCGAGAACCCACCCGATGCCGGGACGATCCCACGGAATCGTCACCGCCGCGGCGACGCCTGCGACGGCCGCGGCGGGGAGCACCGCGCGCGGATAGTTGACCTTGCGCCATCGGGGTATCGGCGGTGGGCCGAAGCGCACGGTGACCGGCGTCATCGGCCGGGGCATGCCGTCGTGCGAATTCGACGAGGTGGCAGGATCTTTCGAGACGGGGTCCGCGGGTTTCTCGGGATTGTCGACCGTCTCGGATGTCTCGGTGTGGGTGTCGGCGATCGACGCGACCTTCCCCTCGGCCTGCGTGCCTCGAGGAGCGACGGTCTCGGCGTCGGCGGAAATGCTGGCGGATGTCCCGCTCTTCGGTGCCACGGCCTCTGCCGAGGCCGCCGCCTCGCTTTCGGTCACCGTGGTCCGAGATTTCGGCACGCCGGTTTGCGCGCCGATGGATTCGGCGGCACCGGGTGCGGCCGAAGACGTCGGAACACCTTCTTTCGATGACGAATCAGACGAATCGTTCCGTTCGGTCTGTTCTTTGGTCATGTTCCCCTCCGTCTTTCGGGTGTGCGTGATCGCCCCGGGACCTCGTGGCGGTCCAGGTTGCGGTGGATGGATTGCCGGTCGGGTCCGGCCCGTCAGGGGGCGGGCAGGACCACGCGGATGCGGGAGCCTGGGTCGGCCACGGCGATGGTGCCGCCGTGCAGGTCGACCAGCCAGCGGGAGATGGCGAGACCGAGTCCGGTGCCGCCGCCGTTGCTTCGCCCGCCGCGGGTGAAGCGATCGAAGACGGCGGCCCGTTCCGCGAGCGGGATGCCCGGCCCCTCGTCCTCGACGTCGATGAGGAGTTCGCCATGCTGCGCGCGGGCGGTGATCCGCACTTCACCGCCCGCCGGGCCGTGCCGCGCGGCGTTGTCGAGCAGGTTGATCAGCACTTGATGCAGACGTGCGCGGTCCGCGTCGACGCGCGCGCTGCCGGGCTGGACGTCGGCGCTGAATCGCACGCCGCGGCCGAGCGCCGCCGCCATCACCTCGGCCTCGGCGACCACCTCGGCGAGTAGCGGCGCGACCGGCAGGTCCTCGCGGTCCAGCGACCGTGCGCCCGCCTCGATGCTGGACAGGTCGAGCAGTTCGGAGACCAGCAGCCCGAGCCGTTCGGTCTGCGCGAGCGCGGTGCGCAGGGTGCCGGGATCGGGTTCGGAGACACCGTCGACCAGGTTCTCCAGCACCGCGCGCAAGGCGGTGATCGGTGTGCGCAACTCGTGCGAGACGTTGGCGATGAGGTCGCGGCGCTGCTGGTCCACGGCCGCGAGGTCGGCGGCCATCCGATTGAACGCCTCGGCCAGCTGACCCACCTCGTCACGGGAACTCGCTCGTACCCGGCGGGTGTAATCGCCCTGGGCCATGCGCTGGGCGGCCGCGGTCATCTCACGCAGCGGCCGTGTGATACCGTGCGCCAGAACCTGCGAGGTTGCCAGGGCGATCAGAACCGCGGTCAGGGTCGTGCGCGGCGGCAGCCAGCCGATCTGGAAGCGGAAGAACGCGAACGCGACACCGCCCGACACCACCATCAGGATTGCCAGCTTCAGCTTGATCGACCGGATCGGATCCAGCGGCCGCGGCAACACTTCCGCCACCACGTCAGCGAACTCGCGGCAGCGGCGAGCGAGAAGTTCGGACCGCGAAGCGTCGGAATTCATCGCGCCTCCAGGGCGTACCCGACGCCGTGCACCGTGCGAATCAGGTCCGCGCCGAGCTTGCGCCGCAACGCCTTCACGTGGCTGTCGACCGCGCGGGTGCCCGCGGCATCGGCCCAGTCCCACACCTCCTCGAGCAGACGTTCCCGAGCCAGCACCGCGCGCGGCCGCCGCGCCAGCCGGACGAGCAGCTCGAATTCGAGCGGGGTCAGTTTGGCTTCGGCCTCGCCGCGCCAGACGCGATGCTGCTCCAGATCGATGCGCAGATCACCGACGACGATCGCGGCGTTCTCCCGGTCGGCGGCGCGCTCGACGCGGCGCAGCAGAGCGTGGACCCGCGCCGCGAGAACGCGCAGCGAGAACGGTTTCGTGAGGTAGTCGTCCGCGCCGACGCCGAGACCGACCAGCTGGTCGGTCTCGTCGGTCCGGGCGGTCAGCATGAGCACCGGCACTCCGCGCCCGGCTTGGATGCGCCTGCACACCTCGAGTCCGTCGAAGCCGGGCAGCATCACGTCCAGCACCACCAGGTCGGGCTCGCTCGCCTCGACCGCGGCCACCGCGCCTGGGCCGTCGTGCGCCAGTTCGACGGTGTACCCCTCCGCCCGCAGCCGCGCGGCGACGGATTCGGCGATGGTCACCTCGTCGTCCACCACCAGAATCCGCCGCGCCGCGTGCCCGTTGGCCGCGACGCCGCGCTCGACATTCCGAAGCTCCATGCTCGGAACCCTAACCACCCGCTGTGGAGAGCAGTGTCGGCAATTGTGGAGATTCCGTGCGCGCCACCACGAAATGTTCGAAAACCATTCGAACAGATTCTGTACTTGCAGATGTGCTTACAGCTGTTCTTGCATCTCGCTCCTGGTCGACCTAGGCTCTCCGATGATCGGGGCGATGCGCCCGCCTGACCTCCCGATCGAGCCCAATTACGTGATACGTCAAGGTGTTTCACAAACCGAGGAATTCCACAATGGAGAGCAATTCCAGGGGCCCGGTGATCGTCGGCTTGGTCGTGGTGGTGCTGATCGCCGTCATCGTCGGGCTGGTGGCGGCAATCTGCGCCAGGGCCGCGAGCAACCCGGTTCCGAAGGCCATTCTCATCGGCGGCGGGGCGTTCGTCTCCGCGGCGACTGTCGGAATGATGGGACTATCGCTGCTATACGGCTAGGCGCAAGCCCCCATGGCGGCACCGACCTGGCGTGCCTCGTCATCAAGCCCTGACCCTCCGCGACGGGAAACCCAAGGTGGAGCCCGTCATCCGGAGGACTCGAACCGGCAATGGCCCCGCAATCGATCGTCTCTAGCCTGGTCGTGAGCAGCACCGCCGAGGAAAGGGGAGCGCCGTGGACGTCTCGCGGATGCCCTGCTCGTATGGGGCGCGGTTACCGGAATGGGTGATCGAGGAACTGGCCGCCGCGCCCGCGACACTGCCCACCGATGCCGATCGCATGGCGCTCGCGCACCGCCTCGCCGCCCGCAATCCCGTGGAAGGCTCCGGCGGGCCGTTCGCGGCCCTCGTCGTCGACACCGATTCGGGAGAGTTGCTCGCGGCCGGGGTCAATCTGGTGCTCGACAGTCGCATTTCCGCAGCGCACGCCGAGATCGTCGCCCTGTCGCTCGCGCAGACCAGGGTCGGCGGCTGGGACCTTGGCGCGGCCGGATCGCCCCGGCGGGAACTCGTGGTGAACTGGCGTCCGTGCGCGCAGTGCTACGGCGCGGTGCTCTGGTCGGGTGTGCGACGGCTCGTCATCGCGGGCGAAGGCCCGGAGCTGGAACAGCTCACCGGGTTCGACGAAGGCCCGATGCGCGCGGACTGGTCCGAGCAACTGGAACTCCGCGGCATCGCGGTGACCTCCGGCGTGCTGCGCGAGCGGGCGGTCGAGGTGTTCGGCGAGTACCGCCGGATGACGGTCGAGCGCGGGCTCACGGTGTACAACGCGCGCGGCGCGGGCTGACCCGACCTTCGCGACCGTCCCGAGACCGAACCGTGTCCGCGCCGCAACGGGACGACCGGGTCCGGTCTCGGCATCGCCACGCCCGCCGCCGACGGCCGCCGGGACCGACCGGACGAGCGAGCCGCGCCGCGCGGTACACCGAACCCATTGGTAGCCAGCCATTTACCGCGCGCATCAGCCTGCACTGCCACCGGCCCGATCCCCCACGACACCCCTCCGCACCGAGGCGCCCGCCGCCCCGAAAGGCCCCGTCGCGGCCGGATTGCATCTCGGCATCGCTCTCGACAACCACGCCAACCCCCGCATCCGCGCGCGTAGCGTGACTGACCCGACCGAAGTTTGCCGACACGATGCCCACGCCGGTGACACGGAGGCGATATGACCACGCACTCTCCTTACGCAGCCGCTGCGGACCTGCGGCACCAGTTCGCTGGTTCGGTGCTGACACCCGACGATCCCGGTTACGACGCGGCGCGGACGATCTTCAACGCGATGGTCGACCGCAGGCCCGCGATGATCGCGCAGTGCACCGGCACCGAGGACGTCCGCGCCGCGCTGGCCTTCGCCGACCGCACGGGTCTGGAGGTGGCCGTGCGCGGCGGCGGCCACAGCGTCGCAGGCGCGAGCCTCACCGAAGGCGGACTGGTCATCGACCTGCGCGGCATGCGCTCGGTCACCATCGACCCGAACGCGCGCACCGCCGTCGTCGAGGGCGGCGCCACGTGGTCGGACTTCGATCGCGCCTGCCAGCCGCACGGCCTCGGCACCACCGGCGGCCGGGTGTCGAGCACCGGCGTGGCCGGGCTGACCCTGGGCGGCGGCTCCGGGTGGTTGGAGCGCAAGTTCGGATTGGCGTCCGACAGCCTGCTCGCCGTCGACCTCGTCACCGCCGACGGCATCGAGATCCACGCATCCGAGGACGAACATCCCGACCTGTTCTGGGCGCTGCACGGCGGCGGCGGGAACTTCGGGGTGGCCACCCGACTCACCTTCGGGCTGCACCCGCTGCCGGTGACCTCGCTGGCCCTGTTGTTCTGGGAAGCCGAGCACGGACCCGACGTCCTCGCCGCCTACCGCGACCTCGTCGTGCGCGGCGTCACCGAAGACCTCGGCGGGGCCGTCGCCTACCTGACCGGACCACCGGAGGAGTTCGTCCCCGCCGAACTCCAGGGCAAGCGATTGGTGGTGTGCATCGGCATCTATGCGGGCACCGCGGCCGAACTGCGCGACGTCCTCGCGCCGATGCTGGCGCTGAAACCGGACGGCGAGCTGCTCACCGAAATGCCCTACTGCGACATCCAGTGCGCGCTCGACGATCCACCGGGCCTGCGCAACTACTGGTCCGGCGAACACCTCACCGCCCTGCCCGACGAGGCACTGCGACGGTTCGACGAACAGGGGATGACCATGCTCGTCCCCACCGCCTCGCAGAGTCTGCTCCTGCCGTGGGGCGGCGCCGTCGCGGCCGGCGCGCAGAACTGGCCGCAACCCCACCGAAGCGCCGCGTGGGTGGTCCATCCGTTCGGTCTGTGGGAGGACGCCGCCGACGACGCGGCGGGCATCGCATGGGTCCGCGACTCCATCGCCGCGATGCGGCCCTTCTCCACCGGATCGGTGTACCTCAACTTCATCGGCGACGAGGGGATGGACCGGGTGATCGCAGGCTACGGCCGGGAGAACTATGCCCGGCTGGCGTCCGTCAAGCTGGAATACGACCCGCGCAACGTCTTCCACCTGCATCACAACATCCACCCCGCGGCCGCGGCCCGACGCTCATGAATCCGGCGCCAACGCAACAGGTCCGGCCCACAACGCGACGGTCGGGTGTCACTCGCATCGTGCTGACCGCGGTGTCCGCGATGCTCATCGCCATCATGTCGCCAGGGCGCGCGTCCGCGGTCGAGCCCGCCGTCCTCGGCGGCGGATCGGGCATCGTGCTCGGCCAGTCGGCGGCCTGCACGCTGACCACGATCGGCTACGACAACGCCGGGCGTCTCGTCGGATTGACGGCCGGACACTGCACCATGCCGGGCATACCAGTGCGGGCCGAGCACGCGCCCTGGGTGGGCCCCGTCGGCACCGTAGTACAGGTCGACCGCTGGGACGACTATGCCGTCATCGAGTTCGACCGCGAACGCGTCGTCCCGCTGCGCAGCGTGGGCGGGACCGTGATCGCCGACATCGGCGGACCGCCCGCGCCGGGCACGATCGTCTGCAAGAACGGACGCACCTCCGGCCACGGCTGCGGCGTCGTGTGGGATCAGAACGAGGAGTGGTTCCGCAATCAGGTCTGTTCGCAGCCAGGTGATTCCGGCGGGCCTGTCACGGTCGGTGATCGCCTGGTGGGCATGAACATCGGCCACACGGGCGTCTCGGCGTTCGGGGTGACGGTGTTCGACGTGGCGTGTCAGCATCCCCAGGTGGCGGTGCACGATCCGGCGGTGGCGACGCAAATCGGCAAGGTGCTCCACGATATCGATCGGGCGGGCGGGCCCGGAGCCGGATTCGAGCCGTTCTGACCGATCCTCCGGCGTCCATCGCTCAACCGATTTCGATCGGCTACGGCAGGCGGGTGCCGACGAAGAACTGGATACGGCCGGGATAGTTTCCCGAATCCAGGCGAAAGACTTGGACGGCGACGCGATCGGCCCGGCCGGTGGCGGGGTCGGCGATCAGCATTTCCGGTCGATCGCGCCCGTAGGCGACATTCCCCTCGTGCCACAGCCGGCGAAAATCCGGATACTCCGCCAACTCGGCGAGCACATCGCCCGGCCATGTGGCCTCCGGTTCCTGTCCGGACAGCCCGCGCAACCAGTGCACGAAAACCCGGGCTTCCGCCTCCCATTCGACCAGCACGCCGCGGGCGATATCGCTGCCGAACAACCAATGCAGCAGACTGACTTCAGCGTCGATTCCGGGAAAGGCAGCGGCGAAAGAATCGTTGCACGCCAGCACATTCCAGCGGGTGTCGAGATAGGCGGCCAGCGTCGGTTCGTGCAACGTGAGACGGTGCCGCATATCCGAGGAGATCTCGGCTCGCAACGCGTCGACGCCCGGATAGTCGATGGTGCTGAGCCCGGCGAGATCGAACAGGTAGCGGAGTTCCGCTCCGCTGATCGCGCGGATGTTCCGCAGGTAACGCACCAGCGCTTCCACCACCGAACGGGTGGGATTCGCGCGCACGCCGTTCTCCAGGTGACTGATATAGCTGGTGCTGACCCCGGTTTCGAAGGCGAGCTTTTCCCGGGAGATCCGGCGCTCGTCGCGTAAACGACGCAGCACGCTGCCGAAAGTCGGGAAGGGTAGTTGTCTGATTTCGGCTCCCCCGGCAGGTTGAATCGGCAAGGCGATGCTCCTAGGACAATGGTTCGACGAACCCCGACATACGAACCACAGCGAGGTTCGGCTCCCACTCGCCGACCGCCTCCGGCGATGTTTCCACGCCGTCGTCGAGCTGAATCCCCCAAGCCTGCTGGGCACGCATAATTAAAAGCAAAACGTCCGGTATTCGCAAGACGAGGAGGCTGGTGTTGCGCAACTCACATTCTCGGCGCGAGCCCTTCTAAGACCGTGTGCCGCACCATGTTTCGGCCCTACTCGACTATCGATGACTACCGTCGTCCGGCGACGATTCCCCTGAGAAAGGCATTCTTCGAACCCCCGCCATTCCGATACCAACCGGAGCAGGTACCCGACAGTGCAATTCCGATACCGGCGAGTGTATGGACTCTTCCGCTGTTCTCGATTTGGATCAGTTTGTCGGACGCCATCGAACGGGGAACAGGTATGACGACCAAGAATGACGCACCGGCCCGAGAAATCACCCTCGCGGTCGCCGGAGACATCGTGGCGGGCACCTTCGCGGTGACCGATCGCTACGGACGACCGCTCTGGTACGGCCCGCTCGGACGCGACGCCGGCGGCGGCGAACGCGTGGTGCCCGCGACGATCGCGGCCCTGCACGGCATCCGGCTCGCGGCGCAAGCCAGAACCGCGGCCGGAGTCGCGCACGCGAGGCTTCGCCTGCTCGTCTCCTCCCGCCAGGTGGACGCACGCAGGCTCACCGAAGCCGCCGCGAGCGGGGAGCTCGATCTCGACCTCGTCGTCGAACCCGACAACCCCGCCCACGCCTGGTGCGCCACTTACGGCCGGCTGGAATGGGATCCGACCACCGTGGCCGAGCTCGTCGAATACGTGGTGCGCCCGGCCGGGCCGGAAGATCTCGACGACACCCTGCCCTTGCGCGAGGCCCTCGAACGCCTGCTGTTGGACCATTGCGTCTTTCACACCGACGACAGACACGCGATCGCCGCCGCCGTGCACCTCGCGGTCGACGCTCCGCCGACGCCGCCGCGGGACGCGGACGAATTCCTGCTGCGATTCGACGCGGGCTGGCTCGGCACCGCCTGGGAAGGACACGACGTGGAACTGTCGCTGCTCGACACGCTCGCCCGGGGCGCGAACCCGGCGCTGTCCTGGTGCGAACTCATGTTCATCACCGCCCTGGCGCCCTGGTCCACCGCCGAGCCCGCGGTGCACGGACGTGGCCTCTTCGCACACACTCCGGAGCCCCGCGCTGGAATGGCCCGAACCCTCCCGCGCTCGTAGGATGTTGCTGCACCGGAGGTGACCGGTGCGCGCGCGTCGCCGCCTACCTGCAGGAGCCGAACGTGGACACCGGATCCGCCCCCTCCTACCACCGCTTCGTCGCGCTCGGCGACAGCCAGACCGAGGGCATCGGAGACCCCGACGGCGCGGGCGGACACCGCGGCTGGGCCGACCGCTTCGCCGCACTGCTCGGTGCAGGCACGCCCACCCTGCGCTACGCCAACCTCGCCATCCGCGGCCGCCGCGCCGCCCAGATCCGCGACGAACAACTCGGCCCCGCCGTGGCGCTTCGACCGGATCTCGTCACCGTGATGGCGGGCATGAACGACCTCATCCGGCCGCGCTTCGATCGCGCCGCCCTGCTCGCCGATCTGCACGCCATGTTCGGCGAACTCACCGCCACCGGCGCCCGCGTGATCACCTTCACCTACCCCGACATCGGCGGCGTCGCGCCCTTCGTGCGACCGCTGTCCCCGCGCGTGCGCGAGCTCAACGCCGAGATGCGCCGCCTCGCAAGCCGATACAGGCTCACCCTGATCGATTTCGAGCCCGTCGCCGCCACCACGCATCCGCTGGTATGGTCCGCCGACCGCCTGCACCTGAGCCCGCTCGGCCACGACCTCGTCGCCCGCGCGGTCGCCGACATCCTGACGCTTCCCGGCGCCGACGCGACCTGGCGCGACCCGTTGCCGCCGGTGCGACGCACGGTGGCCGAGACCGTGGCGACCGAATTGGCCTGGACCACACAGCACATGCTCCCGTGGGTCGTCCGCCGGGTGCGCGGCCGATCGTCCGGCACCGGCATCCAACCGAAACGGCCGGATCTGCTGCCGATGCTCGCCTGAGACCGGCGTAGCGGACGACCGGCTGGGCCGTTCGGCCCAGTGCCGGAGTCGCGACGACTGCTGCGCGGGACGGCGTGTCGTCCACCGCGAGGGAGTGTGTCTGGTCGACGACTACGACCGGCGGTAGTATGGGCCGGTGCGTAAACCGGCGGTGGGAGCGACGCGGCTGCGCGGCGCCTTCGTCGGATCCGCCTCGGGGGCGGTCAGCATCGCCGCGCACGCGCTCGGCGGTGGTGTGATCTCGCCCGAGCAGTCGTCGGTCGCCCTGCTGATCGGGGCCTGCGCGGCGGTGGGCGTGCTCGTCGGCTCCCTCCGGACGCGGGCCGGGCTGCTCGAACTCATGGGACTGCTGGCAGTCGGACAGGCCGTCGGCCACACCGCGCTCACGATGTCCCCCGGTCATCACCACGGAGCGCACGCGACCGCGCTGATGCTCCTCGCCCACCTCGCGGCGATTCCCGTGGGGGCGTTGCTGATTCGCGGCGCCGAAGCGGCAGCGGGCAGGGCGGCGTCGAGTGTGCGGCGTGCCGTGCGGGTTCTCGGCGCGATGCCTGTGCCCGCGCTTCGCGCGGTTGTTCTCGTCGCCACGCGCGACGCCGTGATGCCGCGAAAACTGCTCCTCGGCTCCGGGATGGGAACCCGGGGGCCACCGGTCTATCGGTAGGCCTCACACCGCCATCGAGTTCCAGGCGTCGAATATTCGCCGACGCCCCTGCCCGACAAGGGATTTGCCGCCATGTCTGCTGGACGTGGTGAAGGCCGATCCCGTGTGTACTCGCGCTCGCACCGTCGATCCGAGGCAGCTGTCGGCGACGGACGCGCGGTAACTCCAGTCGAGCTGGTTTATGCGGTTCGCGAATCGAGCCGTCCGAAAGCTCGATTCCGAGTTCCGGCCGCTCAGCGACACCACGATGCCCTGTTGTCGCTCGTTGCCGATGAGCTCGGCCGTTCGCGACCGGTCGGCAAATCAGCTGTGTGACAAGACAAAGCGCACGACGACCGGTGTCTGCCGCGCACGAACGCGACGCCGGCCCAGACCGATGGCGGTCCCCTCTCACTTCCCGATTTCGAACGGAGCTTCTCCATGTTCTCCACCAACCGAACCCGCCGCCCCTCCCGCCTACTGCGCGGCACCGCGGCACTCGCCGCCGCTCCCCTCCTGCTGGTCGCCTGTTCCTCCACCGACAGCACGCCCGCCCCGGCCCGGGCCGCCGACGCCGTCACCATCCAGGACCAGTGGATCAAGGCCGCGGACAGCGAGATGTCGGCCGCGTTCGGCGAACTGACCAATACCGGCGACAAGACGCTGACCGTGGTGTCCGCGACCAGTCCCGCCTCCGCCAGGGTGGAGTTGCACGAGGTGGTCGCCGACGCGAGCGGCACCAAGACGATGCGTCCGAAGAAGGGCGGTTTCGTCATTCCCCCGCACGAGTCGCTGGCGCTGGCGCCCGGCGCCGATCACATCATGTTCATGGGGTTGAACGGCCCGCTGCGCACCGGTTCCGAAACTCCGGTCACGCTCTCCTTCGACGACGGTTCGACCATGACCTTCACCGCGCAAGTGCGTGACTTCCCCGGCAACCAGGAGAACTACGTGCCCGACGGCGACCATCACGCGGGCGCGCCCGCACCGACCCACACGCCCGGTGCCTGAGCCGATCAGACCCCGGGGCTTCACCCGCAGGCGCCTCCTCGGTGGGGGCGCCGCTACGGCGGGCGCCGTCGGCCTCGGGGCCGGTGCGGTCGCACTCACCGGGCGCGACACCGGCGCGCACGGGGCCGCGCCTGCGACCGCACCGTTCTATGGGCCGCACCAAGCGGGCATCGCGACCGCACCGCAGTCACACGCGGCATTCGTCGGATTCGATCTGCGACCGGGGCTGGATCGCGACGACATCGCGGGCATCATGAGGATCTGGACCGGCGACGCCGCCCGCCTCACTCAGGGCACCGCGGCGCTCGCCGACACCGAACCCGAGCTGGCGGCGCGCCCGGCGCGGCTCACGGTGACGGTCGGCTTGGGTCCCGCGGTGTTCACGGCCGCGGGTCTGGAGCACCGCAGGCCCGCCTGGCTGCGGCCGCTGCCGCCGTTCACCATCGACCGGCTCGAACCGGTCTGGAGCGACGGCGATTTGCTGCTACAGATCTGCGCCGAAGAGGCCACCGCGGTCGCGCACGCCGTTCGGGTGCTGTGCCGGAGCGTGACCTCGCTGCTCACGGTGCGCTGGGTGCAGCGCGGGTTCCGCGACGCGGCGCCCGGTCAGACCCCGCGCAATCTGATGGGCCAGGTCGATGGCACGGTCAATATCGCCGCGCGAGACTTCGACCGGCTGGTCTGGGACGACGGCGCCGCCCAGCCCTGGCTCGCGGGCGGCACCTCGCTGGTGCTGCGGCGCATCGCGATGGCGCTGGACACCTGGGACGAAATCGACCCGGAGGGAAGGGAACTCACCATCGGGCGCAAGCTCGGCAACGGCGCCCCGCTCACCGGCAGCCGGGAATCCGACGACCCGGATTTCGCGGCCGTCGACGCGCACGGCATTCCGGTGATCCCGCCTTCCTCGCACATCGCTCGCGCCCGCCACACCCACGACGGCGAGCGATTCCTGCGCCGCGGCTACAACTACGACGACGTCCCCGCGCCGGGCCAGACCTCCAACTCGGGTCTGCTGTTCGCCGCGTACCAGCGCGACGTGGACGCTCAGTACCTGCCGGTGCAGCAGCGGCTGGCCGATTTCGATGCGCTGAACGTCTGGACGACGCCGATCGGATCGTCGGTGTTCGTGATTCCACCCGGCGTCCCGGAACCCGGCGGCTACCTCGGGCAGACTCTGTTCGAGTCGTGAGGTTGCTCGGGGCCCGCCGATCAGCGGGCCCCGAGCGCTTCCCGCCTCGATCAGCTCCAGAGCACCGCCACGAACACGTTCACGATGCCCAAACCGCCCGCCGCGTGCGTCATCCAGGGCACGTCCTTGCCCCGCTTGGCATCGGCGCGCCCCATCTCGGCGAACGCGGCGACCAGCACGGAGATCACCAGCTTGACGCCGATCTTCACCATGTTCAGGTCTTTGTCCAGCGAAGCGATCGACTCGGCCATCCCGACCAGGATGATCCCGGTGATGATCTGGGCCCGCGCACCCCACACCATCACCTCGTTGACCTTGGGCTGCCCAGCCGCATACCCGCCGATCACCGCGGCCATACCGAGCAAGTGCGTCACGACCACGACGTTGTAGACGAAATCCATAACGCCACACGCTAGTTCATCCCGCCACCGTCTACTACGCGGTGTCGTGAATTCACTGCCGTGTCGCCGGACCTCCCGCCCTCACATCCGGCCACCGGCGGTGCACCCGTGCGCGATCCGACGCCTGCACAAGGGTGGGCACCATATCCGAGGCGGCGTTGCACACGGTGATTCCGCTCGAGGTCTCAGCTCAGACCCCCGGCAGAATGATCAATCGGCGTGGACTCCGGTCCCGCCCTCGCTGCGCGCGGCGCCCTGCGGTGGGCCTACGACGTGGCGGGCCAGCCGGCGCGATCGGCCAAGCGGGCAGCGTTGTCCAGCGGTCAGGACTGGGGATTGGGCTCCACGATGCGAGCGAGGGCCGCCAGGTCCGACTGCAGGGCGTAGAAGGTGCGCAGGGCGACGGCGAAGCCGATGAGCCCACCGATACAGAGGGCAACGATCGGGGTGGTCACCGCTGCCTGCTGATGTGGAGTCAGGAACATCAGCCCTGCCGGCACACCGATCAGCGGAACCGACGCTGCCACACCCAGATACACGCGGCTGCGTCGGGTCAGCCGATGGAGGCGGATGGCGTCGTCGGGGGAGGTTTGCCCAGCGACGACCAGACCGGGGTAGTACCAGCGCATGACGAAGAAAGTGGCGGGAAAGTACGTGTACACGACCGCCACCGCGGCCGCGACGAGGATCGAGGCGATCAGATTCGCCAGCAATCCGATCGGCATCGGCCCGAGCGACAGGAGCTTCACCACGAAGATGATCGTGGCCAGGGTCCATCCGATGAATGCGACCGCCGCGATTCGGTCGCCGCAGGCGAGGGTGTCGGCGCGCGCCTGCGCGAGGGTGGTCTCGTCGAAGTACCTGCCCTTGCGCAGGCCGTCAGGCACCAGGAAGACCTTGCGGCACCAGTACAGCAGGCCGACGACGGCGACCGGGTAGGCGATTGCCATCACCACGTATCCCAGGTGGGTCATCTGCCCGGCGGCGTTTTCTCCCAGTTCGAGTTCGATCAGCCGGACGTCGTGATAGGACAGGTAGAGCCCGGCCACGATCTGGCCGAATATGCTTGCCGGAATCACCACTGGTATCGGCCGCATGTGCAGCCGCGCCCGCAGGGTGTGTGCGGGCGGGTCGACCAGGTCGCGAGCGGTCCGGTCCTGACTCAATTCCAGTCTCTTGGCCAGTTCGGCGCCGTTGGGGTATCGGTCGGCGGGGTCGGGTGCAAGGCAGGTGAGCAGTGCATGATGCAGTACGGCCGGGCAGTCGGGGGGCACCTGGGCCTCCAGGGCCGCGTCGATGGGCCGGCGGCGTCGATCGATCATCGCTTGTAACGACTGCTCCGATTCGCCGGCCCTGTGCCCATCGTCGAACGGTCGCCGTCCGGTGAGTAGTTCCCACAGAAGCACTGCCAGCGAGTAGAGATCGCTGCGGGTGTCCAGATCGGCGGCAGTAGTGGCCAGGTTGGGGTGGCAGGCTTCGAGCTGCTCAGGGGACATGTAGGCCAGGGACCCACCGAAGTAGGCGACCGGGTTCGCGCCGGGCAGGTGCCGACTGAAGCTGATGTTGAAGTCGGCCAGTTTGGGCTGGCCATCGGCGGCGAGCAGCACATTCGCGGGTTTGATGTCGCGGTGCAGGACACCATGGCGGTTGGCGTAGTCCAGAGCGGTCGCGAGGCGGCTGCCCAGCCACGCGACCGCTTCCGGCCAGGTGAGCCGTTCCAGACCCGCGCGCGCAGCCGAGAGCTGAGGCTCGAGCACGCCGCCGGTCGTGATGGCGGCGTCGATGGCCTCCAGCAGCAGCTTGCCATCGCGTTGGGCCGGTGGACAGCGTCGCAGCAGTCCCAGCACGTCCAGCAAGGTGCCGCCGGGTACGTACTGCATATACATGAGTTTCAGATGCTGTTCGGCGATCTGACGCTGATCGAAGACCCGGACGATGTGGTCGTGGTCGAGCTGGGCCAGCGTCTGTGGTTCGGTACCGCGATCGTGGGAGATCTTCACCGCGACCAGTCGGCTCATCGACCGCTGCCGAGCCAGGAATACGCGCGCGAAGGCACCGCGACCCAGCGACAGCAGCAGATCGAAGTCATCGACGGTATCGCCCGGATTGATGGAGTCGAGAGCGTCGAGCGCCTTGGGCTCGGCCAGCAGCGTGGTACGTGGGCCGCCGACATCGAAACCCTCGGTGATGCGGGCCAGCTGGGTAGGGTACTCGTCCTCGTACTCGCTCAAGTCGACGTCGTTGCGGCGACTGCGGGCGCTGATCTCCTCGTAGACGAGATCGGGCGGCAGCGGGGTAGCGCACAGTTCTGGGAACTGTGCGCGATAGTCGGCAAGGCGCGGCGCGGCGCCGCTACGCCGCCAGCGTTCGTGCAGATCCACTTTGATCAGCTCGATCAGCGCGGTCCGCCGCAGCGCAGGATCGCCCGGCAGGTGGGCCGACAGATTGGGCGGTTCGTTCGATGATTTCCAGTGCTCGGCGAACTGGGCAACCAAACCCGTCAACGCGGTCTGCGTTGCCGTCACGCGACCACCACCGGGTGCGGCCGCGCCGGGGCCCTCATCCATCGTCGCTCGCTTTGAAGTGGTTGACTCGGACCTCCGCACCGAGTGCATCGGATCCTAAGGCGAGTATCGGCACTGCCCCACTAGCCTTACTCCGCTGCTGCCCAGCTGTCCACCCCGACCACGGCCACCGACGAATGTCCACAGTGACCGCCGTGTCGCCGGACCTCCCACCCCCCACATCCGGCCACCGGCGGTGCACCGTGCGCCGATCCGACGCCTGCACAAGGGTGGGCATCATGTCCGAGGCCTGCGCGCATACCCGACACCCGAACCCGCCAGGTGTGCGGCATCCACTACTCAGGCCCGCAGCTCACAGATCACCACGGGGATGTCGCGCGTGGTTCGTTGCTGATAGTCCGCATAGCCCTTGTATGCCGCAATGATCTGCGGCCAGAGCTCCGCCTTCTCCCGCGGACTCGCGGTACGTGCGTGCACTTTGCGCCGACGGCCGAAGATGACCAGCTCAGCGTCAGGGCGCGACTGGAGATTTCGATACCAATCAGGGTTCCGATCGTCACCGCCCTTCGACGCGACGAGCACTACCCGATCGGAGTCGTGCACCGGAGCGGTCAGGTAGCACGACCGCGGAAGCCCTGACTTGCGCCCGGTCGTGTGCAACTCGACCACCGGCATACCGAATGGGTTCGCCAGCAATCTGTTCCCGCTGACCGTGAGGACGAACCGATGGGCAAGGTTCATCAGCTTGGCCCCGCCATCTTTCACCGTGTACTTGTTCACCGCGTGCTCCTTGTCCCGACCACACCGAAGCCTTTCGCAGACCGCCAGAGTCTAGTTAGCGGCGCATACATTACCAGAGGTGTGAGCAGCGCCAACATACATCGAAGAGCACGATGCCAAGCATCGGTAGAGCTGCCTGAACCTACGGTGGACATGCGGTAAGTCCAATCAGGAGATACGCATCGGCGGCCGAAGCCCCGCGTCTCTGTCGCCATCCACGAGAGCGATTCGCCATCCACACTCCGCTCATCGCACGACCCGCGGACGGGCGGCGGAGCCGATGACAGGATGCGCACCGGAGATTCAGCGGTCGGCGAAGATACCTTCGAGCATGCCGGTGGCTTGGCCGATCTCGATGAGGTAGCCGTCCGGATCACGCAGGTAGCAGCGAATTTCGGCTTTGCGGTCGAGGGGCTCGGTGAGGAACTCGGCACCCTTGCGGCGTGCGTCGGCATAGAAGGCGGCGATGTCGGCTACACGTACGTTCAGGAACGCCGAAACGGCATCGGTGGGCTCGGGGGGACGCAGGACGATATCGGGTTTGTCGGGGGTCGGTCCACCGCCGGGGTTCATGATGATCCAGCTGTTGGCGACTTTGACGATGCACGGGTTCTCCTCGAGCACCACCCGGCCGTGGAAGATGTCGGCGTAGAAGGCCCGGGAGCGACCCACGTCGGACACGGTCAAAAAGTGCGTCACCAGTAGTCCCTGGTCAGGGGCAGGGAAATCGGTACCGTTCATGAACGCTGCCTGCTTTCACGGTCGGTCGGTGGAATGCGGTGTGCCATGAACTGCGCCCTCGGATCGCCGGCAACCCCATCGTGCCACGCCACCACCAGCGATTATTGGTGCCACACCGCCATCAATACTCGAGCAGTCGGGCCGTCGACTCGCTATAGGCGATCGCCACGCTGTTCTCCCCCTCCCGCTCGGCGGGTACCACAACATCTCGGCGCCCGGAGCGAAGGGGCCGCCAGCTGGCGAATTTCGGCGGCCGTCAATCCAATTGGGCGACGGCAACTGTGCCGATCTTGTGGTCGGCGATCGAGGAGGCCGCGCCGTATACGCCCAGCGCGCCGATAACCGTGCCGCGGACCCAGATGATCACGCCACCGCCCCGTTGGGCACCAGTGAGTCTGCACCCGACTGCTGCGGTCCACCGACCAGCGGCTGTCCCTGTGGCGTGGCGGTGGTCATGTGCACTGTGTCGAATCCGAGCGCAATGGCCGTGTCTGCCTTGCGTTTTGCGATTTCGGTCGTATACCGAGGTGCGCCGTCCATACACGCGAAGGCCACCAGTTTGCCGCCGGCCTCCACGACCGCAAGCGAGACGGCCTCCCCCAGCTCGGCTGCCGCCTGACGAGCGGCCGAGATCACCGAGTCGGCCTGGTCCAGCGAAATAGCCACGAGCCACTACTCCCTCACCCGCAACATCCATCGGCCCGCTCGTCGGCGGCACCTGCCGCCGGAGTGCACCGTAGATGACGACAGCGCTAAACGGTGCGCCTCCCCGCCAGATCAGGACCCTCCAGCCGCTAATTGAACAATGGTGTTCAATTATGCGTCCACTCGTTCGATCCTGCTACAGTCTCAGCTGATTGGACACGAGCGGGCACTGGATCGGAACCGGGGCGCATGACACCGACGGAAGAGCGAATTTTCATCGCAGCTGTTCAGCTGTTCGTGGACAAGGGGACCACCCAGATCACCATCAGCGAGTTGGCACAGCAAGCCAATGTCGCCCGAGGCACGCTGTACCGCAACATCGGTTCGATCGAGGGCCTGTTCGATCGCGTCGTGCACGACATCAGTACAGACATGCACCAGCGTGTCGCCGCGACGTTCACCGGCATGGACGACCCCGCCGCCCGGATGGCAACGGGCGTACGGCTGTGGATTCGAACCGGCCACGACAACCCGTTGATGGGTCGCTTCGCTGTCGAGTTCGGCCTGCTCACCAAGGAAATACTCCGAACATGGTTGGCCGGGCCGCCGCAGGAAGATTTCCAGGCCGGAGTTGCCTCAGGGCGCTACATACTCGGCTCGGCCAGCATCGAGAGCGTCATCTCCATGGTTCTGGGCTCCACATTGAGTGCGATGTGGATGGTGCTGGAAGGTCATCAAACATGGAGAGAGGCAGGGGCGTCGACCGCAGAGCTGCTGCTGCGCGCACTGGGCATCGATCCTGAAGAGGCGCACGAGATTTCGACTCGAGAACTGCCAGCACTCGCTCCCAGCACAGTCCTGTAGACCACCACCATCACCGCCACCGTGGACGCCGACGCCTCGTCGCTCACAGTTCGCGGCACCGATGACGACCGAGGTTCGACTCTGGTTCACCGTTGTCCTGAGCTGATCGGAAGCAGTTTCGCAGATCGGTTTCCACGCGGAGATCGCTGACATCTGTGCACCGACAACGACTTTCCGTCACGGTGGATCGCCGACCCCGCCGGACCGGAGCTCACACGCCCGGACCACCGCCACCGTAGCCGTGGTGCCCGCCTCCCGCCGGACCACCACCGCCGGGACCACCCGGCCCCGGCTGGTGCGGGCCGCCGTAGCCCGGAGCTGCGCCCGGCCCGCCCGGTACACGACGCGTGGACCGGCGGGTCACCAGCACGACGATCAGCGGAATACCGATCACCACGAGCGCGATCAGCCCGATAACAGCGAGCCAGACCAGGTACCGACTGAGTTGCAGGAACTTCTCCGACTCCGGCGGCGGCTCGGGAGTGGGATTGCCGACTTGCGCCAGAATGTCGTACGCGGTGGCGAGAAGCATTGTCGTGCTGCCGATCTGCTCAGCGGATACGGAAATCCTCGACGGATCGTATCGTCTCCCGGAGCGGTGTGAACGTCAATGCGGAACTCCGTGTCAGGGGCGTGACAGGCCGGTGTCAGGCCGGGTGCCGATGGTGGTCGCATGAGTAATTCAGCGATCGCGGTTTCCGGGCTGCGGAAGGCATACGGGGACAAGGTGGTGCTCGATGGCATCGATCTGGATGTCCCTGCGGGAACGATCTTTTCCCTTCTCGGCCCGAATGGGGCGGGTAAGACGACGACGGTGAACGTGCTGAGCACGTTGATCACGGCCGATGGCGGGACGGTACGCGTTGCCGGCCACGACGTCGCGACCGAGGCCAAGGCGGTGCGCGCGGCGATCGGGGTCACCGGTCAATTCGCGGCGGTGGACGAGCTGCTGACGGGGCAGGAGAACCTGCAGCTGATGGTGGACCTCAACGGGATTCCCGACCAGGCAGGCAAGCGGACCGTCACAGAACTGCTGGAACGCTTCGAGCTGGTGGAGGCGGCGCACAAGCCCGCGTCGACCTACTCCGGCGGTATGCGCCGCAAGCTCGACCTGGCGATGACGCTCGTCGGCAACCCGAAGATCATCTTCCTCGACGAGCCGACCACCGGACTCGACCCGCGCAGCCGCCGCACGATGTGGTCGATCATCCGCGACCTGGTGGCCGACGGCGTGACCATCTTCCTCACCACCCAGTACCTCGAGGAAGCCGATCAACTCGCCGACCGGATCGCGGTACTCGACCAGGGCCGCCTGGTCGCTCAGGGCACTCCCCACGATCTCAAGCGCCAGATCCCCGGGACGCACGTCCGGCTCCGGTTCGCCAACGGCTCACAGCTCGGCGCGGCCGCGCGTCTGTTCCCCGACTCCACGCAGGACGACGAGACACTGACCCTGCGGATTCCCAGCGATGGCGGCACGAAATCGCTTCGGGTGCTGCTGGACCGGCTCGACGAGTACGGACTCACCGCCGACGAGTTCTCCGTGCACACACCCGACCTCGATGACGTTTTCCTCGCCCTGACGGGCCACACCACGGAGGTAGTCGCGAAATGACCGCCAAGTCCCCTTCGATTGTCATGTTGCGCCGCAACTTCAAACACATCGCCAGGAACCCGACCTCGGTGTTCAACGCGGTCCTGATGCCGATCATCATCATGCTGATGTTCGTGTACATGTTCGGCGACGCTTTCGACGTCGGCGTCGACTACATCGACTACGCCACGCCCGGCCTGATCCTGTTGGCGGTCTGTTACGGGCTGGGGGCCACCGCGACAGCGGTGAACTCCGATATGACGAACGGCATCATCAACCGGTTCAAGGTCATGGACGTCTCCCGCGGCGCGGTGTTGAGCGGTCATGTCATCGCCACTGTGCTGACCAATCTGATCGCCATCACGGCCCTCGTCGGAGTGGCGTTCCTGCTGGGATTCAGTCCGTCGGCGAATGTCCTCGACTGGCTCGGTGTGGTCGGCATCGTCGTGCTGCTCGGTGTCGCGGCCAGCTGGCTCACGGTCGCCTTGGGATTGGCGGCGAAGTCTCCGGAAACGGCGGGCATGGCCTCCGTGCCGCTGGTCATGCTGCCGTTCTTCAGCAGCGCGATCGTGCCTGCGGAGAAGATGGGACCGGGCTTGCGGCAGTTCGCGGAGTACCAGCCCTTCACGCCGATCATCGAAACCCTGCGCGGGTTGCTCGACGGCGCACCGAACACCGGCGATGCGATCACCGCCATCGCCTGGTGCGTCGGGATCGCGGTCGTCGGGTACCTGTGGGCGCGTTCGACATTCAGCAAGCGAGCGTGAACGCGGCCAACTCGTGCCAGCTCGCCCACGCCCCCTCCTGTGCCGCCTCGGTGAACCGCGTGTCGCCGAGGCGGCTTCGCGCGGCCTGCTCGATCCTGACCACATCCGGTTGAGAGTGATCCGCCAGACCACGCACGCCTGCGCTCGCCGCGAGCAGCCGCGCGGCTTGCTCGTAGTTTTCGTCACGCAGCGCCAGATCCGCGATCCCGACGAGCGCCCGGGCGATCAGGGGTGCGTGCCCCGCCTCGGACGCCGCTTGCAAGGCCGCGACGCGGTGTGCGCGCGCCTCGTCGAGATCCTCGGCGAGATAGCCGAGCAGATCCTGTTTCATCGCGCGGCCGATTGCCCGCTCGGCGTCATCGCCGAGCAGCGTTGTCGCGATGTCGAGTTGCCGGTATGCCTGCTCGGCATCGCCGATCCAGCGCGCGAGTTCCGCCTTCGACAGCGCCAGCTCGGCAAGCACATTCGGCCAGGCGACTCGTTCCGCGGACCGCTGCGCCTCGGCCATGGCCGCCGCGCTCGACTCCTCGTCGCCCGACAGCCAGTACAACTGGGCCTGCCGCGACCGCAACGGCACGACATCCTCGATGGCGCCGATCTCGGTGACGACCGCGATCGCCTGTTCGTAATGCTCACACGCACTGGCGAACTCGCCGCGCATGGCGATGCGATTCGCCAGCTCGGTCTGGGCGAACGAAATCCCCCACCGTTCGCCGAGCGCGCGAAACTCGGTGAGCGCCGCCTCGAGATAGGTGTCCGCATCCCGGCCGCCATAGCCGAGCTGGATCCGCAATTTGCCGAGCTGCAGCCTGCCCAGGGCGCGCACCCAGGGGTCGTCGTCGGCCAGCAGTGATTCCCACGCGGGCAGGAACGCGTCCGGCCCTTGCAACATGCGTTCCAGCGGGGCGGCAAACCTCAGCACCGGGTGACGGCTCTGAACACGCCTGCTGGATTCGTAAGCTTTGCGGATCCACTCCTCCGCGTTGTACTGGTCACTCTGCGGCCCGGAGATCACGAACTGAACGACGAACGCGTACACCACTGCCCGGATCTCGTCGGCCACCTCGCCGGGCATGGCCGTGGCCGCCAGGATCAACTCGTTGCCCTCGGCCTTGTGCCCGCCGAGCCACCAGTACCAGCCTGCGGCCGCGGCGAGCCGCATCACCCCGTCGGCCTCGCCGGCCGCGAGCGCACCACGCATCGCGGCAGCGATATTGTCGTGCTCGGCCTCCAGCGTTGCGAGCCATTCCAATTGCTCGGCGCGGCGCAGATGCGGATCCGAGATTTCGGCGAGTTCGGTGAAATACGCGAGATGCGCACGACGCGCCGAATCCGATTCCCCCGCCTCCGTGAGACGCTGTTCGGCGTACTCCCTGATCGTGCCGAGCATCCGGTAGCGTGGCGCCAAGTCGCCCTCGGTGAGCACCAGCGATTTCTCGGTCAGCGCGGTCAGCAACTCGAGTACCTCACCCGCCTCGACCGCCTCGCTCCCGCAGACCCGCTCGGCTGCTTCCAGGCTCGCCCCGCCCGAGAACACCGAAAGCCTGCGCAGGACAACCCGTTCCGCGTCGGTGAGCAGCTCCCAGCTCCAGTCGACCACCGCGCGCAGCGTCCGGTGCCGCGGCAGCGCGGCCCGGCTGCCGCCGGTGAGCAGGCGGAACCGATCGTCGAGCCGGTGGGCGAGCTGATCGAGGGACATGGTGCGCAACCTGGCCGCGGCGAGTTCGATCGCCAACGGCATCCCGTCCAGTGCCCGGCAGACGCGCGCCAACGTCGACAAGGTGTGGGCGTCGGTCGTGAGGTCCTTGCGCACCGCGCGGGCTCGGTCCAGCAGCAGCAGGATGGCCGGAGCCGACGCGATCTCGCCGGGGTCGGCGTGTTCCGCGGGTAAGGCCAACGGTGCGACCGGCCACAGTGCCTCACCAGTGATGCCGAGGGGTTCCCTGCTCGTCGCGAGGATCCGCAGCTGCCTGCACTCTCCGAGTGCTCGATGGGCGAACGCTGCCGCGGACTCGATCACGTGCTCACAGTTGTCCAGAACGAGCACCATCGCCCGCTCGCGGACCGCGGCGATCACCCGATCCGTCGGCTCCGCGTCCGGCGCCTCGCCGAGCAGCGCATCCCGCAGTTTGAGCGCGGCGAGCGTCGCTTGCGCGATATTGTTCCCGCTTCCCTGCCCTTCGGGCCCATCCCCCGTGCGCCCGCCTCCGGTGTCACCGTCGGCGCCGATGGCCGCGAGTTCGACCAGCCAGGCACCGTCCGGCAGGTCGCCGAGCAGCGTGCGCGCGGTTTCCGTGGCCAGTCGGGTCTTTCCAGAGCCGCCCGGCCCGATCAGGGTGGTGAGCCGGTGTTCGGCGATGAGTTCGCCGACCGCGGCGACATCGGCGTCCTTGCCGACGAAGCTGGTCAGCTCGGCACGTAAGTTGGTCTTCCGGTTGTCCTCCCGCCGTCCCAGCTCGCCCCGCAGCAGCGCGATGTGCAAGGCGGACAGCTCCGGTGCGGGGTCGACGCCCAGCTCGTCGGCCAGGGTTTCTCTCGCCCGCTCGTACACCAGCAGCGCCTCGGTGTCGCGACCGGTCGTGACGAGGGCACGCATCAATGCGGCGACGAGCCGTTCTCGCACCGGATGCGCGGCCACCGAGTCGGTCAGTTCCGTGACCAGCTCCGCACCGTGGCCGAGGCTGATCTCGGCGTCGAACCGATCCTCCATGGCGGTCAGGCGTAGCCCCTCGAGACGGGTGACGACCACGTCGAACGCCGCACTGTCCTGCAGACCGACGTCCTGCATGGCCGCGCCGCGCCACAACGCGAGAGCCTCGCGCAGCCGCCGTACTCCCTGGGGACCCTCGTCATTGCGGGCCTGGGCGACGAGGCGTTCGAACCGCACGGCGTCGACGGCATCGGGTTCCACCCGCAGCCGATAGCCGTCCGTCTGCCCTTCGACCATCCCTTCCGGCAGCGCCTTCCGCAGCCGGGAAACCAAGCGGTGCAGCGCATTCGCCGCGTCGGAAGGAGGTTGTTCTCCCCAGATCCAGTCGATGAGCGTCGCTTTCGGGACCGCGTGACCTGGTTCGAGCGCGAGGGCGATCAACAGCCCGCGCAGCCGCGCGCCCGGCACGTCGGCGTAAACGCCGTCTGCCGTGCGTATCTCGAATGGTCCAAGTATCCCGATCTGCACCTGGCTGATCTTGCCATGGGCGGTCTGCGGGCCTGTGCCGCTGACGTGGTGCGGAAGCCGCGCGTGCGCTGGTCGGTGTCAGAGCCGTGACAGTCGCATGTCAGGTCCGTCGGCGAGTGTTGCCACAACAACCGCCACGAAAGGAAATCCGATGAGTCAGACGGTTCCCATCCCGCACGGCCTTCCCATGGAGCGCGATGCGGGCCCCTTCGACCCGCCCCGCGACATCACCCGGCTGCGCGAGGCTCGCCCGGTCAGTCCCCTGGTCTTCCCCGATGGGCACGAGGGCTGGCTCGTCACCGGCTACGACGCGGTCCGCCAGCTCATGGCCGACACCCGGTTCAGCTCCCGCCAGGACATCGGCATCGTCCACATCCCGTACGAGACCCCCGGCATGCCCGCGGCAACCGAACCGTCCCCACAGATTCCGGGTCTGTTCATCGCCATGGACCCGCCGGACCACACCCGGCTGCGGCGCATGCTCACCGGCGCCTTCACCGTCAAACGCATGAAGCAGCTCGAAGAGCACATCATCGACATCGCCGAGCGGCAACTGGCGGAGATGGCACGCCTGACCCCGCCGGTCGACCTCGTCAAGGAGTTCGCCCTGCCGGTGCCCTCGCTGGTGATCTGCGAAATGCTCGGTGTCCCTTACGAGGACCGGGAGACCTTCCAGACCAACTCCGCCCAGTTCTTGGTCAAGGACCAGTCGCTCGACGAGAAGATGGCCGCGTACGGCGCGATGACCACGTATCTCGCCGAACTGGTCACGCGCAAACGCGCCGAACCCGGCGACGACCTCCTGTCCGACCTGGCCCGCCAGGACGACCTCAGCATCGAGGAACTGATCGGCATCGCCTTCCTGCTGCTGCTCGCCGGCCACGAGACCACCGCAAACATGCTGGCGCTCGGCACTTTCGCGCTCCTCGAGCATCCCGAGCAGCTGGCCGCACTGCGCGCCGACCCCGATCTGGTCCCCGATGCCGTCGAGGAACTCCTGCGCTACCTGTCCGTTGCCGACATCTTCTATCGCTACGCCACGGAGGACATCGAACTCGGCGGCGAACTGATCGGCAAGGGATCGACCGTCGTCGTCTCACTGCTGGCCGCGAACCGCGACCCCCGGCGCTTCGACAACCCCGACACCCTGGACATCCGCCGCGAGGCCCGCGGTCGTCTGGCCTTCGGCCACGGCATCCACACCTGCCTCGGCCAGCAACTGGCCCGGATCGAGATGCGCGCCGGGTTCGAGGGGCTGCTGCGTCGCTTCCCGACCCTCGAGCTCGCCATCCCCGCCGACGAGGTGAAACTCAGGACCGACATGAACATCTACGGCGTCCACGAGCTGCCGGTCACCTGGACGAGGAAGTGACCGGGATGCGAATCTCCGCGGATCGGGAGCGCTGCATCGGCGCGGGCATGTGCGCCCTTGTCGCACCGGAGGTCTTCGATCAGGACGAGGGCGACGGCCGGGTGCGGTTGTTCGCCCCGAGACCACAGGGCGGTCACGCAGCGGTGCGGGAGGCCGTGGATGCTTGCCCGTCCGGGGCACTGGAAATCGACGAGTCCTGAGACCGGAGCCTGATACCGTCCGCGATCACCTGCCGGGACGCACGTGTCCCGCAGGTGGATCCGGGGACCGCTGGTGCGTTGCCGACACAGCACCCAGCCTCGTGACCGATTCGCCGTGCCGACAAGGAAAACCGCTGTTCGGCACAGGTCTGTACTCGCCGACCCGGAGGGGAACGAATTCTGCCTGCTCCGGGCCCGTGTCACGGCGGTGGAGAGCCACCCGAACCCTGCTTGATCCAAAACATCCCGCGACCGGACTCTGCGGGAGCGCGCTTTTCGCGAGGCTCGATCCGATCGAGACGATAACCGAGCCGGCGAGCGACCGCAGCGCTGCGAAGGTTCGCTTCATCGCAATGGATCTCGACCTGGTCGACACCGGGCAAAGTCAGTGCGATGCGGGTCAACTCAGCCACGCTACGGGTCACCACACCACGACCGGTGTGCTCGACATGGCACCAGTAACCGATCTCGACCGCTGGAGGACCGAGGCCGTCGAGCAGGCCGATCCCGCCGAGCAGCCTGCCATCGCCGTCGAAGATGCCGTAATGGAAGCCTCGATCGGCAGTAGGCCAGCTCTCGGCGACCGCCGCACCGAATGCGCGTTGCCGCTCCAGCGTGGTCGGCTCGGCAAGCCAGTCCATCCAGGGATGGATGTGTTCATAGGACGCTGTGATCGCATCGAACTGTGGCACCAGGTCCTCCGGCAGCCATCGTCGTATCAGCAGATCTCCCAACTCGATCCGCTCCGGCGGACCGACGCCCGGTGCGAGTGCAGGCAGCAGTTCGACATCCATGCAGGCATCGTGGCAGCCCAACTGGTCCGCCAGTGTCTCGTCCCCCAACGAGGTTGACGCCAAACCTGATTCGAAATGGGCGAACTTTCAGAAGACGAAGCCGCGCAGTACCAGGAACCGCACACCGCCGACCGCCGCCATGACGGCGGTCACGGCGCCCGCCTGTGCGATCTCGCCGAGGCCGGGCGCCAGGAACTCCAGTCCGGCCAGCGCCGCCGTGCTGATCAGAAGGCCGATCAGCGCCAGCCCGCCGCCTTCCCACTGTGCGGTGAACCAACCGACTCGTCCGGCCGCGCGAAAGGTGAGCCGCCGGTGCAGTTCGTTCGCGATCACCGTGCTGACGATCGAGCCTGCGATATTGGCGACCAGCGGGCTGATCCCGTTCGTGGCCATGAACAGCAGGACATAGGCGATGTTGCTGGAGCCGCCGACCAGGGCGAACCGGATCAACTGGGCGAAGGCGTGGTCGCCGCGCAAGTACCGCATCACGCGGGCGAGTCGGTCGAGCCATTCCGTGCGCAGGCTCGGGTAGGGGCCAGCACCGATGTTCTGAGCGATGCCATCGAGGATCGTCTTGTCCCCGTATGCCTTCCGGAGCCCATAAGCCGCAATTGCTGTGCTGTTCACAGGAATACTGTCGCCAGCCCGGCTTACACCGAGCTGACGTCGGCCTGACAGTCCACTTACACGATGTTCGGCCTGATCACAGCGGGCAAGCACCGGCTCGAAGCCATCGAGACCCGCCCCAGTTCGTTCCCGCTGGGGCGGACCTGCACCGGCTCCGCACCCGCGCGCTCAGACGGTCGCGACCGGAGCCGCCGCGCCGGTCTCGACCAGGCTTCGACGCCGGCTCGGCACCATCAGGGTCGGATGGTTGACGCTCCACACGGTGGCCTTGCAGATCAGCTCCTTCACGCGGGCGGCCTTGTGGCCCACGTCGACCTTCGAGGTCGGCTGATCCTCCTTGGTCACCTTCTGCACGATGGCATCGCGGCGGCCGAGGCTGATGCACTGGCTGTTGTAGCCGATCGGGGCATCGGGGACTTCACGTCCGGTCAGTCGGGCGGCAATGGCGTCGGCGCCCAGCCAGGCCATCGGGGAGGCGGTGGCGCAGCCCATGCGCAGCGTCTTGCCGCCCACTCCCGCGGCGTGCGCGGCGTCGCCGAAGGCGTACACGTCCGGGTGCGAGACCGAGCGCTGGGTGGCGTCGACGACGATCCGCCCGGCCTCGGAGACGGTGAGTGTGCTGGCGGCCGCGATCGGGTGCACGGCGAATCCCGCTGTCCAGATGGTCATTTGCGCGAGGATCTCCGCGCCCGATCGGGTGGCCACGCCCTCTTCGGTGACCCGGGTGACGTCGGCGTGCTCGTGGACGGTGATACCGAAGCGTTCGAACGCGCCGTGCAGGTGGCTCTGTGCCTTCTCGTCGAGCCAGTCGCCGACACCGCCGCGCGCGGCCATGGCGACCTTCAGATCCGGGCGCGCCTCCGCGATCTCGGTGGCGATCTCGATGCTGGTCAGGCCGCCACCCACGATCAGCACGGTCTCGTCCGCCCGCAGCTGGTTCAGGCGTTCCCGCAGCCGCAGCGCGGCCTGCTTGCTCGCCACCTGGTGGGCGTGCTCGACGACGCCGGGGACGCCGAAATCGGCGACGGTGCTGCCCAGGGAGTAGACGAGTGTGTCGTAGGCGAGGGTCTCGGCCCCCTGCTCGCCGATCAGTTCGACGGTCTTGCGGTCCGCGTCCACCGAATCGACCCATGCGATGCGCACCTGAACGCCGGTGCCCGCGAACATCTTCCGCAGTGGGCGGACCGGCAGGTCCTGCCCGGCGGCGAGCTGGTGCAGGCGCACCCGTTCGACGAAGTCGGGATCGGCGTTGACCAGGGCGATCTCGACGTCGTCGCGGTGCAGTCGCTTGGCCAGGCGGCCGGCGGCGATGGCTCCGGCGTACCCGGCTCCGAGGACGACGATGCGGTGCTTCATGGTGTTGCTCCTGTCTCGGTGGGTTCGGACCTTGAACCGGACAGCCTCACGAATGCTGACAGGAGCGGACTGTGATGTGGTTCACCATAGATCGGGCAGGGGCGCTCCCGGTGCGTACGTGGCCCACTGGCGGTTGGCGTGCGCCAGCTTGTCGGGATTGACGTGGGCGTGCACGGCGGCGATGCCGTCGGTGGTCACCTCCAGCACCACGACGCCGACGATCCGATCCTCGGCCGCCAGGACCAGCGCGGGCCTGCCATTGACGATCGCGGCGAACGGCGTGGGCTTGCCGCCGAGCTTGTCCCACTTGGTGCCCGAGGGTTTGATGGCGAGCCGCACGAACAGCGCGATGCGCTCGGCGCCGACGAGCGGCCTGTTCAAGGTGGCGAAGAAGGCGCCGCCGTCGCCGATGATGGCGGCGTCATCGGTAAGCAACCGCACCAGCTCGTCGGTCCGGCCGCTGACCGCCGCGGCCAGGAATTCCTCCACGATCCGGCGGGCGGCGGCCTCGTCCACCTCGATGCGCGCCCGTTCCACGGCCAAGTGCTGTTTGGCGCGGCGATAGACCTGCTGGCAATTGGATTCGGTGATGTCGAGCAGGTCGGCTATCTCGTGGTGCGGATAGCCGAAGGCCTCGCGCAGCACGTACACCACGCGCTCCTTGGCGGTGAGCCGCTCCATGAGCGTGAGCATGGCGATCGACACCGATTCACGCTGTTCGACGGTGTCGGCCGGGCCCAGCATCGGGCCACCGGCCAACACCGGCTCCGGAAGCCATTGCCCCACATAGGTTTCCCGGCGCGCTCGGGCCGAGGTGAGCTGGTTGAGGCAGAGATTGGTGAGCACCTTGGTCAGCCACGCCTCGGGCGTCTCCACGTACTCGCGGTCGGCGGCCTGCCAACGTAGATACGTCTCCTGCACCGCGTCCTCGGCGTCGCTGGCCGAGCCCAGCAGGCGGTAGGCGATCGCCTCCAGGCGGCCCCTGGAGCTTTCGAACAGATCGGCCTCGCGCGTGAGCAACATGTCAGCCATGGTCGGCTATGCGCACCGGTCGCGTCCAGCCGTACCGGACCTTCGCATCCGCGCGAGAACAAGGCTTCCTCGGAGTGCACTCACCCGGATGGCAGATCGGCTCTACACCCACCGCGGCACGGTCGTGCGTCGCCTGGCACGGGTCGACGAGCTACTGCCTCGACCCTTCGCGACCAACACAGTCGCGGTCGGCGCGACACTCGAGGTTCTCCGCTGGTCCAGGTGACACAAGTACGCAGACCTGACCACCTGCCGTCGCCCTTGCCTCTGGTCGGTTGCACCTCACGAAGCCGCCGAGGGCGGTGGTCTAGGCGCGAGTGGGAGTCGGTTCGCGGGCCGCTTGCCGGGCCGCGTCAACGTCGATATCGGCGCCCGGCCGCTGTTAAACGGATTAACACAAACTTTCGCCGATACTTTGTTAACTCCACAGGGCGACCGCACAGGGCTACCCGCGGGTAATGAGAACGTGTTCTGATGGGCCCCGTCCCGAACCTGGGACGCATCACATTGCACGACCAGAGGATGAAGTATGACCTCCAGAATTGCCCGCCCACTTGCCATCACCGCCCTAGCGCTGTCCGCAGGCGCTCTCAGCGCCGGCACCGCCGCCGCACACCCCATCGCCACTCCCACGTCGGGTTCGGTGGAAGTGTGCACCGGTATCCCGGTCGGCCAGATCGAGATCAGCTTCTGCCTGTAACCGCCTGGGTCCAGCTGAGCCAGCGGTAGTTGCGAAACCGTTCGTGGTGAAACCGCCCGCTCAATCGGTCCGGAATCGCCACCACCGCAGAGTGTTCGGACGCATCTCCGCCTGGGGCCGCACGACCCCAGGCGGAGACCGCGTCCGCGCCGAGCGCAACGGTTCGCGTCGAACAGCCCGCGTCGCGGATCGCGCGCTTCACCGCCCGGCGCACTCGATTCGCCTGCCGCAGCACGCCACCCGGGCACCCTCGGCCGCGAACGGCGGCGACGAGATCGTCGTCAATGGCAGCGAGCGCTTCATCACCGACGCACCGGATTACGACCTGCCCATCACCTTCGCGCAACTGAACGCGACACCGGGAGTGAAGGGCATCGGCGCGGTGGTCGCCGAAAAGGGGAGGTTCCCACAGCCTTTGGACGTTTCCGTCGCCAAACTGCATGCCGCCGACATGGGCCGCGACGTGTGCTGGAGGGTGGCTGGAGCTACATGGCCTGGGCGTTCGGCAGTCCGACGAGGTCGGCCATCAGGTTCATCTGGTGGTGGAAGTAGTCGGCCCGGGCTTCGATGGTGCCTTCGAGGCGGCCGTAGATCTCGAAGCTGACGAGGCCGAAAAGCTGTGTCCAGGCGGCGAATACACGGCCGAGTGTGTCCTCGGGGAGGTCGGTGGTAAGTTCTTCGGCCTGTGCTCGTTGGTCGATCAGCGCACGGAGATCCGCGCGGACGGGTGCGGGGAGCAGTGTTGGCACTGACGGGGGGTCGATGCGTCCCGCGGCCGTCGCAGCGATCGCTATGTCGGAAAGCAGGAGGACGACGGTCGAGGCTGGGCGGATGGTGTCTTGCGGGGCGTTGTATCCAGGGACCGGGCTGCCGTAGAGCAGGCCGTATTCGGTCGGGTGGGCCAGCGCCCAGTCGCGAACAGCGGTGCAGACGGCGATCCATCGGCCCCGGTAATCACCCTCCGGCACTGCCGCCGCAGCGGAAGTGGCTGCCGCGCCGAGGGATTCGTAGCCTTCCAGGATCAGCGCGGTCAGCAGGTCGTCGCGGCTGGGGAAGTACCGGTAGAGCGCCGAAGCGACGATGCCCATATCGCGCGCGACCCCGCGCAGCGAGAGAGTGGCCCCGTCCACCGCCAGTCGGCGGCGCGCGACGGCCTTGATCTCCTCGATCATTTCCGTGCGAACACGGGCTCGTAGCGAAGGGGCGGACATACCGCCAGTGTAGAGAACGCGTGGCCAAAAAGAGAACAGTAGGCCGTTTCGAGAACACTGTTCTTGACAGCCTTCGACCTCGGCATCTAGCGTGAAAGCGTCGCGAGAACGCTGTTCTCGAAACGGAACACTTGAACAGGATCGAGGACCACCATGTCCCTGCACGTCGTCGTCGGAGCCGGCCCCGTCGGATCGGCCGCCGCACTCCTGCTGGCCGAGCGGGGCGACGATGTTCGCCTGCTCACCCGCAGCGGATCGGGACCCGAGCATCCGCGCATCGCACGCATCCGGGTCGATGCCACCGACGCCGCGAACCTCACCGCCCAGTGCGCGGGAGCGACCGCACTGCATCACTGCGCCGGGCTCGAATACGCCCGGTGGGCCACCGGCTTCCCGCCGCTCATCCACGCCGCGATCGACGCGGCCGAAGCCTCCGGCGCGCTCCTGCTCACCGTCGGAAACCTCTACGGCTACGGCGAATTCGACGGCCCGGTCGACGAATCCCACCCCCTGCGCCCCAACTCCACCAAGGGGCGGATCCGCGCCGATCTCTGGAACGAAGCCCTGACCGCGCATCGCGACGGCCGCATTCGCACCGCGGAAGTCCGCGGATCCGACTACCTGGGAGCCGGAGCCAACTCGACTTTCACCGCCGTGGTCCTGCCCGCCGCCATCGCAGGCAAGACCGCACTGTTCCCCGGCGACCCCGACGCTCCGCACAGCTGGACAGCCATCCACGACGTGGCACGTACCCTCCTCGCGGTGGCCGATGACGAAACATCCTGGGGCAGAGCATGGCACGCGCCCACCGCCGCTCCCCTGTCGGTCCGCGCCCTCGCCGATCTGACGGCCACGCTCGCGGGCGCGTCCCCGGCACGAGTCCGCCGCATGCCATCGGCAATGCTGCGGGCCGCCGGCCTGTTCAACGCCGACGCCCGTGAAATACGCGAGTTGCGCTACCAGTTCGATCGCCCGTTCGTGGTCGATTCCACGGCCGCGACCGAGAAATTCGGTATCGAATCCACATCGACCCGAGCGGCGCTGCAAGCCACACTCGAGGTGCGGCCGTGACCGACGGTCTCCTTACTCATTTCGCCGGGATGGCAACAGTCCCAGAGATCCGCACCTCGTAAAGCCGACGCACGCAACGGTTCACAGCTTCTTCGGCGCAGTACCCGGCGACCACCATCAGGAACGTCAACAGCGCATCGGGGTTGTCGTACCGGAACATCAGCGCCGCGACGGGCGTGCCAGCCAACGCGACCCCGGCGATCAACCCCGCCGCCGGGGTCGCTGCACCGCGGCATACACCAAAGCCACCGAGCCGATGCCCATCAGCGCTTGCGACAGCATCACCGACCACCCACTGAATCCGACTGGCAACAAGCTGGGAGCGCCCTCTCCTCACCGATCCGGGTGGGGCATCAGGTCGCTGTGATACTGGCGGTCGGAACCCAGTTCCCGTGGAAGCCGGCCGGAACGCGATGTGGCAACGGAATATTCGCGATCGTCTCCAGCGTCCCGGCGTCGAGGATCGCCAACTCGCTGCGGTCGGCGGGGAGATCGGTGACATACCCCATCAGAACGCCATCGTCTTCACCGGAATCGGCGGCAGCAGGCTGGAAGACGAACTCCCCCACGACCTTTCCCGCACCGAATGATCGGGTGCGCGACGTCCTCGCGTCGAGGTCGTGCTTCAGCAATACCGGGCTTCCTCCCAAACCTGTCCCGACCGCGGACGCGTACCCGTACCGATGCCGCCTACCGACCAGGCGTTCGTCGACGCGCGGGAACTCCTGCGCCCGATCGTCGAGCCGCGACTCGCGGACCCGCCCTCCCGCCAGGTCCACGACCCAGCGATCCAGCGTGGGCGGCCCTTCCCACGGGCCTGCGGTATTCCGGTCGAACATCTTCGGATGACGCACGACATCGAGCACGACGGTTTCGCCGTCGTCGTAGGCGTTCATCGGGTGGAAGACGTAGCAAGGCTCGATATCGAACCAGCGGACATCGGCATTGTCGCCGTCTCGGGGCAGCACGCCGATGCGGGCCGGATAGCGCGGATCCCAGCTGAACGGAAGCCGAAAGGACAGCCCGCCCAGAGCCCGCGAGCGCGACTGATCGAGGCAAGCATCCGGTTACTGGAAGAGGTGGGACCGGAGGCGTTGCGGGCGCGCACAGTCGCCGCCGAGATCGGTGCGTCCACGATGGCCGTGTACACGCATTTCGGCGGCATGAACGAACTGCTCGACGCCGTCGCGGCGGAGGCATTCGCACGCTTCGGCGCCGCACTCGCCGTTCCCGAGACGAACGATCCGGTCGCCGACTTCTTCGCGGCGGGCAACGCGTACCGCAGCTACGCACTCGCCAATCCGCAGCGCTACCGGCTGATGTTCGGGCTGGTCTCCCCGCAGACCACCCGCCCGGCGGCCGGGAACCTCAGCGCCACCGGCACGCCCGCCGAATCCGCCGTCGAAGCAACGTCTTTCAACCAGATGATGCACGTCGTCGAGCGGATGATCGAGGCCGGTCGCATCCGCGCGGACCCGGTCGCCGATGTCGCGGGACGGCTCTGGAGTTTGGTGCACGGCGTGGTCCTGCTCGAAATCACCGGCTACCTCGGACACGAAGGGCACGCCGCCACCAATATCCTCGGCCCCGCGACCGTGGACCTGCTCGTCGGCATGGGTGACGAACGGAGCCGAATCGAGCAGTCGAGGGCCTACGCGGCAGATCGGCTCGCCGAGCAGGCACCGGGCAGCTCGTAGCCGCTGCCGCGCGTCCGGCGGACAGGCGCCGGACGGCCTCGTGCTGCACCGCGGTGAGTTCGGCGTCCGGCAACGGCGGCATCCGATCGGCTCGGCCGGGTGCGGACGCGAGGGATTCGCTCATCGATACCTGCTTCAGTCGGTTCGCATTCGGGCCGGGCCGGAGCGTGGGCCGCCGGGCGAGTGCAGGAGCGAACTCGCCCGGCGGCGGCAGAGTGCAGCGATCGACGATCTTGGGGCTGCTGTCCTTGGCGGTGTGCTCGGCCAACACGACGACCCGCCCCGCATCGCAATCCGGTCGAGCACTGAAATCAGTGCTCGTCTCAGGGGCTTCCCCGATGTCCGGCCCTGGCGTGTCGATCTACGGTTTCGGCACCAACGGGTAGCGCGAATGGAGAACCCAGTGAAAGCGATCATGCAGGACCGGTACGGATCACCGGAGGCTCTCGAGTTCGGCGAGATCGCCGTCCCGGTGCCTGGTGACGACGAGGTTCTGGTCCGGGTGTACGCGGCCGCGGTCAACGCCCTCGACTGGCATGTGATGCGGGGAGATCCGTACCTGGCCCGGCCGATGATGGGACTGCGCGGGCCGCGGGCGAAGATCCGCGGCCGCGATTTCGCGGGCCGGGTGGAGTCCGTTGGGCGAAACGTGACGCGGTTCAAGGCCGGTGACGAGGTGTTCGGCGAGTCCGATGGCGCCTTCGCCGAGTACGTGGCCGCCCCGGAATCCGTGGTCGGGCACAAACCGGCTCGCCTGACGTTCGAGCAGGCGGCCGCGGTTCCCTTGGCGGGCAACACCGCACTCATAGGACTGCGTGACCTCGGCCAGGTCCAGCCGGGGCACCGGGTACTGATCAACGGTGCGTCCGGCGGCGTCGGCACGTTCGCAGTGCAGATCGCCAAAGCCTCCGGCGCGCACGTGACCGGCGTGTGCAGCACCAAGAACATCGAGCAGACGCGGTCGCTCGGCGCGGACCAGGTCATCGACTACACCGAGGACGACTTCACCAGCGGCACAGTGCGTTACGACCTGATCTTCGACCTGGTCGGTAACCACTCGTTGTCCGATTTGCGGCGAGTGCTGACACCGGATGGAAGGCTCGTTCTGTCCGGCGGCGGTGTGTACCGCGGGGGTTCGGTTGTCGGGCCGATGGCGCTCATGGTGACGGGAATGGTGTTGGCGCGCTTCGCTCGCTGGGTGGACGTCCTCCAAGTAGTGCAGCGCGCCGACAATCTGACCGCGCTCGGCGAGCTGGCCGAAGCCGGGAAGCTCACACCGGTGATCGAACGGACTTACCCGCTCAGCGAGGCGGCGGCGGCCATCCACTACCTCGAAACCGAGCATGCGCGAGCGAAAGTCGTCATCACGGTCTGACACAACCGCCGCACTGCTTGCTGCGCGCCACCCACGCGCGCAGCAGGCCCTCGGTACCCACTCGAACTCGCCGCCGGGTGCCGACGGTGGCGCGATGGCCGAACACTTCGAAATCGACGTCCTCGATGCGGTCGAGAATCTCGGAGTACAGCAGTAGCGCGGTCGCCACGCAGGGACGAGACCGCGGTACCAGCCGTTCGATGCCTCCACGCGCAAAGTCGTATATCTGCCTGGTGATTTCGTGCTGCGCGGCGAGTGCGCGGCGCACCCGGACATCCGCGCGGCCGTACCGGCGGCACCACACGAGCAGTTCCCGGTCCACGCCGTGAGCGGCCAGTTCGTCGGCGGGCAGATAAACGCGGTCGCGGGCTAGATCCTCGTCGATATCGCGCAGAAAGTTGGTGAGCTGAAACGCCTTTCCCAGCGCGGCCGCATACGGCGCCGCGTCCTGCTCCGATGCCGTCGTGCCCAGAATCGGCAGCAGTTGCAGACCGATCACTTCGGCCGATCCGTAGACGTAGCGATCCAATGTCACGCGATCGGGATAGTCGGTGACCGACAGATCCATTCGCATCGACGCGAGAAAGGAGTCGAAGAGATCTTCCGGTATGTGGTAACGGTCGGCGGTGTGCAGCACCGCGGCCAGCACCGGATCGCCGGCCGTATCACCCGCTGTGAATTTGGCTGCCAGACTGTCCAATTGGGATGCTCGCTCGGCGGTTCCGAGCCGTGGATCCAGATCGTCGAGAATGTCGTCCGCCCGGCGGGCGAAGCCGTAGAGCGCGTGCACGCCGGGTCGCTGGTCGGGAGCGAGCAACCGGGTGGCCAGAAAGAACGTCTTGCCGTGCCGGGCATTGAGCGCCCGGCAGTGTTCATATGAACGTCGTAGCGATCGATCGGTGATACCTGCCGCATCCAGTTCGACGCGGCCTGTGACAGTGCGCATCGTATGCCTCCTCTACCGCTGCCGCGCGGTGCACAGCATCGCCATCTGTTCCAGCGCCACCCGCTGCCCGATCCCGAACGAGCTTTCGCTGAGCGCGTCCGTGGCCGTTTCGACGCGATCGGCAATCATCGCCTCGACGTATGCGGGCGCGCCGGATGCGGCGATCAGCGCGCGGCAACGGTCGATCGCGGCACGATCGACCACCGGGCGGCTCGTCGGTTCCGACAGTTCGCCAGAGCGGTCTCGTCCATCGTACCGCGAAAACGATGCATATTCGATTCAATCAGGCATTCCCTGCGGAAGCGCAGCTGGATCGCGACCACGGCGGCACGGTGGAACGGCACAACTCGATCGTGCTCGACAGTGTGTCGCGAGAATTGTCATCACACCAACCCGCCCGCGCACGGCGGTCGACACCTAAGCGACACAGGCAGCCGAGCGGAAACGCACCGAGTCGGCGGGAACATCGGGACTCGCCGTTCAACACCTCTCGGGGTAGCGTCGAATTGATGCACAGACGATGCGTATATGAGGATGCGAGGTGCGGACATGCGATGCGTGGTGTTCGGAGCGAGCGGATACATCGGAGGCCGTCTGGTTCCGGAGCTTCTCCGAGCCGGTCACTCGGTACGCGTGGTCGCGCGTAGCCCGGGAAAGCTCGCCCACGCTCCCTGGCGGGATCGGGTCGAGATCATGCGCGGCGATGTCCTCAGCGATGAGGATGTCCGCGATGCCGTCGCAGAGCAGGAAGTGCTCTACTACCTCGTACATTCGCTCGACCGTGCGGATTTCGGAGAGATCGACCGTGCGGCCGCAGCTCGCGTCGCCGCTGCCGCCGCGACGGCAAGGGTGAGTCGCATCATCTACCTCGGCGGCATCACTCCCCCGGGACAACCGCTCTCGCGTCACCTGGCATCGCGCGCGGAAGTCGGACAGATCTTCCTGGCCTCGCCCGTCCCGACGCTGGTGCTGCGCGCGGGTGTAGTCATCGGGTCCGGCTCCGCGAGCTTCGAGATGCTTCGCTACCTCACCGAGCGGCTACCCGTCATGGTCACGCCCCGGTGGGTCCGGAACAGAGTTCAACCGATCGCTGTCCGCGACGTCCTCTATTACCTGGTACAGGGCGCGGAATTGGCGCCGGATCAGGTCGGCGCCTTCGATATCGGAGGCCCGGACGTCGTCACCTACGAGGAAATGATGAGGACGTATGCCGAACTGGCGCAGCTGCCTCGTCGTGTCGTCATCCCCGTACCTCTCCTGACGCCCTGGCTGTCTGGCCAGTGGGTCAACTTGGTGACACCGGTGCCACGCGCGATCGCGATTCCGTTGATGGAGTCGCTGATCAACGACGTCGCGTGTTCCGACCATGCCGTTTCACTGATCATCCCGGACCCGCCGGCCGGGCCGATACCGTTCCGCGAGGCGGTGACGCTGGCACTCACCAGAATTCGAGATCTCGACGTTCCGACCCGCTGGTCGGATGCCAGTCCACCGCAAACACCCTCGGATCCATTGCCGTCGGATCCCGATTGGTCGGGCGGCTCGCTGTACCGCGATCTCCGCGAACGACCGACTCACGCGGATCCCGACGTTCTGTGGTCGGTGATCGAATCGGTCGGCGGGGAACATGGCTGGTACTCGTTCCCGCTCGCGTGGGCACTTCGTGGGTGGCTGGATCGAATCGTCGGCGGTGTCGGTCTACGTCGGGGACGGCGACATCCACATACCCTCCGCCAGGGTGAGGCGCTCGATTGGTGGCGCGTCGAAACCCTCGAACGTCCACGGTTGCTGCGGCTGCGCGCGGAGATGCGCATTCCCGGACGGGCGTGGCTCGAACTATCCGTCACACCGACACCCACGGGCGGCGCGCTGTACCGCCAATGCGCGGTGTTCGAACCACGAGGACTGGCCGGACATGCGTACTGGCAGTCCGTCGCCCCCTTCCACGCGCTCGTGTTCGGCGGCATGGCACGCAACATCACGGCAAAGGCGGAAGTCACAAAACACGCTCCGCGATCGATCGCACCGCTGCCTGGCTAGCGATGCGCCAGGTTTTTGCTGGCAGCTGACCGAATATCGCCGCCGCTGACGTGTCCACGTTGATTTAGCGACGATTTCGCATCACAACGTACTGCTTGCTGTATGTTTGCCATCGTCGTACACAACTTTCGGGAGGTTTGTCATGATCGATGAGCGCGACCGATTCGCTGATCTGTCCGAGGTCAGGATGTGCTACCGCGACGAGGGTGATCCGTCGGGGAAACCGCTGCTGATGATCATGGGGCTCAGCTCGCAGCTGATCCACTGGCCCCAGGAAATCGTCGACCGCCTCGGCGAGCGCGGCTACCGGGTGATCCGTCCCGACAACCGCGACAGCGGTCTGACCGAGTGGAAGATCACGCCGCGCCAGTACTTCCTGAGGGCGATCGCGCGCGACTCCGTCGAGCTGCTCGATCATCTCGGCATCGAGCAGGCGCACGTCGTCGGCGCCTCGATGGGCGGGATGGTCGCCCAGCTACTCGCGATCGAGCACCCCGCGCGGGTGCTGTCGCTGTGTTCGATCATGAGCACCCCGCACATCAGCATCGGCATGGCCGATGGGGAGGTACTCCAAGAGCTGACCAAACCGCTGCCCTCGGATCGTGAGGAGGCGATCGAGCAGACCGTCGACCTCTACACCCTCATCGGCTCGAAGACCTACGCCGACAGGGAGCGCCGCCGCGCGCTCGCGACCCAGGCCTACGACCGCGCGCGCCACCCCGACGGCCCGGCACGCCAGGTGACCGCGGCCGTCATCGCTCCCGACCGCAGGAGGCGCCTCCAGCAGTTGCAGCTGCCCGCGCTGGTCATTCACGGCGCCGAGGATTCGCTCATCAAGATCGCCGGCGGCGAGGCCACCCACGCGGCGATCCCCGGATCGATCTACCTGCCCTTCCAGGCGATGGGCCACGACATCCCCGCGCCGCTGTTCGACGAAATCGTCGCGGCCATCGCCGACAACGCCGCCCGCCGCCCCGCGGTCGTCTAAGGCTCTCACCGCTCCTCCACGTTTTTGCCGGGTGGCCTCTGCCGGAGGCCACCCGGTGTCGTATTCGTGCAAACTGCCTTCTTCGCTCCGCCGGCGGAAGCTCGAGCAAGCGCACGGCCTCCAATGATCGGCGGCAACCAGGCCAGTAGGAACTGGCTGGTCATCAAGCGCCGGGCTCGGGCGACAGCCGGCCGACCAACCAGTCGCGGGCGAGTTCGGCGACCTGCTCCAGTGCGCCGGGTTCCATGAACAGATGTGTGGCGCCGGGCACTACCTCCAGCGCTGTCTCACACGACATCTCCTGCGCTGCGCGGCGGTTCAGCTCCAGCACGGCATGGTCGTCACCGCCGACGATCAGCAGTGTCGGTGCGCGCACCGCGGCCAGTGCCGGACCGGCGAGATCCGGTCGGCCGCCGCGCGATACCACCGCGGCGATCTGCACGTCAGGGGCGGCCGCCGCCCGCAACGCCGCGGCGGCACCGGTACTGGCTCCGAAGTATCCGATCCGCAGGCCGGCGGCCTCGTCTCGACCGGTCAGCCGGACGGTGGCTTCGATCAGTCGCCGCGACAGCAGCTCGACATCGAAAACCCGTGCCCGATAACCCTCTTCGTCCACGGTGAGCAGGTCGAACAGCAGCGTGCCCAGCCCGGATCGGTTCAGCACCTCGGCCACGTAGCGGTTGCGCGGGCTGTGACGGCTGCTGCCGCTGCCGTGGGCGAACACCACCATCCCGATCGGGTTCTCCGGAATGGTGAGATGCCCGGTCAGTTCGACCTCTCCGGCTCGGAAGCGCACCTCGTCGTCGCACAGGGGCGGATCGCTCGCAGAACCTGGTTGTAGCTCCCGCGGATGATCGGACGACCGGCGCAGCAGCTCGGTGACCTCGGTGTCGCGGACCTGGCCGAACCGCCGGTACCAAAAGCCGACGGCGCCGAACCGAGTCGGTGTGTGCAGGCATATCAGCTCGTCGGATTCGTCCTTCAGCATCGCCAGCGTGTCGCCGGGCGCGACCGGCACGGCCAGCACGACGCGGCGTGCACCGTGCGCCCGCGCCACCTGGCAGGCGGCCCGCGCTGTGGCACCGGTGGCGATGCCGTCGTCGACGACAATTACGGTGCGACCCGCCAGCGGGACACGCGGGCGTGTGCGCCGCAGCAGTTCGACACGTCGCGCCAGTTCCTCGCGTTCGCGGCGCTCCACCGTCGCCATTTCCTCGGGCGTGAGCTTCGTGTGGGCGACGACGTTGTCGTTGATCACGAGGACGTCGTCCTCGCCGATCGCTCCGAAGGCGAGTTCCGGTTGATAGGGGACGCCGAGTTTGCGCACCACGATCGCATCCAGCGGCGCATCCAGAGCCTGAGCGATCTCGAAACCGACGGGGACTCCGCCCCGCGGCAGGCCGACTACGACGGCATCCTCGCCGCGGAGGTATTCCAGCCGCCGCGCCAGCTGGCGTCCGGCGTCACGGCGGTCATCGAACAACATCGCAAAAACCTTCACGGATCCTCTCGACATGGACTTTCCCGTGCTACGTCAACGTACACGCGGCCTGGTAACTACCACTGTGCTCCCGCGTCGGGCGCTGCGGCAGGGGCCATCGACACCGGCAGCAGATGACCTATGCCCTTATCAGCGGAGCGAGCAGACTTGGTAGTACGGAACTACGACGAACACGAAGGCAACAGACGATGGGCCCCCGCGAATCTCACATGTCGCAATCGGACCTGTTCTCGTGGAAGATGGAGCGGGATCCGGTCCTGCGTTCGACGATCGTCTCGGTCCTGGTCCTCGATACCGATCCGGACTGGGATCGGCTGGTGCGCACGATCGAGCGTGGCACCCGTCTCGTGCCGAAGTTGCGGCATCGGCTGGTCATCGCGCCGTTCGGGTTGACTCCGCCGCGCTGGGCCCTCGATCCAGGTTTCGACCTGTCCTGGCACCTGCGACGGGCGGCGTTGCCGGCATCGGCGAACATGTCGACGGTCCTCGAATTCGCGCGCACCGAGGCGATGACGGCCTTCGATCCGGCCCGCCCGCTGTGGCGCATCACCCTGCTCAGCGGTTCGACGGGTGGCTGCGCGCTGGTGATGACAGTGCACCACAGCCTCACCGATGGCATCGGCGGCATTCAGATCGCCACGGCGCTGTTCGACGTCGATCGAGCCGAGACCGATCGCGGCCATCCGCCCGAGCCGCCGCGCGAGAGCGACGGTGTGCTGCGTGACATCGTGGCGTGGAATCGGTCGGTGGGTTCGGATCTTGTCCGCGGCGGGATCCGTACGACGCGGCAGATCGCATGGCGCGTCGTCGCGCATCCCGCGCGGGCGGCACGCGACGGCGTCACGCTCGCGGCCTCGCTGGCTCGCCTGGTCAAGCCCATTACCGCGACGATGTCGCCGGTGATGACCGAGCGCGGTCTGGGTCGTCGGCTGGCGGTGCTCGATGTGCCCGTCGAGCAGCTGCACCGCGCGGCGCGGGCCGCGGGTTGCACTATGAACGACGCTTTCCTGACCGCGGTGATCATCGGACTACGCATCTATCACTACCGGTACGGGGCGAAGATCGGTCGGCTGCGGCTGACCATGCCGATCAGTCTTCGCACCGCCGATGATCCGCTCGGCGGCAACCGGATCACTCTCGCGCGTTTCTCGTTGCCGGTCGACATCCTCGCTCCCGAGGAGTTGATGCGGGCCGTCAACGGCACGGTCGATGGTTGGCGACGCGAGCCGGCGATACCGCTGTCCGGCGCCGTCGCGGCGGCGTTCAACCGGCTGCCGGTCGCGATGGTCACCGGGATGCTCAAACACGTCGACTTCGTCGCCTCGAACGTCCCCGGTTCCCCGGTGCCTCTCTACCTCGCCGGGGCGCGGATCGATCGGATGTACGCCTTCAGCCCCACCATCGGCACGGCCGTCAACGTGACCTTGATGTCGCACGCGGGAACCTGCTACATCGGCGTCAACGCCGACTCCGCCGCGGTCCCCGACATCGCGAACCTGACCGATTGCCTAGCCACCGGATTCGCCACCGTGCTGGGTCTCGCAGACGCGCGCGACCGGGAAGCCGGTGCCGACGTCACGGCCGAACCCCTCGATCGGCACCGCTCCCATCGGTGACCGGATTCCAGGCACCTGCCCGGCGACAGAGTCCGTCAGGTTCCTGGTTCCGGCGGCAGACGGAGCGTCTCCCCCGGCGCGAGGCGTGCGATCTCACCACGGCAGTCGATCTCGATCGGCGGTGACGCGCCGGGATCGGAGCTGATCTCGATGCTGTCGCCACTGACGCGCACGGTCAGGCGGTGGCCGCGATACACGATCGGGAACGACAGCGCACCGAGCGAGACGGGCCAGTGTGGACAGAAGATCAGCCGGTCGGAACGGATCTCCAACCCGGCGAAGCAGCGCTGCAACAGATCGATACTGCCCGCCATGGCGCCGAGGTGAATCCCCTCCGCGGTGGTGCCGCCCTGAATGTCGGCGACATCGGATTCGAGGACGAGGTCGAAGAATTCCACCGCGCGGTCGCGGTTGGCTCGCGCGAGCACCCACGCGTGCACCAGGGCGCTGAGCGTCGAGCCGTGCGAGGTGCGCGCCAGGTAGTAGTCGATGGTGCGTGGGATCATCTCGCCGGGCAGCTCGTATCCGAGGTGGGCAAGCAGGTCTCGCAATTCGTCGGCGGAGAGCAGGTAGAACAGCATCAGCACGTCGGCTTGTTTGGCCGCGCGGTAGCGGTTGACGTTGTCGCCCTCGGCTTCCAGGATGCGATCCAGCCGCTGAATGTCGCCGTAGCGCTGCCGGTAAAGGTCCCAATCCAGTTCGGCCAACTGCTCGTAGCCTTCGAACTGGCTGATGACGCCGTCGTGGAACGGGACGATCATGCGGCGGGCGACATCGTGCCAGTGCGGCGGTTCCGAAGGCGGCACGGATAGTGATTGCAGCAATTCGGTCCGCGTGCGCGGGGCGAGCAGGTCCAGAGCGTCTATCGCCCGCAGGATCACCCAGGCTGCCATGACATTGGTGTAAGCGTTGTTGTCGATGCCTGCCTCGGGCGCCTGCGGATACCCGGAATGGAATTCGTCGGGACCGATCACACCGCGGATCGTGTAGCGGTCGCGCGTGGCATCGTAGGTCGCCAGGCTCGCCCAGAATCGAGCGATCTCCACCAGCAGTTCGGCTCCGCAAGCGGTGAGGAATTCGAGGTCCCCGGTGGCCTGGTAGTACTGCCAAACGGTGTAGGCGATCGCGATTCCGCTGTGGTACGCGCGCCTGCTCGGATCCGGATTCCAATGTCCCGACAGCGGGTTCAGATGCATCCGCTGGCTTTCTTCGCGACCGTCGCTTCCCGACTGCCACGGGAACAACGCTCCGCTCAGCCCGGCCGCGGCGGCCGCCTGTCGCGCCATGGGCAGGCGGCGGTATCGGTAGCGCAGCAGCGCTTCGGTCACGGCGGGGAACCGCAGATTCAGCACCGGGAAGACGAACAGCTCGTCCCAGAACACATGCCCGCGATAGGCCTCACCGTGCAGACCGCGCGCCGGGACACCCACATCGAGATCGGTGCTGTTGGGTGAGACGGTTTGCACCAAGTGCAGCAGATGCAGCCGCAGGATCCGCACCGCGTGCTCGCGGCCGTCGAGATCGAAGCGCAACCGCCGCCACAGCTGCTCCCACGCATCGGCATGGCCCTCGCGCAGTTGCGCGTAACCACCGGTGGCGGCGAGCCAGCGGACGGCCGCATCGTCGGGTGCGGAGATCGCGCGGTCACGTCCGGTGAAGACCGTGACGATCTTCTCCAGCACGACCGAGGTACCGGCGTCGATTTCGACGGTCAGATCGTGTCCTACGAGGCCGTCGCGATCCACGAGTTCTCTTGCCGCACAAACTGTTTCGCGCAGCGAGGTGCGGGCCGCCATAGCCACCGAGACTTCGGACTGATTGGTGCGGACTGCCAGCAGTACCGAGTCCGGCGACAGCGGTCGCGTCCGTACCGCCGTGAGATGCTCGTCGGACAGGTCACGATAACGCGCGACCAGGCTGTTGCGGACATTGCCATCGATGGCCGATCGGATGATCAGCCGACCCGACCAATTCTCGGCGGCGATCGTTGTCTCCAGCGCGCCCACATGCGGACGATGCATGGCGACGAACCGTCTTTGGGTCACCGAGGTGATGCGCCCGGCGCTGTCACGGATCCGGAACCGGCGGATCAGCTCGGCGCGGCGCAGATCAAGTTGCTGGCGGTAGCACAGGATTTCGGTGGAATCGATGTCGAACCAGTCGCTGTCTTCGATTCGGAAGGTCACCGGCAGCCAGTTCGGCAGGTTCACCGAACTCTCGTTGTCGATCGTGTGCCCGGCGATCTCGTCGCGCAGCCGGTTGTAGACGCCTGCCACGTACATGCCGGGATAGTGGTGTTCTCCGGCTCGGGATTCCGGGGCGGCCCCGCGGACCGCGAGATAGCCGTTGCCGACGGTGCACAGTGCCTCACGCAGCTTCTCGCGCCCGGGGTCGTACCCGTCGAAGGTGAAGAGCCAGGCATCGGATGCTGCGGAATCCGCCGCGGCGCTCAACTGGCGGGCCAGACGGTCCAGGAAGACACCGACTGCCGCCGGGTCGGTCACGGCGAAGCGCGCCGCGGTGTGTCGATCGCCGTTCTCGCCGTGGCCCACCACGATGCCGAGTCCATCGGGTTCGACGGCGTCGAAGGCGTCTTCGTCGGTCAGATCGTCGCCGAGGTAGATCGGCAGCACCGGGACGGTGAGCTGCTCCAGAACCCACCGCAGCGCAGTACCCTTGTCCCAGTTCACATCCGGACGCAGCTCGGTGACCTTGCGCCCGGTGCTCACCCGCAAACCGGTCGCCCGCGCGATCTCGTGCACCGCCGCCACGACCGGACCGACATCGTCGAGGTCCGCACGGCGATGGTGGACAGCGACAGCGAATCGCTTGCGCTCCACCACAACTCCCGGGACCGAACGCACCCGTTCACGTAGTCGCTCCGCGGCCCGCTTCAGCGCCTGCTCGACCCCCGGCGCGGCGGCGTCGTGCACATGCCGGGTGCCGTCGGGAGCGAGCAACTCGAAGCCGTGGCTTCCGGCGTACCAGATCCCCTGCACCCCGACCCGGTCGCGGACATCCCTCAGATCGCGGCCGCTGACCACGGCGACCGGGCACAGCGCGGCGAGCTTCGCCAGCGCGTCGCCTGCCCCCTCGACCAGGGCCGCGGCCGCCGGATCGGCGACGATGTCGGACAGCGTCCCGTCGAAATCCAGGAGCACCGCGGGTGTTTCGGTGTCGAGCAGATCGACCAGACGCGTCCAGGACCGCAGCGCATCCGGCAGCTGCGAGATCCGCCGGAACCCGCCTCGCAGCGCCACCCGCGCCGCATCATCGATGACAGCATCGGCGCCACCGGCCCGCAGGCGTTCGGCATGCCCACCCCGATCGATGCCGATCACCAGCGCGAACCCACCCCGATGTCCGGCCGCCACCCCGGCCTCGGAATCCTCCACGACGACCGTCCGATCCGGCGCGGCCCCCAGCCGGTGCGCCGCCTCGGCGAGCATCGCCGGATCCGGTTTCCCCGTCAGCCCGAGCTCCTCGGCGACGAGACCGTCGACCCGGACCTCGAACAAATCCCCGATCCCCGCGGCAGTGAGCACCGGAAGACAGTTGCGGCTGGCCGAGAAGATCGCGGCGCCGATGCCCGCCGCACGCAGCCTCCCGACCAGCGCGATCGTGGATTCGAAGACTCGAACCCCGTCGCGGGCGAGCCGGTCGTGGAAGATGCGGTCCTTGCGGTTGGCCAGCCCGCATACCGTCTCGGCTTCCCCGGAATCGGTCGTTTCACCCCAGGGCAACGAAATACCCCGTGAGGCAAGGAAATCGGCGACGCCGTCGTAGCGAGGCTTGCCGTCGACACAGCGCAGGTAGTCGCTGTCGGTGAACGCGGAAAGATCCTCACCTTCGGCCGGTGCACGACGGGCCATGAACGAGTCGAACAGTTGTGCCCAAGCCGCGGCGTGAATGGACGCGCTATCGGTGACGACCCCGTCCATATCGAAGATCACCGCGTCATAGCGGCGGGAATCGATCAGTACCGCGGAGTCGCTGCCGACCACCCTTTCAGCGTGAACCGATCGCCCCGGCGGCAGCAAGAGCCGAAAGCCGCCGACTATCCACCTGCCCCTCGCCCACCTGACCGAACTCACCCGCGGCCGCGCGGTCGTGCGCGAACTGACCGGCCGCATCCAGCAACCACCGCCAGCAGCGAGCCGTCACCGCACCCGAGATCGAGCACACGCCGGGCGCCCGCGACCCGTTCGGCGAGGAACTGCCAAGTGCCACGTCCGAGTCAGCACAGTCCCGCAACCCGAGAAAGACACCTGGCGACACCATGGCGCCCACAATCGGAAATCCTCGAGTCGACAGCCCCACGATCGCCGACCGGGGCACTGAGCACTCCGGTTTCCCGGATCAGCAGTTGTCGTCAACCGGAGACCCCCACGTCGCAGTCAGTATCCGGTGTCGCGGCGGCGGAACCCGGCGAATCCGGCCGCCAGCCCGGCCACCGCTATCGTGGTGACGACGAGTATCGGTGCGGCGGTCACGGTTTCGAGCGGCGTCCTCGGAACGTGTGTGAAGGGTGAGGCATCGTCGAACCAATCGGGCAGGTCGAAGGCAGTCGTGAAGAGGGCGGCCACCGCGCAGTAGGCGAAGACCGACCACGCCAGCGGGACAGCGGCCCTCGGCGTCCAGCCACAGGCGATCGTCGCGATCGCGACGATCGACCAGACCGCAGGTGCGGACGCGAGCGCCGCACCGGTCAATCGAAGCGGCTGGACGGCGTCGGCGATCGACAAGCCGTAGGACAGCCCGGCGCCGAAGCCCCCGCAGAACAGCACGAACACACTGCCGGCCAACGCGACGGTGAGGTGGCTCGCCAGCCAGCGATCTCGGCTCACGGGTGCGGCCAGGATCGGCTCCGCGCGACCCGCGGTCTCCTCCCCACGGGCGCGCAGCACACTGGAGACGCCGTATGCGGCGGTGAGCAGCGCGACGATCGACATGGCGAGTGACAGATACGAATCCACCGCTTGGGCGGCGCCGCCCGGCAGGTAGGCGGCGATCTCAGGGTTGTCGGTGAGAAAGTCCTCGATACTGTCCGCGAACGAACCGTACGCCGCGCCCAATGCGACAACGCCGACCGCCCAACCCGCCAGCGACCCGCGCTGCAGCCGCCACGCCAAGCCCAGCGGCGACCCCAGCGCCCAAGAAGCGGTCGCACGCCCCGTGCCGTAGGGGAGAAGTCCCGCGCCGAAGTCACGCCGGTCGAGCAAGAAGAACGCGACGGCGGTGAGCACGGCGGTCGCGGCAGCGAACAACAGCACCGTCCACCACCGGTCACCCGTGTACGGGTAGCTGCGTTGGCCCCACCCGATGGGTGAGGTCCAGGAGGCGACTCCGTTGCCGACATCTCCGACCGCGCGTGCCACATACGCGGCCGCCAGCGCGAGCCCGACCGCCCCGTACACGGTGCGTGGGTTCTCGAACACCTGCGCGGCGACGGCGGTGACTCCGGCGAAGGTGACCCCGACTCCCGCGGTGACGACACCCAGCAGCAGCGACCCGGCCATCGGAAGCCCGGTACCCACCGCGGCGGCGAAGACCACCAGCACCACGGCGATATCGGCCAGCCCGGCCAGTGCGATCGAGGCGACAGCGGGAGCCCAGCGCCCCACCCGCGCCGAACGAAGCAATTCCGCCCGCCCCGTTTCCTCGTCCGAACGAGTGTGCCGGCCGACCAGGAACATATTCATCAACACGACCACGACCGCCAGGTAAGCGAAGACCTCGAACACGATCTCGCCGCCGATCGTGTTCAGCAGCCGGGTCGGTCCGCCCATGGCGATGGTGGCCGCGCTCGCGCTCATCGTCTCGCGAATCTGCGCCAGCTTCTGGGGCGTGTCATAGAAACGCTGACTGCCGAGGGACTGCAGGGTGATCAGCGCGCCCGCGCCGAGCAGCCAGCACGGCAGCGTGAATCGCTCGCGCAGGAACGCGAATCGCAACAACGTGGCCACGCCGGAGGTGTTCGCCCGCAGCGGCGTCGCGAGGGCGTTCACGGTTCGTCCTTTCCCGTCTGCTCCGGAGTGGCGCCGTAGTGACGCAAGAAAATGTCCTCGACGGTCGGTGGTGCGCTGGTGAGGCTACGCACGCCCAGATCGGCGAGTATGCGCATGGCGGTGTCGAGGTGAGCGGCGTCGACCGCGAACTTGGCGTGTGTGCCGTTGCGGACCAGATCGTGCACACCCGCCGCCGTGTGCAGATCCGTCGGTGGCCGGGCGGTTTCGACGGTGATGGTGGTGCGGGTCAGATGCCGGAGTTCGGCGAGCGTGCCGGATTCCACCGTGCGCCCGAGACGGATGATGCTCACCCGGTCGCACAGTGCCTCCACTTCGGCGAGTATGTGGCTGGACAGCAGCACGGTCCGGCCCTCGTCCTTCGCTTCCGCGATGCAACGCTGGAATTCGGCCTCCTTGAGCGGGTCGAGGCCGACGGTCGGTTCGTCGAGCAGCAGCAGTTCCGCGTCCGAGGCCAGCGCCGCGACGAGCGCGACCTTCTGCCGGTTGCCCTTGGAGTACGCGCGCGCCTTCTGCCGGGGGTCGAGGTCGAACCGGTCCAGCAGTTCGTCGCGACGCCGCCGGTCGATGTCGCCGCGCAAGCGCGCCATCAAGTCGATGACCTCGCCGCCGGTGATCCCGGGCCACAAGGTGACCTCGCCGGGCACATAGGCCAACCGGGCGTGCAGCGCGACCGCGTCGGTCCAGGGGTCTCCACCGAGCAAGCGCACTGTGCCGGAGTCGGCGCGCAGCAGTCCCAGCAGGATCCGGATCGTCGTCGTCTTGCCCGCACCGTTCGGCCCCAGGAATCCGTGAATCTCACCGGTGTGCACGGTCATGTCCAAGCCGTCGAGGGCTTTGGTCGCGCCGAACGATTTCGTCAGGGCCACGATCGAAACAGCAGCGTCCCCGGTCATCGCGGCATCCTTGGGTCGGTGAATCGCGTCTTCGGATCTCTCACAGAGTATCCATCCGAGCGCGTCGGATCACCGATCGGTGGCGTTGTCCGGCGTCGTGGCGTGAGGGATATGGGCGCCACCGGACGACACCGGGGGTAGCGGGACCGACCAGCGAATGACGGTCCCCTCGCTGGGGCCTCGACCGGCGCTGAAAGTTCCACCGGCCTCGTAGGCGCGCGCGGCGATGTTGGCCAGTCCGCTTCGGCGAGGAATGTCTTCCGGCAGGCCGATGCCGTTGTCGGTGATTTCGAGGATGACGTCGTCGCCGATGGTGAGTTTGACCGAGACCGCGCTGGCGTGGGCGTGCCGGACCACGTTGCTGAGTGTCTCTCGAAGCACTGCTTCGACATGGTCGAACATGGTGGAGGTCAGCACCGAGACCGGTCCGGCCAGCCGGATCGAGGTCCGCAGGTCCGTTTCGGCGGTCATCTCGGCCACCACAGCGTGCAAGCGCTTGCGCAGGATCGGTGCTTCGGCGGAGGTACTGGAGTGCAGATCGAAGATCGAGTGGCGGATGTCCTGCACGATGGTCTGCACGTCGTTGATGGTCTCGCTGAGCCGGGACTTGACCTCCGGCGCTCGAGCGCGCTGCGCGGTCCCCTGCAGCGACAGCCCGACCGCGAACAACCGCTGGATGACGTGGTCGTGCAGATCGCGGGCGATGCGGTCGCGTTCCGAGACGACGTCGAGTTCGCGCATCCGGCGCTGGGTGTTCGACAACTGCAACGCCAGCGCCGCTTGGTTGGCGAACCCTGCCATCATCATTTGTCCTGCGGCATCCAGCGCGGGCATCTCGGCCGAGCGCAGGGTGGCCAGCACGCCGATCACCGCCTGCCCCGCCCGCAGCGGCGAGGTCAACACCTGCCCGTACTTCACCGGCGAATCCAGCTCCGGTTCACCGCAGGGTTCGTCGGTGGGAACGTACTGTTCGTCGCGGAACGCCGCGCCGGTGCGCGACCCCCGAACCGGGATCCGCTGTCCGACGATCTGCTGGGCGTCGAGTCCGGACGCCGAGACCACGACCAGTTCGCCGACTTCCTCCGACGGCATGTCGGGATCCTCGGGCAAGGCGAGATAGGCGCAGGCCGCCCCGGTCAAAGTCAACGCGCGGGCGGTGATCAGTTCGAGCGCTTCGTCCGGGTCCCCGCCTGCCAGCACGACAGCGGCGACATCCTGAGTGGCTTCCAGCCATTGCTGGCGGATCCGGGATTCTTCGTAGAGGCGAGCATTGGCGATGGCGATACCGGCGGCCGCGGCCAAGGCCTGCACGACCACTTCGTCGTCTTCGGTGAATTCCTGGCCGCCGGATTTCTCGGTCAAGTACAGATTGCCGAAGATCTCGTTGCGTACCTGGACAGGCACACCGAGGAACGTGCTCATCGGTGGATGATTGGCGGGGAAACCGACCGATGACGGATGTGCGGACATATCTGCCAGCCGGATCGGTTTGGGTTGCTCGAACAGCAGCCCGAGCACACCGTGCCCACGCGGCAGATCACCGATCATCACCCGCGTGCGGTCATCGATACCCTCGTATACGAACTCGGCCAACTGCTTTGAGCTCTTGTCGGTTTCGCGGACACCGAGGGCACCGTAGCGGGCATCGACCAACTCGATCGCGGTGTGAACGATCGTTCGAAGCGTGTTGTCCAGGTCCAGGCCTGCGGTGACAACCAACATCGCCTCGATGAGCCGATCCATCTGGTCGCGCACGCCGACGATCTCCGCGATGCGGTCTTGAACCTCGGCCAGCAGCTCGCGTAAGCGGGACGGGGCCAACGTTCCGATCACCGGGGGCCTGTCGTCTGGGCCGAAGTCGCACGATGGACCATGCATACCCAGCATTCTGGCATCCCCGCCATCGCTCGAGCCGTGCGATACCCACCGTAGAAGATCGCCACCGGTCACACAGAGGCGCGTTCTCGCACATGCGTCGCGGCGGCTGTTCACCCCGGCTCCACGGTGGATGCACACGATGGGCCGCCGCGGTAGCGGCAACAGCGTGGACCGACCGAGCAGCGGCCTATCCAACGGTTGTGGTGCGGTGTCGGCCGAGGTGTTCGCTGCCGGTGGCGGCCCGGCCGCCCTGTGGCACCACCAGCACCGGGCAGTGCGTGTGATGCAGGGCCAGGTGCAGCATCGGATTCAGGTGCGCTCGCCATCGGTGGTGCTCGTCGCGGGCGATCACCAGCAGTTGCGCGGCGGCGCTGAGACGTTCCAGCGCCGTGTGGCGATCACCGGCGACCGTCGCGCACTGTGTTGTCACGGTCGCGAACTGCTCGCGGTAACGGTTGATCAGGGCGTCGAGGTCGTCCGTGGCCACGGCGCGGTGGCGGAGATCGGCGACCAGCAGCGAACTGTGGTGGGTAGCGGCAACGCGAAACGCCGCGGGCAGCGTCTGCTCCGCGGAGACGGTGTCCTCGACCGCGACCAGCACCGGACCGACCGCAGACGCGGCGTTGTGCAAAGGTCGTATCAACGCGACCGGGCACCGCGAAGCGCCGGCGAGTGTGGCCGCTACCGAGCCGTGCAGAATGCCTGCCAACGGTCCTGCCTGGGTGTCGCCGACTACCAGCAGGGCCGCTGTCGCGGACAACTCTTCGAGCCGGACGGCGGGGTCGCCTACCAGCACCTGCGGCTCGATCACCGGCGCCGAACGCTGCGAAGTCCGGCTCCATCTGTCCAGCACGGCCTGGCGAGTGGCCAGCAGCACTTCCATGCCTTCCACGCCGACCTCGTCGCGTGTGGCGATATGCACCAGGTGCACCGGGGCCTGCCGTGCGTCGGCTTCGACGGCGGCCCAGTACGCTGCCCGCACTGCCAATTCCGATCCATCGACCCCGGCGACGACCGGTGACAACGCGACCGGGACGGCGGAGGCGTTCTCGGCGGGTTCAACGCGAATGTCGGATCCCATGACTGCCAGCATGAGTGAATCCTTCGGACGCGGACAGGGCCTCGATGCTCCAACCCGAAGGACCTTCGCCACACACCGAAGCCGGTCCGGGCGTGGGAAGTCGTTGGTCCTTCTTCCCGGCGACTTTCGGCCCTAACAGGCGGATCCGCACAGTTGGTCACATGAAACGGTCACCGCCGAGGTGAGCACATGCGCTGAGGGATAGGGCATCACGTGGAACCTTACGAACCGACCAGCACGGTGGTGGGATTCACCGGCTGCGAACAGCGTTCCCGCCCGGTCGGTCGAAGCGACGTCGGCCGCGGCGCGGCGGTGAGCGGATCCTCCTCCACCGCAAGCCAGTTCGACGGCAACGTCGTCGAACTGGATCGCGAACAGGCCCTGTCGCTGCTCGCGCAAGCCCCCTTCGGGCGAGTCGTGTACACCCGCGACGCGCTACCCGCGATCCGCCCCGTCAACCATCTTTTCGACGACGGCCTTGTCATCGTGCGCACCCGGCTGGCATCACAGTTCTCCACCGCCGTGCAGAGACGAACGGGGGTCGTGGTGGCCTACGAGGCCGACGACATCGACATCGACCGGCGCACCGGGTGGTCGGTGGCGGTGACCGGAATCGCGCGTCCGGTCACCGATCCCGCACGTATCGCCCGCTATCAGCGGCTGCTGCAGCCGTGGATCGGTTCGCCGATGGACGGCGTAGTCGAGATCGAACCCACGATCGTGTCCGGCATCGAACTCGTCGACGAGACCTACTGAAAGGCAGCAGCAATGACCGACCGGCACCGTCGCGACCTCCACAATTCGGCCTCGTCGGCGGTGGTGGTCGGGACCGACGGCTCACCCGCCAGCTCCCACGCGGTAGCGTGGGCCGCCCAGACCGCGGCCGATCGAGGACGGCGCCTGGTCATCACCCACGGCTACGATCTGGCTGCCACCCGCGCGGTGCTGGGTTCCTACGAGGTGCTGGTGCCCTCGGTCGTCGAGACCCTTCGCGACTACGGGCTCCAAGCTTTGGACAGCGCGCAGCGCATCGCGCGCGAGGCTCACCCGGACCTCGAGGTCGCTACCGAATTGTCCGAGCGCAACCCCGCCGAATTGCTCATCGAGTTGTCCCCGGCTGCGCACCTGGTCGTCCTGGGCGCCACCCCCGGAGTGGGGTCCTTCGCCCATCTGGGCTCGACCCTGCTGGCGGTGACCAGCCAGGCCAAGGGGCGCATCGTGGTGGCCCGCCACGACGGCAAGAAACAGCAGGTCCGCCGCAGCGGCCCGGTGGTGGTGGGCGTGGACGGCAGCCCGGTCGGCGAACCCGCGATCGAAGCCGCGTTCAGCGAGTCGTGTGAGCGGGACGCCGAGCTGGTGGTGGTGCACGCGTGGAGCGATCTGTCGGAGGGACGGTTCGCCGGAACCAGTTATCTCGACATCCCGATCGCCGAGCTGGAAACCGGCGAACATGCGCTGCTGGCGGAACGACTGGCAGGCTGGCAGGAGAAGTACCCCACCGTCGCGGTCACCCGCCGGGTCTCTTTGGCCGGGCCCCGTAAGAAGCTCGTCGAGTGGTCCGAGACCGCGCAATTGGTCGTCGTCGGCAGCCGCGGCCGCGGTGGGTTCCGCGGGCTGCTGCTCGGCTCGACCAGCAATCATCTTGTCCAACATGCCCATTGCCCGGTGATGGTCGTGCACCCGGACTGATCGGCCCACGGCGCCGGGCGATCAGCAGACCGACTCGCGCCGGGCGGACGAGCCGGGGACCCTGCCGATGCGGGGCACCCGGCGCGGCTGGGAGCGAAGCCGAGCGAGGGCACGGGCGGTGGAATCCGCAGGGCCGGAATCCCGAGGACGAGGTGGTCGGGGCTCGAGAACTGTCGATACGGTCGTAGGTCCCGGCAGTCGGTGACCAACGGCAGGCGCGAGCAGGAACATGCGCCGCTTAGCTTATGGATAGCTGGTCACGCCCAATCCTCGTGGGACAGAGAGGCACACGCCGATGTCGGCCACCAACCCGCCCGTCGTCGTCGGAGTCGACGGGTCCGAGCAGTCCCTCGCGGCCGTGCGCTGGGCAGCGCAGTACGCCGCCCGCCACCGAGCCCCGTTGCGCCTGATCCACGCCCTGGGTGTGCCGATCGATTTCAGCCCGGGGATGGCAGGCCCGGTCTTCGACCTGGAGTCCTGGCGCCGCGCCGGGCACGACCTGCTCGCCACGGCCCGCGACGCCGCCCGAGCCGCGGCCGCGCCGATCGCGCCGATCGCGCCGATCGAGATCTTCTCGGTCGTCGCCGACAGCGCACCGGTGCCGACGCTGCGCAACCACGCCCAAGACGCGCGCCTGCTCGTCGTCGGCAGTCGCGGCCTCGGCGCGTTCGGCCGGGTCGTGCTCGGGTCGGTGAGCACCGCGCTGGTCCGCCAGGCTCCCTGCCCGGTCGCGGTGATCCCCGAATCGAAATCCCCGGCCTGGCATGGGCCGGTGGTCGTCGGAGTCGACGGCTCGACCTCCAGCGCGCAGGCCATCGCGATGGCATTCGAGGAGGCCTCCGAGCGCGGCGTCGAGGTGATCGCGGTCCACACCTGGTCGGAGTTCTACCGCTACGAATCACGGGCGGAGATGCAGACCGAGGCCGAGGCACTGCTGGCCGAAGGCCTCGCCGGATACGGTGAGAAATATCCCGAGGTGCCGGTGACCCGCATCGTCACCGAAGACCGTCCCGCCCGCAGCCTGCTGCGCGAGGCGGCCACGGCCCAGCTGATCGTGCTCGGCAGCCACGGCCGCGGCGCGTTCCCCGGAATGACCCTCGGCTCGGTCACCCACGCTGTCCTGCACCGCGCCGAATGCCCACTCCTCGTCGTCCGCCCTCGCACCCAGCACTGATCTCGTCGGCGGCGTTCAGCGTTGACGCAGCACCACGATCGGGCATTCGACGACGTGCAGCAGCGCGTTGCTGGTGGATCCGAGCAGCATGCCGGTGAAGCCGCCTCGGCCGTGGCTGCCGACGACCACCAGCTGGGCGTCGGCCGATGCCTCGAGCAGCGCGCGAACCGGCCTGTCCGACACCACGATTCGGCGCACGGTCACATCGGGGTATTCCTCGCCGAAGCCCGCCAGCCGCTCGGCGAGCAGCGCCCGCTCCGACTCCCGGATCGAATCCCAGTCCGTCACAGGCAGATCGACGCTGCTGGTGTCGCGCCACGCGTGCAGCGCCACCAGCTCGACTTTGCGGCGCGCGGCTTGGTCGAACGCGTAACGCACGGCGGGCACACTGTTCTCGCTGCCGTCGACGCCGACGAGGACCGGTTTGGTCAGTGACACCGCGTCGGTCGCGGAGCGATCGTGGACTACCGCCACCGGGCAGTGCGCGTGCCTGGCCACCGCGGTGCTGACCGAGCCGAGCAGGCCACGCTGGAATGCGCCGAGACCGCGGCTGCCGACCGCGAGCGTGCGCAGGGTTGTGGATCGTTCGACGAGGGTGGGAATCGGCAGGTCGAAGGTGACCTCGGTGGTGAGGTCCAGCTCCGCGTCCTGCACCGCTTCTCGTGCGATGCGCGCGGCTTCGGTCACGATCCGTTCGCCGTCGGTGCGCAGCCACGTCATCTCCGCCTCGGGCAGGCTCATCGCCGGTCCGAGGCCACCGATCAACGCTATCGAGGTGAACACATGCAGCCGGGACCCGTGGGTGACCGCGTCCACCGCGGCCCACGCGGCGGCCTGGTACGAGCTCGCCGAGCCGTCGACCGCGACGAGAACCGGTCGGTCGGCGGTATCGGCGCGGAGATTTCCCTCGGTCATCTCGAATCCTTTCCCGGGCGGCGAAACTTCCACGGCCTCGCTGTCATCTCCCACAGCTTTGCTGCGCAGAGCATCGACCGCCAGTGACGAATGTCCGCGATCGCCGGGACCACTGTCACCAGCCCGCGCCCGGCGGCTTCCCGACGATCCGGCCGCGCTTCGTGGCGGCCGGAGGGGCGAATTCGGCCCGGCGCCAACGGCGCTCGCCGGATTTCGAACGCGCGACCGCGAGTTGCCGCTGCCGAATTCGCCCCGAAGATCGCCGCTTATGCCGGGGCGGCCGCCCAGCTGTCCGGCCCGAAGACCTCGTAGTGGATGTTCTGCGCCGCCACGCCCTTCTCCAGCAACGCCTCGCGCATGCCGAGCATGAACGGCAGTGGACCGCACAGGTAGGCGCGAGTGTCGGCGGCGATGGTGATCTCGCCCAGGTCGGCGCGGCCTTCCCGCAGCCGGTCTTCGGGGCTGCGGGCGCCGAGGTTCTCGTACCAGCGATGCATGATCGCGAACGGCAGGCGGTCGACGAGTTCGGCCAGTTCGGCCCGGTGGGCGTGGCTGCTGTGCGAGCGGTCGGCGTGCAGCACCGAGATCGGGCGGGGGTCGGCGGTGTCGGCGAGGTGGCTGAGCATTCCCATCATCGGCGTGCATCCGATGCCCGCGGAGACCAGCAGCAGCGGCGCGTCGTCGTCCTGGAGCACCAGGTCGCCGAACGGGGTGGTCACGTCGAGCACATCGCCTTCGAAGACGTTGTGGTACAGGAAATTCGACACTTCACCGGCCGGTGCGTGCGAGCCGTCGGGCAGGATCTTGGCGTCGACGCGTTTGACGGTGATGCGCCAGTCGGCGTTCGACGGCGCCGAGGACAGGCTGTACTGGCGGATCTGGCGGGCGCCGTCTTCGAGGTGCACGCCCACCGACAGATACTGTCCCGGCGAGAAGGACGGCAGGGGTGCGGCGTCGACCGAGGTGAGCACGAAGGAGACCGTGTCGGCGGATTCGTGGCGCCGCTCGCGCACGCGCACCTTCCGCCAGACGTCGCCCACCGCGACACCGGCGGATCGGTAGAGGCCTGCCTCCATCGCGATCAGCGTCTCGGCCATCAGCCAGTACACCTCGTCCCATGCCGCGGCGACCTCGGCGGTGACGGCGTAACCGAGGACTTCGACGATGGCTTCGAACAGGTACTTGTGCACGATCTGGTACTGGGCGGGCTCGATGCCCAGCGAGGCGTGCTTGTTCGCGATCCGCGACAGGATGAGGTCGACGCGCGCCTGATCGGGTTCGAGTTGCAGTGCCGCGAAGGCGGCGATGGCGCCGGCGAGCGCTTTCTGCTGACCGCCCTGCTGCTGGTTGCCGCGATTGAACAGGTCCCGTTCGAGTTCGGGGTGGGCGGCGAACATCTTGCGGTAGAACAGCGTCGTGATGTCGTCGATGGCCGCACCTACCGCAGGTAGGGTGGCGCGGATCGTCTCCTTCGCGGTGGCCGAGAGCATGTCATTCTCCGTTCGTTGCTGAAATCTGTGGGTCGGCGCCGCCGAATCGGGGCAGGGCGAGCAGGACGGCGCCGGTGGGACTTCGGGTGAGGTCTTCGATGGTGAGGGTGTCCAGGGATTCGAAGAACGCTTGCTGGGCGCGGCGCAGCGCCGAGCGCAGCCTGCACCCGGAGCGCAGCGGGCACGGGGTGGCTCCATCGCATTCGACGACTTCGGCGTCACCCTCGAGGCGGCGTGCCAGCCATCCGACGGTGGCGGTGCGGCCGAGTTCGGTGATCGCCAGGCCGCCGCTGCGTCCGCGGCGCGCGTCCACGACGCCGAGCTCACCGAGGCGGGTGATCACTTTCGCGGCGTGCGCGTAGGACACCGACAGTTCCTCGGCGATCTCGCGGCTTCCCGGGCGAACACCCTCCCCCGCCACCGCCAAGCGCATGACGACTCGAAGTCCGAGGTCGGTGAAGCGGGTCAGCTGCATGCCCCGACGCTACGATAATTCGCATACGAGATACCAATTATGTGAGCGGGATAACCGGGGCGGTAAACCGCGGCGACCGGGTATGCCAGAGGTAGCCAACCAAGGAGTCAGCGACCGAGAGGGATGATCGGATGAGTGAGCTCGGTCCGTTGGATTCGGGATTCATGGAACTCGAAGACAGCGATCAGCACGTCAACGCCGGTATCGGCGCGGTGGCGATCCTCGACGGAAACCCCGGCACGCGTGCGGAATTCACCAGCCGCATGGCCGAGCGGATCGGGGTGGACCCGCGCCTGCACCAGAAACTGCGGCGCGCACGCTGGGATCTGAGCGCCCCGCAGTGGGTCGAGGACCCGCACTTCGATATCGGGCATCATCTGCGCTGGGTGGCCCTGCCGCAACCGTGCGACGAACGAGCGCTGTGGGAGATGGTGGCCACCGTGATGGAGCAACGCCTCGACCGCGACCACCCGCTGTGGCGCTGCACCGTGGTCGAGCACCTCGACGGTGAGCGATGGGCGCTGATCGTCACCGCCCACCACAGCATGCTCGACGGCGTCTCCGGCATCTCGCTGTTCCAACGCTTCTGCGACCCGACCTCCGACACTCCGATCCCGAACCGCCACGAGCCGGACAGCGACCGTGACGACGGCTGGAATTGGCGAACGATGCTCGCGGACGGACTGCGACTGCCGGTTCAGGCACCCGCCGCGCTGCTGCGCACCGTGCGCGCGGCGGCGCCGCTGGCGTGGAACGCGATCGTGCCCGAGGGCGAATCCTCGCTGACCGGGTCGATCGGACGCCAACGCCGCTACGCCGTCGCCCGCGTGTCGCTGGCGCAGGTCAAACAGATCGGCGCTGCCTTCGAGGTGACGGTCAACGACGTCGCCCTCGCCGCGGTGACCGCCGCGTTCCGCGCGATGCTGCTCGCCCGCGACGAGCAACCCGACACCGAGACGGTGCGGATCCTGGCGCCCGTGTCGGTGCGCACCGCCGATGCCGACGGGACGCTCGACAACCGGGTCTCGGCGATGCTGCCGCGGCTGCCGATCGAACTCGACGACCCGGTCGACCAACTGCGCAGCGTGCACGCAAGCCTGAGCAAACACAAGGCCAGCGGCGAAGCCGGCGCGGCGAATTCGATTCTGTCACTGGCCCGCTGGGTGCCCTTCGCGCCCCTGGCGTGGGCGGTGCGCACCGCGTTGCGTTTCCCCCAGCACAGCATCGCCGGACTGGCCACCAACGTCCCCGGCCCCACCCGCACCCTGCGAATGCACGACCGCGAAGTCCTCGAAATCCTGCCCTTCGCGCCCATCGCGATGCGGCTGCGCACCGCCATCGCCATCCTCAGCTACCGCGACCACCTCGGCTTCGGCATCACCGGCGACTACGACACCACCCCCGACCTCGACCTGCTCGCCGACACCATCACCACCACCGTCGACCGGCTCCTCGACCACTGCCCCCGATAGGCGAGGGCCCCCGCAGGCTGCACGTCAGGCCGTTTACGCTGCCACCTGCCACCGGAATGGCAACTCGTCAGCCCAGCGGCACGACGTCGAGGGCGCCGCGAACGGCGGCGAGCGCCGCGACGAGACCGGGCGGGCTCGCCATGTGCACCCGCAGCGTATGTTTCATCGTGACCTGCCCCGACGGCGGGGTGACGAGCAGCCCGAAGCGTAATCCGGCTGCCACGCTCTTGGACAGGCTCGACAGCCAGAACGTGCGTTCCGGCGCCCGCGAAACCAAAGGCGCGGGAGCGGGTTCGGCGAGAAACGCGTACGCCGCGTCCTCGATGACGATCAGGTCGTTGGCGCGCGCGATGCGCACTCAGTGAGGCTCACTGCCGGACGGTAGCAAGGCAAACGGTTAGCGGACAAGGGAAATAGATGGCCGAGGCCGCCGAGGGTAAGAAACGTATCGCCAGCCACAAACGACTCGGGTGGAAGTCAGGTTCGTGGTGTGGGGCCGCTGATGATGTCGGTGGATGGTGCAGCGGCGGCAACAGTCCGGTTTCGGAGCCGTTGGATTCGTCCCTCGTGCAGCCCGGCGAGTCGTTCACCACCATCGAACTGCGCACGGTGTTCCTGCGCCCGGTCTGGCGCGACACCCTGTGCTCCACCGCTCGCGCCGTCCACACCGCCCGCACCCTCACCCACTACACCTGCGAGGTCACCCGCGCGGACGGCAAACCCGTCGCTACCGCCTCCAGTATCGTCACCACCCTGCGACGGCGACCGATCCCTCGGACGTTGACCGAACCGCGAGCCGGTGGTGGCAGGAACCCGGCGGCTGGCACAATCACCGTCCGTGCAGGGCCCAGTTCGGTTGCGACCGGCCACATCCGGAGATTACGAGGCGGTCGTCGGCGTCGTCGACGCGTGGTGGGGGCGCCCGGTGGCCGCGGCGCTGCCCAGATTGTTCTTCGATCATTTCGCCGCCACCAGCCTCGTCGCCGAATGCGACAGCGAGCCGGTCGGGTTCCTCGTCGGCTTCTTCTCACCCGATCACTCGGACGAGGCATACATCCATTTCGTCGGTGTCCACCCCGGCCGACGCGGCAGCGGCTTGGCGCGACGGCTGTATCAGCGGTTCATCGATGCCGCCCGGCGGGACGGGCGCACGGTGATCCGAGCGATCACCTCGCCCCGCAACACGAACTCCATCGCCTTCCACGAAGCGATGGGATTCGAGGTCCACGACACGGTGCGCGACTACAACGGCCCGGGACGCGACATGGTGACGTTCGTCCTGTCGCTGTCCGATCAACGGGTCGCAGAGCCGAGGTGAGATTCGCTCGGAGGATGCTCCTCGTGGTCGCGAAGGGTGAGGATCTCGCTGACGGGGCGTCGCGGCGTCGGTGATGGCGCTGTGGTGTCGACGGACGCGGCGCCGACGCGGAGGACGACCTGCGGTATGCCCGCACCGGTCAGCACCCCGTGGATCGACTCACGGGCGGCGGGCAGCTCGGTGATATGGGTCAGCGCGCAGGTCGCCAATCCCATCGAGGTGCATTCGAGCAGCACCGCGGAAAGGGCTTCGCCGACGTGGAGCCAGTCGGAGACGGTGTGGCCGGGCGAGCTGAGCACCAGTAAGGCGGCTTGGTCGTCGAGGTCGCCGCGGCGTTCGGAATGCGCTGCCGAAGGGAACTTGCGGGCGATCGGCACGTGGGCGGCCTCGGCGTCGGAGGCCAGGGCCGTGCCGGGCACCCCTTCCTTGACATCGGAATGTCCTGCCCACCAGTGCAATTCGGTCTGGTAGTCCATGTCGTAGCGGCGGTTGGCGTCGGCGTGCTCGGAGGCTGCCGCCAGCAAGGGACGCGCGCTGTCGTCGAGGACGTCGAGCTCGACGTCGTGCGGGCTGGCCAGCATCCGCGCGGTGTGCACCAGCTCGCCCAACCCCGGCGGCGGAGTCAGCGGCAGCCGATCGGTGCGACGGTGCTCGATCGCCTGCGCGCGAGTCAGGACCCCCGCGGGCGGGTCGGGCCATGCGCGGAAGGTGATGGCGGCCAGCAGGTCCGGCCGGGTCGGCACGGGCACGCGCTGGGTGTCGGTGTGCCAGCCGCGGGCGGCAAGGGCGGTGCGCAGATGGTGCAGCATCGCGCCGCAGCTGATCACCAGCTGGCGTCCGTCAGGGTCGGCGGAGGTCAGCAGCCGGTCGTCGTCGCGGAACAGGTCGAGCCGGGTGCCGTCGAACTCCCAGCGCCACGGCTGGGTGTTGTGCACCGAGGGGGCGCGGGCGGCGAGCTGCAGCGCCGCCAGCAGGGTGGGCGTATCCGGCACGGAGGATGCGGGAAGTACGGTGCTGTCGGTCATGATTCCAGTGTCGGCGCGGCGCGGGCGCATCGAGACGGCCATAGTGCCGCTCCTCCGGGGCCGATCGTCACATTCCCAGCCGATCGGCATCGCATGAGCGGGCCGTTGGTCCTCCGCTGCGGCGACCTTCGACCCTAGGGGGCATTCGGGCGAGCTGGTGGCATGAAACGACCGGCACACACGCGCGAACGGATGGGGGCATCACGTGAGACCTTCCGAACCGGCCGTCACGGTGGGATTCGCCCGCTGCCAACGGCGTTCTCGCCCGGTCGGCCGCGTCGGACGAGGCGCGCACAGATGACCGGCCTACCCGCCGCGGGCCGCACCGTCGTCGAGCTGGATCGCGAGCAGGCGCTGTCGCTGCTCGCCCAAGCCCCGTTCGGGCGAGTCGTCTACACCCGCGACGCACTGCCCGCGATTCGGCCGGTCAACCATCTGCTCGAGGACGGGCGGGTCATCGTGCGCACCCGGATCGCCTCGCAGTTCTCCACCGCCGTGCAGAAACGAGCGGGCATCGTGGTGGCCTACGAAGCCGACGACCTCGACATCGACCGCCGCACCGGATGGTCGGTCGTGGTCACCGGAATCGCGCGCCCGATCACCGACGCCACCCGAATCGCCCGCTACCAGCAGGTGCTCCGGCCCTGGATCGACGCACCGATGGACGGCGTGATCGAGATCGAGACCACGATCGTCTCCGGAATCGAGCTCGTCGACGAATTGTGATCGGGCAGCGGGCTCGCGCTCCACGCGTGTCGAGCGCGGCCACCTACCCGCCGTAGATCATGGTTCAGGCCCTGGCCCGCTCCCGCGCGAGGGCTCGCTCACGCTGTTCCTCGAACCGTGGGATCCGCACGCGCTCCAAGTCGTCGAGGAACGCCGCCAAACGTTCCCTGACGATCTCACCGCGAGGCCCGAAGTCGGTGCGCTCGAAGATGTTCCACTGCCGCAGCACCGGTTCGAGTACCTCCTCCAGATGCTGGCGCAGATCGTAGACACCGTGCTTGGCCATGAGTACGCCGTTGCGCCGGAAATCCGGCATGCCCGCCCCCGGCATGCGGAAGTTCTCCACGATGGCGTCGATGGCGTCGATGGCCTGGTCGGGCACCAGATCCAGCGCGGCCGCGCAGATGGTGCGGTAGAAGATCATGTGCAGGTTCTCGTCGGCGGCGATGCGTTGCAGCATGCGGTCGGCGACCGGATCGTGGCAGACCCTGCCGGTGTTGCGGTGGGTGATGCGAGTGGCGAGCTCCTGGAAACTGACGTAGGCGACCGAATGCAGGAAACCAGCGCCGCTGTCGACCTCGGTGCGCCCGATGCCGGGGTCGAAACCGTGGGTCATGTGCGCCATCCTGGCCTGTTCCAGCGCGACCGGATCCACGCCCCGAGTCACCACCAGGTAGTCGCGAATCACCGTGCTGTGGCGCATCTCCTCGGCGGTCCAGCGACCCACCCAGGTGCCCCAGGCGCCGTCGCGGGAGAAGTTCTCGGCGATCTCGCGGTGGTAGGAGGGCAGGTTGTCCTCGGTCAGCAGGTTGGTCACCATCGCTGCCTTGGCGACCTCGCTGAGCGCGGATTGGCCAGGCTCCCAATCCGATCCGCCGAGTGCGGCGAAATTGCGGCCCTGGTCCCACGGCACGTAGTCGTGTGGCTGCCAGTCCTTCGCCAGCGACAGGTGCCGGTTCACGCAGGTCTCGGCGACATGCTCCAGCTCGGTGAGAATCTCGCGCTGCGTCAGATCGCGTGTCATCGTGGTGATTCACCTTCCCGTTTCGGTGGATCGCGGCGCCACGACGATCAGATCGCCGTCGTGGCCTCGGTAGAGCAACCTGCCCCGCCCGTCGCCCGGGTCGTTGAAGAACACGAACGACAACCCGAACCGGCACAGCCGCTCCACGGCCTCGGATTCCTCCAGATACGGCGTCGGGCGCGCGTCGACGGTCAACGCGGGCGCCTCCGAGTCGCCGGGCAAGCCTCGGCGGTGCTGGCGCGCCAAGCGCACGCCGTAGGGCCCGCCCCGATACAGCACCGCGTCCATACCGGTCTCGATGTCGGTGAACAGCAACGCCTCCCGGCCGCGGGCGACCAGTTCGGCCGCGGCCTCGGCGACCGAACCCACCAGCAGCACACGGTGTTCGCGTCGAACCACCGGCCTCGCGGTCCCTGCCGCATCCTCGATCTCGCTGATCGCTATGTCGGAACCCACCGAATCCTGCCTCCTCGCTCTGGCAATGCGCCGTCCCCATGCCACCAGCGAGCCGCCCGCGAACCCAGGGTCGAAGGTCATCGCGGGCGGGGACCGAGGACCTGCACCTGCACGAATCGTGTGTTTGCCCGCAGTGCGACGTGCGAGCCGGTCAGCTCCAGAGGAGCAGTCGGCTATTGTGGTCCCGGCTGGAAACGCTTGTCCGAGAGCCGGAATCGGTCTGTTCGTCACCGGTTCTGCTCGACATAATGTGGTGATGATCATGTCGACTGTGGAGAGCGCGCACCCGGAGAACGTGAACGTGGAACTCGTGCGTGCCGTCTTCGATCGAATGGCCCGCGGCGATATGCGCGCGCTCGGTGAAGCCATGGCCGAGGACTTCGCGTGGACCTTTCCCGGCGACTGGTCCTGGTCGGGCACGTGGGCACCGAAATCCGTAGTCCTGCACGGTTTGCTGGGGCCGCTGATGGCGCAGTTCGTCAGCTATCGCCTGGAGGCGGACAGTGTTCTCGGCGACGGTGATCGCGTCGTCGTGCAGGCTCGCGGCCACGGCGTCACCACGCGCGGCGAGGCTTACGAGCAGACGTACTGCATGATCTTCCGTGTCGCCGAGGGGCGGCTCGCCGGGGTCGTCGAGTACTGCAACACCGCGTTGGTGGAGCGAGTACTCGAGCCGATCGGCCCTCCGCCGGGCGGGGTGATCGAGTCGACACAACACGATCGACGGTGAAACGGGTGCGGGCTCAATATCCCACCGGTGGCCTTGCGATGTGGCGGCAAGCCTTGTCCCCGCCATGGAAGCGGCGCACGATCTAAGGGAGTCGGGTTTGTTGTAGTCGCTCTCAGCAAAGGATTATGGAAATGCTCGCCAAGGCTGCCGCGGCCCTCGCCGCGATTGTGATCCCCTTGTCCGTCTGTACCCTCGCCGCTCCCACCGCCTCGGCCGCGCCGGCACCCGAGACGACCCCCGCGTTCCTCGGGCCGGTGGCGATCTGCCTGAACATTCCGCTCGGGTCGGTGTCCGTCAGCTTCTGCCTCTGAGACCCCGACAACCTGGGACCTGGCCTTCTCTACGGCCAGGTCCCGATTTGTGTGCAAGTCCGTTGCCGGGCCGCGAGGTTCGGACGCCACCGAGCGCCGGAGGCCGAGAACTCCCCTGCCGCATGCCCTGTCGGCTGAAAATTCCGACCGTAAGTGGATCTACGGCGGCGGGCGTGCGCGGTAGCCTGGGGCCAGCGACCGGCGGAAGGTGTCGAAAACCCATGAGCGCTACCACAATCGCCCGGCAATGCACGTTGTGCGAGGCGCACTGCGGGATTCTTGTGACCGTCGAGGACGAGCGCGTCACGCGCATCGAAGGCAATCCCGAAGACGTGCTGTCGAGGGGGTACATCTGCCCGAAGGCGACGGCGATGGGCGGATTGCACCACGACCCGGACCGGTTGCGGACGCCGGTGCGGCGAGTGGGCGAGACCTTCGAGCCGATCGGCTGGGACGAGGCGTTCGCCGAGATCGGGCGACGGCTGCGGGCGGTGCGCGCCGAGCACGGATCGAGCGCGATCGGGATGTATCTCGGCAATCCGGCGGCGCACAGCTCGTCGGTGCTCTACGGCGCGCTGCTGCGCGCGGTGCTCTTGACTCGCAACTTCTACACCGCGTCCTCGATCGATCAGTTCCCGCAGGAGTTCGCGGCGTGGCGGATGTTCGGGTCGAACGTGCTGATGCCGGTGACCGACATCGATCGGACGGATCGGCTGGTGATCCTCGGTGCGAATCCCGCGGTGTCGAACGGGTCGATCACCACGATGCCCGGTGCGAAGCTGCGTATCAGGCAGGTGCGCAAACGCGGCGGCACGGTCGTGGTGATCGACCCGCGCCGCACCGAGACCGCGCGCCTGGCCGACGAGCACGTGGCCGTGGCGCCGGGTGGTGACGTATATCTGCTGCTCGGCATGCTGCACGTGCTGGTGACCGAGGAACTGTGCGACCAGCAGTCGATCCGTGCGCAGTGTTCGGGGTGGCCGGAGTTGCGTGCGCTGGTGGCCGGGGTGACGCCGGAGGCGATGGCCCCGCACGCGGGCGTGGCTGCCGAGACGATCCGCAGGCTGGCGCGTGAGCACGCGGCGGCGCCGTCGGCGGTGCTGTACGCGCGGATCGGGGTGTGCCAGCAGGTGACCGGCACGCTGACGCATTGGTTGGTGAACACCATCAACGCCGTCACCGGGAACCTGGATCGGCCGGGCGGGCAGATGTTCGCGACCCCGCCGATCGACGCGGCCCGGTATGCCAAGTATCTGCCGATGGGATACGGGGCGTGGACCGACAGCTCGGGCGCCTACAAGTCCTTCCGCTCCGAACTGCCGGTGGCGGCGCTGGCGGAGGAGATCCTGACCGAGGGGCCGGGCCGGATCCGGGCCATGATCACCTACGCGGGCAATCCGGTGTTGTCGACACCGCAGCGCGGTCGGTTGGGTGCGGCGCTGGAAACGCTGGATTTCCATGTGGCCGTGGACATGTACGTCACCGAGACCACAAGGCACGCCGACATCGTCCTGCCGCCGGTCTCGCCGCTGGAGCGGGAGGATCTGAACGTCCTGTTCCCGGTGTTCAGCGTGCGCAACAACGTGCGCTACGACGCGCGAGTGTTCGAGCCGCCCGCCGACGGGTTGGAGGATTGGCAGATTCTGGCGCGGCTGGTGACCGAGATATTGCCGTTGCCGGTGCGCGGGGTCACCGGGCGCGTGGCGAACGCGGTGTTCCAGCGGCTGAGCCCGGTGCGGCTGGCGTCGGCGGCGATGGCCGCGGGCCCCTACGGTGTGTTGCGGAAGGGGCTGGCGGGGTTGACCGTGGCCAAGGTGCGCGAGTCGGCGGGTGGCATCGATCTGGGTCCGCTGCGTCCGCGGTTGCGCGAATTGATCGGGACGTGGGACAAGCGGGCGCGCTTGGCGCCGCCGGACTTCCTGGCGGCGGCCCGCGAACTGGTACAGAACGCGAGCCGAGGCCGGTCGTTGACGGCGCCGTCGGAAGATTTCGACCTGAAGCTGATCGGGCGAAGGCACCTGCGCAGCAACAACTCGTGGTTGCACAATGTGCCGTCCATGGTGAAAGGCAAGGACCGCTGCACGGCCCTCATGCACCCGGACGACGCCGCAGAGCGCGGGCTGCTCGACGGCGCCCCGGTGACGGTCACCTCGGCGACCGGCGCGATCACCGTCGCGCTGGAGGTGAGCGACGAAATCCGGCGCGGCGTCGTCGCGATCCCGCACGGATGGGGACACCGCGAGCCGGGCGTCGGCTGGACACTGGCCGCATCGCTGCCCGGGGCGAATGTGAACCTGCTCCACGACCCTGCCGCGATCGACCCGTTCTCCGGCGCCGCGGCGGTCAACAACACCTGGGTCCGCGTGACACCCAGCCCGGTCGTGCCATCCGACGACCCGGAGTCCGAGGCTCTCGCGGAGTCCACGCCCAGCGCCTGAGCCGCTGATCCCGAAGACGCTCGGCGCCACGGACGCATCAACCAGAGCACCCTCGATCGACCTGGACCACGAAACCCGGGCATGGCCCGGGTTCTCGGAAAGCGACCCGGAAGACCCGCGATGTCAGCGGGTGGCGATGATGGCCGAGCCATGGCCGAAGAGGCCTTGGTTCACCGCGATACCCGCGCGAGCGTTGTCCACCTGGCGGCCGTCGGCCTGACCGCGCAGCTGCCACGTGAGCTCGCAGATCTGGGCGATGGCCTGTGCGGGGATCGCCTCACCGAAACAGGCCAGTCCGCCGCTGGGGTTCACCGGCACGCGCCCGCCCAACGTTGTTGCGCCGCTGCGCAACAGTTCCTCCGCGCCGCCCGTCTGGCAGAGCCCGATGTCCTCGTACCAGTCCAGCTCCAGCGCGGTGGACAGGTCGTAGACCTCCGCGAGAGACAGGTCGGCGGGACCGAGCCCAGCCTCCTCGTACGCGGCGTGCGCGAGGGCGGAACGAAACGCGCGGGGCGGGGCCTCGACGGCCACAGTGGAGTCCGTCGCGAAATCCGGCAGGTCGAGAACGGTTTTCGGGAACGTCGGCGTGACCGTGGACAGTGCCCGGATGCGGACCGGATCGGCGACGCCGTGCCGACGCGCGTACTCCATCGACGTCAACACCAGTGCGGCCCCGCCGTCGCTGGTCGCGCAGATGTCGAGCAGCCGCAACGGGTCCGAGACGATCGCCGAGGCGGCGACCTCCTCGACCGAAACCTCCTTACGATAGCGGGCATACGGGTTGTTCAGGCCGTGCCTGGCGTTCTTCACCTTGACCGCGGCGAAATCGTCGAGCGTGGCACCGTGCAGCGCCATCCGGCGGCGGGCATACAGCGCGAAGTAGATGGGATTGGTAGCGCCGAGCAGATGGAAACGCAACCAGTCCGGATCATCGCGTCGCTCACCGCCGACCGGCTGGAAGAAGCCCTTCGGGGCGGCATCCGCGCCCACCACCAGCGCCACGTCGCACAACCCCGCCAGGATCTGGGCGCGTGCGTTGGCGATGGCCTGCGCACCGGAGGCGCAGGCGGCATAGCTGCTCGAGATCCGCGCACCCGACCAACCCAGCGCCTGAGCGAAAGTCGCGCCCGAGACGAAACCGGGGTATCCGTTGCGGATGGTGTCCGCGCCCGCGATATAACCGACGTCGAGGTGGTTCACCCCTGCATCGGCCAGCGCCGCGCGGGCGGCGACCAGCCCGTATTCGACGAAATTGCGCCCCCATTTGCCCCACTGGTGCATGCCCGCACCGAGGACGGCGATGTCGCGGTCGTTCGTGTCAGTCATTGACCGGCCTCCACATCCACACCGTGTGCTCCGCTTCCTCGTCGGCGTACAACGTGCCGAGAGTCAATTCGACCGGCATGCCGACGGCCAGGTCGTCCACCGTGAGGCCGCGCACGACCTGCCCGAGAATCACCATCTGCTCGACCTCGAGCTCCACTGCCGCAACGACATACGGCTCGAACGGATCGGGCGACACATAGGGCGCCGGAGGTTTGTACCGGGCGTCCGCATACGACCAGATCCGCCCACGTCTGGAAAACAGATGCTCGACGAGCTCGGAGCCATCCCTCGGACCGGAACACTGCGGATTCCGACAGGCCAAAGTGTTTCGCGGGAAATACGGTGTGGCGCAATCCTTGCAGCGACTTCCCTTCAGACGCACCACACCGTCGTCCGCAGTGAACCAGTCTGCCACAGCGGGCCGTTGTTCTTTCTGCACAGCCCGACGGTATAGGAACACGTTCTACTTTGGGGCCGAATTTCGCTCCAGCAATCCGCGGGCGGAGGTACGGTGAGTCTGGATCGAGGACGTCCCGACACCTCGAATCAATCTGGAGTACCACGACGCAATGGGCGCCAAAGCCATTGATCCACAGACAATCCGCAACGTCACCATCATCGGCGACCCCGACGAGACGACCCGAGTGGCTCACCTCCTCTGCCGCCGCCGCTCCGGTCAGCCCGGCTCCGGCACCCGGGCCACGGTCGATTGGACGACGGGCCGCGTAGAGCACACGATTCGTATCGCCGTGCTGACGAGCCACGCGCCCATCGCGGACCTGGAGCGGTCCATCCGCGTAGCCGACGGTGTGATCGCGGTCATGAACGCCGCCGCGAACCCCACCCCGCGCCTCGAGACGATGTTCCGGGTCGCCGACGACTACCAGGTCGCCCGCCTGTGCCTGATCAACGGACTCGACCACCCCGCCGCGGATTTCGACCGCTGCGTCCGCACGATCGCCGACACTCGCGGCGCTGTCCCACTGACGCTACAGATCCCCCTCGGCGCAGACCCCACGTTCGAAGGCGTCATCGACCTGCTCCCGCTGTGGGCACTCGAACCGCTGGCCGCCGAACTCTACGGCAGCCATTGGGAAGTCGCCGAGCGGTGGTACGGCGAACTCGTGAAAACGGTCATGGAACAATCCCCCTCGGATCCGAACGCCTCCCCCGCCCTGTGCGACATCTCGCTCGACCAGTTGCATCAGCGCATCCGCTACCTCACCCGCATCGGTGACGTCGTGCCCGTCCTATGCGGTGCAGCCCCCACGAGCGATGACATCGCCACGCTCCTGGACGCCATCGCCCGCTATCTGCCCTCCCCCATGGATGTCTGCCAACCGGAACACGCCCTCGACTATTGAGGCCCTGCGAGGCGGGCGCAGCGTCTGCGAGTAACTCCGTGAGCCGGGGTCAGCCGGCGGGTTCGATGCGGGCGGGGACGTGTTTGTGCCAGGGCGTGCCCGCGATGGCGTCGCGGAGGGTGGCGTCGGTGAGTTCGTTGAGTGCGACGCCGGTACGGGCGTGGCCGGGCAGGTCGAGGCCGAAACCGTTGGGCAGGGACGCGTGGCCGGGCTGCATGCGGTCGGTGAGTTCGACGGTGGTGACCGCACTGCCGCGGCGGGTGGTGACGCGGGCATGGTCGCCTGCGGCGAGGCCGAGCCGCGCGGCGTCGTCGGGGTTCATGCGCAGCGCGCCGTCCGTGTCGCGGCGGCGCCAGCTGTCGTCGCGGAAGATGGTGTTGGCGGTGAACGAGCGCCGCTCCCCCGCGGCCAGCACGAACGGGTACTCGGCGCTGGTGTGCGTGGTCGGCGTGGTGTCGAGTTCGCCCAAGGCGTGCAACAGTTCCGGAATAGCCAGCGGGATGCGTTTGCCGGGGTGCGGGATGTAGTCCCAGGCGTCGGCGTAGTCGTCGACGGTGAAGGTGACGCCGGAGCGTCCCGCGAGGATGGCATCGAACAAGGCGTCGGCGTCACGGTGCCCGGCGCGGCGCATGGCGGCGCGATGGGTGCGGGCGACGCGTTGCGCCAGCGCCCAGAGCACGGCGGCGGCGCGAGCGTTGCCGGGCAGAGTCGGGCCGAGGGTTTCGTAGAGCAGATAGGGCGCCAGGCCTGCTGTGTTCTTGTCGGCGGCCAGCAGTGCCGCGAAAGCCAGTGCGTACGGGCGGCGCCCGAGACGCGCGGCAGTGCGCAGTAGCGCCAGCCGGGTGCGGGAGACCGCGCCGAGTTCCCGCAACAGACGGGCGTAGATCTCGGGTTCGGGCAGGGTGCCCGGCAGCGGATCGAGCAGCGGCGCGCGCAAATGGAAAGTGTTGTGCGGGAATTCGAGGGTGAAGAAGGTGGCTTCCCACTTCTCGAACTGGCTGGCGGCGGGCAGGACGTAGTCGGCGTGGCGGGCGGTTTCGGTGAACGCGACGTCGATGACGACCACCAAGTCCAGTGCGTCGAGCGCGGCGCGGAAGGAGGTCGAATCGGCAAGGGAGTGCGCGGGATTGGCGGATTCGACGATCATCGCGCGAAACCGATCGGGGTGATCGGTGAGGATTTCCTCGGCGATGGAGTTGCAAGGCAGCATGCCGCCGAGGACGGGTGCGCTGGTGACCGGGCTGCGGCGGATGTCGCGGCTGTAGCCCGCGAGCGGGACCATCCAGGAGTGCGGCTGCATGGCGCCGGGCGCGGCGAAATTGCCGGTGAGCAGCCACAGCAGCTTGTTCAGATAGGAGATCAGAGTGCTGTTGGGGCTTTGCTGAACGCCGAGGTCTTCGTAGGTGGCGACACTGGCAGCCGTGCCGATGCGATGGGCGGCGGTGCGCAGCAGGTCGACGGGCACGCCGCAGCGGTCGGCGTAGTCGGCGATGTCGATATCGCGCAGCGCGGCGGTGACCTGCTCGCCCTGGGCGGTGTGGGCGGCGAGGAAGGCGTGGTCGAGCAGATCGTCGCGGACCAGGATCGCCAGCAGCGCGGCCAGGCACCAGGCGTCGGTGCCCGGGCGAACCTGCAAGTGGATGTCGGCGAGATCGGCGGTCTCGGTGCGCACCGGGTCGATGACGATCATGGTCCGGGCCGGATCCTTGGCGATCTGCTGCAGGATGGTGCGGGCGCGGGGCACGCCGTGGGACTGCCAGGGGTTCTTGCCGAGGAACACCGACACTTCCGCGTGTTCGAAGTCGCCGGTCGTGTGGCCGCCGGTCAGGTGGGCGTCGACCCAGCCTTCGCCGGTCTTCTCCTGAGCGAGCGCGGTGGAGCGATAGCGGCTGCCGAGAGCGCGGCGCAGGGCTCCGCTGTAGGCGCCGCCGAGGTGATTACCTTGCCCGCCGCCGCCGTAATAGAAGATCTTGTCGCCGCCGTGCAGGTCACGCACCTGCGCCAGACGCGAGGCGACCTCGGAAATGGCGGTGTCCCAGTCGATTTCGGTGAAGGAGCCGTCGGGTTCGCGGCGCAGCGGGCTGGTCAGGCGGGCGCCGCCGTTCTGGTAGTGGTCGAGGCGCAGCGCCTTGTTGCAGGTGTAGCCTGCGGAGGCCACGTGGTCTTTGTCGCCGCGGATCTTGGCGAAACGGCGGCCGTCGAGCTGGATGAGCAGACCGCAGTTGTTCTCGCACAGGATGCAGGCGGTCTTGTGCCACTGGGCTGGGTTTTCGGCGGGAGCCATGTCGCGGGCGGGAGCCGTGTCGGCGGCGCGGGCGTTCATCGGCTCACCTGGTCGACGCGGGTGCCGTCCAGCCACGGTTTCGGGTCGGCAAGGAACGGGGTGTCGCCCAGGCGGGCGAGATCGTCGAAGAAGGCGCGGGTGGTGCGCGCCGCGGCCGCGGTGGTGCCGACGGAGACGAATCCCGCCTGTTCGCGGTCGAGGCCACGGGCCAGGCGAGTATCGGTGCCGAAGTAGACGGCGCGTTTGAGTTCGGCGACCACGACCGGGTTGCGTGCGGCCAATCGGGCTGCGGTGGCCTGGGTTTCGGCCAACAACTGGTCCTCGGGGACGACGCGGTGCAGCAGTCCGAGGCGGTGGGCTTCCTGCACCGACAGCGGCGCGCCCTCCAGGGTGACCTCGAGGGCGGCGGCCGCGCCGAGCAGTCTGGTGAGGCGCTGGGTTCCGCCGCCGCCGGGGATGAGGTTGGCCATGGTCTCGATCTGACCGAGCTTGACGTGCTCGGCGTCGGCGGCGTAGCGCAGGTCGCAGGCCAGCGCGATCTCGTGACCGCCGCCGAGCGCGGGCCCGTTGATGGCCGCCAGGTACACCGCGTGAGAGCGATTCATGCGCAAGGTGGTTCGTTTCCAGCGGTGTCCCCACACCAGGCCGACGCCGAGACCGCCGCCGAATCGCTCCACCGCCGAGGTCGCTCCGGGAATACGCAGCGCAGCGCTGGCGGCGCGCAGCAGCGGTGCGGCGACGCGGGCGGGTACGAACGGGTGCGGCAGTTCGATCATGCCGGTCAGTGCGCTGGGGTCGGCGTGGGTGAGGAACCGTCCCGGCAGTCCGCCGGTGAGCACGACCGCGCCGACCGTGTCGTCGGTGTCGACGGTGGCGGTGAAGCGGTCGAGGTCGCGGACGAACTCGGTGGTCACGAAGTTCAGCGGCGGCGCGACGGCGCGGGCGGTGAGCACCCGCCCGTCCTGGGTGAGGTCGATGGTGTCCAACCGGAGGTCGGCTGCGCGGGACATCGGCGGCTCCTAACGGCGCGCGACGGCGGGCGGTGCGGAATGCGGCCTCGGCCCACGGGGGTCGGCCACGTCGGCAACTATGGCATACACCATAGTCCTCCTGTCAAGAGTCACCGCTCGCGCAGGTCCGTACCGCGCCGCCGTCGCGCGACGGGAAATGGTGTGGCCGCGCTGGGTGCGGCTGTCCTATCGTCGCGTCCGTGACCACCGCTCTGCTGCGACCGGCCCTGACCGCCGACGAACCCTTCCTGTGGGAAATGCTGTACGAGGCATCGCATGCCGCCGACCAAGGACTCGCGGTCGCCGACCTCAGGACGATCCCCGCGCTCTCGCGCTACGTCGACGGCTGGGGCGCCGAGGGCGATCTCGGTGTCGTCGGCGGCCCGGCCGAATCCCCCTGCGGGGCGGCCTGGGTGCGGCTGCTCACCGGCGCGGACGCCGCCTACGGCTACGTCGACGACGCCACCCCGGAACTCGCGATCGCCGTCGCACCGCGGGCGCGCGGTACCGGACTCGGCACGGCCATGCTCGAACGGTTGATCGCCGACGCCGCCGGACCCTTCCCGGCGATGAGTCTCAGTGTGCGCGAGGATAATCCGGCGCGCCGCCTGTACCAGCGCTTGGGCTTCGTCGAGGTGCCTCTTTCGCAGATCGTCAACCGGGCGGGCACGACCAGCATCACCATGGTGTTGCCGCTGCGCTGATGTTTTGGCAGCTGCGCTGATGTTTTGGCAGCTGCGCTGGGATCGATCGGCTCCTCGAGCGGCCCGCAGAGCAGCAGAGCACTCAACAGCGGCGCGGGACAGTTTCTGGCGCGATGTCGATGTCGCGCTTCACCGTTTGGCGCGCTGCGCGTCGGCCAGTGTCGCCGCGATCTTGTCCGCGCCCCCGAGCCGCTGCACCCGCGCGGCCAGGCCCGGCGCGATGCCCGCCAGCAGCACGCCGACGCGCACCTGGAGCGAGGCCACGTCGATCTCGCCGATATCGCGTTCGACGGCGCGGCGCACCGCGGCGGCCACCTGCTCGGGGCTCGAGGTGCCCATGCCGGGGGCGGCGGGGACGCCGGCGTCGGCGAACATGCCCGCGTCGCGGACGAAGCCAGGGAAGATCGTCGACACGCCGACGCCGTGCGGGGCGAGATCCTGCCGCAGCGCCTGGGCGAAGCCGCGCAGCCCGAACTTGGTGGCGTTGTAGAGGGAGGCGCGTGGCGAGGCGAGTTTGCCCGAGATGGAGGAGATGAACACCAGGTGGCCGTGTCCCTGGGCGATGAGGGGTTCGGCGAGCAGGCGGGCGGTCACGATCGGGGCGCGCAGGTTCACGTCGAGCGCGCGGTCGATCTCCTCGATCGAATAGTCGGTGAGCAGCCCGCTGGCGGGCAGAGCCGCGTTGGCGACGACGATGTCGACCGGTCCCGCGGCCGCGAGCAGCGCCGCGACGCCCTCGCGGTCGGCCAGGTCGGCGGGCACGGCGCGGGCGCCGGTCTGCTCGGCCAGCGGGCCGAGCACGTCGACGCGGCGACCGGTGAGCACCAGTTCGGCTCCGCGGTCGGCGAACGCGTGGGCGATGGCGTGCCCGATGCCGCCGGTGGCGCCCGTGATCAGGACTCGTGAATTTTCGATCTTCATCCGCTCTACCGTCCCCTGTCGCCGCGGTACTGGAAAGCGGGTCTGTCCCGCTCTGGGATGCACGGTAGCGAGCCGACGCCGCCCGCACATCCGCGTGCGGTCGGATCCGCGGCTCCGCCCACGGTAGGGGGGCGGGATCAGCGCGGGGTGGCCGCGTAGAGGGTCCGCAGTTCCGCCACGGCGTCGTCGAGGGGCTCGATGCTCTGCTGCACCCGGCACAGCGCGATCGCACCCTCGAAAGAGGCGACGGTGAGGATCGCCAGGCGCCGGGCCCGGTCGGCGGGGACCTCGTGCCGGGTGAGGACGTCGATGAGCGCGGCGTGCCACCGGTCGAAGACCGCCGCGGCGGCGCGTGCGAATTCCGGTGCGTCGTCGTTGGTCTCGACGGCGACCGCGAAGATCGGGCAGCCCGCGCGGAACTGGCTGTCGCGCAGCGTGGTGCGCCACATGTCGGCGAACTTCTCCAGCGCCTCGACCGGGTCGCTGTCGCGGGTGAGCCGTTCGATATAAGTGGACATGATGTCGCCCGCGGTGGTGACCGCGTCGTTGATGAGCTGGGTGCGGCCGCCGGGGAAATGGTGGTACACCGAGCCGCGCGGCGCGCCGGTGCTGGCGAGCACCCGGTCGACGCTGGTCCCGCTGGCGCCGTGCACCCGCAGCGAGTCGATGGCGCCCTCGATCATCCGCCGTCGCGCGTCGGGCAGGCGGGTGCGAGAACCGTCGGTATTGGATCGGCGTACCACGCGTCTATTCTATGGGGCTGCCCATAGTGCGCGGTGTTCGCCGGTGCGGTCGGCGATCACCTGACCCTCGTGCGGTGGAATTCGAGGAACGCGTCCAGGGTCCGCTGCGGCGCCTCGATCTGCGGGTAGTGGCCGATGTCCGGCAGCTCCACCACGTCGGGTCGCTCGATCAGCTCGCGATAACGCTTCACCATGTGCGCGCCGGAGACCGGGTCGCGCAGCCCGTCGATCAACCGCACCGGCATCTCGGCCCGTTGCAATGCGCCGACCCAGCGTTCCCGGTTCTTGCGACGCTCGGCCATGTAGCGGATCAGCTTGTGCCCGTTGCGTTTACCGTGCTTGCTTGCCCACAGCAACCAGAACTGGTGCAGCTCGGTGGCGCTTGGCCTGGTGTCGGGCCCGAAGATCGCGGACAGGCTGCGGCTGAACGTTTCCTCGCCGCCGAGGATTCCGACCAGCGGTCCCAGCGGCCCCGCCAGCAGCCGCTGCACCGGGCGCGGATGGTGGGTCTCGGGGAACAGTCCCCCGTTGAGCAGGCACACCGATTCGATGGTCAGCGAGTCGTCTCCGGACGCGCGGCGTTCGGCGGCGCGGGCGAGCATCTCCTGGGCGACGGTGTCGCCGTAGTCGTGGGCCAGCAGGTGAAAACGCTGGACGCCTTGTTCGCGCAGCAGTTGTTCCTGCAGGTCGGCTTGGTCGGCGATGCTGTAGTCGTAGGTGCGTGGTTTGGCCGACCAGCCGAAGCCGATCATGTCGGCGGCCAGGACCCGCGCGAATCGTTGACACAGGCCGGGCCACACGGCATGCCAGTCCCAGGACGCGGTCGGGAACCCGTGGACGCACAACAGGACCCCTTCGGGTCCGCCGCCGCCCTCGGTCCAGAAGATCTGGTGCCCGCGATGGGTGAACCTATGTCCGTTCGCACGCCAATTCGCAAACTCCTCCATATCGAATAAGCATTGCGTGTGCGGGGCGGCACGGCAGGGATTCGCGGGAATCGGCGTGGCGAGGGTGTCGTCCACCGCAGGGCCGACCCCGCGGTCGCCTTTTGCGAGAATGCTTTCGTGCATGTCGCGATTGGCCTGGTGGTTCTCGTCGCGTCGGCGGCCGCGCTGGCGGCCCTGGCGCGCCGGTTCGGCGTCTCCGAACCCTTGATACTGACCCTGGCCGGGGTGGCCGCCTCCTATCTGCCGTTCGTGCCCGCGGTGCACCTCGAGCCGGAAGTGGTGCTGCTCGGCTTGCTGCCGCCGCTGCTGTACACCGCGGCGATCAGGACCTCGCTGGTGGACTTCCGCGCCAACATCGGCACCATCGCGTCGCTGTCGGTGGGTTTGGTGCTGTTCAGCACCTTCGCGGTGGCCGCGGTGGTGTGGTGGCTGCTGCCGGTGCCGTTCGCGGTGGCGGTGGCCCTCGGCGCGGTGGTCGCGCCACCGGACGCGGTCGCGGCGACTGCGGTGGCGCGCCGGATCGGGATGCCCCGGCGGATCGTCACCATCCTCGAGGACGAATCGCTGTTCAACGACGCGACCGCGCTGGTGGCGTTGCGGACCGCGATCGCGGCCTCGGCGGGTGCGGTGTCGGTGTGGCAGGCGGGCGGCGATTTCCTGCTCGCCGCCGGCGGCGGCGCGCTGGTCGGTCTCGCCGTGGCCGCGCTGCTCGCGCTGCTGCGCAGACGGATCACCGACCCCGTGCTGGACACCACGCTGTCGTTCCTCGCGCCTTTTGCCGCGTATCTGCCTGCGGAAGGTATCCACGCCTCCGGCGTGATCGCGGTGGTGACCTGCGGCATGATCCTCGGGCACGGCGCGCCGGTATGGCAGTCGGCGGCCTCGCGCATCGCCGAACGCACCAACTGGCGCACCATCCAGTTCATCCTGGAGAGCTCGGTGTTCCTCATCATCGGCCTGCAGGTGCGGGCGATCCTGGAAGGCGCGTGGGGCAGCGGCCTCGACCACACCACCCTCATCGTGTCGGCGATCACGGTGCTGCTCACGGTGATGGTGGCGCGGCCGCTGTGGATCTTCCCGTGGTCGTTGCTGTTCCAGCGGCTCGGGCGTTCGACGACGCCGCTGAGCTACCCGACGGTGGTGTCGTGGGCGGGCATGCGCGGCGTGGTGACGCTGGCGGCCGTGCTGCTGTTGCCCGAGGACACCCCGCAGCTGCCGGTGCTGAAGCTGCTCGCGCTGGTCGTGGTGGCGGGAACGCTACTGCTGCAAGGCACCTCGCTGCCCTGGCTGGTGAGCCTCCTGCAGCTGCGCGGTCCGAGCCGGTCCGAGGACGCGCTGCAAAAGGCCAATCTGCTCACCCAGGCGAGTACCGCGGGGATGGCGGCGCTGGACGCGGCCGTCGGACCCGACACCCCACCACAGGTCGTGCAATCGCTACGGGATCGGCTGACCTGGCGGACCAACGCCGCCTGGGAACGGCTGGGCCGCGCGGAATCCGAACAGCGCACCCCGACCGCCGAATACCGCAGGCTGCGGCTGGAGATGCTGCGCGCCGAACGCGAAACCGTGCTGCGGGTGCGGGATTCGGGCGGCATGGACTACGAGATCCTGCAGCACGTGCTGGCCAGGCTGGATCTCGAGGAATCCATGATCGACCGTTTCGACGAGACCGAGGAAGAACGCCGCGAACCCCTCGCCGCGCCCGTCTCGACCGCGGACTGCGAGCACCTGCGGGCCGCGCCGCTGGTGCTCGAACCCACCGAGCCCGACCGGTGCGCCGAATGCGTCGCCGAGGGCCTGACCTGGGTGCACCTGCGAATGTGCCTGTCCTGCGGGCACATCGCCTGCTGCGACTCCTCGCCCGGCAATCACGCCACCAAACACCACGCCGCGACTGCCCATCCGGTGATGCGCAGCGTGGAACCGGGCGAGGCGTGGCGCTGGTGCTACGTGGACGAGCTGCTGGGCTGAGCGCCGACCGCCACCGAGCGGCGGGCATGCGAGTAGATCAGCCGGGCGTACTCGTTGAGCAGCCGCTGCAGTGACACCTCGCCCCCGCACGCGCTGATCTGCTGGTAACCGATCAGCATCGCCATGCCGAGCGAGGTGACCACGGTGGCGGTCTCGTCGTCGCCGACCACGCCGTTGATCACCTTGTGGACGGTGCGGCGACGCGACTCGTCGACCCGCTTGACCGCGAGATTCACCGATTCGTCGTTGGCGGCCCAGGCCCGGATCGCCGCCTCGGCCTCGTGATGCAGGCCCGCCGCGAGATCGGACATGGCGCGCACGTCGTCGTCGGGATCGCCCTGATTGAACTTCAACGTGCGCAGGATCAGCACCTGCCGGTTCTCCCAGTGCTCGAGCAGCGCGTCGACGAAACCCTGCCAGCTGCCGAAGTGGTGATAGAACGAGCCGCTGGTGACCCCCAGCCGGCGGCACAGCAGCCCGATGTTGAGGCCCTTGAAACCGAGTTCGGCCAGCACCTCCAAAGCGCTGTCGAAGTACTGCTCCTTGGTGACCACTCGTGACATGCGGAAGCCGTTCTGCTCGTGCGGGCAAGGGGGGAGGGCCAGAACAGTACCGCATCGGTTCGGTCGCGCGTGCGGGCACAAGCGAATCCGCTAGGTGACTCGAAGTAGCTGTTACCTGGCGAAATACGCAGTGCGCGTATGGAACCCGCACCCCTTCCCGGCACCTTGCATAACAGAGCACTTGCTCTGTTATAGTCGTCGCATGCCGCGCCCCCGCATACACGACCCCGATACCGCGCTCGACGCCGCGGAATCGCTGGCGGTTCGTGGCGGTCCCGCCGCGGTCACCATCCGCGCCGTCGCCGCGGCCACCGGCATGTCGAACGGCGCGCTGTACCACAGTTTCGGATCGCGGTCCGGCGTGCTGGGGCGTGCGTGGTTGCGGGCCGCGCGGCGATTCGTCGCCGTGCAGAACGAGCTGGTCGACGCGCGATCGGACGCCGAAGACAGTGCGGCCGAGGATGATGCGGCCGGGCTCGACGCGGCGACCGAGGCGATCGTGGCCGCCGCGGAGGCGCCGAGCGTGTTCGCCGAACGCTTCCCCGACTCCTCTCGGCTGCTGCTCACCGTCTCCCGCGAGCAGCTGCTCGGCGAGGACCTACCCGAGGACGTGGCCGCCGACGTGCGCACCGCCGAACGTGCGCTGATCGATCTGATGGCGCGCCTCGCGCAGCGGCGATGGGGCCGCCGCGATCGCCGTGCGGTCGAGGTGCTCACCACCTGCCTGGTCGACCTGCCGACCGCCATCCTGATCCACCGCGACCGGATCGCCGAACCCTTTGCCCGCGAACAACTTCGGGCCGCCGTGCGCGCCGTGCTCGCGGTCGGACCGCCCCCGTGACCCTCGACAGTCCCCTACCGAAGGAACCATCATGCCCACCCTGGAATACCACGACAAGATCGCCGTCCTCGACCTCGGCGGTGACGAGAACCGCTTCTCCCCTGGCTTTCTCGACGAAGTGAACGCCCACCTGGACACTGTCCTGACCGAAGGCGCGCAGGGGTTGATCACCACCGCCAGTGGCAAGTTCTACTCCAACGGCCTCGACCTGGATTGGCTCAGCGCGAACATGGACCGCGGCCAGTGGTACGTCGGACGCGTACAGGCCCTGTTGGCGCGGGTGCTCACCCTGCCGGTGCCGACCGCGGCCGCGCTGCCCGGCCACGCCTTCGGTGCGGGCGCCATGCTCGCCATCGCCCACGACTACCGCGTGATGCGCGCCGACCGCGGCTACTTCTGCTTCCCCGAAGTCGACATCCGCATCCCCTTCACCCCCGGTATGGCCGCCCTCATCCAGGCCAAGCTGTCTCCGAAGGCCGCGGTCGACGCCATGACCACCGGCCGCCGCTACGGTGGCGAGGCCGCCGCCGAGCTCGATATCGTCGATGCGGCCGCCGCCGAAGGACAGGTGCTCGCGGGGGCGCTGGAAATGCTGATTCCGTTGGGCGGCAAGGACTCCGGCACGCTCGGTGCGATCAAGAACACCATGTTCGCGCCGGCCGTCGCGGCGTTGGCCACGCCGTAGGACCCTCGAGTCTCGGACACCTCCGGCGACCAGGCTTCCACCCCGATGCCCGGTCGCCGGACGCGTCCGCCCCACGTCGTCGGCGCACCGTCTCGGTCGAGGCATGCTGTCGCAGACCTCTCATACGCCTCGCACAGGTGGCAAGTTGTGCGAGGCGTATGAAAGACCTGCGAGGCCTGAGGATTTCGCGAGTGCTGGTGTCACTCGAGCGTTGGTGCCGATCGCGAGATCGGGTCGGTGGCGCGTTCGTGTGGGTGGGTTCAGTCGATCGACGAGCTCGCCGTCCAGGGCGAGTAGCCGACGAGGAAGACCCGCACCGCCCGCCGCACCACGGCGTCGATCTCGTCATCGGTGACGGCCTCCCCGAGCAGTGCCTTCTCACGGAGCCCGCCGTAAGCCAGCATTCCGAACTGGCGGGCGGCGGCCTCGGGATCCGGAACGCTCAGGGTGCCCAGCGCGCACTGTTCGCGCAGGTACGAGGCGAGGGTGGCGCCGAAACGTTCCATGACGTCGCGGTAGACCGCCGCCAATTGCGGAAAGCGAATCGCCTCGGCGGCGACGAGCCGATAGAGCCCGACTTCGGCGGGAGAGGTCCAGGCGCGAGCTATCTGTGTCCCGAAGAGAGTCAGCACGTGCTCGGGGTCGCCGTCGGAGGTCGCCATCGCGGCGGTGATCGCCTCGTGTGAGCGGGCGGCCAGATCGCCTGCCGCCGCCAAGAGCAACTCGTCTTTGCTCGGATATCGGGCGTAGATCGTCTTCTTCGACACCCCAGCCTCGCGCGCGATGCGAGCGAGGTTCGCCTCGGCGTATCCATGGGTCACGAACTCCGCCGACGCGACCGCGATGATGTGACGCCATCGCGCGGCCAGCGTGGACGCAGGCGGCCGACCGGGGCTCACTGTCCGCGGCCGGGATTGCTCCGACGATGCGCTCCTTCCTGCTGTCACGTTCTCGACCATCGCACACCCGCCCGCATTTCGGCCAACCAACCCTTGACAAATGGAACTCACGAGTTCCTATACTACAAAGGAACCCGTTGGTTCCGTTAATGCGCGGCCAGTACGGAGTCGCCGCGGAGAGGCCAGGACCCGCCGCATGACTCCATGACTGCGCGCGACGCCTCGAACATTTCCCCGGATATCGAGCTGATCGGTCGTTCGCCGACCGTGTGGAAGGACGCTGCAATGCCCATCGACCAGATTTCGGCGACACGCGCCGAAGTGACGAGTTGGTTTTTCGAGGACTATCTGCCGCGATGGGTCGGCGTTGCCGCCGGGACCTCCTCGGACGGACCCGAGTGCATCCTCGACTACTGGGGCACACCCATGCACGTGACCGTATCGGACCAGTCGTTCTGGTGCCTCGATCACGCCAGCGTTCTCGCATTTCTGGAGCTCAACCTCGCGCCGTTGCGCGAGTCGGGCTACAGCCACACCGTGGTGCCCGATCGCCGCGTCACCGTCTACAACGCCGTCGGCGCCGCGATCGAGGTGATCTGGTCTCGTCGCCGCGCGGACGAAAGCGAAATCCAGCGCTGGGCCGTTCATTTCGAAGTCGCCAAGTCCGCCGCCGGGTGGCGGGTGATCGCTGTCCAAGCCATCGACACCGCCACGAGCGTGCTCGGGGAGATCTGGTCCTGGGAATCGTCGACCGAGGTGGCCAGCCATGGCTGAGCAGAAGTATCCACCGCTGGTCATGCCCGAGGGTGTCCTCCGCGAGAAGTCCACGATCTGGAGCAACGGCATCCCGCTCGACGCGGACGTGTACCGCCCGGCGACCATCCCTTCCGAGGCCGCGCTACCCGCGGTGGTGTTGTGTCACGGCTGGGGCGGTAGCAAGCACACCGCCGAACGCTATGCCGCGCTGTTCGCCTCCGCGGGCATGATCACTCTCACTTTCACGCAGAGCAGCTGGTTCGGCTCCGGATCGCCACTGCATCTGGTCGGCGACGCCCCCGAACGTGACGACAACGACGAGGCTCTGGCCCGAGTGCGGTTCGTCCGAGATCTGGTCGACCCGTTCGCGTGGACCGCGAATCTCCTTGCCGCCCTCGACTACCTCGAAGGCGAGCCCAACGTCGACACCGCTCGTATCGGAGTCTGGGGAACCAGCTACGGCGGCGGCATCGCCGTCTACACCGCCGCCCACGACACCCGCGTCAAAGCCTTGACCGTTCAGGTGCCCGCCATCTCGCTCGGGCAGGGACCGCTCTTCGAATTCGCCCGCAAATACGCGATCGACACCGCCCGCGGCAATGCCGACGCCATCCCCAAGGGCATCGACCGATTTCCGACCGCGGAGGGCACCCCGTTCCTGGCCACCATGGCGCACTTCGATCCACTCACCCAAGTCGAGCGGTTGCAGGTGCCGACCTTGATCATCGATGCCGGCGAGGAGGAGTTGTTTCCCACTCCCGACAACGGGCGCCGCGCCGCCGAGATCCTCGAGGACGCGGGCGTCGTCGTGGTCGACTACCAGGTCATCCCCGGCATCACCCACTACGGCATCTATTTCGACGGCTACGAGCCCGGCAGCCGGGCCGCACTCGACTGGTTCGAGCGCTACCTATGACACCGTCACGGGCCCGCGGTCTCGTGGTGCCGACCGCACTCGGCGGGCTTCATGTGCACGACGCCGGGCCGGAACACAGTCCCGCAGTATTACTTTGGCCAAGTTTGTTCACCGACGGACAGACCGGCTGGGGGACACAACTCTCCGTTCTGCACAAGCTCGGGTGGAGAACGCTGCTGGTCGACCCCTACGGCACCGGCGAAAGCCCCTCGCCGCCACGGCTGTTCACGATGGAGGAATGCGCCGACGCAGCGGTACAGGCACTGGACGCCGCCGGTGTCGACCGCGCCGCCATCCTCGGGCTTTCCTGGGGCGGCTTCGTCGGATTGCGGGTCGCGCTCGCCGCACCCGAGCGTGTCGTCGCGCTGGTGCTGTCGAATTCCAGCGCGCGCCGAATGTCCCCGCTCGAACGTCAGCGCGATCGTGTGCTGTCGCTGCTCGTGCGGATCGGAATTCCCAGCCGCCCAGGCAAATCGGTGGTGGCTCAGTTGCTGGGCGAGTACACCCGAAGGCACGACCCCCAATTCGCCGCCGAACTTGCCGATTCCATCGATCGCCTCGACAACGTCGGCCTGTCCAGAGCCATGCGCTCGGTGCTGGCCGAACGCACCAGCGTGGTCGACGCCCTGGCGCGGATCACCGCCCCCACCCTGGTGATCGACGGCGCCGACGATCCCGCGTTCACCCGTGGCCACTCCGCGGAATTGGCGAAACGCATACCTGGCGCACAACTCGAAATACTCCCCCGCACCGGCCATCTCGCGCCGCGCGAATCAGCCCTCGCGGTCTCGAAACTCATCGAACAGTTCCTGACCGGACTGAACCCACGGTGACTTTACGCAGCAGCCTGTGCGAGCTGCACTGAAAGGAGCAAACAAATCATGACGGAATTGCGCTACGAAGTGCTGGTGAGCGACGGGGTTACCCGCAACCGGCCGGAACGCCTGCCCGACGGCGGGCCCATCGTGTCGTCCCCGTTGGCCTCGACGCTGATCATGGGCGAAAAGACGGCCGTGCTGGTCGACCCGCCGTTCACCCGCGAGCAGACCCGGCAGGTCGGCGAATGGGTGGCGAGCTTCGGAAAACAGCTGACCTATATCTACGCGACCCATGGGCACGGTGACCACTGGTTCGGCACCGGCGAACTGCTCGAACGATTCCCCGGCGCGATTCCGTATGCCACCGAAGGAACCATCGAAATAATGCGCAAGAATGTCGAGCTTCGGGAGTATTTCTGGGATTCCGACTTCCCGGGCCTGATTCCCGACACTCCCCTGGTCTACCAGCCGATCCCGGCCGAGGGATTGGAGCTGGAAGGTCATCGGATCACCGCCGTCGAAGTCGGCCACACCGACACCGACGACACCACCGTTCTGCACGTTCCTTCGATCGGCCTGGTCGTCGGAGGCGACGTGGTCTACAACGGAGTGCACCAGATGCTGCTGGAAACGGGTGGTGGCGGATTCGAATCATGGCTTGCCGCACTCGATATCGTGGAGTCGCTCGAACCCCGCGCGGTGGTGGCCGGACACAAGAACCGCGATCTGCCCGACGATCCCAGCATCATCGACCAGACTCGCCGATACCTGCGCGACGCACAACAGCTGCTCGCGGACAAGCCGACGCCACAGCAGTTCTTCGACGACATGGTCGCCCGCTATCCGGAGCGGCTCAACCTCGGCCCCGTCTGGTACGGCGCGCACGGCCTACTGGGGGTTCCTCTGCCGCACTGATCGCGGCGAGACCACGGAGTTGTCCGCAAGCCGTGGCGCGAACCAGTGCGCTACCGCAGACCTTCCGCACGCCTCGCACAGGCCACAAGCTTTGCGAGGCGTGTGAAAGGTGTGCGAGGCAAGCGGTGATCGTGCGGGCTCGATCTCGGCGGTTACCGCGACGGCGGGTTCTCCTGATCCGCCAAGTGGGTCTCGAAGAAGGCGAAGATGCGACGCCAGGCGTCGGCGGTCGCGTCGGCGTTGTAGCCGAGCCCGGTGACGCGCAGCAGCCGGTCGCCGGGGAAGGTGTTGGCGAAGCCGTGGGTGACGCCCGGGTACGTCTTGATGTCGTGGGCGACACCGAATTCGGTGAGCGTGCGCTCCAGTTTGGCGGGTGCGCCGACCAGGGACGGGTCGAGGCGGCCGTAGCTGGCGACCACCGGGCAGATGCCGTCGAGCAAGGTCCGGTAGTCGCCGTAGAGGCCCGGATAGAAGGGGGCCGCCGCGTCGAAGCCGCGGGGTGCGGTCAGTAGCGCGAACCCGCCGCCCATGCAGAAACCGATCACGGCGGTGCGGCCGGTGCACGCCGGATCGGCCACCAGGCGATCGCGTGCCGCGAGGATGTCGCGCAGCGGGACCGCGTCGGCGTCGGATTTGCCGCCGGTGAACCACAATGCGCGCATCACCGCCCGCATACAGCGTGCGCGGCCGCGCGAGAACAGATCGGGGGCGATCGCCAGGTAGCCGTGCTCGGCGAGCATCGCCACGTGCCCCTCGAGATCCGGGCCGAACCCCAGCACGTCGTGCACAACGACGACGCCCGGCCACGGACCCGCACCCGAAGGCCGGGCGATCAGCGCGGGCAGGGGGCCGTCCGGTGCGCTCAGCTCGACCGTGTCCATGATCGGAAATGTACGCCGTGCGGGTCGAGGGCGGGCCGCGTTGACGGAAGCGCGATTCGCCGGGCCTCGGCGGTTGCCCGGAGGATGCGGGCCCGACCGAAACTGGACCACCGACCGATCCGGCGCTGGTGCGGCGGGTTCGTCATCGCCTTCAGCAGGATGTCGTCGAAACCGGCGCCGGAGAAGGTCGCGACGCCGCTACCTCGAGATGGTGAGTGTCACCGAGGCTCGATACCTCGCGGTTGTGAAAGAAGTCGTCCTCGGTGAGCACGGTGATACTGCCCGACGCCGCTCGGAAGGCGACGTAACCCGCCGAATCGATCGGCATCCCGATCCACGCCGCCACCACGAATGTCATTGCGCCGCCGTGCGTCACGATCACTTGGTGCTCGCCGGGGCTGTCCAGGATCTCTCCCATCGCGGCGTAGATGCGCTGCGCCAGAGACATTTTGGTCTCCGCACCCGCGATGCCCTCGCCGTGGCGCAGACGTTCGCCGACCGCGGGCGGCGGAACGAATCGCCGATCCAGCCACGCCTGCGGCCGTCCGCCCGCCTCGCCGTAGGACTTCTCGCGCAGTCTCGCGTCGAGAATCGGCGCCACGCCCAACGCCTCGCCGATCGCTTCGGCCGTCTGCGCGGTGCGCAGCAGATCCGAGGAGTACACCCGCACATCGGCGTCCTCGGGTATCCGCGCCCGCAGTGCCTCGCCGATAGCCGCCGCGGCGCACAGGCCCGCCGCGGTGAGCTGCGAGTCGTACCAACCGCCGACCACCCGGTCGACGTGATGGGTCGCCTCCGGGTGCGTGACGACGTAGATCTTGCGCACCGAATCTCCTTCTCGCGCGGGCTGCCCGGAGCAGTTCGGGTGGCGCGCACGGCCGATCGCCGACCGCGCTGAAAGGGACTCCCACCCACTTTCACAGTAACGGCTCGGACAAGGAAAAACATCGGCCCGCAGGGCGATGTTCGATGGGAGGCACTTCCCTAGCCTGGTGACCTCTACCCGGATCGATCGATACGGAGGAACAGTGGACAATCTGGACGACAAGGTCGCCGTGGTCACCGGCGCCGGCAGTGGTATCGGGCGCGGGATGGCCGAAGCGTTCGTCGCGGCGGGTATGCGTGTGGTGCTCGCCGACATCGAGGAAGCCGCGCTCGGCGCCACCGCAGCCGAGCTGCGCGACGCGGGCGCCGACGTGCACCCCGTGGTCACCGACGTGTCGGTACCCGGCGACGTCGCCGGCCTGGCCGAATCCGCGTTGCGCGCCTACGGCGCCGTGCACGTGCTGTGCAACAACGCGGGCGTCTTCGCGGGCAGCAAGCCCAGCTGGGAGAGCACGCTCGACGACTGGGCGTGGGTGCTCGGCGTCAATCTGATGGGCGTGGTGCACGGCATCCGCGCGTTTCTGCCCGTGATGATCGAGCAGGGCGAGCAGGCGCACATCGTCAACACCGCGTCGATCGCCGGATTGATCGCGGGCGGCTCGGTGTACGGGGCGTCGAAAACCGCTGTGGTCGCGCTCTCGGAAACCGTCCAGTTCGAACTCGTCGACGGCGGATACCGGCCGCGCGTCTCGGTGCTGTGCCCCGGACTGGTCGACACCGGTATCTACATGTCCGAACGCAATCGCCCGGCGCGATATCCACGGGTCGGCCCGCGCCCGAGTGGTTGGTCGATCGACGCGGCCAGGCAGGCGTTCCAGCAGGGCCTCGATCCGCGCGGCGTCGGCGACCTGGTGGTGGAGGCGATCCGCGAGGAACGCTTCTACGTCCTCACCGGCACCGGATACCTCGAGCACATCCGGCACCGCGCCGAACAGATCGTCGAGCAGGAGAACCCGACGATGCCGCCGATGGTGGCGAACTGATCCACCCGGGTGCGCACCAGCCTTCACCGAGAATCGGGCGCCAGGCATTGCGGCGGCAGCGGGAACCAGCGCAGCGCTTCGAAATGCGATGGGAGGCCGGTGTAACCGTCGGGGACCTCATCGGGGCGTGCCTCGAACAGGGCGCGGGCCGTACGGAGGTGTTCGGCCAACGCGTCCTCGTCGAGGGTCTCGCGGTCTGTCGAATAGTGCAGCGCGCCCGCGCTGTCGTACCAGAGGTCCGCCAGACGCAGCGGGGGCTGGTGGGTCCCCTCGCGGTGGCGCCACAGGCCGGTGTCCGGACTGAAGACGTAGTCGGTGAGGAGACGGTGGCCGAACGAGGCCAGCAGTTCCACGGCCTCGATCAGATAGTCGCGCACGGTGTCGGAAATGAAGTAGTTGAAGTTGACACGTGTCCAGCCGGGTTTGATGCCTTCGCAACCCAGGGCGATCTCGTCTCGGTAGGCGGCCGAATTCTGCGCATCGATCGCCAGGAGCCGGTGCCCGTACGGGCCAGCGCAGGAGCAGCCGCCGCGAGCTTGGATGCCGAACAAATCGTTGAGCAGCGCGACGACGTAGTTGTGGTGCAGGTAGCGATCCACACCGGACCGGACGCGGAAGGACACGATGGACAGTCGTCGGGCACGAGGGTGGCCGAGGATATCGATGTTCGGGTGATCGCGCCACCGGCCGAAGGCATGACGCCACAGCCGCTGTTCCCGTTGCTCGATGAGGTCGGTACCGACCGCGTCTTTGAGCGCGAAGACCAGACCGGCACGGATCGACTCGATGATCGCCGGGGTTCCGCCCTCTTCCCTGGCAACGGGATCATCCAGGTAGCGGTGCCCGATCGGGTCCACGAACGCCACCGTGCCGCCGCCCGGCACGGTGGGCACGGCGTTGCGCACCAACTCACGACGGACCACCAGAACGCCAGGAGTCTGCGGTCCGCCGACGAACTTGTGCGGCGAGAGGAAGATCGCGTCCTTGTGGTCGCCACGACCGGGAGCGCTCTCCCGCACCCGGATCGGCACGTAGGGACCGGCAGCAGCGAAGTCCCAGAAGGACAACGCGCCGTGCTCGTGAAGCAGGGCGGCGATCCGGTCGGTATCCGATAAGACGCCGGTGACATTCGAGGCGGCCGAGAAGCTACCTATGCGCAACGGCCGGTCCGCGTAGTGGATCAGCCGCTGCTCGAGTTGTCGCTGATCGATCTGACCGTCGGCGTCTTCGTCGATCACCACCAGGTCGGCGATGGATTCCCGCCATGGCAACTCGTTGGAGTGGTGTTCGTAGGGACCGATGAAGACCACCGGTCGCTGCGCATCGGGAATCTTCCCGTCCCACCGGTAACGCTCGACCAGCCCGGACGGAACGCGGAGCTCGAGAATGCCCACCAGCTTGTTTACCGCCGCCGTGGCCCCGGACCCGCAAAAGATCACCAGATCGTTCTCGGTGCCGCCGACGGCGTCGTGGATGATCCGGCGTGCGTCCTGCCGCAGCAGTGAAGTCTGCAATCCGGTGCCGGAGCTCTCGGTGTGGGTGTTGGCGTAGCGCGGCAACACCTGCCCGCGGATGAAGTCTTCGAGGAAATCCAGCGACCGGCCCGAGGCGGTGTAGTCGGCGTAGGTGATCCGGCGCCGACCATAGGGTCCGTCCAAGACCGCGCCTTCACCGATAACCCCCTGCCGAACTCGCTCGAGCAACGGTGAGGTGGGGACCGGCGCGGCCGAGACATCCACACTTCCCATTGTCATGTCCATGCCGTCCCTCTTTTCACCGTGGAGCACCGATACCCGGCTACCAACCACCGTGCCCCGGAGCCACGCGCCGCGCCAGGGCCATTGGTCCGCCTGCTGAATTATTCGAGCAACTATTTGCTGAAGATATGCTGTATCGGTGGTGTCCGCGCCGCCGCCGATGCTGGCCCGTTCCGGACGACCGCCCGCTGACCCGGACGGTTGGGCTTTCGAGATGAAATGGGACGGCATGCGCGCCATCGCCGCGGCGGCCGAAGGGACGTGTCAGCTCTACAGCCGCAACCGCAAACAGGTCACCGGCTCGTTCCCCGAGATCGCCGCCGCCGTCGCCGCCGCGGCAGGCGATCACCGGGTGACCATCGACGGAGAGATCGTCGCGCCGGAGCGAGCGAGCGGCGCACCGTCGTTCTCCCGGCTTCAGCGACGCATGCACGTGCAGACGCCGTCCGCGCAGCTGATCCACGACGTTCCCGTGCTCTACATGATCTTCGACCTGCTCGCCCTCGACGGGCACGCCACCGTCGCCGTGCCGTACTCGCAGCGGCGAGAACTGCTGGCGCGGCTCGACCTCGCCCGCCCGCCGATCCAGTTGTCGCCCTATTGGACCGACGTCGATCCCGAGACGCTGGCGGCGGCCGCGGCGGAGAACGGGCTAGAGGGCCTGGTCGCCAAACGCCTCGACTCCACGTATCAACCCGGCGAGCGGACGCGCAACTGGATCAAGACGCCGTTCCGGAAGACCGCCGAAGCCGTCATCGCCGGATGGTTGCCGGGAAATGGCCCGTTCGCCAAGACATTCGGCTCTTTGATACTGGGAGCACACAATTCGGCGGGGCGGCTGGTGCCGATCGGGAACGTCGGCACCGGATGGACACTCGTCGAACGCCGCAGCCTGCGCGCCCGCCTCGACGAAATCGCCCGTCCCGATACGCCTTTCGATGTGCCGCCGCCGCGCGCGGTGGCAGCGGCGGCGCACTGGGTCGAGCCCGAATTGGTCGCCGATATCGAATATCGCGAGGCCACATCCGAGGGATTGCGTCATCCCAGCTGGCGGGGGCTGCGCATCGACAAGACTCCCGCCGAGATCACTTGGGAAGCACCAGAGTAGAAGCAACGAACGCTCACGCTCAGCGCCTCTCACCGCTGACCTCACCCGGAGAACGAATCATGAGCCGCTACAGCCTGCGAGACAAAGTCGTCCTGATCACCGGCGCCACCGGCGGCATCGGAGCCGCCTGTGCCCGTGAACTGCTCGACCGTGGAGCTCGGCTGGTCCTCGTCGACCTGGACCAGGCCGCCCTCGACGCTCTCGCCGCCGAGCTGGGGCGCGACGCGGTGCTCGCGGTCACCGCCGACGTGACCTCCCTCGCGCGGATGCGCTGGGCCGCCGATCAGGCGGTCGCCCGCTTCGGCCGCATCGACGTCGTGTTCGCCAACGCCGGTATCGCCGTCGATCCGCCGGTCACCGTCGCCACCGCCGACGTGGCGGCCTACGAAAAGGTCATCGAGGTGAACCTGCTCGGCGTGTGGCGCACCGTCAAAGCCTGCCTGGACGAGGTCGTCCGCAACGACGGCTACGTCCTGGTGAACGCGTCGATCTACGCGTTCATGAACGGACTCGCCAACTCCGCCTACGCCACGTCCAAGGCCGGGGTCGAAATGTTCGGCCGCTCGCTGCGAGCCGAGCTCGTGCACACCGGCGCTCGCGCAGGCGTCCTGCTTCCCGGCTGGGTCGTCACACCCCTCGCCCGCCCCGCGCTCGGCGGCAACCGGACCGCGACCACCATGGCCGAACGCGCCTTCAAAGGCCCGCTGGGAAAACCGGTACAGCCCGAACAGATCGCACGCGCGGTCGCGGCCGGTATCGAACGACGAGCGGCCCGCATCGTCGAACCCCGACGCTGGGTACCGTTCTCACTGCTCCGCGGCCTTTTCGCCACCGCAACCGACGCCTGGCTCGACCGGGACACCACCATGGCCACACACATTCAGCGTCTCGAATCCGAAGCGAAACGCTGACCCGGGCGCGGTCGGCGCATCCCGTACCACCCGGGCGCCGACGGGTTGCCGCGATACCCCGGTGGCCGGATCGCCCGGGCAGAGTTCGCCGAAATCGACGACGCCGGACAGTGTTCCGTCCGCGACGACGATGCCGCGCTGCAATCGCCACAGACGCGACCGGTGCGGGGTTTGCCGACCTCACCGCGCTCGATGCCATCGGTGCCGCGCTGCGGATCGGCACACGCGCAACCGGTGTGAAAACTGTCGATCTCGAGGCGGGTGGCGGACGTCAGCGGCGGAAACGCTGCCACCACCGGCGCGGCGGCGGACTCGCGGCCTCCGGCGCACGCCGCGGAGCAGCAGACGACGACGTCCCGGGCGCGAGTGTGTGGTCGGCACGCCAGTGAGCCACCACCGCGTCGGCGTCCACCGGCCCGACCGGCACGTGCGGCGGCGTCGGCGCCCGCAGATAGCGGACCACGCGCCGATTGAGTTCGGCGATCGCGGCGCGAACCTGACGCTCGGCATCGAATTCGGCCACCGTCTCCTCAATGCGCTCCACATCGCGGCGCAGAACGAGCGAGTCCGGCAGCATGCCGTCGGCGCGCACCCCTTCGCGCCGCAGGTAGTCGCGCAACCACCAGTTCTCGTCCACGGGGGTGCCCGCCCCGGGAATCGGGCGGCCCGCGCCGCGCAGATTGTCGAACTCGCCGCGCTCGGTAGCCTCGCGGACCTGTTTGTCGATCCACGATTCGAAGGTCAGATCCGGCGGTTTGCGCTCGGTCACGTCATCCAGCGTACCGAGGCGGGTGTGGCGGCTTCGCGACGTCGGAATGGGATTGTCCGAGAACAGGATTCGGGGAAAGTCCGCGCGTGACCGCTGGCGCGACCTACCGTCGAGGCACAGTGCCGGGCGTCGTGAGTGAGACCGAAATGACCGAACCGAACACCTCCTGTGCCGCTTTTCAGCGCGTGGCCGCGATCGATCCGGACGCCGTGGCCGTCCGATCGATCGGAGGGAAACAAAGCCTGACATGGCGCGAGTACGCCGACCAGGTCCGTGCCGTCGCCGGCGGACTCAGCGCGCTCGGCGTCGGGCGCGGCGACACCGTGGCGTTGATGATGGGCAACCGCGTCGAGTTCTATCCGCTCGAGGTCGGCGCGCAGCACACCGGCGCCACCTCGTTCTCGGTGTACAACACGCTCTCCCCCGACCAGTTGCGGTACGTGTTCACCAATGCGGGCAACCGGGTGGTGATCTGCGAGGAACAGTACGTCGAGCGGGTTCGCAGCTGCGGTGCGCCGATCGAAACCATCGTCTGCGTCGACGGCGCGCCCGCCGGAACACTCGGCGTCACCGAACTCATGGCCTCGGCTGCCGCCGATTTCGATTTCGAGGCGACCTGGCGGGCCGTGCGCCCGGACGACATCGTCACCCTCTGCTACACCTCCGGCACCACCGGCAACCCCAAGGGCGTGGAGATCACCCACGAGAATCTGCTGTTCGAGGCGCGCGCGTTCGCCTCGGTGCTGCCGGTCGAATTCGGCGACCGCCAGACCTCGTACCTGCCGACCGCGCACATGGCCGACCGATTCACCGCGCTGTATCTGCAGGAGGTGTTCGGCACGCAGATCACCGCCGTCCCCGATCGCGCCCAGTTGCCCGCCGCGCTGCTCGACGTGCGCCCCACCATCTGGGGCGCCGTGCCGCGGGTGTGGGAGAAGTTCAAGGCGGCGATCGAGTTCTCTGTCGCGAACGAGGCCGATCCCACTACCAAAGCCGCCCTGCAGTGGGCCCTCGACACGGCCCGCCGCAAGGCCGAGGCCCGGCTGCGCGGCGAGTCGCTCGATCCCGCCCTCGCCGAGGAATGGGCGCGCGCCGATGCCGCTGTGCTGTCGAAGCTGCGCGCGAAACTCGGCCTGGACCAGGTGAAGTGGGCGATGTCGGGCGCCGCGCCGGTGCCGCCGGAGACGCTCGGCTTCTTCTTCGGGCTCGGTATCCCGATCTCCGAGGTGTGGGGCATGTCCGAGCTGACCTGCGTGGCCAGCGTCAGCCCGCCGCAGCAGGCGCGCCTCGGCACCGTCGGCAAACTACTGCCCGGGCTCGAGGGCGCCGTCGCCGAGGACGGTGAATTCCTGGTGCGGGGACCGCTGGTGATGCGCGGTTACCGCAAGGAACCGGACAAGACCGCCGACGCGGTCGACGACGAGGGCTGGCTGCACACCGGTGACATCATCACCGTCGACGCGGACGGCTACCTGAAGGTGGTCGACCGCAAGAAGGAATTGATCATCAATTCGGCGGGCAAGAACATGTCTCCCGCCAATATCGAGAACGCCGTCAAGGCGGCCACGCCGCTGGTCGGATCGCTGGCCGTGATCGGGGACCGGCGGCCGTTCACCACCGCGCTCATCGTGCTCGACGCCGAATCCGCGGCACCCTATGCCGCACAGCACGGACTGCCGGATTCTTCGGCCGCCGCGCTGGCCGCCGACCCGGGCGTGATCGCGGCGATCGCGCGCGGCGTCGCGGCGGGCAACGCGACGCTGTCGCGGGTCGAGCAGGTCAAGCGGTTCACGATCCTGCCCGTCTTCTGGGAGCCGGGCGGCGACGAGATCACCCTGACCATGAAACTGCGCCGCAAGCCCATCGCCGAGAAGTACGCGGTCGAGATCGAGGCGCTCTACGCGGATCGGCCGGACGGTTCGGTGCACGAGCCGATCGAAGCGCTGGACATCGCGGTGAGCTAGGCGGCGACCGCCCGCACACCGAACCGACCGGCCTGAACGGTACCCCGCATAGTTGTATTAGTGTTCCCGCAGATCTAATTTAGGTAGTACGAAACTTTGCGGAAAGGCGTGAGCAGTGCAGCGGGACTCGATGAGGGGAGCTTCGCGGCGGGGTTTTCTGGCGGGCGGCAGCGCGCTACTCGGCCTCGGCGGCGCGGCGGTGGCGGCGCGGGCGGGCCTGTCGGAGGCACAGCCGCGCACGGAACAGACCGGCGGCGGACACGGCATGCACGGCGCGGTCGCCCACGGCGGCGGCGCCAGCGGGCCGACGTTCCGCATCGGCTCGACGGTCGACCACGACGCCAACGGATTCAACCCCACCGACATCCTGCGCGACTTCGACTACGGCACCGTCTCGAAAACCCGTGACGGGCGCACTCTGCGGGAGTGGGAGATCGCCTCCAGCGACAAGGAACTCGAGGTCGCGCCGGGCGTGAAGTTCCCGGCCTGGGTGTTCGACGGGCGCATCCCCGGTCCCACTCTGCGCTGCACCGAAGGCGACCTGCTGCGCGTCACCTTCACCAACGGCTCCCAGCACCCGCACACCATGCATTTCCACGGGATCCACCCCGCGGCGATGGACGGCACCCCGGGTCTCGGCGCCGGGCTCATCGAACCCGGGCAGACCACCGTCTACGAATTCGACGCGACTCCCTTCGGGCTGCACCTCTACCACTGCCACGTCGGGCCGCTCGCCGAGCACATCGCGCGCGGCATGTACGGGACGTTCATCGTCGACCCGCCGCAGCCGCGGCCCGCGGCCGACGAACTGGTCATGGTGCAGCACGGCTACAACACCACCTTCGACGCCGAAGGCAATCAGCTCTACGCCGTCAACGGCATCCCGTTCCACTACATGCACGAACCGGTGCGGGTGAAACGCAACGAGCTGGTGCGCATCTACCTGGTCAACGTGCTCGAGTACGACCCGATCAACAGCTTCCACGTGCACGGCAACTTCTTCGACTACTACCCCACCGGAACTCGCCTGCAGCCAACGGAATACACCGACACCATCGTCCAGGGCCAAGGCCAGCGCGGCATCTGCGAACTGCGGTTCCCGTATCCGGGCAAGTACATGTTCCACGCGCACAAGTCCGAGTTCGCCGAACTGGGGTGGATGGGATTCTTCGAGGTGACCGAATGAGCGAACGCAGTGAGCGAATCATGTGCCGGCGCGCCTCACGCATGCCGGAGCCGAGCGTCAGCGAGGCGCAGGCATGAGTGAGCGAACCGAGATCGAGATCGAGACCGAGCGCGAGCCGGTCACCGCACCCGAGATCGAGGCCGAGGCGAAGCGGGAACCGGCGAGCGGGTGGCGCGGCTGGGCGTCGACCGTCGCGGTGGTGCTGTTGCTCGGGTTGGCGTTGGCGGCGCTGGCCGTCGTCGGCGGGCGTTCGCTGCCCGAGCGGATCGGCCCGCCCGTCGAAGAGATCGCGGTCGAACAAGTTCGAATGTCGCCGGGCCGTATCGATCTCACCGTCCGCAATGCCGGACCCGATCCGGTGCAGGTGGCGCAGGTGTTCGTCAACGACGCCTTCGTCGACGTGCGCGGCGGCGAGGAACCGATCGGGCCGCGTCGCAGCACCGTGCTCACCCTGGACTACCCGTGGCAGGAGGGCCAGCCGTATCTGGTGTCCATGCTGACCTCCACCGGGCTGGTCGTCGAACACGAGATCGGCGCGGCCGTCGAAACGCCCACCGGCGGTCGCGACCTGTTCGCGGTGATGGCGCTGCTCGGCACCTACGTGGGCATCGTCCCCGTCGTGCTCGGCATGCTGCTGCTTCCGGTGCTGCGGCGAATCGGCAAGGGCGGCATCCGTTTCCTGCTCGCGGTGACCGTCGGACTGCTGATATTCCTTGCCGTCGACGCGGTCTTCGAAGGGTTCGAACTCGGTGACCGGTCGGCTGGCGCGTTCGGCGGGATCAGCCTGCTCGCGCTCGGGGCGATCCTCGCCTTCCTCGCGCTCACCTTCGTCGACCGCTGGCTGCACCACCGCACCGACGGCGCGGGCGGACGCGGCGGCGGACGGCTGGCGCTGATGATCGCCATCGGCATCGGCCTGCACAACCTCGGTGAGGGGCTGGCCATCGGATCCGCCTACGCGCTGGGCGAACTCGCGCTCGGCGCGGCGCTGGTGATCGGCTTCGCGCTGCACAACACCACCGAAGGGCTGGCGATCGTGAGCCCGCTGCTCGCGGCGCAGCGCCCCGGCGTGCCGCGACTGCTCGGGCTCGGGCTCATCGCGGGCGCGCCCGCGATCCTCGGTGCGGTGCTCGGGGCGGGCGTCAACAATGCCGAACTGTCGCTGCTGTTGCTCGGTTTGGGCATCGGTGCGATCGCGCAGGTCGTCGTGCAGATCGCGCCCGCGTTGCGCACCACCGACGATCGAGCGACCGGAACCGTGGCCGCGATGGACGCCACCGCCATCCTGGGCGTCGCTGTCGGCGTAGCGGCGATGTACGCGACCGGCCTCTTGGTGCTGGCCTGACCTGAATTGTGGCTGGACCACAGGTTTCGCACGCCTCACATAGACAGCGTCTGTGTGAGGCGTGCGTGCGGTGGGTGGGATCGCGGCAGTTCGTTGTCGCGGTTGGTGGGTGAAAGTGTTCTGCCGGTTCAGAGTGTGAAGGTGAGGCGGGCTGGGCTGAGGTAGTCGGTGGGGTCGTGCATCGTGCGCAGTTCCGGGCGTCGCCCGGGGGCCAGGCGCGCGAGTTCGGTACGTAGCGGTGCGTCGTAGGTGGCGGCGCTCGCCGTCAGGCCGGGCAACCAGTTGTCGTGGTGGGCCGGGACGAAGAGCGAGGAGCCCAGTGCCTCGATGTACTTACGCGGGTCGCGCAGTCCGTTGGTGATCTGGTTGTAGCCCTGCACCGCGCCGATGTGCACGTCGGTGCTCGGCAATCCCGCCAGCACGTCGAAGACGTCGGGCGCCTTCTCCGTCAGCGGGCCCGCCGAATCGTGCCAGGTCAGCGTGAAACCGGGCACGCGGAATTGGTACAGCAGGACACCGCCCTCCGGATCGAGCAGGCGCGGCAGCGTCTGGCGCAGATCGGTGAGCGTCGGACGATGGCGCCGGATCGGGCCCAGTTCGGGACGCGGGAAGAACCGCCGCGCCTCGTCGGCCGGGTCCTCCGGGGTGCGCGCCGAGTGCAGGTGCCGCACCGCGGTGATCTCGACCCCGGCCACGGTGACCTCGTGGCGCTGCCCGATGGGGGTGTGCGCGTCGCCGAGCGCCGCCGTCGGGAACGTCGCCTCGGGGACTTGGCCACGGATGGCGGCGCAGTGTTCGGCCGTGCCGTAGACGGTCGCGCCGCTCGCCTCGGCGATCGCGCCCGCGTCACCGGCGTGATCGAAATGGCCGTGGCCGATGAAGATCGCGGCGGGACGCAGGTCCGCCAACTCCTGCGGGGTCGCGGGCACGTAACCGGAGCTGGTCACCCGCGGCACCCACGCGTCGAGCAGGAACACCGAACCGCCTAGCGCGAGCGCGTACGTCGTGCACCCGACCCACGACAGCACCGCCCGATCGGCCTGCACCGCACCGGTCTCGGGATCCGCCGCGTCGCCGAAGAATCGCCGTCGCGCCGCCACCGTCCGCGCGTCCCCCGGCTCACCCACCGGGTCCAGCCGCAGCGGCCCGCCCAGTGCGCCACGGAGACCGGCGATCAGAGAACCAGGATGCAGATTGCACATTCGTGAACCAGATCACGGAACGCGACGTTCGGCAAGCCTTCGGAACCGGTCGCCCGCGGGCGAGTCCCCGTCGGCACAACCCGTCGCCTCGACGGAAAGCTTCGCGCCGAGAATGCGGTGGGTGACGACGCGGTTGCGTGTCCGTCGTTGTGCCGCAGACCCTCACCCGTCAGCGTGGTTCGCCCGGCGGTCGCTCCGAGCACGAACCCGCGCGCGAGCTGATCCGCGGCCCGCGTCGACACAATCGACGACCGGCCCAGACCGGCTCCCGTGCCCGGTTCGCGGGCTCTCATGGCCTCGGACGGGGCAGCGTGCGGGTCGAACCCCTAGAGCTCGACGCCGAGCAGCGCGTCGAGGGCCGTCGCGATCGAACCGGGCGCTGCGGCGTCGGGGCCGCCGTAATCGAGCGCCTGGGCGACCCAGTTGTCCACGGCGGCAAGGGCTTTCGGGGTGTCGAGATCGTCGGCCAGGTGTTGGCGCAGGCGGGCGACGGTGTCCTCGGCGGCGGGGCCGGAGGCCAGGGTGGTGGCGCTGCGCCACCGGTCCAGACGCGCCACGGCCTCGGTCAGGACCTGGTCGGTCCACATGCGGTCCTGGCGGTAGTGCCCGGCGAGCAGGCCGAGGCGGATGGCGGCCGGGTCGACGCCGGACTCGCGCAGCTTCGAGACGAGCACCAGGTTGCCCCTGGACTTCGACATCTTCTCGCCGTCGAGGCCGATCAGACCGGCGTGCACGTAGTGGCGGGCGAAGCGGCGGCCCGCGACGAGGGATTCGGCGTGCGCGGCGGAGTACTCGTGGTGCGGGTAGATCAGATCACTGCCGCCGCCCTGGATGTCGAACTCCGGGCCGAGGCGGTTGAGCGCGATCGCCGAACACTCGATGTGCCAGCCGGGACGACCCGCACCGAACGGAGCGGGCCAGGACGGCTCGCCGGGGCGGGCGGCGCGCCACAGCAGCGCGTCGATGGTGTCGCGCTTGCCAGGGCGGTCCGGGTCGCCGCCGCGCTCGGCGAAGAACCGTTCCATGGTCGCGCGGTCGTAGCCGGATTCGTACCCGAACTGATCGTTGGCGTCGGCGCGGAAGTAGATGTCGGGGTACTCCGCGTCGTCGACGACGTAGGCCGCGCCCGAGGCGAGCAGTTTCTGCACGAACTCGATCACTTCGTCCACCGACTCGATGGCGCCCACGTATTCGCGCGGCGGCACGATGCGCAGCGCCCGCATGTCCGAACGGAACAGATCGATCTCACGGGTGCCCAGGTCACGCCAGTCGATGCCGTCGCGGGCGGCACGCTCGAACAGCGGATCGTCGACGTCGGTGACGTTCTGCACGTAATGCACGTCGTGGCCCGCGTCGCGCCACAGCCGGTTGACCAGGTCGAAGGTCAGGTAGGTCGCGGCGTGCCCGAGGTGGGTGGCGTCGTAGGGGGTGATCCCGCAGACGTACATGGTGGCGGTGGCGCCCGGGGTGACCGGCCGCACCCGTGCGTCGGCGGTGTCGTACAACCGCAACGGTGGCCCTGCTCCGGGGATGGTTGGTAGGGCGATATCGGACCAGGACTGCATGGTTCGAGGGTAAAGGTGTGGCCGAGCTCATCACCGCTCGACCCGGCTCCCCGGGCCACCGCGGTACCCGCGCACCCCTGTCGGGACCAGCCAAAACGAGACGGCTACCAGAAGTCAATGGTTTTGCTCACGTGGACGGGAACATCCGATGAATCCGGGAGTCCACGGTTCGCCCAGCAAACTACCCCGGGTCGCGGAAGCCATCCAAACCGGAGCGTGGCGCCCGGTCGCCGCTCGGCGGCGTGGCAATCTACAGCGAAGCGCCGCGCCGCCTGTCCACCCTGGTCGCGGCGGTGCCGAACACGAACGGATGCGGTTCGCACTCGGCCAGGAAATCGCCGGGAAATCCGCGCTCGAACGGTGCGGCGGCCTCCAGACAGCGCACCGCGTCCTCCGGCAGCGTCAGCTCGGCGGCGGCCAGGTTCTCGGTGAGTTGTCCGACACTGCTCACCCCGACCAGTGGCAGCACCGCGGGCGACTTGTGCTTGGTCCAGGCCAACGCCACCTGTGCGGGCCGGGCGCCGAGCTCGGCGGCCACCTCGGCCACCGCCTCGGCGGCCGCACGCTCGCGCGCGGTGAGCGCGGCCGGATCGACCCGTCTGCCGGTCGCGCCGGACAGCTTTCCCGCGGCGAGCGGCGCCCACGCGGTGACGCTCATCCCGAACGCTTCGGCCATCGGCAACAGTTCGCGTTCGACGTCGCGGTGCAACAGGTTGTACGGCACCTGGAGCCCGGCGAACGGCGTCCGATCCCGCCACTGCGCCAGGGTGTTGGCGCGCGCGACGATCCACGCGGGCGCGTCGGAGATCCCCAGGTACAGCACCTTGCCTGCCGACACCGCGTCGTCGAGAGCGCGCACGGTCTCCTCCAAGGGAGTGTGTCGATCCCAGACGTGCACCCAGAGGATGTCGACATAGTCGGTGCGCAACCGGCGCAGGCTGCGCTCCAGCGAGAGCGTCAAGTTCTTGCGGTGGTTGCCCGCGGCGTTCACATCGTCGGGATCGCGGCTGAGGGTGTACTTGGTGCCGAGAACGAAACGGTCGCGCCGGGCGCCGAGGATCTCGCCGAGAATGTCCTCGCCGTCGCCGTAGGCGGACGCCGTGTCGAGCACATTGCCGCCCGCGTCGGCATAGGCGTCGACGATCTCGCGCGCTCGCGAAGGATCATCGAATCCCATTGTGCCGAGAACGATTTCGGATACGCGGAGGCCAGTGGTGCCGAACGGTCGGTAGCGCAGCATGGATCGAGTCTCGCGGAGGGGACGCGCCATAGGGAGGCCCTGAGAGGGTCACCCTCTGACCGGACGAACTTGTCGGCGCCGACCGCTACCTTGGGTCGAGTGACGGTACTCGGCGCGATCGCGCTGCCCCAGATCCCGCCCGAACGGCTGCCCGAGGTCGCGGCGGCGGCCGAACAGAGCGAGCTGGCCGAATTGTGGCTGTGGGAGGACTGTTTCTGGGCCGCGGGCAGCGCGTGCGCGGCCACGGTGCTCGCCCACACCGAACGTCTGCGTGTCGGAATCGGCGTGCTGCCAGCGCCGCTGCGCAACGTCGCGTTGACCGCGATGGAGGTCGCGGCGCTGCTGCGGATGCACCCCGGACGGGTCATCCCCGGCCTCGGACACGGTGTGCAGGACTGGATGGGGCAGGTCGGCGCGCGCGTCGACTCCCCGCTGGGTCTGCTGCGCGAACAACTCACGGCGCTGCGCGCACTGCTGCACGGCGCAACGGTCGACATGTCCGGCAGATACGTCCATCTGGATCGGGTCGCCCTCGACTGGCCGCCCGGCACACCGCCGCCCCTCGTCGCGGGTGCGAGCGGACCCAAGACCCTGCGGCTGTCCGGCGAACTGGCCGACGGCACCGTCCTCACCAGCGCGACGACCCCGGACGGTATTCGCGCCGCCCGCCGACTCGTCGACGAAGGCCGCGCGAAAGCCGGGCGCACCGAACCGCACGACATCATCGTCTACCTGCTCAGCGCCAGCGGGCCGAACGCGACCGAACGCCTCGCCGCCGCCCGCCGACGCACAGGTCTGCCCGACACCGTCGGCGTCGCGGGCGATGCCCACGCCATCGCCGACGCGGTCCACCGTTGGTCGGCGGCGGGGGCCGACACCGTCGTCCTCGAACCCCTCCCCGACGAGCCGGATCCCCTCGCCTTCGTCCGCTTCGCAGGCGAACAGGTGCGCCCCCTGGTCGAATGATGGCGACATCGGGTGATCGGCGCGAACCTGAGCCCGGCGTACAGGGTCCCTAGTTGATCGGCCGCAAACCCGCACTCACCGCATCCCGGCACCGAGTGCACTTCCCGCCCTTCGGTTTCCCACCGCCGGGAACGAACAGTGGGCTCAGAACGCAGGCCACGGGATAGGCCGCGACGTTCGCGGCAGCGGCATCACCGGCTGGTCCAGCAGTTCCTTCGTGCGGCCCGCGAGCGCGTCGATTTCCGCGTCGGTGATGTGCGCGGCCAGCGCGTCGGCGAGTTCGCCGGGCAGCGCGGCGGCGAAGGCGGCGATGTCGGCGACCACATCCTCGCCGATCGGTCTGCCCGCCCAACCCCACAGCACGGTGCGCAACTTGTGTTCACTGTGCAGGCAGATGCCGTGGTCGACGCCGTACACCTGACCGTCGACGCCTTCCAACGCGTGCCCGCCCTTGCGATCGGCGTTGTTGAGCAGCACGTCCAGCACCGCCATGCGCCGCAGGCGCGGGTCGTCGGCGTGGATCAGGGAGACCTCGTTGCCCGCACCGTCCAGCGCGCGCAGCACCTCGCAGAAGCCCTCGGGGACCGCGCCGGGCGGGCAGAGGTCGACCAGATCGAGCCGGTTGCCCCGGTCGGTGTGATTGTCGACCGACTCCACCCAGCGCTGCACCATGCCGGGACCGTACGGGCCGTCACGCAGAATCGTCTCGGGAATCACGCCCCAGCCGAGCGCATCGGAGATCAGATACGACGCCACCTCGCGCCCGGCGAGGGTGCCGTCCGGGAAATCCCACAGCGGCCGCTCCCCGCGCACCGGCTTGTACACCACACGCAGTGGATCCCCGTCGACATCCTGGTCCACATCGCAGACGAGCGTCACGTTGCTCGCGGTGCTCACCCGCCCGATCACGCTCAGCTCACCGGTGGAGAACCCCTCGTCGACCCGCGCCACGCATCACTCCTCTAGCTCGGCCGCGCCGAAGATGTCTCCGCGCTTGTAGCCGTTCGTCCGCACGCACATGTGCCCGCGCGACGAAAGCGGTTCCCCGCACAGCGGACACGGCGGACGGCCCGCCGCGATCACCCGCGCCGAACGCAGCGCGAACTCGCGAGCCTGGATCGGAGTGAGGAACACCCGGACCGCGTCGGGGCCTTCCTCGGTGTCGTCCAGCACCACCGACTCGTCCACCTCGGTCTCGGTGATCGCCAGCAGCTCCACCACGACGGCGCCCGCGTCGGCGTCCCAGCCCAGACCCATGGTGCCGACCCGGAATTCGGCGTCGATCGGCGTCACCAGCGGATCGGTGTCGGTCACGTCGTCGGCCTGCGGCGGCACCTGCGCGCCGAAGCGGCGCGCCACCTCGTCCAGCAGCAGTCCCATGCGGTCGGCGAGCACCTTCACCTGCTGCTTCTCCAGCAGCACGCTCACCACGCGCGGCTGCTGCACCGCCTGCAGATAGAAGGCGCGATCGCCCGGCTCACCGACGGTCCCGGCGACGAAACGATCGGGGGTGCGAAATACATGGATTGCTCGTGCCATCTGCACCTCCTGATGCGTGACCCTGATCGACTCTCCGCGGCGCCCGGACTCCCGAAACACCGACTACTCGTTTACAAGGAATCTCAGCGCTCCGCATTCCCATTATCCGCACTTGGGGTACCACCTAGCTCGCCGCCGGGAACGGGGCCGGACGTATCGGATCGATTCGCCTCCACGTCGTTCGCTTGCGGTCGGGGTCTGATCGCCTCCAGCGCGCTCAGATCCGAACCGGTGTCGTTGAGCCGCCACACGTAGGGAGCGTGCGGGGTGTAGCGGACGACGCTGATCGACGCCGGTTCCACCACGATGCGCTGAAATCCGTCCAGGTGCAGGCCCAGTGCGTCGGCGAGCACGGATTTGATCACGTCACCGTGCGTGCACGCGACCCATAGCACGTCGTGGCCCTGCCGCTCGGCGAAGACGCGATCGTGTTCGCGGATCGCGGCCACCGCGCGGGCCTGCACCTGGGCGAGACCTTCGCCGCCGGGGAACACCGCGCCCGAGGCGTGCCGCTGTACGACCTTCCACAACGGTTCGGTGAGCAGGTCGGCGATCGGCTTGCCGGTCCACTCGCCGTAGTCGACCTCGATGAGCCGGTCGTCGTACTCCGGTTCCAGCCCGAGCTTGTCGGCCAGCGGACCGACCGTGCGCTGGCAGCGCAGCAGCGGCGAGTGCACGATGTGCTGGATCGGGAGTGCGCCGAGTCGTTCGGCGACCGCGCGCGCCTGATCGGCGCCGTGCTCGGTGAGATCGACTCCGGCGCTGCGGCCGGCGAGTGTGCGGGCGGTGTTCGAGGTCGACACGCCGTGTCGCAACAGGATCACCGTCATGCGGCCAGCTTAGTGGGCGCTGCCGGGCGAAGTCCGCCCACAGACCTGCGCACGGCCGGAGCGAAAGTGGTATGTCCAGTGGGCGCTGCCGGAGCGAAGCGGCTCATGTCGCCTGCACCACCCCGCCCGCGAGCAGACCCATGATCACCAAGCCGAGCACGATGCGGTAGCCGACGAACCAGTTGAACGAGTGCTTCGACACGAACTTCAGCAGCCACGCCACCGAGGCGTAGCCGACGACGAAGGACACGAGCGTGGCGACCAGCAGCTGCGGGCCGGACGCGTTGAGTCCCTCACCGGCGGGCGCGAACGCGTCGGGCAGGCTGAACAGGCCGGATGCGGTCACCGCTGGGATGGCAAGCAGGAACGAGAAGCGCACCGCGGCCTCGCGTTCCAATCCGAGGAACAGGCCCGCCGAGGAGGTGGCGCCGGAGCGCGACACGCCGGGGATCAGCGCCAGGCACTGGGCGAAACCCATCACCAGCCCGTCTCGGTTGGTCAGCTGCTCGATCGGTCGCCGCTTGGTGCCGTAGTACTCGGCGGCGGCGATCACCAGCGCGAAGGCGATCAGCATGAACGAGACCAGCCACAGGTTGCGCGCGCCGGTGCGGATCTGGTCCTTCAGCACGAAGCCGATGACGCCGATCGGGATGGTGGCGATGATCACATACCAGCCGATGCGGTAGTCGAGATCGCGCTGCCGGTCCTCGTCCAGTCCGTACGGAACGCCGCCTGCGGTGACGATGGGCAGTTTCGTGGTGACTTGGTCGGTGATCGGCACCATCTCCCTGGACCTGGCGCTGACCTTCTCGGTCAAGGTGGTGAACCAGGCGACGACGATGCGCCAGATGTCCTTGGCGAAATACACCAGCACAGCCGCCTCGGTGCCCAGCTGGGTGACCGCGGTGAACGAGGCGCCCGCGTCGTCGCCGAAGAACACGGAGGACACGATCCGCAGGTGCGCCGAGGAGGAAACCGGTAGGAATTCCGTCAGACCTTGCACCAGTCCGAGTACCAGTGCCTGCAACCAGGTCATCGACTCGCCCACGCAACCTCCTCTTCCACTGCCCGAAAAATCCATTCCGACTGGGCAATTGGTCCAGCGACGACCCCGCTCGCCGGAAAAAAGCGGCGCCGCAATACGGCAGCGACAGTACATGTCGCCCGGTGAACGCGTGATTCCGGCCGCTGCCGTGCCCTCCGCTACGGCGGTGCGCGCCGTTGATGACGGCTTCCGGCGGGCTCAACCTTTAGGCTTGGCGCCGTGATGAATGCGCGGATCCGGTGATGGAACAGCGGACGGTGGGACGCAGCGGCCTACGGGTGTCCCGGATAGGGCTGGCGACACACACCTGGGGCGCGCAGACGGACGTCGACGACGCCGCGGTGCAGTTGGTGGCGTTCACGGAGGCGGGCGGCACGCTGGTCGACACCTCCCCCGCCTACGCGGGCGGCGCGGCGCAGCGAATCCTCGCCGATCTACTCGGCGACCTGGTGTCGCGCGACGACCTGGTGCTGAGCGGCTGCGCCGGTGTGCTGCCCCGCACCGAACCGGCACAGACCACCGTTCCCGGTCCCGCGCCACGCGCCGAGATCGACGCGTCCCGCCGTGGACTGCTGCGCCAGCTGGACCGGACGCTGCTCGAACTGGGCACCGACTACCTCGATATCTGGCATGTCGCGGCCTGGGATCCGCACACTCCGCTCGACGAGATCGCGGGCACCCTCGACCACGCGGTGCGTTCCGGGAAGGTCCGCTACGCGGGCGTGCGCGGCTTCAATCCGTGGCAGCTGGCCAGCCTCGCCGCCATCGCGCCGATCTCCGTCGCCCATACGCCGTATTCGTTGCTCGCGCGCAGCGCCGAAAGCGAATTCGTGCCCGCCGCACGGCATCACGGCGTCGGTGTGATCGCCTCGGCGCCGCTGGCGGGCGGCATCCTGACCGGCAAGTACCGCGACGGCGTGCCCGCGGACTCGCGCGGAGCCGACGAGGCGACCGCGGCCGAGATCCGCCACCGCCTCGACGAGCGCGCCACCCGGGTGGTCGACGCGCTGGTCACCGCCGCCGACGGGCTCGGCACCTCGCCGCTCGCGGTCGCGCTGGCGTGGATCCGGGACCGGCCCGGCATCGCCAGCATGATCGTCGGCGCCCGCGACATCGGGCAGCTGACCGGCGTGCTGGCGGCCGAGACCCTGGAATTGCCGCGCGCGATCGCGGCCGCGCTGGACGACGTCAGCGCGCGCGCCGAATGAGGCGGACCCGTACCTCCACCGTCGCTGCGGCCGTGCGCGGGTTCGCGGGCGGACTCGGTTCGACGGCGCATATTAGGCTTGCCTACATGACGTTCCTCGACCGTGTCCGTCCCGGGGTGGTTCGCTACCTTCTCGTCGCCCTCGCCCTGACGCTGTTCGCCGGAACCGCGGCATGCGGCAGCGACAGCGGCGCGGCGGGTTCCGGACAGCGTGGGCCGAGCACCGCGACGATCGCGAACCAGGAGCCGGTGCCGATCGGCCCGGCCCCGACCCCGGCGCTGCCCGCGACGGTGCGTTCCTTCGACGGCACCGAGGTCACCGTCACCTCGGCCGGCCGCATCATCGCCGCCGACCGTCACGGCACCCTCGTCCAGACCGTCTGGGCGCTCGGTCTCGGCGCCAATCTCGTGGGACGCAGCACGTCGGGGGTGTTCCCCGCGATCGAGAACCTGCCGATCGTGATCGGCGGCAGCGGCTCGCTGAACGTGGAATCCGTTCTGGCACTGCGCCCCACGGTGTTCCTGACCGACACCACCAGCGCGACGCCCGCGGTGCGGGAGCAGCTTCGCGCGGCCGGGGTGACGGTCGTCTACTTCGACCCGCAGCGAACCATGGACGGTGTGGTGCCGCAGATCGAGGCCGTCGCCGCCGCGCTCGGCGTCCCGGACCGCGGTCGCACTCTCGCCGACCGCACCCGTGACGAGATCGCCGCCGCCTCGGCCGGGGTTCCCGCCAAGGACAAGCCGTTGCGCATCGCGTTCCTCTATCTGCGCAGCACCGCCATCACGATGATCGCCGGGCCCGGCTCCGGCGCCGACGAGCTGATCACCGCCATCGGCGGCGAGGATGCGGGCACCGCGGCCGGATTGACCGAGCCGTTCACCGCCATCACCAGCGAGGCGATGATCAGCTCCGCTCCCGATGTGCTGCTCGTCATGACCGACGGCCTGAGCTCGGTCGGCGGCGTGGACGGGCTGCTGAAGGTGCCCGGCATCGCGCAGACACCGGCCGGGAAGAACCGCCGCGTGGTCGACATGGCCGATGGGGTGGTGCTCAGCTTCGGCCCGAACACCGGGCGCGTGGTCGCCGCGCTCGACGAGGCCGTGTACGGCCGTGCGCAGGCATGAGCGAACGGAGTGAGCGAATCGTGTGCCAGCGCGCTTCGCGCGTGCCGGAGCTGAACGCCGGCGAGGTGCAGACGTGAGCGAACGAAGTGAGCTGATCATGTGCCAGCGCGCTTCGCGCATGCCGGGGCCGAGCGCCAGCGGAGCGAAGGCATGAGTGATACGGCGGGCACGTCGTCCGTATCGTCGGCCAACGGCACCGGGCCCGTGCGGGAGAACGGCACGCTCGAATCGCAGCCAGGAGCGCGGCCGCCTGCCGCGCCGGTTCCCGCCGGCACCCGTTCGGTCTCGCGGATCACCGTCGCGTTCGCGGTGGCGATCGCCGCGTTGGTGGTGCTGGCCTTGGCGTCGGCCGCGATCGGTCAGGTGCCGACTTCGCCCGCAGAGGTCGCGGGCAGCGTCTTTCACCGGATCGGTCTGGACTGGGGGCCTATGCCCGCTCATCCGGCCGGTGACGTGACGCTGTGGGAGGTGCGTTTCCCCCGGGTGGTGCTGGCGATGCTGGTGGGCGCTGCGCTGGCGACAGCGGGTGCGTTGTTGCAGGGTGTGTTCGCCAACCCGCTGGCCGAGCCCGGCGTGATCGGCGTTTCGGCGGGCGCGGCGGTCGGCGCGGGCACCGTGATCGTGGTGGGCGGCGCGTTCGTCGCGGCATGGTCGGTCGCCGCCGCGGCGTTCGTCGCCGGACTGTTCACCACGCTGCTGGTGTATCTGCTCGCGCGTTCCAATGGCCGCACCGAAGTGGTGACCTTGGTGCTCACCGGGGTGGCGATCAACGCCTTCGCGGGCGGTCTGATCGCGTTCCTGTTGTTCGTCGCCTCCCCCGCGGCCCGCGATCAGATCGTGTTCTGGCAGCTGGGCAGCCTCAACGGCGCACGCTGGGAGTCGGTGGCGGTGGTCGCGCCGCTCGCCGCGCTGGGCGTGCTCGCGGCGATCGTCGTGGCGCCTCGTCTGGATCTGCTTGCCCTCGGTGAATCGGCCGCCCGTCACCTCGGCGTCGACGTGGAACGGCTGCGTCGCAATGTCATCGTCATCGTGGCGGTGCTCGCCACCGCGGGCGTCGCGTTCACCGGCATCATCCTGTTCGTCGGCCTGATCGTCCCGCATCTGGTGCGGATGATCGTCGGTCCCGGCCACCGCGTGCTGATCCCGCTCAGCGCCATCGTCGGCGCGGTGGTCCTGCTGGCCGCCGACGTCGCCGCCCGGTCCCTCGTCGACAACGCCGATCTCCCCCTCGGCATGCTCACCTCGCTCATCGGCGGTCCCTTCTTCTTCTGGTTGCTGCGCCGCACCCGCGCCCGCGCTGGAGGGTGGGGATGAGCGCGGCCCGCCCGGACCTCTCGCACGGCTCGGCAGTCGCTGCGCGGGTGCACCATGCGCCGTTCGAGTGGGATCGTCGAGCGCAGCCTGCTGTCATCGCCCGTGCACGGCGCGGTGTCGTACGGCACACAGACGCGTCGATCGATCGCACCGGTCTCGACCGAGATCAGCGGGTCGATCACGATGACGCCCGTGTCGCCCTGGACCAGCGTCATGTTCGGCAGGTCGCGGCCGCGGATCCGGCGCTCGGGCCTGCCGCCGCGGACGATCCGAGGATCGGAGGTCGCCGATGAGCGGGATGCGGCAAGGGTTGGGCGCGATGCTCGGGCGGGCGCACGAGGAGCCGCGGCGGCCCGAGCGCGGGACGGTGACCTTGCGGGCGCGCGGGGTGAGCGTCGACCGGCGCGGTGGCGCGAGCGGGCACGCGCGGCGGGTGCTCGACGCGGTCGATTTCGCGGTGGCCGCGGGTGAGGTCGTCGCGCTGGTGGGGCCGAACGGGGCGGGCAAGTCCACGCTGCTGGCCGCATTGGCCGGGGAGCTGGCGCTGAGCGAAGGGGCCGTCGAACTGGACGGCCGCGCGCTGGAGCATTGGACGCCGCTGGACATGGCGCGCAGGCGGGCGGTGCTGCCGCAGAGCCACACCGTGGGATTCCCGTTCACCGCCCGCGAAGTCGTGGCCATGGGCCGGGCGCCGTGGGTGCGCACCGCGCGTGGCGAACGCGACGACGAGTTCGTCGCGGCGGCCATGACATCGGCCGACGTCGCGCACCTTGCCGCGCGATCGTTCCCGACGCTGTCCGGCGGTGAACGCGCGCGCGTCGCCCTGGCCAGGGTCCTCGCCCAGGACACCGCCACCCTGCTGCTCGACGAACCCACTGCCGCACTGGATCTCGGCCACCAGGAAGCGGTGCTGCGGCTGGCCACCGAGCGGGCAGCGGCGGGCGCCGCGGTGGTCGTCGTCCTGCACGACCTCGGTATCGCCGCCGCCTACGCCGACCGCGTCGCCGTGCTGGACTCCGGCCGCGTCGCCGCCGACGGCCCGCCGCGCGAGGTGCTCACCACCGAACTGCTGAGCCGGGTCTACCAGCATCCGGTCGAAGTACTCGACCACCCGGTCACCGGTGCGCAACTGGTTCTTCCGGTCCGCCGTTGACCGAGGTCTGCTCCCCTCGCCTACCCGGTCACCGCCAGATCAGCTTCAACACCGCGGGGGTCAGCAACATCCGGATGACGGTCGCGTCGATGATCAGCGCCGCGATCATGCCGTAGGCGATGTATTTCATCAGCACCAGATCGGAGAAGCCGAACGCGCCGGTCACCACGATGAGAATCGCGGCGGCCGAGGTGATCACGCCGCCGGTGTGGGCGATGCCGTAGCGGATGGCCTCCGGTGCGCCGGCTCCCGCCTGCCGCGCCTCGGCGACCCGGGACAGCAGGAAGACCTCGTAGTCGGTGGACAACCCGAACACCACCGTCACGATCAACGCCAGCACCGCGAACATCAGCGGCCCCGGCGTGAACAGGAAGACCTCGGCCCCGTGCCCTTCCACGAAGATCCAGGTGAGGATGCCCAGCGTCGAGGCGAGACTCAACGCGCTCATGGCGACGGCCTTGAGCGCCAGCACGATCGAACGGAACGCCACGAACATCACCACCAGCGCGGTACAGGCGAGGATCGCGACCAGTGCGGGCAGACCCTCGAGCAATCCGTTGATGCTGTCGCGCTCCAGCGCGGGCACACCGGCCACCATCACCTGCACGCCCGGTGGTTCGGGGATGGCACGCAGCGCGGCGATCACGGCGTCGGCGTCGCGTTTGTCGGTCAGCCCGGCGCCGAGGACGTTGACGCCGTCCTTGGTCGTCGCCGCCGGTTCGAAGCGCCCGGTGAGGCCGGGAATCTGGTTGGCTTCGTAGCGGATGTCGCTGAGCTGCTGCGGATTCGCGCCGACCACCACGAGTTTCAACGGCTCGGTACGGAAGCTGGGAAACAGCTCGTCGAAGCTCTCCTGGGCGACGCGGGCCGGATTGTCCTCGGCGAGATAGCGTTCGCTGATTCCACCGAATTCGATATTGCGGAACGGGATGCTCAACGCGAGCAGCACCAGCACGATCGGCACCGCCACCGCCCACGGCCGCCGCATGGCGAACAGCGCGAGCCGGGAGAAGAATCCGGCGTCGATCTGGGCTTCGGTCTTGGTGCGGGAGAAGCGTTTCCAGCCGAGGAAGTCGATGCGGCGGCCGACGATGCTCAGCGTGGCGGGCAGCACCGTCACCGAGAGCAGCGCCGCGAGCAGCACCGAGCTGATGCCGCCGTAGGGCACCGAGCGCAGTACTCCGATGGGGAAGATGAACAGCGCCGCGAGGCTGATCGCGATGATCGCGGCGGAGAACATCACCGTGCGACCCGCCGTGGCGACGGTGCGTGCGGTCGCCTCCTCCACGCTGCGCCCGGCCGCCAGTTCCTCGCGGAATCGGGTGACGGTGAACAGGCCGTAGTCGATGGCCAAGCCGAGGCTGACCAGCGTCATCACCGCATTGGCGAAGACGTTGACCTCGATGTGATCGGTGAGTACACGCAACATGCCCTGGGTGCCCAGGATGGTCATGCCGCCGATGATCACCGGCAGCAGCGCCCCGATCACCCCGCCGAACACGAAATACAGCATGATCGCCACGATCGGCAACGCGATCAGCTCCGCGCGGTGGATGTCGTTCTGCATCCCGGTGTTGATGCCTTCGACGACCGGTTGCAGTCCCGCCAGTTGCACCGTGGTGCCGCCCGGTCCGCCGCCTTCGCTGCCCGCGCCGAGCGCGCTCTTGATCGCGAGATAGTTCTGAATGGTGGCGGTGCCTTCGCCGCGGAGTCCGACGCTGGCGAACGCGTGGGTTTTCGTGGCGTCGCTGGCGTTGGCCGTGAACGGGCTGTCCCAGTAGCTGTCGATCTTGAGTATCCGGTCCGGATAGCGTTCGAGCAGGCCGCGCAGCTGGGCGGTGACCGCGGCGCGCACCTCAGGAGAGTCGACGGTGCTGCCCTCGGGCGCGGTGTAGAGCAGGATCAGGTCGCTGTCGGTGTCACGGCCGAAGGTGGCGTCGGCCAGTTCGGACGCGGCCACCGATTCGCTGCTCTCATCGAACCAGCCCTCCTGGTTGAGCCGCTCGACCAGGTCGCGCCCGTACCAGCCGGACAGCAGCACGGCCAGCGCGACCCCGGCCAGCACGAGATAGCGGTAGCGGTGGACCAGCCGACCCCACCCCAGGAAACCGGAATGCAGCATCGAGAGGGCCGCGCCGCTAGCCGCACGCCGCGGTGCGATAGTCGGCCGAGCGCAGAATTCCGCACAGGTCGGTGCGGGAGATCTTCCAGCGGCCGTCGAGGTAGACGAAGTGCACCACGGTGGTGCGCACGGCGGTGCCGGTGCCGTCCCTGTCCAGTCGCATGGTGGCGGTCAGGGTGCCGTCGCGGTTGTCGAACACCGGATCGGTGACGCCGTAGATGGCGCGCGGGTTGTCCTGGAGCGCCCGGTACATATCGGGGATGGCGTCGCGGAAGGCATCGCCGTCCTCGATCAGCGCGGTGCGCTCGCTGTCGGGCAGCGCCGGGTCGAGCGCCCGCTTGATCTGGGCGTCGAGTTCGGCGGCGGTCGGCAGCGGCCGGTTGGCGATGGCGCTGGACGTGGCAGCGGCGGAGGAGGACAGCTCGGCGATGGCCTTGGAGCGGGCCACCTCGACCGAGGCCTCGTCCGGACCCGAATTGCATGCGGCGGTCGCGGCCACCGTGACACAGGCGAGCGCGGCCAGCGCGATTCGGGCGATTCGTGTGGAGTGCATCACTACCTACATACCATCGATGACGGAACTGATCCGTCCGAGCAGGGCGCGCACGGTCGTGACGTCCCGGTCCGCCGCCGCCTCGACCGGAACGGCGTCGGGGATCATGTCGCGCACCAGCGCGACCACGCTGCGCTCGTCGTCCACATCGACGTCGGTGACCCGCACCTCCGCCACCGCGACCACGTCCTCCGGACCCGGCACGTCGCTGTCCAAGTCGGCGCGGTAGATCTCGAGCGTCAGGATCTGCCGCACCGTGCGGAACGCGTACGGCCTGCCGTCGGCGGTGGTGCCGAACCCGTGAGCAAACGGACCAACGGTTATGTCATCGATGGCAAATCCCGATGGATGGTCGGCTTTCAACCGGATCTCCCTGAGTTGGACGCTGTTTGGTTACACGGTAACCCCCATCACTGGTAATTCGGTGCCGCCGCCACCCCGGTCGGTGGCGGTGTTGCGCCATCATGGTCAGATGGTGACGTCGGGTTGATTCGTCGGTAGGAGGAGTTCGGTGGTGCGCCCTCGCGGCTCGGTCCCCTCAGCGCTCGTCGTCCTTGCGGTGCTCGCCCTGCTGGCCGGATGCTCTTCCGACAAGGGCGAACCCGAAGGTCCGACCCGAGAACCCGCGACCGCCGCGATCGCGCCCGCACCGCAGACCCCGCCCACGGGCCAGGTGATCGGCCTGAGCGCGCCGATCCGCAGCCTCTTCGCCGAATCCGGCACCGGCCTGCTCGCCGCGCTCGACGCGAGCAGCGACAGCTCCACCCTGCTCTTCCTCATCGACCCCGCCGCCCCCGCGGGCGCAGGGCAGCGCACCGTCACCCTGCCCGCGCACGGGACCAGCCTGGCCCAGGGCAAGCCCGGTGAAATCCTGGTCACCGCGCCCGGCCGGATCATCCGCGTCGACGCCGCGAGCGACGCGGTCACCGAGACGCCCGTCGAGGGCGACGTCCGCTCGGTCCGGCAGCGTGAGGACGGCACGCTGGTCGTCGGCACCGCCGACGGCGCGGTCCGCATCCTCGGCTCCGGCGGCGACGTGCTCGACTCCGTCTCCGGCCTGGCCTCGGCCGACGTCGTCGCGCTGACCGCCGACCGCATCGCGGTGCTCGACCGCCGCCAGACCTCCGTCACCGAGATCGACCCGGCCAAGGACCACCTCGGCCTCGCCCTGCGCGCGGGCGACGGCGCCACCAACATGATCTCCGACCACTTCGGCAGGGTGATCGTCACCGACACCGCGGGCGAGGAACTGCTCGTCTACACCACCGGACCGCTCGTCCTGCGCCAGCGTTTCCCGGTAGGATCGTCGCCTTACGCGCTCGCCTACGATCGACGGTCCGAGACCGTGTGGGTGACGTGCACGCAGAGCAACGAAGTCGTCGGATTCGATCTGTCGACGGGTATACCGAAGGAAGTGGGACGCTATCCGACCGTCCGGCAGCCCGACTCGGTGACCGTCGACGACCGCACCGGTGATCTGTTCGTCGGATCCGCCACCGGTGACGGTGTCCAGCGGATCCGCGCGGACCAGCTGAAGAGAGGGCAGTGATGGCGCCGAAAAGCTCCCGCGCAGCATTACCGGCGAACTGGGAGACCAGCAGCGACGACTACGAATACGTCCCGCTGCGCTTACCGAAAGACGTGACCAGGGTGACCGCCTCGATGCGCCTGGCGATTCAGGCCGAATTCGGCGGATGGGAGCTCTCGCGCGTGCGCGCCTACACCGACGGCAGCCGCAAGGTTCTGCTGCGCCGTCGCAAGACCTCGCTACTACCCCAGCCCGAGCCGGGGATGTGACACGGATGTACGCACTGCTGCTTCGACTGATGTTCCTGGTTCCGCCGGAACGCATCCACCACCTCGCCTTCGCGGCCATGCGCGTGGCCGCCCGGTTCGCGCCGACCCGGCTGCTGCTGAAGCGGCTCGCGGTCGTCGACGACCCGATCCTGCGCAACACCGTCTTCGGCGTCGAGTTCCGCGCCCCGCTCGGTCTGGCGGCCGGTTTCGACAAGAACGCGGAGGGCGCCGACATCTGGGGTCCGTTCGGCTGGGGCTTCGCCGAAGTCGGCACCGTCACCGCCCAGGCTCAGCCCGGCAACCCCACACCGCGGATGTTCCGGCTGCCGGCCGACCGCGCCCTGATCAACCGGATGGGCTTCAACAACCACGGCGCCGCCCGCGCCGCCGACCAGCTGCGCACCAGGACCGCCACCGTCCCGATCGGCGCCAACATCGGCAAGACCAAGATCGTCGAAGCGGCCGACGCCGCCGCCGATTACGCGATCAGCGCCGCCCTGCTCGGCCCGCTGGCCGACTTCGTCGTGGTCAACGTCAGCTCCCCCAACACCCCCGGCCTGCGCGACCTGCAGGCCGTGGAATCGCTGCGCCCGCTGCTGCGGGCCGTGCTCGACACCGTCCAGGTGCCGGTCCTGGTCAAGATCGCCCCCGATCTGTCCGACGACGACATCGACGCGGTCGCCGACCTCGCCCTCGAGCTCGGTCTCGCGGGCATCGTCGCCACCAACACCACCATTCGCCGCGACGGCCTGCGCACCGACGCCGCCGAGGTCGCGGCCATGGGTGCGGGCGGCCTGTCCGGCGCGCCCGTGGCCGAACGCTCGCTCGAGGTGCTGCGCCGCCTGTATCGGCGCGTCGGTGATCGCCTCGTGCTGATCTCCGTCGGCGGGATCGAAACCCCCGACCAGGCTTTCGAGCGCATCCTCGCGGGCGCCAGCCTGCTGCAGGGTTTCACCGGCTTCATCTACGGCGGCCCGTTCTGGACTCGCAAGATCCACCGCGGCCTCGCCGCGCGTCTGCGCGACCACGGATATCGCTCGATCGCCGAGGCGGTCGGTGCGGACAACGTGGCGAGGACCTGAATCCGGCTTTCTCTCACCCGAACACGCGCGGTGGACCGCCCGCGCGCCGCGGAAGGCCGTGCGCGCGAGAACCACTGCCGCATGCGCCGACCGGGCCCGGAGCCGACTCGTCTGGCCGGTCGCGCAGTCGCGCGACGATCCGCTTGTGCAACAAGATGATCGCGTGATCGAGCAAGATGCCCAACCGGTCGGCGCGCTCGGCGGCGCGGGCGTGGGTCATGCGGTCGTGCACCATGTCCGGGTCGCTGAGCAATTCGTCCAGCTCCATGCCGGCGAACGCCTGCTCGCGGGAGAGTGTGCGACCTGGCAACCAGCTCAGCCGCCACGCATCGGCGCTGGGTTCGCCGTCGCGGTAGGCCGATTCGGGGGTCAGGTCGCTGATCATGGTCCACTCGGTGGTGTGAATGGTCATGGCTGCCTCCGGTACTACAGCCCGAGCAGAATCTGCTCCAGGGGAATTCCGAGTTGTCCGGCGTAGTGCACCGCCCGCAGGTGGGCGAGCCGATCATGCCGGTAGGTCTGGGTGCTGACGATCTCGGCGAGATCCATCCCCGCCAGTGCCTGCTCGCGAGTGAGCAGGCGGTCGGGCAGCCAGCTCAGCCGCCACGACTTGGGCCATTTGTCGGCGACGCGCTGCGCCGATTCGTTGGTGCAATCGCTGGTCATCGACCAGTCGGTGACATAGATGGTCACGAATGCCTCCTGTCGAGCATCCGAGGTCGAAGGGGGTCACCGAAGTTTTCGGAGAGCGGCGAGCCCCGGCGAAGTGCGCGAGAGGCGCACGGGCCGGGGCTCGCTGGACGGCGAAGCGGAACCGGCGGTGAAAGCAGTTCGGACGGTGCGGCGTTCGGCCGGGTACTATACGGCCGGACGGTTCGGTCCGAGTTCGGTGTCGGCCGCGCCGGGCTTGCGGCGCCTGCGCCGCCTGTCACGGCGTATCAGCAGAATCTCTTTCATCACCAAGGCCCTCCCGAGTCCGCTGGTGGGGACGACCAGATCGCCCAAAATCAGTGTGGCATTTGCCTTTCCCCCGGTCAATTGCCGGAGTATCTTGGGAATTGCCGGACTCATCGCCCGTTAAACCCGGGAATGAGGGCAATCTCCGCAAAGCACAACGAAACGACAACGACGTGATGGAGGGCGGACTCGCCGATGGCTCCGCAGAATCCCCGCACGATCGCGATTCGCGACATCCTCACCCGCTTGTGCACCTATTACGGTCTGCGGCCGGAACGCTTGGGCAACACCGAGATCGACGTCACCAGCCTGCTCGAGCTGCCGATCGTGCGCCAGCACGCGCAGCGCACCGGCCTGCCCGCGGGCGAATCCCTGTTACCGGTCGTGCGCGAGACGGCGCGCCGGCTGTCGCCGACCGATCGCCTCATCGCCGATTCGGCGTTGGCGCTCGGCCTTTTTCGTGACAACCCCCCTGACGGCGTCGATCTCGCCCGCCTGTACGCGGACAAGCTCGGCCCCCGGCGCGAATACCTCGTCGAGCACTGGCGGCGGCTGCACCAAGCGCTCGGGGTCGACCGCGTTCCCGAGGCGCCGACGGTGAAGCGGCTGCGCACGTCGTCGGAGGGCGACACCTTCACCGCGCTGGCCGACCTGCTCACCGCCGACACGGGTTACGTCATCCCCCAGGCCATGCCGAGCGGGAAAATTCTTGTCGCACTGCCCGATTCGGTTCGGCGGCCGAAATCGGTGACAGTGGTCGGCGACGCGGTCATCGATCACCTCTACCGCGTCGACGGTTTCCCCGCCGCGGACCGCGCGGCACGCGGCACCTTCACCAGGCCACCGGGTGGAAAGGGGTTGAATCGCGCGGTGGCCGCCGCGCGCCTCGGCTTGGACGTCGCGCTCGTTTCCGCGGTCGGCAACGACAAGGACGGCGCGGAGATTCTGAGCTTCCTGACCAACGAGAACGTCCGCTGCGATCTGGTGAAGATCGTCGACGGCGGCCGGTCCCCGGTGACGGCCGTGATCATGGATTCCAGCGGCGAGACGAGACTCATCGGATGCAAGGACGACAGGGTCAAACTCGATGTGGCGGACCTGCATACCGGCGCCGTGCAGGCGGCGCTGGCGAGCTCGGAGGTGGTGTTGCTGACGTTCGAACACCCCAAGGGCATCGCCGAGAACGTCCTCGCGATGGTGCGCGAGATGCGGCCGCGGCCGCAGGTCATCGTCTGCGCCACGCCGAGTCCGGCTGTGCCGCAAGATCTTTACCAGCACCTCGAGGTGGTGGACTACTTGGTGGGATCGCCGTCGGAACTGAAGGCGATGCTGCCTGCCGTGTCGACCGACTCGGCCGGGGACAGTGCGGAGATCTTGCTCGGGCTCGGGGTGCGCGCGGTGTGCGCGATCGACAAATTCCGCTGCTCGGTGCTCTCGGAACAGTTGAAGTTCGATGTCAGCCGGTTCCAAGGGGCGCTGAAGAATTCGGTGGGCGCCGCCGCCGCATTCTCCGCCGCGCTGGCATGCCGTGTCGTCGAAACCGGCGGCGAGCTGGCCGCGAAGGACTTCGTCTGGGCCACAGCGGCGATGATTCCCACCCAGCAGCTGGGTGCGGTGCCGCGCGCGATGCCGGACAAGGACCGTATCGACCAGGTGGTCCGGCAGGGCAACGAACGATGATCCGCGCGGCGCGGCAGCGTATTTTAACACAAAAGACCTGGTAGTAACATGCGTGTTACGTCACACGCAGGGTACGGTTGCGAGGTCATCTCGGATGTGCGGCAGCTGCTGCACCTGTTGAGTCGGAGGAGCGGTTGACGACGGTTGCGTCGGATCTTGCCGAAGCCGGTCATCGGTTCACGCGCAAGGGGCGTGACACTCGCGTTCGCGTGATCGAACTACCCGATCGCGGCGACGGAGGCGGCCACATTCTCGTCTTCGGAGACATCGTCGACGGATGTCTGGTTCGAGTTCATTCGCGTTGTCTCTACGGTGAGGCGCTGCGATCGGACGACTGCGACTGCGGTCCGGAACTGGACAAGTCCCTCGACATGATTCAGGAAGCGGGGTCCGGCGTGCTGGTCTATCTCGAGCAGGAGGGCCGCGGTGCGGGTCTGCTCGCCAAGGCGCGCGGGTACCTGGAGAGCGAACAGACAGGCGAGGACACCTTCACCAGCTACGAGCGACTCGGCTATCCGCCGGACGGACGCTCCTACGAGCAGGCGGCCCGCGCGCTGTTCGACGTGCTGAACCTACGGACGGTGCAACTGCTGACCAACAATCCGGCCAAGATGCACGCGCTGCGCGAGGTAGGCCTTGTGGTGGAAGTGGTTCCGCTGGTCACCGAGGCGTTGAGTCAGCGCGCCGTCGAGTATCTCGACGCCAAACGCCGGAGACGCCGGCACTGGATCCCCAACGGCGAATCGCCGTGGTCGTTGGAGCAGACGATTCTGCCGCGGGCGAATTCCGGCGGCGCGCTGCCGGACGGATCCGCCCACGAAAGCGCACCGCCCGTTCTGGTGTAGCCCCTGCTGCGATGCCCGGCCTCCCGCTACCATAGATGGATTGTGCGACTGGGGATTCCGCAGTTCGCCGACCGCTGCACTGTGCATCGGAGGGGCATGGACCGAGCGGCATCCGATCTCCGTGAGACCGGGCATCGTCTGACTCGCAAGGGGCGAGAACTCCGCGTTCGAGTCTTGGCGATCCCTGGCGCCGAGGACGGCGGGCACGCCCTCGTCTTCGGCCCGATGGTCGATGGCTGCCTGGTGCGTATCCACTCGCGCTGCCTGTACGGCGATGCACTGCGCTCCGACGACTGTGATTGCGGGCCCGAGCTCGACCTGTCGATGGACATGATCCAGGACGCCGGGTGCGGCGTGCTGGTCTACCTCGAACAGGAGGGCCGCGGCGCCGGATTGGTCGACAAGGCAAGGGGTTTGCGCACCAGCGAGGTGTTCGGGCTGGACACCTTCGACAGCTACGAGCGACTCGGGCTGTGCGTCGACACGCGCTCTTACGAACACGCGGCCCGCGCGCTGCTGCACCTCGGTCTCGGTTCGGTGCGCCTGCTGACGAACAACCCGGACAAGGTGCGCGCCCTGACCGACCTCGGCATCGCCGTCACCGTAGTGCCTTTGGTGACCCGGCCGCGCAGCGAGCGCGCCCGCCGATACCTGGAGGCCAAGCGGCGCCGGCGCGGGCACACGATTCCGGCCGAGGACGAGACATGGTCGGCGCTGGGACGTTCAGGCTGGCGGTTGTCGTCCCGGCGGTCCACGCCGGGGTGCTGGTGGCGTCGGCTGCTCGCGCTGTAAAGACCGTCACATTCGGCCCGCTCTGGCTACGATAAGTGAGCCGCGCCACTCGTTGACACCTAAATCAGTGAGAAGATGACATAGAGTCTGGCGCATTGCGTCAGCGGTTGGCGCCGAGCGTATCGAGTCGGTTCACCGACAGGATCATCGGGAACAGGGAATATGAGCACTACAGAAATCGGTTTCGCGCACGAATCAGGCAAGACGGTCTACACCGTTCCCGAGGCGTTCCAGGAGACCGTCAAGCTGCGGCCGGACGGGGTCGCGCTGCGCACGGTCGGCGGCACGACGGAGATCACCTGGCGGGAGTACGGCAAGCGGGTCGAATCGATCGCGGCAGGACTCGCCGCGCTCGGCATCGGCCGCGGCGACTCCGTCGGGATCATGCTCACCAACCGGCCCGAGTTCAACCTCGTCGACACGGCCGCACTGCACTTGGGCGCGACACCGTTCTCGATCTACAACACCAGCTCCCCCGAACAGATCACCCACCTGTTCACCAATGCCGAGAACACAGTGGTGATCACCGAGCGCGCGTTCCTCGACGTGATCACCGGCGCGGGTGTCGAACTCGCGCACACCGTCGTGGTGGACGGCCCGGCCACCGGCGCGATCACCCTGGAGGAGGTGGAGGCCAACCCGGCCGCCGACTTCGATTTCGCCGCCGCCTGGCAGGCCGTCGAGCCCGGCGATCTGGCCACGCTGATCTACACCTCGGGCACCACCGGCCCGTCCAAGGGCGTGGAGATCACCCACCGCAACGTGCTCGCCCAGATCATCGCGCTGGTGTCGGGGCCGCTGCGGGTCGGCTACGACGACCGCGCGATCTCCTACCTGCCCGCCGCGCATGTCGCCGACCGCATCTCGGGACATGCCATCAGCCTGCTCACCGGCATTCTCATCACCTGCGTTCCGGATCCGCGCGAGATCGCCGCGGCGCTGCCCGACGCGCGGCCGACCGTGTTCTTCGGTGTGCCGCGGGTGTGGCAGAAGATCAAGGCGGGCATCGACGGCAAGCTGGCCACCGAGCCGAGCCCGGTCAAGAAGTCGCTCGCGGCCTGGGCCATCGGCACCGGGATCGCCGCCGCGCGCGCCGATCTCGCGGGCAACGGTCGCGGTCCGGTGCTCGGCTTGCAGTACAAGGTCGCCGACGCGCTCGTGCTGTCGAAGCTGCGCCACGCGCTCGGCCTGGACAATCTCAAGGTCGCCGCCTCCGGTGCGGCCGCTATTCCGCCGGAGACCCTCGAGTACTTCCTCGGCCTCGGCTTCACCGTCACCGAGGTGTGGGGCATGTCGGAGACCAGCGGCGTGGCCACCTATACCGAACTGGACAAGCCGCGGCCCGGCTCGGTCGGCCGCGCGGTCGACGGGCTGGAGGTGCGCCTCGGCGAGGACGGCGAGTTGCTGGTGCGCGGCCCGATCATCACGCCGGGCTACCGCAAGCAGCCCGACAAGACCAAGGAGGCGCTCGATTCCGACGGCTGGCTGTCCACCGGCGACGTGGCGACCATCGACGCCGACGGCTACGTGCGGATCGTGGACCGCAAGAAGGAGCTCATCATCAACGAGGCGGGCAAGAACATCTCGCCCACCAATATCGAGAACGCCGTGAAGGCGGTGTCCTCGCTGGTCGGCCAGGTGGTGGCGATCGGCGAGGCCAAGCCCTACATCTCCGCGCTGATCGTGCTCGACCCCGACACGGTAGCGATCCGCGCCAAGGAGATCGGCGCTCCCGCCGAGGATCTGGCCGCGCTGGCCACCCGCAAGGAGATCGTCGACGAGGTGCTCGCGGCGGTCGAGACCGGTAACCGCAAACTGTCGCGGGTCGAGCAGATCAAGCGCTTCACGATCGTCGGCACGCCCTGGGAGCCGGGCGGCGACGAGCTGACCCCGACCATGAAGCTCAAGCGCAACCCGATCGCCGCGAAGTACGCCGAGGAAATCGGGGCGCTGTACGCCAACCCGCTGCCCGAGACGGTCGTCAACGTCTCCTGAGCCGCGACCAGATGACCGTGGCCCCGAGCCAAAAGCTCGGGGCCACGGTCTTTTTTTCGCGCAGGACTACTGCTCGTAGGTGCCGATCAGGGTGGCGCGGGCCAGGGTGTGGGAGAACAGGTTGAAGCCCAAGTAGGCGGGCGACGCGTCGGGCGCGATGCCGAGGCTCTCCACGTCCACCGCGTGCACCACGACGAAGTAGCGGTGCGGGCCATGCCCGGGCGGCGGTGCGGCGCCGACGAATCCGGCGAAGCCGCCGTCGTTGCGCAGGGTGACGGCGCCCGCGGGCAGCGACCCGCCCTCGCTTCCCGCGCCGCTGGGCAGGGAGGTGACCGACACCGGGATGTCGGCGACGGCCCAGTGCCAGAAGCCGGAGGCGGTCGGGGCGTCGGGGTCGTAGACGGTGACGGCGAAACTCTTGGTCTCGGCGGGGAATCCGGACCAGGACAACTGCGGGGAGATGTCCTTGCCTCCGGCGCCGAACACGCCGCTGACCTGATCGTTGCCGAGCGGGGCGCGGTCGGTGACGTCCCCGGAGGTGAGGGTGAAGCCGGGTACCTTCGGGAGTGCGTCGTAGGGGTCGTAGGTCATCGTTCCTCTTTTCGGAGCGTTGTATGTCGGAGCCGTGGTATTCGGATCAGCTGTGCAACAGGAAGTGTTCCAGCACCTGGGTGCCGAACTCGAGGGCGTCCACCGGAACGCGTTCGTCCACACCGTGGAACAGGGCACTGAAGTCCAGGTCGGGGGGCAGCCGCAGCGGTGCGAAGCCGAAGCAGCGAATTCCCAAGCGGGCGAAGGCTTTCGCGTCCGTGCCTGCGGAGAGCATGTAGGGCACCGTGCGGCCCTGCGGGTCGTGGGCCAGGATCGCGTCGTTCATGGCGTCGACCAGGTGCCCGTCGAAAGTCGTCTCGTAGGAGTCGAGCTTGGTGACCCACTCGCGTTCGACATCGGGGCCGATCAACTCGTCCACCTCGCGTTCGAAGGCGGCTTGGCGGCCGGGCAGCACCCGGCAGTCCACCACCGCCTCCGCGGTCTGCGGAATGACGTTGGCCTTGTAACCGGCCTGCAGCATGGTGGGATTGGCGGTGTCGCGCAGGGTGGCGCCGATGATGCGGGCGATGGTGCCGAGCTTGGCCAGCTGTCCCTCGATGTCCGGGCTGTCCGGATCGAAGGGGAAACCGGTCTCCTCCGACACGGCGGCGAGGAACTCGGCCACCGAATCCGAGAGCACCAGCGGGAAGGTGTGTTTGCCCAGCCGCGCCACCGCGTCGGCCAGGATGGTCACCGCGTTGTCCTCGTGCAGGAACGAGCCGTGTCCGGCGCGGGCCTTGGCGCGCAAGCGCATCCAGCCCAGGCCCTTCTCGGCCGTCTCCACCAGGTAGAACCTGCGTTCACCACCGTCGCGGCGCGGCACCGTCAGCGAGAAGCCGCCGACCTCACCCACCGCTTCGGTGACTCCGTGGAACAGGTCGGGCCGATTGTCCACCAACCAGTGCGAGCCCCACTTGCCGCCGTTTTCCTCGTCGGCCAGGAACGCGAAAACGATGTCGCGCGGCGGCACCGTGCCCTCGATCGCGAACTGGCGCGCCACCGCCAGCATCATGCCGACCATGTCCTTCATGTCGACGGCCCCGCGGCCCCACACGTAGCCGTCGCGGACCGCGCCGGAGAACGGATGCACGCTCCACTCCGACGCCTCGGCGGGCACCACGTCCAGGTGCCCGTGCATCAGCAGCGCGCCACGGCTGGGATCGGCGCCTTTCAGGCGCGCGAACACGTTGCCGCGGCACGGCGCACCGGATTCCACGTATTCGGTGGTGTATCCGGCCTGTTGCAGTTGGTCGGCCACCCACTGGGCGCATTCCCGCTCACCTTTGGTGGTGGCCAGGTCACCCGTGTTCGAAGTGTCGAATCTGATCAGGTGACTGACCAACTCGACGACCTCGTTCACCGCACGAGATCTGCTGTTCGGACTGGAGTCTTCGCCGTTGACGGACACGTCCCTTTCCTACCACTCGTCGCCGGTACGGCGCGTCGCGGCCGCGCCGCGAGTCCCCGCGCGGCGCGGTCTGGCGTGCGTGATCGCGCGTGCGGCCGATCGCGATCAGCGTGAGCCGAACCCGTGCCCGCCGAGCCGAAACACGCTGTCGCGGCCGCAAGCACGTCGGCGGGCGGTCGACGGGAGAGGGTGGCCGCGACCCACTACACTGCCGGAGACCTGGTCAACAGACTGTCAGGGTCGTTCGGGGGGCGCGCGCACTCGGAGTTCCACCGAAGCCCACATTCGCGCTCGCCGAGCGTCGACGACAAGTGAGGAATTGATGACGTACCCCCCGCCCCAGCCCGGCTTCGATCCGTACAAGCAGTCCGACCCGTACGCGCAACAGCAGCCGCAGCCGGCGAGCGACCCCTACGCGCAGCAGCAGCCCGGCTACCCGGCCGCGCCGGGATATCCCGCGGCGCCGGGATATCCGGCCGCGCCCGGCTACCCCGCGGCGCCGGGCTACCCGGCCGCGGGCGGCTATCCCCCGGCCCCCGGCTACCCCGCCGCCCCCGGTTACGGTCCCGGCTACAACCCCGGCACCCCGCCGGACAACAACATGGTCTGGGCGATCCTCGCGACGGTGTTCTGCTGCCTTCCGTTCGGCATCGTCGCGATCATGAAGGCGGCCAACGTCAACAGCCTGTGGGCGCAGGGTCAGGCCGCCGAGGCCTATCGTGCGGCCGAGGACGCCAAGAAGTGGACGATGATCGCCGCGGTGTGCGGCGTGATCGGCTTCGTGATCGCCCTCGTCCTCAATATCGCGCTCATCGGAGCCTCCGGGGTGTGAGCACCCCCGTCTCCGTCTCGCACCGGCTGGCCGCGCCCGTCGCGGTCGCCGGTGCGGGCGCGCTGGTCTGCGCGGCCGTGCTGTGGGCCGATCCCACCACGCCGGGCGGCGTCATCCCGGTCTGCCCGTCGAAGGCACTGCTCGGCATCAACTGCCCCGGCTGCGGCAGTTCCCGCATGCTGTATTCGCTACTGCACGGGGATCTTCCCGCCGCGCTGCACTACAACGCCCTCGGCCTGCTCGCGCTGATCGCGCTGATCGGCACGTTCGTCTTCTGGACCCGCGACCGCGTCCGCGGCCGTGATTCGGTGCGCTGGTATCAGTACCGGAACGCGCCGCACCTCGTGCTCGCCCTGGTGCTCGGCTGGCTGGTGCTGCGCAACATTCCGATCGCGCCTTTCACCGGTCTGCGCGTCTGAGCTCAGGTGCGCGGTGTCGCCGCCATCGGCACCGGCCCATCGGGCCCGCCGGTGAACGAAAGCGCCCGCCGAATCGGCTCCTCGGTCGCCAGATCCAGCTCCATGCGCTGCGCCAGGACCGCCAACGACAGCGTCATTTCCATGATCGCGAAGTTCTGCGCGATGCAGATGCGTTTGCCCGCGCTGAACGCCAGCGAGCCGTGTCGGCGTTCGGTGGTCAGGTTCTCCGGCAGATGCCGCGACGGGTCGAAGCGCTCGGGGTCCTCCCATACCGACGCGTTGTGGTGCACGCCGTGCAGGCTGATCACCACCGTCGTCCCCGGCTCGATCCGGTAGCCGGCCAGGACGTCGGGGCCCTTCGCCACCCTGGTCAGTCCGATGATCGGTGGATACAGTCGCATCGATTCGGCGAGAACGGCTTTCGTCCACACCAGCTTGTCCACGTCGGCGGCCACGGGGGTGCGATCGCCCAGCACGTCACGCAGTTCCTCGTGCATCCTGGCGCGTGCCCCGGGATGCTCGGCGAGCAGTGTCCAGGTCCAGGTCAAGGCGGTGGCCGAGGTCTCCATCCCGGCGCCGATGAAGGTCATCAGTTCGTCGTGGATCTCGGTGTCGCTGTAGGCGTGGCCGGTTTCCGGGTCCCTGGCGTCCATCAGCAGGCCGAGCAGGTTGTCCTTGCGCGCGATGCGGCCGCTGCGATGATCGGCGACGAGGATGTCCACGGCCCGCTCGATGCGGCGCAGCTCGAGCATGATGTGCGGTGCGGTGAGCCAGGTCAGCCAGCGCATGGCGCGGAGGGGGATGCGTGAACCGGCCCGCCGCTCTTCGGGTGTCGTGCACCGGACGACGAACGTCGACAGCGCGCGCAGCGGTCTGCTGATATTGGTGGCGAAGCCGATGCCGAAGAACTTCAGCAGATTCGTCAGCCGGATCTGGGAGATCGGGCCGGACAGATCGGTGCCGAACATGGTGCGCGCCACGATGTCCAGGGTCAGCCGGTTCATTTCCGTGCCGATGTCCACGGGGCCGTTCGCGGCGCAGGCTCGCAGGATGCGGTCGGCGGCGTCCCCGGCCGCCTCGGTGATCGGTCCGGCGAACTGCTCGATGTTGCCGCGCGCGAAGATCGGCTGCACGAGGCGGCGGTTGCGCTGGTAGCGCCGGTCGTCCATATCGGTGACCAGACCCTGACCGAAGGTCACCGCCATCATGTCGTATTCCGCACTCTTGCAATAGTTCTCCTGGTTCGAGACCAGGATGCGCCGGGCCAGCGCGGGATTGCGCACGACGGCGTAGCGCAGCAGCGGGATGCGGGCGACGAGCACGTCGTCGGCGCCGGGCAACTCGACGGTCAAGTAATGCACCAGCGTGCGGTCACGCCAGCGTGGGATCAGCGCGGCGGCGTAGCGCCAGGACTGCGCCCAGCCGACCTCGGTGCGATGCCAGCGCATGGGCGCGGGCTGCCAGCGCGGCGGGTGCAGGGTGCTGTCACCTGGGTGATCGGTGGGGTGCTCGGTTGCCGATGTCGTCATACGGCAGTCCTCATCGTGTGTGAATGCGTCTGCGCCGAAAGGCGTTCGGCCCGTGCGGGCTCGGTCGAAGAGTAGACGACGTGTCCGGTGTGGGAACGCCCCTCGCGGCCCGCCGAAAGTACCGGCTTGCGGGAACTTTTTTCCTCGATTACCGGCCGGCAGTTTGTCGCTGCGCGCCGCGGTCGATTGGTGTACGTTGCTGTTTGTAGATAGAAATCTGCTGCTGGGGTGGGGTTTTCACGCAGCACGTCACGAAAGTTTGCTTGTGACCGAGACATTCGACGACATTGTGGTTCGTCCGGCGACGAAACAGGATGTGCCCGAGCTGGTCTCGGTGCTGGATCGGGCGTTCGCCACCGACGACCCGTTCGGCGAGTACATGTTTCCCGACGCGGCGCAGCGCCGCCGCAACCAGCCCCGGCTGACCAGGGCGATGATCCGCCGCCAGTACCTGCCCGCGGGCGGGGCGCTGGTCGCGACCGCCGACGGGCGAATCGTCGGAGGGGCGCTGTGGCAGACGCCGGACTACCGTTTCGGTCCGCTGCGCTACCTCGCCTCGATCCCGGAATTCGTGTGGGCCATGGGTTCCGGCGGTCCGCGCGCCCTCGCGATGGATGCCACGATCACCGATCTGGTCAAGGGCCTGCCGCACTTCTTCGGGGTGACCCTCGGCGTCGATCCCGTGCACCAGCGCGGCGGGGTGGGCCGGGCGGTGCTCGCCTACGCGATCGCGGAGATCGAGCGGGTGGGCGCGCCGATGTTCGGGGTGTGCAAGGACGGCAATGTCGCCTACTACCGGGCGCTGGGTGCGCTGCGGGTGGGCCGGGTGCGGATCGGCCGCACCGGCCCGCTGGTCAACGTGATGATGTGGCTGCCGCGCAGCCTGGCCGAGTGAAGGAGCACGTTCCGTGACGGACATCGCGATCGTCGGCGTCGGCTGCCGCTACGCCGGTGGCATCGACTCGCCGGAAGCGTTCTGGGATTTCGTGGTGAACAAGCGCGACGCGGTCACCGACATCCCGGCCGACCGCTGGGACTACCGCCGCTACTACGACACCGACCGCCGCGCGCCCGGCCGGATGTACACCAAGCGCGCCGCGTTCCTCACCACCGACCCGTGGGCCTTCGACCCCGATTTCTTCGGCATCTCCCCGCGCGAGGCCACCGCGATGGACCCGCAGCAGCGGTTGGTGCTCGAGGTCGCGTGGGAGGCGCTCGACGACGCGGGCATCGCAGGCCGCACGGGCGAGGCTCCGGTCGGTGTCTACATGGGCGCCTTCACCCTGGACCAGCTCGCGGTCGGTTTCACCGGTGAGGCGGTGCCGCACATCGATATGCACTCCTCGGCGGGCGCGTCCTACACGATGCTGTCCAATCGAATCTCCTACGCGCTCGACCTCGGCGGGCCCAGCGTCACCGTCGACACGGCGTGCTCGTCGTCGCTGGTCGCGCTGCACCTGGCCTGCCAGGCGCTGCGCGACGGCGACTGCCGCACCGCGCTGGCGGGCGGAGTGAACCTGATGCTGCAACCGGGCACGTTCATCTCCATGTGCAAGGGCGGTTTCCTCGCCGGGGACGGACGAAGCAAGTCCTTCGGCGCCACCGCCGACGGCTACGGGCGCGGCGAGGGCGCGGGCATGGTCGTGCTCAAGCCGCTCGCCGATGCCGAAGCCGACGGCGACCGCGTCTACGCGGTGATCAAGGCGACCGGCTCCAACCAGGACGGCCGTACCACCGCCATCACGGTGCCCAACGCCGAAGCCCAAGAGGCGCTGGCGAAATCGGTGTGCGAGCGGGCGGGCATCGCACCGCACGAGGTGACCTACGTGGAGGCCCACGGCACCGGAACACCGGTCGGCGACCCGCTGGAGCTGCGGGCGATCGGGCGAGCTTACGGCGCCGTCGAAGGACGCGCCGCGCCGTTGGGTGTGGGGTCGGTGAAGGCGACCCTCGGTCACACCGAGGCCGCCGCGGGCATCGCGAGCGTCATCAAGTCGGCATTGGCCATCTCCCATCGCACGCTACCGCCGCAGGGCTGGCTCGACGACGAGCTAAATCCCGACCTCGCGCTCGACGAGCTGCGATTGACCATTCAGACCGAGGCCGAACCGGTCAGGCCCGACGAGCGGATGACGGTGGCGGTCAACGGATTCGGCTACGGCGGCACCAATGCCCACGCCATCCTGCAAGAACACCGCCCCGCCCGGGGTCGTGGTGCAACGGCTGCGCGCTCGAGCGCAGCCACCGAGCCGATCGGCCACGCGCCCGCGTCGGTTCGCCCAGTGCTCGCAGCGGTCGAGATCGCACCCGCAGCGGCTGCCCCAGCCCCCGCAGCAGCCGAAACCACACCCGCAGCCGCTAACCCAGCCCCCGCAGCAACCACACCCGCAGCCGCTAACCCAGCCTCCGTAGCGGTCGAGACCACGCCCGCAGCAGCTGACTCATCGTCCACAGCGGTTGGCCGGGTGCTCGCTGCGGTCGAGACAACCCCGGCGTCGGTCGGCCGGGCGCTCACCTTGGTCGCCCACGCTCCGGCCGCGTTCGATACAGCTCCCGCATCGGCCGACATGGCAGCCACATCGACCGACGCAACACGCGCGCCGGGCGATGTAGCTCCCCCAGCCGCCGCCACCATAGCGCCACCGCGCGCAGACACCACCCGGCGTCACCGCGGCGTGCTGCCCATTTCGGCGCGCAACGAGCAGGCCGTGCGGCATCTCGCGGCCGATTTCACCGACCTGCTCGCCGCAGGCGCAGACCCTGACCACGTGGCCGTCGCCGCCTGGACTAGACGGCACCACCACCCGTTTCGCATCGGCGTGCCATTCGCCGACACGGCCGAATTGATCCACGCCCTGCGCGGTTTCGCGGCGGGCGAGGGGCGCGCCCCAGTGCGTACCGTCGGAAATGCCACTACCGGACCGGTTTTCGTGTTCACGGGGATGGGTCCGCAATGGTGGGGCATGGGACGCGAGCTGCTCGCCACCGACCCGGTCTTCGCCGCCGCTGCCGAGCGCGTCGATGCGGCGTTCACCGCGCTGGCCGGTTGGTCCATCCGCGCGGAATTGGCTCGTCCCGAGACCGAGTCCCGGATGACCGCGACCGAGATCGCCCAGCCCGCGAACTTCCTCGTCCAGGTAGCGCTCTTCGAAACCCTTGCGGCGCTGGGGGTCCGGCCGTCCGCCGTGGTCGGGCACAGTGTCGGCGAGGTGTCGGCCGCGTACGTCACCGGCATGCTCTCGCTGACCGACGCGGTCGCGGTGGCCTATCACCGCGCCCGCCTGCAAGCCACGACCGCGGGCACCGGGGGCATGCTCGCCGTCGGACTGCCCGCCGAGCAGGCGGCCGACCTGCTCGGTGCGGGCGTCGACATCGCCGCGATCAACAGCCCCACCGCCGTCACCCTCTCGGGCGCGGTCGACCGGCTGGATGCGATCGCCGAAACACACACCGGCCAGGGTGTTTTCGCGAAGCGCCTACAGGTCGAGGTCCCTTACCACAGCGCGCTCATGGATCCGATCCTCGAACCACTGCGCGCCGCCCTCGCAACGCTCACCCCGCGACCTCCGTCGATCCCGCTCTACTCCACCGTGACCGGTGACCGGGTGAACGAGGCGGACTGGGACGCCGACTACTGGTGTGCGAACGTACGTCGGCCGGTGCGCTTCGCCGCGGCGATCCGCGGCCTGATCACCTCGGGCGAGCGTGTCTTCCTCGAGGTGGGCCCACATCCGGTGCTGGCCGCCAACCTCCGTGAGCTGTTGCTGCACGTGGGCGAGAGGGGCGCCACCATCGCGACGCTGCGGCGCAAGCAGTCCGACGCGGTCAGTGTGCGCGAAACAGTCGCCGGGCTGTACGCCGCGGGCGCTCTCGACATCCCCGCCCTGGTCGGTCCGGCACCGGTCGCACACCTGCCGCTCCCCCGCTACCCGTGGCAGCGCAAGCGTCTGCGCTCCGACCTGCCGGAATCGTCGCAGCAGCGCTACGGCACTCCCGGCCTGTACACCATGCTCGGCGATCCTGGCCTGGACGAGGAGCGGCACTGGACCGTCCAGATCGCTGCCGAGGTGCTGCCCTGGATCGACGACCACGTCGTCGACGGCGCCCGAATCCTCCCCGGCGCCGCGTATCTGGACGCGGCATTGAGCGCGGCCGCCGTCGAATACGGCGCGAGCGCCGAGCACGGCATCGCCGCGGTGGAGCAGGTGCGGTTCATCGCGCCGCTGGTCGTCGAACCCGGCGACGTCCCGGTGATGCAGTTGCGCGTCGAGGAGTCGACCCGCCGCTTCACCATCCGCTCCCGAACCGCGGTGGGGACGGCATGGACAGTGCACGCCACCGGCCGACTGGTCGAGGGCGCGTTCGAACCGGTCAAGATCGCGGTCCCCGACACGGCCTCCATGACCCCCGTCGCACCCGAGACCCTCTACGACGACCTGACCGCGACCGGCGTCGCGCACGGCCCGGCCTTCCGGCTGGTCAGCGAAGCGTGGGTGGACGGCGACACCGTGGTCGCGACGCTGGATGCGGGCATCGCCGGGCGAAGCGGGCATCTGGCGCACCCGTGTGTGCTGGACGCGGCCTGGCAGATCGTCTCACTCGGCGACGCGGGCGGCCCCGAGCTTGCGGGCGCGGTCATCCCGATCGGCGCGGCCACCGTGCGGATGTTCGCGCCGCTACCGTCGCGCGCGGTGGTGGTCGCCCGGCTCACCGAACCGTTGCGCGCCGACGTCGCGGTGCTGGACGCCGAGCACAATCCGATCCTGCAGATCGTCGGCGCGAAGTTCCAGGCGGTGCCGTTCGGCGGCGGGCTACTGCGCGGGCTCGAAGACCTCTACTACGAGGAACGCTGGACCCTGCGCGACCCGCTCGACCGCGCCGCGCTCGACCGGACCGCCACCGGGTACACCCTCGTGGTCCCGCTGACGGGTGCCGCACGCGCCCGCGTCGAGCAGCTCACGCGCTCGACCGAGTCGGCCGAGATCATCGATCCCGCAACCGATTTCGAGGAGACGCTGGCCGATCGGCTGCACGCCGCGCACGCCAGTCGCGGCATCGACCGCGTGCACGTCTGTGTGGTCGCCGGGACGGGCGCGGACCCGGTCGCCGACCTGTGGCTGCTGAGCAGGCTGGCACTGGTCCTCGCCGACGTCGCCGATGCCGTGCACCCCGAACCGCTGCCGTTGACCGGAGACGGCTCCTTGCACGTGACCCTGGTGACCGAACGCGCCTTCGCGCACCCGGAGGACGCGACCCTGCCCAACCCCGCCCACGCCGCCCTCGCGGGCGCACGCCGGGTGCTGCTCAACGAGCAGCCGTCGCTGCGCTGGCGTCTGGTCGATATCGAACCGGAGACCTCCGAAGCCGAGCTGCTCGCCGAACTCTGCGTGCCGGGTGCGTTCAGCGCCGACGGCACCGACGAGGTGTTCCTGCGCAACGGATTACGGTGGTGCACCGTCGTGACGCGCGCGCTGCCCGACCGGCTCGCCGCCCTCGACGAGCCGGAGCCGCTGAACGACCCCGAGGCCAACTTCGTCCTCGACATCCCGCGCTCGCGCGTGCTGTCCCAGCTCGGGTGGCGCCGTGCCGCGCGCCGGGCGCCAGGTCCCGGCGAGGTCGAGGTGCGGATGGCCGCGATCGGACTCGGCTTCAAAGATCCGCTCAAGGTTCTCGGTGTGCTCGGCGCGGACGACTTGGCCGACACCCATTTCGGCGTCGCGCCGGGCATGGAGGGCGCGGGCACGGTGGTGCGGGTCGGCCACGATGTCACCCGGTTGCGCGTCGGCGATCGTGTCGGACTGGCCTCGGCGGGCATGATCGAACGCTTCCACGTCGCCGATACCGAGGTGGTGGGTCCGGCGGCGGAGAGCATCCGCCCGGAACTGTGCACCTCGACGGTCTCCCTCGTCACCGCCGAGTACTCGCTGCTCGACCTGGCCCGGTTGCGGTCCGGGGAGACGGTGCTGGTCCACGGCGCTGCGGGCGGCGTCGGCGCCTGCGCGATTCAGGTCGCCAAACGGCACGGCGCCAGGGTGATCGGCACCGCGAGCACCGACGAACGCCGCGCCTACGCGCTGGAGCAGGGCGCGGACGAGGTGGTGAACTCGCGGTCGCTGAACTTCGTCGACGATGTCCTCGGCCTGACCGGTGGCCGCGGCGCCGACATCGTCATCAGCACCGCGCCCGGCGAGATCGTGCACCAGAACTTCAAGGCCGTCGCCGAGTTCGGTCGCATCGTGGAGGTCGGCAAGGCCGACATCTACTCCGGCGGCGTGCTCGATCTGCGCAACTTCGACAAGAACGTCGCGTATTTCTCCTTCGATCTGGACCGCATGCTGAAACTGCGTCGCGCCGAGGTGGTGGCCAGGGTGCAGGCGGTGAACGAGAAACTCGCCGACGGCACCTACCGCCCGCTGCCGTACCACCGTTTCGGTGTCGACGAGGTCGGGGCCGCGTTCGAGGAGGCCCTGCGCTCGACCCGCCTCGGGCGCATCGCCCTCGACCTCACCGGCGAAACACCGTCGGTGCGACCGCAATCCGCCGACGTGACCATCGACCCGGCGGGCCGCTATCTGATCACCGGCGGCTTCGGCGCTTTCGGCCTGGCCACCGGCCGCTGGCTTGTCCGCCGCGGCGCGCGGCACTTGGTGCTGATCGGTCGAAGCGGCGCGGGCACCGACGCCGCCCGTGCGCACCTGGACGCCTGGCGCGCCCAAGGGGTGCAAGTGCTCGTCGAGCGGGCTGACGTCACCGACGCCGACGCCATTCGCGAGGTCGTGGCGCGCGTCCACACCGAAGCGCATCCGCTGCGCGGCATCTTCCACGCCGCGGGCGTTCTCGACGATCAGCGCATCGCGACGATGGACCGAGCCAGTCTGACCGCCGTCTTCCGCCCGAAGCTCGACGGAGCGCTGGCCTTGCACGCAGCCCTGACCGCCGCCGATGTGCGACCCGACCTGATCGTGCTGTTCTCCTCCGGCAGCGCCATCATGGGCGGAATCGGCCAATACTCCTACACCGCGGCCAATCTCGCGCTCCAATCGTTCGCGGACCGGTTGGCGCGCCGCGGCGAGCGGGTGCTGTGCATCGGATGGGGCGCGATGTCCGGTGGCGGCATGGTCGACGCCGACGAGAACGTGCAGCGCTACCTGCGGATCGCGGGCTTCGACGCGATCGACATGGACGATGGCACCGAATACCTCGGCGAGGCACTGCGTCTCGGTGTGCGGCAGGCCGCGATCATTCCGGTCGACTGGAGCAAGGTGGTGCTCGCGGCGCCGCAGCTGGCCGACACCGCGCGGGTCGCCGACCTGATCGCCTCGGCCTCCGAGGACAATTCGGCGGCGGCGCGGCTGCGCGGCGAGATCATCGCGCTGGACGAGGCGCCGCGCGCGGCCGTCGTCGGTTACGTTCTCGCCGAACAGCTCGCCGAGGTGATGGGTGTGGCGCCGGATTCCATCGACCTGTCGGTTCCACTGCCCGAGCTCGGCCTGGATTCGCTGATGGCGGTCGAGTTCGGCGCGCTGGTCGGCAAGACGCTCGGTGTGGAGATGAACAGCATTCAGCTCGGTCGTTCGTTCAGTCTGGCGCAGGCCGGGGCCAGGATCGCCGACATCATCGTGGGATCCGCGGGCGCCCAAGAGGTCGCGGCATGACCGACGAGCGGGCTATCGCGCGACGGCTGCTGGCCGGTGCGCGTGAACGCAACACCACGACGTCGACCGGAACCGATCGGCCCGCGGCCGCGCAGACGGGCGCCCGCACGACAGTGCGGCGCGGGCCGGGACGCCAGTTCGCCGACCATCCGGCGGTAGTGGCGGCGCTGGAGAAACAGGCGGCGATCCAGCGCCTGATCGACGCCACCGGGCTGCCGCATCCGCTGTTCTTGTCACCGGAAGGCCACAACGGCGCGGTGATTCGTTCCGGCGGAAACGAATTGGTGAACTACAGCTCCTACAACTATCTGGCACTGGCCGCGCACCCCCGGGTTATCCGCGCCGCCAACGAGGCCGCCGAGCGGTACGGCACCTCCGCATCGGCCACCCGCATCGTCACCGGGGAGATCCCGCTCTACGGCGTCCTCGAACGCCGCCTCGCCGACATCTACCGCGCGGGTGCGGCACTGGTGACCTCGAGCGGGTTCCTCACCAACGCCGCCGTGATCGGGTTCCTGCTCGGCGAAGGCGATGTCGCCGTGTGCGATTCGCTCGCGCACGCCAGCCTGGTCGCGGGCACCCAGTGGGCGGGGTGCAGGCGGGTCACCTTCCGGCACAACGATCCCGAGTCGCTGGCTGCGTTGCTGCGGTCGTGCCGTCACCAGTTCGATCGGGCGCTGGTGATCATCGAAGGCCACTACAGCATGGACGGCGATCTCGGTGCGATCGCCGAAATATCCTCCGTGGCAAGGGCATACGATTGCGCCGTGCTCGTCGACGAGGCGCACGCCATCGGTGTCCTCGGACCCACCGGCCTCGGCAGCAGGGAACACTTCGCTCTGCCCGGCGACCTGGTCGACATCTGGGCGGGCAGCCTGTCGAAGGCGCTCGGCAGCACCGGAGGATTCATCGCGGGCGACGCCGACCTGGTGCGGGCCGTCAAGTACGCCGCGCCGGGCATGGCGCTCTACACCGCCGGACCGTCCCCGTCCAACGTCGCCGCCGTCCTGGCCGGACTCGACGTCCTCGCGGACGAACCCGACCGGCTGGCTCGCCTGTGGTCGAATGCTGGCCTGTTCACCGACGCGCTGCGCGCGCGAGGCATGAATCTCGCGGACTCCCAATCGACTCCGATCGTGCCGGTCATCGTGCCCGGCGAGATCCGCGCCGGATACGCCGCGGCGGCGCTGCTGCAACGCGGCTACAACGCGGGCGCCATCCTGTCTCCCGTCGTGCCCGCGGGCACCGAACGCCTGCGCTTCTTCCTCACCAGCGAACACACCGAACGCCAATTGCTCGACACCGTCGACCAACTCGGCGACATCCTCGACATCGTGCACCATATCCCCGACCTCACCATCGGAGCCCCCGAAACCCCGGATCAACTGGGCTCCTTCCCCATCCCCGGCCGCTGAGATCACTGCGCGAGGGCGACGTACACGGCCCAGGCGATATAGCCGATGTTCACCAGCAGGCTCGTCAGCGCTCGCCCGGTTCGCAAAGGCGGGTGATCGGCGCGGGCACGCCGGAGTGCGTCGAGCCAGACCGCCAGGAATGCAGTGATCAGCGCGGCCGCAGCCCACCCGCCGAGCGCCCGTGTCTGCGGCAGATACAGCAGGCTCGCGACCACGAGTTCGGCCAGACCACTCGCGACCACGACGAGGCCGGGCGCGGGCAGCCACGGCGGCACGAGCGAGCGGTAGTAGTTCACCGCGACGAAATGACTCAGGCCGGTGATGGTCGAATAGATCGCCAGCAGAACGGAAGCGAGGGGGCCCACGTTCTGCGGCGCTGCCATCGGACGAGCCTCGGCGACGCCGCCACGGAAGCGGGACTCTCCGCGCCTCGGCTGCGGACCTTGGCTCGCGAAACGATCGGCGTCCCCCTCGTCCGAGTCCGGCAGTGGCAGCGGTTGCGGACCGCGATCGCCGCATTGCCACACCACCGGATCAGCGAGGTCGCCGCACACGCCGCCTTCGCCGATCAAGCCCACCTGACCAGAACCGCGCAGCGAATGCTGGGACGTAGCCCCGCCTCGTTGCGCTGAGCGTCACGAGCTCTTGCCCGCTGACGGCAATCGCACCGCATCCCACGGCACCCAGTGCCGCAGCGTCGTCTCGGTGAGCTTGTTGCGGGTCCGGTAGTCGACCGCGACCTCGGCGTACCACGCGACGTAGTGCCCGAGGTGCAGCCGGACCCAGCCGTACTGGGTCGCCTGCACCCACGGCTCCTGGAACCTCGGATCCAGGCTGTTCGACGCGACACCCAGCGACGGCCGCTGGGGTCCCGGTTTGTTCGGCAGCAGCCAGATCCGCTTGGGATCGACCAGCACCGGGCGCGGGCGCGGCAGGCGCCGGACCGCCGAAAAGGCATCCTCGCTCACCGTCGACCACCCGACCCGACCGCGCCGCAATTCGAACACATGTTCCCATCATGACACGTCTACGAACCGGTCGGAATGGCACCCGCTACTAAAGTTGCTGCGCTTGTGCGACGAGCTCCAGAAACGCGTCGCCGTAGCCGCCGCGGCCACCCGCGCCTGCCTCGAGAGCGGGTTTCTCTCGACGCAGGCGCGGGCTGGACAATCGCTGAGCGGGTCGAGGATCACTTCCTGCGGTCAGCGCCTTTGCAGTCGTTGGCGGCTTTGGCGGCGTCCTCGGCGGCTCGCGTGGCTTCGGCGGCAGCCGAGACTGCGTCTTCGATCGACTACGAACATCTGGCCCGACAGTCTCGGTTGGCCGAACACATCATCACGGTGTCGGTGACGGGCCCGGTTCGCGACTGCTCAGGTACGGGTTCGGAAGCATGAAACATACGGTGCTCACAAATCCGCAGAAGCGGCGTGGAGCGAGTATCGGCACGCCGCTGCGTCGCGATCAGGATTCGGCTGATCGCGACAGCGTTTTCGCTCGAGCGCGCCCGCGCTCAACGGGTATCGGAGCTGATCGGCGAGGTTCAGCCGATCGATGCCCTGAAGTCCGCGCCTTGCTGGAAGGCTTGCGCGCCCTCCGCGATCTCGACGACAGGGTAGATCTCGTACTCCGCGAAGAAGCCGAACTTGGACGGACCGTCGGCCAGGTCGATCGGATTATCGGTCTCGACCACTGCGAATCCGCCTCTGCCGTCCAGCCGACCGACGAATTGGTGGTACTTCGTGGTGGGGGACGGCTTCCAATTCGCGAACACGTCCAACGCGCGCTGCATGCCGGCTTCATTCTCGGCCGCGGAGCCGTTCCAACGGTAGGTCCAGGAAACCACGTACTTCATTCCATCCTCCTAGGGATGCATCGAAGTTGCTGGTCTGGCGCGGATACCCACAGCGGAGCAAGACATACCCGCACGTTCTCGTCGCGCTGTGGCCCCGTCGGGCGGCACGGCACCACCGCGGCGGATCGTTGCCGTAGGACCGGATCGTGACCGGTCGCTTGTGCGCAACCTGAAGCTGCGCGAAATACGCTGCGACCGGCTGGCAACTAAAGTTGCTGCGCTTGCGCGACGAGTTCCAGGAACGTCCACAGTTCGCCCGTGTCGTAGGACTCGGGCTCCTCGCTGCCGCCGAGGAACGGGTATGGCGTGGCGATGTACACCTGCTCCGGATCGAGCGGCCCGAGCCGGTCGCGAATCCGGGAGACGTGATCGGTGCGCAGCACGAACGTGGCGAACCCCGGCTCGCGCAGGACCTGGTCGGCGAAATCGGCGGGATCGGCGAACGCGCCGTACCCCTTCGCGGCGGCGCGGTACGGATGCAGCACCGCACACTCCCCGGACTGGCTGTTCACCAGGAACGCGTGCCCCAGGTCGGAGTATCCGAACACGAGGTCGAACTGGGGAAAGTGCGGCGCCCACGCGGGCATCGCCTCGAGCATCGGCCGCTGCGCGATCAACTGAAAACCCTCGATTGTCACGCGTCGATCCAATCAGCCAAGGTGCGAGTTGTCTCGACGGCCCAGACGGTTCCGCACTCTTGCGGCAACAAATCTGCCCAAAGCGCAAACTTGCACAATCGGCAACTATTGCTACGGTTGCTGACATGGCGGTGGAGGAAGCTCCCGGTCTCCGGGAGCGCAAGAAGCGGGAGACGCGACTCGCGTTGAGCCGCGCGGCGATTCGGCTGTCGATCGAGCGCGGCTGGGACAACGTGACCGTGGAAGCCATTGCGGCGGAAGCGAATGTCTCCGTGCGCACTTTTCGCAACTACTTCGCCAACAAGGCAGAAGCGATCGCCGCCAGCCACGTCGAGCGAGCGCTGCGCATCGCCGACGAGCTTCGAACGCGACCGCGTGACGAGCCGCTGTGGGATTCGATCGCCGACGCGGTGCAGGCTCAATACGCGGCGGGCAAGCGTTCCGGCGCCGAGGCCGAGGACGACCGACGGTGGCGTGACGCGTTGCGGCTGATGCTGGCCGAGCCCGCATTGCACGGTGAGGTGGTCAAGGCCAACGCGGTCGCGCAGAACGCGCTGGCGGCGGCGGTCGCGGAGCGCACCGGCACCGACCCGGCGCGGGACGTGTACCCGCAACTGGTCGCCGCGGTGATCGGCGCGGGCACTGCCGTGGCCGTGGAGCATTGTTTGCGCGCCGACGAACCGATTCCGCTCGCGCGGGCGCTGCGTGAGGTTTTCGACCGAATCCGCGCCGGACTCCCTGTCCCGTAACGCTTTCGAACGATCCGTTCTCAGCCGAGGAGTAGATCCGATGAACACCGATGTCGTCATCGTCGGCGGCGGCCCGGCCGGGCTGATGCTGGCGTGCGAACTGAGTCTGGCCGGCATCCGGCCGATCGTGCTCGAGCGCCTGCCGGAGCCGAGCGTCGAGCCGAAAGCGAACGGGCTGCTCGGCCAGGTCGTGCGCATGGTCGATCGCCGCGGCCTTTTCGAGCGCTTGGGCGGCGGTTCCGTTCCGCCGCAGCCGAACTCCGCGTACTTCATGTTCGCGGCCATGGATCTGGACCTGACCCTGCTCGACGACAGCCCGATCTACGCCCTGCCTGTGCCGCAGCGTCGCCTCGTGGAAGTGCTCGCCGATCGAGCCTCCGAGCTCGGAGCCGAAATCCGCTGGGGTAACGAAGTTCTCGGTGTGCGGCAAGACGACGAGGTCGACGTCGACGTCGCGGGCCCGGACGGAACGTATCGGCTGCGCGCACGCTATCTCGTCGGCGCGGACGGTGCGCACAGCGTCACGCGCAAGCTGTCCGGCATCGAGTTTCCCGGTGTCACCTACGATCGGACCACGACGCGATCGGCTCACGTCACACTCCCGGCGACGTCGGTCGACCCCGACACTGGCGCACTCCGCGTGCCCGGCTACGGCACCGTCCGGCCTTTCGCGCCGCACCGCACCGAGCGCGGCGGATTCTCCTACGCGCCACTGCCCGGTCATCCACCGCTGGTGAGCACCACGGAATGGGACCAGCCGCGCACCGACGCGCCGATGACCCTCGACGAAATGCGAGCCAGTATCGGCCGCGTACTCGGCGCCGATGTGCCGCTGGCCGCACCGGAAGGCGCAGGCCCGCATGTGCTGCGCCGGTTGTTCGGCGGAAACACCCGCGTCGCGGAGCGATTCGGGCACGGCAGGGTATTCCTGATCGGCGACGCCGCCCACGTCTACGCATCGGGCGGCGGTCCCGGCCTCAATCTAGGCCTCCAGGACGCGGTCAACCTCGGCTGGAAACTCGCCGCCGAGATCGTCGGCCACGCGCCGCCCGGACTGCTGGACAGCTACGAGACCGAGCGCGGGCACGCCGCCCACCGCATGGTGATGAACGCGCGGGCGCAATCGGCGCTCATCGCTTCCGGCCCCGACGTCGGCGGGCTGCGCGACCTGTTCACCGAACTCCTGCGCGACCGGAACACCGTGCGACGCCTCGCGGATCTCATCGCGGGCGCGGACGTCCACTACGACATGGGCGCCCCCGATGCGCACCCGCTGGTCGGCAGGTTCGCCCCCGACATGGATGTGCGCACCGCCGCCGGAACAGTGCGCCTCGCCGAGCTGGTCAGATCCGCCCGCCCGCTGCTGCTCGACCTGACGGTCGACGCTTCCGCCGCGAAAGCGCTCGCCGAAGTCCGTGCCGACGACCGCATCGAAATCGTCACCGGTGGAACGGAATCCACCGATGTGACGGCAGTGCTGCTCCGACCCGACAGCTACATCGCCTGGGCGTCCTCGTCGGCGAAACCGACCGCCGCGGAACTGGATGCGCTTCGTGCCGCCGTGCGGCGCTGGTTCGGTGAGCCGGTCGGCTCACGACCGTAGCGGCGTCGGTTTCGGAAGATCATTTTCCGTTCGCGGCCGGACGTATCGGCCGGGATGTCATGCAGTGTTGTGCGAATTGATGAAGGGAATGCGTCGGATCTCGGTCATATATCACGAATTGTGCGCGGCGGTGGCGGTTTTCGAGAAATCGTCGGCAAACTGATCGCCATTCCCGCGCATACCGCGGCACTCGCCGCGAATGCCCAGGTCAGCGAGCCCGTCAATAGTGCTACGCCGCAGGCCAGAGCCGTGGCGATAAGAGCGCACAGCACGGCCGTACCGCGCTCCATGCCGATGATTCGGCCGGCTCGGTCGTTCCGTGGGGTCATATTTCGGTATTACCCAGCACGGCTCGTGATCAAACCGTGATTCACGAACGGAGCTGTCGCGGCGCGTGGCGGGAAACCGAAATATGCTGCGCCGGACGCCAACTCGCCGCCGCCGCACCTCGAATCGATGACGGCCGCCCACTCCCTCCGCACGCGAGCGCGCGATAGTGCACGAAACCGCTGCACGAAGGCTTCCCGCAGCGTCTCGGCCGACCCGAAACCGCAGCGCGCCGCCGGAATTCGTCGCGGTCACGGCCGGTGTACCCGCGCGGCTTTTCACGAGACCGCCGCTATCCCGGGGCTGTCGCGGTGTCGTATGCCGCGCGCGCCGTCGTCACCGCGTCCATGTGCTCCTCCGCCCATGCTTTGATCTCCCGCATCAGCGGCACCAGACTCTCCCCGAGCGGGGTCAACGGGTAATCGACGCGCACCGGCACCGAAGGGGTGATGGTGCGGGTGAGCAGACCATCGCGCTCCAGATTGCGCAGCGTCTGGGTGAGCATCTTCTGACTGACGCTCACCAGCGTGCGCGACAGGTCGCTGTAGCGTTGCGGGCCCTCCGCCAGCGCGTTGACGAGCAGACTCACCCACTTGTCGCTGATCCGATCCAGCAGTTGCCGTGCGGGACACCCCGCGAGATAGGCGTCGTAGGCGGCGCGCGCCTCGTCCCGTGTCCGCACAACTCTCCTTCGCGTGCCTACCGCACTTCGAAGTGCGTTCTTCCCATCAGAGAGTAACTCTCCATACGATCGCCGTCATGACGAGCTTGCAGAACGACAAAGAAGCCACGATGCGCGCCGTGGTGGTGCGGACGCCCGGCGGACCGGAAGCGTTGACGGTGACCGAGGTCCCGATTCCGGCGCCGGGCGCGGGTCAGGTGCTGGTGCGCGTCGAGGCCGCCGCGGTCAACCCGGTCGACGTCGCGACACGGACCGGAATGCTCATCGATGCCGGGCTCATGTCGCCGCGGCCAGTCATCGGCATCGGCTGGGATGTCGCCGGTCGAGTCGACGGCGTCGGCGAAGGTGTCACCGAGTTCGCCGTCGGCGATCGGGTCATCGGCCTGCGCGACAGGCTCGACCTCTCGATCGGCGCCTATGCCGACTACCTGGTGCTCGACGCGGCCGCGCTCGCACCCGCGCCGCACGGGCTGTCGGCAGTTGAAGCGGCGACCCTGCCGTTGAACGCACTCACCGCTTCGCAAGCCCTGGATCTGCTCGACCTGCCACCGGGCGGCGCCGTCCTCGTCACCGGCGCGGCGGGCGCGCTGGGCGGCTTCGCCGTCGAACTGGCCGCGCACCGCGGGTGGCGGGTCGTCGCGAACGCGGACGCATCCGACGAGGAATTCCTCCGCGCGGCGGGTGCCGAGTGGTTCGTCCCGCGCACCGACGATCTCGCCGACGCCGTGCGGCGACTCGTCCCCGGCGGTGTGGGCGCCGCGGTGGACGCGGCCGTGCTCGGTCTGCCTGTTCTCGGGGCAGTACGGAACCGCGGCACCTTCGTCTCGGTGGTCGCAGGCGCCGCGCCCACTCCCCTGCGCGGCATCACCGTCCGCGAGCAGTGGGTCGCCGCCGACGGGGCGGCGCTCGCCCGGATCGCCGTGCTGGCGGAGAATCGTCGATTGACGATCCGCGTGGCCGAGACCTTCCCGCTGGCCCACGCGGTGAAGGCTCACCACCGACTGACCGAGGGGAAGCTGCGCGGCCGTCTCGTGCTGGTGCCATGAACCGGCGATAGACAGTCGCCGAGCCCCCACGGCGCGGATGACGAGTTCCGCTGACCCGCAGCGCTTTCCGCCGCCGACGCGACTGCGCCCGGTTCGTTCCCGGCGGCGGTGCAGTCGAAGATCGCTCTCGGGAAACGAGATTCACTCCGGGCGGACACTCGGTCCGCCTGCCGGACCGTAGCGCGAGAGGTTGCGCGAGAAACCATCTGGCTATCGCGCGGCTCGCAGCAGGGCTGCGGCAGCATCGACCTCGCCGCCTGTTGCGACGCGGCGAATGACATTCAGGGCCTCACATCGGGTCATTTCAGGTTTTCCCAGCAAGAACGCGGTTACACCCCACTCGTATAGGGCGTAGCGTGCAAGTTTGGGGCCGTTGTGTGATCTGACCCACTTTTGTATACGCGAGGCTATAACTCGACTCTATTTCGCGCGCTCGATGAGAGACGGAGTAGATGGCAAACCAGGAGTGACCAATGAAGTGTGGAGTGAGGATGGCGGCGGGGGTGGGGATCGGATACTTGCTGGGACGCACGCACAAAATGCGATTTGCGCTGATGTTGGTGGGCGCGGGATTGAGCAGGCAGGCGGGGGGCCCGCAGGCGCTGCTGCAACGCGGTGCCTCGGTGCTCGGGTCGTCGACTGAACTGACCAAGATCACCGACACGATTCGCGGCGAGCTGATGGATGCGGCGCGGGCCGCGGCGGTCACCGCCGCGAGCAACCGTATCGATGCCTTGAACGCTCGCCTCCAGGAGCAGGGCGAGATCTCTGAGGCGGACGAGGACGAGCGCCCCGAAGGCGCGGAGGACTATGCCGAAGAGGACTACGAATCCGCGGACGAGGACCGGGAGGACGAGGACGACACCGAGCCCGAGAAGGCCAAGAGGTCGTCGTCGACCCGCGCGCGGCCGTCCACCCGCCGTCGAGCGGCGGCATCCAGCTCCCGGACACCGGTCAAGAAGTCCGGCTCCGGGGAGCGTAAGCCGACGGGCGCCCGACAGCGTCGCGCCCGTGCCGGTACCGCGGACAGCGCGCCGGTACGACGCACGAGGAGGTGATGGTGATGGCCGCGAAAGCTCTAGGAGACGTCACCCGCACGGTCGGCAAGACCGCGACCGGAGCCGCAGGCCGAGCCAAGAAGGCGGCCGCGCCTGCCACACCGCAGGGGCAGTTGCAGGACTCGTTACGGAATCTCACGGAAACCATTGCCGAACGCGCTCTCATGAGGGTTGCCGGCCGGGTAGCCGGGACGGCCGATCGCCTCACCCAGGTGGCTGAAGGCGGCGGTGGCAGCCTGTTGTCGGCGTTGACCGGCGTCGAGAAGCTCGCCGAAGGCAAATCACCGATGGGCGCGGCGATGAGCGCGGGCATGGACAAGCTCAAGCACACCGCCACGGAGAAGTTCCAGGACGTCAAGGAATCCTTGACTGGAGGCAAAGGTAAGGGCAGCGGCGGCAAGAAGCTCAAGTTGACCAATATCGTCGAGCACATCGATGTCGGTGTGCCGATCGAGCTCGCCTACGACCAGTGGACCCAGTTCGCGGACTTCCCGAAGTTCATGAAAAAGGTCCAGCAAGTCGAGCAGGTCTCCGACGAGAAGCTCGAATGGTCCGGCAAGGTGTTCTGGTCCAAGCGGACCTGGAATTCCACCATCATCGAGCAGGTGCCGTTCGAGCGGATCGTGTGGCGTTCGAAGGGCCACAAGGGCTACATCGACGGCGCGGTGACCTTCCACGAACTCACCCCCGATCTGACGCGGATCATGGTGGTACTCGAGTACCACCCGGCTGGGCTCTTCGAAAAGACCGCCAACCTGTGGCGGGCGGCAGGCCGCCGGGTTCGACTCGAGCTCAAGCATTTTCAGCGTCACGTCATGACCGAGAGCGTGCTGCACCAAGACGACATCATGGGCTGGCACGGCGAGATCCGCGACAAGAAAGTGGTCAAGGACGACGAGACCGCTCGTCGCGAGGAGCAGGAAGAGACCGAGGACGAAGAACGCGACGAAGCCGCCGGAGACGAAGAACGCGACGAAGACGAGGACGAGGAGACCGACGAAGACGAAGAACGCGACGAAGACGAAGACGAAGTGCGCGACGAAGACGAGGAACGCGACGAATTCGACGAAGACGAGGAAGACGAGCGCCCTGCCCGTCGGCCCGCGGCGCGCCGTCGGACCGCGTCGACGAGTCGTCGCACCACGTCGGCGAGCAGGCGCGCCACACCGGCACGCCGATCGACCGCGCGGAGGAGGCAAGAGGCATGACTATCGAACCTGCCGGTGGCGGTGGCGTGGCCACCCGCCCGAACGCTTCGGGCTTGGCCGACGTCATCGACACCATTCTGGACAAGGGACTGGTCATCGACGCGTTCGTGCGCGTGTCGCTGGTCGGTATCGAACTGGTGACCATCGACGCCAGAGTCGTGGTGGCCAGCGTCGACACTTATCTGCGATTCGCCGAGGCCGTCAATCGACTGGAAATCTCCGACACCGAGCCGAAGGGACTGCCTGACCTGGTCGGGGAGGTCGCCAGCGGCGGAGCCAAGCACAAGACCCAGGGCGCACTCGAGGCCGCGGGCGAGAAAGTCCTGAACTTCATGGACGACGTCGAGGCGAGGCGCCAGAAGCAGAGCCGGTCGTCGAGACGCAAGGAGGATTGATGTCCACCGAACAAGCGACCGAAGCGCGAGGAAAAGAAAGCGCTGGGCGTACCGCGGTGTACGTCTACGGCATCGTGCCCTCGGACGTGGAGCCCGAAGAGCATGCCTCCGGTGTCGGCGACCACGGCGTCAGCGTGGTGCGACACGGGGAGATCGCCGCGTTGGTCAGCGAGATCTCGACCGACCGCCCGCTCGGCACCCCTGCCGACATGACCGCGCACGCGGAGCTGCTGGACGGCTCGGCCGCGGTGACGCCGGTACTGCCGCTGCGGTTCGGCGCCGTCATGTCCGACGCGGAGGCGGTGGAGAAGGAGCTGCTGGAAGCCAATCACGACGAGTTCCGCACAGCGCTGGAGGAATTGGAGGGCCGCGCGCAGTTCGTGATCAAGGGTCGCTACGTCGAAAAGACGATCCTGCGGGAACTGCTTGGCGAAACCCCCGAAGCGGCTCGGTTACGCGACGAAATCCGAGACAAGTCGGCGGACGCCACCCGGGACGCCCGGATGGCACTCGGCGAGATCATCAACCAGGGCATCGAGTCGAAACGCGCCCAGGACACCCGTCGGGTGCTCGATGCGCTCGAACCGCTGGAACCCCTCGTCAACGAGCGGACGCCGACCCATGAGCAGGACGCCGTACACGTGGCGGCCCTCATCGAGCTGTCCAAGCAGGGCGACCTCGAGGATGTGTTGGCCGGGCTCGCCGACGAATGGGACGACCGCGTCGACCTATCTTTGCTCGGCCCGATGGCAGCCTACGACTTCGTGATGAAGCGCGCACCGGAGGGCTGACCCGTGGGTTTGCTGTCGTCGATCTTGACGTTGCCGCTCGCCCCGGTCCGCGGCGTGATCTGGGTCGGTCAGATCATCCAGGACGAAGTCGAACGACAGCTGCACGATCCGGCGACCATCCGGCGTGAGCTCGAGGCGATCGACGAGGCCGCGGCGGCCGGGCAGCTGTCCGAGGAAGAGCACGCGCAGGCCCAGCAGGCCGTCCTCGACCGGATGATGCGCCCGAGCGGCGGCACGGCACCACCTGACGGGAAGGGATGATCCGAGTGAGCGCCAGGAAAGCGGACGACGACACCGAGGACGGCGGCGGCCGATCGGATCGATCGGGATCCCGGACGGCCGCACAGGCCGCCGCGGCAGCGATCGCGCAGCTGGCCGAGCTGACCTCGAAGGACGCCGAGGGGGCGACCTCGGCCGAGCCCCTCGAGGAGGGCTGGCTGGTGGAGGTCGAGGTGCTGGAGGACCGCCGCATCCCCTCGTCGGCGGACATGCTCGCGCTCTACGAGGTGGAGCTCGACCTGGACGGGAACCTGTTGGCGTATCGCAGAACCCGGCGTTACAGCCGCGGCAGCACCGACATCGGAGTCAGGGGTACGCCATGACTGTCGTGAACAGCGGATCGTCGGTGCCAGAGCCGTACGGCGCAGGCCACCGGTCGACGAATCTCGGCGACATCCTCGAGCGGGTCCTCGACAAAGGGCTGGTCATCGCGGGCGACATTCAGGTCAATCTGCTCGACATCGAGCTCCTCACGATCAAGCTGCGATTGGTGATCGCGTCGCTGGAGACAGCGAAGGCGGTGGGCATCGACTGGTGGGAGACCGATCCCTGGCTCAACAGCAAGGCTCGTAGCCTCGAGCGGCAGGATCACGATCTCGAACTCGAGAACCAAAAGCTGCGCGATCGGATCGCGGAACTGGAGCAGCGCGATGTCACCCGCAAGCCCATCGAGCGCGCACGCGAACCGCAGGAAGAGCGGGACCGTGACTGACGGCTCCGGAGTGTGGCTGTACGCGGTGACCAGCGCCGAGGACCTCGGGGATGACGTGGGCGACCTGACCGGCGTGGCCGGGGAGGCGGTGCGCACGGTGGTATCCGGCGATCTCGCGGCGGTCGTGGGGTCGGTGCCGCTGGCGGTCTTCGGCGACGAGCCGCTGCGCCGGAATCTGGAAGATCTGGCATGGCTGGAGGCGACGGCTCGGGCCCACGACGCCGTCGTCTCCGCGCTGGCGCGACGCGGCACGGCCGTGCCGTTGCGATTGGCCGTCGTCTTCCTGGACGACGATCGAGTGCGCGGCATGCTCGACGAACGCCACGCGGCATTCGAGTCGGCTCTGGACCTGATTCGCGGACGGACCGAGTGGGGCGTCAAAGCCTACGGCGACCGCGCCGCGCTCACCGCCGCGGTGGCCGAGGCCGATCTGGCCCGGACCGAAAGAGGCGGCGCGGGAACGGCTTATCTGCTGCGGAGGCGCGCGCAGTTGTCGGCGCAGGAAACCGTCGAACGCGACGCGGCCGAGCGCGCCGATCGAATCCACGAACTGTTGGTCCGGCAGGCGGCGGCGGGTCGGCGTCAGCCGGTGACGGATCCCGTACTGAACGGCCGCCGGGACTGGATGGTGCTCAACGGCACCTACCTGGTCGACGACGACCGCGCGGACGAATTCGCCTCGGCGGTCGAGGATCTCGGGAACCAATTTCCGGGTATCCGGCTCGAGCTCACCGGACCGTGGCCGCCGTATTCGTTCGCCGGCGCGGAACGGGAGACGCCATGACGCGCACCGACAGCGAGCGCCGCGTCGCGCTCGTCGACCTGCTGGATCGGGTGCTGGCGGGCGGCGTCGTCATCACCGGCGACATCAAGCTCTCCATCGCGGACGTCGACATGGTCCAGATCTCGCTGCGTGCGCTGATCTCCTCGGTCAGCGCCTTGTCCCCGCTCGAGTCCGCCTCGCACAGCGCACTGGAGCCACCCCCGGATGACTGAGTTCGACGGTCTTTCACCGCGTATCGACACCGATCCCGAATCCGTCGAACGCGGACTCGTCACGCTCGTGCTCACCCTCGTGGAACTGTTGCGCCAGTTGATGGAGCGCCAGGCGTTGCGTCGCGTGGACGACGGCGACCTCAGCGAGGAGCAGATCGAGCGCATCGGCACCACCCTGATGCTGCTCGAGCAGCGCATGGCCGAACTGCGCGACCATTTCGGACTCACCCCCGAGGATCTGAACATCGACCTCGGACCGCTGGGAACGCTGCTCCCCGAACGGTGAATGTGTCCAATTCTGTGGACACGCGAGCTCGGCGACATCTTCGACGACGCCATGACCACCGTCACGAACATGTCGATCCCCGCGATTCTCGCCGTGTACGACTTCCACGCGTTTCGCACGATCGTCGACGTGGGCGGTGGTCACGGTCGCCTGCCGGCCGCGATCCTGCACCAGGCGCCGCAAGCCGACGGAATCCTGTTCGATCTACCCTCGGTGACCGAAGGCGCACCGGCGCTGCTGAACGAGCACGGCGTCGCCGACCGCGTCACCATCGAATCGGGATCTTTCTTCGACACCGTCCCCGCGGGCGGCGATGCCTACGTCCTCAAGCACGTCGTGGAGAGTTTCGACGACGCCGAAGCAGTGCAGATCCTGCGCAACGTTCGCAGCCGGATCGCACCGGAAGGCCGAGTGCTGCTCATCGAAATCGTGCTTCCCGAGGACGATTCACCACACTTCGGCAAGCTGCTCGACATGGAGATGCTGGTGTCGGTCTGCTGCTCGGCCCGCTGATGCTGACGCCACGCATACACCAGGGCGGCGATGACGGACAGCCAGGCCGCAAGCGCGGTCCACGCACCGGCGGAGATGTCAGCCATATTGCGGGCCAGGTCCTCGAGCCAGACCACGCACCGCAGTAGACCACGGTCCGGCCGTCGGGACAGCATTCGTCACCCCGGGGCGACTGTATTTTGCTGAGACGTGGTTGCTGGTGGGAAAAGCAGAGACTGAATCGCCTTACCGGGCTGACGGGAGATTGCCGTCGACGGGCTGGTCAGGGGCCGGCGAGGAACAATTCGATGGCGCGCTCGACGATGAAACCCATGGCGAACACGGAATCGTCGTCCTTGAAGGTGTTCTGCCACACCGCGATGAACCTGCGGTCGGTCCCCATGTGCTCGACCACCGTCCCCTCCGACAGCACGGTCCTTCCGTCCTTGAGGGGGCCGCTGCCGATCTTGGTGTGGGTGACGGAGAAGTTGCGGAAGGGCAGTTGCGGTCGCCGAGTCTTGTCCATGAACGAGGGGTCCGCGCCGGCCGACGCGGACACCTGCAGGTGCGCGCTGAAGTCGTCGGAGCTGGCCGCATCGACCAAGGTGCCGTTCAAGATGTGCGCGTACATGTTCGCGACATCGAAGGTGCTCGCCCCCTGGGCCGTGTCGACGTCGTTCACGCACGGAATCCGCACCGGTGGAAAGGCTCCGGTGAAGGTGCCGCCCAGCCAGATTCCGTCTCGCGCAGGTGGGAAGAAGAATCCGCCGGCCTGCAACGTGCCGTTGATCCAGCTGTACCCGAGCGCCTTCACACACTCCGCGGCTGCTGCGTTGTCGCTATTGACGATCATCCGGCGCATGTTGGTGCGGAAGGTGTTCGTGAAATCGGCAACGAGGCCGGCACCCGTATCGCCGGCCGTGAAAATCTGGGTGTACTTGGGCACCTTCATGTCTCGGGTGATACCCGGCGTGCTGTTCACCTGAGGTACTGCATCCGCGATCGTGTCGTCGAAACTGGCCTTCACACCGTTGAACAATTCCGCCGCTGTCCCGGGAGACTGCTCTGCCGAGAAATCGTTCACCTGCTTGCGAAGCTGAAAGGCTGCGTACATCGCGGCGACCTTGAGCAGGCTGGCGGAGAAGAAGGTGCGCCCGAACGCCACCCCGCCGTGCTGGAAGCTCGTCGGCGACGTCGTTTCATCCACTGCAACCAACGAGATCGCGGTTCGGAACGGCCGCTCGAGGCTGGGGAATTCTACAAGTGCCTTTTCGATCGCGGTTTGCAACGACACCGTCATCACCGGGTCGTCGGCAAGCAATGTCTCGAACGGTGTGGGAAATGGTTCTGCCACGGCTTTCTCCTTACAGTGCGATGTGATCCGCATAGACCAGCCGCTCGGTGGTAGACAGCGTCTGCTCACCGGGCTTCGGGTCGGCGGCCAGCTTCTCGAACTCCTCGACCAGCACACGCAGGTCGTCCGAGGTGCCCGGGGTGAGCAGCTGCTCGGCGGGCTCCAGTTTCAGCACGCCTGTCCAAGAAGTCTTGAACGACGTCGCGTCGACACCGGCCAATTCGCAGTCCACGGAACGGACGTCGGTCCAATCGAGGTCGGACTTGGCGCCCGCGGCTCGCGCCTGCAGGGTCGCCGTCACTCGCCGCGACTTCGTCAGCCCTGTCCGCAGCGACGCGGTGTCGGTGGGCTTCACCGGCTTCTCGGCGCCCGGCTCGGCCGTCACGGCGGTCACACCCGTGACCGTGACTCGGACTTCGTCGGACTCCGGCCGGCTCAGCGTCGCGATCCGCTCGGGCGCAAGCTGCACGAAGTCCGTCGCAACGATCTCCGAGAACTCCATCCCGACAATCGAATTGGGTTGATACCGAGCCATCGACAGCCGCAGGAACGGCCAGACCGCATTCCCCGAATCGAGGATCACATCGACGAACCACAGTTTGCGCCCGTCGTGGAACTCCGGCCGGAACATGTACGCGTTGACGACCTTGTCCCGATCCGCGAACTTGTCCGACTTGCGTTGCCTGACGACATGCATCACGGGCCGGCCCGGCTCGCCCAACGGTGTCAACGCCAGCTGTGCGGCACGTTGCTGCCATGCCGGAAGAACGGGTACCTCATAGGTGTTCGTCATCTTGGGTCCGGCGATGATCGGATCTCGCGCCCACAGGCTGACCTTCTCGTCCGGCGTGAGTCCCGGCTCACCGGTGGTGAGCACGGCCAACAGCTCACCGTCGCCGCTCGAATACCACCCGCGCTCGAGCCAAATGCGGACTCCGCTGCGACGGATCCGCCGGATCGCGAACGGATGCTCGGGCTCGGTCGTCTGCTCCCACATGAACATCGGGATCACCGAATGCACGACCGGAAGACTGGGCCGTGCGCTACTTGGGATGTTCACCGCGACCTCGTTGCCGCCCGATGCTTCGTCGTCGGCCGGCGGAAGTTCGTTGGGCAGGAAGAACTCCCGATAGCGCGACGTGCCGAACAACCGATAATTGACCGTGCGTGCCTTGGTGTCCGGCAGCTTGTGGATGGCGGTCCGTATGTTGACCTCGCTGCGCCGCTTCCCCACGTTTTCGGCATCCGGCTGCAAAGTGAGCATCGAGTACCGCTCGTGCTCCTCGATCCGATGGTCGACGACGATCTCCTTCGACGTGGAGACCTTGGGCTGCTCGCTGGCCGGATCGTCGATCAGATCGTCCCACCGGGCACGCAGTTCGACCTTCTCGGTGCTGGCCCCGTGAACGTCGATCACACCGTCGAGATTGGCGGTCGGGATGTTCGCCGAGCGCGGTTCTGCGACCAGCCGCGTGATCACCGGCGGCCGCGCCGGCCGCGCGGTGGCGTGCACCAGGCGAAGCTTCTCGTCGGGGGTCAGCCACCACAACCAGCCGTCCCGGGCGGCCTGTTCGAGCGTTTTCCGGTCCGCCTCAGGTACATTCGGATCCTGCACCGGATGTAGCTTCCACAGCGCCATCTTCTCCAGGTGCTCGGCATCCAGTGTCGTGGAGAACGCCACCGCCACCTGCTCACCCGGGGGTAGGCCGACGTTGATCACGTTGCCGTCCTGCTTGGCGTCCAGCCGCGGAGCGTTGTGCAGCACCAGACGCAGAGGTTGCAGCTCCGGCCACTGGCCGGAGTACTGGATGACGACCGACTGCAGCACACGGGGATTGGCCATGCGGTGGTCCGCGCCGGACTCATAGAACACCAGCGCCACACCGTCGGCCATCGGGTCCGGCAGATATGGCAGCACGAGATTGTCGACGTCGTGCACGACGTACTGGCCCTCGGCCGGCTGGCTGTTCGGTCCATTCGGAACCTGAAGGTCGTCGAGCGTCACCAGATCGGTCGCGCCCGGAGTGGCCAGCAGCGCCATCCCCGGCTGCGTGATGGTTCCGGTGGGGGAGTTCAGGTCCTGAATCCGGGTATTGAAGAGGTTGCCTCGCTCCTTGAGCGCGACGGCATATGCGCGGGTGTGATTCCCGGCCCGCATCAACGCGTCGAAGCGTCCGTCGAGTTCGGCCTCCATCTGGCTGCCCTTCGGCGGCACCACGTGACGCTGACACAGGCCGGGACTGCCGACCAGCCCGGTGCGGATGACCATGCGCTGCAACGATTCACCCGGCGTGTACGCGACCCGCGGAACCAGCGTCGGCGCCGGGATCGGGTCCCACCGGAAGAACGGTCGCGGTGTGCTCACCGTGTCCGGATCACCCGAGTCGCTGAAGAGCCCGGCCAGCTTCTCGGGTTCGATGTCCAACTGCGGGTTCATCCGCCCCGACAACGCGTGCTCGACCGCCGACGCCGTCGCGCGTTCGATCTCGCCGGGCACGCCTTCGGGATGCGGCGCCCGAGTCTGCGCGAGATCGGTACGCAGCGTTACGAACACGCCGGCCTCTTCCCGTTGCCTGGCATCGGCGCGCAGCACGTCGAGATGGGCAGACGCGGCCGCAACCATCCCGTCCGCCGGCTCACCGGTGGAGAGAGGATCCATGGGAACGCTGTTGCCCGCCAGGTCGACTCCCGAGATGCGGAACGAATACTTCCGCCCATAGCGCAGCGCCGGAAGCGATTTCGTCTCGGCGGTCGACCGCACCTCGATGCCGGGTGGCTGGCCGGATTGGTCGGTGACGTCCTCCGGCTTCGCGGTGACCTCTTCCCTGCCGTTGCGGTGGATGATCATCTTCCCCGGCCGCGGCGCCGAGAGGCTCCAGCCATCCCACCCTGCGAGCACCTCGTGGATGTAGTACGGGTTGTTGGCGTTGCCGGGCACCCGATTCATCGGCGGGTTCTGCAGGTAGCCGACGTCGCGGACGCCGTCGAGGATGGACTTGTCGTCGAACGACGCGCGCACTCGCCGCTCGTGCAGGCTATGCCACATCTTGGTGACGTCGTCCCACACCTCGACGCGGTTGCCGCGATGCAGCCCCTCGAAGTGGAATTGATGCCGCGTCTGCGCGGTGCCGGGCACCTCCACGACCGGGTCGAGATCTTGGGCCTGTTGCAGCCGGACCCGAAGGTCGTCGGGCCGACTCAGCTCGGCGAGGCAGAATCCCGTCGCCCGCAGTGCTGCCGGGGCGAATGTTGCCGGATCCCCGTTGGCCTCGGTCGCCAGCGCCCGCACCACGTCGCGCAGCAGTTGCTCGAGGGACAGCCCGGCCGCATCGGGATCCAGATCCATCACCCGATACCGCTCTGGGTCACCCAGCCCGAGACGCCCGACGCGCCACCGGTCGCTGGCCGGCTTGGCCAGGAAGCGTGAACCCACTGTCATGCAATGCGTTTCGGGCGACAGGTACTCCTCGGCACCGTCGACGATCACATCGCACCGGATCAGGGTGGCGTTGCGCAGGGCATCCAGATCCTGCACCCGCACGTCGACGACGAAGCCCAGCTTGCGGGCGAGGGTGGGAACGTTGGCCGTCGACGACGCCCGTTCGTGGAAATCCGGGGTGTCGTGCGGTGTGCGCGGCGGTTCTGGCTGGCCTGCGACGGGCTTGTCCTTGTACTCCTTGGCCTCTTCCGGCCGGTTGTAGTATTTCTGCGCGGCGTGCACGTCGGCCAGCATTCGCTTCATGGGACTGTTGATCAGTTGCGGTTCGGCTAGCAGGCGGTCCAGGAACGCGGTGATGTCTGCATCGAGCGTTCGATCGGCGAGCAGAAGTTCGATGGGGGAACGCCAGGGTTGCGGCGTCACGACATCGAAAACGTGAAGATCGGGACCGGCGTCGGGGTCGAAGATCGCCGGTGTCGGACGGGGCGGATCGATCGCCGCACGGGAGGCGTTGTCCTGGCCGACGGTCAGGTCGTTCCGGTGGCCGGCGACGGCCTCCGGATAGCGGCTCAACGCGTCGATCAGACCGTTGCCGGGCCTGGCTTCTCTGAACACGTCGAGTGTCGCTTCGGCCAATCGATTGCCGGCGACGCTGGGACGGTTGACCGGGCACGAGCATGCCGACGTGTAGTGCGCGTCGAGGGCGTGGTCGCGCATTCTGTTCGCCGGGTACGAACGCCATGGGGTCTCGGTCACGACCGGCTTCGGGAAATCGCGGACCTTGGTGCTCGCGGGAAACGCTGTTGCCCAGGCGGATTCACTGGGCGGCACGATGCGTGGATCGGGATCCGGATTCAGCAGCGGCGTGCAACTGATGGCCGACGGGCTCGAATCCGTGTGCAGCCGGAACGTCGCCTCACGCAACGACTTCACCCAGTTGACCATCACGGCGTAGTCGGCGAGCGTGCCGCCGCCCTCCAGCCGATGAGTGAAGTACAGCGAAATGTGGAATGGGTCGTTCGGGTCGACCGAGTACGGCAGGACGGTCGTCATCACCCGGGTGGTTGCCATAACCTACGCTCCGATCGCAAAGGTTGAGAAGTATTGATCCCACATCGCTTGACCACCCTCGGTCGGCGGCATGATCATGGCCAGCGTCGGATCTCCCTTGGAGCCGGCCAGTTTTCGTTCGCAGGTGATTTCGACGGACGCGGAAAAGAACGCGATCTCGATCTCGACCCGAAGGCTGGCCCGGCCGACGAGCTTGCCCGAGGCAAAGTCATACGTCAGTGACAGCTCGAGGGTGATCGACGCCGACGCGATGCCGAGCACCTCGACCTCACCGCGGATGCGGAAGTATCCGGTCAGCTGGCCCTTTTCGCCTTCGAGCCGCAAAAACACGCCGATCATCACAGACACCGAACCCGAGGCCACGCCGAGGTCGACGCTCAGCGACGCGCCGGCCTCCAGCCCCATCTCGAGCATCACCAAGCCCTTGGGCGCCAAGCGGATAGCGACCCATCCGCCGCCTCCGATCGCCATGACCGTCAGCCGGAACGGGGATTCCTTGCTGCAGAAGCCGAAGCCAACGGTGACGGCCTCGCCGAGGAACGGCACCCGGCAGTCAGCCGACAGCGCGATGTTTTCCAGCGTGAACACACCGACCGCGACGCTGGGCAGCGCGAGCTCGAACCCCGCGGTGGCGCCCGCCGGGGAGATGTCGACGTACGGCGGGTCGGCGAAGCCGTCGAACGGGATGAGTCGGCGCAGTTTCTCGATGAAGCCAAGCGCTCCGAGGAACTCCAGCTTGTCGAACTGAACGTCGACCTCGGGTTTGCCCCCGGTGGCGACACGGAAACCGATGCGGCTGAACGTCATCGACATCAGCGGTGCGCCGGGCAGCAGCTGCAGCCGGAAGTTTCGCAGCTGCGCACTGACGTCGGACTGCGGGTCACCCTCCTTCGGGACGCGGACCTCGACGGCGATCGTCAGGGCCTGGTCCGGCCTTGCGGGAATGAACACGAGGTTGTCGTCGCCCGGCGCCGGTCCCCAACCCTTGATCGTCGGCGTCCACTCGTACCGGACCGTCGACCCCTCCAGCGGATTCTTCAGCGCCTCGATCAATTTGTTGCCCTGCGCGAGTGTCAACGCGCTGTCCAACGCCTTGTACGGCCGCTCGATCAGCGCGCGCAGATAGGCAGGCAGGAACTGGTTGGCCGTCAGTGCCTTCACCTCACCCAACGCTTGCTGAAGCTCAGACGGCAGGTTTCCGGCGGAGTTCGCTTCGCCCTTGGCGATCTTGATCAGCGAATCGACCAACGGTTGAACGGGTTTGGCGGCCAGCTTGTCGATGGCGAGCTGCGTCTGGTTGCGCAGGGCCTGCAGCCGCTGTTCGGCGCCTGCGGTGGTGGCCGCCGCGATGTCGACGTCCAGCGTCGCGCGCGCCTTCTGGAGCCCGGCGACCAGGTTTGCGTAATCGGCGCCGACGGAGCCGATGAAGTCGAGTTGGTCTGCGATGAGCTTCGGGGCCTCGCTGAGCGGACGGCCCTCGAGCAGGATGTCTTTCAGGTCGAACAGACCGAACAACTTCGGCAGCGCTTGGCCCAGGAAGGCGCCGGGATTGAATTTGTTGTCCTTGATGCCGTTGGGTGCGCCCTTGTCACCGACCGCACCCTGTGTACGCGAGATCGCGTTGATCGCCACGTTCGGCTCGACGAATCCGCCGCCGCGGTCGCTGCCACCGGAGAAGTTCAGCTTGTTCTCCTGGTCGAGGACCAAGAAGATCTGCGCCGGATCGTCGTTCTCGAAGCCGGCGGCCGTGTACGCGTCCTCGTACTTGACGGCCACAGGACCACCGCCCCGATTCACGGTCGCCAGAGCGGGAATCGTGATGTGCGCCTTCACCATCCACGGCGTGCTGGTGAGCGGGAAGGGGTCGCCGGTGAGGTCGAGGAACTGTAGCCGAGCCGTGGTGTCGCCGGGGGTCTTCGCCTTGGCGAAAGCGACCTCGACACCGCCCACGTCAATCGACTTGTGTTTGGCGATTTCGTCATTCCACGTTGTCAGCGCGCCCCCTGGGGCACCCTCCGGCACGGCCACAAGCGCTGTCGCCATGGTGATCACGCGGTCCGCCCAGTCGACGGCGGTGATCTTCCACAGATACTGGTCGGCCCCCACTTCGGGCACGAAAGACGTCGTCGCCGGGTCGGGCGGTTGGTTGATGTCCGGAGACACCAGCGGGTCGATCGATACCCTCTTGAACGGCAGCCGGTTCAGTCGCTCGTTCTCGTAACTCCTCGTGTGCTCGCGCAGCACAATGAAATAACGCTTGAACAGGTGCGCCGCCTGATCACCGTCGGCCGCCTTGATCCTGCGCTCGGTGAGCTTGACCAGCGTGCCGCGGTGTCCGAACGGGAAGAGGTAGATCGGTGTTTCGACGCGGACGTAGCTGTCGCGGCCCATCGGCGCCAGATGGCGGTACGCCGACAAGTGAAACCCGGTGTACTCGGCCGACCGCGGCCACGCCACCCGCCAGTCGACCCACGCGCCCAGCGCGGAAAGGAACAGCTTCTCGACCGTGAGTGGTTCGGGCTCGATGACCGTCTGGCCGTCGTTCGGCTTCGGATTCGCGGTCTGCCGGACAATGGCCCTTCTGTCGGCCGGCGTCAGCGAGCCGTAGTCGGGGTCGGCGTCCTGGGTGTCGTCGTCGTCCCGCGTCCACACGGCACGGACCGTTCGAAGCTTGTCGTCGTTCTCGTCGACACCGACGAACTTGCCGTCGACAATCCGGCGCACTCCCAACCGAGAGTGCCACAGCTCGACCCGGTTGGAATCGCTTGGCGCCGTTGCGGCATCGGCCGCGTGGGTGAAACCGCCGTTCACGTCCGGCGAGACGATCAGCCGATACGGCGCCTCGATCGCCGTCTGGTCGTCTTTGGGTGCCGCGGGCGGCACCAGCGCCTCGGGTGGTCGCTGTTGGTTGGCCTCCAGTCGGGGCACCGCCAGCGGCGGCACCCGCAGACCGAGCGTGCTCAACGCCTTCAACACCCCGGACACGGTGAACGGAATCTCTGTTTTCTTGTGGAGTTCGAACACCACGCGCGAATCGGTGGCGGCGCGTGCCCGAGCAACATCAGGGGTATTGGGTGGCTGGTGCAGCGGATCGTCGAGCGTTGCCTCTTCATAGACGTTCTGCGGGCCGAAGGTGACGATCAGATGTGCGTTGTCGGTAACGGCGACCAGACGGGTAACCGTTGGCGGCGGCGGGGGGCCGCCGATGCCGGGGATGACAAGGACCTGGCCGGGGAAGATCAACGACGGGTTGGCGATGTGGTTGGCGGCGGCGATCTCGCGATACCGGAACGGGTTTCCGTAGAAGCGCTGAGCCAGATCCCACAGCGTGTCCCCTGCGACTACGACGTGCGTCACCGGCGGAGGAGGCGGTGGCGGGCCTGGCCGCCGCGGAATGATCAGGACCTGGCCAGGGCGGATGAGGCTCGGGTTCGGGATATGGTTGGCCTCCGCGATCAGCCGATACAACCGGCCGTCGCCGTAGTAGTGGACGGCCAGATTCCAGAGGTTGTCGCCGTGGACGACAGTGTGCCGCGCCAACGGCTCCGTGGGAGCGGCCCCGTCGGCGACGACCCGGCACCCGATCGCGACGCACTGCACGTTCAACAGGTCCGCCGGCCGCAGCAACCGGAACTCGACCGGGTCGGGCGGTTCTTGCGGGTCGGGACCCGGCCCAGGATCCGGCGGCGTGAGGTCCGGAATCCGCAGCACCTGCCCCGGGAAGATCCGGCCGGGATCGGCGATGCCGTTCGCTCGGGCAATGATCGGAAACTTGTTGCCGTCGCCGTAGAACCGCTGCGCGATGCCGAACAATGTGTCGCCACGGATGACGGTATAGAAGCTGTCCATCGGCCCCTCCTGCCCTGCCGGTCCTCGCCGATGGCGAAGCTACGCGCGACGGAACACGTTTGACTTGAGTAGTGCGCTACTCGATTTCGGCGACGTAACGATGTGGAGTTCGTCGAGCACTGGTGCGTGCAGGTCGGGACACGGGCTGTGCCGGGTAGTCCGTTGCTCGGCCTGGCCGGCCTGTGCCTCGGACACACCGCTCGGCGTTTCGGGCATCTCAGCGAGGAAGCCCCTTGCACTGATGAAGTCACTGACGGCGCGTGCCGAGGCCGACCCGTCGGACGTGGACGGTCGGGCCCTCGACGGCTATGACGACGTCCGGAGCTTCCTGCACCTGTGGTGAGGTGCGGTCAGGCGGCGTTGCCTGCCGCGGATGACACGACTGACGGCCTAGGTCGTCTTGCGAAGTAGGTGGTCGTGGGGTCGGTGTGGGCTGTCGTTGGGGCCGCGATCCGTTCGACGTCACCGATCCGTGCGAACGGCCTGTGTCTCGACACAGGCGACGGCGGCGTCGAGCGCCGCCTCCAGCGGAGCGGGTTCGCGCTGGGCCCGGGAGACGAGCATGCCACCCTCGTAGGCGGTGACGACGACGAGCGCCAGGCGGTCGATATCGGCGTCCGGGCGCAGTTCTCCCGCATCGCGCATGGCGGTGAGGCCGTCGGCGACGGCGGCGGTGAGGCGGCGTAATCCGGCGGCCACCAGTTCGAGGAGTTCCGGGTCGGTATCGGGGATGTCCTCGGCGAAGGAGGCCAGCGGACACCCGGTGCGACAGCCGGTCGCGCGCGCCGCGGCGACCACCGCATCCCGCCACGCGCGCAGATCGTGTAGCGAGCGCATATCGAGCAGCCACTTGTTGGCGATCACGACCTCGGTGCTCGCTTGGATGACCGCCGCGAGCAGGTCCCGTTTGTTGTCGAAGTAGTGATAGAGCTGCGATGCGCTGACGCCCGCCTCGTGCTGGATCGCCTCCATCGTGGTGTCGTGCGCACCGTTCGCGAGCATCAGGCGCGTGGCGGCGTCGACGATCCTGGCGCGGCTACGTAGTCCTTTGGCGGTCAGGGTGTCGGGGGACGCGGGCATCGGACTTCTCCGGACTCGATTTTGGTATTGTCATTCCATTCTGTGCTCCGAGAATAAGAGCAATGGACACAACGAATCCATTGAGGGTCCCCTCGGCTTCGACCGCACTGGTGACCGGAGCGACCGGCGGTATCGGATTTTCGGTTGGTCGCACGCTGGCGCGGCTCGGCTGGACCGTCCTGGTGCACGGGCGCAGCGCGGAGCGTGCGCAAGACGCGGCAGCGCGCATGGGCGACGTGCCGGGCGGCCTGATTCCCGTCGATGCCGACCTCGAAACACGTTCGGGGGTGCGGCGACTGGTCGATCAGGTGCACCGCGCCGCGCCGGACGGCCTCAGCGTCCTGGTCAACAACGCGGGCGCCGCGTTCGATCGGCACGGCCTCACCGTGGACGGCGTCGAACGGACCGTTGCCGTCAATCACCTGGCGGTCGCCGGACTTACTCGCGGCCTCGAATCGCTCCTGAAACCGATTGGTGAACAGGGGAATTCACCAGCGCGGGTGATCATGATGACCTCGTACCTGGAAGCGCGGGCCCGCCCGATCCAGGACTGGGCGCTTCCGGGAGAGTGGACGCAGATGCGCGCGTACGCGTCGAGCAAACTCGCCAACCTCGCCTACACCTACGCGCTGGCCGAACGGTGGCGTGACCGGATCGCGGTGTACGCGGTGGATCCGGGGGTCGTGCGCACCGGATTCCAGCGCAGTGCGGGCGGTCCGCTGCACCTGATCGGCCTCGTCGGCGCACCGTTGATGTCCTCCCCCGAGCGGCCCGCGCGCACGGTGGTCGCCACGGCCACCCGCCCCGCCGCACACCCCAGCGGCAGCTATATCCGTGCGGTCCGCGCCGTGGACACCGGACGTGTCGAGCTGTCCTCGGCCCGCTCCCGCGATCGTGCCTACCAACGCGACGTCTACGACGCCACCCAGCGCTTCCTGGGCGGCTAGCGGATGGGCACGATCACGCCCGAGGTCGTCGGGCCGCCGTGCAGCTCCAGGTGGCTCGGAGCGTCCTGTTTCTTGTCGTTCTTCTTGTCGTTCTTTTTGTCTTTGCCCGGAAGGTCGAAGGCCAGCCGGATCGTGGCGGTGCGGCCGGGATCGAGCGCGATCGGGTCGGTGCCGGAAGGGTTGAGTTCGGCGGTCGCGGCGACCTCGGGTGCGACCGAGCGGCCACCGGCGGTGACCAGGCGCTGATCAGCGACGGTGAAAGCCTGCTGGTGATCGGACACATTGGTGACCGTCAACGTCACGATGGTGTACGAACCGCCCGCGGCAGCCGAGCCGCTGATGGGCACGCCGGAAACCGTGTCGGTCACGGTGAACGCGAAATTTCCGTCTCGCACGGTGCCTGCTGTGTCGAGGGGCGGTGCCTCGGCCGGAGAGGGCAGCGGAGCGGTCGTCGCCGGAGCGGCGGCTTCGGGGGTCGTCGTGTTCGGACCCGGGGCGGACCCGATGTCGATGCCGCCGGCCAGCAGCCACAGTGCCACCACGACGACGGCGGCTGCCCCGGCGGCGAAGGCAATCCACCTCGAAGGGCTTCGCCGATGATCGGGCTGTGGCGCGGGCGGGAATGGCGGGGACTCGCGTTTCTCGGTCGCCACTTTCTCGGTCGCTGTCGGGCCCACGGCGGTCATGACGAGAGTCGCGGGGCGCGTATTCGACGCGGCCTGGTGCAGCACCGGTGGGGGTGGTCGGGCCGGCGCAGGCAGGCCGAGGGCCTCGCGTGCCGCGGCGGCGAATTCCCCCGCAGTGGCGTAGCGGTCGCGCGGATCCTTGGCCATGCCGCGGGCGATCACGGCGTCGAGTGCGGCGGGGACGCCAGCGGCGGCACGCGAGGCCTGCGGTGGTGTGGAGACCAGGTGCGCGCGCATCTGCTGTGCCGGATTTCCGTCGCCGTAGGGCAGGCGTCCGGTGAGGGTTTCGTAGAGCACGCAGGCCAGCGAATAGATATCGGAGCGGGCGTCGAGCGTGCCGTCGAACCGTTCCGGCGCCATGTACTGCAACGTGCCGACGACCTGGCCGGTGCCGGTGATCGCGGTGCCATCGGCGCCCCGGGCGATGCCGAAGTCGATCAAATAGACGAAACCGCTGGTGTGCTCGAGAATGTTGGCCGGCTTCACATCCCGATGAACGAGCCCGGCAGCGTGCGCGGCATCCAGTGCCTCAGCGGCCTGGGCGATGACCTCTACAGCCCGGTCCGGTGCGAGCGCGCCCGACCGCAGCCGCGTGGCCAGATCGACGCCCTCGATATAGGCCATCTCCAGGAACAGGTGCCCCTCGACCGCACCGAAGTTGCGAATGGGCACGATGTGCGGATTGCGCAACTGCACTCCCAGCCGTGCCTCTCGCTCGAAGCGACGCTGATAGGCCGGATCCGCCGAATACGTCGTGGACAACACCTTCAGTGCGACGTTGGCACCGCTGCGGTCGCGCGCCAACCACACCTCGCCCATACCGCCACGCCCCAGCAACCGTTCGAGGTGGTAGTTCCCGAACGAGCCGCCGCCGCGCTGCCCGGACATACCCCGACCATATCGTCCGGAACACACCGACGCACGACCGTGACAGAGCGCCCGAGGGTTGAGCCGATACCGGCCGCCGCCGATGGGGCGTGAGCGGGCGCGGACGTCATCGAGGTACCAGCCCCAGCGCGTCGCTTCCGACCATGTCGGCCGACATCAGATCGACTGAGGTGAGATCCGCCCCCGCGAGCTCGACCCCGGCCAACCTCGCGCGCGCGGGATCGGCACCCGGTCCGATCACTACCCCGCCAGGGACATCGAGCACCGCGCGCAGCAACGCCGCCCCATTCCGCGACCGAACTGTCGGCAGCGCGTCGTGTTCTCGTGCAGGATCGAGGGGTGAGTGCACTCCAGAAGAAAGTGATGCTCTACGCGATCGCCCTGGCCTACGTGGTGACGTTCGCGGTGGGCATCTTCCTGGCACTGCTGGACGAGAGTCTCACCGGTCGCGAGATCGCTTCCGCTATCGGCTTGAACCTGGTTGCCTCGGCGATCTTCGCGACCTTCTTCGCGCTCATCGCGACACGCTCCCAGGACCAAACCGTGCAGGCGACGCTGCGGGAATCGTTCGCGGCGATGTCCGATCAGGTCATCGATCGCGCCTTTCAGGCCAACTCGACCTACCTACCACAGCGCACCTACCCGGCCACAACAGGATTCGATCCGGTCTTCAACCGTGATATGCAGCAAGCCATGGCGGGTTCCACCTTCTACGCGTGCAGTGGCCCGAACCCGTGGTACGTCCCAGCCAGGCTGCGGGAGAGCGACAATCCGCCCGATCAGGTTGTGGTGCGGATGATCTCACCGGCCTTCGACAAGGCGGTTCGGCGACGAGTCGCCGACCGGCGGCTGCTACCCCGCCTGCGCGGCGTACCGATGGAAGAGATGATCCGCGACTATCGCGATTCGCTGCTGACCGCTCTGGTCGCACTGTTCGACTGCCGCGACATCTGTCCGATCGACGTCGTGTTCGCCGAAGAGAGCGCGGTGACCCGCCACGAGATCTGCGACAACGGCGTCTTCATCGCTTGGTACCGGGGGCCGGACTCGCAGACGAAAACCTTTCCGCACGCCCTACACTTCTCGTCGGACGCCCTGCTCTACAAGACATTGCGGCTGGACATCCTGCGCGCCCGCGAAATCGCCGACCGCGTGCTGACATTTCGCGCCGCGACCACGGAGACCGACCTGATCGCGGCGCTCGCCACCTGTACCGGCGACATCCTCGACCACGACGACATCGCCCGCCGACGCTCGAAATACGCCACCGAGGCGGCGGCGTTCGTCCGCCACCTGCGCAGCCTCAACTGATCTCCCCTCCGTGCGGCGCGCAAGGGAGCAGAACGCAGGAACTCCAGCGTCCCGGCTCGATGACGATCGGCGAGCGCCGTCCCGCTGAGGGTCATGCGGGTTCACCGTCCTCGTCGTAAGGGTTTTCATCCAGACAGTGATGGCCGATCAAGGCGTTCGGCTCGGTGCCCACTGGGCTGCTAAAGCAACTGAACGTGCTCGATATCGAGAGCCATCACATTCTCGTGCTGATGGTCGATGACGAACGCGAACTCGACGACCGCCCCGAACTCCCCCTCGATGGCGACGTAATTCCTGTTGTAGTCCGGGTCGACCAGCGTCCAGACCGCATCGTTGTCCAGCGTGCTGTAGAACTCGCCCTTGTCCATGAGGGCCTCGTAGCCGAACGACGTCCTGACCTCGACGGTCCCGACCGAGGTACGGCCGCGATACGTTTCGACGACCGACACCACTGCGGATTCCCCCTCGAACCTCGCCGTGGAGATGGATGCGGCTTCGAGCTCTTCCGGCAGTTCCACGCCGGGCAGCAGGGATTCGGTCGAATCGTCGTAGACGTCGCGCGTCAGCGGGGCGCCGATCATGTCCGTATAGGCGTCCCGGATCGCCGCCATCAGCAGGTCTGTGACACGTGGCGAAGGCACCCTCGGCCACCAGGAGGTGTTCGTCATCGCGGCCCGGGCCACTTCCAGCCCTTCGAGGACGGTGCGAGCGAAGCCGACGGATTCCGTTCGGCCGATACTCGCCAGGTGGCCGGCGAGATCCTCGTGCGGCGTGGTCTTTCCACGCGCACAGTAATCGTTGTCGTCGGAGACCAGCACCACGAACCCGGCGCTGTCGGCGGCTGCCAGATCGCAGAAGGTGTGCCAGATCAGGGCATCTCGATATCCCTTGTCGGTGGCGTCGAACGGCCGATGCGACGCCAGCGACCAGTCCACGAGCTGATCGTGAGCCGCCTCGGGGATCGGAGCAACCGTGAACCCGAGCTCCTTGAACCGGTTACGGAGCTCGGACCGCAGTTCCTCGGTCGTGATCTCCGGCAGTTTGCGGAGTTCAGCGACCGACGGCAGATAGGTCAACGCAGGCGCGTCGAGGCGCGAGCTGCGCAGCTGATCGTGGATGGCGCGTACCGCGGTATTGAGCTCCCGGCGGGCACTCTTGATCCTCTGCTCCATATGGCGTGCCGATTCACGCACGACCACCTCCGGCACCGCGACGTCGACCTCTTCGGCCTCCACCGCCGCTACGAGCCCCTGCCATTGCGCGCTGCCGAAGTTCGGGTCCGACCTGATGATGTTGGTGTCGATGACCAGCAGCGGTCTCGGCATGTCGACATCATCGAATTCAGTTGTCATATCCCCTCATGCCCTCTCGATCCGGCGCCTTCCGATCGGCTCGGCGCTGACGATCATCGACCGATCTACAGCCGCCCTCCTAGCCACCGACCGCCAATGCCATTCTGAGCCTTGGCCGGTCGGCGAGGTCGGGTCGGCTCGCTGCACGGCATCCTCGGCGAAGCGGGCGCGCGGCGAGGAACAGCCGGCGCGGGCGGTTGCTCGCACCGGCATGGCCGGGATGATCCATTTCGGCCGTATCCAATTCGGCCAGCTCACCGTCGGTGACGCCGAGGATGCGCCCGGCGAGCGGGTCGGTGAAGATACGCGGCCCGTCTGCCGAGACCTGCCGGGCCTATCACTGCCGCTACCACCGGCAACCACACATGGACTACGGATTCATGGCGCTACTCCGCACCACCTCAACGCGGTGAGTGAGCCAGGCATCCAGCGACCAGCGGCCGGGCCCGGCCCACAACAGGAAGATCAGCCCGAGCAACATCGCGAAATCCGTTCGGGCGTCGTGCGCCATCCCCCAGAAGCCTTCCACACCTTGGAATCCACCGGGCTGTAGCTCACGCAGCTTGGTCAGCACGATCGCCAAGCTGATATCGATCAGCAGCGGCACCGCCGCCAGACGGGTCAGCAGACCTATGACTATCAAGGCGCCGCAGGCGATTTCGACGACACCGTCGAGATTGGCGAAGAACGTCGGCGCCGGTATCCCGATCCTGTCGAACCGACCCGGCCCCAGCTTGTCCGGGTAAAGGAACTTCTGGATCCCCTCGCTGAGGAACACCAGCCCCACCGCCACACGGATGCAGATCACCGCAGCCGGACCGTCCGCGCGCAGGATGTGCGTCCACGACCACCGATCCGTTCCCGCCATCGGCACTCGCCTCCCGTTGTCGTCACCCGATACGGCACGAGAGCCTACAGACGAGCACTACGCACGTAGGGTCTCCTCGCTCGGACCGGCGGGCCGCACGACAGACCTCGGCAATGCCCTCGTCACCACGATGAACAGCGCCCAAGACATTCCAGCCGTCCTCGCCGCGGGTACGCGGTCCGACAAAGCAGACCTCCACCTCGATATACGACCGCGGCGTTGCCGGGGCAGATTTGCACTGGCGTCGGTACACGCCTTGAACACAGAGATTCACGTGCCGCAGAGCGGTCAGGACTTGTCGCCGGGTGTTCGAAGCAGCCGTGTCTGCAGCGCCAGATACAGTCGCACCGCGTCGGCAGGCACTGCGAACGCTGCACCGGTGAGCCCTTCTATTCGCTTGAGACGGTGTAGGACCGTGTTGCGGTGCAGGTGAAGGCGCTCTCCTACCGCCGACGTGGAGCCGCCGAGTTCGTACCAGGCCAGGGCGGTTTGGACGAGAGCGTCGGCGTCGTCGGGATGGAGTCGATCGAATGCGGCGAGCGTGTCCGAGAGGACGTCCGCGGCGAGTCCGGGGTTAGCCGCGATCAAAGCGCGGGCCGGTGACGAAGAATAGGTGTGGATTCCGGTGTCCGCCGGGCCCAGGCACCGGAATGCGAGCCGTGCTTGGTCCAGCGCGGCAGGCGTCGATACGAGGTCGGTGAACGGTTTGCTCGCACCGGCTCGCGCCTGCACGGTACCTAGCGCGCGGTCGAGCGTGGCGGGCGAGACTGCGGCGGCAAGGGTCACTCGATCGTCGGAGAGAAGGGTGCGGACGGTGGTGACTCCGGTCGCGGCAAGGCGAACGTCGCCGACCAGGACGACAAAGATGGCTCGGGCTGGCAGGCGCATCCTTCTGCCCAAATCCTCGCGCTGCGTCGGCGGGAAGGCGGGATCGAGCAGCGCCCGCAGCAATCGTTGATCGGGTTGTTCGGTCCCGACGACGACTACGCGCCGGTAGGCGTCGGCCGCCGCGACGGAGTACTCGTCGACGGTGGCCCACATCAGCGTGGACAGCTGAGGCAGAGCGGAACGGTCGTCATGATCAGCGCGTTCGACGATCACCGCCCAGAACGCCATGCCCGCGAGGCGGAAGGCGTGCAGCAAACTGTCCAGCGGGATCCCGCGCTCGGCCTTGAGGCGTCCGGCTCGGCGAGCAGGCTCGAGCGAATATGGATCCCCGGCAAGGGAATCCAGCAATGCCGCGAGGCTGTCGGCCACCAGGGTGGCCAATTCGTGGTGATCGAGTGCGGCGTCGTCGTAGTCGCCGTCGTCCTGTTCGATTCTGGCAGTCACCATTTCGGAGATCGCAGCCAGGTCCGCGCGCAGCTCGCGAACGAGGCGCGGGCGCTCGGCGTGTGTGTCCTGGGTCACTGCCGCCAACCTAGCGTGCATTGTGCGTGCGCACAACGGAAGTGTTCGAAGTGGAGGCGTGCGCCCGTCGCCACGACGGACCGCTCCCGGCGACACTGAATTCCCTGATGAGTCACAGCATCCAGAGTGCTTCTCGCAGAACGCCTCTCAGGTCACATCGACACAACTACGATCGGAGTCGCCCATCATGTCCACTGCCACCCGCGAACTGTTCGAGCGCTACCACGCTTACTGGGCGGACCGCGACCCAGACCGAATCATCGAACTCCACACCACCGACTCGGTGTTCCACCTGCACTCGGGCCAAGAACCTGCCCGAGGTCGCGCCGCCATCCGCGAGGCCGCGGCGGGGACATTCGCCCTGGTTCCCGACCTGACCTTCCACCTGATCTCGTTGCGTGTCGGAGACGATTTCTGGGTGGTCCAATGGCAGCTGACCGGGACCTCGGCGACCGGCAATCGCGTGTGCGTCGACCTCGCGGACTACGTTCTGGTCGAGGACGGCGCAGTCAAGGAGAAGCATTCCTACGTCGACGGAGTCGCGATGCAGGCCGCGCTGAAGTGAAAGCGCCTCGGTCACATCGCAACCCCGTTGACCATGTCATCGAATAACGAAGCCCGGCCGCTGACGGTCCTCTCGTCGCGTTTGGCGAGCGGATCGGCCGGCTCGTGTGCGCGCGTTCGGATGCTCTGCCCCTCGACAGATTCGCGTAGGTGAGAGTTGCCCCCGCCCGCAAGGGTGGGGGCAACTCGAACACGTGGTGACCGGTTCTCCAGCTCGGACGTTCGAGGGGTGGGTCGCCCAAAACGTCTCGGCGTTCCGGTAGGTCGCACCGCGTCCGGCGCATGAGGTCGCGTGGACGACAGAATCGCATCTCTGGATCGGCTCGGTGGGCCACCTGAACTAGATCCTGTCCGCCTACATGGCCTCAGCCACATGACATCTCAACCATCCGCACATGGCGAGTCGAGGGTGTTCAGTTCGATCGGCCATCGGCCATCGGCCATCGGGCAGCTTTCGCAGTGCCTCAGAGCTTCCACACGTAGGTGTTGGGAGCTGGTTCGACATACTGCAACAGACCCCAATCGAAATGTGCCCAGTAGACACGATTACGCCCGGAGTCGGGGTCGATTGCTCTGAAGGCTGCCACGTCTCCGACCCCGCCGAATCCGTCGACGACGTCAGTCGGTCCCAAGGTTCCATCGTGGAACTCGTTCCGCGTGCACGACCAGGGGGTCAAGTCGGCAACAGATTCCAACCGCGGCCGTGGGCAGTCGGGGTGCCGAAGAAGCTGCCTGAACAGCCGGGGGTGAGGCGGAATCTCCATCCATTCAATCTGCAGACCGGGCCAGAACGGCAAATCCCACACCGCATACCGACCCTCGCGGTCGCCGTGGTGTTCGATCCGCTCCGAAGCCGGTGCACCCCAAGCTGTTATGTACTCAGCGATTGACCTGAAGTCGTTCGTCGCATCAGCGAACCACCACCGATGCTCGGCGACCGCAGCGTCGGCGCGGGTCGCACCGATCCGATCGAGCAGATCCGCCGCCTGAGCAGGAGCACTCGTGCACATCGCGTGAAGCATCGACAATTGGAAGTCATACAGCGTTGTCACAAGTTCGCCGGTCATCGTCCCTCCCCGTCGGCGCAATCCATGTCGAAAGTACCAGCTGACCGAAACGCACTGACATGCCACTGCGCGGGTGATCTGAGCAGTGAGATCGACTGCGGCGCAGACCGTCCGATGATGCCGCGGGACGCGCGTACCCTTGGTGACAGAGCCGACCGCATGTCCCCTGAGCGCCCTGAACCCGGCGCGTAGCGTCCTCGGGAACGCTACGCGCCGAGCGTCTCCAGAACCCGCCGCGCCTGGTAGTCCGCCCCGAGCTGATTGGGATGGAACGGCGCGGCGGGGCCGACCGGGGTGCTGGAGAACGGGACCAGCCCTTCCACCCAGCGCACGCCTGGGGGTTGGCAGGCGTCGTGGCCGGTGCTGCCGGTGTAGGTGTCGACGAATTCCACGCCGGTGGCCGCGGCGATGCGGGTGAGCATGTCATTGAGCTCGATGAGCTTGTTGCCCAGCCAGATCGCGTCGGCGTCGGAGATGGGGATCTCCGGGAAACAGCCGCCGGTGGTGCCGACGGCTTCGAAGTAGTCCAGCAGCAGGATGCGGGCGTGCGGGGCGCGTGCCCGGATGCCCACGATGGTCGCGGTCACCCGGGTGGCGGTGACATCGATGGCTTCGGTCATGACGTCGGTGTCACCGGTGATCATGGTGTCCAGGCAGGGCGTGGCGGCGGGATCGGTTGTCAGGCAGGTAAATACGGACTTGGCCAGGGCGGCGTCGTTGCCGCCGATGCCCAGGGTCACCAAATCCGTGGTAGAGGTGAGGCTGTCGAACTGCGGCGGATTGCTGCCCAGCGCCGTGGTCTCCGGGCTCGTCATATGTTTGGTCTCCGCACCGCCGCAGGTGGCGTCACGAAAGACCGGTGTCGACAGCGCGGCCGCCACTTGCTTCGGGTAGTTGCGCGCGCTTTGCAGGCAATGCACCGGCGTGAACTGCGTCGTGATCTGGCTGCCGGTGACATCGGCTGCCCACGAATCCCCCAGCGCCACATACTCCGAATAGGTGCGATCGGCGGCCGCCGACTCCGTGGCCAGTCCCGTCACTGCCGTCAGTGGCAGTATCGCCACCGCGGCGGCCGCCAGCAATGTACGCGTGGTCCCAAGCACTGTTTCTCCGCTCGAACTGCCCGACCCGGTGCGAATTGGACTAACGTCCAGCGGAAATCTAACACGGCCGTCGGGCATCGACCGACCGGAATCGCAACCAGCCATCCCGACGGCCCGAGCCCGCGAAATCTGCCGGTCTCTCTCCCTCTCCCCCCGCCAGCCGCAACCACGCTCGAGCGCCTCGGGGCCCGGTGCTGATCGCGAAGCCTTCGAGTTGACGTCCGGTTATCACTGAAAAGTCTTTGCGTACGCGGATTCCCGCCAGGTACCCCCAGCGGGCGCCGGGTAGGAACGTACGCCGCCGGCTTCAGAGCCATTCGATGCGGCGGAAGACGACATACAGCGTGCCGCAGAGCGTCGCCATGAGCGCGAGCACGGCCGGGTATCCCCAGACTTGCCGCAGCTCGGCCATGTGCTCGAAGTTCATGCCGTAGATCCCGGCGATCATGGTCGGGACGGCGAGGATCGCGACCCAGGCCGAGATCTTGCGCACGTCGGTGTTCTGCTGCATCGCGGTTTTCGCCAACGCGGCGCCGATGAGGGCGCTGAGGGAGTCGTCGAAGTCGTTGATGCGTTCGGCGACGGTGGTGTGGTGATCGGCGACGTCGCGCAGATAGCGGCGAACTTCCTTGGGCAGCGGTGTTTCCGGTTCGCTGAGCTGGTGGAGCGGGGCGGCGAGTGGCTTGACCGCGCGCCGCAGTTCGACGATTTCGCGTTTGAGCTGATAGATGGGTTCGATGGCGATCCGGCGGCGCGGGGTGAAAATCTCCTCTTCCATGGCGTCGACGTCGAGCTCGACCGCTCGGGTGACCTCGATGTACGAGTCGACGACGAAATCGGCGATCGCGTGCAGCACGGCGCCGGGGCCCAGCTGGAGTCGCTGCGGGTCGGCCTCGAGGTCGCGCCGTACTCCGGCGAGGCCGGAGTGCTCGCCGTGGCGGACCGCGACGACGAAGTCGGGTGCGGTGAAAATGAGGATTTCGCCGGTCTGCACGATTTCGCTGACGCTGTGGAGTTCGTGCTCGACGTAGGCGACGGTGCGCATCACCGTCACGAGAATGTCGTCGTAGCGTTCCAGTTTCGGCCGTTGATGTGCTTTCACCGCGTCTTCGACCGCCAGTGAATGCAGCCCGAAGGTCCGCGCGATGTCGCCCATCTGCGTCTCATCGGGTTCGTGCAGCCCTACCCATACGAACCCGGTACCGCGGGCGCGGACCTCGGCCAGCGCGGCGGCGTGGGTGAATTTGCCGGGGAGCCGCTGCCCGTCGACGTACACCGCACAATCGACGATCGCCCGCGCGGTGGGGATCGGGACCTTCGGCACCACCGGAACCTGCCGGTCGGACCGGCGGAACGACGGGAGATGCGGAATATGCGACACCTAACGATGCTAGTCGGTTGCACATTCTTCCGCGCTCTCTCAGTCGCAGCATCTACCAGCGAGTTGAGCGCGATCAGAGCGATTGCCGACCACTTGCCGACGGTGACAGATTCGGACGCGAGGCAGGGCGCATCGGAGGCGTCACCGCCGGAAAGCGGCTTGTGCGGATCAGCGGAAGGCGTCAATCCCGGTCAACGCCCCACCGAGGACGAGTGCGTGCACATCGGCGGTGCCTTCGTAGGTGACGACGGTTTCGAGATTGGTCAGGTGCCGCATGACGGGGTATTCGAGGGTGATCCCATTCGCACCGAGCACCTGTCGCGCGGTTCGAGCCACATCCAGTGCGGCGTTGACGTTGCCCAGCTTGCCCATGCTCACCTGTTCGGGCCGCAGCGTCCCGGCATCCTTCAATCGACCGAGGTGCAGCGCCAGCAAGGTGGCGCGGTTGACCTCGAGGGCCATCGTGGCGAGCTTGTGCTGCTGGATCTGGAACGACGCGATCGGCTTGCCGAACTGGACGCGCGTGGTGCTGTAGTCGATCGCGGATTCCAGACAGGCGCGGGCAGCGCCTGCCGCGCCCCACACGATGCCGAAACGGGCTTCGCTCAGGCAGGTCAGCGGACCACGCAAGGATGTCGCGCCCGGCAGCATCGCCGAGGCGGGCAGCCGAACCTCGTCGAAGATCAATTCGGAGGTGGTCGACGCGCGTAGCGACACCTTCTTCCGAATGTCGCGGGTGGTGAATCCCTTGGCGCCCTTGGGAACCAAGAAGCCTCGAATGCCCTCGTCGGTCCGCGCCCACACCACGGCCACATCCGCGAGCGAGCCATTGGTGATCCACATCTTCGCACCGCGGAGCACCCAATCGTCACCGTCGCGGCGAGCGTAGGTCCGCATCGAGCCGGGATCGGAACCCGAGTCCGGCTCGGTCAGGCCGAAGCATCCGACGGCGTCACCCGCGGCCATGCGCGGCAGCCACTCTTGCTTCTGATCCTCGGACCCCCAGTGGTGGATGGCGAACATGGCCAGCGAGCCCTGCACGGACACCAGACTGCGGATGCCGCTGTCGCCTGCCTCCAGTTCGAGACAGGCGAGCCCGTATGCCGTGGCGCTGGTTCCGGCGCAGCCATAGCCCTCGAGGTGCATCCCGAGCACCCCGAGTTTGCCCAGTTCGGTGAACAGTTCGCGAGGGACGCGGCCCTCGTCGAACCAATCCCCCACCCACGGCAGGATGCGCTCGCGCACGAACGCGCGAACGGTATTGCGTATGTCTCGTTCCTCGTCGGTGAGGACAGAGTCGATGGCGAGAAAGTCGAGTGGGGCCACTGCGGTGGACATGCTTGCGGATCTCCTTGACCTGACAGGCCGCGATACCTAGCCTAATCTTCGATTTTCGAAAATCGATGATTGGATCCTCACATATGGTCCCCGCGCTTGCCAACCTCCGCGTCCTGGACTTCTCCCGCATCCTCGCCGGCCCCTTCGCGACGATGCAGCTGGCCGACCTGGGCGCCACCGTCACCAAGGTCGAACGACCGGGCACCGGGGACGACACGCGCACCTGGAAACCGCCGCACGACGACCGAGGACAGGCGACCTACTTCCAGGCCGTCAACCGCAACAAGAGCACGATCGTCCTGGACCTGTCCGACCCGGCCGATCGCGCTCGAGCCCGGGAGATGGCGGTGACCGCCGACGTCGTCGTCGAGAATTTCCGCCCGGGACTGATGGCGGACTTCGGGCTCGACTACGACCAGCTCCAACCGGAGAATCCGGGCCTGATCTATTGCTCCATCACCGGTTTCGGACGCGGCCCCGGCGCCGGACTGCCCGGTTACGACCTGTTGATCCAAGCCCTCGGCGGCCTGATGAGCGTCACCGGGGCCCCCGACGCAGAGCCGCAGAAGGTCGGTGTCGCCCTCGTCGACGTGCTTGCAGGACTCTTCGCCACGACCGGCATCTTGGCCGCGCTGCACCACCGCACAGCGACGGGCGAGGGGCAGCGCCTCGACATCGACCTGCTGTCCTGCCTGCTCGCCGGACTGGTCAATCAAGCCAGTGCCTACACCTCGGCGGGTGTCGTACCGACTCGGATGGGAAACCAGCACCCCAGCATCGCGCCCTATGAACTGCTCACGTGCGCCGACGGTGAACTCGTCCTGGCCGTCGGAAACGACCGCCAGTTCTCCTCGCTGTGCGAGGTGCTCGGCGAACCTGAACTCGCGACCTCCCAAAGGTTCTCGACCAACACCTCTCGCGTTCGGAACCGGGTGGAATTGCGTGCCGACCTCGAGCGGCTGCTCGCCGCCCGGACCGCCGCCGAATGGACCGACCAACTGGCCGAAGCCCGTGTCCCGGCCGGAGTCGTCAACGACATCGCCGCAGCCTTCGCCCTCGCCGAGAAACTTGGCCTCCAGCCGACCGTCGAAGTGCCGCGCGCCGACGGCAGCACCGTCTCGCTCTGCCGAAGCCCCCTCAACCTCTCGGTGACGCCGCCGGTCTATCGGTCAGCGCCACCGGACCTGCCCACCACCACTTCTGAGCGGTAGAGGATTACCGATCGGGTGGGTGACTATGGGTAAGCTCGCCAGGTGAGTCTCCCAGCCGCCTCCGCAGGTCGTAAGGGTCCTGGTACTGCGGGCGAACATGCGCTCGAAGAGCTCCGGCGGGCGATCGTGTCGGGTCGGTACCGCCCGGGTCAGCAGGTGCGGCAGGAGCGGATCGCCGCCGATCTCGGCGTCAGCCTCGCGCCGGTACGCGAGGCTCTTCGCGCGCTCGAACAGGAAGGCCAGGTCGTCTATCGGCCTCGGCGTGGTTACTTCCTCACCGAGCTCCGGGTCGCGGATCTGCGTGAGATCTACGAACTGCGGACGTTGCTCGAGACGCGGGCCGCACTGCACACGGTGCCGCTCCTCGACGCCGACTCCCTCGACCGTGTCGCGCTGGCTGCCCGCGACTGCGCCGAAGCGGCCGAGCGCGGTGATGTGGCGGCCGAGCTGGAGGCGAATCGCCGGTTCCATTTCGGCCTGCTGGAATCGCCCGAAATGGTGCACACCATGCGGGTCATCCGGCTGCTGTGGGACTCCACCGAGGCCTATCGCGCAATGTATTACAACTCGCCCGTCGAACGTTCGCGGACCGTCGCAGACCATGAGGCGATTCTCGAGCTGGCACGCCGCCACGCGGTCGGCGAGGTGATCGTCGCACTCGACGAGCACCGGGACCGGGCGTTGCGCGTGCTGACGACGATCCTCGACGACCCGGCTGCGGACGGACGGTGATCGCAGCGCGGCGCGCGAACGCCGATGCCGGTGCGCGCATGGTCTCGCCGATCGCCGCGCCCGGGTGATCGACTACCTCACAGGCTGTTTCGAATCGCAGGACCATAACTCCATCCGCTACATGAATGCGACTGGGCCGCATAGGAATTCAGCCACAGCCGTTAACGGTCCACGTCGGAGTCGATCAGCTGGAGCTCGAGCCACAGCTCCGACCGACTCGTCGGCGACTCGAGACTGATCCCGAGCAAGCGTTCGATGCGGTCCAGTCGGCGACGCAGCGTATGCCGGTGTATGCCCAATGTCTTTGCCGCCGGATCGATCTGCCCATTGTGAGCAAGCCACACCTCGAGTGTGGAGCGGAGTGCTTCCGAACCACCGCGATCGCTGTCGAGCAGCGGCGCCAGATGAGCTTCGGCGTAGGCGCGTGCACGATCACGATCGAAGCAGGCACTGAGCCCCTCACTGATCACTGCCGTGAACTTCGTTGTCTCCTGGCGTCGCGCGGCATCGTCGGCCGCCTGGCGACTTTCCCGGATCGCGCGCGCGAGCTCGCCCCAACTCGCCTCGCCGGAAATGCCCGGGAAGAGGCCCGAAACCGATGTCAGGCGCGCGAGTGCGGAGTTCGCCGAGGCGTGCGAAGCGATCACCGACAGGTGATCGTCGATGAGAGCGAAGGCGATCGCTCCGTGCGGGTGCACCTCGAACAGCTCGCATGCTGCCGAGAGGCGTCGCGGATCTCCTTGCGCGGTGAACACCACGATCGGTTCGGTTGGCAGACCTCCCCACAACTCGTCGGCCATCGCCTCCACCGTGGAGATCTGTCCGGCGATCAGCATCTTCATCGCTGCCTCTCGCGCACGAGCGAGCGCATCTCGTGACTGCTCGGTTCGACGGACGAACAGGGTCAACAGCGACGCGGCGATGGTGACGACACCGTGGTCGAGAGAACCGACGACACCCTCGCGTCCGGCCAGCAAATAGCCAAGCACGCGGCCGTCCGCGGCGGTGAGTGGATGCGAGATGACATCCTCGCCACCTTCGGTCGAGAACACGATCTCACCAGGTCGGGACCGTCGAGCCCGTGCGGTCTGTTCGACCGCCCGTCGCGCACCGCGATGGGTGCTGTCGACGATGTCGCCTGCGGCGTCGAGCAGAGCCGCCCAGCCACCGATGAGCTTCGCGGTGCGCCGAACCAAGGTCTTGGCCCCGTCGGCTGCCAGTGTGGCGTGGATCAGTCGCCGCTGTTGCTGGTGGCTGAGCTGAAGCCGGGCGTGGTCTTCGGACGACAACGCCTGATAGACGGCCTTTTCCAGCAGGATGAACGGCACCTCGAGTGGCACCTCGAGCAACGGCAGACCTTCCGCGTGCGCGGTGTCGAGGACGGCCGCGGGTATCTCGTCATACCTGAGACCGACACCGAACCCCAGCGCCGCGACACCGGCGGCGACCAAACGCCTGACCCAGTCCGAAATCTCCTTGTCGGAGTCGGACAGCGCCACCCCTGTGGTCAGTAGTAGTTCTCCGCCGCTGAGAAACGCGGCGGGGTCGTCGAGTTCGGATACGTGGGCCCAGCTCAATTCCCGGTCGGCATGTTCGGCCCCCGCCCGAAGCGTGATGCGCAAGGTCGGGTCGGCGACAAGTTGACGGACGGTCAGCGGCACCCATCAAGTGTGCCACTTTGGCCCATCGGAAGTACGAAGTGTCCAATGTGGCCACTGGCAGCAGACTCGACGGCCAGCGACACTTGCCCTAGCTCTGGCCCTGTCCAGATCCGAGCGGGACCGGCCCGCTCGGCACATGACAAGCAAACCCCAATCCACGAGGACGAATCCGTGACCGACTTGACCTACCGGCTGGCGCAGAAACGGCAGCTCGTCACCGAGCTGCCCGGCCCACGCTCACTCGAATGGGCTCGGCGGCGCCGCGCCGCGGTGGCGGCAGGCGTCGGCTCATCGGTCCCCGTGTACGCGGTCGATGCCGACGGCGGCGTGATCGTCGACGTGGACGGAAACTCGTTGATCGATCTGGGCTCCGGCATCGCGGTCACCAGTGTCGGCGCGTCGCATCCCTCCGTCGCCGCGGCTGTCGCCGAGCAAGCAGCGCACTTCACGCACACCTGCTTCATGGTCACACCGTACGAGGGGTACGTCCGAGTCGCAGAAGCGCTCGCCGAACTGACGCCCGGCGACCATGAAAAGCGTTCCGTGCTCTTCAATTCCGGTGCCGAGGCCGTGGAGAACGCCGTCAAGATCGCACGCCTGGCGACGGGACGCTCCGCGATCGTGACCTTCGACCACGCCTATCACGGGCGTACGAACCTGACGATGGCCCTGACCGCGAAGACCATGCCCTACAAGGCGCACTTCGGCCCGTTCGCGCCGGAGGTCTACCGAATGCCCGCGTCCTACCCTTATCGAGACGCGCACGGTCTGACCGGCCCGCAAGCCGCGCAGCAGGTGATCGACCAGATCGAGAAACAGCTCGGCGCCGACGCGGTCGCGGCAATCATCTACGAACCCATTCAAGGCGAGGGCGGGTTCATCGTGCCTGCGGACGGATTTCTGCCGACCCTGGTGTCCTGGGCCAAGAACAACGGGATCGTGTTCATCGCCGACGAGGTGCAGACCGGCTTCGCGCGCACCGGCGAATGGTTTGCCAGCACGCACGAAGACATCGTTCCGGATCTGATCACGATGGCCAAAGGCATCGCAGGTGGCATGCCGCTGGCCGCGGTGACCGGCCGGGCGGACCTGCTCGACTCGGTCCATCCCGGAGGGCTCGGCGGAACCTACGGCGGCAATCCGGTCGCGTGCGCGGCAGCACTGGCCACGATCGAGACGATGTCGCGCCTGGGCCTTCCCGCACGTGCCCGGGAGATCGAAGCCTTGGTCAAGCCGCGTCTGCGCAAGCTCGCGGACGAGATCGACATCATCGGTGAGGTTCGTGGCCGAGGAGCGATGCTCGCGATCGAGCTGGTCCACCCCGGCACCGACACTCCGGACCCCGTGACCACGAAAGCTGTCGCCGCGCAAGCATTGTCGGAGGGTGTCATCGCTCTCACCTGCGGAACGTACGGCAATGTGATCCGGTTGCTCCCCCCGTTGGTGATCAGCGACGACCTCCTCGACGAAGCGCTCGGCGTACTCGAGACCGCTCTCCGCTCAGCCGCCGCGGCGCGCTGAATACATCCAGAGATCAATCACGAGGACATGACCATGATCGAAACCAAAACGCTGCTCGCCCACCTACCGACATCCGTCTGGATCGGCAACAAGGAGACCGCGGCGGCAGCGGGCGGCACATTCGCGGTGTACAACCCGGCCACCGGTGAGGTGCTGCTCGAGGTCGCCGACGCAGGCGCCGACGATGCTGCGGCCGCTTTGACCGCCGCAGCCGCCGCCCAGCAGGAATGGGCCGCGACTCCCGCACGGGAGCGGGCGCAGATTCTGCACCGGGCATGGCAGATCGTGATCGATCGCCGTGACGAGTTCGCCCTCCTCATGACGCTGGAGATGGGCAAACCGCTCGCCGAGAGCCAGGGCGAGGTGAACTATGGCGCCGAGTTCTTGCGATGGTTCTCCGAAGAGGCCGTTCGCATCAACGGGCGCTACAGCGAATCACCGTCGGGCAACGGGCGCATCCTGGTGACCAAGGAGCCGGTCGGACCGACACTCGCCATCACGCCCTGGAACTTCCCGCTGGCGATGGGCACTCGCAAGATCGCGCCCGCGCTCGCGGCAGGCTGCACGATGATCGTCAAACCGGCAGCGGAGACCCCGCTCACCATGCTTCTGCTTGCCGAGGTGTTCCGCGACGCCGGGCTCCCCGACGGCGTGCTGTCGGTGCTGCCGTCGACGCATGCGGCGGAGGTGACCGCTCCCCTGCTCACCGACGCGCGGCTACGGAAGCTGACATTCACCGGGTCGACCGAAGTAGGCAAGATCCTGTTGCGGCAGGCCGCGACTCGAGTGCTGCGGACATCGATGGAACTCGGTGGCAACGCGCCGTTCGTGGTGTTCGACGATGCCGATGTCGACGCCGCGGTCGACGGAGCGATGGCAGCGAAGATGCGCAACATCGGTGAGGCATGCACCGCCGCCAACCGCATCTACGTCGACAACGCCGTGCATGACGAATTCTGCGCAAAGCTCACCGCCAGAATGAAAGCACTGCGGATCGGACCTGGCGATGTCGAAGGCACCCAAGTGGGTCCGCTGATCACCGACAAGCAACGCAAGCGTGTCGCCGCACTCGTGTCCGACGCGGTCGACAAGGGCGCTGTCGTCGCCACCGGCGGAGACAGCTATGGCGACACCGGATACTTCTACCACCCAACGGTTTTGACCGGCGTCTCCCCGGACGCGCGCATCCTCAGGGAGGAGATCTTCGGTCCTGTCGCGGCCATTGTCGGTTTCGACGGCGAAGCGGCCGGAGTGGCCGCCGCCAACGACACCGAATACGGCCTCGCCGCCTACATCTACACCAACGGTCTCGACGGCGCCCTGCGGGTTACGCGTGCCCTGCAGGCCGGGATGGTCGGCGTCAATCGCGGCATCATCTCCGATGTGGCAGCGCCATTCGGCGGAGTCAAGGAGTCGGGACTGGGGCGCGAAAGCGGTAGCGAAGGTATCGATGAATACCTCGAAACCAAGTACATCGCCTTTCCCTGACTGTTCCGGCCACCAAGGCAACGGATTGAGACGCACACCCGCTGGCATGACCGGAGGGCTGGGAACTACGGGGCGATCTGCTGACGAGGACGCAGTCCGCCGAGAACTCGATCTTGCATATACGTATACATCTACGTATAGTCATGGTTGTTGGGTAACAACGGATTCCAAGGAGCAAGCAACCATGTCCATCACCCTCACCGACCAGGACAAGCTCACCCTGCAGACCGCCGCGTACGGTGCCGTGTCGCTGATGTCGGCCGCCGCTGCTGCCGGTGGCTCGCCCCACAAGGCCGCCACCGACGGCAGCATCGCCCTGTCCTCGGCGACCGGCCTGGTCGGGCACGTGCTCGCCAAGCCGAAGGGCATGAAGCTGAATGGCAAGTCCGTCGCCGGACTCGCCGACCAGGTGCTGCCTGCGCTGACCGCCGCGGTGGGCCTGCTCGAGAAGCAGGATCGGGCGGAGGCCGAAAACTTCCGCAGCACTGTCCTCGTCGCCATCGAAGCAACCGGCCAGCGCCACAAGGGCGAGCCCAGTCCCACCATGGCCGACATGGCTCGCAAGATCACCGCGGCCCTCGACGCCGCTTGATCGGGACCGAGAACCGGCATCGGACCGGTGATCTGGGGCGATGCGTGTCGAGAGGCCGGGCAGAGCTCGTATTGGCTCGAACGCCACCTGACCGCCATCGAAGCGGGAGCGAATCCGCAAACCCCCACCCCACGGCATCGGCCCCGACGATCTTGTTGTCGGGGCCGATCAGCACGGGTGTCCGGAGGGGGTCACCATGTTCGATCGGGCCTCAGCGTGGGCACGCGGCGAGCAGCGCGGCACCGAGTGTTTGCTGCATCGTGGCGTTGAGCCGGTCGTTCGGGATGTCGGTGTCTGCGCCGGTCCAGGTCATCGCGGCAACCCGGCTGCCGTCGTAGCTGGCGATCAGATAGGACTTCGAGCCGATACCGTTACCGCGGTTGCCCCATAGCCGCTCGGGGTTGCCGCAGGGGTCGGTCCCCATCATGAAGGCGCCGAGCCCGTAATACCCGGACACCCCTGGGGTTCTCATCTGTGTGAGCAGTTCGGCGGAGATGAGTTCGCCACCGAACAGCGCGTGGCCGAAGCGACCGAGATCTGTTGCGGTGGAAACCATATAACCGGCGGGCCCGAACCATGACGGACTCTGTTCCGCCGCCGCAAGCCGTTCATGTCCAACGCCGGTGCCACCGTCGTCGTCGAGACAGGTGCGGCCACCGGATCTGCCGAGCCGCAGCCGACCAGCACCGCCGAAACCGATGCCAGCAACCCGATTCGTCGTACCACCGCGCTCATCGACGCTCCCCCCTCGCTAGACATCCACACCATAACCGTTCGGCGGCGCGGGTGTTCGAATCCACCTTTCGGATCGGGAGAGAGCGGCCTCGAACGGATGGGACGGCGCGCAACTGGTCTCCGGCGTGTTCGTGCGTGAATGTTGCTGGCCTACAGCGGCATCGGGCGTCGACACTGCTGGTGGACATGACCGGGAGCGTTCGCTGTCGGCGTGCCGATCACGTCGGGAGCAATTCTCGTGCAATGTACGGTGAGGTATGGAAATACGTTCGGACCGCGGGGAGTCCGATCAGCCCGGGGCATCGATAACCAGGTTTCGCCGTCCACTCGCGATCGTGGCCGGCATCGTGGTGGCGATGCTCGTCGCGGGCTTGCTGCCGAGCTGGTGGTGCGGTCGCGACGCCGATAGCTGGTTCCGTGGGGATCCGGCACGGGTGCGTGGGCTCGCCGAGGAGTTGGTGGCTTCGAAGTCGAGGATGATCGACGACGAGCCACGGGCTCGGCAGGGGTGATCGACGGCATGTGGGGGCTGCTCGCGCACCAAATGACCGCGCTGGGACTGGCGCAAGTGTGTCTGGCGCACCCCGAATGGCGGGAACGCTACGCCCCTGTCGTGACCCGCGCGGCAACCAAGAGTCTGTTGCCCGAGATGCGCTCGGTATTCACCGATGCCTGGCACGGGGAGGACGGAGCAATCCATCTCGACAGTGCGAACGGCCACGCCTATCTCTCCTATCCCGCCCTCGCGCTCGGGATGGCGCGCCTCATCGATCCGGCGTTTCCGGCCGACCTCGCGACGCGACATGACGCGCTGATCGCCTCCTACGAGCGGAGATTGCTCGCCTCACCGACCGGGCTGCTGGACACCTTTCCCGGCGAGGCCTACCCCACCGACGTGGCAGCCGTCGCCGCCGCGATCGCGGTCCACGGCCGCGCGACCGGCATCGACCACACAGCGGTCCTCTCGCACTGGGCGCAGCAGGTGCGCGCGGTACAAATCGATCGGGACACCGGGCTGGTCATCCAGCGCATGGGTGTGAACGGGCGTGCGCACGACGCCCCCCGCGCCTCGGGGACCGGACTGGCGGCTTACTTCGTGGGCTTCGCGGACCGCGCGCTCGCCGAGGAGTTGGCGACCGGGTTGTTCGGCCAAGAGCGAAGTTTCCTCGGCTTCAGTGCGATTCACGAGTACGGCGACGGCTATCACGGCGCGGGCGATATGGACAGCGGTCCCCTGATACTCGGGAAGTCGGTCGCGGCCACCGGTTTCGCGCTCGCCCCGGCCCGTTCCTTCGGTCACCACGACGTGTTCACCCGCCTGTATCGCACCGCAAACCTCGTCGGTTTGCCACTGCGGAGCGGGACCCGCTTGCGTTTCGCCACCGGCGGGGTGATCGGCAACTCCCTGCTACTCGCATTCCTCACCTCCGGACCGGAGCTGGCGCGATGAGACTTCCCGGTACCTCGTGGTTGCTCGCGGGCCTGCGGCTGATCCGTATGCCTCTGATCTTGGTCGTGTTGTATCTCGCCCTGCATCCGGTGATGACGGCGTTGTCGCAGCGACAGGGGTTCGGTTCGCCCGACGGCACCGGCCTGGACTACCTGGCCGTCAGCGTCGCGCTCCTGACGCTGCGCATGGCGCTACTGGTCGTCGTACCGGCTGTCCTCACCTACCGCGTTGTGGCGTACGCGGTTACGCACATCCTGCGCCGAACCGATTCGAAACCCCGCCCGACGACGTGGCTGGATCGAACGTCCGCGAGGCAGGCGAGGCGCCTCGCGTCAGGACCTGAGCGCCCAAAGATTCTGCACACGGGTTGTGACTCGACCGAGGGCTCGAGCGACCTGTAGCTTCACGAATGACATTGTGGCGAAACGGTTTTGGGTCGAGATTGATTGTTTTCACCCGCCGCGCCTGTCGGTGCCGGGCATGAAGCAGGTCGTGGAGATGTGCGATGCCGGTCGGACTGGTTACGGCTACGGCTGGGCTGGTCGTGATGGGGTGGTCGCGAAGTGCAGCCAGGTGTCGTACAGCCACTGCTGGTAGGTGGCGGGGTCCCAGCCGAGGGTGCGCGTGAGCAGGATGTAGGTTTCGGCTTGCCCGAGCGGGCCCGCGGTGGCGATGATCCAGTCCAGGTCGGCGTCGGGGTGCAGCATGCCGTCGGCGTGCATACGGCGCCAGATTCCGGCGATGTTGTCCTGGGTGGCGGTTCGTCCGGCCTGTGCGGCCTGTGCGATCAGCGGTTCGCTGGCCTCGGCTTGGACGGCGACCGCGATGAGCGCGGCGACGCGTTCCATGAGCGCGCGTGCGCCCTGTGCGTAGGTGGCGATCCGTTCGTGCAGGGTGGGGGCGGTCGCGGCGCGCAGGTGCCAGTCGCGGTGGGCCAGATCGACGTCTTGGGTGTCGCCGACGATCGCGACGTCGATAGCGCGCTTGAGCAGTTCGGCTTTGGACCCGAAACGCAGATACACCGTGCGTGACCCCACTTTCGCGGCGTTGGCGACCGCCGCGAGAGAAGTCGCGGCGTAGCCGTCGGCGATGAACAGCCGGGTCGCCGCGTCGATGATCTTCTGTTCGGTCTCGGCCTTGCGCGCGTCCCATAGCGGCGATGTCTTCTTGCTCGCCGGACCCTTGACACTCTCGCCCATTTACCGCATCCTTACTGCATTACTACAGTAATGCTGCACCATTACATTACTTCTGCAAAGGATAGCAGCGATGATTCCCACACTCGCTGGGGTGCATCACCTCAAACTTCCCGTCTCCGATCTGACGCGTTCCATCGACTGGTACCGCACCCGGCTGGGCTACGTCGTCGGCATCGAATTCCACGAGCAGGGCATCCTGATGGGCGTGGCGCTACACCATTCGGCAGGCGGTCCGATGCTCGGTCTTCGGCGCGACCCGGAAAAGGCCGCGGCGGCAGCGGGATTCGACTACTTCTCCATCGGCGTGCCGGACAAGACGGCGCTGGAAGCACTCGCGGCGAACCTGACAGGTCTCGGCGAATCCCACGCCGGGGTGCATTTCGCCACGATCGGCTGGATCCTGCCCGAGCTGCGCGACCCCGACGGGCACGAAATCCGCTTCTACACTGTCGAATCCCACACCGAACTCGGTGACCATCCCCTGGTCGTCACCGACGCCCGCGAAACCAATCAATAGCGATCCTGTACCCGCCGTTCACGCTTCATCGGCCGAAACTCGGCCGATGAAGCCATGATCTCGCCAACTCGCAGGACCATCACCGCTCGCATCAGCGCGCCACCTCTCGCTGGGACGCTGGTCGCCCCTGCGCCCGGCCAGGCGCAGGCCGCCGACGACTCGGGAGCCCGACCTCGGGCGAGCGCAATTTTCCGATAAGTACAACGCATCGACAAGGAGTCGATCATGGCATCCAGCACACAATTCGTCACCGCCCGTAGAGGTTTCCGCGCGATTGCAGAATCGCGCGATCGTTCGAAGCGACTCCGATTCCTGATTGCCTGCGCCGCAGTGATACCGGGGCTGCTCGTTGTAGGTCAGGGCACCGCCGAGGCGGCGGGGCCGTGCGCTCTCTGGGCATTCCCCGCCGACGGATCGTTCGCATCACCCAAAGCAACGGCTGGACCGTGACCTTCACGGGCGTCGGCCAACAGGTCACGTCACGAGCGCTGGCCACCTCGTCCCGCGCCACAATGATGGACGGGACGGTCGGCTGGCACTCGAACTGGGCCAACGGCAACACCCCTGCGGTGGTCAGCTTCACGATCAACTGGAGCAGCGGCCCTCAGGGCGACTACACGGGCACCCCGGACAGCAATGGTTTCGCGCATGGAACCACACATGACAGGAAGAATCGCTCGTCCAAGGCTTCGTGGGACTCGACAACGGCCTTTCAGTGCATATCGAGATCAGCTCGATAGTCGGGTGTGGCCTCGAGGTAGACCCGGGTTCAGCCTGAATCAGTAGCTTTTCACTGCGCCATCGACGGCCGATTGCAGTTCCGTACGGACGAAACGAGCGATTTCGATGGGCCGTGAGGGCAGTTCCAGCACGGGTCTACGGAAATAGAACGAGGCACTACGCACCTCCTCCTTGGTGGGTTCTATCGAGGGATCCAGACGTTCCCCGTAGCTGATGCCGATGCAGACCAGAGCGGGCGGCGCGCCCAGCTTGGCCGCCCGGAACGCGATGTGCCCGATGCCGCTGCCCACGGCCTGCACTCGGGCCGGATCGACGGTATTGCAGGTGCCCTCCGGGAAAAGCGCCAGATAGTCACCGCGGGTCAATCGTCGAGCGCAGACATCCATCATTTGCTGGCCTGCCGCGTTCACCGCGCGAATGCCGTGGTCCTTGCCGCGGAACACCGGGATGCCGCCCATCATGTCGATCTTGCGGCGCTGTTCGGGGTCGTCGAACAACTCGTCCTTTGCCAACATTCGTACCCGCCCGATGAGGGGGCGCAACGGCGAACACCAGGCCATGGCCGCGACGGCGTGCGGATCGTTCTGCGACAGGTGGTTGAGCGCGAAGATGGCGGGCTGCTTGCCGCGCAGTAGCTGCTGCAACTGCTCGCGCGCGCCCTCGTCGAATGTTACGCGCGGCCGGAACCGGTAACCCATCACCGCATGAGTCGCCAAGGCCCGCATTCGATTCTGGCGATGTCGCAGATAGTGCTCGTAGACGGCGGTGCTGTTTTCCAGAAGGACGGGCGGTTGGTGCATGGCGCGACACACTACCGAGCCGGTTTCGGCACCGACAGGCGACAAATCGCTGCCGCGCGCGCTCGTGGCGCCCGAGGGTGCGAGCCGGAACGGGCTCGTCGCACCGGCTCGAGACCCTGCCGATCCGGCTGCCCGCCGACCCGGTTCCGGCTCCCCCGGCACGCTCGATACATGATCACCCCTGCTCATACCGGCAAGATCACGCCTGCGGTATTCTGAATATCGTTGTATCCATATTTGGAAATTGTGGGTGCGCGACACCGCACCACCGGTCGCGCGACACAGGCGGACACCCCTTCGGTGAACGGAGAATCGGTGGCGAGAATCACACCGGCAGCGCGCGTCTACGGAGGCCTGTCCGCGAGCGAACGGCGGACCGAGCGCCGGAGCCGGCTCCGCGAAGTCGCGATCGAAACATTCGGCGCGGGGGTCGGATACCGCAACACCCGGCTGGCTGAACTCTGCCGAGCCGCTGGCCTGTCGACCCGGCAGTTCTACCAGGAGTACGACACGCTCGAAGATCTCCTGAGCGAATTGTACCTGCACATCAACGACATGGTCGAACAGCGCGTGCTCGATGAAGTCGGCCGAACGGTGGGACAACCACCGACCGACCGGGCAACGGCAATGGTGCGCGCCTATCTGTTCTCCCTTTGCACCGATCGGCGCTGCGCCCGGATTGCCTTCGTCGAAGTCGTCGGCGTCGGCGAGCGGATGGATACCCAACGCCTGCAGTGCCGGTCGCGGTGGCTGGACTTGCTCTGCGACATGTTCGACAGCTTCGCCGCGCGTGGGGAGATCGCTCCCCACGACTTCCGCCTCACCGCCACCACATTCGCCGGCGCGATCAACGGACTGGTGCACGACTGGGCAGTCGGCTGGATCGATGCCACCACGGACCAGCTCACCGAGAGCGCGTTGCGCATGCTCTTCGGAGTTCTCGGTATCCCGCATCGGACCGAACCACCGGCTCCCCCACTCGAAGCCGAGCACCCACCGGTGCGCCGTCGCCCACGCGATCGCCGGGCAACCATTCTCCGCGTAGCCGCCCGCGCTTTCGCCGAGCGCGGCTATCACCGCACATCGATGGCGGATATCGCCTCGGCGATCGGCATCACGCATGCCGCGCTGTATCGGCACTTCCGCACCAAGCAGGACCTTCTCGGCTCCTGCCTCCGCGAAAGCCTCGACTTGATCATCACCCGCGTCGACGCTGCGCGCGAAAGCTCCGGAAACGACAGCGGAGCGCTGCAGGAGCTGGTGCGGGTGACCCTGGAGATCCGGGGACTCGCCCGGCTGTGGCAGCTCGAATTCCGTAGCCTCACACAGGCCGACCGAGTGGGCGTCCTCTCCCGCGCGGTTCGCCTGACACAGCTCATCCGCGAAGCCATCCAACTCCGCCGACCCACCCTGAACACGACGGATCGCGAAGCACTGAGCTGGATCGCGCTGTCAGTGGTGACCAGCCCGTCCAACCATCACATTCAGCTGCCCACGGAGGTCTTCGCCACGGTGCTCGACTCCGCCATCGATGCGATCACCGGCTCCACCTTTCCCGGTGGCCGCTCCGCGTCCAGGCTCGATGTCACCGAGTTCGACGAGGCGGGAACGCCGCCCGGCTCCGAACCACGACCGGAGCAGATGATCATCGCCGCCGCACGGTTGTTCAACGAACGTGGCTTCGGCGCGGTGAGCATCGAGGACATCGGCGCTTCGGTCGGCGTCAGCGGGCCCGCGCTGTATCACCACTTCGCAGGCAAAACCCATCTCCTCAACGAGATCATCGACCGCAACAACGAATGGGTCGAGATCTATGCCCAGCGCGCACTCACCGAAGGCGGGGAACCATCGGCATCGTTGCGGCTCGTGCTGCGGTACTACATCCAGTTCGCCATCGAACAAACCGACCTGGTCGGCACCGCTGTCAGCGAGGTCGGGCACCTTCCCGACGATGCCGCGGCCAGGTACCGCCGCATCCACCGTGAAGGCAACATCGGCTGGGCACGCCTGCTGCAGTCACTGCGCCCGGAGCTGTCGATGCCCATGGCACGAGTGCTGATTCACACCATCACCACCGTCATCACCGATGCGGTCCGCAACCCTCGGCTCACCCGCCGCAACGACCTGGCCGACCTGCTGTGCGTCGTCGGCGAGCGGATCGCCCTCGCCGAGCTTCCCACTCAGTCTCAGTTCGAACTTTGCCACGAGTGACTTGGGACTGACTTCGCGCAGAAGCCGCAGGTCAGCGCCTCTACATACCGTCGAACAGGCTTATCGTAGTGTTACTTATGTTGCATGGACGCAGGCGCTGCGACATCATGGCTCCGCGGCGCGATGTGCGCTTCGTCAGCACCTGCCCGATCACGGCGGGTCTCGTCGAGAGGTGATGGGCCGGTGGGCCACTACAAGAGCAACGTTCGTGATCTGGAGTTCAACCTGTTCGAGGTCTACGGTCTCGACACCGTTCTCGATTCGGGCACCTTCGGCGACCTCGACGGCGACACCGTGCGCATGATGTTGTCCGAGGCGGCGAGGCTGGCCGAAGGTCCGCTCGCCGACCCGTACGCCGAAACCGACCGCAACCCACCGGTATTCACTCCCGAGACCCACTCCGTCCGGCTGCCTGAACCGTTCAAGAACGCCGTGCGCGCCTGGCAGGAGGCCGGCTGGTGGCGGGTAGCCAAGAGCGAGCCGACCGGGGGCGTGCCCGCACCCTCGATGCTCGGCTGGGCGATCAACGAGCTGGTCCTAGGCGCCCAGCCCGCGGCCTACCTGTACCTCACGGGACCGGTGATGGCGGATATCCTCGGTGAGATCGGGACGGTGCAGCAGCAGCGCTGGGCCGCTCGCATGGTCGAGCGCAATTGGGGCGCAACGATGGTGCTCACCGAACCCGATGCCGGTTCCGATGTCGGCGCGGGCCGCGCGAAGGCGGTCGAGCAGGAGGACGGTTCCTGGCACATCCAGGGCGTGAAGCGATTCATCACCTCCGCCGACTCCGACGATCTGTTCGAGAACATCCTCCACCTGGTGCTGGCCCGCCCCGAAGGAGCCGGACCGGGAACCAAGGGACTGAGCCTGTTCATCGTCCCCAAATTCCACTTCGACCACCACAGTGGGGAACCCGGCGAACGCAACGGCGTCTTCGTCACGAACGTCGAACACAAGATGGGGTTGAAAGCCTCGGCGACCTGCGAGCTGACCTTCGGCGGCCACGGCGTTCCCGCGGTCGGCTATCTCGTCGGAGAGATCCACGATGGCATCGCCCAGATGTTCAAGGTGATCGAGGAAGCCCGGATGATGGTCGGCACCAAAGCCATCGCCACCCTGTCCACCGGCTACCTCAACGCCCTCGACTACGCGAAATCCCGTGTCCAAGGCGCCGACCTGACCCGGGCCTCCGACAAGACCGCGCCGAAGGTCACCATCATCAACCATGCCGACGTCCGCCGCTCGCTCATGATGCAAAAGGCGTACGCGGAGGGCCTGCGCTCGGTCTACCTCTACACCGCAGCCCACCAGGACCCGACGGTCGCCCACCACGTCTCCGGTGCCGACGACGACCTCGCCGCCCGTGTCAACGACCTGCTGCTGCCCATCGTCAAAGGCGTCGGCTCCGAGCGCGCCTATCAATACCTCACCGAATCCCTACAAACGTTCGGTGGTTCGGGCTTCTTGCAGGACTACCCGATCGAGCAGTACATCCGCGACGCCAAGATCGACTCACTCTACGAAGGCACCACAGCGATCCAGGCGCAGGACTTCTTCTTCCGCAAGATCGCCCGCGACCGCGGCGTCGCCCTGGCCCACCTGTTCGACCAGATACACGCCACTGCCCAGTCCGACGCCGACGACGGGCGCCTCAAGAACGAGAAGATCCTGCTCACCCACGCTGTCGAGGACGTGCAGGAGATCGCGGGTGATCTCACCACGCACCTGCTCGCCGCGGGCGAACAGCCGAACGAGCTCTACAAGATCGGCCTCAACGCCGTGCGGTTCCTGCTCGCCGTCGGTGACCTACTCGTGGCATGGCGGCTCATCGTCGCCGCTGAAATCGCCCTCGCGGCACTCGATACCGACGTTTCCGCCGCCGACGCCGCCTTCTACCGAGGCAAGATCACTGTCGCCTCGTTCTTCACCACCACCGTCCTCCCCCACCTGACCGCCGAACGGGCAGTCATCTCCGGCACCGACCTCGCGGTGATGGAACTCGACGAATCCGGATTCTGAACCCGCACGCTTCCGGTCGGACCGCGTGCGGCCCGACCGGACATGGCAGGATCCATCTCCGCCACGGCTGACATCCACATGTAGGACCGAGGAACGTCACGTGATGCACCGATCCACGTTCGCGGACAGCGGTTTCCGCAGACAGCCGTCGCAGGTGGCGAGCAAGTGATGCGGGGCATATCGCGCATAGCCGTTCTTGCTTACTCAACCGAAATGTACTGCACCGCAAGTACTCCACGGATATCGGTGGAGCTGCGGTCACGTGCCGGGGTTGATGAGGATTTTGCGTTCCACCTGGCCTGCGGCGAGCCGGTCCAGGGATGCGCCGAGGTCGGCGAGTCCCACCGGGGTCTCGGCGAATTCGTTGCCGAGCAGCGGATCTGCGGAGATGGTTGCGGTTGGACTACCAAGGCAGTCGATCGCAGCGTTCGGCCGCGCTGGTGGGTTCGAGCTGCAGGGTGGCATGGTTGAGGTTGTAAGAGCCGGACAGGAGTTCCTGTGCCGCGACGAGCACTCCGTCGGGGTCGGTGTCGTCATCGATCGACAGATGCGCTGAGGCCACTTCCATCCCGGAGGTCAGTGTCCACACGTGCAGGTCGTGAACCTGCCGCACGCCGGTGAGGTTTTCCAGGGAAGTGCGGACCTCGTCGACGTCCATCCCAGCGGGGGCATGCTGGAACAGGATTCGCAATGCTTGCCTGCCCAGGTTGTAGGCCCGGGGCAGGACGAACAGGCCGATGCCTATACCGATGAGCGGGTCGGCGTAGCGCCACCCGAATAGCAGGGCCACCAGACCGCTGATCAGGACGCCGATAGAGCCGAGCATGTCGGCCAGGACTTCCAGGTAGGCGCCCCGAACGTTCAGGCCCTCCCCCGCCCCGCGGCGCAGCAGCAACAGGGCGGACACGTTCATCACCAAACCCACCACGGCGACGATGGTCACCGGAAGGCCCGGCACCTCCGGTGGTTCGGCCAATCGGCCGATCGCCTCGTACAGCACCCAACCCGCCACCGCGAACAGCAGCACCGCATTGAACAGTGCGGCAAGCACTTCCGCGCGATACATCCCGTAGGAGCGGTCGTCCCGTCGCGTCGCCCCTCGGGCCACCAGGATCGCCACCAGCGCCATCACGACACCCAACACATCGGTGAACACGTGCGCGGAATCGGACAGCAACGCCAGCGACGAGGTCGACAGCCCGACGACGAGCTGGGTCACGAACGTGACCAGACCCAAGCCGATCGCCAGGATCAGCCGACCCACATATTTTCCGGAGGCGCTACCGGCATCCACCGATGACACCCCGTGATCATGTCCTTGCCCCACCGTCGACCTCCTCGCTCACCAGTGCCGACCCCGACTGTCGACACATCACGTTCACCGCGCCGCGGCGGAAAATCCATCCAGCGATGCAAACACATAGTAACATGCGCATGTAATTATCTATATGCAGGAGGTCATGGTCACCGCCGCGACGGTGGCGTTGCCGGTGACGGTGTTCGTGTTCGCGTGGGTGCGGCGCGACCAGGTGTTGAGCGCACGCCAGCTCGCTGTCGCAGTGGCGATCGGCACCGCCGTCGCGGCGGCCGCGATCGGGGTCCTGTTCATCGGGTAGTCGCCGCAACCGCGTGGCCCGTGACGGCTGTTCGTCCGCTGGTGTGCGCCGGGGGTGACACACGTCACTGGTTGATGCTGTCAGGAATTCGGCGGCTGTCTCGTTCAGGGTGCACGCGAACCAGACAGGAGCGAACAATGAAGCACCGCATCGTCGTCCTCGGGGCCGGATACGCCGGAGCCTTCTCCGCCGGATACCTGGCCCGCCAGCTCCACTCCGACGACTTCGAGATCACCGTCGTCAACGCCGAACCCGATTTCGTCGAGCGGCTGCGCCTGCATCAGCTCGCCGCCGGGCATGATCTCCGCCACCGGCCGCTGGCGGAGGTGTTCGCGGGCACCGGCATCCGGCTACGAGTGGCGCGGGTAACCAACGTCGACGCCGAGCACCGGACGGTCACCGTCGCCGACCGTGAGGGCATCGACCGGCTCGAATACGACACCCTGCTCTACGCGCTCGGCAGCACCGCCGCCGACCACGGCGTTCCTGGCGTCGGCGAGCACGCGTTCCACGTGGCCGCGCGACCGTCCGCGGTGCGCCTGCGCGCACGCCTCGATGAGCTGGGCGACGACGGGACGGTGCTGGTAGTCGGCGGCAATCTGACCGCGATCGAAGCCGTCACCGATATCGCCGAAGCCCGTCCGGGACTTCAGGTCAGTCTCGCCACCCGCGGCGAACTGGGCGGGTGGCTGGGTACAAAGGCCCGCCGTCACCTGCTGCGCGCCTTCGACCGGTTCGGTATCACGGTCCACGAGCACACCACCATCGAGCGCGTCGAGGAGGCGGCGGCGGTCGCGGCTGACGGCACCGCTTTCGCCTCCGACGCGACCGTGTGGGCCGCCGGCTTCGCCGTCCACCCGATTGCCGCCGCCAGCGGCCTCGCGGTGGAAACCAACGGCCAGATCACGGTCGATCGTCAGATGCGGTCGGTCTCGCACCCGAATGTCTACGTTGCCGGTGACAGCGCCTTCGTCATCGGCGAGAACGGTCATCCATTGCCGATGTCCTGCGCTTCCGCGGGATACACCGGTACGCAGGCAACGGCCGCGATCATCGGTGACCTGGCCGGGCGCAAGATCAAGGCGACCGCGCTGACCTATTTCGGCAACCACATCAGCCTCGGACGCAAGGACGGGATCTTCCAGCTGGTCGACGGTGACGCTCGCTCGAAGCCCGGGGCCCTGTGCGGCCGATCGGCGGCGCGAGTCAAGTCGGCGATCGTGGCAACCAGCGGCTGGGCCATCAGCCACCCGACCTTCGGAAAGCCGGGTCACAAGTATCGCTTGGCCACCGTCCGAGAGCACTCGCCCGAATTGGTCGCCGGATAGAGTCGTGCTTATGGACACTGCCACTGTGGCGCGTTTCGAGGCCAGCCGGAATCGACTGGCCTCGCTCGCCTACCGTCTGCTCGGCTCGGCCGCCGACGCCGAGGACACGGTGCAGGACGCGTTCCTGCGGTGGCAGGCCGCCGACCGGGAGTACGTCGAGGTACCCGAGGCGTGGCTGACCAAGATCGTCACCAACCTGGCGCTCGACCGGCTCCGTTCGGCGAAGGTGCGGCACGAACGCGCGGTCGGCGCCTGGATGCCCGAACCGCTCCTCGACGGCGACCCGATGCTGGGCCCGGCCGACACCGTCGAGCAGCGCGAATCGGTGACCCTGGCGGTGCTGACGCTCATGGAGCGTCTGTCGCCGGTCGAACGGGCCGTTTATGTACTGCGCGAGGCCTTTTCGTACAGCCACGCCGAGATAGCCGAGATTCTCGGCATCACCGAGTCCGGGAGTCAGCAACACGCCCACCGAGCCCGGCGTCGAATCGCCGCCGCCGGCAACGGCACTGACATCGACCATGCCTCCGCACGTCGAATCGTCGAGGCATTCGTCGCTGCCGCCTCCTCGGGCCGGACCGAACGGCTGGTGGCGCTGCTGACCGACGACGCGACCGGCATCTCCGACGGCGCCGGACTGGGGTTGGCCGGGAAGCTGATCCGGTACGCGACCCCCGAGCGGATCGCCAGCGCGGTGCGGGCCGGCTTCAAACCGTCTCCAGCCAAGCGGAGACTCGCCGGTGGCTCGCCCTCGATCCATGCCGCCGTGGTCAACGGCTGCCCGGCCATGCTCGCCACACTCGACGACCGGGTCGTGGGCGTCGTGATCCTCGAGATCCGTGACGACAAGATCGCAGCCGTGCGCGGCATCGCCGCCCAGGACCGACTCGGTCGCGTCACCGAGGAATGGCAGCGGCGGGAGCATGATGTCCCGCTGATCGAATCGTGGTAACCGGCTGTCCGACAATCGATCTCACGTTCGTCAGTCGATTCCCGTCGAAACATCCGGCGGGCATCGCGGCTTGACCGTGGTCGACATCACGGGTGGTAGTGAGCAGAGTGGCGTGGTGCTTGCGCGCGAGTTCGCGGAGGTGACCGATCACCTTCCGGTGAGGTCAGGGCAGATCCTAGCGATGGTCGCCGAGTTCGAGGCCGACTCGGCCATCGGCACATTCGCACCGTTCGAGTCTGCGGAACACGTTCCATACCAGACGATTACGGCATATCCACCCGATTTTCGGAGGAACCACCGGGACCCTGATTGCGACCGGCCTGCGGCCACACGTCGGGCGAATAGTTTGGCGATGTGTCTGTTCGGATCCGGTTCTCGGATTCAGGAGAGGCCGGAGCGTCGGTTGGGATGGTCAGTCGCAGCAGTCGCAGTCGTGTCCGGTCACACCAGCGTCGCCGACTGCGGCCGGCGTGGGGCAGCAGGTGTCCCCGCGCCAGGCATTCATGCCTTCCTTGACCGCGATGGCGGCGATGACCAGTGCCGCGATCGGGTCGGCCCATGACCAGCCGAACAGGGTGTTCAGCAGCAACCCGGCCAGCAGGACAGCCGATAGGTAGGTGCAGAGCAGGGTCTGTTTGGAATCGGCGACTGCCGAGGCGGAACCGAGTTCGCGTCCCGCACGGCGCTGTGCCCATGACAGGACCGGCATAATCACCAGACTGGCTGCGGCCAAACCGATTCCGATCGGGGAATGTTCGGCTTCACCGACGCCGAGGAGGCCGCGGATCGAGTCGACGGCGACATACAGCGCGAGAGCGAAGAACGAGAACGCGATGACGCGCAGCGCAACCTTCTCCCGCGCGGCGGGGTCACGTCCGGCGAACTGCCAGGCGACCGCCGCCGCAGAGGACACCTCGATCACCGAGTCCAGCCCGAACCCGATCAACGCGGTCGAGGACACCCGTGTCCCCTCGGTGAGGGCGATGATCGCCTCGATCACGTTGTAGGAGATCGTCGCCGCGACCAACCAGCGAATCCGCCGCGCCAGCACCGCCCGCCGCTGCGGTAGCGGCCCCGATGCGGCGACCACCGATGGCATGCCCAGCGATGCCGACATCAGCAGCACCCTTCGGTCCCGGAGGCCGGGCAGCACGCGGGATCCACCGCCAGCACCAGCCCGAGCAGATCCTCGAGCGCGGCGGCTATGCGCGGATCGGCGAGCTCGTAGCGGCTGCGTCGCCCTTCCGGGACCGCGACGACCAGACCACACCCGCGCAGACAGGCCAGGTGGTTGGACAGGATCTGACGCGACACCCCGATCCGCTCGGCCAGATCCGACGGATACCCCGGCCCAGACCGCAGGCTCAGCAGAATCTGGGTGCGAGTCGGATCGGACAGCGCGTGCCCGAAACGGGCGAGCGCGTCGGAATGCAACACGGTCTCCACGACACCAATAGTACAGATTCAAATGTATTCAGATCAAGATGAACTATCAGGTCGAGGGCGCAGCCCCGAACCACCCGCGCTCGGTCGTGCGCCGACGACGATTGCCGTTCCTACGTCTCCCACTCGGAGCGCCGACATCGGCTACCCGCTCACCCGGAAACTACGTCCGAACACCGAAGCCACTTCGAAAAACTAACCCTGAACACCGAAGGGTTCGCCCAGCGGCTCGGGCCGCGCAGCCCCGTGTGGGCGACTTCGGGAGGTAGCCCCTTGGTGATCAGCCATTGCAACGTCAGGGGTGACCGGGGCGATCCGATGGTCGCCTGCCAGCTCCCGCGCCGAGCACGCGCGTCCGGCCTCGTTCAGCGTGGTGAGTGTGGCGATCTGAGCGGGGGTGAAGTCGTTGCGCTGCCATTGTGAATCCATTGTGCTGCTGGTCATTTCGTCTGTCCCTCGCATCGGTTTGGTCAGGGCTCGAGATAGAGCCGCTCGTTGGGCAACCGGGGGTGCCCACTCACGCTCGTATCGACGCTCACTGCGTCGAGATAATGGCGGTCTCGGTGCTCGGCAACGAACACCAACGCAGCGGTCAGGCAGGCGACGAAATCCATACGCACCCCGTGCAGAAACACCGAAAGGTGCACGTCCGGCTCGCTCGGCAAGGGCGACACCGGCTCGGCTCTCACAAGACCGACTGTCGTTGCGGGCCCAGGACAGCGTGGACCGCATACAGCACCGCCCGCACGGAGGGCCGGAACACCGAGTGCGCCGCGGTGATCCATCCTCGGTACTCCGAGCCCTGATCGGCAGGAGACGGCAACGCCACGAAGTCACCGTTACCCAGCACCGCCACACGGTGGCTGCGGTACAAGGCTGCTTCGGCGGCGATCATGGTTGCGGGAATGTCGGAGCGGACCAGAAAGGTCCATGTCGCCGTGCGGGGCATGGTGATAATCGGTCCGCCGCCATGTCTTTTGGCTTCCAGCTCCACCTTGACCATCTGGCCGACTTCAGCGGGCATCGCAACCGCCCACACCATGCCTGCCGTGAAACCGATTCGCCCCGTATCGGGTTGGAGTACGGCAGGCAGGTGGCATACGGCGCGGTAATACTCAACCCGTGAACGCGGGGTATCCCCCACTGCCACTGCGCTGGGGTCAGTGCGTGTCGGCGCTGACGTCGTGTGTGTAGTCGATATCCCGTCATCACGTTCGGACAATTCCATCGGGCAGCACCCTCCCTGCTTGCTCAAAGACTTGGTGAGCGCCCGCCGCCGGAGACCTCGAGGGGACACCATGTCAGTCCGACGGCGGGGCTAGATCTGAGCTTGACCGCTGGCAAAGGCTCGAAGGGTCAGTAGAGGGACAGGCTGTCGACAGCAAAGGACAGCGGGGAAGGATCGATCTACGCTCAGATGTATGGGTCAGCACGCAGGAGAGCGAATCGCCACGCAGCGCAAGATCGCCGGGCTGAGCCAACGTCAGTTGGCCAGCCGGGCCAAGTACAGCCTCAGCATGGTCAAGGCTGTCGAGCAAGGCCGCGAGGTGCCATCCCCAGGCTTTCTTTCGGCAATGGCTCGAGCACTGCGGATAACGCCGGAGCAGCTCACAGGCGCACCTTACGACGATGGCAAGCCTCTGTCAGACGCCGTCAATGACCTGTCCATATTGCTTGCAGAGGGGCAGTACGCCCGAGCAACCGAGCCCGCCGATCTCGTAGTGCTGGAAGCAGAACTTGGGGCGGCACAACGGCTTTACCGCACCGATCGCACTCGACAAACGATCGAAGTACTTCCGGGCCTTATCCGCCAGTTGCACGGGGCCGTGCGAGAACTGGCCGACGACGAGAAAGCCCGTGCCTACACCCTGTTGACGTCAGCGTACGTATTGGCAGAGTGGTCGGTTCGCAGGACCGGTCATCTCGTGCTCGCCCTTCCAGCACTGGATTTGGCCGACACCTACGCCCCGCTTGCCGACGACGCGAAATACGGCGCGTTCTCGGTCCTGGCTCGAGCTCGAGTACTGACGCACTACGGCGAGGCAGAGGTAGCAGAGCAGCTGATCGCTTCCGCGATCAGTTCGGCGGACAACAGCCAAGCCGGCATGGTGCTGGCTGGCTATTCCCATCTGGCCGGAGCGATCAACGAAGCGCGAAAGCTCAACTACCCGAATGCGACAGCTCACGTCCAAGCGGCACGCGAGCTGGCTCGGCATACCGGCGAAACCGACCTGTACATGACATCGTTCGGCCCGCTGAACGTGGATATCCACGCCCACGCAATCGAACTCGAAGCAGGCGACCCGAACCGAGCGGCGTTGGAAGGGGCTGAACTGACGTATCCGGCCGGCGCAGCTCCCACACGGATCGCCCATCATTGGCACGACAACGCTCGCGCGTGGTTGATGTCCGGTAAGCCCGATCGGGCACTTGCCGCGCTCAACAAGGCGAGAGCGGCAGCGCCCCAGCAGACTCGCCTGCACCCATCGGTGCGTGAAACGCTCTTCGGTATCGCAGCGGCGCAGCGGCGTCAGACCGATGGACTCGTCGGCTTCGCATCCTGGCTCGGTGCAAGCCTCTAGACGCAGCGACAGCTGGTTTTCAGGAGGTCGAGTCAGTACTCGAGCCGAATGATGTCCGCCAGTACACGCATTTCCGGTATGAGAGTGCGGCGTTTGGCGATGATCCGGCCGAGTAGATCCCTGGCCATCCGTTGCTCGACCAACCACGGCCGCGCCTCGCGAGAAAGTTGGGCAAGAACGTCGAAAGCGGCGTCATAGTCGGCCGCCACCGGTACCGGTGCGTCCATCTCTCGGCTGGTTCGTCTGAAGAAGCGAACTCCCATCCACCCCGGGTGTGAGCACGCCTTCTGTCGAGAGGAACCCTGCGATGACCATCTACCTGTCCAACGACCTCCCTGATCACGTCGGGGGTGTGCGATGACCACCCCGGCGGTCGTGGTCGAGGATCTGCACGTCGCCTATGGCAGGACGTGGACCCTCGACGGTGTCGACCTGGAGGCTGCTGCTGGAACGACGATCGGGGTGCTCGGCCACAACGGCGCGGGCAAGACCACCCTGATCCGTGCCCTCACCACCCTGGTGCGGCCCACCGTCGGCCGCGTGGAGATCGGGGGCCTCGACGTGGTCGCCGACGCCACCGAGGTTCGCCGCCGGATCGGGGTGACCGGTCAGTACGCTGGACTCGACGAATTCCTCACTGCGCGTGAGAATTTGGAGCTGATCGGTCGCCTGGCTGGGCTGCGCCGCGGCGCTGCCCGCGCATGTGCCGACGCGTTGATCGACCGGCTCGGGCTGCACGAGTACGCGACCCGGCGGGTGGGGGAACTCTCCGGCGGCTCCCGCCGCCGTGTCGATCTGGCCGCCAGCCTCGTCGGTGATCCGTCGGTGCTGTTCCTCGACGAGCCGACCACCGGTCTGGACCCTCTGGCCCGCGCGGGATTGTGGGACGTCGTCGACGAGCTCACCACCGCGGGCACCACCGTCGTGCTCACTACCCAGTACCTCGAGGAAGCCGACCGGCTCGCCGACCACATCGTGGTCCTGAGTCGCGGGCGGGTCGCCGCGCGTGGCACCCCGGCCGAGCTGAAACGGATTGTCGGCGGCAAGGTCCTGCACGCCACTCTCCCCATCCACCAGATCGCGGATCTGCCGTTCACCCCGGACAGCGACCGGGTCGACGGCACTCGGGTGCGGGTGTCGGTCACCGTCGATGACGCCCGCACCGCGACTGCACTGGTCGCCGACCTGCACCGCGGCGGTATCGACGTCGCCGACCTGGATGTGACCTCGCCGAGCCTCGACGACGTCTTCACTCACCTCGCCCACACCACCGGAGCCCACCGATGACCACCATCACGACCGTGATCGGGCGTTCCCCGATCGGGAACCAGCTCGCCGCCCTGACTGTCCGGAACCTGCGCACCAGCGCCCGCGTCCCGCAGCTGCTGATGTTCTCGCTGACCATGCCGATGGCGATGCTCGTGCTGTTCAGCCAGGTGTTCCGCAGCGTCGCCGCCGGACCCGGCTTCCCGGCCGGGGTCAGCTACATCGACTTCCTCACCCCGGCCATGCTCGCCGTCTCCACGGTGATGGCCGGCACCAACGCCGGAGTCTCGGCCGCGATCGACCACACCAACGGCCTGCACGACCGCTTCGCGGCGCTGCCGATGCGGGCAACGTTGCCCGGAGTGGCTCGCACCATCAACGAGGCGGTCTTCACTCTCGCTCGAGCTGCGCTGCTCGGGATCGCCGCGGTGCTGCTGGGTTTCGACTTCCACGGCACCGCCGTGGATGCCGTCGCCGCAGTCGTGGTTCTGGTGGTGCTGGCGGGGGCGATGAGCGCCCTGTTCGGTCTGATCGGGGACCGGCTACGCCGCCCGGACGTGGTCCAGTTCGCCGGGATGACGGTGATGATGCCGCTGATGTTCGTCTCGAGTGCGTTCGCACCGATCGAGACCATGCCCTGCTGGATGCAGGCCATGGCCACGGTGAATCCGGTCGCACACGCCACCGACGCCCTGCGCGGGCACGTGCTCGGCACTGCCACCGCCGGCGACACCGCCACCGCCCTGGTCGCGGCGATCGGATTGTGGGCCGCAGTCACCGCTGTCCCCGTCCTCACCGGCCTGGTTCGGTCGGCACGCGCTCGTTGACCGGCGACGCACCCGCCCTGCCCTTCCCTGCCAGAGGGAAGGACGGGGCCGGGTTCTTCGCCCGGAACCGGGCACTCCGATGGCCCCTACCCCGCCGGGGATAGAGGCACATCTGGGGTGCTTCTCAGCGGATACGCCCGGTGTGGGCGTCGGCGGCGCTCATGCGGCGGCGTCGAGCAGATGCAGTTCCTCCGCCACGATCAGATCGACCTCTTCCTCGGTCAGATCCGACAACAGATGTGTCGTCAGCATCGCTCTCACCTCCTCACCGCGCTTCCTGATCGGTCGAATCGAAGAACTCGACATCGACACCCATACAGACGTGACACCCCGGATTCGGACGCAGGAAATGCGTCCCGATCGCGGTCCGTACCGGTAATGACCAGCCAAGGCTCGCCACTGCGGTACCAGGCGAGGATGCTGGAGACAGAGAGGAGCCAGGATCATGAGCGAGGAAACGGCCACTACCGCGGCCACACCCCGGCCGGAACATGGTGATCTCGAGCAGCTTTGGCGCCGCTTTTCCAGCGACCTGCGGGCCTTCATCGCCCGCCGGGTCTCGCGCCCGGAGGACGCCGACGACATCCTGTCGATCGTGTTCCTGCGGATGGCCAAGAGCTTGGACAATTTGCGAGATCAGGACCGGCTTCTGGGCTGGATGTATGCCATCACCCGCAACGCGATCACCGACTACTACCGGTCCGCGCCCCATCGCCGCGAACTACCCGTCGACACCGTCCCGGACAACCCATCCACTGGCGAAGCTGAACCCGACACCGAACAGGCCGCCGAGCGAGAACTCGCCTCGTGCTTGGTGCCGATGCTCTCCGGGCTGCCCGCCGAGCAGGCTGCTGCGGTGAAGATGGTCGACCTCGACGCCCGCACGCACGCCGCTGCCGCCAGTGAAGCGGGAATTTCGGTGTCGGGGATGAAGTCCCGCGTCCAACGTGGCCGCGCCGCCCTCCATGCCCGATTGCACGCCTGCTGTCAGATCAGCCAGGACCGCACCGGCCACGTGCACGACTACCAACCCCGCAGCGGAACCTGCGACGGCGGAGGCGGAGGAGCCTGCGCCTGTGGAGCCACACCACCCTCGGACCAGTAGACCGACACCCCGGCTCGGGCAAACAGCCGCCGGTCATCCGCAGGGTCACCACAACCAGACAAAGGTGCGGTGCGAGCCACTCGAGGCTCGCACCGCACCGTGCCGGGTGAGTGCTACTGGCAGCCGCACCCGCCGCCGGACGTCGCCGCCGGACCGCAGCACGCCGCCTTCTCGCTGTCATCGCAGCATGTGGTCTGCCGTTCGGTGCTGCAACACGCGGCCGCCGCAGGCTGCGATGGTGCGTCTGATCGTTGTGCCGCCGGGGACGAGAACTCGTTCGGGTTGGTCATGGTGACTCCTTGATTCGTGGGGATAGGCATCAGGACAGACGGAGGAGAACAGGAAAGGACGCACCTGGGCCGCAGTGGGAGCATTCGATGCAAGACAGTCGCGGCACGGTCGAGATTTGGCAGGGTCCTGCGAGCGCTGAGGCTGTCGTGTCCAGGTTTAGCTGACGGAGTTCGGACGTCGTCACCGATTACGACTCGAAAACGTCGGCGCGCCCGCAGAATCGGCGGCCCTGGTGTCGCTGCTGAGCACGATCGGTGGTGGTGCGCCCGAGTCGGCAGCGGGGTTCGAGCTGGCCGACATGACGCGCGGAGGCTTGTGTTGGTTCAGGTGGGGCGGGGTGCGTACATGATGACAGCGACTCCGATCAGGCACAGGATGGCGCCGATGAGGTCGTAGCGGTCGGGGCGGAATCCGTCCAGGGCCACTCCCCACAGCAGGGATCCGGCGACGAAGACACCGCCGTAGGCGGCGAGGATGCGTCCGAAGTGGGGGTCGGCTTGCAAGGTGGCGACGAATCCGTACAACCCGAGGGCGATGACTCCGGCGCCGATCCACGCCCAGCCACGGTGTTCGCGGATTCCTTGCCAGACGAGCCAGGCGCCGCCGATCTCGGCGACGGCGGCCAAGGCGAACAGCAGGATCGAACGCAGAACGGTCATGACCGGGTGAGCCCAGGGAACCGGGCTCACCGCGTCGCGGCGGTGGTGCAGCCACATCCCGCACTCGCGCATCCGCCGTCGGTGGCGTTGTCGGTGGTCGCGCATCCGGTGCGGCGGGCGCGGGTGCGTGACCAGATCAGCCCGGCCACGCCGATTGCGAGCAGGACGAATCCGAGGGGTTCCAGCCACGACAGGCTCACCAGAATCGTTCCGCTGCCGATGATTCCGGCGGCGAGGAGGATCGGGGCCAGGCAGCAGGCCACGCACAGGGCGGCGCCGAGCCCGATCGGCGCCCACCAGCGGCGGGTCTTGGTCTGTTCAGCAGCCACAACGGCCTCCTTCGATACCGCTGTCGATGCCGGTGGTGATGTCTGTGTCGAACGGCACGGGGCAGCACGGGTGTTCGCTGCATTCGATGAGGTCGTCGCATCCGGCGGCCAGGGCGGCGCGCAGAATGTCGCGCACGGCGGTGAGTTCGGCGAGTTCGGCGTCGACCTCGGCGAGTTTGGCGGCGGCGCGGGCCTGCAACCCGGCCTCGGTGCGGCGGCGCCCGAGCTGGGTGGCTTCGAGCAGGTCGGCTACCTCGTCGAGGGTGAACCCGAGGCGTTGGGCGGCCTTGATCACCCGCAACACCGTGACCGCCTGCTCGGGGTACATGCGGTGCCCGCCAAGGGACCGGTCCGGTTCGGCGAGCAGGCCGCGGCGTTCGTAGTAGCGCAAGGTCTGCGCGTTCACACCGGCCGCGGCGGCCAGCTCCCCGCTGCGCATGCCCGTCATCGACCGGCTCCGGCGACGGCGGTCTGGGCGCGAGCTGCCAGCGCGTCGAGCACCTCGACGTAGGCGGTGGGCGCCTCGATCCGCATGACAGTGCCCGCCAAGGTGGATTGAAAGGTGAAGGTGAAGAACGAGCAGCATGCCGACTCCCTCGCGGCCAGATCCCGCCCGACCGGCTCAGCGTCTGCGTCGGCGGTGAGCGTCAGCTCGAGGCGGGCGGGATCCGGGCGGTGGGTGGCCCGCACGAATTCGGCGAAGAACTGGTCGAACTCGGCCAGCCGCGTCGGACGCTCCACTGTCGGCAGCGTGCATGCCGACAGGTTCATCATCGGATCGGAATGATCGTTGGTGGTCATACGATCACGGTAAGCCTGTACCTAGGTACAAGATGCAACCCCGAAAATGCCGGGCGGTCCGGGCAACTGGTCCGGTCAAGGGTGCGTGCTGATCGGTTGGCTCACGCAGTGGTCGCACTGACCGGCGTGGGAACTTTCGAGCACGGTCATCGCGCTGTCGCGGACTTGTTGCAGGTGAGCGAGTTGGGTGTCGATGCGGTGAAGCACCTGCTCGAGTCGCCAGCGTTGATTGGCACACGTGGTGTCGCCATCGTCGAGGTCGCGGAAGGCGTCGACGACTTCATCGAGAGTGAATCCGAGTGCTTGCAAGGACTTCGTCAGCCTGATGCGGTCGGCAGCGTCTGGTCCGTAGTGGCGGTAGCCGGACGGTTCCCGTTGCGGGGCGGGCAGGACACCGCGGCGTTCGTAGTAGCGCACTGTGTCGACGGTGACGCCGGCATCCTTGGCGACCTGGCCGATCTTCATCGTCACCTCTCCTGCGATCGGTCTTGACTCTGGACTTAGGTCCAGACTTTACGGTTGCCGGTGACAGGAACACCACAACGACAACGAGGAGCAGATCGGTGACCGACACCCACGACATCCCGCCCGATGCACCCATTGTGTGCACGATCCGACCCGGCGACGACGAGCACGCGATAGTCGATGCCTACCGCGGCTTGTTCGCCGAAGCGTTCATCAGCGGGCAGCGCACCGAATGGGGGGTGCGCTGGACCTTTCGCCAGCAAGACGACATCGAGACCCAGGTGCGGCAGCAGGCGGCGTTCGAGCAGGGATGCTGTCCATTCCTGCGCATGGCGATCACCGTCGCCGACGGCACCGTGGTGTGGGATGTGATCGGACCGGCCAACGCGGGCGCGTTCCTCGACGAGTACGTCCAGTTGCCACAGACCGCGTTCGGCAGCGTCGACGCGCTTCGCGATCGCACGATCGCGTCGGGAATGACTCTGAACGACCAACGCTAGTCAGAGATCGTCGAGCCGTTGCCCGCCGTGCAAGCCGACGATGACCGGTGGTGATCGGGCCGGGTTCACTGGTCACGAGCGATGTTCTTTCGGCGCTGGCGTCGGAATGGTGGCGGCGGACAGGACGGCAGCGGCGGCGGCGAGGGCGCCCAGCAGGAGGAAGGCGTTCGAGTAGCCGCCGAGCGCGCTGGCCAGAGCGGTGGCGGCGAAGGGCGCCAACGCCATGGTGATGGTCAGCGGCGCCGACAGCAGTCCGGTGAGCTGGCCGTAGTGGGCTGCGCCCCAGCGGTCGGTGATGGCGGTGGCTTGCAGCAGGGTGAACACTCCGCGGGCCATGCCCGCCGCGATCGCGGCCGCGACCAACGCAGCCGCGGTGGTGAACACCCCGAGCAGTGCGGTGGTGGCGGCGATAGCGCTCACGATGGCGATGGTGCGAGTACGCACGCTCGTGCGGGCCACGAACGCCGAGTAGCCGAGGCGGCTGGCGACTTGCCCGGCGCCGCCGAGTCCGAGCGCGATCGCAGCCAGGCCGGTGTCGAGACCTCGTTCGGTCAGCAGCGGAACCAACGCGACGATCACCGCGAATGAGGCGAATCCGCTGGCGCTCAACGCGATCGCCAGCGCGACGAACGGGCGGCTGCGGGCGATGGGGCCGGGATCGGTCACGTGCGCGTGGCCGGGTTCGGCGGTCGGGCGCGGCGGCCAAGGCAGTCGCAGCCCCAACCAGTGGCCCGGCACCGTCACCGCGGCGAGCACGATCGCCAGCACCAGATACGTTGCCCGCCAATCCATCCGGTCCGACAACACAGCCGTCAGCGGAGCGAACACGGTCGAAGCCAACCCCGCGGCCAAGGTCAAGACCATCAAGGCACGCACCCGGTCGGCACCGTGCCAGCGCGTGAGCGCGGCGAAGGCGGGTGGATAGAGCACCGCACCCATCGCAACCCCGGCCAGCAACCATCCGGTGACGAACCACGCCAGCGATGGGGCGGTCGCGATCACGACCAGTGCGGGCACAGCCAGCAGCGATCCGGCGGTCATCACCCCGCGGGGGCCGTGGCGATCGAGCCAGCGCCCGACCGGGATCCCGGCCACCGCGGCGACGAGTTGACCGGCCGAGAACGCGGCGGTCAGCGCGGTCGCCGACCAGCCGGTGGTCGAGGCGATGTCGCCGAGCAGAACGGGGAAGGCGTAGAACAGGATTCCCCAGCTGGTGATCTCGGTCAGACACAGCACCACCAGCACCCGCCGCAACCCGGAGGCGGTCGCGGCGGGTGCGGGCGGCGCCGAAACGACGTCTACCACGACGGATCAGTGGGCAGCGGGGACGGTCAACGGCAGCTCTTGCAGCGCGACCGGCGCCGACAGTGCCAGCTCCGACTCTGGTGCCGGTGCGCCGCCGCAGCCCGAGCTCTCCGCAGCTTGCTCGGCGGGGGCGTCGAACACCCCGGAGCCGCCACAGACACCGGTATCCGGGAGCACCAGATCGACGCGCTCGGCGGCTTCGTGATCTCCGGCCAGCGAGGCTGCCAGGGAACGGACCTGCTCGTAGCCGGTCATCGCCAAGAACGTCGGCGCCCGGCCGTAGCTCTTCATCCCGGCCAGGAACACGCCCGGCTCGGGATGGGAAAGCTCCTTGACCCCATGCGGATACACCGTCCCACACGAATGGATGTTCGGGTCGATCATCGGCGCCAGCAGGGTGGGCGCCTGCAAAGTGGCATCCATGCCGAGGCGGATCTCCGACAGCCACGACAGGTCCGGACGGAAACCGGTCAGCACGATCACCTCATCGACGTCCGAGACCGGGTTCCCCTCGGCGGGAACCAGGTTCAGGCGTCCCTCGCTGTCGCGCTCGACGGTCTCGGTGCGGAATCCGGTGACCACGCTGATGTGTCCGGCCTCGACCGCGGCCCGTGCTCGCACACCCAGCGCACCGCGGGCGGGGAGCTGGTCGTCCTTACCGCCACCGAAGGTCGAGCCGATCTCACCGCGCCGCAGCAGCCACGACACCTGGGTGCCGGGATGCTGCTCGGCCAGGCTCGCGAGCGCGACCAGCGCGGTCATCGTCGAATGCCCGCTACCGGCGACCGCGATGTGCTTGCCCGCATACCGCTCGACCACCACCGGATCGCTCAGGTCCGGCACCCGGTAAGTGATCCGGTCGCCAGCTGCGGATTCTCCAATGGCGGGCAGCCCGTCCCCGCCGAGCGGATTCGGTGCGCCCCACGTCCCCGAGGCATCGATCACCGCCCGCGCCGCAAGACGCTCCTCACCACCCTCGGCGGTGCGGACGTGCACGGTCAACGGCTCGCTGTCGCGCCCGGCGTCCACCACCCGGTCGCGGCCACGACGCGCTACCCCGACCACCTCCGCGCCGAACCGGACCCGCGGTCCCAGCGCCTGACCGAGCGGACGCAGGTAGGCCTCCACCCACTCGGCTCCGGTCGGGTAAGTGCCCGGGTCGGGTTCGGCCCAACCAGCCTCGGCCAGCAGCGGCCGCGCGGCCGGAGCGATCAGTTCGGCCCAGCGGGAAAACAGCCGCACGTGGTTCCACTGCGCGACCGCGGCACCGCCGTGCTCACCACGTTCGAGAACCACAACCGGCAGGTCACGGGCTACAAGCTCGGCAGCGGCAGACAGTCCGACCGGACCGGCGCCGACGACGACAACAGGCAGGAAGCTCATCAGAAATCCTCTTTCATCGATGCGGATCGATCAATCAACGAAGATCCTATCGACGCCCATCGATGAATGCAACCATCGATACAGATCGATATAATCGGGTGCATGTCCACCGCCTTGCCTCTTGCCCAGGTCCTGCCGCTCGGGCAGGCCAGCACCTACGCCGAATGGTTCGCCTGCCTGGCCGAACCCGTGCGGGTGCAACTGCTCCACGCGGTCGCCACCACCCCGAAGGGGATCACCGTGGGCGCGCTGACCGACATCGTGGGCACCAGCCAATCCACCACCTCCCACCACCTGCGCAAGCTCGCCGACGTCGGATTCGTGCGCCTGCACAGGGAAGGCCGGACCACGATCGTCACCGTCAACGAAGCCTGCTGCGCCGGACTCCCGCACGCCGCCGACGCGGTCATGGGACTCCTCGGACCCCAGCCGAGCCACCCCGCCGAGGTCCCCACCGACATCTCCGTGCGGGCAATGGACGATCAGGACTGGGACGCGGTCTTGCGGATCTACGCCGAGGGCCTGGCTACCGGCAACGCCGGTGCCGACACCGAACTGCCCGGCCGCGACTACCTCGCCGAGCGCTGGCTGCCGGAGCACCGCTGGGTCGCCGAACGTGACGGCGCCGTCGTCGGCTGGGCGGCCGCAGCCCCGGTCTCCGACAGCGACGCCTACGCCGGAGTGGTCGAAACCGACGTCTACGTCGGTGCCGAGCATCGAGGCCGCGGAGCCGGAAAGGCGTTGCTGCGCAAGCAGATTCTCGCCGCCGACGACGCCGGGCTGTGGACGTTGCAGACCTCGATCTTCACCGAGAACCGCGCCGCACTCGCCCTGCACCACGGCGGCGGATATCGCACCGTCGGCGTCCGCGAACGCATCGTCCGACATGACGGGATCTGGCGCGACACCGTGCTCCTGGAACGACGTTCACCGTTCAGCTGACCCATGCGGCCCACCGCCGGGTCAGCCCCACGATGCGTTCACTCGCGGATCGTGAGCTGGAGTTCGTGGAAATCGAAGTGCCGCACTGGATATCGGTACGCATCTTCGACAGTCATCACTGCGGAGAAAAACGGGTCCCACCGCGCCGGGAACGCCATGGCCAGGGTGAAGTTGGCCTCCGGTTCATTGGCTAGCTTGTATTGCAGCTTGGCGATGACGCGATCACATCGCCTGGCCACCCGATGCCTGTTGAACACCAGCGCCGCGGCACAGGAGCCGTAGTAGTTGATCACGTCGAACACAGGCGTTCCGGCGTTGAGCAGTCGGGCATAGGTTCGACCGACTCCGCCGGGCAGCCTGCCGAACAACCGAACCAGCGGCAGCAGCCGCGCCACGACCATGAACCCGAAGACCATATGGAACAGCAGCTGCTCATTGGTCCAGCGCGTGCCGCGGGAGGGACGATCGAAGTCGTCGTCGGTGCAGGAGTCGACCAGCTCGTGCAAGCGCCGCCGAGCTCCTTCGAGTTCGGCGGCAAGCGCCCGTCGATCCACTGCACGCCTCGTCATCACCACGACTCACCGTCGTCTTCGATTGTCGCCCCTCGCCAGTGGACTAAGCGTTCACCGAGAGTTTGCTTGCCGATCGGATTCGATATCTGTCAATATAGCCGCATGTCTAAGTCGCAATTGTCGATCACGCCGCTGGAGCAGTGCGCGGCCGCGCCGCTGGTGCGCGAACCGTTGACCGCGGACGCGGCTGCGGAGTTGGCGGCGGTGTTCAAGGCGTTGTCGGACCCGGTGCGGCTTCGACTGTTGAGCGTGGTCGCCAGCCGCGAGAACGGTGAGGCGTGCGTGTGCGACATCTCGGAGGGGATCGAGCTGACCCAGCCGACCATCTCCCACCATCTGAAAGTGCTGCGCGGGGCTGGTCTGCTCACCAGCGAACGCCGTGCGTCGTGGGTGTACTACCGGGTCGTTCCCGAAGCGATGCAGCGGCTTTCGGATGTATTGCTGGTCGAGAGCGGCGCAGCTGGGGTGATGGCGTGAGCGTGGAGACACAAACCCCGCACACCGGAGTCGTTGCGAAACTGTCCATGCTGGACCGGTTCCTGCCGGTGTGGATCGGCGTGGCGATGGCCGCCGGGTTGCTGCTGGGCAGAATGATTCCAGGCCTCGGCGACGCGCTCGGCGCGGTCGAGATCGACGGGATCTCGCTGCCGATCGCGATCGGTTTGCTGATCATGATGTACCCGGTGCTGGCGAAGGTGCGCTACGACCGCCTCGACACCGTCACCGGCGACCGCAAGCTGCTAGTCGGTTCGCTGGTGTTGAACTGGGTCCTCGGCCCGGCCCTGATGTTCGCCCTCGCGTGGTTGCTGTTGCCGGATCTGCCCGAGTATCGGACCGGGTTGATCATCGTCGGGCTGGCCCGCTGTATCGCGATGGTCATCATCTGGAACGACCTCGCCTGCGGCGACCGCGAAGCCGCCGCGGTGCTGGTGGCGTTGAACTCGATCTTCCAGGTGATCATGTTCGCGGCGCTGGGCTGGTTCTATCTGTCCGTGCTGCCCGGCTGGCTCGGCCTGGAGCAGACGACGATCGACACCTCGCCGTCGCAGATCGCGAAATCGGTGCTGATCTTCCTGGGTATCCCCCTGCTCGCGGGTTACCTCACCCGCCGCTTCGGCGAACGCGCGAAGGGCCGCGACTGGTACGAGTCGACACTGCTGCCGACGATCGGCCCGTGGGCGCTGTACGGGCTGCTGTTCACGATCGTGATCCTGTTCGCCTTGCAGGGCAAGCAGATCACCTCCCAGCCCCTCGACGTCGTGCGCATCGCCATCCCGCTGCTGGCCTACTTCGCAATCATGTGGGGCGGCGGTTACCTCCTCGGCGCTGCGATGGGCCTGGGCTACGAACGGACCACGACGCTGGCTTTCACCGCCGCGGGCAACAACTTCGAACTCGCCATCGCCGTCGCGATCGCCACCTACGGCGCGGCTTCGGGGCAGGCGCTCGCCGGGGTCGTCGGTCCGCTGATCGAAGTTCCGGTGCTTGTGGGCTTGGTGTATGTGTCGCTGGCACTTCGGAAGCGATTCACACCGGTTCCCGCCGCCGCTGCCGAGCACGGAGCTCAGCAGTGACCGCGACACCAGCCGTGTTGTTCGTCTGCGTGAAGAACGGCGGCAAGTCCCAGATGGCCGCCGGCCTGATGTGCCACGCCGCACAAGGCCGAGTCGAGGCCTACTCCGCAGGTACCGATCCCGGTGGAGCACTCAACGACTTGTCGGTGCAGTCGCTGCTCGAGGTGGGCGTCGACATCCGCGATGGGCGCCCCAAACCCATCGACTCGCGGCTGCTGCGCGCGGTCGATCTGGTCGTCACCCTTGGCCGTGAGGCTCGAGTCGACCCTGTTGGTGATGTGCGAGTCATCAACTGGGACACCGACGAACCTTCCGAACGCGGAATCGAGGGCATCGAACGCATGCGCCTGGTCCGCGACGACATCGCCGCCCGCGTGCATCAGCTGCTGACCGAACTCTGTCCACCCAACTGATACCGTCATTCCTCGGAGCATCGGAACACGTTATGAGCGACAGTCTCCTCGCCCACGCCGACCACGTTCGTGACGATCTGACCATCGACCAGCAGCTAGCGCTCGAGACCGCGGCCACGCGGTTGCAGCGCGAGTTCGACGGCACCTTCGGTGTCGAGACGATCGAGCGGTTCCTGCACTCCTCCTACGACCAGTTCGCCGGACGCGCCACCGTCCTGAACTTCCTCCCCTCGCTGGCCGAACGCTTTGCCCGCCAACGCCTCAACGCCCTGGCCCGAGTCGAGGGCAAGGCCCACACCGGCAAGCCGACAGTGCTGTTCCTGTGCACTCACAACGCAGGACGGTCCCAGATGGCGCTCGGATTCTTCACCCACCTCGGAGACAACGCCGTCGCCTGGTCCGGCGGTAGCGAACCCGGCGATGCGATCAATCCCGCTGCCATCGAAGCGATGGCCGAGGTCGGCATCGACATCACCACCGAGTTCCCCAAGCCATGGACCGAGGAGATCCTTCGCGCCGCCGACGTGATCGTCACCATGGGCTGCGGCGACGCTTGCCCGATCTATCCGGGCCGCCGATATGAGGAATGGAGCCTCGACGATCCCGCCGGGCTCGATGTCGAAGCGATCCGGCCGATCCGCGAGGAGATCGAGACCCGAGTCCGGCACCTGCTCGCCGAGCTCGACATCCCGGCTTCCTGACCCAGCAGCACTCCGTTGTTCGAAAGGCTCTCCCGCTCATGGCTTCCAAGCCCAGTGTCCTGTTCGTCTGCGTCCACAACGCCGGGCGTTCCCAGATGGCGGCCGGGTTCTTGACCCACCTGGCCGGTGAGGACATCGAGGTCCGCTCCGCAGGAAGCGCGCCCGCCGACTCGATCAACCCCGCAGCGGTCGAGGCGATGGCCGAACTCGGCATCGACATCTCCGATCAGAAGCCGAAGATCCTCACCTTCGACGCCGTCGAGACCTCCACCGTGGTCATCACCATGGGCTGCGGCGACACCTGCCCGATGTTCCCCGGCGTCAGCTACCGCGACTGGGTCCTGGAAGACCCCGCAGGCAAGGGTGTCGAGTCAGTGCGCCCCATTCGCGACGAAATCAAAAAGCGAGTCGAGGAACTGGTCGCCGAGCTGCTGCCTGCCCGCGCCTGACCTGCCGAGCCTAGGTGCGCTCATCCGCGGGGATTGTGGTGGAGTTGGCGCGAGCTGACCACGAAATTGCGGATCCTGTCGCTCGACGTGGCTACCGTGGTTCAACGAATCTCCGCGGCGACATCGTTGGCCGGATTCGCGACTTCGTAGTGGCTACACTGTCGGCAGTCCAGCGGATGTTACAGGGGGTGTATGCCCGGTCGGTTCGGTGTCGGTCGCTTTCACATGACCAGGGCCCAATACCTATGGGCGATTGCGGGGCTCGCTGTTGTCGTCGCGGTGCTCGTGATCGCCAACGCCGAGCTCCACAATATCTACCAGGCCGAACCCGACTTCGTGCTCGGCGCCTCGCTGTCGCTGAGTGCCTTCTTCTTCACAAAAGCGTTCTCCCGCAAGGGTGTTCCAGCTGCGGTGCAGCTGATCCTGGAACAGCGTGACGAAAGCATCACGGCGGCGACGGATCGGGTATTCGAGGAGCGGCTGCACCGCATGGGCGTGCAAGAAAATATCGTGCTGCTGACTCGCAGCCTCGCGGTGACGAGTAAGCGCATCAACGAGTTCTACGACATGCAGGCCATGGAGCCCCGCTTCTCCATCACGGCGCCGCTACTGCGTGTCGCGATGAGCGATATCGACGATGCGCTCGCCGCGGTGGGCCGCCTAGCCGAAGCGGTCGGCACGACGGAGCAGATGCAGGTCTACGACCTCCCTGACAATCTCAAGTCGCAGCTCCATGACGCGCTCCGCGATGTGCGGGAGGCATCGGCCCGGCGCAATGAGACCTTCGAAGCGCTGCGGTCGCAGTTCGCGGCCCAGCCCGTGGACGAATTGTGGGGCGCGTTAGCGGTACTCACGTCGGATACGCTCAAGGCGCAGCGTGACCTGGAGTCACTGCTCAGCAAGACCATTCTTTCGGCGCCCGGGGACCTGATCGTCGTGCTCATCGGGTACGTCCAGGCCTCCCTCATGCGCGCCCGCACCCAGGTTGCCGCCGACCAAGCCGGTGTTCGGGAGCAGACGCTGAGCGTGATCGTGAGGAGAAGGCCGGTCGTACGCTCAGCAGCCACAACCGCCTCCGGTGACGCTGTCGTCGCTGTCGGTGAAGGGCACTGGGCAGCAAGGGCTTTCACTTGCAGGCGATCAGGTCATCGCATCCGGCCGCCAGTGCGGCGCGCAGGGTGTCGCGCACCGCGGTCAGCTCGGCGAGCTCGGCGTCGACCTCCGCCAGCTTCGCGACCGCCCGGGCCTGCGATCCGGAATCTGCGCGGCGACGCCCGAATTGGGTGCCAGCCGCCTCCTGCGGCTGGCGAGATCACACCACTGTGACGGCTCCGCGCACACGCTGCCGGTAGCGCATCGGCGACTCGCCCACTACTCGCTTGAAAGCGGTGCTGAACGCGCTCTCCGAGCCGTAGCCGAGTTGGGCGGCCAGCTCGCCCACGCGGACGTCGCCTGCGCGAAGGGCGCGCTGCGCCAGGAGCATTCGCCAGGTATTGAGGTAACTCAACGGCGGCACGCCTGCCACTTCGCGGAACCGCACCGCGAACGATGTCCGCGACATGGCCGCGGCGCGGGCGAGCTCCTCCAAGCCCCAGGCACGGCCCGGCTCGGCGTGCATCAGCGCGAGCGCGGGGCGCAGCCGCTGGTCGGTGAGCAGCCGCAGTAGTCCGGGCGGTGCGTCGGCCTGGCCGGCGTAGGCCCGCAGGACCTCGAGCAACAGCAGCCGCGCGTACTGCCGGATCGCGAATACCGAGCCGATCCGGTCGCCGGTCACCTCGTCGAACAGCCGCATCAGTGTGGCGTGCAGCCGGCCCGATTCGGCGGCGGCCGCTCGCACGTGCGCCACCGGCGGCAGTGCCCCCAGCAGCAGTGCCCGCCCAGCCGGGGTGAGGTCGACGCAGCCGCCGACGAGGACGTCGTCGGCGACGCGGTCGGCGATCGCGAAGCGCTCGGCGGAAAAGTCGGACTCGGGCAGCGCCTCGAGTCGCGGCGTATCGCCCGCCTCGAACGCCACCCAGGACCGCCCGATGAGGATCGCGACATCGCCCGGCTCGAGCTCGATCGGCGCGTCGAGGCCATCGGTGGTCAGCCGGGCCCGTCCGGACACCATGGCGAAGAACTTCACGGGGTCGTCGAGCAGCGTGCGCGACCACCAGCCGCCGCGCGCGGTGACGCCACCGGTCAGCGTGGTGGTCACCTCGACGAGGTCGAACACTTCGGACAGTCGATCGTCGGGCATGTTCGTACTATCGCGCAGAAAATCCGGACGAACAAGTATTCAGAGTTCGACTGGTCGGGAGAAAGCTGGAGATCGCACCCAGCAAGGCACGCAGACAGGAGACAGCGATGCGGTACCGCACCCTCGGCCGGACAGGTATCAAGGTCAGCCCCTATGCCCTCGGGGCGATGATGTTCGGCGCCATCGGCAACCCCGACCACGACGAGTCCCTCCGCATCATCCACCGCGCGTTCGACGCGGGGATCAACCTCATCGACACCGCCGACATGTACTCGCACGGCGAATCCGAGGAAATCGTCGGCAAGGCCCTGCGTGGCCGCCGGGACGACGTCGTGGTCGCGACCAAAGCGCGGATGCCGATGAGCGACAACCCGAATCATCAAGGCGCGTCCCGGCGCTGGCTGGTCCGCGCCCTGGACGACTCGCTGCGACGCCTGGGCACCGACCATATCGACGTGTTCCAGATCCACCGCCCGGACCCCGACACCGATATCGAGGAGACCCTTTCGGCACTCACCGACCTACAGCGGGCAGGCAAGATCCGCGCCTTCGGCACATCCGCCTTGCCTGCCTCGGAAATCGTCCGGGCGCACTGGGTATCCGAGAAGCGCGGACTGGCCCGACTGCGCACCGAGCAGCCCGTCTATTCGATCCTCAACCGCGGCATCGAGCGCGAGGTACTCCCGATCACGCAGGAGTTCGGCATGGGCACACTCGTGTGGTCGCCGCTCGGCGGGGGTCTGTTGACCGGTCGCTATCGCAAAGGCCAGGACGTCGCAACACATCGCTCGCAGTTCGGCTTCCAGCATCTGAAGGACGATCGGCGATTGGACGTCGTCGAGCAGCTGATCCCGCTCGCCGACGAAGCGGGCATGCCTCTGACGCATCTGGCGATAGCCTTCGTACTCGCCCACCCTGGCGTCACCTCGGCGCTCATCGGCCCGCGCACGATGGCACATCTCGACGATCTGCTCGCGGGGGCAGAGGTCGTGCTCGACGACGACCTCCTGGACCGGATCGACAAGATCGCGCCGCCCGGTACGGATGTCGGCACACTCGACATGGCCTATCAGCCCCCGGCGATCCTGCGCACCGAGCTGCGCCGTCGGTCGCCCGGCGATCGCCCCGCGAATTGAGGACCGCACCAGGACGTTTCGGCCAGAAACATCGCGAAGCGGCCAGTGGTTCGGCACATAGGCCAGCTTCAGTACGACTCGTCAGCCTGGCCGATCACCCACGGCCCCGACGTAGGGGCGGCAGTGGGCGTTCTCTCCAGCGAAGCGCCGGGATATCGCCCGCGGGCGGCTACCCACCGGTGAGATCGCCGGCACATTGGGAAGCGTGACGGCGTCGAGGACGGGCGAGGTCGGCGTGGCGAGGTCGGCGTTTCGCGAGGACACTGAGGGCGTAGCGCCAACTCGTCCCTAGGAGCACATGCGATGCCAACCAACGGGCCTTTCGGCATCGATCCGGAAGATTTCGAACGCGCACTGCGTGAGGCAGGGACCGAGCTCCGCGATCTGCTCGGGAAAGCCGGCGTATACCTGGACCGCGTAGATCACGCGAGCGTCGGTTCACTGGCGTCGCTGCTCGGTCAGTTCGTCCAACCGGAACGGCCACGCCCACCGAAACCCGAAGGCGAGACCACCGGTGAGACCGGCAGCGGGGTGTGGGCGATCTACAGCATCGACGACATCGGCGAGGCCAGGGTCGACCAGGTCTTTCCGAGCGAGCTCGAGGCCTTACGCGCGCATCGCGACAACACCGATGCTCGCCGTCGCGTGCGGTTTCTGCCCTATGGGGTTCCGGTAAGTGTGTTGGATGCGCCCTGACGGCGTTGACTCGCTCCACGAGTCACAGGCGGAGACAGACCGGCCAGCGCACCACCGGTCGCCGGGGTTTGTGGGGTCAACTCGTCCGGATGGATATTTCAGCCGCAGTTCCAGGGTTGTCGCGGCGGGTGGCGCGTCTGGAGCCGGCCAGTAGCAGGCCGGCGGCGATCAGGAGGACCAGCAAAGGCGAGGGGCCGCCAACCGCGACAGTGACCAAAGTCCAACCGGCCACCATCCACGCGAGGAACGGCGGCGGTGTGATGCCGCGGCGGTCCAGCCACAGCACCATGAGGCCGATCAGGAGGAACGGCACGCCGAAGCTGAACACGGTGTACCACAACGTGGCCTCGGCGTAGTTCATGGCAGTGGCATCCGCCGCCCACCCCTCTCCGCTGAACCACGCCTTGGCGTAGCGCGGGGCCGTTTCTATGAGAGCGCCCAGCGTGTGCCCGACTCCTGGAAACAAGACAATGAGCCAGCCGGCCCACTTGATCATGTGAACTCCCCATTTCTCGTGCGCGGGGCCGGGTGGCCCCATTCGGGTTGTCTCCGCGACCGCGGGCGTTCACGTCGCCGCGCAGACCGTCACCCTCGAGTTCTTATATACGGTTGCGTATACCACCGAGCCTAGCCGTTATATACGGTTCCGTATAGATGGGAAAGCGTGAAAGGAGTCACGCTGTGGGCGTGGCCCGCACACCGCGCACCTCGATGCGGACCGCATCGACACCGCTGATCAGCGCGCAGTCGACCCGAGGTCACTACTTCTTGTCCCCAGGCCACGCAGAGGAGCGCGCGTCTGCGCGGCCCCGGACTCTGAACCCACGCTGTTACCGCACGGCGTGCTCGCGTTCCGCAGTACGGGCGTGCCGGGACAGCGGGATGTCGAAATGCACCGTCTGGAACCCCTCGCCGGGGGTGCGCGCGTCGTGGACCAGGCGGGCGCAGCTGCGCCAGAACTCCAGCGCGCCCGGTGTGCGCGCGTCGGTGTGCAGGTACAGGTCGTCGAATTCCGTTGTGGTGTCGACGTATTCGACCGCCATTGCCACGAGTCGGCGGGCCAGTCCGCGGCGCTGGTGTTCGGGCCGGACGTAGACCCGGAACAGCTGGGCGGTGCGCGGATCGGGATAGCGCTCGGTCAGCCACCGCGGGTGCGGTGGGTGGCGCGGCCCCTGGGCGCGCACCGCGGTGGTGGCCACGATGCGCCCGGCATGTTCGGCGACCCAGAGCCGGTTGAGCGGGTGACGCAGGTAGGCCGACTCCGGGTCTATGACGTCGTGGTGGTGTTCGGGCAGGTAGCCGATGCCGAAGACGTGGTAGAAGGTGTCGAGCATGACGCTGCGCGCGCCGGCGACGTCGGCCGGGCGGGCCACGCGCAGCCGGTAGCCTTCCGCGCTCACCGCAGACCGCCGAGAGCTCGATCGAGGGCCTCGAGACCCTCTACCGCGACCGGACCAGGTCCGGTGTAGCCGAAGGGCACCGCGATGATGCGGTTGTCCCGTACCGCGCGCAACCCGGCGAACTCCGGGCGTGCCTTCAGCGCGGCGGTCGCCGACTCGGGGGTTTGGGTGCCCTGGGTGAGCAGGATGATCACCTCGGGGTCGCGCTGGATCAGCGTCTCGGTGTTGGCGTCGAAGTTGCGCTTGGTCACGTCACCGAAGATGTTGTCCAGGCCGAGCATCCGCATCTGGGTCGCGACCGTGCTGGTGCTGCCGTAGGCGCTGACCTTGGCCCCGTCACGGGAAATGATCAGCGCGGCGGCGGGTTTCGCCATCGCGCCCGCCGGGTGCCGCACCGCGACCGCGGCCACGCGGCCGCGCAATTCGGCCGTGGAAGCGGTGGCGGCGGCGCGGGAGCCGAACAGAGTGCCGTAGAGCTCGATGTCGGCGAACACGTCGTCGAAGGTGCCCGCGGCGTCACGGCAGTAGCCGCGGGTCACCAGCAACGGGATGTTCACCTTCGCCAGGTCGTCGGGCGTCACTGCCGCACCCTCGAAACTCACCACCAGGTCCGGGGCCCGGTTGATGATCTCCTCGCGTGCGAGTTCGCCGGTAGGCGCGACGATCTCGATATTCTTCAGCGATTCGGCGTACTGGCCGGGAAACGGCGCGGTCTCGAAGGTGCGGGTGACGATGCGGTCCGCGGCGCCGGCAGCGGCGATGAGCGGTGCGGCTACCGAGCCGACGGTGACGACTCGCCGCGGCGGCGCGGTGAAGGTGACGTCGCGGCCGCAGCTCGAGATCGTCAGCGGGAAGCCGTCGGCGGCAGGTGTGGTGGCGGGGGCCGGTCCGCCGCAGCCGGTGACTATGGCGGCTGCCAGCAGGGTGGCCGGGAGCGCGGCGCGGCGGCGCAGGAGACGGGTGAACACGGGTATTCCTTTCGAACGGGTGAAATCAGGTGGAGGACTGGCGGAATCGCCGGATCAGCACCAGCAGCAACGGGGCGCCGACCACGGCGGTGACGATGCCCAGCGGCAGCTCACGCGGCGCGAACGCGGTGCGGGCCACGACGTCGGCGGTCACCAGGAACAGCGCGCCCAGCAGCGCCGAGACCGGCAGCAGCTGCCTGTGTGTGGCGCCGACGCACAGCCGGGCCACATGCGGCACGATCAGCCCGACGAATCCGATCGCCCCGGCGACCGCCACCACCGCGCCGACTGCGAGCGCGACGACACCGAGCGCGAGCATGCGCAACCGGACCGGGGACATGCCCAGCGCCCGCGCGGTGTCGTCACCGGCGGCGAGCACGTCGAGGCGGGGTGCGAGCAGCATCAACGTGGCGAGGGCGGCCAGGGTGACCGTGGTCGTCGTGGCCACGCTCGACCAGGCGGCCGAGCCGAGTGAGCCGAGCAGCCAGAACAGCACCGTGCGAGCGCCTTCCTGGTTGTCGGAGGCGAAGATCAGGAAGCTGGTGGCCGCGGAGAACAGGTAGCCGATGGTGACGCCGCCGAGCAGCAGCCGCAGCGAGGTCATCGCGCCGTTGATGCGCGCGACCGCGAACAGCAGCGCCGTGGCGGCCAACGCACCGGCGAAGGCGCTGGCGGCCAGCGCGCCCGCCGCGACCGACACGCCGAACAGCAGGGATACGGCGGCGCCCGTGGAGGCGCCGGAGGTGACACCGAGGATGTGCGGATCGGCCAGCACATTGCGCACGAGCGTCTGCAGGGCCGCACCGCTGAGCGCCAGCGCGGCGCCGACGAGCGCGCCGAGCAGAACCCGGGGCACGCGCACGAGCCAGACGATGGAGTCCTGCGCGGGCGTCCACTCCCCCGCGGCGGGCAACCCGACGGTGTGATGGCCCACGATTCGCGCGACCGTCGCCGGCGGCACCGACACCGGGCCCAGGCCGGTCGCCAGGATCAACACGAGCAGCAGCAGAGCGGTGAGGCCGCCGACCCACAGCAGGATGTGCCTGCGGTGGCGGTCGTGGCCGAGATCATCGACGCTCATCGCGCCGCCACCTTCTCCTCGGTGCCTGCACGCGGACCGAACAGCAGTTGCGGCGCGCCGAACGCGTCGGCCCGCTGCACTGCGACGCCATAGACGGGTTCGAGGACCTCGGGGAGGAGTACCTCGTCCACCGTGCCCGCCGCGCGGACCCGTCCGTGGTGCAGCAGGATCAGGCGGTCGCAGTAGCGAGCGGCCAGGTTCAGATCGTGCAGCACCACAATCGTCGTGGTGCCTGGCAGATCCCGGACCAGGCCGAGAAGTTCGTGCTGGTAGCCGATGTCGAGGTGGTTGGTGGGTTCGTCGAGCAGCAGGTGATCGGCCTGCTGGGCCAGGGCGCGGGCGATCAGCACCCGCTGGCGTTCACCGCCGGACAGCTGCGCGAACGGCCGCGCGGCCAGGTGCCGGGCGCCGACGCGTTCCAGCGCGGCCGCCGCGGTGATCCGGTCGGCCCGCGAAATGCCCTGCACCGCACTGGCCCACGGCGCCCGACCGAGCAGGACCGATTCGGTGACGGTCATGGGCGTATCCGACGGGGACTCCTGGGTGACCACCGCGAGGCGTTCGGCCAGCGCCCGGCCGCGCAGTGCGGTGACGGAGGTGTCGTCGATGGTGATCACCCCGGCGGTCGGCCGCAACGCGCGGTAGATCAACCGCAGCAACGTGGACTTGCCCGACCCGTTGGGGCCGATGAGCCCGACGGTGTCACCGGACTCGGCAAGGAGCCCGACGCCGTCGAGTACGACCGTCCCGCCGTAGGAGAAACCGATGTCGTGCAGGGTGATCACCGCGCCACCGCCGCGGACAGCGCCGGATCCGCGCCGTCGGGCGGGCCCGGCCGCCATGAGCGATGGACATCGACCGACACCGCAAACTGTGCACAAATCTGTTGTGCCGCAGTTATTTTCGCCGATAATTGCGGGTCGTGTTCGTCGAGCAGAATGCCGGTGGTTGTTCCGCTGTGGGCGACGACCACGCCGAGGGCGCCGATGCGTTCGGCGGCGGTGATGGTGGCTTCCAGGTGTGGGCGCTCACGCAGGGGTGTACTGAGGCGGGCGCTACGGGTGGCGACCGCGCCGATGGTGGCGGCGTCGCCGCGGCTGATGGCGTCGCTGAGTGTAGCCAGCAGGGAGCTGTATTCGCGTGCGACGGCTGTTGAAACGGTCGGCCGGTGCCGGTCGAAGACGACGGTGTCGATACAGCCGCCCTCGTCACCGGTGACGACGGTCAGCGGCGGCAGCGCGCCGAGTGCGGCCAGCAGGCGGACCTCGCGATGGTAGTAGGCCACCGCCCCCGGATACATGATGCCGTCGGAGGGTTCGATGCCGCGCAAGACGGCCTCGATCTCGGTAGCGGCCAGGGTCCTGTTCTCCGCGTCGGCGACGGCGCGTGCGGTCGCGACCAAGTCGGCGGTGGAGCTGGCCAGGCCCTTACCCTCGGGCAGGTCGCCGAGCACGGTGAGCACGCCGCCGCGCAGCGCCGCGGATCCGGCGAGCACGGCGGCCGCGACAGCACGCGACTTGGTCTTGTGGGCGGGCACGACGGTCACGTCGTCGCGGCTGGGGTCGGGTTCGAACACGGCCACCGAGCCGCGGGTGATCGGCAGGGTGACCAGGAAATCGCGCCCGTTCTCGGCGGTGACGCCCTGGAGGAGTTCACCACAGCTGCCGAAGGCGGCGCCGACGCCGACGCGGATCGGGACGCTCATCGCGCCTCCTCGCCGCGGGCCCGGCGAGCGACCACGTGCAATCGGTCGCCGTCGAGACGGTCGCCGAGTGTTCCGTCACCGGGCCACGCCGGTGTGGTCAGCGGTCCCGGCTGGTCGAACAGGGCCAGCACCTCGAATCCGGCACTGCCGAGCAGGTGACGCAGTTCCTGCGGGAAGAGCAGCCGCCAGGCGGTGTGCTGCGCGACAGGCTCCGCGCAGCCCGGCCAGGTCCACACTCGTTCTCGGCGCAGCAGCTGGGCGGGCAGGTCGACGGTGAGGCGGGTGCGCGAGGTGTATGTCAGACCCTCCCATTCGATGTGCCGCTGCGGCTGGTCGTCGAGAAGTTCGCGACGGCCTCGGTCGGTCAGCAGGAAGGCGCCGTTGCGCATCTCGAGGACGAGCAGGCCGCCAGGCCGCAGGCAGGCGGCGAAACGGTGCAGGGCGGTGAGCACGTCGGCGGTGTCGTGCAGGTGCAGCAGGGTGCTGCCCAGGCAGGTGAGCACGTCCACCGGGGCCGGGGTGTCGAGGGCGCGCAGGTCGCCGACCACGAATTCGACGGCGGGGCAACGGGTCCGGGCGTAGCGGACCATCTGTTCGGACAGGTCGACGCCGCGCACCCGATAGCCGAGTTCGGCCAGGCGGGCGGCGTCGCGGCCGGTGCCCGAGCCCGCGTCGAGCAGGCTGAGCCGCGGGCCGGTGCCGAAGCGGTCCACCAGGTCGGCGACGAATCGCGCGTTGTCCGCACCGGTGCCGGGGAAGGTGCGCTCGTAGATGGCGGGGTTGTCGGTGAGCAGGTTCTCGCTGAAGAGAACCGGGCCTGCGGGGGTCATCGGTTGCCTTTCGCGGGGCGCAGCGGCTGCGCCGGGGAAGTCGATACTTCGGGGCCGGGCAGGAGCCGCGCGCGGTGCAGGGCCAGCACCGCGGCGGCCGAGCCGAATCCGAGCGCGGCGCACACCAGAGCGGGCGGCCACCCCAGCGGCCCGCCGCCGTGGTCGACGACCGCGCCGACCAGAGCACCCACGACCAACGTGAGCAGACCCGAAGCCAAATAGAAAGCGCCGTAATAGGTTCCGGTGAGCGCGGGACCGGAGAAGCGTGGGATGGCCTCGTTCACGAACGGCTGCGCCACCGTCACCCCCAGTGCCAGCACCACAGCGCCGAGCAGGACGGGAGCGATGCGCACGGCGACATCGGTGACGCCGGTCCCGGTGGGAAGATCTCCTGCCGCCGCCAGAGGCACGGGCAGGAACGCCGCGCCGAGCAAGGCCATTCCGGCCGCGATCATCGGGCCGCGCTCGCCGCGGCGGCCCAGCACTCTGGTCACCGGAACCTGCAAGACCACCACCGCGACGGTCTCCACGACGAAGAGAGCGGCGACGGCGGCCGGACCCGCGGCGGCTCCGGCCAGGTCGCGTGCCTGCAGGGTGAACAGCAGGTACAGCTGGCTCTGCAGCGCGAACAATCCGGCCAGCGCCAGCGAGAACGCCCAGAACCGGCGGTCGGTGAACACGGTGGTGAAGTCCGCGCGCAAGGTTGTGCCGCTCGGCGGTACGGGCCGGTTCGGCAGGAGCAGTAGCTGCGCCACGGTCAATCCGGCGAACACCGCTGCCGCCGTCAGCGCGGTGATCCGGAAACCCACTCCCACCAGCACGGTCCCGATCACCGGACCGAGCGCGCATCCGGCATTGCCGAACACGTTGAACCACGCGAAGGCCTGCGCCGCGCGGTCTTCGCTGTCGCGGGCGATGTAGGCACGCACGGCCGGGTTGAACAGGGCGCCTGCGAATCCGGTGAGCACCGACCCGGCCAGTACCACCGGCAGGGACCCACCGATCGCGAACAGCACGAAACCGATCGCGCGGATGCCAGCGCCCACGATGATCACCCCGCGCGCGCCGAGCCGGTCCGCGGCCGACCCACCGACCAGGAACAAGCCTTGCTGGCTGAGATTGCGTACGCCGAGGACGATGCCGACGACCGTCACCGACAGCGCCAAATCCGTGCGCAGGTAGTCGGCCAGAAACGGCACGAGCATGAAGAACCCGATATTGCCAAGGCACTGATTGGCCAGCAGCAACCGCACCGACCGCGGGAGACTCCGCAGCTCCATCAAGGCGCTCACCGCGCGGCCACCGCGGTGGTGACGCCAAGACCAGGCCCGGCCGGTGTGCTCAGGACGCCGTCGGCGGCTCCGAGACCGGTCCATGGGTCCTCGGCCAGCAGCAGGTGCCCGTCGAGGTCGACCCAGCGTGCGGCGCCGAGCAGATGCACCGCCGGGGCGATGCCGAGCGAGCTGGCGGCCTGACAGCCGAGCATCACGTCCAGGCCGCGGTCGCGGGCGTGGCCGATCATGGCGAGCGCGGCATCGAGCCCTCCGCATTCGGCGAGTTTGATGTTGATGCCGCCGATCCCGTCCGGTAGCCGGTCCAGGTCGGCGACGGTGCCTGCGTCCTCGTCGGCGATCACCGGCATCGGCGCACGGGCGGCGACCTCGGCCAGCCACGCGGGCCGAGCGGCGGGCACCGGCTGCTCGACGGCGGCGATATCGAGCTCGGCCAATGTCCGCAGCACGGTCACTGCGGTAGTGGCGTCCCAGGCGCCGTTGGGGTCGAGCAGCAAGGTCGCCGACGGGGCGACGGCACGCACCGTGCGGACGCGGGCGATGTCGTCGGCAGGGTCGGGCGCGCCGAGTTTCATCTTCACGACGGAGAACCCGGCGGCGGTCAGTTCGGCGGCGCGGTCACCGGCCTCGGCGACGCTCGTCAGGCTGATCGTGCAGGCGGTCGGTACCCGAACACGATGAGGCAGGCCGAGATACGTCGCGACGGAGACGCTTGCGCGGCGGGCCAGCAGGTCGTGCACCGCGCTGTCGACGGCGCAGACCACCGGCAGCGGGAAGGCGGCGCGCAGGCCGGGCAGGTTCGCGCGAAGTTGTTCGGGCGCACCGCAGGCCTCGATCCGGGCGGCCAGTTCGGTGAGCGCGATGGTGATGCGCGCGGTGTCGAGTCCCAGCCGGGGGCTGGTGACCACTTCACCCCAGCCGTAGTCTTCCCCGTCGCTCAGGCGCACCCACACTGCGTCGCGTCCGGACATGCTCGCGCGGGAGATGCGAAGGGGGCGAGCAAGTTCCAAGCGGGTGCTCTGCCAGGTGATCCTCATGCGCCCACCTGCTCGCGACGGGGATCACGCACCACCGCGCACCGGGCCCAGCCGTGGACCTCGACGGCATCCGGGGCGGCGAGCTCGTCTGGTTCGGTGGCCGGTATCGCGGTGAGGCCGTGCCGGTGGCACCAGTCGTCGTCGTAGATCGAGCGCAGGTAGCGGTGCGGTCCGTCCGGAAACACCGTGAGGACGCGGGAATCGGGTTCGCGCCGTGCCAGCCAGTCCGCGACCAGGGCGGCCGCCCCGGTGCTCCAGCCACCGGCGACGCCGATCCGCGCGGCGAGCTCGCGGCAGGAGGCCACCGCTTCGGCCGCACCAACCCAGTGCACCTCGTCGAAGTCGTCGTAGGCCACATTGCGCGGCAGGATGCTGCTGCCGAGGCCGCGCATCAGGCGCGGCCGGTCGGGTTGGCCGAAGATCCGCGACCCGGCCGCGTCCACGCCGACGACCCGCAGATCCGGCCAGCGGGTGCGCAGCACCTTCGTCAGGCCCGCGCAGTGCCCACCCGACCCGATCGCGGCGACCAGGACATCGACTCGGTCGACCTGGTCCAGTATTTCCTGGCCCATGGCGGTGTATCCGGCCGCGTTGTCGGGGTTGTCGTACTGGTCGGGCCAGTAGGCGCCCGGTGTCGCGGCTACGAGGGCGGCGAGCCGGTCGAGGCGGGCCTGCTGCCAACCGCCGTCGGGGTGTGGTTCGGTGACGATGTCGAGTCCGACGCCGAAGACGGTGAACAGGGAGCGCATCTCCGGTTCGAGACCGGCGTCGACCACGAGGGTCACCGGATGGCCGAGCGCTTTGCCCGCTAGGGCGAGGCCCAGTCCCAGCGTGCCGCTTGTGGATTCGATCACCGGCGCACCGGCCTCGAGCTCGCCGCGGGCGCGGGCGGCGGTCAGCATGGAGACCGCGGCGCGCGCTTTCATTCCCGCGATACTCGCCGCCTCCAGTTTGGCCAGATAGTGGGTGGCACCGGCAGGGACCGGGATCACGGGAGTACCGCCGACCAATGCCAGCAGATCCGGTTGGGGTTTCACGCGTCCACCCCGCTGCGGTAGTGGAACAGCGTGCTCGGTCCGCCGTCGAGAGAGAAGAACGGATACGGTTCGGCCGACACGGCGTACACACCGGCGTCGAGGAACCACGGCAGCACCGCACTGCCGCTCTGGGCGTAGGCGACGAGCGGGAGCGAGCGGTCTCGAGCCTCGGCCACCAAATCGTCGAAGGAACCGTTGCCCAGGGTCATCCCGGTCACCAGCATGGCGTCGTAGTCACGGGCGACTCCATCGAGGTCGCGGCGCACTGGTTCACCCCACTCGGTGGTGCCGCCAGCGAAATCGCAAGGGATATACGCTATTCCGCGTTCACGCAGCGCGGCGAGCAGCGATCCGACCACGCCGACGACCAGCACGCGGCGGGTGTGCTCGGGCAGCAGCGCCACCACCGCCCGCGCCCGCTGCCGCGATTTCGCCAGGCTGTCGCCGGGCTCGATCGTCACCGCACGAGCCATCGTGCCGACTGCCGCCGGATGCGGGCGCAGGTGCATCAGATAGGCGTCCAAGGCGGCGATGCGCACCGGGAGCAGCGAGTGCCGCAGGAGATCGGCCACACGGACGCCGACACAGTCGTCGAGCAGTTCGTCGTTGTCCGCAGTGGGCTCGATACTGCACGAGCCGACCGAGGCTCCGGTGCGCAGGCCGAGCACGGCATTGCGGTAGCCGCTGCGGCTGCCCCGGTGGCGGGTGTCGTATCGGGTGAGGAAGGCGTTGGAGATCGTTAGGGTCGCCGGGTCGGGGCCGAGGCGTCCGTCCGTGGCCCGGGCCAGGAGTTCGGCGACCGAATACGGGGCGGTGGTCTGCACGGGACTCATCGAGCGACCTCGACCGACAGTTTTTCGATCAGCGATCGAGCGAGATCTCCTGCGGCGTCAGAGGATTCGACGCCAACCATGACGTGGCCGAGATAGGTGTTGTTGTTCGTCGCGGCCTGCACGGTCGTGCCGGGTTCGGCGAGGGTGTGCTCGACGATCCGCGGGTCGAGCGGCCAGTCCTGCGCACCCGTCAGCGCGGTCAAGGTGCCTACCTCCTGTGGCACCACGAAAGCGATGGCGGCACTGCCGATTCCGGTGGGCCGCACCGTCAGATCGGGCGTCTGCCCCGCGGCGACCTGCGCGTGGACAGCGGCCAGATCGATGCCGGTGACCCGGCGGACGAGTTCGGTGATGCGGTTGCCCGCCGGGCGCGGGTTCACCTCGATCAAACGCGGACCTTCCGCGGTGAGCATGATCTCGATGTGGGCGACGGTGTCGTCGAGACCGAGCGCGGAGATCGCGGCGCGGGCCGTGCCGGTGAGGGTGTCGCGTTCGGCCGGGGAGAGCGCGGCGGGGAACATGTGGCCCGCCTCGATGAACGCCGGGGCGCCGGTGAGACGCTTGTCGGTGACGCCGACCACCGTGGTGATGCCGCGGGCGGTCACGGTCTCGACGCTGAATTCCGGTCCGTGCAGGAGCTTTTCGACGAGTACCTGAGGTGAGCGCTCCTGGCCGCGGGCATTGCGCGGGAATCCGCCGAGCCTGTCGAGCGCCTCGCGCAGTTGCGCGTCGTCGTCGGCGCGGGTGACGAACATGCCGCCGCACAAGTCGACCGGTTTGACCACCACCGGGTATCCGATGCCCCGCGCCGCCTCGACGGCCTCCTCGGCACCCGTCACCACCGCGAACGCCGGACCCGAAACGCCTGCGGCACCGCACAGTTCCCTAGTGCGGTGCTTCTGGCAGGCCGCGGCGACCGCGTCGCGGCCGGGGCCGGGCAGACCCAAGTCGGCGGCGATCGCCGCCACGGTGGGCAGGTAGTAGTCGCATGACGACAGCACCCCGTCGAAGCCGAGCACCTCGTGCAGGCGCCGCACGTACGGCAGCAGCGTGTCCTCGTCGTTGGTCTCGGCGGTGAGCACATTGGCCGCGCCGAGCAGCGGATGCGTACCCGGCTTCCCGCGCAGGTAGTGCCCCAGATCGCGAGTCAGGAAGCTGAACGTGTGCCCGCTGTCCCCAATTCCGGCAGGCAGCAGTGTGCTCATCGATCCGACCCAGCTCTCCACCATCAACAGGTGTCCCAACAGAAGCCTCCAAACGTCGCGCAGACGCTAATGATAACCATTATCTTTAATCGCACGACAAGTCGGCGGTGCGACGACCTTGCGGCACAGCGTGTTTCGTTGGCCGATTTGCGCTAACGATAATCATTATCAATAGTAAGACAGCCGACGCACCGCTCGGCACTGTTCGACAACGAGGAAAATCTCCATGCTGATGAGGACCCTGGCTCTGCCCGCGCTGGCTCTGGCCGCGCTGACCACCGCTACCGCTACCGCGCACGCCACACCGGAATCGCCGGTGTCCTTCACCGCGCAGGCCACCGACACCGCCTCGATCGTCGAGATCGATTCCGGTGCGCTGACGGTCGAGGACGGAGCGCTGAAGGTGAAGTCGCCGAGCGGGACCGTGATCGCCGCGACGCCGCTGACCTTCAACATCGACGACTTCCAGTTCCCGATCCGCGCCGACATCAACGGCCGCACCGCCACCCTCACCCCGGAACTGTCCATGGACAAGGCCGTTTACAAGCCGGTCGCACTGCCCTTCGAGGACAAGGCGCCGTGGAAGACCGAATACGAACGGGAGCAGGCAGCCTGGTCCCGGATGACCAGCACCATCAGCATGGGCGCCACCATCGGCACCCTGGTCGGCGGACTCGGCGGCGGCGCCGTCGGCTGCGTGCTCGGCGGCATCGTCGGGGCTACGGTTGCCTCGGCCACCATCGTCGGCCTCTTCGGGCCCTTCATCCCCGCCGCCGCCGTCGGCTGCATCGGCGGCATTCTCGCAGTCGGCGCCCTCGGCACGCTCGCCGGCCAGATCCTGGTCACCGCCCCGGTCGCCGCAGGCGCGGCCATCCAGTACTTCACCACGATCAACTCGCCGTTCCCGGCGAAGTGAGTGTTTCCGGTTGGTCCGTCATACGACGGGCCAACCGGTCGGATGACCTTGTCAGTAAACGACATTCAGTCCGTCGCCAGACGGGGGCGACGAGGCCGAGCCGTTTCACCCTCACCGAAACCACTGCCACGTGCTCCAGTGAGATGTTTGCGGCGATGGGTCCGGCTTGCCCGAGGAAACGGGATGTGAGTCAGCGGAGCACAGGCAGGCCCTGGATGAGCGCTGTGCGTAGCCGGAACATGTCGAGTTCGCCACTCTCGCCGAAGTATTCGGGGCGTACGGTGGCGGACCGGCTTTCGATCGGGTGGTCGGCACCGAGGTAGGAATTGCCGGAAGCGCCGATCCGTCTGGGCACCTGGATGTCATCGAAGTAGATCGCGCCTCGGTCACAGTCGTCCAGCCACGCCTGAGCGAAGACCGTCTTCTTGACGACCAGATGGCCGGCGTCGGTCAACGCTGTCGCGAGTAGCTGGTCTATGTGCAGAGAGCCGCCGATGAACAGGCAACTGTCCCACAGGCAGATCAGATCACGCGCCTTCAGCGAACCGGTGACATAGAGCGAGGTGTAGATGTCCATGTTGAGGAAGCTGACCGGGCCGTTGACAGTCAGGTCGCCGTCGACGACGTAGACGGTGTCCTCATCTTCGCCGGGGCCGTTACCCAGCACGAGCGGGCCATCGGCCTCGATGTCGCCGGTATGTACGTAGAAGTGCTGGGGTTCGTCGCCGAACAGGTCCTCCAGGTACACACTGTCGTCGCTCGCCTCGGCGATGTCGAAGCGTTGTGTCGCCTGCGCCAACGGCATCGGCTTCCAGTCGCCGGGCATCCCATCGAAAAACATTCTCAGGCCAATCCAGATCGGGCAGTCAGTAAAACCTTTGGCGCGCAATCTACTCCAGAGGCACGACTTGCCCTCCAACGCACTCGTCGCACCGTGTCAGGCGCCTCGTCGTCTGCAAGGCAGTCGCCATCTCAATACCCTCGGATCACCGCCTGCCCGGTAGGCGGCGTCCTGATCGGAACCAATCCGGTCGGCATGCAAGCCGACAGACCGCGATCGCCTCGATCGGATTGCGCGCCTGGAACAAGAGGTTCTGCGACCGAGAGACTTATCCCCGCGATCCTCACCCGGTTCGACATCTGGCAGTTCCGTCAGATGCACCGAATGCACCCTTGTGCCGCGAGCCGCGTGGTTCGAAACGGCCACGCGGCTCGGTGGAAGATCAACGCGCCGAGATCATCTGAGGCAGCTGACACTCGACCGAACATCCTGGAGTGCCGACTATCACTCGCAAGGGTTGGTGCTGTTCCCACTGACCGGCGTCGCTGCGGCTACCACCCCGCGAGATGTTCACCGCAGCGGGCGGCGTTCATGAGGACCGGGACGATGACAGGGTCATGGCTCGGTCGTACCCGCTGGACATCTCGGCCGTCTCAGCGGAAAGGGTCGAGCGCTGCCGAACAACCTGCCCAAGGACCCCAGCCCTCAGCGGCAAGTACCTGCTCGGCGACGGCGATCTGCTGCTCACGGGTGGCTTTGTCGGCAGTCCGCCCATACGCGGCACCGCCATATGCAGCCCATGTGCCCGGCGAGAACTGCAGGCCGCCGTGAAACCCGTTGCCGGTGTTGCTACTCCAATTACCACCCGACTCACACGCGGCGAGGCTGTCCCATTCCTGATCGGTAACGGCGGAAGCTTGGCCGACGTTTACCATGCCGGCGCCGCCGATGATCGCGCTGATGGCGACGATCTTCTTGAGTGGGGTGCCCAGAGCGCTCATGTCACAGTTCCTTTCGAGTCAGCAACCTGAACAGGTGTCCAAACATGAAAGGTGATCACTTGATCTTTGAGCCCGTTCGAGTGTGTGCTGGGCGCGGTGACCTCGAGCAATGGTCCTCGATATCGTGTCCACATCGAAATACAGACCCATATCGTGCGTGAACCGCGCTCGCGCGCGGCGATGCGCCGTTGAATAACGTCGTCGCGAGCCCCCTCATCCCGGTCGGCCGGGGGGCGGCACAAACGGTGTCTGCGCGCGCCGAACCGGTCCTTGGACGGGCGGCCGGTCGAGTGGCAATTCCGCGCATCGTGGCGGCCTCGGGCGTGCCGCTCAGGCAGGACGGGGCGGCCGCGGTTCGCATTCTGGCCGGTCGCGGTTCGTTTCCGGTACTAGACACCACCGCGGGCCTGCGGTCTGATGGACGAACCCCCGCACCCTCGTCACACAAATGCGCGCGGGTGTCCGCCCTCGATCGCTGAGGTGACACCTCATGAACGACCAGCACGATATTTCGCCGAGCACCGATATCGCGGACGACTTCGTCACCCCGGGCTCGTATCTCTCAGTGGTGACGCGCCGATCCGGTGACCGGTGCGAAGTCGTCTGCCGCGGCGAAATCGACTATGGCACCGGTGGACAGTTCTACGACGCCGTCGGCACGGCGGTCACCGATCCCGCCGTCGACCACATCGAGATCGACCTGGCCGACGTGAGTTTCTTCAGCGCGGCGACGATCGATACGCTCTGGCTCCTCCGCACCGCGGCACGAGAACGAGGCACGACTCTCACCCTGCGCAAGCCCTCCCCACCCGTCCACCGGCTGCTTACCCTCACCGGCCTGAATCACCTGTGCGGCGAGAATTCCACCCATCCGCCCCGACCTGGGCGCCTCAACCGGCCCGACGAGACAATCGCCGCCACCGACTGAGCAGGGCCCGCCGTGCGGCCCGAATAGAAGCGGTACCACTTCGGTCTCTCTCGATCCGAAGGCCACGTGCCCACTTCAGCGGTCCTTGCCCGGGACCGGGGCTCTCCATGTTCGGTCGTGCTGGTGGCCGTGCGCCGCGTAGCTGTCGGCATGTGCGCGTGATGTTTGCCGTCGGCCGCGGATGCTATTCGGTAACTGCGATTTGCCGAGCATTACCGGAGCGGTCCGTCGCGCTGATCGATCGCGGGCCGCAACCTACCCACCATCGGGGGCTGGATGTCGAAGGAGAACCGCCATGTCCGGTCTGGTGCGCCAGAATTTCGAATCACCCGAAGAGACCCGGCCTTTCGAGCAGGACAAAGGCAGAGTCGATGTCGTCAACCTCGATCGAGGGCCGGTCGGCAGGGCGGTTTTCGAACCCGGCTGGCGGTGGTCGGAGCATGTCAAGCCGATTGCTCAGACCGACAGCTGTCAGTCCGCCCACGTCGGCTACTGCATTTCGGGTCGGATGGTGGTAGCCATGGACGACGGCGAGCAACAGGAATACGGACCCGGCGACTTCATGATCGTCCCACCCGGCCACGACGCGTGGACCGTGGGAGACGAACCCTGCGTGATGCTCGACTGGCAGGGCTTCGCCGATTACGCGAAGCGCTCGTAATCGCTGCCAGAACCTCGGGCGCGGCCAGTCCGGTGCCGGTGAACCATTGCCCGATATCGCATCCTTCGCGCGCGCCGATCTCGACGATCCCGCTCAGGACCGCGGGCGGAATTGTCGGGAGGTCCAGCCTCGCGCTTACGGTGCCGCGATTTGCGGCGCGGTCGCCCACCATCTGATCACACGTCCAATCCAGTTCTGCGGCAATGGTTTCGCGCGGCCGTGTTCGTTCCTCGGCGACACCCGGTTCAGTTCTGACCGGGAATCGTCGCGGTCGCACTGCTGTGGCGCAGCCTCTGCGAAAAGATTCGCGCCAGGCCGAACAGGGCGAGCGCGAACAGCAGGGGAATCGCGAATCCGGCCCGCAGGTTCGCGGCGGTCGCGACGGACCCGACCACCACGCCTCCGACCAGGGTGCCCGCGTAGTTGAACAGGTTGAGCCGTGCGATCAGCGCATCGAGCCCCCGACCGCCGGTCCGGCGGCCCAATTCGCTGAAACACAGTGGCGCGATCAGCGGTAGCCCGATACCGGCGACCAGGAAGCCGATGATCGCGATCGCAGACGTGGGCGCGACCACGACGATCGCGAGGCCGACCGATCCGATCGCGGCCGCGCACCGGCTGACGGTGCGGGAGCCCCAGCGCCGCACCCCGGTGTCCCCGGCCAGCCGCCCGGCCAGTGAGGCACCCTGATAAGCGGCCAGCGCCAGCGCCGATGCCGCCGCCGAAGCATGCAGTTCCTCACTGAGATACAGCGCCGACCAGTTGCCCACGGCGAGATCGATCGCGAAAGCCAGCGCCAGCGTCACCCCGAACATCAGGAACGTGCCGACCGGGACCGGTCGCGCGGGGTCGTGTTCGTCGGGCCCGGACTCTGCGTCGGCCGCGCCGAGCAATCGCGGTCCCAGGGTTTGCCCGGCCAGCAGCACCGCGACCGCCGCTACCCCGATCGCGACGCTGACGGACAGGTCCAGCGCCGCGCATGCCGCGACGAACAACGCGCCGGCAATCGCCCCGGCGCTCCAGGCCGCGTAGAACGAGGACAAAATGAACCGCCCCTGGCCGTGCTGGATGAGAACCGCCTGCATGTTCGTCCCGGCGTCGACGGCGCCGAGCCCGATGCCGTAGATCGCCAAGGCGACGAACAGCGCGGCGGGCACCGGCGAGCAGGCGATCGCGAGCCCCGAGATCGCGACCAGGCACAGGCCCAGACGCAATGCTGTTCTACTGGACCATCGCACTGCCACGCGCTCGGCGGCCACGCTCCCAAGAGCGGCGATCAGCGAAATACCGGCTACAGCGCCGACGAGCGCGGCTTCGCTCAAATCGAATTTGTCCTTCAGCTGTGGCAATTCGGTCAGCACAACGGCCAGGAACAAACCCTGTCCGGCGAAGGCGATCGAGTTCGCCTGCCGCGCCGAACGCAAGACGGAGCGCCTTTCGGTGGATGAGGAATTCGTGGCGGATGAGTCGATCATTTCGGGCCAATCGGTTACTGAAGTGGGAAGGGCGTGAAAGCTGATCGGTGCTAGCGGCATCCGCCGAGCCGGTCCAGCACCGCTCGATAGAGCGTCTGCCACTCCGCGTTTCCCTGACCGGCGAAGGTCAGGTCCGTGCTCAGTTGCAGCGTGTGTGCCAACCGCACTCCGGTCAAGCACGCGGTCGGGGCGACCGTGATGTACTGCCCTTGGAATCCGTTGGCCTGGAATCCATCCGGTGTCGCACCGCTCCACCATTGGAAGCCGTAGCCGCCGTCGGTGGTGTCGCCGGTGTCTCTGGCCGGTTTCATGTTGGTGGTCGCCGCGGAGATCCAGTGTGCGGACACGATCCGGCGACCATCCGGGGTACGGCCATTATTTCGCATGAGTTCGCCGAAGCGGACGAAATCGCGTGGTCGCGCGAAGAGGGCCTGCGAAGCGATGGCGGCGCCGGTGCGGTCGGTCATGATGTCGGCGGAGGCTTCCATGCCCGCCGGTCGCCACAACTGGTCGGAGAGTATGGCATTGAACGGCTGGCGGTAGACGCTCTCCAGCATCCAGGCCAGGACCTGCGTATTGGCGCTGTTGTAGTTGAAGTGGACGCCCTGCGGTTCGACTCGGGGAAGCGATTGCAGGAACTCGTTTCTGGTCTTTCCCGCCTGCCCCTCGGTGTAGTAGTCCAGTGCCATGTCGATCCACTGCATGACCTGGGTGTTCTGAGCGAGATCTTCGGCGTGCTCGTCCCAGTGGACCCCCGATCGCATCTCGAGCAGGTTCCTGATCGTGACGCCGTGCCATGCTGTGCCTGCCAAGTCGTGGACATATCGTTCGATCGGATCGTCCAGCGAGGCGATCAGCTGCTGGTCGAGGGCGATGCCGACCAGTGTGGAGACGAAAGACTTGGTCGTCGACCACGCCTGGTGGGCGACCTCGGCTGACCAGCCGTTGGCGAAGTACTGTGCGACCAACGCGCCATTGTGTGCGAACTCGAGCACGTCGGTCCCGGTGTCGTTGAGGAACTCGCCGACGGTCTTCCTCCGGTCCGCCCACTCGTAGGTCACCCCGAGTAGATCGACGGGCGCGTAGGGCAGCGCCGTCACCTCGACGCCCGCCTCGACCGGGGCGTGGGGCAGCACCACATCGGGTTTGACGACGTCGATCGGAATGGGCAGCAGGATCGAGTTTTTGGTCAACACCTCGTGCACATAGTTCGTCCAGAACTCGGCGGAGGACAGACCGGCGCCTGCGCCCTCGATGACTGCAGGCAGCGGCGGCACCCCCAGCAGCCGGCCGCCCTGAATCGCCGCGAGAAACTCTGCCGCGCCGGAAATCGCCACTGATCCGGCAACGGGTTCCTCAGCGCTCGAGAGGGGCTGCGCCCCGCCAATTGCAATCAAAGTAATTGCAGCCGCAGTAACCGTGCGCCGAATCGATTGGCGGCCACGAACATTGCGGCGAAATGATCTGAGCATGCGGACAGGGTAGCTCGCACCATAGGATGCCCGTGTTACATTCTGGTCAATTGACCAGATCGATGGCAGCAATTTATTGGCGAGCTTCTCGCAGACCGGGCAGCGGAACCGAGTGGCCGAGTTGCCGGTTGGTGGTCGCACGCACTCGATAGCGGTTATCGGCTTCGAGCGGCAGGGTCGTAGTACTCACCTGCGAGCCGCGCCTCGATCGCACCGAGTACTCGCCCAAAGCCCCTGTCGTAGCTGTTGGATAGTGCTTTTCGAGAATGCCCGGTTCGGGGTGGGGCGGCGCGGCGGGGTCCGGGTGTTGATGGTCCGGCTGGGTTTGGGCGTGGCTCCTATGCTGATCGCCGCGGCGGCGGGGCCTGCCGCGCTGGCCCATGAACGGACGACGGAGCCGAATCATGCGGTGGCGGTTTCGGTTTCGGCATTCTATGAGATCCGGCTGATGTCCGCTCAGACGATTGTCGCGGTGGACGGCAAATCGCAGGTGACCGTGCCCGACGGTTGGGGGATGTCCCCCCAGAACGTCTGGGGTAAAGGGGAGACTCTGCAGGTCGCGGACTCTGGGGGCGACGGTAACCTGATGATCGCGCCGCAGCCGAACCGCGGAGACTTCGCCACCTTCGCACAGAATGTCCGCGCAAACCTGGTCGGCGGCAGGGTATTCCGCACCAGTCACGTCTCGGAGGACGGCCCCCTTCCGGCGCCTCGAGCCGAGTGCTGGCCGAGTTCATCCGTGAACTGATCGCCCAAAGCACCCACGAAGGCCTCGACGCCGCCCCGCGTCCGTGGACAACGCCTCGGCCGGCCAGCTGCCGGACGATATAGCACGGCCATGAGTGGATTCACCTCTGCCATGCCGGTAGCCAGCAACATCGCGGCGTTTGTGAAATATCGGCGCTCAACTTCATTCTCCGCATCGCGTAAGATTCACAGCAAATGCTGAGCCAATCCAACAATTAGAGAGATCAGGGATTATGGCTACAGAGCAGTACCGTGCCCGGCTCATCGGTTCCGAAGGTGCTGAAGGTGCTGAAGGCGAGGTGAAGGTCACTCGCCTGACCGGGGCGGATCTTGACCAGACGTTCGTCGGCAAGTTTCTCGGGCGGTCCGAAGGGGGCTACAACCGCCTCGGCAAGATCATGCAATTGGTTCCCGTCGTCACCGACCCGAATGGCCTGTGGCTCGCCACGATCCGGTGGGGTGAGACTCCCGAGAAGCCTGCCGAGACCGAGCGGCGCCGGATCACTTTCAGCCAACAGATCGAGGTCGTAGAACTGTCCGAGGGCTGATAGCGCGATTGCTGCCGGAATCCTGAGCAGGTTGTGGTGCCGCTGGAACTACTTGCGGATCCGCAGTTCGGTTCAGCGGGCCGTCCAGGGCCTCAGTTTCTCCGGGTTCCGGATCACCCAGATGCGAGTGATCCGGCCGTCGGCGATGTCGAAGGCGTAGACCGAGACGATGGTGTCGTCGAGCTGTGCTACCAGGCCGGGTTGGCCGTTCACCGTACGCTCCAGCAGGGTTACCGCGGGGCCGTGGGCGGCGATTTCCATCCAGGCCCGAGTGATCTGCTCGCCGCCGTTGATCGGGTCGAGGAAGGATGGTGCCAGGCCGCCGCCGTCGGCCGTGGCGATCGCCTGCGGGTCGAGCAGGCCGATCAAGGCCTCGATATCTTTTGTCTCCCAAGCCCGTTTGAAATCTCGGACCACCTCGGCGCGCTCGGGGCCAGACGGCTCCTTCGAGGTCTGGATGCGGCGGCGGGCGCTGGAGGCGAGCTGGCGGCAGGCCGCGGGGGTGCGCCCGACGATGTCGGCGACCTCAGCGAAGGAGTAGCGGAAGACGTCGTGCAGGACGAACGCCACCCGCTCGGCCGGCGTCATGGAATCCAGCACGACGAGGAAGGCCATGCTGATCGACTCGTCGAGGGTGACCCGGTCGGCGGGATCGACGGAGGCGGAGCCGTCGAGCCATTCGGACCGGCTGGGTACCGGCTCCGGAATCCATTCGCCCACATAGCGTTCCCGCCTGGCGCGCGCCGAGCCGAGCAGATCGAGGCAGATCCGGCTGGCGACCGTCGTCAACCACGCGCCGGGCGCCGCCACTTCCTCCCGCTGCCGCTCGGACAGCGCGTACCAGCGCGCGTAAGTCTCCTGCACCACATCCTCGGCCTCGGCCAGCGAGCCGAGCAGCCGGTAGGCCAGATTGATCAGTTGACGGCGTTCACCGATCACCCCGGGCAGGTGCGGGTCGGTCATGGTCGGCTCCTTCGGTTTGTGCGTACCTCACAGAAATCGACGAATCAGCGACCAGAAATGTGAGCGACGCGAAGCGTCTCGATGAGGGGTGGTGGTGACGGGCGGGCGAGGCGGCCTGACATTCCGGACGGCTGTGTCGTCGGAAGGTCGCGACACTTTCAGCGAATCAGGAGTTCTGGAAATGATCAGAATCGGCATCATCCTCGGCAGTACCCGGCCCAACCGCAACGGCCCGCAGGTCGCCCAGTGGGTTGTGGACTCGGCATCGCGGCGCGGCGACGCCGAGTTCGAACTGATCGATCTGCGCGACCACCCGCTGCCGCATCTGGACGAGGCCGTGGCGCCGATGTTCGGCCCGTCGGTGCATGCGCACACCCGCGCCTGGGCGGAGCGGATCGCCCCGTTCGACGGCTTCGTGGTGGTGACCCCGGAGTACAACGGCGGCGTTCCCGGGGTGCTGAAGAACGCCATCGACCACCTGTGCGCGGAATGGACCGACAAGGCGGTGGGATTCGTCTCCTACGGCGTGAGCGGCGGCGCTCGCGCGGTGGCGCAGCTGCGGGTGGTCTGCAGCACGCTGGGCATGGCCGACGTGAGCCGTCCGGTCGAGATCTCGTTGCTCACCGATTTCGAGAACCACAGCACCTTCACACCGAGCGACCGCCACGCCACGGCGCTGAACACGTTGCTGGATCAGCTCATCGCATGGAGCACCGCGCTCGCGCCGCTGCGAGCCGCCGCCGAAACCACTTTCGTCAATTCCTGAGGAGCCGATCATGACCACACCCAACGACTTTCAGACACGCACTGACCGTATCGAGGTAGCCGAAGTCGAGCTTCGCCGGCACATCGACAAGGTGGTCGAAGGACTGCGAGCCAAGGACCTCGACGCCCTGAAACAGCTGTACACAACCGACGTCGTGTCCTTCGATGTCGAGCCGCCGCTCCAGCATGTCGGGATAGCGGCGAAACTCGAGAACTGGGCGAAAGTCTTCATGCTCTTCGAGAGTGTGGCCTATGAGGTTCGCGACCTGACGTTCACCGTAGGCGACGATGTGGCATTCGGGCACGCCTTCGCTCGTCTCAGCGGCACGCTGAAGAACGGGGCCACAACCGGCGGCATGTGGGTCCGGGTCACATACGGCATGCGGAAGATCGACGACACCTGGTTGATCGCGCACGATCAGGTGTCGGTGCCGCTCGACATCGCGAGCGGCAAAGGTGTGGTCGACCTCGAGCCCTGACAGGTCGGCAGCCGTCCTGCCTCGGCGGGTGTGGGTCCGCATCACCTCGGAGGTGTACCCACATCCCGCCTTCCGGTCGGCGTCGTGACTCGACATCAGGCGTACAGACCACTGGGTGGTTCGCGCAGTTGCGAGCAGAATCGAGCGATCTCGGGAGGGTGAGTGCCGCTGGCACACAGGCACGGACGAAATCGCACGCGCGGTTGAGCATGGACTCGCACGCAGCGCTCGGGCCACCGCGTGGGACGAATACGGATGTTTCTGTGGCGATAGCCCGAGCTAGGTCTGGCTAACGAAGATCCTTCCGTCCCGCTTCGACGAACTCGACATTCAGGTCGTCCAATCTTTGCGCTACCGCTAGGACAGCCCTCTGTCGCCTCGGATGCCGATGTCCATTGCGGCGTGACGATCTACTCCGCGCTTCTCCGCTTCTCCGCGAGCCGATTTCGGCCGCAGGATTTGCTGGCTCGCGGTCGATCCGGTACCGGTCCTCCGGACTGGTGCTCATGCATCGGACGGATGTAGAGAGTGTGGCAACTTATGGCACAGCCACGAACCGGTGGTTGAGTTTGCCCTGGTCAGCGCTGGAGAACGCATCTGGTTGACGCTTGGTCCGGGCACCGAGTTCATCGACTTTATGAATCCGGGCCGATATGGAACAGCAGAGGCCAAGGGGCGCCAGAGATCGAGGCGAGCACCTGACCGCCTGGAACCGCCGAAAACAATTGAGCCTCAGCATGTTCCGAGAGTCTAGAACTTGTCCGGGAACTGGGCGACGATGCCCTGACTGAGGATGTCGGCGACATCCATCATGTGTGCCTTGGCCTTGTCGAACTTGGCGGTCGCGTCGCTGTACCTGCCGTCGATGACGGCGGCTGCGTAAGCGACGGTCTGGTCGATGTGCATGCTCATCGCCTCACGCATGTCCTGCCGCGACCAGTTGGGGTTGATCGCAGCGAAGAAGTCGGCGATATCTCGAGCGTTGGCATGCCAGGCCGCGACTGCCGTGTCGAGTGCCGGTTTGTAGCCGATCTGGGCGGCGGTGAGGACTGGCACGGCCTGCAAGATGTGGATAGTCAACAGGCCGGTGAGCCGCCCGGCGACTTCCTGGCCGTAGTACGGCGCGAACGCGTTACCGATGTCGACCTGGTTGCGCAGCAGTCGGCCCAGACTGGGCAGCAGTGCGAGGGGGTCGTCGGCGAACGCGACCACGGTCGCCCAGGTCCCGTCCATGTGCTCACCCCATAGCGTCCGCATCTCGGTGTAGAGCTCGGTTTGCGCTGTCGCGGCGGGCGAGGCGTGGAACACCTGCGCCGACGCGATTGCCGCAGAATTGAACGCGGGGAGAACGCCGCTGGACAATGCGAGGGCTGCCATCGTCGCCGCAGTGATCGCGCGGTACCGGGCAGTGTGCTGGACGGGCATAATGGCGCCTTTCTGAAAGAATTCACGGTTGTCGGGCCCTGATGCGCTGCCGACCCGGAACTGGTTCTACGTGATAGTGACTGGCTCGACCTGATAGCCGAAGTTTTGCCCGCAATGCACACTATAAATCGCGTTGTACCGCACCCTCCGTCGACTACGAGCCGCGTGTCGCCGACCTTCCGCGCGACGCCGGGTCAACAACACACCCGCCAACGCGATCAAGGCGACCACGGGGGCAGTGGCGTAAGCGTGCGGGATCCGGCGCTAAGCCTGTGTCGCCTCGCCGCGCTACGCGCCGCCCGGCTTCGGCGGCCGCCGCTGAGCGAGTTCGCGGTCGGGCCGTACCGGGTGAGACCGGCTCGCACCGAGGAGGAACTGCGCGGGTTCGAAGGGTCGGCGTCGATGGCGGGTGCGGCGGGCCGAAGGTCGCGGAGAATTTGGTCCGCGCGCACGCTGACGGGTCTGCGTGCAGCCCTCGCCAACTCGGGTGACGCCGTTGCGTCAACGTATTCCCTGCACTCGACGGTGCCCACCAGCGCTGGAGTCACCCACCGCACCACACGTGGCAACCGGGCTGGCGCGCTATCGAACGGCGGATCCTGACGCTCGAGCTCGGCGAGCGGTGTGCGCAGCACGTGCCGCATCGCGAAAGAGAAGCCGATGTACCGTAGACGCCGCAGGCACTGCCCGATTCGGCCGAACAGGCCACGCATCCGATGCAATTCCTCGCAGAAGATCATCCGGCGATGATCACGTTGGCACTTCGCCGCAGCGGGGTCTTCCGCCACAGACGCTATCGCGTCCCCCAGGCGGTAACCGGAATTATTGAGTGGGACGACCACACCAGGGCGTGCTGGCACGGCTCAACAACGGCCAGCTGCAAGGCCGGACTCTGCGCCGGCCCCGTGTCCTGGACTCTGGGCATCCGCAAGGTCTGCAGTACTGCGACGACCACGAACTCATACGGCTGGAGTTCGAAGCCTGCGGCGCGTGGGAGACCCTTGCCCTGTCCGAGGACGGGGTAGTACTCACCGCCAGCAACCAAGCAGGATCTGTTCGCTTCGACCTCGACAACAACCGAATCTCGTCTGACGGTAAACCCTGGCAGGAGCCGGCTTCGACCAGCCTCGATCGGTTGTACTGGTACGTCGCCGATTCCGAGGCTTGACCAGGCTTGCCGATATCCCGTCATCGGCTACTTAACACTGGTGCCAGGGCCTGATCCCGGCCGGGATCGGGTCCAGGTGCCCGGTGAGAAGCTCCCTAATCGGCTGCCCACCAGTGTCATTGGTGTGGCTCTCAAATGGCTTGCCTCTCACCGGTCACCGTTCCATTTGCGCGCGTTCGTGAATGCGCGATGTGCGGAAGACGCGGACGCTCTTGTCGACCATTGCGGGAAGCTGGATCTAGGATTCAGCACGATGGACACAGTGGTTGAATCCGCGCCCTACATGACCAACTGCATCGAGTGCGGGTCGCTGATCGAAGCCACAGTCATCGAGGCACTCTCGGGAGTGAAACACCAATGGGACCTGGAAGGCAACTGCCCGAAGTGTGAATGTGTCTGGTACGAACGCGGCTGTGAAGCACCGCCAGCGCGGATGCGCTCGGCGATCCTGGCCGCTAACGGTCCGACCCTGCTTCAACTCACCGGCGACAACGCAACGCCGGCGGCAGTGATGCGGGCGCTACGGGCTGTCAAAGCGCTGTCGCTCATCGAGGCGCGTTCGATGGCCGACCAGCTCCGCGCCGGAGGCATCGAAGGAACCCGAGTCGAAATGGAGGCTCTAGCGGTTTCACTCCGCGCATCCGGAGCAGTGATCAGTATCCAGTCAGCCAACACCGCATGAGCACTCGCACATCGGCAGACGCGGAGGTTCTCGACAGCGCCGTATGCGGCAGTAGCGGAAGTTCATCCGCGACCCAGCCACCTGCGTGGAA